>NZ_LYMM01000001.1 GCF_002896965.1 Novosphingobium guangzhouense
CACGCCGGACGTGGAGCAGCTGGCCGACGCGGGCGTGCCGCTCAAGGAACTGGTCTGAACCCATTCCTCCCCGAGAAAGCTCGGGGAGGAATTACCCACGGATCAGACCCGCTCCACCGCCAGCGCCAGGCCCATGCCCACGCCGATGCAAAGGGTAGCAAGGCCGCGCTTGCCGCCGGTCTTTTCCAGCTGATGGACAAGGCTCATGGCGATGCGGGCACCCGACATGCCCAGCGGGTGGCCCAGTGCGATCGCGCCGCCGTTGGGGTTCACATGCGGCGCGTCGTCC
The DNA here is from genome assembly GCF_002896965.1 of Novosphingobium guangzhouense. Taxonomy (GTDB): domain Bacteria; phylum Pseudomonadota; class Alphaproteobacteria; order Sphingomonadales; family Sphingomonadaceae; genus Novosphingobium; species Novosphingobium guangzhouense. The sequence continues at coordinate 290 of NZ_LYMM01000001.1, forward strand.
GGCAGGCCCAGACCGCGCATGACGGCAAGGCCTTGACTGGCGAAAGCCTCGTTCAGCTCGATCGCATCGAAATCTGCGATGGTCAGACCAAGGCGGTCCATCAGTTTGAGCGTCGCGGGCAGCGGGCCGATGCCCATGACGCGAGGCTCGACACCTATAGAGGCCATGCCGAGAATGCGCGCGCGCGGCGTCAGGCCATGGGCCTTGGCGGCGGCTTCGCTGGCGACGAACATCGCTGCGGCGCCATCGTTGATGCCCGATGCATTGCCTGCGGTCACGGTGCCTTCGGGGCCGAACAGGGGCTTGAGCTTTTGCAGCGCTTCGATGGTGGTGTCGGCGCGGGGGTGCTCGTCGATGGATACTTCCAGCGTCTCGCCGCGCTTCTTGCCCGGCACGGTGACGGGCACGATTTCCTCGGCGAAGAAGCCATTTGCCTGCGCGGCTGCAGCCCGCTGCTGGCTGCGCAGGGCGAAGGCATCCTGATCGGCACGGCTGATGCCGTGATCCTGCGCCACATTCTCGCCGGTGCGGGGCATCGTCTCGGTGCCGTAGAGGGCATCGAGCGCCGGGTTGACGAAGCGCCAGCCCATCGTCGTGTCCTCAAGCTTCTGCGCGCGTCCAAACGCGCTGTCGGACTTGCCCATGACGAAGGGCGCGCGCGTCATGCTCTCGACGCCGCCGGCAATGGCCAGCGCCATTTCGTCATTGCGGATCGCGCGCGCCGCCGTGCCCACCGCTTCAAGGCCGGATGCGCACAGGCGATTGAGCGTGACGCCGGGCACCGTATGCGGCAGCCCCGCCAGCAGCAGGCTCATGCGCGCGACGTTGCGATTGTCTTCGCCGGACTGGTTGGCGCAGCCGTAGAAGACCTCCTCGATGGCGGCGGGGTCGAGCGAGGGGTTGCGCTCGATCAGCGTGCGCATCGGCACGGCTCCGAGGTCGTCGGCGCGGATTTTCGACAGGCCACCGCCGTAGCGGCCGATGGGCGTGCGGATGGCGTCGCAGATGAATGCTTGCGTCATGTCAGGGTCGTCCTATGCCCCCCTTAGGGGTGCGTTGAGTGCCGTTAGGTGCCGTTTGGGTGCCGCGCGCTCAGGCGGCTTCGACGGACTTGGAAAAGTTCAGGTTAAGGCCGGTAACCCGCTGCAATTCCTCGATTGTCAGCCCTTCGACCATCTCGATGACGCTTGCTCCGTCGGGGCCGACGTCAAACACGGCCAGATCGGTATAGACCCGCGATACGCAGCCCAGACCGGTCAGCGGATAAGTGCATTCCTCGACCAGCTTGCTCTCGCCCTGCTTGGTCAGAAGTTCCATCATAACAAAGGTTTGCTTGGCGCCGATGGCAAGGTCCATGGCCCCGCCGACGGCCGGAATCGCATCAGGCGCCCCGGTGTGCCAGTTGGCAAGGTCGCCGGTTGTCGAAACCTGGAAAGCACCCAGAACACAGATGTCCAGATGCCCGCCGCGCATCATCGCGAAGCTGTCTGCATGATGGAAGAAACACCCTCCGGTTAGCAGCGTAACTGCTTGTTTTCCAGCGTTTATAAGTTCCCAGTCTTCCTCGCCGGGAGCAGGGGCGGGCCCCATTCCCAGCAGGCCGTTTTCACTCTGCAGGAATATCTCGCGCTCGGCTGGCAAGTAGTTGGCGACCTTGGTGGGCAGGCCGATGCCGAGGTTGACGTAGGCACCTTCGGGAATGTCGCGGGCCACGCGGGCGGCCATCTGATCGCGGTTGAGGCGATTCATTTTATCCTCTCCTTTCAGGCAGCTATGGCGATATTGTCAGAAACGATTGGAACAACGCGCTGGACGAAGATACCCGGCGTCACCACGACTTCGGGGTCGAGATCGCCAAGCGGCACGATCTGCGCAACCTGCGCGATGGTGGTCTTCGCTGCCATCGCCATGATCGGCCCGAAATTGCGGGCAGTCTTGCGGAACACGAGGTTGCCCCAGCGGTCGCCCTTGTGCGCCTTGATCAGCGCAAAATCGGCGTGAATCGGGTATTCGAGCACATAATGCTTGCCATCGATCTCGCGCACTTCCTTGCCTTCGGCCAGCAGGGTGCCATAGCCGGTCGGCGTAAAGATCGCGCCAAGCCCTGCCCCGGCGGCCTGAATACGCGCAGCCAGATTGCCTTGCGGAACCAGCTCCAGTTCGATCTTTCCGGCGCGATAGGCGGCGTCGAAATGGTGCGAGTCCGACTGACGAGGGAACGAGCAGACGATCTTGCGCACTCGTCCTTCGCGGATCAGCGCGGCGACACCGTGTTCTCCGTTTCCGGCATTGTTGTTGATGATGGTGAGGTCGCCGACGCCGCGTGCGATCAGCGCGTCGATCAGTTCATCGGGCATGCCCGCGGTGCCGAAACCGCCGATCATCACCGAAGCACCGTCATGAATATCTGCGACGGCCGCAGCGGCGCCGTCGATGGCCTTGTCGATCATCCGACTCTCCAAAGGCTTTGATTGATGTTGATTTGCATCTTGGCGCGGTCCGGTATTGCGTCAATCGGTAAACGTTATATTGTCCGGTAATCGGTTGATTAGGTGTGCCAATGCAGGATTTCGGACAAATGGATGCCCAAGGCGATCCGGAGTTCATGACCTCCCTTGCCCGCGGGCTTGCGGTTTTACGCTGCTTTGCCGATGGGGAGCGGCCAATGACGATTGCCCAGGCGGCGCGACTGACGGGGTTAAGCCGTCCGGCGGTAAAGCGCTGCCTGCACACTCTGGTCAGACTGGGGTACGCCGTGCAGGACGGGACGCTCTACGCGCTGCGGCCAAAGGTGCTGGCGCTGGGTTTCGCGTATCTTTCGTCCAGTAGCCTCGCGATGCGCGCGCAGCCTTTGCTGGACCAGCTTCGCGACGATCTGCACGAATCCTGCTCACTTGGCGTGATCGAGGAGGACGAGGTCTATTACGTTGCGCGGGCGGAAGTTTCGCGGATCATGTCTATCGCGTTGCGAGTGGGTAGCCGGCTCCCGCTCTACTGCACATCGATGGGCCGGGTCATACTGGCGGGGCTCGACCGGCCGTCGCAGCAGGCTTACCTACGGCGAACGGAGTTGACCGCGCGCACCGACCGGACGGTGACGGAGCCCTCGGCCTTGCTGGAGATACTCGATCACGTTGCACAGGAAGGCTACGCGATCATGGATCAGGAACTGGAGCGCGGCTTGCGCTCGGTTGCAGTGCCGGTAATCGTCGACGGCCGCGTGATCGCAGCCGTCAACATCGGCACGCAGGCAGACCGGGTGACGATGGCCGACCTGCACTCACGCTACTTGCCTGCATTGCGGCGTGTTGCGCGCGATCTTGCAGCCCTGCGGCCGGTATGACGGTTCAGTGCAAAGGTGTGGTTGCGATGGTTTCGGCGGAACTGCGCAAGCGGTCGAGGTATCGGTCGACAGCCACGGTTTCCTTCATGGCCGAGGCGAAATACGTCATTGTCAGCACATTTTCGACGCTGCCGTCACGCACGATCGGGATGGCCAGCGAGGCGGTTTTCCCGTTGCGTTCGTAGACCGACGGACGCCACGCATAGCCGTTCGTGCGCACCTGCTCCAGCGAACGCAGGAGTTCTTCGACATCGAACATATCGTTGCGGGTGTCGGGGTCCATCTCGCCACGCAGCAGATCGTGCGCGCAGTTTTCCGACTGGTACGCAAGCCAGGCCATCCCGGTCACGCTGCCAAGCACCGGAAAGGTGCAGCCAGGCTTCCAGTTGAAGAAGGTCAGCGTCGTTTCGTGATGGGTCGATGCACGGATTACGAAGCGGCGGCCGACGCGTTCGGACAGGAACACCGGCCAGCCGATCTCCCGCGTCAGATCACTCATCAGCGGTTGCGCGGCGGTGCGCAGCTTCTGCCCTTCGTAACCGCTGGCCAGCGACTGGACGAGAGCGGTCGGGCGGTAGCGCTTGCTGCGATCTTCGCGCTCGATCATCCCTTCGTGCAGCAGCGTCTGCATGATGCGGAACGCGGTAGGGTAGGGCAGATTTTCATGTCGGGCGATTTCCGACATCGACACGCTGCCAAATTCGTTGATTGTCCGAAGTACACCCAGGGTCCGGCTGACCGACCGAATGGGAACGCCGCTTTCCATCATCTGCCTTGCCCCTTTTTAGGCTCATCCGATCGGCTATAGCCCTCATGCCGTCGGTATGGCTGATTGTCTGAGAGCGATGACACGACAGTTTTTTGAAATCGCTCAGATCGAATTTGAATCTGTTCGCCTGTCGGACATTTGGCGCTCGATAACACGACGACTGGCGCACCGTGTCGTTGGAATGTGAAAATTGTCATCTTTAAACAATGATATAGCCGTAAATTTTCAACTAACGAATAACTCGCCGGGTTCTCCGTGACCGTCGCGCACCGTGAGTCAATCATCTCCAGTGAAAGCAACTGGGCGCCCACCGACCACTAGGCGAGGTGCCCGTCAGGAGTTGACGTGATGATCGATGGTGCGGACTTGTGCGAACGAACGCTGGCCGGGTGGCTGGCCCCCGAACTGATCGAACATACGCGCCGGGGCGAGATGCTGGTGCACCGCGACCGGGCCGATCGGATCATGGACAAGTACGGGCTCGACGGGCTCGTTGCGGCGCTCCCCAGCAACATCTACTACCTTTCCAGCCACCTCGGCATTTCGGCGATGATGGGGCGCCATTATTCGAGCTTCGCAGTGCTGCCGCGCAACCGGGAGGCGCCAGCGTCGCTGATCGTCAACGGATCGATGGTCTATCATCTGGACTACCGGCCGACCTGGATGCCCAATGTCGAGGTGTTCAGCTACCCGATCGGAACGGACGCAGCAGGACGGGCTGTTCCCGAACCTTTGCCGAGCCCCTGGGCCAAAGCGATCCGCGAAGACAGCATGACCGACCGTGATCGTCTGCTCATGGCGCTCTACGCCGAATATGAGGGCAAGACCAGCGTTTCGGCGGGCGGATCGCTGGCGAATGCGCTGGCCAAGGCGGGGCTGACGCGCGGGACACTGGGCTTCGACGACATGCGCGTTCCTGGCGTGTTAGGGGCCGATTTCCATGGCAGGGCGGTCGATGCGCTCAACATTTTCCGAGAAATCCGCATGGTCAAATCGGAGCCTGAGATCGCCATTCTGCGGCAGGCGGCAATTCGCAACGAGGCGGCGCTGGATGCGGCCATAGCCACCATGCACGTTGGCCAGCCGCTGCAGGACATCGACCTTGGGCACCAGCGCAAATGGGGCGAACTGGGCGGCAAGTCGCTGTGGCTCATCGTCAACCAGCGCGGACTGAATTCAGGCGTAGTCGAGAAGGATGAGCCGACCAAGATCGACAGCGTGGGCGAGTATCTGGGCTACAAGGGCGACGTTGGTCGCACGATCGTCGTCGGCACGCCGCCCGATGAAGTGGCGCGTCGGGCAGAGGCGAACACGGCTGCGCTTGCGGTTTTCTATGCGGAAGTGCGTCCCGGCATGACCTATGCACGCGGATCGGAGATCATCCGCGATGTGCTGTGTCAGCATGGCTTCGAGCGCGGGCTGGGTGGGGCGCATCCGGTAGGACTGGAGCATACCGACCAGCCCTGGCCGGTCGGGAGCGAGCCCGATCCCGCGTACTTCGAGGAGGTCATGGTGTTCGAGGAGGGCACCGTGTTCACCATGGACATGCCCTATCACGAGGTCGGCTATGGCACGTCCCATGTGGAGGACATGATGGTCGTGCGGGCGGATGGAGCGGAGGCCCTGTCCTCTACCGATACCTCGCTGCGCATCCTGCCGGCATGAGTGTGGGTACTGCCGAGGTAGACTATCCAAGCCGGTTGAGGGCATGGTGGGTGGTCGTGGCGATGTTCGCGGCGTCGATCGTATCGGTGATTGACCGGGGCATCCTGACGCTGGTGGTCGATCCGGTGCGGCGCGATCTTGGCATTTCAGATGTGCAGATCAGCCTGTTGCTGGGGCTGGCGTTCGGATTGTTCTATGCCGTTGCGGGTATTCCGCTTGGGCTCATGGCGGATCGTTTCTCGCGGCGGCGGCTTCTGATAGTGGGCATCGCGGTGTGGAGCGCGGCGACGTTCCTTGGCGGGTTGGCAGGCTCATTCGGAGAACTGTTCACGGCGCGTCTTCTGGTGGGGCTGGGCGAAGCGGCGCTGGCGCCCTGTGCGGTCTCGATGATCGGGGATATGTTCCCGCCCGATCAGCGTGGAAAGCCGATAAGCATTTACCTGCTTGGACAATCGTTCGCAGGCGGGCTTTCGATCATGCTGACCGGGGCGATTGTCAGCGCGGTTCCCGCAGGCCATTTTGCGTGGATCGGGGTGCTCGACGGACTGAGCGCGTGGCGTGTGGCATTTGTGCTGTCCGGGCTGCTGGGCATTCCGGTGATCGCGCTGCTGATGACCTTTCGCGAGCCGGTGCGGCGGGGCTCGGCCAGCGCTGTCGCACGCGTGCCGTTTTCCGATGTGCTGGCCTATCTGAGGCGCAACTGGACCGTATTCGTGCCCTTCTATGGCGGCTTCGCGATGCTGGTGATGATGACGTACAGCATCAACGCGTGGGGCGCGACATATCTGATGCGTCGCTTTGCGATGATCCCGGCTGAGGTCGGGCAGTGGCAGGGCTCGGTGGGTATGGTACTTGGCACACTGGGCGCCTTGCTGGCAGGCGTGATCGTCGACCGGGTGTCGCGTCATGGGCATCCGGGAGGCAAGTTCCTCTACCTTTTCGCCGTTTGCGCCATGCTGTTCCCGGCGACGCTGATGGTATTCATGCCGACGCCGGCGACAGCGATCATGACGCTGGGGCTTGTCAGCTTCTTCATGCCGATGATTGGTACAGGGATGGTGACCGGCGTGCAGGAACTGGTGCCTGGCAATATGCGCGGCATCTGCGTTTCGCTATTCGGCCTGTTCAACACGATCACGGGCCAGACGCTTGGCCCTTATCTGGTCGCGGCGGCGCGCGGTGGCGGCGCGGAGGACGGCCATGCGCTGGGTCTGGCCCTGACGCAGATCTGTTTGCCGGCGCTGACCTGCGCGGCGGCACTCTATCTTCTGGGCTATTTCGCCGTTCGCGCGCGCCTGCCCCACATGCTTTCTCGACACGGGATCGACCATGCGTTTCCATCGTAAACTGACGCTTGCGTGTTGTGTACTGGCGGCATCTTGCGGCTTGCTTGCCGCTGAGGCTTTCAGCAAGGCCAGCGAGGCCGCCGCAGTCCAGCGCATCATCTGGGCCAAGGAAATGGCCATCTATCAGGGCCGCAGCAAAGGCATGGTCGATTTCTACGTCGACAATGCCTCTCCCAACTTCCTGGCCTGGACCGCCGGAACGACGACGCCTTTCCGGATCGACAAGCTGCGCGCAGGCAAGATGGCGATGCGCGGGCGCGACAAGGAAGTCATCGAGACGACCTTCCGCGACTTCAGCCTCTCTGGCGATACCGCGATCATCTATTACCAGAACCACCGCACGCGGATGCCTGACGGCACGGCGGTCAACCAGACATACGATAACATCCACGTCTGGCAGAAAACGGACGGTGACTGGAAAGTGCTGGCCAGCATGTCACGCCCGATGCACGGCTGCCCGCTGAGCTGAATTCTTCGCAGACGCACTGGACGATGCCGGCCCGCGAATTTGCGGTCCGGCATCTTGTCATATTCACCAGGCGAGAGCCTGCATGCGTAATCCACGTCGCAAGTATCCACGATAAGAATATCTCGATCCGAACGAGTTGGCGGTTGGCGCCCCTCGGGTGAACTTCTCCCCTGTATCCCGCAGCCGGCGTATCCGCCTTGGCCGGGGACGATCGACACGTCGGTCCAGAACAATCAGATCGAAAAGGGGGCTGTATCCATGAAGAACTACGCCATCATGCGCGCGGCGAGCATCATCGCCCTTGCTCATGCCTACTCCGGGACAGCGCTTGCGCAGGAGCGCGGCTCTGCGCCGCGCACGGAGGAAGGCGGCCAACTGACCGAGATTACCGTCACCGCCCGCCGTCGTGAAGAAACGCTGCAGTCGGTGCCGTTGACGGTGCAGGCTTTCAGCTCCGATGCGATCGAAAGCAAGGGCATCCGCGACATGGCCGACGTCGTGAAGCAGACGCCCGGGATCTTCATGGACAAGGGCTTTGTCCAGCAGGACGTGCGCCCTAACATCCGCGGTCTTCCCGCCACGCGTGGCCGTCCTCCCGTGGGTATCCTGCTGGACGGGATCGACATCTCATCGGAATCCATCGCGTCTGCTGGCGGCGGCAACCTTGCCAACATGAAGCTTGTCGACCTTGAGCGGATCGAGGTGGTGAAAGGTCCGCAATCCGCCCTGTATGGTCGCGTGGCGTTCGGCGGGGCGATCAACTATATCAGCAAGGAACCGACGAGCGACCGGGTGGAAGGTTACGTCAGCGGCGAAGTTGCGACTTACAGCCAGGCCGAATTGAGAGGCGCGATCAATCTGCCGGCAACAGATACGCTCTCGTTCCGCTTCAACGGGGCCTATTCGTACTTCGACGGTTTCTATGACAACGACGTCACCGGAAAGCGCATCGGCGGCTTCGAATCCAAGGGCGGCGCGGTGGCGGCCAAGTTCCAGCCTTCCAGCGACGTCAAGCTTGTCGCGCGGGCCAGCTATTCGGACGACACGTATGAAGTGCGCCCGCAATACTACATCGGCGGCGCGCCCGAGGTGGACATGCGCGAGGCTATCCCTCTGCCCTCGGACGTGGCCGGGCAGCAGGTCGGGGTCATCGGAGCACCACAAACCACGCTGGGTTCGGTCGGCTACGTCGCGCAGCGCGGGAAGATCGGCAAGGGTATAGGGCGCGTGATGCTGTCGGCCGATCCGGCGACGGGAGAAGACTTTCCCGGCACGCATGTGAAGACTTTCCTATCCAGCCTGCGCGGCGAATTTTCCGTCAGCGACAGCATCGTGGTGTCCACCTGGACCGGCTTTGCCCGGTCACGTTCGCGCCAGCGGCAGGATGCGGACTTCTTCGGCCGCCCGCTGACATCCTATACACAAGCTGGCGTGACCCAGCTTGCCGAAGTTCCCGAAGGCGGCATCGCGACGGGCTTCTTCTTCTTCGACGCGGCGACCCTGACCAAGCAGTTCAGCCAGGAAGTGCGCATCGGCGATCAGGCCAGCAGCGGCTTTCGCTGGGCCGTTGGCGGGCTTTACTGGTGGGAAGACGTGACGCAGCAACTTGGCAGCATTTCAAATGCGGGCTTCAGCGTGGATGGCCAACCGGTGAACATCTACTCCAACCTGGCGCTACTGGGCGGCTATGGCCCGGCGCAGGATCAGGGGCGCACGACCAAGCATTATTCCGCCTATGCTCTCGCTGAATATGACCTGACAGATCAGCTGACGATCTCGGCTGAAGGGCGCTATGGCAAGGAAAAGTACGATTACCTCTTCGCGCGCAGCATAGGTATTTCCACCACGGCGGTGGACGGGGTCTACCCCTTCACGCTGACCGGCAGCGTGTTCGAGGCGAGCACGTCCACCAATTACTTCGCGCCGAAGGTGGGGCTGACCTACAAAGTTAACCCGGACCTCATGTTTTATGGCTCGTTCTCGCGCGGGATTAAGCCGGCGGGCATGTCTCAGGTCCAGACGCCGAACCCCGATGACGCGGCATTCGGCACCGAAAAACTCAACAACTACGAGATCGGCTTCAAGTCCAGCCTGTTCAACAGGCGCCTGCGGTTCAACGCCTCGATCTTCCGCATGGACTACAAGGACAAGCAGGAATCGACGTTGGTTCCGGTGCCTTACAGCGTGAACCCGCAAGGCAACGTCAGCCTTGTTCAGAACGTCGGCGGCGCGCGGATCGATGGCGCAGAAGTGGAACTGGCGGGCGTGATCGCGCCGGGCCTGACTTTCTCGGTCGGCTACACCTATCTTGATGCACGTTATACCGACTACGATTTACCTTCGACCAGTCCGATCACCATCGCCCTTGCCGGTGGTTGCACGATCCGTACCGAGGGCAATCTCAAGGGCTGCTTCGTCAATCTGGACGGCAATCGCCTGGAGGCATCGGCGCGCCATTCTGCGGTCGGCAGCCTGAACTATCGCACGCCGCTTACGGGGGATCTCGACCTGCTGCTGCAAAGCGATATCCAGTATCGCAGCCGCCGCTATCAGGACAACACCAATAGCTACTGGTACGCGCCTTATGCCAACGTCGATCTGCGGGCAGGGGTGGAGAACGATCGCTATTCGATCATCTTCTTCGTGACCAACCTGTTCGACAATCGCTCAATCCAGTCGGCGCAATCGGGCGGCGATACGCAGGCGCTTCCTTCCGGCGGGCTTGCGATGGCGGCATTCGCGGCGGACAAACGACAGTTCGGCCTGCGCGGCCGCTTCAACTTCTGATCATGAGGAAAGCCCCGGACATGCGTCCGGGGCCGCTTTGGCGATGGTGGTTTTCAGCGGGCCGCCGTGCCGGGTGTGATGCGCGCCATGCCCGCGAAGACGTGCCACTTTCCGTCTTCACGCAGCCAGGTGTGGGTGGTGTCGAAGTGATCGTCGCACGGCGTACCGTCCGCCCGGCGCGTGCGGTGGGTGTTGTAATAAATGACGGCGGTGTTCCCGTTCATGGAAAAATCCACGAAGGTCATTTCCAGCTTTTCCTGCGAGGTATGGGTGCTTGCAGCGCTTGCCTTGAGGGTCGTGGTGCCGAGCGGTTTGGTTGAGACGGGCGGCCAGGCAAGATAGCCCTTCGCAAGATTGTCTGCATAGCTGCTGAGGTCGCCCCTGGCGCGCCCCGCATAGATGGCGCGTTCCAGCGCCCAGATCTCGGTCCGGGCGGCTTCGATCTCGGCTACGCTTTGTGCGTTCAGGGTGGTTGGGGCGATCCCCGTAACAAGGCCCGCGCTAAGGGCCAACCCGATCATCGTGCGCTTCATGAAGCTTTCGTCCTTCCGAATGGTACGGGCCAGATGGTAGCGGCTGGCCTGCCCCCGATCGTGGAGCGACGCAGAGCGGCGCGAAACCGCGCGCTGAAACCTCTCTCATCAGCCGAAAGAATGCAGACGGATTTCACCTGACGAAAACCGCATGCCCTGACCGGCGACGGAGGGAGGGAGGCCATTGTATCCCTGGGTCCTGTCTTACCAGCGATGGAGCCGGGGTCATGGCCATGCAGATCAACACCACGTCGAACCCGAATTCCAGCAATATCCTGCAGCGCAGCAGGGCCGGTCTGGATGTGCTGGGCGCGATGCTGAAATATTCCTCCACCAGCCTGAGGTCCGTCGCGCGCGAAGATTTCCTTGCGACCGAACAGGGCGCAAAGCTGGCCCGTGAGCACGCCGAGGGCAATTCTTCGGCTGACGATATCGCCGAACGTGTCGACGCTGCGATCGATCTTGCCGCCAGCCTGCCGATCCATCGGATCGAACGCTTCGTCCAGCGCTATGTCGCCGAAGAGATGATGAGCCGCAATGTCGTTTCGGTAGAGGAAATGCGCGACTATCACATGATGCAGGATGCCACGCCGGTGCAGGGCGCGGGCGGAACGCTGGAACTCGACCCCGCGGCGCCGCTGCCTGCCTATTACGAAGGCGTCCACTACCACCTCTCGCCCCATGGTACTGACGATTATGATCTAGGCGGCAAGGGATCAGGGATCGGTCGGGTGTTTCGCTATGGCGGCTTTGCAGCTGTCCCACCCGGTTCGAACATTGGCGCGCAGCGGGTGAATGTGGTGCAGCAATTCCGGCAGAGCGACTTGAAGCGCATCCTTGAAATCGGGTGCGGCGGGATCTTCACGCTCATGTCGATCAATCGCGTGTTTCCCAAGGCCGAACTGATTGGTTGCGACCTTAACGGGCAAGGTCTTGTCGAAGGCTTCCGGATGGCGGAGCGCGTCGGTTTGAAGGTGACGCTGCGCCAATGTGATGCGCGCGATACCGGCGAGGCGGACGGCAGCATCGACGGCGTGTTCAGCTACGCGCTCCATCACGAGGCGCCGGTAGAGGTCAACCGCGAGATATTCCGCGAAGTGTTCCGGATACTGCGATCGGGCGGGGAAATCGTCATCTCTGATCCTCCGCCGTTCCGTGCGGTCGATATCTTCGATGCGGTCTTGCTGGAGTGGGACAACGATCACCGGGAAGAGCCGTATTTCCGCGAGACGTGCCTGGCGAATTGGGAAGACGAACTGCGCGCGATCGGTTTCGTCGATGTCGAAGGCTATGCGCTGGGGGACCACGGCTATCCCTGGGTGACCCGCGCCGTGAAGCCCTGACAGCTGCAAAAAAAGAGGGCGCCGTTACGGTCAGCCCTCCCTTTTTGTCCGTCACGCAGGCCGGGAATATCCCGCCCGTGCAAGCATCTGATCCACATGCCGTTCGCGCGCGCCCAGCGAGGCACCAAGGACGGAGCCGACCATCTGATCGCGCAGCGCTTCCACCTTTTCGGCCTGTTCCGGGGCCCAGTCGAACCCGTCGATCGTTGCGCTGTCGAGGATGCCCTGACGGGCCAGCAGTTCCTCCATCACCATCATCCGGTCACGCATGATCCATAGCTCGGACAGCAGGCTTGTGACCATTCGGCCAAGATCGTCGACGTTGGTTTCATCAAGATAGACGTTCGCCATCGGGCGGCTTCCTTCATTTCGAAATGGAAAGGACGGGTCAACGTGCGGCGCGCTGCATCAGGCGGCGTTCGATGATCGCATGACGGCGGCGGTCGATCGGAAAATTCCAGATGATCAGACCCCCGCCGATCTTCAGGATCGCAGGCACCACGGCGACCGTGAACAGGATACCGAAAGCGGCGGTTCCCGTATTCACCGCGCCTGCCGAGGCGTCGTACCCGAAGGCGCTGAGTAGCAGGAATGCCGTCCCAGCACCGATGGCGGTCGCGATCTTGCTGGTCAGCATGTAGAAGGCATAATAGCTGCCGGTGCGCTGTTCGTGGGTGCGCAGACGTCCATAATCGACCACGTCGGCCAGGATCGCCGGGCTCAGGACCATGATCGCGCTTGCTCCCATGCCGATGAAGAACACGATCACCATGCTGACCGAAACGATGAACTCCTGCGTCAGCGTGTCGGGATCGAGGAACCAGTAGCCCTGCGTAGCAAGGCTGACGATGGTGACCGACACCACGTAAGCGCGGTGCTTGCCGATGCGGCGCGCCATCCATGTCCACAGAGGCGTGGTGCAGGCCATGGTGATCGCGAACACCGTCATCAGATAGGGATACCATGAGCCCAGCCGCAGGTAGCCGTCATAGAACGTGAACATGATCTGCAGCGTGCCAAGCCCCATTCCGCCAAGGCAGAAGGCGGCAAGGTAGAGCCAAAGCGGCCGGTTCCCGCGCACGCTGCGAAGAAACGTCCAGAACCGGGGCCGCTCTACCGGCGGAGCCGTCCCCTGTGGAGCCCGCGCCAGACTGATCGCGGTCGTCAGCGGGATCACGATCACCGCGACGACGAAGAAGTACCCCAGAACCGGAATGGAATAGGCAGACGTGGCCACAAGTCCCGCCCATGCCAGAATGATAGGCAGCGCGTCGTTGCACAGGTTCCCGATCTGGCTGACCAGCCCGCGCATCCCGGTGATGCGAGACCGGGTGTCGTAATTGCTCGACAGTTCCGCGCCCCAGGACGTGTAGTTGATATCGCCAAGGGTGTAGGCAAAGTCGTAGAGGATCTTCCATCCGACAAGGTAGGCAAGGCTGGCCATCGGCGGTGGTCGCAGCAGGAAGAACGCGGCGACGAGGATCAGCGCTGCGCCTATGGCGATAGCCGGTTTTCGCGCGCCCCAGCGCGTCCGTGTGCGGTCTGAGATGAAGCCGATGACCTGATCGGTAAAGGCGTTGACGATCCGCAGCACCACCAGCGCAGTGCCAAGGGCGGCAAGGCTGATGCCGAATTCCTTGGCGTAGATCTGCGGGACATATAGCGTCATCGGGTTCAGCAACAGGCCGGGGCCGAACGCCGCAAGGCCGTAAGCGACGAGATCGGCCTGGCTGAGCTCACGCGGTGCGCCGCCTTCTCGGCGCGGCGCGCGGATATCCGGCTCGGCGGGAGGCTGCGTCACCTCAAGCACCAGTTCCGCCGCTTCGCTCATTGCCGTCTCCATCGATCAGGCGGCAATTAGGCGGTCGATTGGCGACGAAGTCGAATGGCGTTCGACGGTCTTTTCACCTGCCGAAATAGCAGGCAGATGTCAGGCCGTGCGCTGCGTGGCGACGACCGGGAACACGCAGGCCGCAACCAGCGTGCCCGCGAAGATTGCAGCGCCCCATAGCAGCGGGGCGGCTGGTCCCTGCAGATCGTAGAGCGGTCCGGCCATCAGGGGGCCGAATACCCGGCCCAGCGAATTGGCTGCCTGCACAAGACCAAGCCCCATCCCTTGCGCTGCGGCAGGGGTGGCGTGCGAGGTCAGCCCGGAGAGCGCGGGGTTGAGCAATCCGAAGCCCAGCGATGTCCCGGTCAGTCCGATCGCGGCGATGAAGACGTCATGCGCGCATCCCAGCACAAGCATTCCAGCTCCGATCGTGGCGAGCGCGACCAGCATCGTCCCGCGATCACCAAGGCGGCGTGAGCAGGGGCCGGTCAGGGTAAGCTGGGTGATCGTGGTGACCACGCCCATACCTGCGAACATGAGGCCGATGCGCAAGGGGTCCAGCCCCAGCACGTCATCGGCGAAAAGGCCCAGTATCGCTTCCAGTTTCGAAAAGGCTGCGGACGCCAGCAGGGAGATGAACGCCAGCGTGGCGAATGCCGGCAAGCGAAGCAGGGCAATGCTGCCGATTGCGGCTGGGGCGGAAACGGGATCGTGCTTCGTGCCGGTTTCGGGCAGCATGAACCATGTCATCGCAGCAGCGACCAGTCCCATCGCCGCGCCGACAAGCGAAACGAGGACAAAGGCGTGCTCCTGCCCGGTTACGCTGGACGCGAAGCCGCCGATGGCGGGGCCGAAGATGAACCCTAACGAGAAGCCCGAACTGACGATTCCCATATCCCGCGTTCGGGTTTCGCGCGTGGAGATATCGGATGCGACGGCGAAGGTGATGGAGAAGCAGCCGTTTGTCAGCCCGCTGACGAAGCGTACAACGAGCAAAGATGCTGGGGTCGTCGCGTAGATGTGCAGGACATAGACCAGCGCGCCGATGGCCAATCCCGCGAACATCACGTTGCGCCGCCCGTAGCGGTCGGAGAGACGGCCCCAGATCGGGCTCGACAGGAAACCGCCGAAGGAAAAGGCGGCTACGGTGCCCGCGATCTCTATGCCGCTGGCTCCGATCTGCCGGCCGTACACGGCAAACACCGGAAACATCAGCCCGAACCCCGCCAGAGAGACGAAGTTGACAAGCGTGATGGTGAACAGGGCGCGGCCGCGCGATGCGGCGGTGAGGGTGCTTTCGGTCATGGGCTGGCTATGGGCGTCAGGCGGTTTCGATGCCGCTGAGTGCATTCACCACCTGTGCGACAAGGCGCTCGCCCATCTGATTGAGCTTTGTCTGGAATTGGGCGTCGGGCTGGAAGGCGTCGATTTCGGCACGGATATCCATGCCGCGCCGGGCAAGGATTTCCTCGGTTACCGCTATCCGATCGGCCAGCACCCATACTTCGCGTGTCAGGGCGATGAGGCTGGCGGCAAGATGCCCGCTGTCCGCATCGGTCAGGGTGCGGCGATCGGGCTGGTTGTAGCTCTTGGGGTCGGGGTCGGTCATAGCGGCTTTCGGCCCTGGACAACGTGAGGATAGGCGCGTGGACCAAGGCCAGCGGCGCTGACGTCGACGAAGCCTGCTTCGCGGGCGACTGTGGCAAGGTCCAGGCTGGCGGATTCACGCCAGTAAGGTTCGCCGCCATAGCGGGCGCCGCTGTCGGCGCGCCAGACGCCCAGCCGGTCCATGTCGGCGTATCGGGTAACGTCGCTCATGATCATGTCCCCGCCCGGTTCAAGCACGCGGAACGCTTCGGCGAACACGCCGCGGATAGCGGCTGCGGGAAGTTCGTGCAGCAAGATGTAGGATGCCACAAGATCGAAGGAGCCATCGGCGAAGCCTGTTTGCTCTGCGGCGCGTTGATACAGGCGCCATGGCCAGCCATGTGCATTCGCCACCCGCTGTGCATGTTCGAGCGCGCGCAGCGAAAGGTCCACGCCGGTTATCTGTGCGGACGGGTAAGTTTCCTGAAGCGCGGCGGTGAAGTGGCCGGTCGATGCGCCCATGTCGAGAATGCGGGCATAATCGTCGCGGGGCGGCATCGCCGCGATGGCGCGCCGTTGCAGGAAGATACCTCCGGGATACATCGCTTCCACCAGTCTCCGGTGGACGATCTCGCCATGGATGTATCCTTGTTGCGGATGATCTTCCCATCCGCCGGCTGTGCGATGAAAATTTACACCCTGCCAGTAGGACGGGGCGCTATCTTCCGGTCCTGCGGGCTCCAGTGAGGCTGGGCCACCCGTCTGGTATCGGGCAATCGCAGGCTCAAGGTCGGGGAGCACTTCTTCGAAGGCTTCTCGGGCGATGAGGCCGTGCATGGTGGAATGCCATTCGCTGACGGCTTTCGACACGCGCCAGGCGCGGCTTGCGCCAAGGCTGGTTTCCATCCACGCGTCGCGCTCGTCCAGATCGTCCGGCAACATCGCAGGATCGGGAACCACGCCGGCGATTTCCCGCTCAAGCTGAGCGCGCACGCCTTGCGCCCCCTTGCCGAAGTGCACAAGAAAATCGACCGAAGCGCGACCGCGCTGCCTGAGAACGGGGGTGAGCGGAGTGTTCATGCGTCCTCGTCCCTGTGGTCTGGGTTTACGTTTCTTGTCTGGCCTGAAATGCCAAGCGTGGCGCGTGCAATGATCCTCTCTGTTCAGCAGATGAACAGAGACACTGTCCGCCGTTCGCAGGAACAGAGGATCGCGGCACTCTGCGGCTTCCGCATAGGGGACCTGCGATGAGACTTTCGTTGCCCGCCACGACGATTACCGGATTGGTCGCGTTTTGCCTGACGGCCTGTGCATCATCCATGCCTCCACCTTCTTCCCGCATGTCGGCAGGCGATGCGGAGGCACTCTACACAAAGCGCTATCGCCAGTACGCAACCGGCGAAACGGGACTGGCAGCATATGATACGCTGGCCCCGTTGCCGGGCGTGCGAAAATGGCATCCGCTGCCGGCCGGCCGATCGATTCCCCAAGCGGCGCTGGCAAAGGCGCGGGACTATGCCGCAGCAAATAACAGTTCCGCATTCATGGTCTGGCATCGCGGCAGGCTGGTGGAGCAGAGCTACTTCGGTGGTGTGCGCGATGATACCCCCATCATTTCAAAGTCGCTGTCCAAACCGCTGGCGGTCATCGCGGTCGGCCGGGCCATCGCAAAGGGGCATATCGCATCGCTCGACCAGCCGATGGCGGATTTTATAACGGAATGGCGCGGAACGCCGCGTGCGGCGATAACCATCAGGCAAGTACTGGGCATGCGGTCCGGCCTCCTGCCGCAAGGTGTGGCGTCGGACCCCGCCGACATCCTCAATCGTGCCTATCTGCACCCGTATCACGACCGCATCATCATCGATGAGTACCCGCTCGTCGATACGCCCGGCAGCCGATATGAATATTCCAACGCTAATGGAGAACTCATCGCGCCGCTGATCGAAAGGGCCACTGGCAAGCCGTTCGCGGACTGGATCGCGCGCGAAGTGCTGGCACCGATCGGCGCGCGCGGCGGGCAGATATGGATGAACCGTGCAGGCGGCACGCCGCATTCCGGTTGCTGCGCGCTCATGCCTGCGGAAACCTATCTGCGGCTGGGCATCCTCCTTGCCCGTGACGGCGTGTGGGAAGGGCGACGACTGCTGCCCAACGGGTTCGTCAGGGCGATGACCACACCGACCGAGCAGAACCCCCATGCAGGTCTGGGCGTCTACATCGGCAGCCCTTATGCAGAGTGG
The DNA here is from genome assembly GCF_002896965.1 of Novosphingobium guangzhouense. Lineage (GTDB taxonomy): Bacteria > Pseudomonadota > Alphaproteobacteria > Sphingomonadales > Sphingomonadaceae > Novosphingobium > Novosphingobium guangzhouense. The sequence goes on from NZ_LYMM01000001.1 coordinate 18,206, forward strand.
CGTGGACCGGCCAATCCGGACGTGACGTTCGGGCGCTCGTTCCACTCCGCGCCCTATGCGGCACCAGATCTGTTCCTGTTCGATGGAAACACGAACCAGGTGGTCTATATCGTGCCGTCACGCCAGCTGGTGATCCTGCGCACCGGCGAACGCCCGCCTACCAAGCCGGTCTGGGACAATGCGATGCTGCCTAACATCCTGCTTCACGCTCTTGGTGCAGATGATCAGGCCGGTGCTTCGGGAAAGTAGCGCGATAGCACGTCGCGCGGCCTGCCCTTGCGCCGGTCCCGGATCTTGCGCGGGGTCAGCCAGGTGAAGACCTTGGCGTTCTGCGCGTTGGTATCCAGGATGCGCGCCGCCCAGCGGCCGGTGGTCTCCGGGTGGTCGGCGATAAGGTTCACCCAGTCACGCCGCTGGCGCGCAGCCTTGGCATCCAGCTTGGCATGTTCGCGCAGGAAGCCTTCGGTGATGACAAGGCCGGGACTGATCGCGCCGACAACCACCGTGCTGCCGCTCATCTCCATGGCCAGTGAGCGGGTCAGATAAGTGACGGCGGCCTTGGTGGTTGCATAGCCGTTCATGAACGGCATCGGCGTTCCATCCGCGCCCGCACCCAGCATGTTATAGAGCGCGCCGGGCCTTCCGCTTTCCCGCCAGCCACGGATCGCCGTTCGGCAGCCGTGAACCAGGCCCATGACGTTGATATCCAGCATCCGCGCCATGTCCGCATCCGGCATCTCGATAAGGCCACCGCCGAGAGCCAGCCCTGCGTTGTTGACCCAGATGTCGATGCCGCCAAATCGCGTGCAGGCATCTTCCCATGCGGCGTGCACCGCATCGGCGCTGGTGACGTCGCAGGGGCCGCCCTCGGCGCGCGCACGATGCTGCCGCAGATCGCGGGCAGTGCGGCGGGCCTCTTCGGCATCCGAAGACGAAACGTAGACATTGATGCCCCTGTCCAGCAGCGCCTGCGCCAGAGCCTTGCCAATCCCGCGTGAACTGCCGGTTATGAAAGCGGTCTTGGGTTCTTTCCTCATGGCCGGACTCCTGCGCGTGGTGGTCACCAAAGGTGAGGCTAGCGTTCTCATCGCTGCCGGATGGATGACTTCGTGTGCACCTGTTCGAGCAGCGAATTTCTATCCAAGATCGTTGTTCGTCTGTTGAAAAGGCAGGAAGACGGCGCACGACAGTTTCGGTGCGCTTTCTCCATCTGCGTGTTCAGGCCGTCTTCGCACCTTCGTGGTCCGGCCCTTCTCGTGGACAGGTTTCGATCATGAGCGACACAATGCATTTCCCTATCGTTATCGTCGGTGCAGGCGGTACCGGACTGACTGCCGCCCTTGCTGCGCATGACGCCGGAGGCGAGGTGCTGGTGCTGGAACGGGACGCTTCGCCTTCCGGGTCGACCGCGATGTCCACCGGCATGATCCCGGCTAGCGGCACGCCGGAGCAGGCTGTCGCTGGCATAGTCGACACGCCGGAAATCTTCACCGCAGACATGGTGGCAAAGACAAAGGGCCGCATCGATCCCGAACTGGCAATGCATGTCGCCCGTGAATCGGTGGAGACGATCGCCTGGCTGCGTGACGGCCATGGGGTGCCGCTGGAGCTGGTCGACGGGTTTATCTATCCCGGACATAGCGTGCGCCGAATGTACGGGACGCCCAACCGGACCGGGGGCGAACTTATGGCGGCACTGGAAGCTGCCTGTGCCGAAGCGCAGATCCCGATACTGACCGAAGCAACCGTGGCAGAGGTATTGCATCACGGCGACCGCGTCACCGGTGTGCGTTATATTCGCCCTGACGGGAGTGCGGAGACTGTTACCTGCGATGCCCTGATCCTTGCGTGTTCGGGCTTTGCGGGCAACGCCGAGATGGTCGCGCGGTTCATCCCCGACATGGCCGAGGCAACGTTCCACGGGCATCCCGGCAACAAGGGTGATGCTATCCGCTGGGGCCTGGAGATGGGTGCAGCGGTTGCCGACATGACAGCCTATCAGGGGCATGGCGGGCTGGCGGTGGGCCATGCCGTGCCGATCCTGTGGCCGCTGATCATGGAGGGCGGCTTTCAGGTGAATGTCGAGGGGCGGCGCTTTTCCGACGAGTCCGCAGGCTATTCCGAACAGGCTGCCAAGCTGAACGCGCAGCCCGGTCGGGTCGGTTGGTCGATCTTCGACGAACGGCTGCACGTCCTGATGAGCGACTTCGACGATTACCGCGACGCCCTGCGCGCCGGGGCAGTAATAAGCGCGGCTACGCTGCAGGATCTGGCCGAAGTGATCAAAGTGCCGGCGATCGCGCTGGAAGAGACTTGCGCTGAAGTGGCCGCGATCGCGCGGGGAGAACGGGAAGACGCGTTCGGCCGGGCCTTTGCGCCGTCGCAGGTGCTGGCCGGGCCGTACTTCGCCGCCAAAGTCACCGGCGCGCTGTTCCATACGCAGGGCGGGTTGGTGATCGATACCCAGTCACGCGTGCTGCATGAAGATGGAACCGCATTTCCCAATCTGTTCGCAGGCGGAGGCGCAGCGCGGGGGCTTTCGGGCGACGGTTCCTACGGATATCTTGCAGGCAACGGCCTGCTTGCGGCGACGACGCTGGGCAAAATCGCGGGTCGCGCAGCAGTCCACTGTCTTGCTTCGGCTGTGTCCTGATCCTCAGGCTCTCAGGATCAGGCCCTTGCGGTCAAGCGCCCAGCCCACGCCCCAGCACACCATGGTATAGATGAACGCGCATAGCAGAGAACCGACGGGGCCGGGGACAAGCTGCTGGAACAGGGCGATGCCGATCCAGTCATAAAGGCCGCCGTAGCCCGGTATCCGCACAAGGTTCATGGTGATCACCAGCAATTCGGAAAACAGGTAGATCGCCAGAGGATTGCGCCCCAGGATCGTGAAGAAGCGCTTGCCTGCGGACACGCCCTTTACCTCGAAAAGCCAGCTTGCAGCCGCCAGCAGGATCAGCGCGATGCCGACGGTAAGCAGGACGAACGAGCCGGTCCACAGCTTCTTGGCGATCGGAAACCACGGGCTCCACGCCAGCGCGGCGATGACAAGTGCGGCCCCCGCCAGCGCGAGTGTCCGTAGCGTGTTCTGCAGCGATCCTGCCCGCAGGATGGCCACGCCCGCAAGATAGCCCGCGATCACGTTTACGGTTGCGGGGAGAGTTCCAAGGAATCCTTCAGGATCGAAACCGCCGTCCTTTTTGTAAAGGTGCCCCTTGGGCAGCAGGTAAAGGTCGAGGCGGGTGCCGGCATTGCCGAACTTGGAATAGGCTTCTCCGGGCAGGCTGAACGTCAGCAGGATCGCCCAGTAGCCCAGCAGCAGCACGACGCAGGCCGCCAGCAGCTTCTTCCAGTCAAGCCAGCGTACCATCAGGCCCGCCAGCACGTAACAAAGCGCAAGGCGCTGCAGCACGCCCGGAATGCGAGTGAGGGCGAAGGGCGCCATGCTCCATCCATCGGCGTCGTGGCGCACGAAGGGATACCAGAACATGAAGAAGCCGATGGCGAAGATGATCGCGCCGCGACGGAACAGGTGCTTCAGGTAAGGCCCGGTCGCGATGGGCTTGCGGGTCGCGAAACTCATCGCGTTGCCCATCGCGAACAGGAAGCAGGGGAATACGAGGTCGGCCAGCGTGAAGCCGATCCACTTGGCGTGGACCAACTGTGTGCAAGGCTTTGCTCCGGGCCCAGCCGTGTTGACAAGGATCATCAGGAAAATGGTGGCGCCCCGGAACACGTCCAGCGAGACAAAACGCTGCGGTTTGGCGGGGAAAGGAGCGGCGGTCATGGCCGGGTTTCCTCCAGCAGATCGCGGACGAGCCGGATCGGATCCTTGGGCTTCTTGCGTTTCCACTGGCGCCCATCGGCGATCCACTGTTGTTCCCATGCGCGAACGGCGCCGACGGCCACGGGTTCGTCAACCGGCTTGCCGCTTGCCCGCGCGGCGCGTTGCGCGGTCAGGAAGCTTTCCCAGCGCGGAAGGTAGTATCCTGCGTAAAGCCCCTGCCATGCGCGTGATGCGTAATCAGACAAGTGGCCTTCGCCGCCCCATACGGTGACGATCGCCTTGGCCTCTTCCTCGAAGCGGTCCTTTTCAGCGGGGGTGTCGCCGTAAGCGCGCGCGTCGGCGATCCAGGAACCCAGCGTTTCCTGCTGGTTCCCTGCCAGGGCGTCGATCCGCCGCGCCAGCGCGCCCATCTTGAAGCGCGCATGGTCACCTTCGTCGAGTTCGCCATCGCGGTAGGCCGTCAGCGTCGCCTTCAGCAGCCGGTCGAGTTCGAGGCTGGCGTAATGGCGGGTCAGGTCGACGATGTCGTATGTCAGAAGCGTCGAGGGCTGGCGCGGAGCGGCGGCGAGAAGCGCCTCGATGCCTTGGCGCAGTTTCGCCGGATCGCCGGGGGCATCGGGATAATCCGCACCGTCCGCCATCGGCCGCTTGAAGAACAGATAGGCGCCCGCGTGCTGCTGCCACCAGCGCGGTTCCCAGTAGCGGGTGCGATAGGCGCCTGCGGCCGCCTGTTCCCACGCCTTGACCAGCGATGGGGATGCTGAGCCGTAACGCGCGGTCAGGTGCTCGCCAAGCCATTCGGCCATCGGCCGGTCCGGCTCGCCCCAGGCAAGGTCATACGCGTAATCGTAGACCACCGAATTGCTGTGCAGCCCTTCGGGGAACAGACCAAAGCCGGTCAGTCGCCCCTTGCGCGGATCGGCGTGAAGCGCGGCCATGTCACGGCGGTAGAAGTCCAGATCGCCGTAGACGGGGTTGCTGCCGCCGTAATTGTGGACGTAACCATAGACCCACGCCTTGCCGTCGAAAGCATCGGTCTTTTGCCAGATGCCGGGATAGCGGTCGTTGCCGATGTCAAGGATCAGCATGCGGTCGTCAGGTACGCGGCTGAGGAATGCTGCGATAGCTTCGGGCGTCCAGAATGCCTTGTCGGCACCGAACAGCCAGCCCTGCATGACCCACGTAGCCTTGGGAGCGGCGGCGGTGATCGATCCGAAAAGCCGTTCGCCATACGCGGCAAGACGCGCATCGCGCACTGCGGGCGGCAGTGCCGCAGCGCGGGTGGCGGCGGTGTTGGCGATGGAGTCCCCGTACTCGGCGGCAGCGGCGTCGCTGCCGTCCTCCGCGATCGGGGGGATCATCTCGTTGAAGGCATCGGCAAGGTAGTATTCCCCCTCGCCGTAAGTGCGGTTGTACAGCGTCACGAAACGGGCCGCCAGTTGCGCGAACAGCGGGTCCGACGGGTCGAGCCAGTAGGTCGGCGGGAAACCTTCCCACGCGCGCATCTTGTATATCCGCGCCTTGGGGTGAGCCTTGGCGAATGCCTCGGGCACATATCCGGCGAAAGCGGGCAGGACCGGCTTCATGCCGAGCGAACGCATGCGCGCCAGAATGCGCAGCTGCAACTGGTGCTTCTTCTCGATCCAGCCCGACGAAAGCGGCGCACGGTAGCCCGCAAGGTTGCCCATGCGCTGCCACGGCAGGAACGGCGCTGCAGAGAGGCCATCTGCGATTGCGCTCTCGCTCATGCCGTTTTCGCGCCAGAGTTCGCGCCAGACGTATTCCTGGCCTTCCATTGCCAGCGGCGTGTCTACGCCGTGCGCGGCCATCCAGTCGATTTCCTGCTCCCAGCGGTCCCAGCCCCACCATGGGGTGGTATAGCCGTAAGTGCAGGTATTGAGATAGGCGCGCAGCGAGAAGGGGGATGCGACTTCGCCGGTATCCATGTCCGGCAGATCGTCCAATGAGCCAAGGCGGCGGCCTTCCCAGCTGACGTGAAGGCGCCCAAGCTTTTCCAGCGTGGCGACCACGCCGCGCACCAGCGCTACGGGGGAGGTGCCCTGTGCCTCGATGCGGCCGTTGCGGATGCGGATGCGATAGTGCGCCGCTCCGGCATCCGGCTTCAGGCTGAAGGAGAGCCTGTCTGCCGGGATGCCGAAGCGGGCCAGCGCGGCGGCGGCGGAATCGACGCCGGGCTGCTCACCGGCCGGAGGAGAGAGGGCCGATGAAACCGGGGGTTGCGCGTCTTGCGCGAAGGCCGCGAAAGGCTGCGCGACGGTGGCGAGCACCAAGGCGGTGGTCGCCCATCGCAAGCTCCCCCTCTTGAACGGACGCTGGATGCGGATCACGGTCATCGGGGGCATTCCTTCGGCAAAGCAGTCTTGAACAGGGTGGGGCCTGCATCTGAAGGCGTGCCCGGAACAGCCCGGACACGCCCCTTATCGTCACGTCGATGTCAGAGTTTCAACGTCGCCGAAAGGTAGAAGCTGCGGCCGTAGAAGCTGCTCTCCTGCCAGATTGAGGAGTCGGTGTAGTACGCTTCCTCGCAGCTGTTGTTGAGGTTGATGACACCCGCCGAGAAGCTCAGCCATTCGTTGGGCGAATAGCCGCCGCTGATATCGACCTGGGTGCGTGCGCGCACCGTATGACCGGCATAGGCGAAGAAGCTGTCGGCGCTGTTCTGCTCGTAGCCGCTGCGGTGGTTGATCGCCGCGCGGATGTTGAAGTGCTCGTTCTCCCAGTAGGGCACGAGGTTCCAGGTCACCTTCGACAGGTTGCGAATGGTGTAGCCGGTGCCGATCGCGACCTTCTGCGGATAGACGCGCGTGAAGTTCGCCATGATTCCGAAGCCGTCCACCGGCAGGAAGCGGTCGAACGACTGCGTCCAGCTGACCTCGAAACCCTTCACGCGGATCGTGCTGGGATCGTTGAGCGTCTGGGTGATGTCGTAGATGTTGCCCGAGGCATCGACGCATTCACCGCCGGAGTTGCTCGACAGTGCCGTCCCGTCGAAGGAGGACGGGCAGACCAGCGACGAATACGTGCCGTTCTTGATCCACTTGTAGAAGCCGTTGATCGAGAGCGCGTTACCGTGGTCATAGTACCACTCGACACCCAGATCGAGCTGCTTGGCGGTCAGCGGCTTGAGGCCCGCCTGGCCAAGATCGACAGTGACCGTGTTGGTTCCAACCGGATCGGTGTTGGCCGAAGTCGATGTGGTCTGCGCCATCGAGGTGCGCGAGTCCATGAACGGACGGACCAGAACCTTGGCAGCGGCGAAACGGACCTGCAGGTTGTTGGTCGGTTCGGCCACAAGGCTCAGGCTCGGCAGGAAGTTGCCGTACTTCTGCGTGACGGTGTACTCGCCGATCTTCTGCTGCACTTCCTCGTAGCCGTCGTCACGCGGTTCGGTGACGTTGCCCAGCACCTTCTGCTTGGTGTGCTCGTAACGCAGGCCGACGTTGCCGCGCAGCGGCATGCCCGCGATCGTCGTGTCGATATCCGCCATTGCGTATACCGATGGCATGTAACGATCGACGTTGTAGCTGGCTTCGGGCGCGAAGATGTCGGGAACGACGATCCCGGCTGCGGCCAGCGCCTTTTCATAGGCGTTGAGGTCCGGCCCGATCCACGCGGTCGGGATGCCAGAACTGCCGTTGAGGAAGCCGGACACCGGATAGTAGGTCGTCGTCATATCCGGGAACACGCTGCTGGTGGCGTCCGGCGCATCGGCCAGCGCAACCATGTCATGACGCGAAACATAGCGGCTGAAGGTTTCGTGGCGGTACTTCACGCCCGCGCTCAGCTTCGAGATCGGCCCGAAAGTGACTTCGCGGCTGACGTCGAACTGCGCGGACTTTTCGGACGAGTTCATGCGGCGGGTAGCGCCGTTTGGATACTCGTTACGCGTCAGCGTGCTACGCTGGTACAGGCTTGGGTCGGTCAGGTCCGTGCCGACGGTGAAGTTCACGTCGTTGGGGTCGCTGAAGTCGATGGATGCGCTGGGGATGTTGACGCCGACGATCGCAGCGCGTTCATCCTGATAGGTCGTGCCCTTGGTGTAGTTCAGCGTGGTGCTGGCAGCCCAGCCCGTGCCGTCATTCCACTTCGCGCCAAGGGTGTAGCCCTGGCTCGTGAGGTTGCGGTCCTCGTGCTGGCGGTTGTTTTCCATGGTGAAATTCGTGGCGGTCACATTGGTGGCGACGCCATTGTTCACTTCGTTCACGGTGATACGCGAGGTGTCGAACAGGAAGACCTGCTGGTTGAGGTCATAGTCGGTCTTGTCGCGCGCGTAGATCGCTGTTGCGTTCATTTCGAAGCGGTCGGACGGCTTCCACTGCACGCCGCCGCTGGCCATCAGCCGTTCGGTGTCGCGATCGATCCGGCGATAGCGCGGACGACGCGGCAACTGCACGCTCTCGCCATCGACGGTCGTGGTCGCCCAGCGGTCCATCCACATATAGTCGGCGCGGTCGCGAAGCTTCTGATAGCCCAGGTTGGCGTAGACGCCGATGGTGGCGTCAGCAAACTGGTCGACGTAGCTGCCGCTGATCTTGGGGGTGATCTTGCCGCCCGCGTATTCGGAGTTCTGACCCTTCACCGACAGGATGATCTGGCGGTCCTTGTAGTCCAGCGGCTTGGGTGTGGAGATGTTCACGGTGCCCGAAAGGCCGCCGGTGTCCATAGCGGCGGTGGGCGACTTGATCACCTCGATCGCGTTGGCGAGTTCGGTCTGGATGATGTCGTATCGGAAGCCGTCCGTGAAGTCGGCGCTCTTGAAGGTCTGGCCGTTGATCGTGGTCAGTGCATACTGCGGACCAAGGCCGCGAATGCTGATCGTCGCGCCGCGACCGTTGATGTTGGACATCTGCACGCCGGAGATGCGCTGGATCGCTTCGGTGATGTTTTCGGCCGGGAACTTGCCGATGTCCTCGGCAGAAATGCCGTCCGTCACGCGCACGTCATTGCGCTTTGCGTCGAGCGCGTTGGCAAGGCTGTTGCGGAAACCGGTAACGACGATGTCGGCAGCATCACCCTCTGCGGGCGCCGCAACCTCCTGCGCCGCAGCCGGTCCGGCCGGCACCAGCAATGCCGGGGCGCAACTGGAAAGCAGCAGGGCAGCCTTCACAAGGCGCCGGGCGATCGGATCGAATACGCGTTCTGAACTTGTCATGACTACCCCCTGAGACGTTTTTCCAGGAGCGGAAAAGCCGAGCGACTCTTCCGCACCTCCTGCGAACATTTTTTGATTTGTTACCCAATCATGTCACAAAGACCCTAAGGCAAGTCAAGTCCATTTGAAGACGAAAATGATTATTTTGGTATTGTCTTGCTCGACGATCCATTGCAGCCCTTGAGGGCCTCTGTTTCTGCCTGCGCATGTGGCCGAGAATAATCGGAAAGCCTGTCGAAATTCGGCATTTCAGCAACATTCCTGCTCACCGAGGCAAGCGGGCTATAAGGCCCGGGGGTCAGTCTGAGTGCGATTTGCCGGCCTGAAGGATACCTTTAAAATACCATTGTGTTATAAATTTCGCGCCATATGATGCCGATGTTCGATCGCGACATTGCCCGGACATATTCCGATTCGCTTCGGTGCCTGCCAGCTAGGAAACATCAAACGTGACAGCAGACGTCAGCCTCGATTCCCCCGCAAGGACACATGATGGATCGCGCGTCACGCTGATGCATGCCGAAGCATGCGAGGCCGGGGCGGCGGTGTCCCGTTTTCTGGCGCAGAACCGCAAGGCGCTGGATTTGCTGGGCGAAAGCCTGCGCAAGGATCCCCCCGCGCTGGTAATCACTTGCGCGCGCGGCTCTTCCGATCACGCGGCGACTTACGCGAAATACCTGGTTGAGACGCTGCTTGGCGTGCCCACGGTATCTGCTGCCTTCTCGACCGTTTCTCTCTACGACGCGCCGGTTGCCTCATCGCCGGGGCGGGTGTTGTGTCTGGCGATATCCCAATCGGGCCGCAGCCCCGACATGCTGGCGACCGTGGAGCGTCAGCAGGCGTCGGGCGCGCTGGTAGTGGCGCTGGTCAATGACGAGGATTCTCCGCTGGCCGCGATGGCTGATGTCGTGCTGCCGCTCTGCGCCGGGCCCGAGAAGTCGGTGGCAGCGACCAAGTCCTACATCACCTCGCTTGCCGGTATCGCCGCGATCGTTGCCGCATGGCGCGACGACGCGGACTTCGCATCCGATCTGGCAGACCTTCCGGCAAGGCTGAACGAGGCGTTCGCGCTCGACTGGTCGGCGCTGGGCGAGGGGCTGCGCGATGCGACGAACCTTTTCGTGATCGGGCGGGGCTATGGCCTGGCCGTGGCGCAGGAGGCTGCGCTCAAGTTCAAGGAGACGTCTGCGCTCCACGCAGAGGCGTTCAGTTCGGCCGAAGTGCGCCACGGCCCGATGGCGGTGGTGCGCGAAGGGTTCCCGGTGATCGCCTTTGCCGGCCCGGACAGCGCGGGTGACGACGTGCGCGCTCTTTGCACTGAGTTCGCCACCCGTGGCGCACGGGTCTGGCTGGCGTCGCAGGCTGATGGCGCGGAACCGGGCATCGGGCATCTTCCCGTGCTTTCGCTGCGGGCCGAACTTGCGCCGCTGGCGACGATTTCGTCCTTCTATCGTATGGCCAACGCCCTGTCTCTTGCACGGGGCAACGATCCCGACAGCCCACCCTATCTTGCCAAGGTGACGCGCACGCGATGACCGTTCTTCATGTCTTCAACGGCAATGTCCTTGCCGCCGATACTGTCCTTCCCGAAGCGCGCATCACTATCGAGCATGAGCGCATCGTTGCCATCGAACCGAGCTGCGGAGGTGCTGCGGACGAGCGGGTCGATCTGGCCGGAGGCTGGATGCTGCCGGGGTTCGTCGACGCGCAGGTCAACGGCGGCGGCGGCGTGCTGTTCAACGATACGCCCACGGTCGACGGCATTGCTGCCATCGGTGCCGCTCATGCGCGCTATGGGACCACGGCATTTCTGCCGACCCTGATCAGCGCCGACCCCGACGTCATCGCCCGTGGCCTGGATGCGGTGGACGAGGCGATCGCGGCAGGCGTTCCCGGCGTGGTCGGCATTCACGTCGAAGGGCCGTTCATCAACCCGCGCCGCAAGGGCATCCACGCCGAGGAACGCCTGATCCGGCTGGATGATGATACGATGGCGCTGCTTACCCGCCCGGCTCGCGGCAGGGTAATGCTGACGCTGGCCCCCGAACTGGCCGATCCCGCCGATCTTGAGCGCCTTGTCGCTGCAGGCGTGATCCTTAGCGCAGGCCATTCAGACGCTACCGCCGAACAGGCTGCGACCGGCTTTGCGCACGGCATCACCGGCGTCACCCACTTGTTCAACGCGATGGCGCCGCTGCATCACCGTGCGCCGGGCCTGATCGGCGCTGCCTTCGACGATGATGGCGTCTGGTGCGGCGTGATCGCGGACGGCGTTCATGTCGTGCCCTCGATCCTGCGGCTGACGCTCAAGGCCAAGTCGGCCGAGCGGGTCATGCTGGTAACGGACGCGATGCCCGGCGTCGGCAACGAAGGCGCGCCTTTCTATCTCGACGGTCACGAGATTTTCGTGCGCGATGGCATCTGCACCGATGCTGCAGGCACGTTGGCGGGATCGGGGCTCGACATGGCGGGTGCCGTGCGCAACATCGTGGCGATGACCGGCATTACAGTGCCCGTTGCTGCGCGCATGGCTGCGCAGACGCCTGCTGCCTACCTCGGGCTGGATGACGAATACGGCCGGGTGCAGCCCGGCTACCGCGCCGACTTCGCGATGCTCGACAGCGCGTTGAAGCCGATGCAGACGTGGATCGGCGGGCGTCGCCACGATTGCCCTTCTTACGCCTGATACCCTCACCGATCGCATTTTGCCGGGAACCGAGATGCCGCCCATTTCCCTTAGCGTACCCCTTGCCGGTTGGCTTTGCCCCTTGCACGAAGTTCCCGATCCGGTCTTTGCGAGCGGTATGCTGGGGCAGGGTGTGGCGATCGATCCGCTGGGTGACGTGCTCCACGCCCCCGCTGCGGGCGAGGTGATCGGTTTTCACGAAGCGGGCCACGCGGTTACCTTGCGTTTGCACGAAGGCGTGGAACTGCTGCTGCACTTCGGTCTGGATACGGTAGGCCTCGGCGGGGTGGGGTTCACGCCGCTGGTGCGCATTGGGGACAAGGTATCTGCGGGCCAGCCCCTTCTGCGCGTGGTGTTGGACGAGGTCGTCGACGGCGCGCGCAGTCTTGTCACCCCGGTGCTGGTCACCGAACCTTCAGGCCATGCGATCGAATGGGTGGCAGCATTCGGCCCGGTCGAAGTTGGCCAGCCCATGGCGTTGCTTGTGCCCGATGGCTTGGCAGCGCCAGCGAATGGGGATGCGGCGGCATTCGAGGAGCGGTTGAGCCGTGACGTGCGTGTTCCGCTGGCTCATGGCCTTCATGCACGCCCCTGCGCCCGGCTGGCCGAAACGCTGAAGGGCTTCGATGCGCAAGTGCGCGTGGCGGCGGCGGGGCGTGAAGCCTCCCTCGCCAGCCCCACTGCCATGTTGCGTCTGGCGGTGCGTCACGGCGATACGATCACTCTTCTGGCGAGCGGCCCGGATGCCGACGCTGCGCTGGCCGAACTGGCGCGGACGATCGAGGGCGGGATGGGGGAGGGCGCACCGTTTCCCGTTGGCTCTGCGACAACAGCCGAGGCCCATGTTGCCGATGCTGACGCTGCAGTCGTCCAGGTCACCGCGCCACTTGCCGGCGATGTCCTGCGCGGGGTAACGGCATCGCCGGGCATCGCGGTCGGCCCTGTATGGCGACCGGTGCAGCCTGAACCGCCAATCGATGCCATCGGCGCCGGAGCAGAGGTGGAAGCCGCGCGTCTTCACGATGCGCTTGCAGCGGTGCGGGCGAAGCTTGGCAGCGCAAACGGCGGGCAGGCAGAGGAAGATGCGATCCTTGGCGCGCATCTTGCCCTTCTTGATGATCCCGAACTGTCCGGTGGCGCGCTGGCCCTGATCGCGGAAGGCATGAGCGCAGGGCTGGCATGGCGGCGCATACTGCATGCAGAAGCGGCGGCATTGCGCGCTACCGGCGATGCGCGCTTCGCGGAACGGGCGGCGGATTTCCTTGATCTTGACCTCAGGGTCCAATGGCAACTGGTGGGCACCGAACCTCCGATAGTGGTCGCACCTGCAGGATCGATCCTGGTGGCGGATGACTTGTTGCCTTCGCAAGTGGCTGCCCTGCCCCCCGGCGGCGTGGCGGGGCTGGCAACCGCGCGTGGAGGACCGACCTCGCACGTGGCGATCATCGCGGCGAGCCGGGGACTGCCCGCGCTGGTGGCTCTGGGTAATGCAGTGCTGGGCATCGCCGACGGCACCACGGTAGTGCTGGACGCGGCAGGTGGAGCGCTGGAGGTCGATCCGGGAGCGGATCGTGTGAATGCTGCGCGCGCCGAAGCGGCGCTGCGCGAGGCGCGGCGGGCGGCGGCACTGGCGGCATCGTCGCGGCCGGGCGCGACGGCAGATGGGCATCGGGTGAAGGTTTTCGCGAACTTCGGCAAGCTTGACGACGTTGCGCCCGCGTTGGCGCAGGGGGCGGAGGGGTGCGGGTTGCTGCGCACCGAATTCCTGTTCCTCGACCGGGCGGATGCGCCTGACGAGGATGAGCAGGCGGCATGTTACGGTGCCATTGCAAAGGCTCTGGAAGGGCGCCCGCTGATCGTGCGCCTGCTCGATATCGGTGGCGACAAGCCCGCGCCTTATCTGCCCATTGCGGTGGAGGAGAACCCGGCGCTGGGCCTGCGCGGTATTCGTGTGGGGCTGGCGCGGCCCGAAGTGCTGTCTACGCAGATCCGCGCGATCCTGCGCGCTACCTCCTCGGGCGATATCCGGATCATGGCCCCGATGATCGCGCGGGTGGAGGAACTGCGGGACGTGCGCGAAGTGCTGCTGGCAGAGGCTGCGGCGCTGGGCGTCGCGGCGCCTGAACTGGGCGTCATGGTCGAAACGCCTGCGGCCGCTGTCATGGCCGATCGGCTTGCGGCGGAGTGTGATTTCCTGTCCATCGGCACCAATGATTTGACCCAGTACACGCTGGCGATGGACCGCGGGAATGCGGCAGTGGCCGGCGGCATCGACGGGCTGGACCCGGCGGTCCTGCGGCTGATCGCACAGACATGTGCGGGCGCGGATCGCTTTGGCAAATGGGTTGGCGTGTGCGGAGGGCTGGCTTCCGATCCGCTGGCGGTGGGGCTGCTGGTCGGCCTTGGCGTCGCGGAACTGTCTGCTGCGCCGGGGCAGGTGGCCGAAGTGAAGGCGACGCTTGCCGCATTGACGCGCGAGCACTGCGAAATCGTGGCGAGCGAGGCTCTGGAGGCGTCGAGCGCAGCGCAAGTGCGCGCGCTGGCGGCCAATTTGCTCAGGAAGGCGGGACTGTGAGGGACGCGATACGATCCATGGGCCAGCGGCTGCAGGGCCTTGGCCGCGCGCTGATGCTGCCGATCGCGGTGCTGCCGGTGGCAGCGCTGTTGCTGCGGCTTGGTCAGCCGGACCTTCTGGGGCTCGACTTCGTGAGCGCAGCGGGCAACGCGATGTTCGCTAACCTGGGCCTGCTGTTCGCCATCGGCGTTGCCACCGGCTTTGCCCGCGACGGCAACGGCGCGGCGCCGCTGGCGGGCGCGGTGTGTTTCCTTGTCGCCAGTGAAGGCGCGCGTGCGTTGCTGGTGGTCCCGCCCGAGGTGACGGCAGGTGTTGCGGCTGATGCGGCGGCAATCAAGGCGGCGCTGACTTCGGCGTGGAGCCAGGCGCAGATCGCGCGGCTTTCGGTGCCGATCGGAATCGTATCGGGCATCATCGGTGGCAGTGCGTACAACCGCTTCCACAACTTCCGCGCGCCGGAATACCTGGCGTTCTTCGGCGGGCGGCGGTTCGTGCCCATCGTCAGCGGCACTGTCGGCGTGCTGATCGCGGGCGTGGTCGGCGCGGCGTTTCCGGCGGTCAACAGCGGTATCGACGGGATGAGCCGCCTTGCCCTTGCCAGCGGAGAGTGGGGGCTGTTCGTCTATGGGCTGCTCAACCGCCTGTTGCTGGTGACGGGGCTGCATCACATCATCAACAACGTCGCATGGTTCGTACTGGGCGATTATCACGGCACCACCGGCGACTTGCGCCGCTTCTTTGCGGGCGACCCGGATGCCGGGGCATTCATGACCGGCTTCTTCCCGGTCATGATGTTCGGCCTGCCCGCCGCGTGCCTTGCCATGTATCGCTCCGCCTTGCCGCAGCGGCGCAAGGCGACAGGGGGCATGCTGCTGAGCCTTGCCGCCACGTCGTTCCTGACCGGCGTGACTGAGCCGATCGAGTTCAGCTTCATGTTTCTGGCGCCGGTGCTCTTCGTGGTTCATGCGGTGCTGACGGGCGTGTCGATGGCGCTGATGTCGGCGCTTGACGTTCATCTCGGCTTCGGGTTCTCCGCAGGGCTGTTCGACTATGTGCTCAATCTGGGCAAGGCGCAGAAGCCGCTGTTGCTGCTGCCGGTGGGGCTGGCCTACTTCGCGGTCTATTACACGGTGTTCCGCTGGGTCATCGTGCGCTTCGACCTTAAGACGCCGGGGCGCGAGGATCTGGTTGAGAATACCGACCGTACCGAACGTCCTGCCGGAGAGCGCGGCCTTGCCTTCCTCGATGCGTTGGGCGGGGCACAGAACCTGCGCGAGATCGGCGCCTGCACCACGCGCCTGCGTCTTGTGGTGGGCGATCAGGGGCTGGTCGACGAGGCTGAACTGCGCGCGCTTGGGGCCAAGGGCGTGATTCGTCCTTCCGCGCATGGCCTGCAGGTGGTGCTTGGTCCGATCGCCGATACGGTGGCGGACGAAATCCGCAATGCTTCGCACGGAGCTTCACAGGCAGCCGCTGCGGTTGCTGAGCCCGTGCCGTCAGGCCCGATGTCACTCGATCCCGCATGCCTGCCAGCAGTGGTCCGTACGGCTCTGGGGGAAGGCGCCCAGGTATGGACTTCGCACGGCCGCCTGCTGGTAGAGAGCGCGCGGGAGCCTGACCTCGATGCGCTGACCGCGCACGGCATGCGTGGCGGCGCGCGCATAGGTGCGCGCTGGCACCTGCTTTTCGCCCCTGAAACGATCGCAGACTGGCACGCCGCCCCTTGAAATCGGCAACTGGTGACGCAGTTTTCCAATACCAATGCGATACAGGTGATATTCGCGTTGTCCCGCCTTCGTTCTCGTCGTATCGCAGGCGGATAGAGGAGAACTATGTCAGCCCTGGATACGATCGGCCCACTTCGCGAAAGCGAGACAGGCCCCCGCTATATGCGCCTCCAGCGGCTCATCCGCGAAGCCATCGACAAGCAGCGGATCACGATCGGATCTGCGCTCCCCACCGAGCGCGAGCTGGTGGAGGAGTATGGCGTATCGCGCGTCACCGTGCGCAAGGCGATCGACGGGCTGGTGGAGGAAGGCATGCTGGAACGCCGGCAGGGCGCGGGCACGTTCGTTGCCGCCTCCAGTCAGGCAGAACGGCAGCACGGTGATAGAGGCCAGCGCGTGGAGAAGAGCTTCTCCATCATGTCCTCCTTTTCCGAAGACATGACCGCGCGCGGGCGCAAGCCCAGCAACGTGTGGATCGATCGGTCGGAGGGCGCCGTCACGCCTGACGAGGCCATGCTGCTTGGCCTCTCGCCGGGTTCGCGCATCCTGCGCTTCAGCCGTATCCGTTGTGCCGACGGGGAGACGATGGCGATCGAACATGCCGTGGTTCCCGGCTGGGCGTTGCCTTCGCCCGATGTGGTGGGGGATTCGCTCTATGCCGCGCTTGAGGGTCAGGGGCATCGCCCGGTGCGGGCGTTGCAGCGCTTGCGCTCGGTCGGCTTCAGCCCCGAACATGCCGAGATGCTGGGCATTTCCGCAGGTGACCCGTGCCTTGCCATCGAGCGACGTGCGTTCCTTCCCGATGGCCGCATGGTAGAGGCAACATCGTGCTTCTATCGCGGCGACGCTTACGACCTTGTCGTCGAGCAGGGCGATTACTGACCGCTTCCTCCCGCGCGCCTGCAAATAATAACGCTTTGCACTTGGCATCCGAACGCCTATGCGCCGCCCATCCCCGGGGGGCCGCTTATGCGTGGCTGAGAGGTGGTCTGCAGACCACGACCCGCTGAACCTGATCCGGTTGACACCGGCGTAGGGAGGGTTGGCGGCAGGTCCGTTGTCCCTCCGAGTGGAGTGGACGCGTGACGATGGCAAGTAAGTTCAAGTTCTTTTCCGGTGCAGTTCTGGCCTTCCCGGTGCTGTTCGCAGCGGTTCCGGCACTGGCTGACGATGCCGACAGCACCCCCATTCAGGTTATCGGTCACGCCGACCCCGAAGGATTGTTGCCCGATCAGACGGCACCCAAAGCCGTCAGCGCTATATCGTCGGAATTCATCGTCAAGCAGGCGCCGACGCTGAACGCCTTCCAGTTGGTCAACCTGCTGCCCGGTGCAAACGTATCGAGCAGCGATCCCTATGGCCTGTCCACCAGTTCCAGCCTGACGATGCGCGGGCTGGGGCAGGACCAGATCGGCGTGCTGATGGAAGGCGCGCCGCAGAACGACATCGGCTATTACTACGCCTACCCGTCGCAGTTCGCCGATGCCGAAAACGTGCAGCAGGTACGGCTGGCGCAGGGCGCGGCCGAGATCGACGCGCCTGTGATCGCGGCGGCGGGCGGCCTGCTTTCCCTGACGCTGGACGATCCCAAAGAGCGCATGGGCGGGCTGATCAACCTGTCCGTCGGCTCGTTCGACGAACGCCGCGCTTTCGTGCGTTTCGATACCGGAGAGATCGGGAACACCGGGCTCAAGGCCTCCGTGTCCTATTCCAACAATCGCGCGGACAACTGGCGCGGCCCCGGTTTCGACAAGCGCCAGCACATCGATGCCAAGCTGCTGGCTGAATGGGGAGAGGGTAATCGCGCGAGCGTCTCGCTTTCGTTCAACGAGGCAGAGACGTCAGCCTATCCCGGCCCGACCATGGCGGACTGGCGCACATCGGGGCGCGACTTCAACTACAGTGCGGATTACGCGGGCGGCGATACCGCCTACTGGCGGCTCTACCGCGCGCCGTTCCGCAACCTTTACGCCGCCGCGCCGCTGCACCTCAGGCTGGCGGAAGGGCTTACCTTCGACAGCACCGGCTATCTCCAGTTCGGCTACGGCAATGCGCCTTACGGCACGCAGCTGGCAACGACCGGCAACTTCCTCGGCACCGAGGAACTGGCGCAGCCGATCGAACTGCCCGGTGCCGTGGACGGCGTCGCCACGGTGATGGGCAACTGGACCGGCAAGCAGTTTCGCGGTGGTAACGTCAGCAAGCTGACGCTGGAAGCTGGCGCGCACACGCTGACGGCGGGTCTCTGGTTCGATTACGGCACGGACCGGGTGCAGCAGACATACACCTCGGTGGGCGAAGATGGCCGTCCTTTCGACAAGTGGGGTTATCCGGGCAAGGCAATCCGTACTGCCGACGGGCGCCTGCTTGCGTATGAGAACGCGCGCACCGTTACCGTGACCAAGAGTTTCTTCGTGGCGGACAGCATCGCCGTGACACCGCGCCTTGGCGTGGATATCGGGTTCAAGGGCGTGGACCTGCTGCGCAACGGGCGCAATCACCTGCCCGGTCCGCAGACGAAAGTGCGTACCAGCACGTTCGCCGCGCTGCCGCGCGCTTCTGTGCATTTCAGGTTGGATGACCGCCAGCAGCTGCTCGCCAACGTGACCACGAACTTCCGCTCGCCCAACGAATTTGCGCTTTATAACAGCTACTACGGCGGAGAAGTCGTCCAGCAGGGCACGGGCGCGCTGAAGAACGAGTATTCGGTGTCCGAGGAACTGGGCTACCGTTATATCGGGCCAAGCTTGTCATTCTCGGTCACCGCTTTCCACTATCACTTCCGCAACCGGCAGGTGGCGACGGTGATCAATAGCGGCGGCGCGCTGGTCAATTCCACGGTCAACGCCGGCAGCCAGACAAGTTATGGCCTGGACGGAGAGATTGACTATCGTCCGGCGAAGGGCGTCAGCATATACCTCTCGGGCGAATACCTGCACACCCGGCAGGACGATGATCTGGCGATCGGTGGCGACTATCTGCCTACCAAGGGCAAGCGCGCGGTATCCAGCCCCAGTTTCCAGTTCGCCCTTGGCACCACCTATGACGACGGGCGGCTGTTCGGCAGCACCGCGCTCAAGTACGTTGGCCGTCAGTATTCGACGTTCATGAACGACGAGAGCATCAAGGGCTATGCCACGCTGGATCTGGCGGTGGGCGTCCATCTGGCCGGGCTGATCGATGCGCAGCGCATGGACCTGCGCCTCAACGCGATCAACGTGACCAATCCCCGCGTGCTTGCGGGCGTGCAGACCGTGGGCGCCAATGCGCTGGATACGATCGGTCGCAACGGCACGCTGATCGCGGGTTCCGCTCCGGCCTATTACATCGGCGGAGGGCGCGCCGTGGTGGCCACGCTGTCGCGCGCGTTCTGATATGAGCGTGGCGCCACTGCCTGCAGAACACCGCGTTCACGGGATGGGCACGGCGCTTGAAGCGCCGGTCTGGCCTGTGATCACTGCGGCAGAAGCGCAGGATGTGCTGGCGCGGTTCGCGCAGGCGGGGCCGTTCGGCGGGCTCAACTGGCATTCGCCGCGTCCGTTCTCGGCCGCCGTGCTGCTTGACGCGGGCGATGAGACGCTGTTCCTCAAGCGGCATCACCGTTCGGTGCGCACGCCTGCCGCGTTGGCGGAGGAGCATGCCTTCATGGCCCACATAGGCGCGCGCGGAGTGGTGGTGCCGCAAGTTCTGCGCACGCCGGACGGTGCGGGGGCGATCGGGCACGGGGAATGGACTTACGAACTCCATCGCCGCGCGCCGGGGATCGACCTTTATCGTGAGCGCCAGTCCTGGACGCCCTTTCTTGCGTCCAGCCATGCTTTCGAAGCAGGTGCGGCGCTGGCCCGTCTGCATATAGCCGCGCGCGATTTCACGGCGCCCGCGCGTGGCGGCCATCCGCTGGTCGCCAGCTTCACCATAGTGCCTGCAAACGATCCGATGGCAGCGGCGGAGGCTTACATCGCTGGACGCCCGGCGCTCGCCAGCTACCTGAACGGCAAGCGATGGCGGCCGGAACTGGCGCGCCTGTTCGCAACGCTGGGCCAGGGCCTGGCGGAACGGCTACAGGGCTTGCCGGCGCTGTGGACCCATAACGATTGGCACCCCTCCAACCTCTTGTGGCACCCTGACGGCGCCGTAAGTGCCGTTATGGATTTCGGCCTTTCTACAAGGACTTGCGCGCTCCACGACCTTGCCACGGCGATCGAACGGACGGCCATTTCATGGCTGGAACCGATTGAGAGGACAGGAGATTGTAGCGCCGCACGGGCGATTCTGACGGGCTATCGGTCTGTGCTGCCGCTGTCACCCGAAGAAATTGCAATAATCGTGCGCCTGTTGCCGCTGGTGCATATCGAATTTGCACTTTCGGAGGCGGACTATTTCGCAGGGGTGCTGAGCGACAAGATGCAGGCCGACCTTGCCTGGCATGACTACCTTATCGGTCATGCGGAATGGTTCATGTATTTGACTGGAAAGGAATTTCTGGGCCAGATAGAGGCGGCGGCGTGATGTCCCCGCTGGAGATTTGCGCGGTTGTCGTCAGCTTCCTCGGCATCTGGCTGACGACCCGCCGCAACATGCTGTGCTGGCCGGTGAACCTTCTGGCATGCGCCTTGTATTTCAAGCTTTTTCTGGACGTCAGGCTCTATTCCGACATGGTGCTACAGGCCCTCTTCGGGCTTGCCATCCTCTACGGCTGGATCGCCTGGGCGCGCGGCAGGGACGATAGTGGAAGCGTGGTCGTCGGCCGCCTCTCCCCCTCGGCCGCGATCATCGGCCTTGCCATCGGAGCAGTGGGTGCGCTGGCAGCCGGGTGGCTGACGCACCGTTATACCGACGCGGCCCTGCCATGGATGGACGCGGCGCTGAGCAGCTTCAGCCTTGTCGCACAATACTGGACCGCGCGCCGCAAATCCGCCAGCTGGCTGCTGTGGATCGCGGTGGACGTGCTTTACGTCGGCATGTTCGCATTCAAGGACTTGTGGCTTACGGCTGGCCTGTACGCCGCGATGGTGGCCCTTGCGGTGCTGGGATACCGGCGCTGGAGAGCGGCGGCGGCACTGCAAGGGCGCGTCATCACATCATAGGCGCGCGGTGACCGCCTTGGTTTCCAGATAGGCGTCGAGCCCTTCCTGTCCGAACTCCCGGCCCCAGCCCGACTGGCCATAGCCGCCGAACGGAATGTTGGTGCCGACGGCGCCGTGGCAGTTGATCGATACCTGCCCCGATCGCACCCGCTTCACCAACCGGTGCGCAAAGGCCATGTCCCGCGTCCAGACGCTGCCGGACAGGCCATAAGGCGTATCGTTGGCAAGGCGGGCCAGTTCGTCGATATCGGTTGTGGACACCTTCTGCACGGCCATGACCGGGCCGAAGATTTCCTCGCGCATGATCGCCATGTCAGGGGCGCAATCGGTAAAAATGGTGGGCTGGACGAAGTTGCCCGCACGCGCCAGCTTTTCGCCGCCCGTCACCAGACGCGCGCCCGCTGCCTTTGCGGCTTCGATATGGCCCATGACTTTGGCGCAGTGAGCCTCTGAAATCAGCGGTCCCTGCATCGTCGCAGGGTTAAGCCCGTGGCCCATGGTCATTCCCGCTGCGAACTGTGTCAAACCTTCCATCAGCGCATCGTGGATTGCTTCGTGCGCGAAGATGCGGGTGCCGGCCATGCAGTTCTGGCCCTGCAGGAAGAACGTTGCCATTGCTACGCCCGGCACCGCGAGCGCAAGGTCGGCATCCGGCATCACGATGACCGGGCTTTTGCCGCCCAGTTCAAGGCTTACCTTCTTGAGATTGCCCAGCGCTGCGGTGACGATGCGCCGCCCGGTTGCGGTCGAGCCGGTGAACGAAATCTTGTCGACGTCCGGGTGCTCGGCCAGCGTCTGTCCCGCATCGGCGCCAAATCCGTTGACGATGTTGACCACGCCCGCCGGGAAGCCCGCTTCGCTGAACATGTCGGCGAGAGCGAGCAGCGAAAGCGGCGTTTCTTCCGACGGCTTGATGACGACGGTACACCCCGCCGCCAGCGCGGGCGCCAGTTTGAGGATCGCGGTTGAGAGCGGGACGTTCCAGGGCACGATCTGGCCGACGACGCCGACCGGTTCGCGCAGGGTGTACGTCAGCGCATCGGCTTCGGCGGAAACGTGGCGCGGCGGGGTGGTAGTGGTCCCTTCGATCCGCAGGATTGCGCCCGCGTAGTAGTCCACCATCTCCACGCAGTTCGCCGTTGTGAGCCCGGCGATGAAGCGCGGCATGCCGTTGTCGATGATATCGAGTTCGGTCAGCAGCGTGGCATTGGCTTCCATGATCCGGGCAAGGCGCTGCAGGATCGCAGTCCGTTCGGCCGCGGCCATGCGGCTCCACGGACCTTCGAATGCGCGACGCGCGGCGGCGACGGCGCTGTCGATCTGCGCTTTTCCACCGATGTGGAAGCGCGCGATGACAAGGCCGGTAGCGGGATCGCGCGTTTCGTGAAAGGCACAGCCTTCAACCCGCTCCCCATCGATCAGTAGCCGCATGTCGCGGGCGAGGAATGCGGTGGTTTCGGGGGAAAGGGCATGGCCGTCGAAAGGCTGGGTCATGGTCATACTTCCACCGTGCGGCAATCGTACTGGAACAGGCCCAGCGATTCCTCGTCCTTCATTTCACCCAGCCCGAACAAGGCGGCATCCTGCCCCTGCATCCGGTCCGCGTTGGCGTTGGATTCCGCCTGGATGAAGCTGGCGCGCTCATGCCGCGCCGCCTGATAACGGTGCAGGCCCTCACCGATCGTATCCGAGGCGCGCAGGGCACGGGCGAGAACGACTGCATCCTCGATCCCGCAAGCCGCACCATGGCCGAGGAACGGCGTCATGGCATGGGCGGCATCTCCGATCAGCGTCACGTTGTCATCGATGATCCAGTTGGGAAGCGCACTGCGCGCGTTGATCGCCCACTTGAACAGGGGCTGGCGGCAGGCCGCGTCGATCAGCGTTTGCGCATCGTCGCACCAGCCCGCGTAGATCTGGCGAATTTCGGCGGGGTCGGCGGGGATCGTCCAGCCTTCCTCGTTCCATCCGGCCTGCCTTGCGAAGAAGACAAGGTTCATGATCTTCGAGCCGCGAATGTTGTAGCGGTTGAGCATCGCGCCGGGGCCGATGAAGATACCGGGGAAGTCGGACAGTTCCTGCAGTTCCGGCGTCACCGGCACCAGCGCGCGCCATGCGACGTGGCCGGTGAAATGGGCAGGCGTGGTTTCGAAACGTTCCCGGATTACGGATTTCACGCCGTCCGCACCGACCAGCAGGTCGCCGGTGATGCGCGTGCCATCGGCAAGGATTGCACTCGGCCCCTCGCTGCCCACCACGTTCGCGCCGCAGCGCACTTCGACCCCGGCGGCAAGGGCTGCGCCGGTCAGGACTTCGTGCAGGTCGGCGCGGTGAATGGTGACGTAGGGCGCGCCATACTTGGCGCGCTGGGTGGAGCGATCCATCTGCACCAGAGTGCGCCCGTCCTCCCAATGCTGGATGCGCTGACGCGTAGGCTCGACGCCGACTGCCGCTGCGGTTTCGCAGACGCCGAGGAAATCCAGCCCCTTCATCGCATTGGGGGACAGGGTGACACCCGCGCCGATCTCTCCAAGCTGCGGTGCCGATTCAAGCAGCGTCACGCGGAAATCCTGCTGCGCCAGCGCGGCGGCGGCGGTCATGCCGGCGATCCCGCCGCCGACGATTACGATGTGCTTTGACATTCCGGGATACTCCAGTCAGGCCGCGCCGTTAAGGGTTACGATGACTTTGCCGAAGGCCCCCGATGCAGTGCGGGCATAGGCATCTTCGGCCTGCTCGAACGGGAAGACACGGTCGATGACCGGACGCAGCGCCTTGTCCTCCATGAAGGCGATGAGCGCTTCCTGATCGGCGCGCGAGCCGACCATGATCGCGCTGACGCGCAGCGCGGCGAAGATCATCGGCATCGCCGGAATGTCTCCGCCGAAGCCGTCAAGCGCGCCGATCAGGGCAAGGTGGCCGTCAAGCCCAAGGCTGGCGACGGACTTGCCCAACGTGCCGCTGCCGCCCAGTTCGACCACGTGGTTCACGCCGGCCCCGCCGGTGATCCCGCGCACGGTGTCGGCCCAGTCGGGGGTGTTGGCGTAGTTGACGCCGGAATGGGCACCCATCGCCTTCACCGCTTCGATCTTGGCATCGCTGGACGACAGGACGATGGCCTTTGCGCCTGCCGCCACTGCGATCTGCAGGGCGAACAGAGCGACGCCGCCAGTGCCGATGATCAGCACCCAGTCATCCTTTTCCAGCTTGCCCAGCGTCATCAGCGCGCGCCATGCCGTTACGCCCGCACAAGGCAGGCTGGCGGCTTCCTCCCAGCTCCAGCCTTCGGGGATGCGGGTGATGCCATCGGCCGAAAGCACCACGTACTGCGCGAAAACGCCGGGTCCGCCGCCGCCGAGCGCAGAGACGGCAGCAGGCAGCGTCAGCCGTCCGCCCGCCCAGTTCTGGCAGAACGTCGACGCCACGCGGTCCCCCACGCGCCAGCCTTCTACGCCCGCGCCGATGGCGACGATCTCTCCGGCCGCGTCGGACAGCGGGGTGAAGTTGTCGGCGCCGTTCACCGGGTAGCTAAGGTCGCGGACGCTCACGTCGCGGCGGTTGATCGATACCGCGTGCACCCGCACCAGAACTTCGCCCTGAGCGGGAGCCGGTGGCGGCGCGTCTGCCCGCGCAAGGTCATAGCCGTTGGTGCCCTGCTTCAGCGTATAGCGCTTGTTTTCCATGGTCTTGTCCGTTTCGTGTGAGGGCTGGATAAAGTCGAGCACCGCGCGGGCGAACTGACCCGGCTGGCGTTCGGGCGTGGCCAGAAAAGCCGGGCCTGTGGGATGGAAAGGAACTTCGGGAAAATCACTGCGGAAGCGGGCAAGCATGCCGCCAAGGGTTAGCGGGTCGTCGGCCGCCTGCACGACCTGCACGGGGCAGCGAACCTGCCGGAAGACCGCAGCGAAATCCTGCACGAAGATGGCATCGAAGGCCTGATCGCGCGCTCCCATTGCCGTGAGCGCGCCCATCGTTTCGGCATGAACGAGCGGGCCGTCATAGTCGAGGAACAGGCTTTTCATCAGATCCCAGCAATCGGAAACGTGTGACCCGTCGCGCGCGATCGGCGCGGCATTACCGATATCGGCGCGCAGCTTCGTACGCTCTTCGGGCGGCGCATAAAGCACGCCGGACAGGGTCAGCGACTGCACCCGTTCAGGAGCAAGGCGCGCCATTTCGGCGGCGAAATGGGTGCCGGTGTGATGTGCGGCCAGGTGAAAGGCATCAATGCCAAGGGCATCAAGCGCGTCAAGCAGCCAGCGGCCATAGTTTTCGGCAGAGGGCTGGCCTTCAGGGCGGAAGGACTGCCCGAAGCCGGGCGTGTCGAATGCAACGGCGGCATTGCGGCCGTCAAGATAGCGCAAGACCGCATCGAAGCTGGACGAAGATACCGGGGTGCGGTGGAGCAGGATCAGCGGAATGCCCGGTCCTTCGACCGAGCGATAGTGGATCTGGCCCACACCCGTGGATGCGTAACCTTTGGTCGGACCGGCCATGCGAACTCCCTTGACGTCCTCAGCCTGAACACGGCCGCGTCGCTTCTCGCCTTGGGGTCTACGGGGACGATGGGGTGCTAACCAGCAAATCGGGAGATTTTACGACAACTATCAGTTGTCAATCAATCGGTTGCATCCCTTTGCAGATAGGCTTTCACGATGTCGCAATAAGCGGTCACCAGTGGGGTAGGGCGGGCATGGCGGCGCGTTGCCATGACCAGATCCCAGCCTTCGTCTTGCGGTTCCATCGGCAGGATGGTCAGAATACCGTCGCGAACGTGCGGCTGCACCTGCCGCAGTGGTGCGATCCACCAGAATTCGCTGCGCCGCAGCCAGGCCATGGCGAAATCTATCGAGGCGGCCTTCAGCATCGGGCGCGGGGTGGGATTACCTGCGAAAATGCGCTCCAGATAAGCTTCACCGCGCGGGTAGTTATGGATCGCCAGCATGGGATAATCGGCAAGCATCGCTGACGTGACGGCCTTTGACTGGCCAAGCGGGTGATCCTTGCGCACCACCACCACGTTGCGGTCGCGTGCGATGACGCTGGTGGTGACAAGGTGGCGGGGCACCTGATCGGGGCTGGAGCACAGGATCAGGTCGAGATCACCCTGCAGCATCGTGTCGCGCAGCAAGGGGAAGTCCCCGCGATCGACCGACAGGCGCGTCTGCGGGTAGCGTTCGTGGAACGTCTGCAGCGTTTCCGGAATGGCCTCGCTCAACAGGTTTGGCGTTGCGCCGATCCGCAAATGGCCGAACTTGCGGCCCATGGTATCGGCAAGGGCATCGTCGAAGCGGCGCACATCGGCCAGGATATCGCGTGCATAGGCCAGCAGTTGCCGGCCTTCCTCGGTCAGCAGCACGGCCTGCCGGCCCCTTTCGAACAGGGTGACCGACAGGCTGCGCTCAAGCTGCAGGATGCTTTTGCTGACGGCCTGCTGCGAAAGGTTTACCCGTTCCGCCGCAAGCCGGAAGTTGCGGGCCTCGGCCACCGCGAGGAAGTGTCTGAGCTGGCGGATTTCCATCGCCGCCTGCCTACTTCATCGCGGCCGCCGCCGCCAGCCTGCCGTTGTTCTCAATACGAGCCCGAGGTGTCCGCAGCATCGACGACGCCGTCACCATTGCTGTCGAGCTTCTTGAACATGCGATCACCCGAGGCGTTGAATTCCGCCAGCGACAGATTGCCGTCCTTGTCGGTGTCCAGCACGCCGAAACGCACGTGCGCCTGCTTGAGCTGGCCCTCGGGCACCTTGGCATCCTTGAAGCGGGCGGTAAATTCGCCGACGTATTCCGCCTCGCTGACTTTGCCGTCACCGTCGAGATCGAAGGTGTGGTACTTGGCGGTGCGGGCGGCGGTGAATTCGGCTGCCGTCACGCGTCCATCGTGATCGCTGTCATTCTCGCGCAGGAACGCTTCCTTCCCGTGACCGGGCGCGGCGCGGCGTTCCTCGTTCGATTGAGCGGCTGCGCCCTGGCTGGCGGCGAGGGCAAGGGCAAGAGCGGCAATGCCGGTGCTGAAGTGGGTCTTGGTCATGGGTCTTCTCCGTTGAACTTAGCTTTGCTTGAATCGGCTTATTCTTCCACCTGGAATGTGAGTGAGGTGGTGTAGCTGCGCTCATCGGTGCCTGAGCCTGCAGGCGCAGCGGCGCGGTGGCGCGTCATCAGGACGTAAGTGCCCGGACGGTCGAACTTGAGGACAAGCTTGCCTGCCGCATCGGTCTTTACCTGCCGGTGGCTGAGCGCTTCCTCATAATCCGCGCCGCCGCGATCGAGGTCGAGTTCCTGTCCGGCCATCGGTTTGCCGTCGAACAGCACTGTCAGCGCGAACGGGGTGTCGAGATAGAGCTCGTTGGGGTGAGTGACCGGCTGGATGCGCAGGCGGCCGATGGCGACGTCCACGGGTGCACGGGTGGGCTGCTTCTTGGATACATAGGCATCGGCGACCGTCTCGGTCTGGCTGGTGCGGACCTGCGTCGCCTCCTTGGGCACTTCGCCGTGGACCGGGCGCCACTGCCCGCCGACAAGCGCGCTCTTGCCTACCCGGCCAAGGCGGACGCCGGTGGTGAAGCGATAGGTGCCCTCGGCGTCAAGCGCGCTTTCAAGCACGACCATCTGCTTGAGCGGCGTGATCGACTGGAAGCTGCCGCGCGAACCGTCGGGAAGGATGACGTGATAATCCTTTGCATCCACCGGCACTTCGGGGCGGAAGAACTTTTCGGCGAAGGCCGATTCCACCGTCACCATCTTCTCGGTGTTGGCCGCGAAGAATTTCGGCAGGAGGTACGATGTGTGGGCGCTCGCGGCGCCGGGCGCGATGCCCGCGGCGCACAGCAGGGCGGCGATACCTGCGGAAAGTCTGGTCATGGTCTGCTTTGTCCTCGTGAGAGAGCTAAGGGTCATTGCCCGGTAATTTCGAACGTGAAGCTGTGCGCGGTGCCATCCGGCGGACGCGGGAAGGGGGAGGCGCGGCGGACGAGCGCCATGGCTTCGTGATCGAAGCGCGAAGACCCCGATGTGCGCGCGACCTGTATCGTTCGAGCGGAGCCGTCCGGTTCGATGGTGAAGCCGATCAACGCCGCACCCGCGCCGATGGTGTTGCCCCGGCGATGGCGTTGCAGGTGCTGGTAGATGCGGCCCTTGAAGTTGCTGACGGCGGAATTGCCCGCCTGATCGGTACTGCCGCCGCCGCTGCCGCCGCGCCCGCGCGCCTCCGCCACGCCTTCAGCCGCGCGTGTCTGTGGACCGGGGGCGGAAATCGGGGTGACAAGCGTGGCGACGGGGATCAGCTTGGCTACCGGCAATTGCCGTGTCGTCGTTGCCGCCGTGCCATCGCCGGTGCGGCCCTGTCCGCCGCCGCCCGCCGGGGCTGCGGGCGCGGGCAAGGGCTGAACGGCGGGCCTTGGCTCGGTTACGACCGCTTGCGAGGGAACCTCGTCAGGCGGCGTCACTGCACGTTCCTGGGGTCTTTCCGCTTCGGCGGGAGACGGCGCCTTGGGGCCTGGCCCACCTTCGCGGGTGGACAGGTCGATGCTGACGAGGGTGGAGCGCGTGCCCCCTTCCACCAGCACCGTTTCACCCCAGGTGAAGACCAGCAGCGCTGCCACCACGGCATGCGCGGTGACCGAGGCGGCCATGGCGTTCAGGTCGATCCGCGCGAAAGGACCGGTCCCGAACTCGGATCTGCCCATCCAGTAACCCATGTCCGCCTCGCCCCCCTTAGAACATCTTCGAGAGAGCGGCCTTGAAGTTGCGGCCCACCGCCGGGCGGGTGGACAGCGCCGACTGGTAATAAGTGTCGAAGATGTTCTCCACGCTCAGGCGCAGGGCGACGTTGTCGAAGATACCGCCGCTGGGCGTGATCGTGGCACGCAGGTTGTGGACGTCGAAGCCCTTGTGCTCGGTGCCGTTGATGTTCAGGTCTTCGCCCAGCGTGCTTTCCCAGCGCACATCGAACAGCTTGCCGAAGCGCTTGCCCGCCGAAAGCATGTAAGTCTTCTGCGGCAGGTTGGTCCAGTCGTCGATAACGCCGGTAGTGCGCAGGCGCTCGCCGTCGGGAATCGTGGCGTTGAAGTCGAAGTAGAGGCCGTCCGCGGTGGCGTAGGACGCCTCGATCTCGAAGCCGTCGAGGTAGACTTCGCTTACGCCCGAATAGGCGGTGTTGTCGGTCAGTTCGGTGTCGTAGTAGTTGACCTTGATCGCCAGATGATCGCCCTTGCCCAGCAAATCGGTGCGGTCGAACGAGCCGCCCGCTTCCCAGGTCCGGCTCTTTTCGGGCTGGTTCATGTACGTGGCATTGTCGAGGTCATCGATGATCGGCAGGTTGCGGGTGCGCGCCCAGCTACCGAACGCGGCAAGGCCGAACGGCAGTTCATAACGGGCCGATACGCCGCCCATCCATGCCGTGTTGTTGTACGATACCGGCGTACCGGTGCGGTTGGACTTGATGTTCGAGGTTTCCCAGCGGATCGCCGGGCTCAGCGTGAAGCCGCGGAACAGCGCGATCTCGTCCACCGCAAAGGCCGCCATGCGGTTGTCGGTGCCGCCCGGCGCGCTGTTTGCGTCCGCACGAACCTTGTGGATGTATTCGACGCCGAAGTGCAGGTTGTGGCGGATCGGCCCGGTGGAGAACAGCGAGGCGTTCTTCAGCGTGATCTTGGAGGTTTCATACCGATGATCGGCATCCAGAACGGGCGAGATCGGCGTGCCGACGGCACTCTGGTCGATTTCCTGATTGGCATATGTGTACAGCAGCTGCAGGTTGACCGCGTCATTGTCGACCGGCTTGTAGCCGTAGGACACCGTCAGCACCTGGCTCTTGGTGTCGCGGTCCACGTTGCCGAAGATGCCCGCCGTGGTCCCGAAGCTGTCATACGGAACATCGCGGTCGCTGGTCGTCGTCTGGTTGAAGCTGGCAGCAATGGTGTGGGCGTTGTCCGCGCCGAAGTGGAATGCGCCTTTCACCAGGAAGCTGGGCAGGTCGAACGAACTGTTGCCGATGCGGTCGCCGTGGCCGTCCTTTTGAGTGCCCTGCGTGCGCCAGGTGTAGTTCGCCAGGAATTCGAACTGTTCGGTCGGCATCGCCGCGACGGTGGTTGAGGTCGCGAAGCCGTTGCGGTTGGTCTGGCCCGATACGGTCTGGCTGGCGGCAATGCCCGTCTTGCCGTGCAGGACGCTGGATGCATCGTTGGTTTCCAACAGCACGACGCCGCCGATGATGCCCGATCCCCATTCGAAGCTGCCCACGGTGCCGCGGATCACCTGCGCCTGCTTGTAAAGCAGCGGGTCGGTGAAAAGCTGAGTGCCGACGCGATAGATTTCCTCGGAGCCGGTGGTGGCGCCGTCAACCACGAAGGCTACCTTCTGGTCGGTGCCGTATGTGCCGTTGGCGCCGAAGCCGCGGATGTTGATCCCCGACCCGATCGGCGTGGACCCGTTGATGAGCGTCACGCCGGGCACGGAATCAAGCAGCTCGGCGATGGTGGATGCCTGGCGATCCTCGATCTCCTCGCGGTCGATCACGGTGATCGGCGTCGCGGTGTCGGTCTGGATGGCGCGGGTGCTGGTGCCGATGTCGATGGTGCCCAGGAAGTCGCCGGCCTGTTCCTCTTTCTCGACAGTGGCATCCTGCGCATGGACAGGAGCGGCAACGAAAAAGGCAACAGCGGACGCGCCGCCAAGCGCGCGGGCGGCAAAACTACGAAGCATGATAATTCCCCATGTCGCTAATGCGAATCGTATGCATTAGCGACATGGGGGGATAGAGCCTCGCGCGGTGTAGTAAAGGTGTAATTTGTCGCAGACTGACACATTTGCCCGTCGGGACTGTCCGGCAGTCAGGGCTCGGCGTGCCGCTCGCTTATGGCGGAGATCACGGTCGCGCACACAAGGTCGCCGATCACATTGAGAGTGGTGCGGCACATGTCGAGAAACCGATCGACGCCAATGATCAGTCCGATGCCTTCCGGCGGCACGCCGACGCTGCCCAGGATCAGCGCCACCACAGGCAGCGATCCCGCAGGAACTCCCGCCGTGCCGATGCCCGCAAGAATGCAGATCAGCATGACGTAGAGCTGTTGCCAGAGATCAAGTTCCACGCCGAAGAATTGGGCCAGGAACAGCACCGTCACACCTTCGAACATCGCGGTGCCGTTCTGGTTGGCGGTTGCGCCGATGGTCAGGACGAAGCGGGCGATCCTGTTGGGAAGGCCAAGTTCCTCATCCGCCACGCGCAGGGAAGTGGGCAGGGTGGCGTTGGAACTGGCGGTGGAGAATGCCAGCAGGCTTACCTCTCGGGTAGAACGGAAGAATGTGATCGGATTGCGGCGGGCTACGAAGGCAAGCAGCGCCGGGAACACGCCGAACATCTGCAATCCCAGCGCCAGCAGCACGACACCGGCGAATGCTGCCAGTTTGCCGAGCAGATCCCAGCCGAACTGCGCCGAAAGGTTGAACATGAAACAGAAGATCGCGACCGGCGCCATCTTTATGACGATGCCGATCAGTTTCATCGAAACTTCGAAGACGCCCTCGATCGCATCCTTCAGCGTGGTGGTGTGGGGGCTCCTGACCAGCAGCAGGCCGATGCCGAAGAACATGGCGAAGAACATGACGGCAAGGATGTCGTTCTCGCTCATCGCGGTGATCACGTTGGAGGGCACCAGCGCCAGAACCGCATCCACACCGGACGCGGATTTGCCGGAGGTCTGGAGAATGCTGCCTGCGGAATCCGCGCCTCGGGCCAGCAGATCGCGTGCGGCCTCGCGGTTGACGCCGTCGCCGGGGCGAAGGACATTTACCAGCGCCAGACTGATGGCAACCGCGATGCCCGAGACGACAAGCGTATAGGCCAGGGTAGCCAGCCCGACCCTGCGCAGCGCCCGCAATTCGCCCATTTCGGCAATGCCGATGACAAGGGCGGAGAACAGCAGGGGCAGGACCAGCATGAACAGCAGGCGCAGGAATATCTGCCCGATCGGTGTCGTCACATACTCCACCAGCGGCGCGATCCAGGCGGCATCGGGAGCCAGTGTGTAAGTCAGCAACCCCGATGACAGGCCCAGCACGAACCCGGCCAGAATGTACAATTGAAGCCGCTTGTGGCCCGTCCGATTGCCCGCGTCGGCCGAAGGGTCGTCGAAAGTCTCGCGGGACTGTTCCATGCGGGTGACTGCTTCCCTGTTTTGGCCCATGCACGGGCCGGCTTCTGGGAAACAAAGTCCGACAGCGGCAAACGTTGCCTCAGCAGGGAAAGGTGATCGGCGGCGTCGAAGAGGGTGTCCACGGCGACACCCGGACCATGACTGTTTCGAACAGGTCGGAAGTTGTGTGTTGCGAAAGCCATGCTTGGACGCGGGCAGGGCCGCTGTCAGCGAACCAGTCCCGATCCACCGCGGCAAACTGGCGCACGAACGGCATGACCGCGGCGTCGGCCAGTCCGCGTGCGTCACCCGCAAGATTCGCGTTCAGGCGGAGCAGGTCTTCCAGTTCATGCAGGAATTCGAGCCCGGCGGTTCGATGCGCATGCGGGTCGGCATCATGGCGTTCGGGGTACTTGTATCGATCGAGGTGGTGCTTGAACCGCGTGTCGTTGGCGGCGATCAGGTCCGGGGCATCGCGGTCCAGCCAGCCTTCGGGATCGCTGGTCGCAAGCACGCGGCGCATGATGTCGATGCTCTGATCGATCACTTCGCCATCGGGCATGATCAGGACCGGCACGGTGCCTTTCGGGGAAGCAACCAGCATGTCTTCCGGCTTGGCGGAAAGCTTGACTTCGCGCAGTTCGCATCGGGTCGCGCTGACTGCCACAGCCAGCCTTGCCCGCATCGCATAGGGGCAGCGGCGAAAACTGTAGAGGATCGGCAGGGCCATGGGCGGCGTCACGCGCCGGAGATCAGGTGATACGCAGCCGTCATGAGCCGGTTGACCTCATCGTCACTCAGGACGTACTGCGGCTCGTACTCAAGGCCCATCCGCCGGGAACGGCGCCATTGATCGGCATAGAGGCCCTTGTCCGGACCGAATACGGAATGGACGTGCCTGGCCAGTTCCGGCCTGCAGTCTGCAGAACGTGCCAGCCCGAAGATCGCCACGTCCACGATATGTGCGCCAACCATGACCCACACATGTCCGTCCCATACCGGCGGTTCTGCGCCGAACACATGCGGGCCATCGAAGGATGCGCGATTGCCGCGTACCGGCATGCCATCGATGCTGAGAGTACCCGCGACAAGATGCACCGGAGCGTCAAGATGACGTTCCAACTGCACCGCCAGCGCCGCGCTGAGAAGTATCCCGGTGCCGGGCTGCTGCGGAAAGACTTTCAGAAGATCGGCAGCGCAACCCGCGATCCGGGCCTGATCCGGTTCGGTCCAGGTGTATGCCTTGAATGCCTTTGCGGCAGCCCACCCGTGAGTGGCGGCCACGCGTTGGCCAAGTTGGGCAAGATCTTTGACAGGCAGCATGGCATTCTCGAAAGGGCGGTCGACAGCCACGGCCTTTAGTCGAGGGTGACGTTCCTGCTCAAGTCCATCCTGACAGGCAGTACCGCGGACAGGTCATCGCCATTCCTGACGAGGGCCGTGCGCCTGACAATACCGGGCAGGTCCACCACGGCGGCAAAAGGGGCGGTGATTTCGATCGGTGCCGGGTGACGCCCTTCCCGCCGGGGTGATAAAATGTTCCGGTTATGATCCGTCAGCGGATTGACACCCGGCGTTGCAGTGGCAAGGGAAGCCTGCATGGAACAGCCTCAGTACCGTTGCACGATGCCGTCGCCGGTGGGCGAACTCACGCTGGTGGGCGGTGACGCCGGATTGAGCGCGGTGCTATGGGAAAACGACCGGCCCGAACGCGTGCCG
The DNA here is from genome assembly GCF_002896965.1 of Novosphingobium guangzhouense. Classification (GTDB taxonomy): domain Bacteria; phylum Pseudomonadota; class Alphaproteobacteria; order Sphingomonadales; family Sphingomonadaceae; genus Novosphingobium; species Novosphingobium guangzhouense. The sequence continues at coordinate 52,097 of NZ_LYMM01000001.1, forward strand.
CTTGGCCCGCTCATCGATGAAGAACATCCGGTGCTTGCAATCGCGAAAGTCCAGCTAGGCGAATATTTCGCAGATGCGCGGCGGGTCTTCGATCTGCCGCTGGACTTTCGCGGCACCGATTTTCAGCGCAGTGTCTGGGCGGCCTTGCTCGAAATCCCCTTTGGCGAGACGCGTAGTTATGGCGAGATCGCTCGTGCGCTTGGCAGTCCCGGCGCCAGCCGGGCGGTAGGTGCGGCGAATGGCCGCAATCCTATATCGATCATTGCTCCGTGCCACCGCGTAATCGGCAAGAGCGGTAGCCTTACGGGCTTCGCCGGAGGAATCGAAACGAAAGCCTGGTTGCTGGCGATGGAGGAAGGTCAGCCCCTTCTGCTTTGATCACCATCGCGCCGACATGGTAGCGTAGCATGGCAGTCGTAAGCGCTCCTGCGATTCATCCAGAGGGGCGTTATCATGGTCCGTTTTCCGCTTTCGCTGCGCCTTTGCGTGCTTTCGCTGTTCGCATCGACCTCTGCACTGGCGCAAGCGCCGTCGCCGCAACCCGCCCCGGTGGTGAAGCGCATGGCGGTGCCGGAAGCGCATCAGGGTGCCGCATCGGATGGCACCTTTGCCTATGCGATCGACAACGACCGTATCGGCAAGTACCGCCTTTCGGACGGCGCGAAAGTGGACCAGTGGCAGGGCGAGCGCCGCCTGTTCCCGCACATGAACAGCTGCACGGTGGTGGATAGCAAGCTTTATTGCGCCGCGTCCAATTACCCGGCAGTGCCGCAGACCAGCGCCATCGAGATATTCTCCACCAGCCCGCTGAAGCACGACGGCACGGTCAGCCTGGGCTTCGGGCCGGGATCGTTGACCGTCATAGACCGGCATGACGGCAAATGGTGGGCGGTCTTCGCCAACTATGCCGGCAAGGGCGGCGAGCCGGGGCGGGATTATCGCTACACTATGCTGGCGCGCATGGACGATCACTTCCGGATCGAACAGACATGGGCCTTCCCCAAGGACGTGCTTGCGCGCATGGCGCCGATGAGCTGTTCGGGGCTCAGCTGGGGGCCGGACGGGCTGATCTACGCCACGGGCCATGATCGTCCTGAAGTTTATGCGATGCGGTTGCCGGAGGCGGGCTCGCAGCTTGAATTGGTCGGCACGCTTGGCATCGCGACGCCGGGGCAGGCCATCGACTGGGACCCCAAAGCCCCTCGTCGCCTGTGGTCGATCGCACGCGACCGCAGCGAAATGGTGGCGAGCGACATGCCCGAGGTGCTGGCTTCCCGTCCCTGATATCACGGCGCTGATCTTTCGCCGCCAGTCGAACATTCGCGCGCTTGCCGCAGGACAGCAGCGGGCGGCGGCAGTCATCCTGCCGGGCGATGATCATTCAGCCCATTCAGGAAGCCGTCGTCAGCACATTCGACATCGAACGGCTGGCCGCTCCTTTGACCCAGGTGTGCGGCTATGTCCGCGTGGATGTGCCCGACGCGCCACCTGCCCAGTTCGCGGCCTGGCAGGTGCCTGCGCAATGCACCCGGATCGAACATGCCCTGTTCGTGCCGGGCCAGACCGAAAGCGGGCGCGGCGCACTCAGGCTGGTGCGCTTTCATGGCGTGGAACAGAAGGTCATGCGGTCCAGCCAGCGGACCTGGGATACCGGCGGCATCTTCGACGTCGACATGTTCTCGGCCGATGTGGACGCGGTCTATCGCGGGCTGCAGCGCCATGGCTGGACGGCGTTCGGAGAGCCGGTAGACTATAGCGAGGCGCATTTCTCCGTGCGGCAAGTCGTGGCGGTGGGGCCGGACGGGCTGAACCTTGCGGTGATCCAGCGCTATTCGCCCGAAGTGCCGGGACTGGATGCTTCGGGGAAGCTTTCTGCTGTTTTCAATTCGACCCAGATGGTGGCAGACATCGAAGGCGCCATCGCCTTCTACGTGGACATTCTGGGCTGGCACAAGGATCTCGACTTCATGGTCGCGGGGGTGGCGGAACCGGGCGCCGACGTGCTGGGCCTGCCGCTGCCCGCCGCGATCGGGGTGGAGCGCCGGGTGGTGATCTTCAACCCACCGGGGCCCTCGGTGGGCGGCGTCGAACTGATCCACAACGCGGGGATGCACGGTCGCCGCTGCGATGCGGACTGCGCCGCACCCAACGTCGGTATCCTGTGCCTGCGCTTCGAGGTGGAGGACGCGCGCGCCTATGCCGGGGCGATCGTCGGCCGGGGCGGGGCGCTCTACACCGCGCCGGCAGCGATCGAAATCGCGCCTTACGGAACCGTCACGCAATTCGCGGTCCGATCCCCCGAAGGCGCGATCGTCGAATTCTTCAGCACCGGCAGTTGATCGTCAGCGGTTCGGGAATGCCTTGACCAGCGCATCGTACTGCGCCTTGCTGATCGCGATCATGGAGCCGTGGCGCAAGCCTGCGGGCATTTCATAGCGGTTCCACTCCGCAACGCCCGTATTGCCCGAAACCTGGAACCACGGCCCTGCAAGGCGCGGTGCCTTGGACAGACCATAGCCCATGCCGGCATACTGCTCATAATACATCAGCCAGTCCTCTCCGTTCGGCGCGCGGATGAGTGTGGGTGCTTCGCGGAAGTTGGGGCTGATCGGCGGACCGGGCTGGGGATAAGGGCCGAGCAGGCTTTTGGCGCAGGAAATCCGCACCGTCTTGCCGGTGGTCCAGTTGTAGCTGGGGTAGCGCTCGTCCTTGATCACCGCGCAATAGCCGCTGCCGTCCGCCTCGGGCTGGATGAAGGTGTCGATCGTCGCCATGTCCCAGTCGAACAGGCGGCGCGGCGGTTTGTCGAAATGCTTCAGATCGGGCGAGAGGACATAGAGCGTGCGCTGGCTGGCCCAATAGCGTTCCGGGTCTTCGGGCGCACCGGGCACGGTCGCGGTGTGCCAGGTCAGCATGAATTTGCCCGAAGGCGCGTCGAAGAACAGCTTGGGCGCGCCAATCCGCTGCATCGCATGGGGCAGGCCGGGGATATTCGACAGGTCCGGCCTGTAGGTGCCGTACTGTTTCCACGTCACCAGATCGTCGGACACCCAGAAGCGGATATACGGATCGTCGTCGCTCTTGTTGCCGACAAGATAATAGCGCCCGTCCGCCCCGCGTGCGATCGATGCATGGCCGTGGTAATCTTCGGAAACCGGGCGGCCACCGTTGATCTGCTGCCAGTGCAGCCCGTCGCGGCTGACCGAGTAATAGAGCACGCCGTAGCGTTCCTTGGTCATATGCGCGAAGAGATAGGCCCTGTCGGGATCGACGTAAGGCGTCTCCGGCGCACCGGGCGCCACTTCGGCCCGAACTGCAGTGCCTTGCGCGCTTGCGCAGGCCCCTGAAAAGCCGAACGTTGCCGCCGTTGCGGCAATCGCCATAGTGCGCACAAGGCGCAATCTGCCCCGAACCAAGTTCCATCTCCCATGACTGTCGCAGCGCCCGATGAGACGGCTCGACACGCGCATTGTCAAGATTGATATTATAAATACGCACCCCTATGCATGGCCGCATGATCAGGCCCGCATCCATCGCGATTCGGGTCGATGCCGTTGGGGAGACGAGATGGGACTGGCGACGATCGACATCACCGTGGTCGTGATTTACGCGATCGGGATATTCGGCCTTGCGCAATGGGTCAGCCGCGACAAGGCGGGGGCCGGGCCGAAGAATTCGACCGACTACTTCCTTGCCTCCAAGAACCTGCCCTGGTGGGCCATCGGCGCATCGCTGATCGCGGCGAACATTTCGGCAGAGCAGATCGTCGGCATGTCCGGTTCCGGCTATGCGATCGGCCTTGCCATCGCCTCCTACGAATGGATGGCGGCGGCCACGCTGCTGATCGTCGGCAAGTTCTTCCTGCCGATCTTCCTGCGCAACGAGATCTACACGATGCCGCAGTTCCTGGAGCGGCGCTACGGCCCCGGCATCCGGTCGCTGATGGCAGTGTTCTGGCTGGTCCTCTATGTCTTCGTGAACCTGACGAGCATCATCTGGCTGGGCTCCGTCGCGGTGACCAAGGTGGCGGGCGTCAATCAGGACGTGGCGCTGGTCGGCCTTGGCGTCTTCGCGCTGCTTTACCAGTTGCGCGGCGGCCTGAAGGCGGTGGCGCTGACCGACATCGTCCAGGTGACGCTGCTGGTCATGGGCGGCCTCATCATCGCGTTCCTGACGCTGGGCGAGATCGGAGCCGGACAGGGCATCGTCGCGGGCTTCTCCACCCTGCTGGAGCGCGCGCCCGATCACTTCGAGATGATCCTTGAGCCGTCCAACCCGCACTATGTCGACCTTCCGGGCCTTTCGGTGCTGATCGGCGGCATGTGGATCGCGAACCTGTCCTACTGGGGTTTCAACCAGTACATCATCCAGCGCGCGCTGGCCGCCAAGTCCATCGACGAGGCGCAGAAGGGCATGCTGTTTGCATCCTTCATCAAGCTGATCATGCCGATCATCATCGTGCTGCCGGGCATCGCCGCCGTCATCCTCGCGCCTGATCTCGCCAAGCCCGATGAAGCCTATCCCACGATGATGCGCCTGTTGCCGCCGGGGCTGCTGGGCCTTGTCTTCGCGGCGCTGGTGGCGGCGATCATCGCGTCCACCGCGTCCAAGATCAATTCGATCGCGACGATCTTCACGCTCGACGTCTGGGCCAAGTTCCGCAAGTCCGAGGCGGCGGGTGAGGCGCAGGAACGCAAGCTGGTCCTCATCGGCCGCATCGCCGCTGCCGTCTCGATCGTCATCGCCATCCTGACTGCGCGCCCGCTGGTCGGGTCGAGCGAACAGGCATTCCAGTTCATCCAGGAATTCACCGGCTTCTTCACGCCGGGGATCACCGTGATCTTCCTGCTGGGTCTGTTCTGGCGCCGTGCCAACGAACCGGGCGCAATCACCGCCGCGATCGCCTCCGTCGCGCTGTCGTGGGGCTTCAAGGTCATGGCGCCGGGCATCCCGTTCATGGATCGCATGGGACTGGTGTTCCTTGCCGCGCTGGTGCTGGCCATCGTCGTCTCGCTTGCCACCCCGGCACGGCCCGACAAGGATACGATCTCGACGGGAGACGTGCGCTATGCGACGTCGACCGGGTTCAATGCAGGAGCGATTGGAGTGGTTCTGGTGCTTTGCGTGCTTTATGCGGTGTTCTGGTGAGCGGGTCTTTCATCGCTGTTGACTGGGGCACGACCAACCGCCGCGCCTATGTGATCGAGGGGGGCGAAGTCGCCTCCACCGAGCGGGACGATCAGGGCATCCTGTCCGTCCCGGCAGGCGGGTTCCCGGCGGCGGTCGCAGACTTGCGCGCACGGCACGGCGGCTTGCCGATGCTGCTGGCGGGCATGGTCGGATCGAACCGGGGTTGGCATGACGCGGGCTACGTCACCGCGCCTGCCGGGATTGCCGAAATCGCCGCGAACCTCGTCTCCCCGGTAGAGGGCGTGTCCATCGTGCCCGGTGTCTGCCGTGACGGGGGCGACGGTCGCCAGGACGTGATGCGGGGAGAGGAAGTGCAGCTTCTGGGCGCGGTCGCGGCGGGGCTTGCCCCGGCGGATGCGCTGCTGTGCCAGCCGGGCACCCATGCCAAGTGGGCGGTCATGAAAGGCGGCGCGCTGGCGGACTTCACTACCGCGATGACCGGCGAAATCTTTGCCATGCTCAAGGCCCATTCGCTGATCGGCGCCGAAATGGCGGGCGATGTCGATGCCGACGAGGAGTTCCGCAAGGGCGTTGAGGCCAGCGCCGACGGCGACCTGCTTGCCGCGCTGTTCGGGGTGCGTGCAGCTTCGGTCCTCGGCGCGCGCGCTCCCGGCGGGGCGGCCGCCTATGTCAGCGGGCTGCTGCTTGGCACCGATTGCCGCGCCCGCGTGAAACCGGGCCAGACCGTCCATCTTCTTGCCGATGGACTGCTGGCGCGGCTCTATTCCGCCGCCATCGCCGCCATCGGCGCCGAGGCTGTCGTCGTGGACAGCCATGCCTCCTTCGTCGCGGGGATCACCCGCATCCGGGATATGACATCATGATCGACCTTGCTTCCGCGCTTGCCCAGCTTCCCCTCGTCGCAATCCTGCGCGGCATCCGCTCCGACGAGATCGAAGCGGCCGCCGACGTGCTGGTGGAGGCGGGCTTCCGCCTGATCGAAGTGCCGCTGAACTCGCCCGATCCGCTCGTCACGATCGAGAAGCTGGCCCGGCGCGTTGGCGATCAGGCCATTGTCGGTGCAGGCACGGTGCTGACGGTAGAGCAGGTGGCGCAAGTGCAGGATGCAGGCGGCGCGATGATCGTTTCGCCCAACACCGACCTTGCGGTGATCGCCGAAAGCGCAAAGCGCGGGCTCGTCTCGCTGCCGGGCTACTTCACGCCGAGCGAGGCTTTCGCCGCGCTGGCGGCGGGGGCCAGTGGCCTCAAGCTGTTCCCGGCAGAGGCGGCCAGCCCTGCCGTGGTCAAGGCCCAGCGCGCGGTGCTGCCAAAGGACGTGCCCTTGCTGGCTGTGGGCGGCATCAGCCCCACCAACATGGAGCCGTGGCGCAAGGCAGGCGCGGATGGCTTCGGCCTTGGCTCCGCGCTCTACAAGGCGGGCCTGAGCACAGCAGAGATCGCCGCGAACGCGCGCGCCTTCGCGCAGGGGTGGGCCGAGATGGAGGGGCGTGCGTGATCCGCACTTTCGCCACTCTGACTTTGGCCGCGCTGCTGGCGGGCTGCGCCACGACGACAGCCACGACGACAGCCACAACGCAGGGCGCTGCATCGACACAGACAGCAACGCTGACCAACCCGCTGCTGGCAAGCGGACCGGATCCGTGGATCGTCCATCATGGCAAGACCTTCTACTTCCTTGGCACCAAGGGTGACCGGATCGCGATCCGCCAGACGGACGACCTTGCGAAGCTGGCCGATGCGCCCGAGCATACGATCTGGACGCCGCCCGCAAAGGGCCCGAATGCGGAAGGCATCTGGGCGCCCGAACTGCACCGCCTCGACGGCAAATGGTACGTCTATTACACCGCCGCGCAGGACGGTCATAACGACGATGCCCATCGCGGCGTCTTCGTACTGGAAAACGCCGGCGCCGATCCGCTCAAGGGCGAATGGATCGACCGTGGCCGCATCAACACGGCAATGACCGGGCTGGATGGCACAGTGTTCGATCACGGCGGCAAGCGCTGGTTCGTCTATTCCGCCTATGACGGCCCGGACAGTGTGCTTGCCATCGCGCCGATGGTGAACCCCTGGACCCTGGGCCCCGGCGAAACCGTGATTGCACGCCCCGATCTGCCGTTCGAACGGCAGGGCGGCCGCCAGATCCTCGAAGGGCCGGAATTCCTCGCGGGTCCAAAGGGAGACTTGTTCCTCGCCTACTCCGCCAGCGCCTGCTGGTCGGACGATTATGCGCTGGGCATGCTCCACGCGAAGCCGGGCAGCGATCCGCTGAACCCCGCAAGCTGGACCAAGTCGCCCCGTCCGGTGCTGGCGAAGGCGCCGCAGAACAATGTCTACGCCACCGGCCACAACGGTTTCTTCACCACCGATGGCGGGCGTCGGACCTGGATCGTCTACCACGCCAACGATGGCGCGAACCGCAAATGCACCGGCGATCGCTCCCCCCGTGTACAGCCGATGGAATGGAGCGCCGGCGGTTTGCCGGTGTTCCCGGTCCCCTCTCGCGCCGGGCAGCCTGTGCCCGCTCCGCAACCTTAGGCGACAGGACAAGGACAAGAGCTGCAAGCCGTGCGCGACAGTACCGTCTGCCGCGTACGGCTTGCGCTCGCGTTGCCGGGGGTGATCCGGCGAAGGTTTCGTCCGCTGACAGGCGTTTCAAATGTCGGAGCCTGACCACCGCTGAGGCAGATTGCCGCTGGTGGGCGTGTGGCTGTTTAGGTGCCGCTTGGGTATCGTTGTGGCACGCTAGGTGCCGCTGTGTGCGCTCATTGTTCAGGCCGGGTGCCGGAGCGATCTACTTCCAATTTGGTGTACAAAACACCGTGCAGATGGCCCTTTCTGGATATGGCCTTGTGCTAATTCCATGAATTAAATTGGATTTATGATCATATCCGATCTCTCCCGTAAATGCCAAGGATGGCATTCAAATTTTTTGTGTACAATATTTCAAATGTGAGTCAGGTTTGCATTGCTCAGGGTCGAAAACGACCGGGCGCAGGGCGGACATCACCAATCGTAGTGCTCAACAGGGGAAGCAATTCGATGGCTCACGCACGTGCATACCTGTATTGCGGGATCGCGTTTTCCGCGCTTCTCGCCGCTCCGTCCTTCGCGCAGTCTGCGCCCGGCGGCCTTGCCGAACCGGCCTCGGAAATCACCGTAACTGCCCGTCGCCAAAGCGAAAAACTTGCCGACGTGCCGGCCTCCATCACCGTGCTCACCAGTCAGGATCTGGCGACGAAAGGCATTGTCACGACTGAACAGGCGATCGCCTCGACACCCGGCGTCACGATCGTTTCCAACGGCGCGCAGATCGGCGATCCGCAGATCAACATTCGCGGCGTAAACGGCGCGCGCGATGCTGAAAACAACGTCGCACTGGTCGTCGATGGCATCCTCAAGACCAATATTTCCGCGGTAAATCAATATCAAGGCGCGCTTGAACAGTTCGAAGTGCTGAAAGGTCCGCAGGGCGCCTACTACGGCCGGGGGGCCACCGCCGGCGTCCTTGTCATGAGCACGAAGAAGCCGTCCGATCATTGGGAATTCAGCGGAAGAACGTCCTATGCTACGCAGGACAGCCAGCTTGCCGAAGGATCAATCGCAGGGCCGGTAGCCGAAAACACCGGCATCGTTCTTTTCGGGCAGTACCGTCATACCGACGGCTTCTATAGCAACACCGGCCCTGATCCGCGCACCCAGGGCAAGACCATCGACAACTATCGGGGCTAGGGCGCCGGCGTGCGGTTCTATTCCGAACCGACGGACAGACTGACGCTGGATGCCAAGTTCCGCTACAACAAGGTGAAGGCGGCGGCCCTGAACTTCACGGCGATATTCGCATTGCCGGACTTTGCATCCGCGCTGGGAAATCCGGACTTCTTCCAGAATATCAACGATCACAAAGACTTCGTCTACCAGCGCAACGTTCCTTCGATCGATAATCAGCGCACCGTCGAAGGATCGTTCAAGGCCGAATACGCCTTCGATGGCGTCAAGCTGACGGCGTGGGGCCTGTTCTCCGACATCGATGAAATCTTCTACGCCGATACGACAGCCGCCGGGCTGGGCCGGTTCAGCGGGCAGGCTTCCTGCATCGCTTCGGTGGCGGACCTGTACGCCCAAGGCATCACGCTGCAATCGCCTCTCTATCTCGGGCCGACGCCGGGCGCCTCCACGCTTGGCGCCTATAGCCCGACCACTTGCGACGGCATCCAGATCACCCAGCGCGACCAGCGCGACATCAGCGGGGAAATCCGGCTTGCCTCGGACACTGACGGGCCGCTGCAATGGTCTTTGGGCGCCTACTACCTGCACATCAACCGCCACTACGGCACAGCGGTGAACGAGGATGACGGCGGAGACGTGGTGGTTAGCCTGTACAATGCGCCCGGCACCCGCCAGCAGACGTCGCAATTGTTCAACGACCGGTTCAAGACCGACGTTTTCGCTGGCTTCGGCTCGGTACAGTATGCGCCGACCGACAAGCTGACGCTCTCTGCCGCACTGCGCTTTGATCGTGAGGAGCGGCACGTGACGCCGCTGGTTCCCAATGTGCCCGATCCGGTCACCGGCGATCCCATCAATCCCGGCTATCTGGTGGGCACGCTTGTCCCCAAATCCAAGGCGTATCAGCAGGCCCAGCCCAAGGTCACCTTGCGTTACGAATTCACACCCGCGCTTAACGTCTATCTGGACTATGGCGTCGGTTTCAAGGCGGGCGGGTTCAACAGTCAGGGCAGTGCCGCGCTGGTGCAGACCTATTTCAACGATCTGCTGGGCTCGAACATCGGGGTGCAGGACGATTACGGCAAGGAAGTCTCCCATGCGCTGGAGGCGGGCTTCAAGGCCAGCTTCATGGGGGGAGATCTGCAGATCAACGGTGCGATATATCGAAATATCGTTGAGGATATGCAGTTCTTCGAATTCTACACCGGAACATTCGGCATTCTTCGCGTCGTATCCAACATCGACAAGGTTCAGTTGCTTGGCGCGGAATTGGGGGCAACGTGGAAAGTGGCTCCGGGATTTACGCTCGATGCCGGCGGAAACCTGCTCGACAGCAAGATAAAGGCGAATTCGGTCAGGCCCGATACCGTCGGCAACAAGTCGCCTTACTCAGCGAAATATACGCTCAACGTCGGCGCTTCGGTGGAGCAGCCGATAAACGACAAGCTCGATTTCACCTTCCGTGCAGATTACCGCCTGACAGGCCCCACGTGGTTCCATGTCGTGCAGGACCAGACCCGCAGGACGGTCTTCGACCTGTTCTATCCGGGAATTGGCACGGCGGATTACTCGGGTACCCGGCGTGACCCATACGGTATTCTCAACTTGCGCGCGGGCCTGAAGGGGCAAGGCTGGCGACTGACTGCGTTCGCCAACAATTTCCTCAAGAAACAGTACATTGAAGAGATCATTCCTGCGCCGGAATTCGGGGGTTCATTCGTAACGCCCGGCGCCCTGCGGACCATAGGGGTTGAAGCGGGCATCGACTTCTGAAAGGGCTGGCACAAGGGGGCTACCTGTTCCCTGTGCCCCCTGCCGCCGCGGAGCCCGGTCGCATGAAGAAGACATCCGACGACGTCTATCGACGCATCCGCAGCGGCATCCTCTCGGGCCACTTTGCGGCAGGCTCCTTCGTGCCGGAGGACGAGTTTGCCACCTATTGCGGCACCTCCCGCACGCCGGTGCGCGAAGCGATCTCCAGGCTTGTATCGGAAATGCTGCTTCAGCGTTCGGGAACGCGGCGGGTCTTCGTGCCGCAATGGTCGGACAACCAGATCGAGGAGCTGTTCATCCTGCGTGCCGGGCTGGAGCAGCATTGCGCCCAGCGCGCGGCAAGGCTCATCACCGCCGATCAGATCGCAGCGCTGCAGCTGCACTGCGACTTTATCGACGGCGCGATCAGCGCCTCGGATGGCCCGGATATTCCGGCCTTCGTAGAGGGTAACCGCCGCTTCCACTCCGGCATTCTTGAAGCCGCCGATTCCGAACCGCTCGACAAGCTGATGCGCATCGTCGTCAGCCAGGTCATCATCCATCGCACTGCCGAACGCTATTCGCTTGGCGACATGGAGCAGAGCCAGACGGATCACCGCGATCTGATCGCCGCCTTTTCCGTAAAGGACAGCGACTGGGCAGGAACCATCGCGCGCAACCATATCCTGCGCGCGGCCCATGCCTATCGCGTGCAGGCGCTCAGAAAAGTACGGGACTGTGCTGAAGGGGCCGATTGAAAGGTACTGTGGAGAGGGCCGGGCACGCTGGAGGTGCCCGGCCAGGAGGTTCTCCCGCCGGCGATGAGGGACTAGCGGATCGCCGAACAGGAGAAGTCGGTGTCGCAGATCAGAACTTTACCTTAAATTCGACGCCCCCGGTGCGCAGTTCCGGCAGACCGACAAGAACGGCGGAATATGTCGACATGTAAGCGTAGTTCTGTTCGATCGTCCAGTTGTCGGTGGCGCTCGTATAAGCCTTGTTGTTGAACAGGTTGGTTACGAATACTTGTATTGATGCATCGCCCCAGCCAAGTCCGGCCCGAACGTTTACCTTATGTGCATCGCTGGTTTTCGCCAGGTTGGCCTGACTGCTGTAGAAGCCCGACTTGAAATTCCAGTCCGCTCGGGCAAACCAGGTGGTATCGTCCTGCCCCTTGACGTCGCCGCCAAGCTGAATGCCGATATTGGCGGAGTACTTCGAGGTATTCGGCATTTCCTTGCCGCTGTAGTCGGTGATGCCCGACAGCGCCGTGATCGTCGGGCTGGCGAAGTCGCGGATGTCCGTGACGTTGATCGCGCCGCCCCCGTCGATCGTGATGAGATCGATCGGCCGCCATGCGAATTGACCTTCGACACCGTAGAGATTGACCGAGCCCGAGTTGGCGTAGCCGCTGACGAACGACACGTTTTCCACACCGTTGGTGAACGTACCATTGGGCAGCGTCAGCAGGATCGAATTGATCTGCCGGCGCCACTGGGCATAGTAAGCGGCCAGCGAATAGGTCATTCGCCCGCCAAACAGTCTGCCCTTGGCGCCGATTTCATAGTTGGTCATCTTTTCGGGATCGACAGTCAGGGCCATTCCGGCGTCAGCTGCGGCCTGTTGGATCGCAGCCGATTCACTCAGTATCCCGGTATTGAATTGCGCCGGATTTATGCCCTTGGCCCACGATGCATAGAGCATCAGTTCCGGTGAAACCTGGTAGTTGGCGATGATGCGAGGTGTGAAATTCTTGAAGGTCCTCTTCGCCAGCAGCGTCCCCGCAGCGTAAGTGCCCGAGGGTACGAAGACATCGGACGCCACCGTAAGGCCGGAAGAGCTTACGTAAGATGCCAGCTTGTCGACCTGATACCGTCCTTCGGCGCTGAGCGAGAGGCTGTCAGTGAAGTCATAAGTCAGGCCGAAATAGGCGCCCTTGGTTTCGCTCTGGTCCTTACCGCCCTTGTAGAAACTTGCCGCCGATGCGGTAGAAAGAGCACTGCCGCCGCCGGAATACGAACGCGCGTAAAGATAGCTGGCCCCGACCACGCCACGCAACTTCCCGAAATCGAAGTTGATGCGCCCTTCGGTGGACCAGTCCTTGTTGTCGCGCTCGATGAGATACGGGAAGTCGAAGTACCCATATGGCGAATAGGCCGATGTCAGCATCGACGTGTCAAAACCGTCGAGGTCGATCAGCGTCGACCACTTCTCACGGTTGAATCCGCCCAGCAGTGACAGCGACAGTTGATCGTTCAGTTCATAGTCCAGGGTGCCATGGGCGTGGCGTGTATGACGCAGTAGCCCGTAGTGATCGACGGTATCGTCAGGAGAAACGACGCGGTTGGTGTCAATCGCCAGCAGATTGCGGATGTTCTCGCTCATTTCGGTGTTGGCCGAGACGCCATTGCTGAACCGGGGCAGGGTGCCGCAGATGAAGGGGTTGCCGTTGACGGTGCAGTTGGACTGGCTGGCGTAAACGGTGGTGCCGCCAGGGGCGACGATATTCTGAGCCAGGATGCGGGTCTGTGCCGAAGGGCCGTCCTCATCCCGTGCGATCATGCCGAACAGCTTGATCGTCAGCTTGTCTGTCGGCTTCGCCACGATCAGCAGGGTTCCTGTGGCCGATGACTGATCACCAAGCGTTTCGCCGTTCGTCTCGTTCTTCCATGAGCCGTCCTTTCCGAACTTTTCGCCGGTTGCGCGGAAAGTCAGCGCATCTCCGATAATCGGCCCTTCAACTTCCACACGCGCGCGATAGTTGTTGCGGGTGCCGGCCATGCCCGTGACGGTGGCTGACCAGTCCCCATCAGGAACGCTGTTCACAACGTTGACCGCGCCGGCAAAGGTATTCCTGCCGAAGTATGCGCTTTGAGGGCCTTTCAGGATTTCGATACGTTCCGGGGCGCTGATTGCCGTGAAAGCCGAAGGGGAGGCAATCGGGACGCCGTCGATGAACAGCGAAGTGGTGGTCGCCAGCGTCGTCGAAGGCGTCATGCCGCGCAGGATGATCTGCTGGAACGAACGGTCGGCATGGCCGGAAGAGCTGTCGTTGATGTTGAGCCCCGGCGTCGATGCGGCAAGGTCCTGCATCGTCTTGACGCCTTTGATGTCAAGCTGCTCGCCGGTTATCGCAACGACCGTAACGGGCGTCTTGAGAATGTCTTCCTCACGCTTGCGGGCGGTGACGATGATGTCACCGGGCAGCGCGGAAGCCTGTTCGCTCGACTGGGCCAGAGCGGGGCTGCCTGAAAGCCCCGCGACCATGGCCGATGTGGAAATGAGAGTGGCAACAAATTGCTTGACGTTATTCATTGCGATTTTCCCTGAACTGATTTTTGCGGCAAATATGTATCGAACTGGATATTTATTCTGTTCGGCACATGCTTGTTCACTTGCCCTGCGAACGTGCGGCCGAGGCCATCGTTAGACTTTAATGCGCCGGGTCATTCCCGGTCGGTGTCTTTCGTATTTCAGGATGCGCGGGGCGTTCAGCCCTTCCAGATGCTGTCCAGAAGAGAACCCGGATCGTCCAGAATGGCCGGAAACTGCTTGCGCGTGGCTTCGATCCAGCGCTGCGGCAGTTCGGATAGCGATACGCCGTACCGGCCACTGCCGATCGCGGTCAGGTGACCGGGGTGCCCGTCCATCTCCATCCACGGACGCCAGTCGACGACATTGGTGAAGGCGGTCGAGCACGGTACGCGGGGCAGGTCGGTGCGCGCCAGATCATCGGTCCGGGCGTGCATCGTTATCATCTCGTTATAATGGAATGGACGCCTGCCCGCCGCTGCCGGCATGCCCACGCGGGTTACTTCCGTCATCCAGACGTCGCTGCCCCGCACTTGCGGCGTGTGGATCACGTGATCGAAGTGCGTGCCGGGTACGAGGTTGGGCACTGCCATTTCAAGGCTGGGCAACAGGGTGATCCGGCTTGGCGGCATGTTCCTGCGCGGATCGATGTTCCACTTGCCGGTGTAGGGATTAAGGAATCTGCCGGGTGCCTCGCCGGTCTGCGGATCGAGGAAGTGGGCGATTTCGCCGGTTACGCCAGCATAACTGCCATCCGGTTGCTTGCGGTAACGCGCGAAGGTGGCGCCCACGACATCCCACAGCGGCGTCATCTCGGCATCTACGACGCCAAAGTAGCTGCCGCTGACATAGCCGATGACCAGTTGCTCATTGAGCGCCCCGCGCATCATCATATAGGCCCGAAACCGTTCGGACGGTGTGTCGAGGGGAACCCCCCGCGTCGCCGCGATACCCGCCGCCCATGCCGATGAGGTCATCAGTGCGGTTCCTGCCCCGATGGTACCTGCAAGAAGCCCTCGCCTTGATACGGAGGCGGCATCCTTCGTGCAGGATGCGTTGCTGACGATGCCCACCGTCATGGCGCGTCGTGACGCTGAACAGACGATGGCTCGTTTACTTGGCGAATCCGCTTGGGTTTGTGTGCCACGTGCTTTTCCCCTGTTTGACTTACGGCATTCTGATGCTCGCACCCGGCGCGCTTTGTTGTCGCCGTCGTCTTGGGAAAGCTGACTTTACGTACACAATTACGAAATTGTCTTTCTCGCGTCACTCCGCCTGTCGGATAATAACAAATTGCATAAATGAATAAATATAGTGCATATATCATTGATTATTATGATTTATGTTGAGAAAAGCGATTTATTTTCACGGCTGAAAGCCCCGATCGATAACACTGCGGTTTCGTGAAATTTTGCATACAAACTGTATCGCTATGGACCTTTGCATACAATTGTGGTGAGCCGGCCTCTCTGGCGGGACCTGGAGGGCGATCATGTCGAAGGCGGGCGAACGGGCCTACAATGCTATTCGCGACCAGATTCTGGATGGCACGCTGGCACCGGGATCACAGGTGCGTGAAGAGGATATCGCCCATGCCTGCGCCACCTCACGCACGCCGGTGCGTGAGGCGATCAGGCGTCTCGAAGGCGAAAAGCTGATCGAGCGGGACCGGCAGCGTTCCTATGTGCGGGTATGGTCGGAGGCGGCAATGCGCGATGTGTTCGCGTTGCGGCTGATGGTGGAGCCTTACGTAGCCGGGCAGGCTGCCAGGCTGATCCAGCCAGAAAGTGTCGATGTCCTGCGCCGTGCGAACGACATTTACA
Organism: Novosphingobium guangzhouense; assembly: GCF_002896965.1. Lineage (GTDB taxonomy): Bacteria > Pseudomonadota > Alphaproteobacteria > Sphingomonadales > Sphingomonadaceae > Novosphingobium > Novosphingobium guangzhouense. The sequence continues at coordinate 67,864 of NZ_LYMM01000001.1, forward strand.
GGCGCGAATTGGCCATGGCTCGTCCGGACATTTCGGTCATCGTCACCCAGAACAACCTTTTTCATGAAACGCTGCTCGATGCGACGGGCTCGGACGTGCTGCAGATGATCCTGCCCCGGCTCATCGCGGTCCCGATCGTCCCGCTGTCATTGCGGCGATACGATCGGCCACAGCTTGAGAAAGCCCTGGAAGAGCATGACGAACTTGTGATGGCTCTGGAGGCGCGGGATCCAGAATGGGCAAGCATGATCATGACCGGGCACATCCATCGCGCCCGGCGTGTCTTCTTTGAAACGTGACATTCTGACTGGTTAACCCAACCTTATGGAATGCCCCCTAGTTGCCCGGTGGAGAACATCGGCAGGTGGATGCGCCAGTGCGTCATCCCGCACATGAGGGTTATGGTATGGTTCGTCTGGTCAGTCATGCGGCGCTGATCTGTGTCGCGGTAATGAGTACGCAGGCACAGGCACAGGCACAGGCACAGGCACAGGAACAGGGGGCCGGCGCGCCGCAGGGGGAAGGCGCCGACATCATCGTGACCGCCCGCAAGCGGGAAGAGCGTGCCGTAGACATCCCCGTCGCGGTGACGGCGGTGAGCGGCGCGGCACTGGAAAGGCGCGGCGCGGCCAATCTGGCCGATTTCCTGCAGGAAGTTCCGGGGGTGGGTACTTACGATGGTGGATCGGCGCTCGGCACGAAGATCACCATTCGCGGCATATCCGCATCACTGGGGGCCAACGAGAACGGGTTTTATCTGGACGATCTGCCGTTCACCGGCGTCACCGTGCCGCTCAGCCCGGACGTCCGCGCCTGGGATCTTGACCGGGTAGAGGTTCTGCGCGGGCCGCAGGGCACGCTGTTCGGCGAAGGGTCCATGGGCGGCACCGTGCGCATCCTGACGCGCGGCGCGGATCTGGATACGTGGGAGGCCAAGGGCCTTGGCATGGTGTCCGATACGCGTGGGGGCGGCACCAACGGGGGAGTCAAGGGTGCCTTCAACGCACCTATCGTGCCCGGAGTGCTGGCCGTGCGCGTTGCCGGCACGCATGAGCGTTATCAGGGCTGGGTCGACAACAGCGACACCGGAACGACCAATGTCAACGATCAGACTTACGATACCTTCCGCGCCCGCCTGCGCTTCGATCCCTCCGATAAGCTGTCGATCACCGGCAGCTACTGGTGGTCGAAGTCCGATTTTCCCGCGGGCGGATCAAGCGCGCGCGACGATGACCAGCAGACGCGCGGCACGGTGCCCTACAGCAAGAGCCGGATGGAGCTTTACGGCGCCACGGCCCGCTACGATCTGGGCGGGGCGGAGCTGTTCTATTCCTACACCCACAGCGATTTCGGCGTTCCGCAAAGCGGCGTGTCTTCGGCCGGCAGCATCGACACCAACATCGACATCGCGCTTGATGCGCATGAGTTGCGCCTTGCCTCTACCGGCGATGGGCCGCTCAAGTGGACGGTGGGTGCCTATGCCCGCGATTCGCAGCGCAACGATACCGTCAAGTTCCCCGCGCGGGGGATAGACAACGATGCGCAGATCAATTCCCGCGCCCGCGCGCTGTTCGGAGAGGCGACGTACACGTTGCCGGGCGTCCCGGTCGATCTGACCGCCGGTCTTCGCTACTTCGAGGATCGTCTGCGCGGGTTCGAGGCCAATTCCGGCGTGATCACCGACCAGCCCGGCGACACGTACAAGTCATGGAACCCGCGTTTCTCCGTCGCGTGGCATCCGGTTGAAAACACCACGATCTATGCCAGCGCGGCCAAGGGGTTCCGATCCGGCCAGTTGCAACCCACCGTGCCGCTGGCGCTTGCGCCGCTCTATGACGTGGAACTGCCCGCCGCGCTCAGCCAGGATTCGATCTGGACGTATGAAGTGGGCGCCAAGGCGGACCTTTGGGAGCACAAGCTGTCGATCGAGGCTGCCGTGTTCTACAGCGACTGGAAGGATGTGGCGGTTCGCATTCCCATTCCGGGCACTTCGTTCAACGGCCTGATCAATTCCAACGGCACCCATACGAAGGGCGCGGAACTGAGCCTCGTGGCGCAGCCGGTGAAGGGCCTGACGCTTTCCGCAGGCGGCGCCTATGTCGATGCAGAGTACACCGATGCGGTTGCCGGCACGGCCATCGTCAAGGGCTCGGCCGTGGACGATGTTGCGAAGTTTACCGCCAGCGCCGCGATCGACTATGCAGCTGCGATCACCGATACAGTGCAGGCGTTCGGCCGGGTTGGGTGGCAGCACAGTTCACCGCGCCGCAATTCGTCCTACGCCGCATTCCTGCCGGGCGACACGATCGACCGCGTAGACGCGCGGATCGGTGTGGAGTTCGCCCAGCTGACCATCGCGCTGTTCGCTGACAACCTGACTGACGAAAACGGGGCGACCAGCTTCCGCCAGGTGCAGCAGACCGGCCCGGCCAGCTTCGATATCACTTCCAACCGCCTGCGTCCGCGCACTCTGGGGCTGGAAGCCAGCTTCCGCTTCGGCGGCCCGGCGCGCTGATATTTGCCCGCCCCGTCGCATTTTCGTCGCGACGGGGCGGGCTTGCGATACTCGTGCCTGCGGATATATGATCCATATACGAATCGTATATAGGAATTACCCATGGGCATCGTGAACATCGATGACGACCTGCACGAACAGGTCCGCCGGGCAAGCAAAGTCGCCTGCCGCTCCATCAACGCGCAGGCCGCCTACTGGATCAAGGTGGGCATGCTGTGCGAAACCAATCCCGGTCTCAGCTTCACCGAAATCATGGAACGTGAACTGGCCTGTGCCGGAGTGCAGCCGCCAACGCTGGCGACGAGGGCGGCGTGACCAAGACCCCTGAAGAACTGGCGCTGATGGCGCAGGCAGGAAAGCTGCTCGCCTCTGTGTTCGAGATGCTTGATACCGTGCCGCTGATCGGCAAATCGACGCTTGATATCGATACGCTGGTCGAACGCTTCATCGTCGACGAATTGCAGTCGCGGCCCGCCAGCAAGGGGCAGTACGGCTACGGCTTCGTGCTCAATTCCTCGATCAACGACGTGGTCTGCCATGGCGTGCCGTCATCGTCCGATGTGCTGCGCGACGGGGACATCGTCAACTTCGACATTACGCTGGAGAAGGACGGCTTCATCGCAGATTCCAGCAAGACCTACATGGTCGGCAATGTCGATCCGGCTGCGCGCAGGCTGGTGCAGGTTACTTACGAAGCTCTGTGGATGGGCATCCGATCCGTGCGTCCCGGCGCAAGGCTGGGGGATATCGGCGCTGCCATCGAAAAGCATGCGAAGCGCAACGGCTATTCCATCGTGCGTGAATACTGCGGCCACGGCATCGGCCGTGAAATGCACGAAGACCCACAGATCCTGCACTTCGGCAGAGCAAACACCGGGATCATGATGCGCGAAGGCATGGTGTTCACGATCGAACCGATGCTGAACCGTGGTCGGCGCGGCGTGTGGACCGAAGATGACGGATGGACGGTGCGCACGAAGGACGGCTCGCTGTCGGCCCAGTTCGAGCATACGGTAGCCGTGACCGCTACCGGCGTATCGGTGCTGACACTGCGCAAGGACGAACACGATATGGTGCGGCGCAGGAAGGCCGCCGCCTGACCCCTGGGATCAGGCGGCGCGGCCGGATCATGGCCTCGGCGCCTTATTCCTCGGGCTTTACTCCGTTGCGCTCCAGGAAGCCGAAGATGCTGTTCCACAGATGCACGCTGATGCGCGGGCCGCGCACGGCATGGGTCTGGCCGGGATAGAGCATCATTTCGAATGGCGTTGCTTCGCCCTGCATCTTGGCGATGAGCGTGGTGCTGTTTTGGAACACCACGTTATCGTCCGACATGCCGTGGATCAGCAGCAGCGGGTCGGCGATCTTCCCGGCATCGTCCAGCGTATCGGCCTTGCGATAGGCATCGCCCACCTTGCGCGGGTCGCCCATGTAGCGTTCGGTGTAATGGGTGTCGTAAAGTTCCCATTTCGTTACCGGAGCGCCCGAGATGCCCGCTGCGTAAAGGCCGGGATCGGCCTCCAGCATCTTGAGCGTCATGTAGCCGCCATAGGACCAGCCGTAAGTTGCGATCTTGGCCGGGTCCACGAAGTCCAGCGTCTTGAGGTATTCCGCCCCGGCACGCTGGTCCTGCACTTCCACGGTGCCCATCGCCTGATGGATCTGGGATTCGAAGGCCACGCCGCGATTGGCGCTGCCGCGGTTGTCGATCTCGAAGTAGATGTACCCCTTGTCGACGATCGCCTGTGCCAGCGCGCCTTTCCACCCGCGCGTGACGGTCTGCACGTGCGGGCCGCCGTAGTGCTCGAAGAACACCGGGTAGCGCTTGCCGGGCTTGAGTGGCGGGGTGATCATCATCCAGTGCAGGTCCGAACCGTCCGCCGCCTTGACGGTGCCGAACGTGGTCGGACGGTGGCTGGCGATGTAGGGCGCGTAAGGATGCGCGGCGTCCAGCTTGTTCTCTTCCACCCAGGCCAGACGCTTGCCGTTCTCGTCCGCGATGTAGGTCTGCGAAGGCTGCGTGGTGGAGGAACGGGTGACCAGCACCGTCGATCCATCGCGGCTGCCCGATGCCGAATTGGCCCAGCCTGCCTCGGTCAGCTGCTTCGGAGTACCCGGCTTGCCAAGGTCGATGGCATAGAGCTGCGGCGCCAGCACGTCGTCGCGGTTGCCAAGGAACAGCACGCGGCCCTTTGCCTCGTCCACCGAAACCAGCTTGGTCACCATCCACTTGCCGGTGGTCAGCTGCTGCCACTTGCCGTCCCGGAAGTGATAGAGATGGCCATAACCGTCGCGCTCCGACCACCAGACAAGGCTGCCATCCTTGAGGAAGCGGTAGTTGTCGGTCAGGTTGACCCAGCTGCCCGCAGCCGCTTCTTCGGTGAAGAGAACGCGGCTCTTGCCGGTCGCGGGATCGACGGCCAGCATGTCGAGGCGGGTCTGTTCGCGGTTCTGGCGCTGGACGTAGAGCGTCTTTCCATCGCGGGCCCAGTTGACGCGGGCAAGGTAGATGTCACGGTCCGGCCCAAGGTCCACTTCAACGCGGCCGCTGCCGTCCGGCTTCATGACGTGGAGCGAAACCAGGGCATTGGGGGTGCCTGCCGCCGGGTAGCGCTGCTGATAAGTGCGGGTGGCGTCGGCGCCGATCGCGGTGCGGGTCACCACGCCCACGGGCGCCTCGTCATAGCGTTCGACGGCGATCAGCTTGTCGTCGGGCGACCACCAGTAGCCGTCCATGCGCGCCATTTCCTCCTGCGCGACGAATTCCGCCTCGCCCCAGTGGACGGTATCGGCGGTTTCCTGCGGCGTGATCGGCTTGTGATCGGTGCCGCCCAGCGGGCCGACATAGAGCCGCCCGTCACGCACGAACGAAACGTAGGCCCCACGCGGGCTCAGCGCGGCGTTCAGTTCGTCTTCGGGGGAGTTGGTCAACTGGCGCACCGAACCGTCGATCCCGGCAAGGTAAAGGTCGCCGTCCAGCGGCACCAGGACCGCATCGCCGCCTTCGGTCCATTCGTAAGAGATGATGCCCTTCAGGCTGCCCACGCGCTGGCGTTCGCGTTGCATTTTCTCCGCCTCGCTCAGCGCCCGGCCAGAGCCCAGCTTGAGGGAATCGACCAGCATGCGCCATTCGCCGTTGCGGCGATCGTAGGCCCACAGATCGTAGCGGTCCTTGTCTTCGGCACGGCCGCGCAGCAACGTGATGTAGCGCCCGTCCGGTGAAACCTTGACCGCGCGCGGCTGCGGGCCGTCCAGCGAAGGGCTGGCGAAGACGCGGTCGAAGGTCAGATCCTGTGCGGTTTGGGACATGCTGGAAGCGCTCCGTTCGGCGGGGGCGGCGAAGGCGGGAAGGGCGGTGTAAGGCAGCGCGGCGAGGATGCAGGCGCTCAGCAGACGGGCTCTGTTCATGCCCGTTCCCTAATGGGTGACGCGGGGCAGGGGAAGCCACCGGCTCATGACAAGCCACGTCTATATGTGGATCGTCCGTGGCCCCAGCGCCCGTCACACCAACACTGCGGCATCCTGCCTGCCCGCCGCCCCGAAGATCCGCAGGTAGCGCTCTATCTCTGACGGAGAGCCTGTGGCCTTCGATGGATTGTCCGACAGTTTGACAGCCGGCCGGCCATCCGCCTCCACCACCTTGCAAACCAGCGAGATCGGATCGAGGCCGCTCGTCTCGAAAGGCGCGCAGCCGCGAAAGTCGTTGGTCAGGTTGGTGCCCCAGCCAAAGCTCATGCGCACCCGGCCGTGGAAGTGGTGGTACGTGGATTCAATGCTGTCGATGTCCATGCCGTCGGAGAAGATCAGCAGCTTGGTGCGCGGATCGCGGCCTTTCTCCTGCCACCAGCGGATGATCTGTTCTCCCCCTTCGATCGGCGGTGCGCTGTCCGGGCGGAAACCCGTCCAGTCGGCCACCCAGTCAGGCGCATTGCGCAGGAAAGAGGCCGTGCCGAATGCATCGGGCAGTGCGATAAGCAGGTTTCCGCCGTAGTGCGCGCTCCAGTCCTGCAGCACACGATAGGGCGCGCTGGCCAGCGCATCGTCGCCATCGGACAATGCGGCATAGACCATGGGCAGTTCGTGGGCATTGGTGCCGATCGCCTCAAGGTCTGCGTCCATCGCCAGCAACACGTTGGACGACCCGATGAAGCGGCTTCCCAGCCCCTCCTTCAGTGCTTCGACGCACCAGCGTTGCCACAGGAATCCATGGCGCCGCCGGGTGCCGAAGTCCGAGATCACGAGGTCGGGCAAGGCGGAAAGCCGCTCCACCTTCTCCCATAGCTTTGCCTTCGCCCGCGCGTAGAGCACGTCCAGTTCGAAGCGCCCGCGTCCTTTCATGGCCGCGCGCGAGCGCAATTCGTTGATGATGGCCAGCGCCGGGATTTCCCACATCATCGTGTGCGTCCAAGGCCCATGGAAGCGCAGTTCGTACTGGCCGTCATGCTTGCTCAGTTCATATTCGGGCAGGCGGAAATCGGCCAGCCAACCGATGAATTCGGGACTGAACATCTGCCGGCGGCCGTAGAAGCTGTTACCGGCAAGCCAGATCAGTTCCTTCTTGCCGAAGCGCAGCGTGCGGGCGTGGTCCAGCTGCGCGCGCAGTTCCGCCTCGTCGATCACATCGGCCAGGCGCACGCCGCGGGTGCGGTTGATCAGTTCGAAAGTCGCTGACACATCCGGATGAAGCTGCCGGATCATCTGGAGCATCAGCAGCTTATAGAAATCGGTATCCAGCAGGCTGCGCACGATCGGGTCGAGCCGCCAGTTATGGTTGTAGGTGCGCGTGGCGATATCGGTGAAGACCATGGAATACCTGCTCAGGACGTGACGGGGCTGGGACGGTGGCGAAAGAGTTCGGCCGGGCGGAACGACGCGCCGGTTTCACGCTCCCCGGTCGGCTGAAGCCAGCCACGGTCGAGCATGCGGCGCCGGAACGCCGGTTTGTTGAGCGAAACGCCCAGTATCGCTTCATGCACGTCCTGAAGGGCGCGCAAAGTGAAGCGTTCAGGCAGAAGCGCAAAGGCAATGTCGGAATAGTCGATCTTTCCGCGCAGCCGCGTCATCGCCACGGACAGGATTTCGGCATGGTCGAAGGCAAGCGGCAGCACGCCCTGCCTGCCCCTTGCCTGCAGGCGGTCTTCACCTGACGGCGCGAACGCGATCCGGGCAAGGGTCAACGCGGGGTCCGCTTCCAGCGCGGCGGCGAAGCGATCGGCGGGAAGGAGCGCGAAGTAGGCGACGCTGATCACGCGCATGCGCGGGTCACGGTCCACCGCACCGAAGGTATAGAGCTGTTCGATGTAGGCGCCATCCAGATGGGCCTTGTCCGAAAGGATGCGCCGTGCGGCTGCGTCCAGATCTTCGTTCATCGGGACGAAGCCGCCGGGCAGCACCCATTGGCCGGCATGGGGATGCTCCGCCCGCTGCGCGAGCAAGGCCGCAGGGGCGCCATCCACCACTGACATGAGCACGAGATCGACCGCGACCGAGGGGCGGTCATAAGCCTGTGGATCATAATCCGCCAGAAATGCCGCCTCGTTACCAGGCATTGTCATCACCCTTATATCCTCAGTGCACTTTACTTATTTCCATGATGGATATATGTCAAGCGCATCGCGGGTTTCAGGAGGCATCAATGACCGACTTCGTCATCGTGGTGGACATGCAGCATGACTTCGTGCGCGCATCGGGCGCGCTGCCGGTGCCGGATGCCGAGGCGATCGTCGCCCCCATGCAGGACTGGCTTGCATCGCTTGATCCGGGCGACGTGGCCGGCGTGCTTTTCACGTTCGACACGCATGCTGCGGCCGATTATGCAGGCTCGGCGGAAGCCGCGCAGTTCCCCATCCATTGCCAGAAGGGGACTCCGGGATGGGAAAGCGTGCTGGACGCCTCCGCAATCGCCCCTGCCATTCCCGTCCATACGCTTGAAAAGCACGTGTTCGATATGTGGGAAGAGGGCGGCGTGCGCATTCGCGGCGATGACGGCAAAGAGGCGGAGCGCGACGGGTTCTTCCGCGACCTTCGCCAGCGCGGCGTCGATCGGGTCATCGTCACCGGGGTGGCAGCCGACTACTGCGTGCGCTGGGCGGCGCAGGGCCTTCTGGCCCGCGGCTTTTCCGTGGAAATACCTGCACGCCTGACGCGCGGGATCAGCAGGGATGCGCGTGCAGTGGTGGAGGAACTTGGCGGGGAAGGTCAGCTTGCCCTGACCTTATGAGAAACCCTTGCGCTGATAGATAAATTCACTCCTTTGCCAAGATTGCCGTCCAGTGGATAATCACGGGCGCATCCGTGATCTCGCCTCATGATCGGGTAGAAGTTCAAGCACGCCCATTCGAGGAAGGATAACGATGCGATTAGACGAGGCCGGCGCGCGCCCTGAAACTGCCAGGGCAATCGGGCCTGTGGTCGCATGGATAACGGTCGCCACGCTGTTCCTTGCGCAGATCGTGTCCACCATCGATCGTGGCATGCTGGCGCTGGTGATCGATCCGGTGCGCCGCGATCTGTCGATCAGCGAAATGCAGATCGCGCTGCTGCAGGGGTTCGCCTTCTCGATCTTCTACGTCACCGTCGGCCTGCCGCTGGGCGCCGTGGCGGACGTGGTGAACCGCCGGCGCCTGCTGATCGGCGGCATCGTGATATGGAGCGCTGCGACGATAGCCGGCGGCTTCGCGCAAGGGTTCGGATCGATGTTCGCATCGCGCCTGTTCATCGGCGTGGGCGAAGCGGTGCTGGGGCCTTGCGCGGTCACGATGATCAGCGACCTTTTTCCGCCCCATCGACGTGGACGCCCCATGGCGCTTTACGTCTTCGGCAGCATGATCGCCTATGGCCTCGGCTCGCTTGTCAGCGGCGTAATCCTTGATCTTGCCCCCAGGGGAGTGTTCGCGGGCCTGCCGATCATCGGCGAAATGGCCCCATGGCGTATCGCTTTCGCGCTTGTCGGCGGCTCGGGCCTGCTGATCGTCATCCTGTTGTTCCTGCTGCGCGAACCTGCACGCCGGACCGACGATACGCCCGGTGCCGAGCCGAAGCTTTCGTTCGCCGAAGGGCTTGGCCTGCTGGCGGCGCAGCGATCCGTGTTCGTGCCGCTTTACGGCTCTCTGGCGCTTTATGCGATGGCAGGTTCCGTCGCCACCGGATGGGGTGCAGTGTTCCTGACACGCGCCTTCGGATATCAGGTGGGTATGGCCGGGCAGGGGCTTGGGACCAGCCAGATCGCATGGTCGGTAGCCGGTGCGCTTGTCGCCAGCGTCGTCGTCGATCGGGTCGGCGCAAGGTCGGGTGCGCGGGGGCGCATGCGTCTTGCGGGCGGGCTGTCGCTGGTCGGCATCCCTTCCTGCCTGCCGCTGCTTGCGGGTAGCGGGCCGCTGGCGATGATCATGCTTGGCGAGATCATGCTGGTCAGCGCCATCTATGGGACCACGATGCTGTCCGTCATCTCCGAGATCGCGCCTGCCAAGGTGCGCGGCTTCGCGGTTGCCCTTTATGCCTTCGTGATGACCATAATCGGAGCATCGCTTGGGCCCCTGGCAGTCGCCTGGCTGACCGAAACGGTCTTCGCATCGCCGCTGGCGGTGGGCCGATCGATGGCCATCGTCGGGGTCTGCGCCTTCGTTGCGGCCTCATTCCTTGCCTTCCGCGCGGCTTCGCGCATCACTTCTGACGAACGGAATTGACGATGTCGAACATCCTGCGCGGTTATGCTCCAAGCCGTTTCGGCCAGCTCCACTACCGTATCGCAAAGTGCGACAGCGCCGATGCCCTGCCGCCGCTGTTGTGTCTTCACCAAACGCCCAGCAACAGCGGGGACTGGGTGCCGGTGATGGAACCGCTCTCTGCCCGGCGAACCGTGATCGCGGTCGACACGCCCGGCTATGGCATGAGCGATTCCCCACCCGAACCCGTCACCATCGAAGACTTCGCCCAGATCATGACGCAGTTCATGGCCGACCTTGCCGCACAGGGCGTGATCCCCGCCGGACAGTTTGACGTCATGGGCTTTCACACCGGATCGCTGATCGCCACGCAGCTTGCGCGCAGCCTGCCCGACCGGGTGCGGCGCGCGGTTGTCTTCGGGTTGGCCGCGTATCCGGCCGAACTGCGTGAGGCCAAGCTGGCCAACCTTCTCACTGCCTTCCCACCGCCGGGCCCGGATCTGGCCCATGTCGAAAAGCTGTGGGCGATCATCGGCCAGCTCAGCGATCCGCGCATTTCCTACGAAGAACGCCACATCAGCATGGCCGAATGCCTGCGGTTGGGCGCACGGATGCCCTGGGGTTACATATCGGTCTATCGCTTCGACTTCCTCAAGGCGATGACCGAGGTTGCGCAACCCGTGCTGGTGATGAACCCCGAAGATGACCTGTGGGAGCCGACGCTGGCCACATCGCATCATTTCCCCAACGGCCGCCGCGTAGATCTGACTGGAGTGAAGCATGGCGTTCTCAAGCTGGAAAACGCGCGCGTCGTCGGCGAGATCGAGAACTTCCTGAACTGACATTTCCGCCAAGGGGCTTGAGCCGGGCGCCGGGCATGCCACAGTGGCAGCCCCGTCCGGTCCCGGCCCTGAAGGAGCAAGATATCCCGTGAATCTCGTGCAGCTGAAGCGAATGATCGCGATCTACGAGAGCGGGAGCTTGCGCAAGGCGTCGAAGGCTGTGGGCATCACCCAGCCCGCGCTCACGCTCAGCATCCGCCAGCTGGAGGAGGAGTTCAACACCAGCCTTTTCGAGCGCGGCCCCAACGGCGTGCGGCCGACCGAAATGTGCGAAAAGCTGGTCCAGCGCGCGCGGCTCATGCTGATGGAAGAACAGCGCATCCTGCACGATCTGGCCACCGCCAATCGCGTGCCCAAGGTTGCGATGGGCGTACATCCGATCATCATGAACGACACGATGAGCCGCGCCATGCGCCAGTTCGTGGAGCAGGCAGGCCACATCGACATGTGGGTGCGCGAAGGGTACACCACGCAGCTGCTGGAATTGCTGTCATCGGGCGATCTGGACTTCGCGTTCTGTGGCCTGCCCGAAGGTTACGCGGACGATACGCTGGAATTCGAGCCGCTGTTCAAACGTGAATATGCGGTGATTGCGGCCCCCGACCATCCGGTCTTTTCGCTGACCGAAAGCGATTTCGCGCAAGGCACCGACTTCGTCTGGGCGCACGTCAGCGCGTATGAAACCGCCGACCCGATCGACAACGACGATGTCGTGAACATGCTGCGGCGCTTCGGTTACGGGCCGGAAAGCAAGTCTGTGAAAGCCTCTTCGACCACGTTCGTGAAGGCGATGATCCTGCATTCGGGCATGATCGGCATGGTGGCGTGCGAGGCGGTGGCCGATGAACTGGCGAACGGCACGTTGAAGCGTCTGGCGGGCTCGGAAATCCCGGCGCCCGCCTTCGGCTTCATCACCCTCAAGGACCGCTACGAAACGCGCACCATCCGACTGCTGAAGGCGACCATCCGGCAATGGTGCGCCCGCAAGCCGAACTGAGGCCGGGTCACGCTTCGGCGAGGAAAGCGTTGAGCACGCGGGCGGTCGCGGGCGGGTTGTCCTGCATCACGAATGCGCCCGAGTTTTCGACTACGGCGGTCTTGCCGTGCTTCAGCTGGGCCTCCGCGTCGGTGCGGAACTTGAGGTACGCCTTGTCGAACTGGCCATAGACCAGCAGCGTCGGGGCTTCGATCCGGCTCATGGTTCCGGCGATTTCCGTGATGGCAACGCCGCGCTCCGACGGCTGGATCCACTTTCCGGCGGCCTTGCGGCTCAGGATGCCATCCGCGTTGATGGGGCCGGTATTGATGATGCCGAAGGTCCTGGACAGCAGTTCGGGCGGAGTGGGCACCGGGTCGCCATTCTTGTCGAACAGCGCGCCCTGCTTGTCGTCCACCGCGGCCTTCATTTCGGCCAGCGAACGGCGATGGCCCAGCGCGCAGGAGACGAGGGCAAGCTTGTTGACCCGTTCCGGCCAGAACGCAGCCAGCGGCACGGCAAGGCATCCACCCAGCGAAGTGCCGATCAGGTCCACCTTGTCGAAGCCAAGTTCGTCGAAGGCACCGACCAGCAGCGCGGCCGTTTCGCCAAGGGTCTGGATGTAAGGGGCAGGGCCATCCCAGCGCGAACCACCGTGGCCGGGCAGGTCGAACGCGAAGACCTGCCGCCCCTCGGCCAGCATCGGCGCCACGAAGCGCCAGTCGGACAGCCACCCACCCAGCTTGTGCAGCAGCACGACCGGCGGCTTGCCGGGGACCGGGTCGCCGATCACGGCATAGTGCAGCACGCCGCCTGCGCGGCGCAGATCGCCAAAGCGCGTCCACTGGCCTTTGGGCGGCGTCGGCAGGCTTGCGGCCTTTTGCGCGGCAAAGGCAGGCAGCGCGCTGACGGCTGCGGCCAGACTTATGCCACGGGCAACATCACGACGGCTCAACATGATCCTATTCCTCTTCGAGAGTGACGGTAGCGGTCAGGCCCACATCCGGGGTTCGCACCCCAGCGCGGGATTGGCGACGAAGGCATTTTCCGGACGCGGCAGGCCAAGGTTCTCGCGCAGGGTATCGCCTTCGTATTCGTTGCGGAACAGGCCCCGCTTCTGAAGGATGGGGATGACCTGGTCGACGAAATCGTCCAGCACGCCGGGCTGGTAGTTGGGCGAAAGCGAGAAACCGTCCGCGGCACCAGCACGGAACCAGTTCTCGCACAAGTCCGCCACCTGTTCGGGCGTTCCGGTGTACGAGAAGCTGGCGCGCGAAACAACGACACGGCGGGCCAGCAGGCCGATCGGCAGGTCTTCTTCGCGGGCCATGCGGATGATGGATTGCTGCACCCACTTGCCGCCGTTGGTTTCAGGCAGGTCGGGCAGGCGCTCGTTGACCGACAGGTGCGAGAGATCGACGCCCAGCTGAAGGCTGAGCGTGCGCAGGGCCAGCGCTTCAGGCACCAGGTCAAGCAGTTCCTCGTCGGCACGGCGGGCCTCGGCCTCAGTGGCGCGAACCATGAGCTGGACCGAGGGGATGATCTTCACGTGATCGGGGTTGCGGCCGAAGGCGACGGCGCGGGCACGCATGTCGTTGCGAAACTCCTTCGCGACCTCAAGCGAACTGGCGGCGGTGAAGATCATATCCGCCGTGCGCGCGGCAAGGGCGCGACCGGGGCCGGAGCCGCCTGCCTGAACGATGATCGGGTGCCCCTGCGGCGGGCGTGCCACGTTGAGCGGACCGGCGACGGTGAAGTGTTCCCCCTTGTGGTCAAGCTCGTGGACCTTGGCGGGGTTGAAGTAGCGCGCCGCCTCGCGGTCGCGCAGGATCGCGCCGTCTTCCCAGCTGTCCCAGAGGGTTTTGCAAACGTCCACGAACTCTTCGGCACGGGCGTAGCGCGCTTCGTGGTCCATGTTCAGGTCGCGGCCGAAGTTGCGCGCTTCGCCGTCACTGGCAGAGGTGACGACGTTCCAGCCCGCGCGGCCCTTGGATATGTGGTCCAGCGAGGCGAAGCGGCGGGCGATCGCGTAAGGCTCGTTATAAGTGGTGGAAGCGGTGGCGATGAGGCCGATGTGCTTCGTCACTACGGCCAGCGCGGCCAGCAACGTGGTCGGCTCCAGCTTTCCGGCATAGTCGGTGGCGGCAAAGGCGTCCTTGCCCGAAATACTGGGGAAGCCTTGTGAATCGCCCGAGAAATAGCAGTGCATCTTCCCGCGTTCTGCCGTCTGGGCAAGGTGCGCGAAATGCGCGAAATCGTGCTGGTCCACCGCCGGTGCACCGGGCCAGCGCCATCCGCCGGGATGTGCGCCGCTGTTGTGGATGAAGGTCGCCAAAATCATCTGGTTGGGATCGGGCATGGTACGGGCTCCGGGAAGATCACAGGTGGCTGGCGCCGATGACGCGCGCCAGTTCGCCGTCCGCCGGGGCGGTGCGATAGGCGCGCGCGGCGGCCGCGAAACAGGCTGCCGCCAGCACAAGGCAGGGCAGGACGATGAGGACGAAGGAAGCGGCGATGCGCGAAGGATCGCCCAGCACCTTCTCCGAAACGAAAGCGATTGCGAACGGCCCACCTGCACCTGCGGGCAGCGCCGCGACGACGCTGAGGAAGGCGTAGGAAAAGCCGCGCATGTCGTTGGGCACGATCTCCTGCACGGTGGCGTTCATCGCGACGTTGAGCATCGGCGTGGTCAGGCTGATCGTGGCCAGCGCCGCGATGGCAAGTCCCAACCCCGGCGCATAGCCCGCGAACGCGGTGGGCAAGGCCACCAGCGGCAGCACGGCCATCAGCCCGATGCGGCCTGCCTTGCGGGTATCCGCCGCGAAACCGCCGAGCAGGTAGCCCGATACACCCGCGACAAGCATGCCAAGGCCCAGAAGGTTGGCAATCTGCGGCAGCGTCAGGCCATATGTGCGCATCAGCAGCGGCGCGGTCCATGACGTGACACCAACGAAAGCGACGTAATAGAGGCAGAAGCCGGCGAACAGGGGGACCACCAGCCTGCGCTGACGCCCCAGATAGCGCAGCTTCTCACCCACCCGCGCGGGCGCCTTTGCCTCTGCCGGAAGGCCGCGCCTGGCGGGCTCGCGGATGGTCAGGAAGGCAAGGCCAACTGCGGGGCCGACGATACCGCACAGCAGGAATGCGCTACGCCAGGGCACGACGACGCCATAGCCGGGCAGGGTGATATGCAGGTTGGCGGCAAGGATCGCGCCGGGCACGACCGATGACAGGGCCGTGCCGATGGTTGCGCCGATAAGGTAGGCGCTGAGCGCGCGGCCGCGCCGGTCGGGCGGGAACATGTCGGCGATCAGCGACATTGCGGCAGGCGCAACGGCCGCCTCGCCAAGCCCGACAAGGGCGCGGAAAACGAAGAACGTCTCGAAATTGGGGGCAAGGCCGCCAAGCGCGGTGGACAGGCTCCACACGATGATCGCGCCGCCCAGCACGCGCTTGCGCACATGGCGATCCACCAGCGAACCCAGCCACAGCCCGCACACGCCGCTCAGCAGCGAATAGGCAAGGCCCATGAGCAGGCCCATGCGGATATCGTCGATGCCAAGGTCGGCCTTGATCGGCTCGGCCAGCACGCCGACGATGGCCTTGTCGATACTGTAGAAATTGGCCGCCAGAAACAGCAACAGCATCGGCCACAGCGTCTGGCGAACCGGCGGGAAGGGCACCGGAGCTTCAGTCGACACGGACGGTGCGCCCGTCGATGCAGGCCATCAGGCGGCCATCGGCGTCGTTCAGGATCTCTACCGTGTCGCCGTCGAGGTAGATGATATCCTCGAAGTGGAACTTGCCGATTTCCGGGCCGATCCAGGGCAGGTCGCAGCTCAGGACCATGCGGTCGACCAGTTCGAAGCTGTGCATGCCGCCGCCCGGATGCGGGTGATCGGTGTGCTCCAGCCCGACCGAGTGCAGGCCGCAGGCGCGAAATTCCGGATTGCCGTGCGCCTGGATGGAGGCGACGACGGCTTTCTCCACGTCGGTTGAGAGGCGACCGGCGCGGAATTCGGGCAGCGCCGCCTGCCAGCCAAGACGGGTGGCGTTATAGCGCTTGAGCTGTTCAGGCGAAGGCTCTCCGATCACGGCGGTGCGGCCGATATCGCTGGTGTAGTGCGAAAATTCCGCAGTGGCGTCGAACGTCACCATGTCGCCGTGCTGCAGTTCGGCATTCTTGGGCAGGCGGCCGAAGCCGGGGCGGTAGGGGGTGATGAGCAGGAACACCGGACGGCCACCTGCCAGCGCTGCGGCCGACCAGAACACGCGCTCTGCTTCGGCGCAGGTGGCCCCGGCGGCCAGCGCCTCTGCCGAAAGCTGGAGCGACAGTTCTGTCTTGCGGGCGGCGGCGCGCATATTCGCCATCTCGGCAGGCGTCTTGACCATACGCATGTCGCGCAGGAGATCGCGCGCGGGAACAACGTCGATCGTGCCGCCCAGCAGTTCGTTCACGTCAAGGCCAAGGCCGCGATCCTCGAAGGCAACGCGCGAGCGGTCGAGGCCGAGTTCGCGCAGGTATTGCGCCACGGCTTCCTGATGGTTCTGCGGCAGTCCCTCGGCCGTCAGCGCGGCCTGCACCCCGCCTGCGCCGATGCCGGGCTTGCGGGCATAGCCGCGCACGGCCATCCACGTGCCCTGCCCCTGCTGGGGCTGGCCCATATCGACCTCCACCGTCAGCACGGCGGCGTCCAGCGCATGGTCGCGCGGCAGGATCGCCAGTGCAAGGTCGCCAAAGCCCCAGCTGGCAT
The DNA here is from genome assembly GCF_002896965.1 of Novosphingobium guangzhouense. GTDB lineage: Bacteria > Pseudomonadota > Alphaproteobacteria > Sphingomonadales > Sphingomonadaceae > Novosphingobium > Novosphingobium guangzhouense. Next base: position 84,615 of record NZ_LYMM01000001.1, read on the forward strand.
CGGTCGCCCAGCTGGAGAGGTAATAGGTATTGATCGGGGTCGAGGCGACGACGACCGCGATATCCTCGCGGTCCATCAGGGCGTCGGCGCGTTCTCGATTGATAAGCATCAGGTCAGTTCCGTCTGGAGGTATCAGGCGACTGGCGCGGGGCGGCGGCCACGCACGAGGCGGCCGGGCAGGGCGCCGGTGGGGGTATCGTCTCGGGCGGTGACGACGCCGGAAAGGATCGTTGCAGCATAGCCGCTTGCTCCTTGTGTCAGGCGGCGGCCACCGGCCGGAAGGTCGAAGCTGGCGCGCGGCGGGGCAAGGCGCAGGCGGTCGTAGTCGATGACGTTGAGGTCCGCCTTGTAGCCGGGCGCAATGATCCCGCGATCGCCGAAGCCGCCGACGCGGGCGGTGTGACCGGTCATCATGTGAACCGCTTCGGGGATCGGCAGCCGATCGCCCACCCGGTCGCGCGTCCAGTATGTCAGCAGGAAGGTCTGCATACTGCCGTCGCAGATCGCGCCGACATGCGCGCCGCCATCGCCAAGGCCAAGCACGGTATCCTCGCGCCGCAACATGTGATGGACGACATCGAGGTTGTAATGCGTGTAATTTCGGGCCGGGAAGTAGAGAATGGCCTGGCCGTCCTCTTCGAGCAGCGCATCATAGGCCACTTCCTCGACGCTGCAGCCGCGCTGGGCGGCGATGTTGTCGAAGCGGGCGCTTGCGGGCGGGGCATAGTCCGGGTTCTCGCCCATGGCGTAACACTGCGAAACTTCGCGCATGAAGGCGGGATACTTCTTCGGATCGAGCGGCAGGCCCATTTCCGAAAGGATCGCGGCCTTCACTTCGGCCTTGCGCATCTCCAGCGCGCGGGCGGTGACGGGCAGATGCTCGATCGCGTCGTAAGTCGGGCAGCCGCGAAAAGGGTTGAGCGACAGCTGGTGGCCGAACAGCACGCCGACGGGGCGGCCCACCACCTGTCCGTAGATGTCGATCCCCTGCGCGCGGCTTGCGGCGCAGGCATCGGCGATCTCGCGCCAGCGGCCCGGCGCTTCGTTGTACTGCAATAGCGGGAAGGTCACGGTCTGCCCCGAAGCCTCTGCCACGCGCGAAAGCATGCGAAATTCGGAGGAGAAGCCGTTGCCGGTATCGAACTCCGATGCGGACATGAACAAGTGGCGCCCGAAGGGCTTCATGGCCATGGCGATGGTGAGAAGTTCATCCTCGCTTGCGGTGGTGACGGGAAGCTGATCGCCGCTGGCGGTGCGGTGGCCGATGACGCGGGTGGTGGAGAAGCCGAAGGCGCCGGCCTCAAGCCCCTCGCGCACGATGGCGGCCATCGCCTGCATGTCGGCGCCGGTCGCGGGTTCACGCTCGATGGCGCGCTGGCCCATGACGTGGACGCGCACCGGGATGTGCGGGACGGCAACGGCGAAGTCCGCATCCATGTGCCGCTGCTCGATGGCATCCATGTAATCGGGAAAGCTTTCCCAGTTCCATGGCAGACCCTCGGCCATCACGATGCCGGGGATGTCTTCGACGCCTTCCATGACGTCGATCATCTGTTCGCGCATGTCGGGGCGGCATGGTGCGAAGCCGACGCCGCAATTGCCCATGAGCACGCTTGTCACACCATGATTGGTCGATGGCGAGAACTGCGTGTCCCAGGTGACCTGCGCGTCGTAATGGGTATGGATATCGACGAAGCCGGGTGTCACCAGCTTGCCGCGCGCGTCGATCTCTTCGCGCCCGGAACCGGCAACTGCACCTGCCGCCACGATCACGCCGTCGCGCAGGGCAACGTCGCCTTCGAAAAGGTCTGCTCCCGTACCGTCGGCGATGGTGCCGCCACGAATGACCAGATCGTATTCGCTCATCGTCGTATCCATCTGTTCGAGTTGAAATACCGTGCGCGGCAGGACGCAGGCTGCACCCCGCCGCGCATCGGCGCTCGTCAGAACTTCACGGTTGATCGCACACCGAACGTGCGCAGATCGCGCAGCGCCACCGCAACGCCCGAGAACGGCGAGAGGTAGGAGTTGGTGCGTTCAAGCAGGGTAAAGTCGATGGCGGCCGGATAAGCCTTGTTGTTGAACAGGTTGGTTACGAAACCTTCGAACGTGAAGCGATCGTTTCCGAAACCTGCGCGCAAGTTCACCTGCGTCATGTCCGGGGTCTTCGTCAGGTTGGAGGCATTGGTATAGACCCCCGACTTGTACGTGAAGTCGGCGCGGGCGAAGGCTTCCACATCATCGCGCAGCGGCATCGTGTAGTTGGCCGAAACCGAGCCCGACCAGCGCGAGGCCAGCGGATTGTGATTGCCGCTGAAATCAGTGATGCCGGTAAGGGCGGTCACCGTCGGCGCGCTCAGCTTGCGGATGTCGCTTTCGTTGTACGAGCCGTTGGCCGACAGGGTCAGGCGGTCGGTCGCCGCGAAGGAGAAATCGCCTTCAAGGCCGTACATCTTGACCTTGCCGGTGTTGAGCTGGGCCTGGATATTGTAGACCACGCTTGTCGCCGGATCGACCAGCGTGATGACGTTGGCGTTCAGCTGGTCCTTCCAGATGCCATAGTATGCCGCCACGGCGTAGCGCAGGCGATTGTTGAACGCCTTGCCCTTTGCGCCGATCTCGAAGTTGTCGAGCTTTTCGGGCTCTACCGCGATGCGCAGGCCAGCGTCTGCCGCCAGCACCTGAGCGGCAGGGCTCAGGTTGGAGAGGAACACGGTGTTGAACGCGGCCGGGTTCACGCCCTTCGAGTACGACGCATAGACCATCATGTCGGGCGTCACGTCGTAATTGACGATCACGCGCGGCGTAAAGTTCTTGTACGTCTCTTTGGCAAGGATCGAGCCTTCTTCATAGAAGCCCGGCGTTGCGAAGGCGGCCGAAGCGATAGTCTGCCCGCCCGGACGGGCATAGGCGTACATCGTATCGATCTGGTAGCGGCCGTCGAAGTTGATGCTGAGATCCGGCGTGATCTTGTAGCCAAGGCCGAAGAAGGCGCCGAAGGTGCGGTTGCGGGTCTTGCCGGAAACAACGCTGAACTGGCTGGTGCCAAGCGCGCCGTTGTTGCCGCCGCCGCCGCCCTGGAACGTCGCGTTCAGATAGCTGCCGCCCAGCGTTGCGGTGAACGGTCCGCCATCATCATAACTTGCGCGAAGTTCCTGCGAAAAGTCCTTGCTGATGGCTTCGACAAGGTAGGGATAGTCGAAGTAGCTCGGCGCGTCCGGAGCCGTGCCCACCGCGTTGGTCGAATTCGGCGCGGTGGTGTTGTAATACAGGTCAAGGTCCGACAGCTGGCTGCGGCGCTCGTTGTTGTAGCCGGTGAGGGAGGACAGCGTAATGCCGCTGCCGACTTCCCAGTCGACGTTGAAGTGCAGGTGATAGAACCGGCTGCGCAGGCCATAGCCCTGAACGCCGTCTTCCGGGTCGATGAGGCGGCCGGTCGGATTAGCCAGGAAGTCCTTGATGAAGGGCGTGTTGACCGTGTTCATCGAAGGCGCGCCGGCAGGCAGGCCGGGCAGGGTGCCGCAGAAGTAACGGTTGTTGCCGAAGGCGCAGTTCGACGAATCCGGCACGATCACCGCTCCGTCGCTCGGGTTGGTGACGGCGTGCGCGGCCAGCAGTCCGGTTGCGTTCGGACCGTCATCGTTTTTGGAAATCATCGCGAAGGCCCTGGCCTTCAGGTTCGATGCGGGCGTGAATTCCATCGCCAGAGTTGCGGCGCGGGTGCGCTGGTCGCCCAGCGTCTGACCGGGCACGCCCTGGTTCTTCCACGAACCGCCCTTGGCCGTTTCCTGCACGGTGGCGCGGAAGCCGACAAGCCCTTCGATCAGCGGAGCGCCGATGGATGCCTGAATGTCATGATTGTCACGCGTACCGATCATGCCCGAGAAGCTGCCTTCAAGGCGATCGGGCGTGGACTTGGTCACGACATTGACCGCACCGGCAAAGGTCTGGCGGCCGAAATAGGCGCTCTGCGGCCCCTTCAGCACTTCGATGCGCTCGGGATCGGAGATCGTCTGGATGGCGGTAGCGGTCGAAACCGGCACGCCGTCGATGAACATCGAGGCGGTCTGGACCGAGGAACTCGACGGGGTGAAGCCGCGGATGATGACCTGCTGAAACGAACGGTCGTTGCGGCCCGAAGAGCTGGACACGATCTTCATGCTGGGCGTGAACGCGGCAAGGTCGGTGACCGACTGCACGCCGCGCTTCTGCATGTCTTCGCCGGAAAGGGCGGTGACCGAAATCGGGGTCTTCAAAATGTCTTCGCCGCGCTTGCGAGCGGTGACGACGATGTCACCGGGCATGCTTGCGGTAGTATCCGTGGTTGCATCCTGGGCATTGGCGGCAGACGAAATCCCTGTTGCGACGACGATCGACGAACAGGACAAAAGAACGGCGCGACGTAGCGCCGACGTGCTGGTCATGATAGCTTCCCCATTTCGATCCCCGGCCATTATTGGCCTGAGTATTGAGATCGTTCTTCCTGCGTGAAACTTTTCTTATGTTTCGGTTTTTAAGCTTGTAATCGAGCACTGGCGCTGCGGAATGTCATCAAACCGCCGCTTGACGAGTGCAACGTAACATCGGTTTTTTCCGCGCCGGAAATCAGAACCCCTTATCACCTCCAAGGAATCCTGATTGGCGTCGGCGGCGAAGTCGTGCTCGTTATCCGAACATGTCAGGGGGTAGGGCTGGCCTTGCCCGTCATACCCGGACACATAGTCATCCCACAGGATCAAAACTTCGAGGCGAGGCGCGAAAGACGTCATGAAACTGCTTGCGTTCCTGATGCAGACCGGCGGCCACATTGCGGGCTGGCGACATGCCCGTGCGGCCGACAACGCGCTTTGCGACGCCGACTATTTTCGTGCACTTGGCCGCACAGCGGAGAAGGGCCTGTTCGACGGCGTCTTCCTTGCGGACTATCTGGGCTATCATCCGGTCAGGGGCGCATCGGTGTTCGCCGGGCTGGAGACGCCCAAGCTTGACCCCCTTGTCGTGCTGTCGATCATCGCGGCTCAAACCCGCAACCTTGGCCTGATCGGCACGGCATCCACCACGTACAACCATCCCTACGACCTGGCCCGCCGTTTCGCATCGCTTGACCACATGAGCGGCGGCCGCGCGGGCTGGAACATCGTGACGTCGACGATGGAGAACGAGGCCCACAACTACGGCTTCGACAGCCATCTTGCGCACGGTGATCGCTATGCCCGCGCCGAAGAGTTCGTGGCCGTGGCACGCAAGCTGTGGGACAGCTGGCAGGACGGCGCGGTCGTCGCAGACAAGGCAGCCGGCCGCTACACCGATCCCTCACGCATCAGCGCGGTTGCGCACAAGGGCGATCATTTCAACGTGGCAGGCCCGCTGACCGTGCCCCGTCCGCCGCAGGGGCACCCGGTTCTGGTTCAGGCCGGCGCCTCCGCCACAGGGCAGCGGTTTGCCGCCGCCAATGCGGAAGTCATATTCACGTCGCACCCGACGATCGAAACCGCAAAAGCCTTCCGCTCTGCCATGCACGAACAACTGGCGCAGTTCGGCCGAAGCGCCGCCAGCCTCAAGATCATGCCCGCGGTCACTCCGGTAGTCGGCCGTACCCGCGCCGAAGCCGAAGACCTCAAGCGCGAGCTTGATGACCTGATCCCGGCAGAAATCGCGATATCGAAGCTGGAAGGGCTGCTGGGCAACATCGACCTTTCACAAGCCGATCCGGATGGCCCCTTGCCCCCGCTCCCCGAAGCGGCGCTGGCAGGGCAGAATTCGACGCGGGACCGGGTTCTCGAACTGGCCGAGCGTCAGGGTCTGCCCGTCCGCGAACTTGCGCGGCGGGTCGCTGCGGGGCGGACCGGGCATACGATCGTCGGCACTGCCGAAGAGGTCGCCGAAACCCTTATGCTCTGGGAAAATGACGGCGCGGCCGACGGCTTCGTGATTTCCGCGCCGTTCCTGCCGGGCGGGCTGGAGGACTTCGTCGACCACGTCGTCCCGATCCTTCAGGATCGCGGAGCTTTCCGCAAGGCATATGAAGGCACGACCCTGAGGGAGAACCTTGGCCTGACGGTGCCAGAGAACCTTTTCGACGTCGATCCTGCCCTGAGGTCGCGTCCCGAAATCTGGTGACCCGAAGCCTTGCCCTTTCGTGAGCACTGCGCGCCGATCGTGTGCGCCGTGCCCGTGCTTGCGCCTCCTGGAAACATGACCGATGCCCTTGCTTGCCCCGTTGATCAATCGTAACGTCACCGAACGCGTTCTCAACGCGCATGGTGTCTCCGCGCTTGTCCTGTCCGATCCCACTAACATCTATCATGCCACCGGCTTCTGGCCGCAGATGGTCCTGATGGGGCAATCGGGGGCGGCGTTTGCCGTGGTTCCAGCCTCTGCGGACAAGCCCGTGGTGCTGATAACCAGCCAGTTCATCCATTATCTGCATGATGTGGAAGACCCAGCGGCGGGCGGCCCGCTGGACATCCTGCTATACACTGCGCCCGATGGCCTGGAAGGCGACGCGGCGCCCCCGATCTTCCTTGACGAGCCGCCCGGCGGCAGGCCCGACCCGCTCGACAACTTCAGCCGTACCGCGACGCTGGGCGTGCTGGCACGCAGCCCCGCGTTTCCCAATGCCGCATCCGCCCTGCGGGCAGCGGTCGCTCCTTACGGGACGAGCTGGGCGCTCGACACGCTGAACGCGGCGGCAGCGCTTGGCCTTTCCGGCACCTCGCGCCCGGCAGAACCGCTTCTGCGCCGGATCCGGATGATCAAGTCCCCGCGCGAGATCGCCTTGATGCGCCATGCAGCGAAGAACAACGTGGAGGCCGCGCGGGCCGCGATATTCTCCATGGCGGCCGGTTCCACATACGAAGACCTGCGCCTTGCCTTCTTCACGGAAACCGGACGGCGCGGCGGTGTACCGCTGTTCATTTCGACGGACAGCATGGCCATGCGGCGGCGCGATGGCGTTATCAGGGACGGGCGCAGCTTCCAGATAGACGCGGTCAGCCACTACGCGGGATATCACGGCGATTTCGGACGCACGGTCTTCGTGGGAAATCCCGATCCCATCGTCCTGCGCATGGTGGAGGCGGCCGTCTGCGCAAACGATGCCATCGCGAAGGAACTACGGCCGGGCCTGCTCTATTCCGACGTGCGCAGGATCGGCCACGAAGCGGTTGCCCGCAACGGCTATGACGTTGCGGTGTCCTGCGCCACGCACTCTGTCGGCCTGTTCCACACCGATGAGGCTTTCCGCGGTGGCTCGCTCAATTTCGACAAGGATGATCATCGCATCGAGGCAGGCATGGTGGTCAGCGTGGACTGCCCCGTGCTTCACCTGGATGCCACCGGGAACGTGCATCTGGAAGACCTGTGGCTCATCACCGAGGACGGCTGCGAGGCGCTGAACGATCGCAGCGAGCCTTTCCTGCAAATCTGATCGGCCTGCGCAAGCCCGCAGGCCCCGGCCGACCCTAGAGGTTGTCGGCCACGGCTCCGAATTCGGTGGTGGTCACGCGATTTCGGCCGTCCTGCTTGCTGCGGTAGAGCTGACGATCCGCCTCCTTCAGCCACATTTCGGGCGTCATGTCAGGCACGCAGCGCGCGCTGGCCACCCCGATGCTTACCGTGATGAACGGGCTGATCTGCGAACGTTCGTGCGGGATGTTGAGCGACTGCACGTGCTGGCTGATTTCCTGCGCCACCAGCGCCGCGCCTTCCGGGTCGGCGCCGGGCAGGATGCATGCGAATTCCTCGCCGCCATACCGCGCGGGAAGGTCGGAGGCGCGCCTGACGGCACGGGTCAGGGCTGCGCCGACCATGACGATGCAGCGGTCCCCCGCCGGATGGCCATATGTATCGTTGAACTGCTTGAAGAAGTCGATGTCGATCATGATGACCGTCAGCCAGTCCCCCAGCCGCGTCAGGCGTCCGACTTCGGCGTGCAGCGCCTGTTCCATCTGGCGGCGGTTGCTGAGGCCGGTCAGGGCATCGGTTACGGCAAGGCTGGCCAGCTGGTCACGCAGGCGCTTCGTTTCCACGTGATTATTGACGCGGGCGCGCAGGATCGCGGGCTGGATCGGCTTGGTGACATAGTCGATAGCGCCCAGCGACAGGCCGCGCATTTCATCGTCAGTGTCACCAAGCCCGGTGGTGAAGACGATCGGGATATCGGCAAGCTGCGGGTCGGCCTTGATCTGGCGGCAGACTTCGAAACCGTCGATCCCCGGCATCAGCACGTCAAGCAGGATCAGGTCCGGCGGGGTGTCCCGCACCGTCTCCAGAGCCTGCTGGCCCGAAGTGGAAAAGCAGACTTCGTAATCATCTTCCAGCACCGCATTCATGATTTCGATGTTGGAGATTTCGTCATCGACGATGAGGACGGTGCCCTTGCTCATGCCGTGGCTCCTGTCTGAGCCATCGGCTCGGCGGGGGTGTCTTCGGTGCCGATCAGTTCCAGCGCGGTATCATAGTCCAGCTTTTCGAGCGCGCGACCGATCGGATGCGCGGCGCGTTCATGCTCGGCAAGGCCAAGCGCCTGCGCATACCGCCCAAAGCTGGCGCGTGCACCAAGACTGCGACGGCGCAGCAAGCCGCGCAGTTCGTTTCGCGCCGCGCTTGCGGCTTCGGCGTCATGGCCGCTGTCCTGCGAAACGGGCGCCGGGGCGGCGGTTGCATCAAGGCTGCGCGCCGCTGCCACGGCCGGCGCAAGGAAGCCTTCAAGCTCGGTTATGGCGGCTTCGGCCTGCGGCACTGCACCAGCCGCCAGCATCTGCTCTATCTCCGCCGCGCTGCGATGAACCTGTGACAGTTCCAGCGAGCCCGCGACGCCCTTCAGCGTGTGCGCGAAACGCCGGGCATCGACCAGCAGCCCGCCAGCGATGTAAGTCCGCAATTCCTGGCCTGCGTCCGCGTAAGTCTGCCCGAAGGTCAGGATCAGTTTACGCAGCAGCGCAGCCTTGCCATTCACGCGAAGCAGGGCAGCGCGCAAATCGAACGGGGGCAGGGTTTCAGGCAGTGTCCCATCCTGCACGACCGCCGACGCGGGCGGTGTCGGCGCTGGGGCCTGTGGTGGGGCCTGTACGTGGGCCTGTACTGCGGAAGGCGATGCCAGCGGGGAAGCGGAGAGCACGGGCTTAAGCCAGCGATCCAGCATCCGCATCAGCATCGCCGGATCGACCGGCTTGGAGATGTGGTCGTTCATGCCCGCATTGAGGCAGCGCTGGCGCTCTTCCTCGTGGGCATGGGCCGTCATGGCGATGATCGGCAGGCGATCGGCCGACCATGTCCGGCGAATGTGCTGCGTGGCGGCGATGCCGTCCATCTCGGGCATCTGAACGTCCATGAGGATCGCCGCGTAATTGCCCCCGGCGGCCTGAACGCGGTCGCACCCGATGCGCCCGTTTTCGGCCTGATCCACGACAAGGCCCGCCTGCGAGAGCAGTTCGATCGCGATTTCGCGGTTGATCTCGTTATCCTCGACCAGCAGGACGCGCGCGCCCTTGAAGCGGTCCGCCACGGCGGGGGCAGCTTCGGGTGCTGCAAGTACAGTCGATCCGGTGTCGTTGGACGCGACCTCGATGATCGTTTCCAGCAGGGCGCGCGGGGCGATCGGCTTGGTCAGCACGGCTGCTACATTGGCCGGCAGAGTGCCGGGCGAAAGGCTTTCGGCGCCGTAAGCGGTGACGATCAGGGTGCGGGGAAGCGGCGCGCGATGATCGATGGCCTGCATCATCTCGACCGTTTGCAGGCCGTTCAATCCCGGCATCTTCCAGTCAAGCAGAACGATGTCGTAGGCTTGGTCCGCATCGTCGGCACTGCGGATCGCGCTTAGCGCCTCGTCACCCGAAGCGACCAGATCCAGCGCGATTTCCCAGCCTGCGAAGATATCCTCCAGCACCTGCCGGGAGGCGGCGTTATCGTCCGCCGCCAGTATGCGCAGCGCCTTGATGCCGGCAGGGACCGCCGGTTCGATTGCCGCGGTTTCGTCCTCGCGGGCCATCTGCATGCGGGCGATGAACGTGCTGCCTTCGCCGGGCGCGCTTTCGACCCGGATGGAGCCGCCCATCTGCTCCACGATCTGGCGGCAGATCGCAAGGCCCAGTCCGGTGCCGCCAAAGCGGCGGGTGGTGGAACTGTCGGCCTGCGAGAAGGACTGGAACAGCGATTGCTGCTGTTCGGGCGTCATGCCGATGCCGGTATCGCGCACGGTCAGTTCAAGCGTGACGAGATCGCCTTGCTCAGCAACGATCGAAAGCCCCACATGAACGCGGCCGTCCTCGGAAAACTTCACGGCGTTGCTGACAAGGTTGAGCAGCACCTGATTGAAGCGCAATTCGTCCCCCCGCAGGCGATGGGGAAGGGCGCCCGATACCTCGGAGGTGACCTGCACGCGCCGGGCCTCGGCATCGTTGGCCACCATCTGCAACTGGTTGGCAACGGCGTTGCGCAAGTCGAAAGGATTGGCTTCCAGCGTAAGCTTGCCTGCCTCGTTCTTGGAGAAGTCGAGGATATCGTTGATCAGCCGCAGCAGCGACATGCCCGCCTGACCGATCTTGCCCACGTAATCGCGCTGTTTGGGATCAAGGTCCGTCCGGCCGATCAGGTGGCAAAAGCCGAGAATGGCGTTCATCGGCGTGCGGATTTCGTGGCTCATGTTCGCCAGGAACATGCTCTTGGCGCGGTTGGCTTCCTCGGCCTCGCGGGTACGTTCGCGCAGGGCGAAGGATTCCACCAGCTGGTCGCTCAGGAGCACCAGAACGCTGGCCTGGAAGGTCACGATGACGGCGTGAACGATCACCCGACCCAGATTGCCGCCGCCGGCGAACACGACCGAAGGCAGAAGGTAGAGAAGCAGCAGGTGATGCAGCGCCACCGAGATCGCAGCCACCAGCACCGCACGGCGATCGCACCAGCCGATCGTCAGCGTCAGCATGGCGAAAAAGTACATGTGCATGTCCATCTGCCACGGATGGCCGCGCAGCAGGACAAGCAGGATCGCCGGTTCCGCCATGAGGGCAACGGCGGAGAGGTAGCGCGTGGCGGGCGCGATGCCGTGGCGCCACCACATCAGGTGATAGCTGCCCGCGACCAGTGCCCCGGCAAGAGCGGCCATGACCGGGCCGTGCCCCGTCAGGAAAGCGACGCCCGCAAAGAGGGGGACATGCGCCCAGAACAAGGCCAGCAGCAGGCGGCCTGACTGATAGCGCAGTTTGTCGAGTTCGGCGGTCAACGTGCCTGCTCCTGCGGTAAGCCTGAAGGAATGCCGCATCCGGCAATGGGGGGGACGGAAACCGCAAGCCACGCTCCGGCCCTGCGCATGGAAGCGGCGAAGTCGGCGTGCGATGAACCTGCGATCAGGACGTTGGGCAATGCGCCGGTTGCCGCAAGGCGTCCGCCGTGGCCGGTCACCAGATTGACGCTGTCAACGAGGGATGAGGACGGGGCGGTAACGATCAGATATTGCCCGGACTTCGTGCCCGACAGCAGCCAGCCTGCGGTCAGGGCCAGAAGCACCGCGATCAGCAGCGCGGCGGCAGGCAGAAGATCCCGAACACCGCCATCGGAGGCCCCGAATCTTGTTTGATTGCAGGCGCGCGACTCCATCCGACGATATCCTCCTCCTGATATTCCAGGAGGCCCCTTAGGACACTATGGCTATTTTTTGGTTAAGATTTGTAAAAAATCCTGCCGACTACCAAATGTTAATCAGTCATCTGGCGGTCCGTCAGCTGCCCGTCAGAGTAATGGGAAACTGGCTGGCCTGCGCGGCCATGAGCATCGCGGCTTCATCGCGCGGGACTGCGCGCGAATACAGATAGCCCTGGCCCAGCGTGCAGCCCAGAGCCGCCAGTTTTCGGGCCTGCCCGGCCGTCTCGATCCCTTCGGCGACCACGCGGATGCCAAGCTTGGTCGCGATATCGATGATGCCTTCGGCAATGATCTGGCTGGGCGCATGGCTGACGATGCGATCGACGAAGGACTTGTCGATCTTGATGTAATCCACCGGCACGCTCATCAGGTGGGTAAGCGAGGCGTAGCCGGTGCCGAAGTCGTCAAGCGCAACCTTGAGCCCCTTGGCGCGGAGCGCCTCGACAGACTTCTGCACGGTTCCCGCCTGATCCATGTAAACGGATTCGGTGACTTCAAGGCTGACATGCCGAAGCGGCACGTTGGCCCGCCCGAATGTCTCGCTCAGCAGGGTGTAGATCGAAGCGCCGTGAAAGTCCGCCGATGCCACGTTGATGCTGACTTGCGGAACGGCGATGCCGTCATCAAGCCATCTGCGGATGTCGCGGGCGACCGCACGCATCATTCGCCGTGTGAGGGCGCCGGCGATCTGCGGATCGGTCGTCGCCTCATGGAAGGACGCAGCCGGCAGCGTCTTGTCGCCGACCCGCATGCGGCACAGCGCTTCCAGCCCCACGATTTCGCCGCTGCGGATATCGACGACGGGCTGGTAGTGCGGTTCGATGCGATTTTCGCGCAAGGCTATGCCCACGTCCCTGATCGCGGTAAGCCGCTGCATCATGCGGCTGCCGATCCCCGGCCAGTACCGCACGAAGCTGCCGCGCCCGTTTTCCTTGGCGTGATAGAGCGCGAAGTCCGCGTGCTGGCGGATCTGCTCGGCGGAAAGCTGCTCAGTCGACATTTCGGCAAGGCCGACCGTCGCCTTGGGTGAGATGACATTGCCGCCGCAATCGGCAGCCGCCGAAATCTCGTCGAGGAACTTGCGCGCTGTCTTCTCCAGATCGCGCAGTGCCGGTTCGCTCTCCACGATGATGGCGAATTCGTCTCCGCCGATGCGATAGGCCCTGTCAGGGTAGGCGGCGATCGTCAGGCGATCCGCAACCTGACGCAGCAGGATATCGCCGGCGCAGTGCCCGAAGGTGTCATTGACCGCCTTGAGGTTGTCCAGATCGAGGAGATAGAGCGCCCACGACCCTTGCACCCTGTCGTCAAGCGCGCGCAGGGCCGCGTTAAAGGCAGCACGGTTGGCAAGCCCGGTCAGGGCATCGATGTTGGCGCGCCGCTCATACTCCTCGACGCGGCGATGGCGGTCGATAGCGATCGCGCCCAGATGAACGCACTGGTCGACGATTTCGCGTTCAAGCGCGGTGGGGCCCCGCTTTTCCTTATAGTAGAATGCAAAGGTGCCCATGGTCCGCCGGCGTTCATCGAAGATCGGATGGGACCAGCAGGCTTTCAGGCCAAGCGGCAGCACCAGATCCCGGAATGCGGTCCACCGCGGGTCATTGGCGATGTCGGGCGTGGTGATTTCCTGCCCCAGATAGGCTGCAGTACCGCAAGTACCCACATTGGGGCCGATCTTGAGGCCGGTGATCGCATCGCTGTAACTTTCGGGAAGGCTGGGCGCGGCAAGAGAATATAGCCTGCCCCAGCCATCCACGGTCACCACCGAACAGCATGCGCCGGGAACAAGGCGTTCCACCTCATGGCATAGCCGCAAGGCCGTATCGGCCAGCGGTTCGCCTCGGGCAATCATTTCCAGGATCGTGTTCTGCAACTCTGTCATCTGGCTCGCAGTCTTTTCTGCAGTGCCAGTCTGCGGCGCAATGGTTAATTATCTTCCCACATTTCTGGCTGGAGCGACGGCTTTGTGCGGGCTTACCCATCTGTTCATCGCATTTACCCCGCGGGTTGCCAGTCCCCGAGCAGTTCCCGGCGGATTGCGACGATGCCGGCCGTTTCCCGCCAGGTCATGCCGATGTCCCTTGCTTTCGAGCCGGGGCCGTTGGAGCCGCTCTCCCAGAACCGGGAATCCTGGGGCCTGAATACGTCGGTCATGGTGCCATCGCGGGCGGTGCCGTTCATGGTCGTCCAGTGCTCTGGATGGATGTGGCGATCCATGAAACAGTCGATGAAAAGCGCGGACCCGACAGCGGAAGGATTGGCGTAGCGTCCGTCCGGGAACCGGGTGGTGGGGTGCCAAGGACGGGCCAGAGCCACCGCTCCATCAGGCACGCCAGCCTCGCGGGTCAGGCGCGAGCGGTATACGACGATGCCATAAGGCTGCGACAGCAGCGTCGAGGGGGCGGCGATGAAGGATTGGAACTCTCCGGCGATATAAGGCGCACTGCGGGGGCGCGAGCGCACTTCGCTGTCCTCGATCAGCAGCCTGCCATTGCCGAATATGAAGTCGATATTGCCCGCCACGAGGCTGCGGCGAACCAGCGCCCTGCCGCCGTTGGCGAAGAGCGTATCCTGATATCCGAGAACGGCGGAGCGATCGATCAGCACCCGGTCGCTGTGGACGTCAAGCAGCAGGGCGACGGCCTGCGGGTTGCCCAGCCGCTCCGCACTGCCCTGCGGATGGCGGTCGTTGGCAAGGTAATCGAACGTGTTCTCGATCGTCAGCCCCTGCACGACGACATCGGCGGCATCGATCGTCAGCGTGGCGGAGCCCGGCGTGCCCCAGTTGTCGCGGTGCCAGCGCCCGGCCGTCTGCGCGACTGCGCCGAAGTGCAGGCGCGTGCGCCCCGCTCCGCTTCCGATCAGCCGGGTGCGACCGCGAGAGACGACCGGCTTTTCCTCATACTCTCCCGCAGCGATGCGGATGGTGATCCAGCTGTCGGACGTATCGCGTGCAGCGGCGTCCAGCGCGGGCTGGATGGCGGTATAGCACGGCGCCTTGCCATCTCCGCAGGACGGCTGCACGACGTACTCGGTCGGCGCCGCCTGCGCAGGAATCCCAAGGCCCGCGGCCAGAGGGACAGCTGCCAGGGCGACGGCCAGAATGCGGATCATCGTTATGCGTCCTTCTTCTTCAGCGCCACAAGGAACCCGTCGATCTCCTGGGCGACCTTGTCCAGCCATGGATCGAACAGCCAGAAATCGTGAGGGGCGCCGGTGAAGGCGAACCAGCGGTTAGGGATGCGATTGCGCTCCAGTTCGGCGATGACCTTGTCCTTGCCTTGCGTGAAACGCGCGATGCCGCTGCTGATGATGAGCGTTGGGGGCGACGCTGCTCCGACATGGCTGGCGGCGCTGGCTTCCTTCCAGCGGGCGCCGGCATTTTCGTAAGCCCCGCCAAGCCAGCGCGCGGCGGGCGATGCGTCCCCGGCGGCATTTTCGAAGCGCAGGGCTTCGGGGTCGGTGAAATCGAGTACGCCGTCAAGGTCGATCAGCGCGGCAGCGGTGCGATCCGCACCGGCACCGAACAGCCCCGAAGGCCCCGCGTAAGCCAGCAGCGAGGCCATCTGACCGCCCGACGAAGCCCCGCCGATGGCGATGCGGGCAGGGTCGACGCCGAATTCGCCCGCATGTGCGCGCGCCCATGCCAGTGCATCACCGATGTCGGTCATCCCTGCCGGATAAGGCGCTTCCGGCGAAAGCCGAAATTCCGGCAGGAACACGGTGTACCCGCGTTGGGCCAGCAGGTTGGCCAAGGCATAGAAATGCGTCTTCGCCCCCGCGCGCCAGCCTCCGCCATGGACTAGGACGATGCCGATCCGGCTGGCGTTCGCCGCAGGACGGAACACATCGATATGCAGATCGCGGGTGCCGGTGTTCTTGTAGGGCCGGTCGAACAGCACCGACTGCCCCGCTTGCCAGGTCACCGCCGGCCAGGCGATGCCGGGGAACTTGTCCTGATATTGTGCGAAGCGCTGGCCGATCGTGTAGCTGTCATCCACTTCCCGCGCCGGACCATGGCCCGACACCAGCATGGCGGCAAGCGCCAGTACCCATGCCAACTTGCCTGAACTTCGCACCGCATCACACTCCCGCAAAACGAAAAAGAGGACCGCCGCCCGAGGGGTATTGGGCGGCGGTCCATCAAGGTATCAGAACTGGTAGCGGGCGCCCACGAACCACTGCGCGCCGGTCTTGGAGTATTCGCGCACCAGATACTGAGTACCGTCGCCGGTGCCGTAGATGCGTTCCTTTTCGTTGGTGACGTTGATGCCCTGAATGTTCAGGCTGATCCGCTTTGTCAGGTTGTAGTAGGCCGAGATGTCCACCTGCGTCGGGCCGTACTTGCGTTCCTGCACGTGGCCGTTTCCGCCCGGCTGGCTCAGCAGATAGTCGTCGCGCTTGTTGACCGACACGCGAAGGCCAAGGTCACCGGTGTCATAATAGGCGGTGAAGTTGTAGGAATTGGGCGACAAGCCCGTGGAATCGCGCGCCGAGACATGGGTGTAGTTGGACGCGATGCCGAAGTACGAAAGCGCACCGGGAAGGAAGGTGAAGGGCACGTTGAGGGTGGCCTCCAGTCCCTTCACGCTGTTGCCGTTCGATGAATTGACGGTGCTGTAGAAGGTGTACTGCGTCGTCGCCGGGTCCGCCTGATACGATGCGTCATAGCGCGGGTCGGCATAGATCGCGGCCCAGTATTCCTGCGGGACCGACTGCTGCACTACCGAGGTCGTCAGCGAGCTGATGATGTTCTTCTTGAACACACCCAGCGAAATCAGGCCGCCCTTGCTGAAGTACCATTCCACGCCAAGGTCGAAGTCGTTCGACAGATAGGGCTTGAGCGCCGGGTTGCCCAGGTTGCTGACCGTGCGCGTCGAATATTCGAACACGGGCGCGGCGATGTTGAGCGAGGCAAGGCCGGGCCGCGTCATCGAACGGGCATAGGCGAAGCGCGCCACAAGATCCGGCGTCACGTTGAGCGCGGCGTTGAACGAAGGCAGGAAGTTGTCGTAGTGCCGCTTCACCTCGACCGGAGAGCCCGAGATCACCGCACGCGATTCCACGTCGGTGCGCACCCAGCGCAGGCCGCCGTCAAGCCGCAGGGTCATCGCGCCGATGTCGATTTCGCCCATAACTTCGCCGTAGCCGCCGGTGGTCTTCTCAACCACTTCCCAGCCCGCCGCGACATTGGTGGTATAATTGCCCGAAAGCAGGTCGGAGGCGGCGATGGCGTCGAAGTCGATCACCGCGAACGTCGGCAGTCCGCCCGAAACCACGCCGCGCCCGAAGTGGC
This sequence comes from Novosphingobium guangzhouense, assembly GCF_002896965.1. Classification (GTDB taxonomy): domain Bacteria; phylum Pseudomonadota; class Alphaproteobacteria; order Sphingomonadales; family Sphingomonadaceae; genus Novosphingobium; species Novosphingobium guangzhouense. The sequence continues at coordinate 101,554 of NZ_LYMM01000001.1, forward strand.
TGATCGGGAAGCTGGTGAGGTAGCCCGCCGGATCGAAGTTCGGCAGATCGCCCTGCGCCTCGGAATAGCCGACAAGGCGGCGGTTGTAGGCAAAGCCCGCTTGCGCGGTGAAGCGGCCCTTGGTGAAGGTGGCGTTGGCCTTGGTCGTGAAGTTGTCCTTCACAACGTTGTTGATGCGGTTCGACGGGGTCGTCGCGCTGATGAAGTTGGTCGGATCGTTGGGATCGTAATCGCCGTAATCGACGGTCGCCACGTCCTTGCTGCCCGAATAGTCATAAGCGTAATAATGCGGGACAGAGCGGGCATAGAAGCGCAGTTCGGTGCGGTCCGCCGTGTCGCGCGCCTTACCGATCATCGCGTCGATCTTGAGGTTGCTCGTCACCTCGTAGTCGCCCGAGAACACGAACTGGCGGAACTTCGACGTCGAGGTCTGGTGGCGGCTTTCGTACCACGAAGTCACATCATCGAAGGCGGCGGCGACAAGCTGCTTGCCATCGGGCGCGACGGTGAATGACAGCGGCGTCTGGCCCACGAAGTTGCCCGGCTCGCCATGGGTCAGCAGCCATTCCATCGAGTTGTAGTTGTACCGCTCGTTATCCAGCTGCGAATAGAGCGCGTCGAAGCTGAGCGTCAGCCCGTCGATCGGCTTGGCCTGGATCGATCCGGTCAGGCCAAGGCGTTTCTGGTCGTTCCCGAAGAAGTCCGCGCGCGGCAGGCGCGGCGCCCACAGGCAATCGAGGCTGTCCGCCGCGCCGCAATCCTCGGGCGTGCCGGTGACGGTGGGGTTGCTGTCTGCCCAGCTATCGCCGTTCACGTAAGGAGAGGTCCAGCGCACGCTGGAGAAGCCCTCCTGATAGACCGTGCGCTCCGAATAAGCAGCGGAAAGCAGGAAGCCGATGCGGTCGTCCGCGAAAGTGTCCGACACCATCACGGTGGCGCGCGGATCGACCTTGCGGGTCATCGCGTTATAGCCGCCCTGCGCCGAGCCGACGACGTGGAATCCCTTGAAATCGAACGGCTTGGCCGAATAAAGGTCAACCGTACCGGCAATGCCGCCTTCCTCGATCGAGGCGCGCTGGGTCTTCTGCACGTCGATGCGGTTGAACAGTTCGGATGCGAAGACGTGAAAGTCGAAGGCGCGGCCCGCGTTGATGGTGAAGCCGCCGGAATCAAGGCCGTCGCTGCTGGCAGGTACTTCCATCCCGTTCAGCGTCGTGCGGGTGAAATCGGGCGAGAAACCGCGCAGGGTGATGTTGCGACCTTCGCCGCCCTCGCGCGAAATCGCGACGCCGGGCAGGCGCTGGATCGATTCCGACAGATTGAGGTCGGGCATCTTGGCCATGTCTTCGGCCATGATGCTCTCGGTCAGGTTGACGGCGCGGCGCTTCAGATCCTGCGCCTTGGCAAGACTGCCGCGAAAGCCGGTGACAAGGATTTCGGAATTCGCCACCGGCTCCTCATCCGCCGCCGCGACTTCGGCGGCCGGGGATGCTGCCTGTGCGGAGGCGACAGGGATCGTCACGGCGGGAGCTGCGCTGAGGCTGGTCGGCGTGAGAGTGCGGGGCGACATCGGTGGCGTGGCGCGAGCCACGATCGCGTAGGAACCCGGCCCGGTGCGGCGGGCGGCAAGGCCGGTTCCGGCCAGCAGGCGGCCCAGCGCTTCATCCACGCTCATCTCTCCGCGCACGGCATTGGTGCGGATGGCGTGCGTCAGGCGGCGTGCGGCGATGATCTGGATATCGCCCTGCCGTCCGAGCTGGCTGATCGCGGTTTCGGCAGGCTGCGCCTCGATCGCGAACTGTCGCGTCTGCGCAGCGGCCTGAACCGGCGATGCCACCATGCACATGATCGCAGAAGATGCGAACAAGGCGCTCCGAATGTCCGAAGTATTCATTATCCCTCCCAATGTCCCGATCCGTCAGGTTTCTTTTCACCTGTGCCCTTTAAGAGTCTGCGGAGCGGATATTCCTTCTCGTCATCTCGAAAATTTTTGTCATTCGATCCGAATGAGGTTCGGATTGCTGGTGTCCAGAGACACCCCCAGACTGGCCTTCACCGCTTCGGCAAAGCCTTCAGGGTCGTTGACCCGGAACAGGCCGTCGAACTCCTCACGCGCGATGCGGGGATCGGCGATGATGATCTGGCGCTGGTTATAGCGGTTGAATTCGTCCGCCGCGTCGTAGAGTGTGCGGCCGTTGAGGTCGATCATGCCGCCGCGCCAGGCCAGCGCCCGGTCGACGGAAGAGGATATGCCGGTTTCGTAATCGATCACGGCATGGGCGCTCAGCATCGCGCGGTCCCCGGCTTCCAGTTTCATGCGCAGGTTCTGGTCGCCATCGGCCCACGTCTCCACGATGCCTTCGGTGACAAGGATCTCCACCCCCGTTTCGCGGCGCCTTACCGAGAAGGCGGTGCCCACCGCGCGCACGCGCACGTTTCCGGCGGCGACCACGAAGGGACGTTTGGCGTCCTTGGCAACCTCGAACCATGCTTCGCCCTGCGCCAGTTGCACTTCGCGCGTTCTGGCGGCCATGGTGACGGTCAGTTCGCTGCCCGAATTCATCGTCATCACCGAACCGTCGGGCAGTGGCAGACGGCGGATTTCACCAAGTCTTGTGGCGTAGGCCGCCGGGGTCTGGCTCCAGCGCAGGCCGACGAAGGCCAGCGCGGCCGATGCCGCCATTCCCGCCAGCACGCCGCGACGGCCCCAGCCCGTGGACGCGGGTTCCGCCTCTTCTTCGACGGCCGTTACAGGTGGCGCGACAGGTGCCGCAGCCTCCGCTTCGGGCGTCAGCGCCAGCCATTGCGCCTGCACCTGCAGCAGCAGGCCCTGTCGCAGCGGGTCTGCGGCCAGCCATGCCTGAAGTTCGGCTTCGTCCGCCCCGGTCCAGTCGTCCGCGTCCATCCGCGCCACGAAGCGGGCGGCGTCATCGCGCGCCTGATCGTCTATGCGCGTCACCATGACCGGGCTTCCCGCAGATCAGCGCCCAGCATCCGGTTTTCGCTTTGCGCTTCGGCCTGTGACCATGCATCGCGGATGGCGCGCACGCCGGTCCAGACCTGCTTTTCGACCGCCTTTTCGGTCATGCCGAGGTGGACGGCGATTTCCTTCTGCGACCAACCTTCGATCTTGCGCAGTTCCACCACGCGGCGGCAGCGTTCGGGCAGGCGGCCGATGATCGCCAGCACGCGTTCGTAGCTGATCCGGCTTGCCGCCTGTTCTTCGGGAGAGGGGGTTTCGTCCTGCCAGGTTTCGATCTCGCTGACCGCTTCCAGCACCACCACCTGCTGACGCTTGAGACGGCGCAGCAGGAGGTTGCGGGTAATCGAGAACATGTAGGCCAGCGGCCGGTCGATGTGGTCGACCGAGGGCAGCATCGCGATCCGGCAATAGGCTTCCTGCATCACCTCGTCCACGTCCTCCGGCGAGAGGCGCGAGCGGGCCAGCCAGCGACGGACCCGCGCCTCATGCGGCACGATCTCGCGCGCGACCCAAAGGGCCGTGCGGCGTCGCCGTGCAAATTCCTGGTCAGCCTCCCCTGGCGTGGCACCCTCCCTCAAGGCGTTCGGATTTCCCGTTTGCCATGAAAGAGACCCGGCGCGGAAAATTCCTTCCGCGCCAGTGCAGATTTTTTTAGGAGAGGAAGCGGACCAGCAATCCGGAGCCGGAAGTGGTGACGGGGCCGTCGATCCGCGCGCAGTCCAGATAGCCGAGATCGGCACCGCCAAGCGCCTGCGGTTCGAGGGCGAGGAGGAAGGTCGAACCGTTCGCGCCAAGCACTTCGCCGGGGCCGAGGCGCTGCATCTCGCAAGTGAAGGCGCCGCGCCTGACCATGGCGTTAAGGTCCAGCACCGGCCCGCCCGGCAAGACGCCCTCGACGCTCGCACCGCCGTCGAACGGGAAGGGGGCACTGGCAGGATCGAGCATTGCGCCGACAGCGCCGGTCAGGTGCAGGGTGCCTTCCAGCACCGCCAGTGTCCGGTCCACGCCCGCGAACACGGAGAACGGACCTGCCGCCTCGACCCTTGCCATACTGAGGCGCCAGAGGAAGTCGTCCATCCCCGCGCCGGGCGGGAAGACGGCGATTTCGCGCGTCGTCCCGCCGCCGTTCTTCCACGGCTTTTCCGGGCAGTCTCCTGCCCGGATTACCGTTACGCTCATCCAAGGATGCCCGGCAGGTCGAGGCCCTTTTCCACCGCGCAGTCCCGCGCGATGTCATAGCCCGCATCGGCGTGGCGCATGACGCCGGTGGCGGGGTCGTTCCACAGCACGCGCTCAAGCCGCGCCGCCGCTTCGGGCGTGCCGTCCGCCACGATCACCATGCCCGAATGCTGCGAGAAGCCCATGCCGACGCCGCCGCCGTGGTGCAGTGAGACCCATGTGGCGCCGCTGGCGGTGTTGAGCAGGGCGTTGAGCAGCGGCCAGTCCGAAACCGCGTCCGACCCGTCCTGCATGGACTCGGTCTCACGGTTAGGCGAGGCGACCGAGCCGCTGTCGAGGTGGTCGCGGCCGATCACCACCGGGGCCTTCAGTTCGCCGTTGGCGACCATCTCGTTGAAGGCGAGGCCAAGGCGGTGGCGGTCGCCCAGACCGACCCAGCAGATCCGCGCGGGCAGGCCCTGGAACTGGATCTTCTCGCGCGCCATGTCGAGCCAGTTGTGCAGGTGTGCGTTGTCGGGCAGCAGTTCCTTCACCTTAGCGTCGGTCTTGTAGATGTCCTCCGGATCGCCCGAAAGCGCGGCCCAGCGGAACGGCCCGACGCCCCGGCAGAACAGCGGGCGGATATAGGCGGGGACGAAGCCGGGGAAGTCGAAAGCGTTGGTGACACCCTCGTCCAGCGCGACCTGGCGAATGTTGTTGCCGTAGTCGGTGGTGGGCACGCCTGCCGCCTGAAAGTCCAGCATCGCGCGCACGTGCTGCGCCATCGATGCCTTGGCGGCCTTGGCGACTGCCTCGGGTTCACGCTCGCGCCGTTCGATCCATTCGGCGACGGTCCAGCCTGCGGGCAGATAGCCGTTTACCGGATCGTGGGCGCTGGTCTGGTCGGTCAGCAGGTCGGGGCGGATGCCGCGCGCGTAGATTTCGGGCAGCAATTCGGCCGCGTTGCCCAGCAGGCCGACCGAGACGGGCTTGCCGTCCGCCTTCGCCTGATCGATGATCGCCATCGCCTCTTCGATGGTGGTGGCCGACTTGTCGAGGTAGCCGGTGCGCAGGCGCATCTCGATCCGGCTGGGCTGGCATTCGATGGCAAGGCACGATGCGCCCGCCATGACCGCCGCCAGCGGCTGCGCGCCGCCCATGCCGCCAAGACCCGCCGTCAGCAGCCACTTGCCCGAAAGATCGCCGTTGTAATGCTGGCGGCCCATTTCCACGAAAGTTTCGTAAGTGCCCTGAACGATGCCCTGCGTGCCGATGTAGATCCACGAACCGGCGGTCATCTGCCCGTACATGGCAAGGCCGCGCTTATCGAGTTCGTTGAAATGTTCCCAGTTCGCCCAGTGCGGCACGAGGTTGGAATTGGCGATCAGCACGCGCGGTGCATCGGCATGGGTGCGGAACACGCCCACCGGCTTGCCCGACTGCACCAGCAGCGTCTGGTTATCTTCAAGGCGCTGGAGCGTCTCGACGATCTTGTCGTAGCTTTCCCAGTCGCGCGCGGCGCGGCCGATGCCGCCGTAGACCACCAGTTCCTCGGGCCGCTCTGCCACGTCGGGGTGAAGGTTGTTCATCAGCATCCGCAGCGGCGCTTCAGTGAGCCAGCTTTTCGCGGAAAGCTGCGTGCCGGTGGCGGGCTTGATGACGCGGGTATTGTCGATACGGGTCATGTCAGGATTCCTGAAGGGCAAAGGCGCGGGCGGCCTTCATGATCTGGGAAAGGGTTTGCGTGATCGCGGCGGCACGGGCCGGATCGAAGGCGGGGGGCCAGTTGGCTTCGGTGGGCACATCGGGTTCGTCCATGTAGCCCCGGATGGCGAGTTCTATCTGGATGGCGTGGACGCCCTTGTCGGGCTCTCCGTAATGACGCGTGGTCCAGCCACCCCGGAACCGGCCGTCAAGCACGTGGCTTTCGCCCGAAGCCGCACAGATAGCCTGCACGGCGCTTGCAAGGCCAGGATCGCAGGTCTGTCCGCCGTTGGTGCCGATGTTGAACTGCGACAGTTCGCCGTCGAACAGGCGCGGCACGTTGCTGCGGATCGAGTGCGCGTCATAGAGCACCACCCGGCCGTGCACCGCGCGCAGCCGCTCGATCTGGGCCTGCAGCGCGGCATGGTAAGGATCGAACCACAATGCGCGGCGACGGGCGATCTCGGCCTCGTCAGGCGCATCCCCGGCATAAAGCGGCTCGCCGTCGAAGGTCGTCGTCGGGCACAGTTCCGTCGTCGCCTGCCCCGGATAGAGCGAGGCGCCCGAAGGATCGCGGTTGAGGTCGATCACGCTGCGCGAGATGCGTGTGCTGATCAGCGTTGCGCCCATGTCGGCAGCGAAGGCGTAGAGTTTGTCCACCCACCAGTCGGCATCGCGCCGCGCCAGCCACTCGGACGTGAAGAGGTGTCCCACATCGGCCAGATCGGTGCCCACGTGGGGAAAGGCGACGACCAGCGGCGCGTCGCCTTCGATGACATTCAGCCAGTCGCTCACGCTACACCGGGAAGGCTGTCACCCGCCGATGCGAGCAGCGCGCCCGAACGGATGAGCAGGTTCGCGGCCTCCATGTCCGGGTGGAAATGGCGGTCGTCTTCCAGCGAAGGCACCTGTTCGCGCAACGTCGCGCGGGCGGCCTCAAGCGCGTCGCTGGATGCGAGCGGAGCGTGGAAATCCACGCCTTGCGCTGCGGCCAGCAGTTCGATGCCCAGCACGGCGGTGGCGTTCTGTGCCATGTCCAGCAACCGGCGCGCGCCGTGAGCGGCCATCGAGACGTGGTCTTCCTGATTGGCCGAGGTCGGGATGGAATCCACGCTGGCCGGATAGGCGCGCTGCTTGTTTTCGCTGACCAGCGCGGCGGCGGTCACCTGCGGGATCATGAAGCCCGAATTGAGGCCGGGGCGCGGGGTCAGGAAGGCGGGCAGGCCGGACAGCGCCGGGTCCACCAGCATGGCGATGCGGCGTTCCGCGATGGAGCCGATCTCGCAGATGGCCATGGCGATCATGTCGGCGGCGAAGGCGACGGGCTCTGCGTGGAAGTTGCCACCTGAAAGCGCCTCGTCCGTCTCCGGGAAGATCAGCGGGTTGTCGGAGACGCCGTTGGCCTCGATCTCCAGCGTGGTCGCGGCCTGACGCAGAATGTCGAGCGCGGCGCCCATGACCTGCGGCTGACAGCGCAGGCAGTAGGGGTCCTGCACGCGCGCGTCGTTCTCCAGATGGCTGGCGCGGATGGCGCTGCCGGTCATCAACCCGCGCAGGGCATCGGCAACCTCGATCTGGCCGCGATGACGGCGCAGGGTGTGGATGCGCGGATCGAACGGCGTGTCGGACCCCTTGGCCGCCTCGGTCGACAGTGCGCCGGTGACAAGGGCGGAACGGAACAGCAGTTCGGCCTCGAACAGCCCGGCCAGCGCATTGGCGGTGGAGAACTGGGTGCCGTTAAGCAGCGCCAGCCCTTCCTTGGGGCCCAGTTCGGTGGGTTCAAGCCCCGCCTTGCCCAGCGCCTCGGCGGCGGGCAGGCGCTCGTCCCGATAGAAGATTTCGCCCACGCCGATCATCGTTGCGGCCATGTGGGACAGCGGGGCAAGATCGCCGCTGGCGCCGACCGAGCCCTGGCTGGGCACCACGGGCGTCAGGCCCTTGACCAGCATCGCTTCCAGCAGCGCCACCGTCTCGGGCCTCACGCCCGAGGCGCCCTGTGCCAGACTGGCCAGCTTCAGCGCCATCATCAGGCGGATCACCGGCACCGGCGAAGGCGCGCCCGTGCCCGCCGCGTGGCTCAGCACGATGTTACGCTGGAGCGTGGCGAGATCCTCGTCTCCGATGCGCACGCTGGCCAGCTTGCCGAAGCCGGTGTTGATGCCATAAACCGGCGCGCCCTTGGCCAGAATGCGCGATACGGCGGCGGCGCTTTGTGCCACGCGGGGGGCGCAGGCCGGGTCGAGCGAAACGGCAGCGCCGCGATAGATCGCGCGCCAGTCCGCCAGCGGGACGTTACCGGGGGTGAGCGTAACGGGATTCATTGACCACTCCAGATGCGGGCATGGAGCGGATTGAACCCCATGCGATAAATCAGTTCGGCAGGACGTTCGACGTCCCAGATGGCAAGGTCGCAGCGCTTGCCCGCCTCCAGCGTGCCGCGGTCGGACAGGCCGAGGGCGCGCGCGGCATTGCGGGTGACACCGGCAAGGCATTCGCCAACGGTCAGGCGGAACAGCGTCGCGCCCATGTTCATCGTCAGCAGCAGCGAGGTGAGCGGCGAGGTGCCGGGGTTGCAGTCTGTCGCCAGCGCGATTCTAACCCCGGCAGCGCGCAAGGCCGCGACCGGCGGCAGTTTGGTTTCGCGCACGAAGTAATATGCCCCCGGCAGCAGCGTGGCGACGGTACCCGATGCGGCCATGGCGGCGATGCCAGCTTCGTCCAGATGTTCGAGGTGATCCGCCGACAGCGCACCGTGACGGGCGGCCAGCGCCGCGCCGTGAAGGTTGGAGAGCTGTTCGGCATGAAGCTTCACCGGCAAGCCATGGCGCGCGGCAGCGGCGAACATCCGCTCCGTCTGCTCGACGCTGAAGCCGATGCCCTCGCAGAAGGCGTCCACCGCATCGGCAAGGCCCAGCGCGGCGACTTGCGGCAGCACTTCGTCGCACAGGAGGGCAATGTAGCCGTCCGCATCCTCGGCATATTCCGGCGGCAGGGCGTGCGCGCCAAGGAAGGTCGTGGCGATGGAAACCGCGCGCTCCGTGCCCAGGCGGCGGGCGGCGCGCAGCATGCGGATTTCGGTTGCGGCATCAAGACCGTAGCCGGACTTGACCTCCACCGTCGTCGCGCCTTCCGCGATCAGTGCATCGAGGCGGGGGAGCGCCGTTGCGACAAGATCGTCCTCGCTGGCAGCGCGGGTGGCGCGCATGGTGGAGACGATGCCGCCGCCGCTGCGGGCGATCTCTTCGTAGGAGGCACCGTCAAGGCGCATCTCGAACTCCGCCGCGCGGTCGCCGCCGTGGATCAGGTGGGTGTGGCAGTCGATCAGACCGGGCGTGATCCACCGCCCTTCGCAGTCGATTACCTGCTTCGCGTCGAGCGCAGGAGCGTTGGCGGAAGGCCCGGCGTAGACGATCACGCCGTCCTTTGCCGCAATCACGCCATGGTCGAGGGCGCCGATGCCGTTGCCTGCCCCGTCGCCTGCCCCGTCGCCTGCCATCGTCGCAAGTCGCGCGCCTTTCCAGACGGTGTCGTACAGCATGATTCCGTGGCCCTCGTTTGCCTCGCCCATTGTGATTGCACCGTTCAAAATTAATGTATAGACAAAAAATCGAAGCAAGGAGCAGATTCATGTCGGCAAGGTTGGACAGCTCGCACAGGTCATTGTTTTTCGAGCATTGTCTGCTGCCCGCCGGTTGGGCCCGCAGCGTGCGCGTCACGCTGGCGCAGGGCCGGATCACTGCCGTTACGCCGGGTGCGGAGGCTTTGGCACAAGATGAGCGCCACCTTTGCGCGCTGCCTGCAATGCCCAACCTGCACAGCCACGCCTTCCAGCGCGGCATGGCGGGTCTTGCCGAACGGCGCGGCCCGTCGAACGACAGCTTCTGGACATGGCGCGAGATCATGTACCGCTTCGTCGACAGGATGAGCCCGGACGACGTGCGCGCCATCGCCGCGATGGCCTATGTCGAGATGCTGGAAGGCGGCTTCACCCGCGTCGGCGAATTCCATTACCTGCACCACGACCGCGAGGGCCATGCATTCGCCGACCCCGCACAGATGAGCGCGGCGGTGCTGGCTGCCGCCGGGGACACGGGCATCGGCATGACGCTGCTGCCGGTGCTCTACAGCTACGCCGGCTTCGGCGCGCAGCCGCCAAGCCCGGCGCAGGCGCGGTTCATCAATGATCTGGACGGCTATGCGCGGCTGCTCGAAGGGGCTGAGGCCCATGCCCGCGCACTGCCGGATGCCGTTGTCGGCGTGGCCCCGCATTCCCTGCGCGCCGTATCGCCCGATCAGCTGCGTGAACTGGCGCCGCTGACGCAGGACCGTCCGGTCCACATCCACATCGCCGAACAGGTGAAGGAAGTGGACGATTGCCTTGGCTGGAGCGGCAAGCGCCCCGTAGAATGGCTGCTGGACAATGCCGACGTGGATGCCCGCTGGTGCCTTGTCCACGCCACGCACATGAGCGAATCCGAAACCGCTGCCGTGGCCCGCAGCGGCGCCGTGGCGGGGCTCTGCCCGATCACCGAGGCGAACCTTGGCGACGGGCTGTTCCCGGTGGAATCATTCCTGGAGGCAGGCGGGCGCTATGGCATCGGCAGCGATTCCAACGTGCTGATCGACGCGGCGGAGGAACTGCGCCTGCTCGAATACGGCCAGCGCCTGACCCGCCGCGCCCGCAACGTCATGGCGCGCGGCAGCGGGCACTCGACGGGGGCGGACCTTTACGCGGGCGCGCTTGACGGCGGCGCGGCGGCGCTGGGCGTCAAGGGCGGCATCGCGGTGGGCCTGCCCGCCGATATCGTCAGCCTGAACCTTGCCCATCCTGCCATGGCGCATCGGCAGGGCGACGCGATCACCGACAGCTTCGTTTTTGCCGCCGGGCGCTCGGCCATTGACTGCGTGTGGCGCCATGGCGACAAGCTGGTAAGCGAAGGGCGCCACCGCGCCCGCGACCGGGTGGTGCGCGATTATGCCAAGGTACTGGAGACACTGATCGCGTGAGAATGCCCCTTCACGAACGCATTCGATCGGATTTCGAGGGACGCATCCTCGGCGGCGAACTGGCTCCCGGCGATCGCCTGCCGATCGAACAGGAACTGATGCAGGAATACGGCTGTTCGCGGATGACCGTGAACAAGGCGCTGTCGGCACTCGTCGCGGCGGGCCTGATCGACCGGCGCAAGCGCGCGGGGACGTTCGTGGCGCGCCCCAAGGTTCATTCGATGGTGCTCGACGTGCCCGATATCGCCGCGCAAGTGCGCGAACGTGGGCAGGACTATGCCTTCCGGCCCATCCGCCGCCGGGTGCGCCCCGCAGGCGACGATGAGGAGGAAGCACTGCTGGCGGGCGGCGGGGACCTCGTCCACATCGACGGGCTCCATCTGGTGGACGGCGCGCCGCTGGGCGTCGAGTTCCGACTGGTAAGCGCGGCTGCGGTGCCCGATATCGTCGGCGCCGACCTTGACGCGGTGCCGCCGGGCACCTGGCTGTTGCAGCACGTCCCCTGGACCGAAGCGGAAACGCGCATCTCTGCCGTTGCCGCTTTGGGAGACGAGGCAGAGTGGCTGGGCGTCACCCCCGGAACGCCGTGCCTGTGCGTGGAGCGCCGCACCTGGCGTGGGGCGGAGCGGATCACTTACGTACGCCAGCTGTTCCTTGGCGACGCTTACGACATGGTGGCGCGCTTTGGCCCGGGGGCTTCGGGGCGCTAGCACGCGACAGTCAGGCCCCATCCGGCTTTTCCGACAGGCAACCAAAGACGCACGGCCCCTTCGGCAAACCGCGTGCACGCTGCGACCTTCACGCCGGTTGACCACGGCATGCGAGGCGAAAAATTGATTCGGAAGCGTCTTATCCTGTTCACCGGTTGCGCCATGACGGCGCTCGGCGGCTGCGCCACCACGCATGAGGCCGGGCCACGCCCGCTGGACGTCGCCCGACTGCCAGCGGTGGGCATCGTCAGCGAACGCTTCCTGTCCTACAACGTCGAAATGCTGGAACTGACGGGCGGGCGCTTCTGGAAGCCCTATGCCAGTACGAACAGCGCGAAGACGGACCTTTATGAAGATCGCCCTCCGATCGATCTGACCAATCCGCGCCTGCGTGCTCTCGCCAGGGCGCTGGGGCCTGCCTATGTCCGCTACAGCGGGACTTGGGCCAACGGAACGTTCTTTGCCGACAGCGAAACTGCGCCCGCAACGGTCCCCAAGGGCTATGACGCAGTGCTGACCCGCCGCCAGTGGCGACAGGCGGTGGAATTCGCGCGCGACAGCGATGCGCAGATCGTCACTTCCATGCCCACCAGTCCCGGCGCGCGCGACGCTGACGGGAACTGGACACCGCAAGCCGCCGAACGCCTGTTCGCCTATACGCAGAGCATCGGCGGCACGATCGCCGCGTCCGAATTCGCGAACGAACCCAACCTGATCGGCGGCACCAAGCCTCCGGCGAACTATGACGCGGGGCGCTATCGCGGCGATTTCGCGAGGTTTCACGAATGGCTGCGCAAACGCTCGCCCGGCACCCTGATCCTTGCTCCCGGCGCTTTCGAACTGGGCAAGGGCAGCACGTTTCCATCGTTCATCAAAAAGTTGCCGACTGCGGACGTGGCGCCCACGGCGGCGCACCGGCCGGATGCCGTCTCGTTCCACTTCTACGGTGCGCTGTCGCAGCGCTGCAACGGGCTGAAGGACATCGATCCGCAATCCGACACGTGGCTTTCAACGATCGACACGGCAATCGCGGACACCGCCGCGCTGCGCGATGCGATCAGCCCCGACGCGCCCTTGTGGCTTACCGAAACCGCCGATGCGGCCTGCGGCGGCAACCCGCAGGCGAAGACCTTCGCGGATAGCTTCCGGTTCGTGGACCAGCTTGCCCGTGCGGCACGGCAGGGCGTTCAGGTGGTCATGCACAATACGCTGGCGGCAAGCGACTACGCCCTGCTTGACGAGCACGACTTCGCGCCGCGGCCGAACTACTGGGCGGCTTACCTGTGGCGCAGGACGATGGGCACGACGGTGCTCGACGGCGGCAGCATCGTGCGCGGTGATGGCCTGCGGATCTATGCGCATTGCCAGCGCGGGCGGTCAGGCGGGGTGACGGTGCTGGCCATCAACCCCGACCGCGCCAACGCGCGGACCCTGCACATCGCCGGGCGGGCCGAAGTCTTCAGCCTGACCCAGCCGGAGGGACGGCCCGGCAGCGCGGCGCTGAACGGTGTCGTTCTTGAACTTGGGCAAGCGTCGGGGGCGAAGGATATCTTCCCTCGCATGGAGGCGCTGCTCCGGCGCGGCGGGGTGACGGTCCCGGCATCCAGCATCAGCTTCATCACGATACCGGATGCGGCCAATCCGTCGTGCATGGTCAAGGGCTGAGCCGGGCTTTCCTACAGGCCGGGTGAAGCGGTAGATTGCGCGGCATGATCGCGCCCCTCGTTTCACTATACCGCAAGGTTACACATCGACCATGCAAGGTGACACATCTTACGCCAGATGTGTCACCTTATGCCCTCCAAGGTGACACTTCCCGGCGCAAGGTGACACCTTTTCCCTCTGGACCGTGTAAACCGTGTAAACCTGTCACCTTGTAAAAAAAAGGGGCGCCGCTTTCGCTGGCGCCCCAAGGGTGGATCACTTGCCCGCGCTGTCGGGGTAAAGCGTGTTGAAGAACACCTTGTACGCCCCGTGCGACTGCCCGCGCCATTGCGGACGGAAGCCGTAAAGGTAGACCTTGCCCTTGCCATACTCGACCACCACGGCCGCCGCCTTGCCCTGGATCGCTTCGGGATGGAGCAGGACGCCGCTGCGCAGCGGATTTCCGGCAGGCGCGTAGGAGGCCAGAACCTGGCCCTTGAAGCCGGGCTTGGGCTCGAACGCGGGGCCGCGCTCGAACATCACGATGGGGTCGATCGGCATCCCCGCCGCCACCTTGGTGCCGGGCGTCAGCTGAACCTGCAGCAAGGCGCCGGAGCAGAAGAAGAAGTCGGACTTGGCATCCTTTAGGATGTTGGTGACCGGCAGGTCGAACAGGTCGATCACCGCATCGGACGCATTGTTCAGCGCCACCAGAGTACCGCCGTTCTTCACGAAGTCCTTCAGCTTCTTCGCGCCGTCCTCGCCGATACCGCCGGCATAGGGGGCAGGCATCTGGCTGGGGCTGAACCCATCCATCAGCGAGGCAAGCGGGCCCTTGTACTTCGATTCAAAGTTGGCGGCAGGCGCAGTATCTCCGGGGCGCGACTTGCCTGGCGCGGTCATATCGGGAAGGACGATCGTGTCGTACTTGCCCGAAAGCCCCGCCTTGACGTCGGCGTTGTAGACGCTCTTCGCGCCGAAGTCGTACTGCTCCAGAAGCCAGCGGGTCCAGCCTTCGTCGATGTTGGAACCCCAGGGACGGTAGAGCGCAACGCGGCCCATGCGCACGGCTTCTCCGGCCGGAGCTTCGGCGCTGGCGGTGACGTTGACGCTGTACTGGCCGGCAAGCTTGCCCATCGCATCGGGCGTGACGCCGGTAAGGGCGATGCGGTCCGCGTTCCAGCTGGCCTTGCCCCCTGACGCAAGCGCGGCGTTCAGGACGCGGTAGCTGTTGTTCACCCGGCGATCGAGCAGGTAGGTCGAACCCGTCCCGGTGACCGCCCCTGCTGGCGGCGTCGCAGCCGCAACCTTGGTGAGCGAGGCGCGGGCGGCCGCATCCAGCGGCTTTTCGATGCGGTCCACCTTGATGCCCATCTGCATCGGCAGGGTCCAGCCGGTGACATCGTAAGGCAGATCTGCGGGGTTGCCGTCTCCGCCAAGAATGGCGTCGGGGTACTTCTGCGGATCGAACAGTTCACGCGCCAGACCTGCAAAGGGCTGGTCCATCGGCACGACCCAGCTGCCTGCCGCATAAGTCTGGCCGCCGATGGCCGTCGGCGCGGAGGTCTTCATTACGTCAAGCCCGTGCGAAATCATCAGCTGCGCCAGCGAGGCCGCTTCGGGCACGTCGGTCTGGTCGGCCGGGATGACATAGGCACCCGGACCGTCCTTGGCGGCGGCGGCGATCATGTCACGGCCCGCCTGATAACGGTTGAACAGAAGCGTCTCGCGGTACTTCTGCGCCGTTTCCAGCACCGACATCGACGCGGTCAGCATGTAGTCGACCGAGTTCTTCAGGTGCCACTCTCCGCCCTGCCACGGGTGGGGGTACATGATCTGGGCCTTCAGGTCCTGCTGCGCCTTGGGGAAGTCGCTGACCTTCCAGGTCTTGGGCGTGGCGCTGTCGTGCGCGGTTTCGGTGAAGAACGAGATCGTGTTGCGGAAGACGTGGATGTAATCGAGGAACCCGGCGTACCAGTTGTCGAACCGGGCCTGCGCGATGGCTCCGGGCTTACCCTCGGTCTCCATGCGGGTCATGATGTTGGTGCCGATGGCGTTGGTCCAGATCCGCATGTACGGGCTGATGTTGGACGATACCGGATCGGCGAAGGGCGGCACCCAGATGCGCGCGGGGAACGGCGCCACCTGATGCTGGCTGTACCAGATCACCGGCGCATATTCCTGCTCCGTCGCATTGACGACCTGGCTCTCCTTCATGTTGAGCATGTAGCCGTCGCGGTTGTTGTCGTGGCCGACATACTCCTGATAAAGCCAGGGCGTGCGGCTCGTTTCCCATGGGGTGCCGCGCTGCTTGCGATACCAGTCGACCACCATGTCCTGCCCGTCCGGGTTCAGCGTGGGCCACAGGACGAGGATGACGTTCTTGAGGATGCCGTCGACTTCGGCGTCGTTCTTCGCCGAAAGCAGCTTGTGTGCCAGCGCCAGCGGAAGCTGGTGATCGGACACTTCGCTGGCGTGCATGCCGCCGTCGATGTGGACGATGATCGGGCTGTCGGCGGCCAGCTTCTTCGCTTCCGCATCGGTCAGCCCGCGCGCATCGCCAAGGCGCTTGGAGATCGCCTTGTACTTGTCGAAATTGGCGATGTTCTCCGGGCTGGAGATCACCGCGTAGACGAAAGTCTTGCCGTGCGTGGACTTGCCGCTCTGGAACAGCTTGATCCGGTCCGACGCCTTGGCAAGAGCTTCGAAGTAGCGGACCGAGTCCTCGTAGTTGGCGAGGTAATAGTCATCACCCACTTCATGGCCGAGCACGTCCTTGGTGCTCGGCACGTTCTGCGCCAGCGCCGGGGTGCAGAGCCCCAGCGCCGAGGCGGCCATCAGGACGCGCGCAAGGCGCGCCGACTTGTGCGTTTTCATGTGCTGGGACTCCGTTTTTCAGGTCAGAAGCTGCGGCGCACGTTCACGCCGATGGTGCGCGGCGCGGCCGAGGTGGCGGCATAGCTGTTGGGCGTGGACGACATCGAGGCGCGGTTGATCGCCACTGCGTCGAAAACGTTGTTCACGAACAGGTAGATGCCCGCATCGCTCTCCGGCAGTTCGAAGCCGACGCGCAGGTTGGCCAGCACGTAGTCGTCCATCTTCACGCGGTATACGTTGGTCGGACGGAATTCCGAGTAGGACGAGCCGACGTAGTTGACGTCCGCGCGGGCAAAGAACTCGACCGTGTCGCTGACCGGGGTGCGATACTCCGCCCCCATCGATCCGGCGAAGTGCGGGATGTAGGGAATGCGGTCCCCGGCGCGGCCGGCTGCAACGACCGCGTCATTCACCTGGTCCTCGGTCAACTTGGCGTCGAGGTAGTTGCCCGAGAAGTTCAGCTGCACGCCCTTGACCGGACGGACGAAGGCTTCGGCTTCAAGGCCACGGATGCGCGCTGCACCGGCGTTGGAGAGGAACGAGTAGGCGCCGTTGGTGGTGCGGCCGCTGACCTGCATGTTGTCCCAATCGATCTGGAATGCGGCAAGGTTCAGCGTCAGCGCCCGGCCCAGCAGGTTGAGCTTGCTGCCGACCTCGTAGTTCCACAGCTTGTCCGCTTCATACGGGGTCAGGTCGGCCGACAGACCGATGACCTGGTTCGCGCCACCCGGACGGTAGCCCTGCGATGCCGTCGCGTAGAACAGCATGTCGGGGTTCGCCTGCCATGAGGCGTTGAACTTGAGCAGCGTACCGTCTGCCGAGGACTTGACCGAGCTGACCGGACGGATGTTGGCCCCGATCAGATCCCATGCGATGTCGGTGTAGCCGGTGACCGTCTTGTCATAGTCGTAATAACGGATGCCGGCCGTCAGGCTCAGCGAAGGCGTGACGTGGTACGTACCCTCGCCGAAGACCGCAGCCTGCTTGAGCTTGTCGAAGATTTCGCGACGGTAGATCAGCTGGACCGGGAAAATGATCTCGCCGGTGGCATCGTCGGCAAGGGCGTCTTCGGAGGTGACGTGGTTCTTGCGGTTCTGGAAGAACGCGCCCACGGTCCAGTCGATCGGGCCGCCATCGGTGGAGCTGAGGCGCAGTTCCTGCGTGAAGTCCTTGGTCGATCCTGGATAGTAGATCGCCGCCGGGCTTATGCTGTCGAGATAATCGTAGTAGCTGGCCAGCGTGTCGGAAGAACAGGCACTGCCGGTGTAGGACGCGCACTTTGCTTCGGTGCGGTACGTGCCGATGTAGTAGCTGTCATCCGCGGCATAGGCCGACTTGCGGTGCTGGTAGCTGGTGATCGACGTCAGATTGGCGAAGCCGATGTCCCAGTTCGCGGTCAGGCTGTAGAGCTGCGACTTGTCGGTATAGGGCAGGTTCACCTGCGCGGCCGACTTGTACTTGCCAACCGAAGGGTTCCAGGTGGCCGAAACCGCGTCGGTGTTCTCGAACGCGGCGGTGCCGTCGATCGTGAAGTTGGAGGTTGGCGTGAAACGCAGCATCAGGCGGCCGCCGGTGGCGGTGTAATCGTTGACGTTCTTGCGGTTCAGATAGGTGTTGTCGATGTAACCATCGCTGTCGCGGCGATAGAGCACGGCGCGCGCGGCCAGCACGTCCTTGACCAGCGGCACGTTGACCATGCCGTTGACGAAGTAGCCGAAGCCGCCGCCCTTGGTGGTCATCGCCTGACCTTCGATGGTGCCTTCGTATTCCTGCGTCGGCTTGTTGAAGATGACGCGGATCGCGCCGCCCATCGAGCTTGCGCCATAGAGCGTGCCCTGTGGCCCACGCAGCACTTCGATGCGGTTGACGTCGAACAGGGTGAAGTCTGCGGTGCGTCCTGCCGCGTCGCTCGAGACGCCGACCGAGCCGGTGACCGGGGTATCGTCGTAATAGACGCCGACCGTCGCTTCGCCCGACGCCTGCACGCCGCGAAGGCTTACGCGGCGCTGACCGGGGCCGTTGTCCTGAATGCGCAGTGACGGAACGAACTTTGCGTAGTCGGCGATGTTGGTGACGCCCGCATTGGTCAGCGTCTCGCCGGTGAGGGCCGTGATGGCCATCGGCGTGGTCTGGACAGTGGTGTCGCGGCGAAGCGCGGTAACGACGATATCATTGCCATTCTCGGTCGCGGCTTCATTCGCAGCCTGGGCGTGAGCGGCCACGGGGACGACGGCGGCGAGAGTGAAAACGGCGGAAGCGACCCCGCAATTCAGAAAGGCGCGACGAAACTTGCTGTGAACGGTCATCGACAATCTTTTCCCTCAATGTGGCGAAGGCGGCTTCTTTTGGCCGGTCACCTTCATCCCTGTTGACGACTCGCATATTGCCGAGTCGATAATGTATATACAAGAAATATTATTGCTCAAAAAATGAACATTCAGCCCTGCAAGTTGCCCATTTTTTATGCATCACCACACGAATGGTGGCGGCGCCCGGAAAGCCGATGCGATGGGGAAGGTCAAGGCCGCAATGCGGCCAATCGCGATTTAGGTCGCGCGGAGCGCCTATTTGCGCGCCCGGCGAGGACGCATGGCATCGCGCATCGCGAAGCTTGAATTGATGCGGGTGACGCCGGGCAGCCGCGACAGAACCTCGCCGTGGATCGCTTCATACGCCGCGACGCTTTCCGTGCGCAGCCGAAGCCAATAGTCCACGTCGCCGGTCATCAGGAAACATTCGCGCACTTCCGGGCATTGCCGCACCGCATGTTCGAAGCGGGACAGGTAATCCTCGGTCTGTCGATCCAGCGTCACCTGTACCACGACATCGACCCCGCGCTCGTCGTCGTCGGCCGGACCAGTCAGGACGGTATAGCCGCGGATGACACCCCGGTCTTCCAGCAGGCGGATGCGGCGCAGGCAGGCTGAGGGAGAGAGGCCCACCTCTTCGGCGATCTCGGAATTGGGACGGCGGCCGTCGAGGCGCAGCAGGCGCAGGATCGCGCGATCCACGGCGTCGGAGGCAACTGGCATGATCTTGTGTAAACTCCGCATGATCGTGCGCGTACAGGCATGATGTGGCATAATATTTAAGCGATCGGCAGCCTATTCGCTTCGACATGCGATACAATCCGATCATCGGATCGCCAAGGGGGCCTTGTGATCACCGCTGCACGCCTGACCATCGACCTGGATGCCCTGGCCGCCAACTACCGCCAGATCCGCGACCGCGTGGCCCCCGCGCAGGCAGGAGGGGTGGTCAAGGCGGATGGCTATGGCCTTGGCGCCGCCACCGTCGCGCGCACGCTTATCGCGCAGGGATGCCGGAATCTTTTCGTGGCGTTGTTCAGCGAAGCGGAAGCGCTGGTGCCGCATGTCGCGGGCGAGGCCGAAGTCTACGTCCTCAACGGACTGCTGCCGGGGCTGGAGGCACGCTGCGCAGCGCTGGGCGCGATCCCCGTGCTCAATTCGCTGGACCAGATCGCGCGCTGGTCAATGCAGGCGAAGGCGGACGGCAAGATTGTGCCCGCAGTGTTGCAGGTCGATACCGGCATGTCGCGCATGGGGCTGCCGGAAGACGAGATCGAGCAACTGATTGCCAAGCCCGACCTGCTGGACGGCATCGAACTGCGTTTTCTCATCAGCCATCTTGCCTGTGCCGACGATCCGGGCGATCTTGCCAATGCTGCGCAGGAAGCGCGCTTTCTTGCCATCGCCACGCATTTCCCCGGCCTGCCTCTGGCGCTGGACAATAGCGGGGGAACGTTCCACCCACGCGGGCATTTCGATCTCGTGCGCGCAGGTATCGCCCTTTACGGCGGCAATCCCGGAGCCGGGCCCAATCCGATGCAGCCGGTCATAGGGCTGGAGGCACCGATCGCCCAACTGCGCACGATCCCCATGGGCACCGGCGTAGGCTATGGCCTGACCTTCCATGCCGCGCGTGAGACGCGGATCGCAACGATCCCGGTGGGCTATGCCGACGGCTGGCCGCGCTGCCTCGGCAATCGCGGCGCTGCCTACATCGCCGGAGTGCGCGCCCCGATCGTCGGCCGGGTGTCGATGGACAGCATCACGCTGGACGTCACCGACGTGCCTGCAAAGCACCTCTATCCCGGTGCTCGGGTGGAACTGATCGGCCCGCAGCAAAGCATCGATCAGGTCGCGGCCGATGCCGGGACCATCTCCTACGAAATCCTTACCCAGCTCAGCCGCCGCTATGACCGGGACTATCGCCCGGCCCATGCGCCCGCCCTTGACCGGAGCACCATCGCATGAAGATCGCCATCCTTGGCAGCGGAGTTATCGGCGTGACTTCGGCCTGGTATCTGGCTGAAGCGGGGCACGAAGTCACCGTGATCGATCGCCAGGACGGTCCTGCGCTGGAAACCAGCTTTGCCAATGCCGGAGAGATTTCGCCCGGCTATGCGTCTCCCTGGGCTGCACCCGGCATCCCGATGAAGGCGGTCAGGTGGCTGATGATGAAGCATGCGCCGCTGATCCTGCGCCCTCATGCCGACATGGCGATGCTGCGCTGGCTGGTGGCCATGCTGGGGAACTGCAACGCCCGCGACTATGCGATCAACAAGAGCCGGATGGTCCGCCTTGCCGAATTCAGCCGCGATTGCCTGATCGCGTTGCGCCAGGAAACCGGCATCCGCTACGACGAGCGCAGTCAGGGCACATTGCAGCTGTTCCGCGAGGAAAAGCAACTCGACGGGATCGGCAAGGATATCGCCGTTCTAAAGGCGGATGGCGTGCCGTTCGAGGTGCTGGACCGCGCGGGCTGCATCGTCGCCG
Organism: Novosphingobium guangzhouense; assembly: GCF_002896965.1. Taxonomy (GTDB): domain Bacteria; phylum Pseudomonadota; class Alphaproteobacteria; order Sphingomonadales; family Sphingomonadaceae; genus Novosphingobium; species Novosphingobium guangzhouense. Next base: position 122,436 of record NZ_LYMM01000001.1, read on the forward strand.
AACCCGGCCTTGCCGCCAGCACCGCACCGATTGCGGGCGGGTTGCGGTTGCCCAACGACGAGACTGGCGACTGCTTCAAGTTCACCACTGCGCTGGCAGCGATGGCAGCGGCAAAGGGTGTTGAATTTCGCAATGGAATCAACATCACGCGGCTGATCGAACAGAGTGGCCGCATCGTCGGCGTGGAGACGGACGGGGGCACGGTGTCCGCCGATGCGTTCCTTGTGGCGATGGGCAGCTTTTCGCCGCAACTGCTGGCGCCGCTGGGCATTCGTCTGCCGGTCTATCCGGTCAAGGGCTATTCGCTGACGGTGCCGATCGTGGACGAGGCGCGCGCTCCTGTTTCGACCCTGCTGGATGAAAGCTACAAAGTGGCGATCACCCGGCTTGGCGACCGTATCCGGGTTGGCGGAATGGCGGAAATTTCCGGATTTTCCCGTGACTTGCCGCCCGAACGGCGGGCCACGCTGGAACATTCGGCAGGCTCGCTGTTCCCCGGCGGCGGCGATCTGGAGGCGGCGAGCTTCTGGTGTGGATTGCGCCCGATGACGCCTGACAGCACCCCGGTGATCGGCCCGACGCGCATTCCGAACCTGTTCCTGAACACCGGCCACGGCACGCTGGGCTGGACGATGGCCTGCGGTTCGGCCCACGTCATCGCCGACATAATCGGCGGTCGCCGCCCCGCGATCGAGACTTCCGATCTGGCCATCAGCCGTTACTGAGCGGCACACAGACGGCACATAACGGCACTCAAGAGGACCACAGCATGACCATAACCCGTATCGACCAGGGCCCGCGCATGAGCGAAGCGGTGATCCATGGCGACACCATCTACCTTGCCGGCCAGATCGGCGTTCCGGGAGAGAGCGTTGCCGAGCAGGCCCGCTTCGCCCTTGCCGAGATCGACGCGCTGCTGGCGCGGACCGGCAGCGATCGCGATCACCTTCTGTCGGCCACCATCTGGCTTGCCGACATGGCCGACTTCGAGGAAATGAACCTGGCGTGGGACGCATGGATCGCCGGGCACTCAGCGCCCGCGCGCGCTACCGGCGAGGCGAAGCTGTTCGAGCCGGGCTACAAGGTCGAGATCATCATGATCGCGGCGAAGGCGTGAAGCCGAACCTGCCGCGCTGACCTATCTGTCAGGGCAGGCGCTTCAGCGCGGCAAGGTCTACCGCATCGCCCATCGCCCTCAGCCCCGCATCGTTGGGGTGGAGGTGGTCGCCCGGATCGAAATCGGGGCGCAGGTCGGCGGGAGAGGCAGGGTTGCGTACCGCAGCTTCGAAATCGACCACGCCGTCGAAGACCTTGCCGCTGCGGATCGCAGTGTTGACCGACTGGCGCACCCGTTCCTTGACCGGGGACATGTATCCTGCGCGCAGGGCAGGCGTCATCGTGCCGCCGATCACCTTGATCCCCAGCGCATGGGCGCGCTCCACGAATTGGCGGTAGCCGTAAAGCAACTGTTCTGCCGTCACTGCATCGGGGCCGGTTTCCGCGCCTGCGCCGATATCGTTGATGCCTTCCAGAAAGATCACGTGCGTGACGTTCGGCACGCTGGCCACGTCACGCCAGAAGCGGTCGAGCGCCGAAGTGGCGCGCCCCGCCTTGAGCACGCGGTTGCCGCTGATACCCATGTTGACCACGCCGCAGCGCTGCGCTGCGGGCAGGGCGGCAAGCCGCTCCGCCAGACGGCCCGGCCACCCGCGCGTCTGCGGAGAAAGGCCGAGGAACCCATCGGTTATCGAATCCCCGAAGGCGACCACGGTGCAAGGGGCCTGCGGCGCACGGACCGACACCAGCGAAAGGTACGGCCGCAACTTGATCGGCGTGAAGCTGGCCCCCGGCGTTGCGGGCGCAAAGGCCATTTCCATGCCAAGGTTGGTGCGTCCGGGCCGGGTCGGGGTGGAGAAGGTTACGCTGACGATCACGTCCTGCGCATTGTGGAACGGCGCAAGGATAGGATCGCTGATCACGGTTGCGCCCTTGGGTAGCGCCACGGCCTGAAGCCCCGAGAAGCGGATCGGATGGACCGGGTTCGTCCCGATCTCCGTCCCTACCGGCCCGGAGGGGCTGGCGATCGTCACCGCTCCGATTGCGATCGCCTTGTCCCCTTCGGCATTGCTGAAGGTCAACTGCATCCCGTCGCCCGCCTGCGTCAGCCGCACGCGATAGCGATAGGTGCCGGCGGGCTGTTCCGGCTCGTTCGTGCCGCTGTCCGCCGGGGCATAGCCCCATGCGCCCGCCCACTTCGGGGCTGCCTGCGCCGGGATGGACACAAGCGCGGCGCCCAGAAAGGCGGCAAGATACATCGTGGTCTTCATGCCGCCTCTCTTGTCGGAGCGATGCGCCGGTTGTCCAGACTTACTTCTTAGTCGCGGGATATGCGACCGGGACCACGCCCTTGGGAGCCTTGGACAACGAGCGGATCAGGTCGACTTCGGACTGGCGATAAGGCGTGCCGTCAGTGTGGAACACGTCATGGAACCAGATCGTCGGCTCTTCCAGCACGTAGGGCTTCTTCCACGAATCCCACGGCATGCGGGTCTGCGTCTTGCCGTCAACGAAGCCCCAGTTCATCATCGCCACGTTTTCGCGCTTGGCGATGGGAAGCGAGCCGTCGAAGGTCGATCCGTTGCCGCGCGCCATGTATTCGGTGCAGAGGATCGGGCGGCCATAGACCTTGAGCTGGTTCACGCGATCAAGGAACTTTTCGGGCCAGTTGTAATCGTGGAACGAAATCACGTCCGACTGGGTCAGCTGCAGCTTTTCCATCGCGGTCAGCGCGCCCGGCGTCTTCCAGTCGTCATGCTGCCACACGCCCGAGGTCAGCGGCTGCGTCGGCTCTGCATCGCGTGCCCAGCCGTAGACCTTGGTGAGCAGCGCCAGCACCAGCGCCTGCTTGCCTTCCTGGCCCTTGTACTGGTCCGCGCCGTTATCCGGCTCGTTCCACAAGTCCCAGCCCAGCACGCGATCGTCCTTGCCGAACGCACCGATCACGCCCTGCACGTAAGCCTTGAAGCGCGGTTCCTGCGAAGGATCGCGCAGTGCAGGAAGGCCGGGGCCCTGCACCCAGCCGGAGTTGTGGACGCCGGGGATCGGCGGATGCTGGGGACCAAGCACCGGGTTCGGATCCCAGCAGCTGTCGAACAGCACCAGCAGCGGCTTGATCTTGTGCTTGGCCGCGATGGCCAGGAATTCGTCGATGCGCTTCTTGAAGCCTTCGGGATCCTGCTGCCAGAGCTGGTCGTGCAGGAACACGCGCATGGTGTTCATGCCGGTGCTTTCGGCAAGACCCAGTTCGTAATCGATACGCTTGGGGTCCCAGGTTTCCGCCTGCCACATTTCCAGCTGGTTGATGGCGTTGGCGGGAATGAAGTTGGAGCCGACCAGCCAGGGCTGCTTGTCGTACCATGCCTTGGCCTGCGCGGGCGTCCACTGCGGACGCGCTTCTGCGGGCATGGCCACCAGCGCGGCGGTGGCGGCCAAAAGGGCGGTTGCCAGAGCTTTCACAGGTATTCCCCTCTTATTCTGCAACGAAGAACTTGTAGGTGATGACGTTCCGGTAAGTCTTGCCCGGATCGAGGCGGACCGACGGGAACTGCGACTGGTTCGGACTATCCGGGAACAGTTGCGGCTCGAAGACGAGGCTGTCGCCTTCGCGGTAGATCTGGCCGGACTTGCCGACGATCGTCCCGTCCATGAAGTTGCCGGAATAGAACTGCAGGCCCGGCTGGTTGGACCACACCTCGAAGCCGCGCCCGGAAGTCGGTTCGGTGACGCGGGCCATCAGGTGCTGGCCCTTCGTGACCGCATCGCCGACGACCCAGTTGTGATCGTAGCCGCGTCCGTAGACGATCTGCGGGTCCGTGCCTTCGCGCACGCGGGCGCCGACCGGAGTGGGCTGGCGGAAATCGAACACGGTGCCCGCAACGCTCTTGTGCTGGCCCAGCGGGATCGCGGTTTCGTCGGTCGGCGTGAAGCGGTCCGCAGGGATCGTCAGCACGTGGTCCATCGCCGTGCGGCCGGGGCCTGCAAGGTTCCAGTAGGCGTGGTTGGAGATGTTCACCACCGTCGGCCGATCGGTCGTGGCGGTGTAAGTGATGGTCAGGTTGTTCTGCTCATCCAGCGCATAAGTGGCATCGGTGGTGAGCGTGCCGGGATAGCCCATATCGCCATCAGGGCTGACGTAGCGCATGGTGACGCTGGCGTTTTTGCCCTGCTTCACGTCGCGCACGGCCCAGATCACCTTGTCGAAGCCCTTGGTGCCGCCGTGGAGAGAATTGACGCCGTTGTTGACCGGCGTGGTGTATTCCTTGCCGTCGAACGTGAACTTGCCTCTGGCGATGCGATTGGCGACGCGGCCCACGGTGGCGCCAAAGAACTGGCCGTCCTTCGCATAGCCGTCAAGGCTGTCATACCCGACGGCGACGTCCACGGTCTTGCCGCCCTTACCCGGCATCAGGACTTGCTGGATCGATGCGCCCAGCGTCATCACGCGCACCGACATGCCCTTGCCGTTGGTCAGGGTGACGGCTTCGACGGCGGTGCCGTCCGGCATAGTGCCGAAGGTCTCGCGCTTCGCCTCTGCAGCGAAAGCACTGGTGGAGGCCGCGCACAGCAGGGCGGCGGTGGCCAGGGTCTTCAGCATCGTCTCTCCTCTTCAAATCCTTGTGCCCGCCGGTTGCGACGCGGGCGGGCATCTACATCATCCGCGATACAGGAAGGCCGGAACTCCGCGAACACCCGGATCGATCTCGAACAGGGCGCCGCCGTGTTCCTCGTCCACGCCGTCGGCTGCGCTCGTCACATACATCCGGTCAAGCCGGGCGCCGCCGAAGACGCAGTTGCTGACCTGGCTGGCGGGCAGTTCGATGCGGCGCACCGGCTCACCTGCGGGCGAAAAGCGGGTGACGCACGAAGCGCCCCAGCAGGCAACCCACAGGTGCCCTTCGGCATCGAAGGTCATGCCGTCGGGCGAGCCCCAGTCGTCCTCGAAGGTGACGAAGGGAGTACGCTCGCCAAGGCGGCCGTCTTCCAGCGGGTAGCGGAAGATCACCCCCATCGCGCTGTCCGTGTGGAGCAGGAAGCGCCCCTCGGGATCGATCGCCGGGCCGTTGGGGATGGTGTAGGGGCCGGACGCCTGCGTGATCGCGGTGCCGTCGAAGTGATGGAACGCGCCGGTCGGCACGTCGCAGGAGAACGGCATCGTGCCCAGCCAGAGGCGCCCGTGCGCATCGGCGGCGGCATCGTTGACGCGGTTGCTCTCGGGCTGGTCGGGGATATCCGCCAGCGCCTCGACCGCGAAGGGATCGAGCGTGACGCGGGCCACCGAACGGCCGATCCCCGCGACATAGCCGCCACCCTCGCACCCGATGATCCAGCCGGTGACGTCGGGCGTCTGCCAGCTTTCGACGGCTCCGGTAGCGGGCGTCAGACGGTTGATCCGCTTGCCGAGAATGTCGGTCCAGAGCAGCTGGTCGCAGCGTGCGTCCCAGAACAGTCCTTCGCCAAGCGTGTCGACGCGGTCGCGGGCGATAACTTTGACCATCAGTGGCTGTCCCTCGGCAGCCCCTTGGTCTGGGCGATGCGCTGGTACTTTTCCGAACCTTCGAGGATCGCGCCCGTCGCGAACTGGCCGACGAGGCTGCGCTGGATTTCCTGCCAGGGCGTTTGCGATTCCGGCGTGACCCGGCGCTCCACTTCGACCAGTTCCTCGCGGCGGCGGGCGATCTCTGCCTCGTCCACCAGCATGTCGGCGCTGCGGTTGGCCAGATCGATGCGGACCCGGTCGCCCGTGCGCAGCAGGGCAAGACCGCCACCGACCGCGGCTTCGGGCGAGGCGTTGAGGATCGAGGGGCTGCCGCTGGTGCCCGACTGGCGCCCGTCGCCGATGCAGGGCAGGGCATGGACGCCCGCCCGGATCAGCGCTGCGGGCGGGCGCATGTTCACGACCTCTGCCCCGCCCGGATAGCCCACCGGCCCGGCGCCGCGAATGACGAGGATGGTGTTCTGGTCGATGCCCAGTTCCGGCTCGTCGATGCGGGCGTGGTAATCCTCGGGCCCGTCGAACACGACGACCTTTCCGGTGAAGGCATCGGGATTCTCGGGATCGGACAGGTAGCGGCTGCGGAACTCTTCGGAGATGACCGAAAGCTTCATCACCGCGCCGTCGAACAGGTTGCCCTTGAGCACGGTAAGGCCCGCGGCTTCCTTGAGCGGGCGATCGAACGGGCGGATCACGTCGGTATCGACAATGCGCGCGCCGACGAGGTTTTCGGTAACGGTCCTGCCATTGGCCGTCATCGCGGAACCGTCGATCAGGCCCGCCTTGTCGAGTTCGGCCATAACCGCCGGGACACCGCCCGCGCGGTAGTAGTCTTCACCCAGATATTCACCGGCCGGCTGAAGGTTCACCAGCAGCGGCACATCCGCGCCTGTCTGCTCCCAGTCCTCCAGCGTCAGATCCACGCCGATATGGCGGGCGATCGCGTTGAGGTGGATCGGTGCGTTGGTAGAGCCGCCGATGGCCGAATTCACCCGGATCGCGTTGAGGAAGGCGGAACGGGTGAGGATGTCGGACGGCTTGCGATCCGCCTTGACCATTTCCACGATGGCCCGGCCGGTTTCCCACGCGCATTCCTGACGGTCGCGATAAGGCGCGGGGATCGCGGCGGAGCCCGGCAGCGACATGCCCAGCGCCTCGGCCAGCGAATTCATCGTCGTCGCCGTGCCCATGGTGTTGCAATAGCCGGTCGAGGGGGAGCCCGATGCGACCAGCTTCAGGAAGCCCTGATAATCCAGTTCGCCCTTGGCCAGCATCTCGCGTGCTTTCCACACAATGGTGCCCGCGCCGGTGCGCTTGCCTTCGTACCAGCCATTGAGCATCGGGCCGACCGACAGCGCGATGGCGGGGATGTTCACCGTGGCCGCTGCCATCAGCGAGGACGGCGTCGTCTTGTCACACCCGATCGTCAGCACCACGCCGTCAAGCGGATAGCCGTAAAGCAGTTCCACCAGCGAGATATAGGCAAGGTTGCGATCCAGCCCTGCCGTCGGCCGCTTGCCGGTTTCCTGCAAGGGGTGGCTGGGGAATTCGATGGGAATGCCGCCTGCGTCGCGGATGCCCGCCTTGATCCGCTCTGCCAGAACAAGGTGGTGGCGGTTGCACGGCACGAGATCGCTGCCCGACTGGGCAATGCCGATGATCGGGCGCCCCGACTGCATCTCTTCGATGGAGAGGCCGTAGTTCAGGTAGCGCTCAAGATAGAGCGCGGTCATGTCCGGGTGGCTCGGATCGTCGAACCATGCGCGCGAGCGCAGCTTTGCGGCCGGTGTCAGGGTGCTGTCGTCAGCGGAAGAGATGTTCGCCTCCCATGAAATTCGCTCAATATCCATCTTGCGCGCCGCGGAGCGGGCATCTCGCGGGAGCGTTGCAAATGCCGCTACCACCCGCCCAAAAGCGTGGCAACTTATTTATCCTACAAATATGGCTTGTAGGACCAAAACAGGACGTATATGAGCGAGGCAACACCGGTCGAAAAGACATCTGTGTTGCAGGGAAGGGATCGCGCGCCGCAGCAGCGGCGCCGGATAGCTTTTCGCAATCCTGGAATGTCTTGGCGGCAGGAAGCGCAGGTGCCACGCGGCCTTGATCAGCCGCAGGCAACCGCATCAGGATTTGAGAATCCCCCCGGGAGCAGGACCGAGCGCAAGCGGTCCTCCTCCTCCAAAACGCTCCCGGGCACATCGGGCGGGACGGCCTTGCCGCTGTCCCGCCCTTTTTTTCAGGAAATCAAACGGGGCACCGACATCGCGCGGATCGAGAAGCGCGCATCGGTATGCTCCGCGCCGTCGCGGTGTTCGGCGCGGTGCTGGACCACGCCATTCTTGCCAAACCCCTCCACCACCGGGCGGTCGGTCTTGCTGGACAGCCAGAGGCGCAAAAGGTGTCGCTTGCGCTGGGGCTCGGGCCAGTCGAAGAATTCGGTGCGCGAATGAAGGGCGGCATAATTCGACAGCCACTGAATGTCGCCGGGGCGAAAATCCATCGCGATCGCCATGCCGGGCTCATACGTGATTTCATCGAAGAGCCGCAGCACCTCCAGCTGATCCGCGGTCAGCCGAGGCACGCCGGGATAGTCCTGCGCGGTCACGATATAAAGCGACCCTGCATACATCGAGAAAACCCCGTCCTTCACGCTGACAACCGGGGAAGTGTAGGTATCGGCGGGCGCTTCAGCGTCCTGCCGCCGCCAATCCCAGTGGAATGGCTCAAGCAGAAGATGCGCCAGATCGGGGCGGCGGCGCAGGATCTCGTTGTAGATCTCAGCGCCTGATACAAGGCACGACAGCCCGCCTTCGCGCGCTCCGCGCAGGCACATCAGCGCCACGATATCCGAACTGTCCGAATGATAGACCAGCTTGTCGCGCACTTTCGATGACTTGGCGGTGGGATCGTCCATGGTCTTGTCGCTCGTGGCGTAGACGTGGTCCAGAAGGTCGCCCATCTCGTTCTGCCGGATCGGATCGCCCATGTGGAGGCCGAGAACGTAGTAGATCGCGCTGGAAAGCGCATCGGAATAGAGGTCGGACCGCAGGCCTCGCACCAGCACGAAGCCGCGTCCGAAATCGACGTCTTCGCGCCATGATTTCACCGCTTGCGCGCAAGCAACAAGCGGATAGTCCGCAGCCTGCACGAAACGCAGATCCGGATCGTCATCGATGAATCGCCTGCCCAGCGCTTCCAGTTCGGCACGCTGCGCGGTATCGAGCCGGTAGACCCAGTCCTGACCCGCAAGCAACCGATCCCCGCGCCATGCGGCGGCCGTCAGGACGGGGGAGGGGGCTTCGGCAACGGTCATGCGGCGATCTCCATGTGACGCTGAAGAACACCCTAATCGTGATCGATCGCGCAAGTCTTGATGCAGGGCGCACGGGAACGTGCTGTCGAGACCCGGCTTTGACGTTGCGCGAACGTTATGTGCACTGATTGACCGTCGAAATGTCGCAGTCGCCCGGATTTGCGTTGACCGCATCCTGTTTTTGTATACTAAAACTCACGTTGAGTTTGGCCGCGATTCGATGGCCCATGGGAGTTACGCGGATGACGCCGAATGCCGGGCTGGATGACAATTACGCCGTCGCGTTTGGCGGCAAGGCCGGCTTCGGACGCTCTGCGGCGCTGATTCTCATCGATTTCGTCGAAGCATATTTCGATCCGGCCAGCCCGCTCTATGCCGGGGTGGAGGATGCGCTTGCTTCGGCGCTGCGTATTCGCGCCGCCGCGCGGGCGGCGGGCCTGCCGGTGATCTGGACCAACGTGGCCTATCACCCCGGCGGCGTCGACGGCGGCCGCTTCTTCGAAAAAGTGCCCGCACTTGCCGCTTTCGTGGCGGGCAGTGCGATGGGGGCATGGCCCAAGGGGCTTGAGCCGCAGGCGGACGAGATCGTGTTGTCCAAGCAGTACCCCAGCGCCTTCTTCGGCACTTCGCTGGCCGCTACGCTGACCGCGCGTGGGATCGATCAGGTGATCCTTGGCGGCCTGTCCACCAGCGGTTGCGTGCGTGCGACATGCGTGGATGCGATGTCGCACGGGTTTCGCACCGCCGTCGTCGCGGATGCCTGCGGGGATCGTCATCCCGATCCGCACAAGGCCAACCTTTTCGACATGAACGCAAAATACGCCGATGTCGTGTCCGAGGGCGCGATCCTCGCTTATCTGTCCGAACTGGAAACCGCCCGATGACCGCAAACGCGATAGAGATCGTCGAAGTCGCCCCGCGCGACGGTCTGCAGAACGAAAAAGTCCTCGTCTCGCTGGAGGACAAGGCTGAACTCATCCGTCGCCTGATCGACTGCGGCGCGCGCCGGATCGAGGTGGGCAGCTTCGTGAATCCCAAGAAAGTGCCGCAGATGGCGGGCACGGACGAATTGCTGGCCATGCTGCCGCGACGGGACGACCTGACCTACATCGGCCTTGTCATGAACATGCGCGGGCTGGAGCGCGGCCTTGCCGCCGGGATCGACGAGGCAGGCGCGGTCTGCGTCTCGACCGATGGCTTCGCCATGCGCAATCAGGGCCAGACCAGCGACGAATCCATCGCCATCGCCTCGGAAATCGTGCTGGCCGCCAAGGCCGCGGGCAAGAGCGGGCAGGTGACCATCGGCGCGGCCTTCGGTTGCCCGTTCGAGGGTGAAGTCGCCCCCGAACGCGTCGTCGCCATGGCCCGCAAGCTGGCCGAAGTTTCCCCGCGGGAGATCGCGCTGGCCGACACCATCGGCGTTGCGGTGCCTGCGCAAGTCTCAGGCCTCGTCACGCAGGTTCGCGAGGCGGTGGGCGGCATTCCGATCCGCGTCCACCTGCACAACACCCGCAACACCGGCATCGCCAACGCCTGGGCCGCGATCGAGGCGGGAGCGACCACGCTTGACGCCGCGCTTGGCGGGATCGGCGGCTGCCCCTTCGCTCCCAACGCCACCGGCAACATCGCCACCGAAGACCTGCTCTACATGCTCGACCGTTCGGACGTGGCCACCGGCTATGACCTTGCGGCCGCGATCGGCCATGCCCGGTGGCTGGAAACGATCATGAACAAGCCCCTTCCCGCGATGGTGAGCCGCGCCGGCTCATTCCCGCAGATCCTCGAACAGAAAGCCTGAGCGCCATGGACACGACCAATACCGGAGCCTTGACCGACATCCGCGTCGTCGAGCTTGGCCAACTTATCGCCGGGCCTTTCTGCGGCCAGTTGCTGGGCGACATGGGCGCAGAAGTCATCAAGGTCGAACCCCCGCAGATCGACGGGAAGGGCGGCGGTGATCCAATGCGCAACTGGGGCCACGGCGATGCCAAGCTGTGGTGGGAAGTGGTCGCCCGCAACAAGAAGTCGGTCAGCGCCAACCTGCGCGTGGCCGAAGGACAGGAGATCGTGCGCAAGCTCGTTGCCCATGCCGATATCCTGATCGAGAACTTCAAGCCTGGCACCATGGAGAAGTGGGGCCTTGGCCCGGACGTCCTGCATGAAATCAACCCGCGCCTGATCATCGTGCGCGTATCGGGCTATGGCCAGACCGGGCCCTATTCATCGCGTGCCGGCTTCGGCGGCATTGGCGAGGCGATGGGCGGATGGCGCTACATCGTGGGCGATCCCGACCGCGCGCCAAGCCGCATGGGCGTTTCGATCGGGGACAGCCTTGCCGCGACCTACGGCTGCATGGGCGCACTGGCCGCGCTTCACGCGCGCGAACGTACCGGCAAGGGGCAGGTGGTGGACAGCGCGCTTTACGAAGCGGTGCTGCAGGTCATGGAAAGCCTTGTGCCCGAATACATGGTGTCCGACCACGTGCCCAAGCGCACCGGCTCTATCCTCGAAGGCATTGCGCCGTCGAACGTCTATCCCACCAGCGACGGTGAATACCTGATCGGCGCCAATCAGGACGCGATCTTCAAGCGGTTATGCCAGGCAATGGGCCGCCCCGAACTGGGCACGGACGAGCGTTACGCCACCCACGTCGCGCGCGGCCTGCGCCAGACCGAACTGGACGATCTCATCTCCGAATGGACCCGCACCCTGACGGTGGACGAACTGGAGGAGAAGATGATCGAATTCTCCATCCCCGCCGGCAAGATCTACCGCGCGCCGGAAATGCTGGCCGACCCGCACTTCGCCGCGCGCGATGCGCTGATCGACGTGGAGCATCCGCAGTGGGGTTCGTTCAAGATGCAGAACGCCTTCCCCAAGCTGTCCGACACCCCCTCCTGCGTCCGCCGCCGCGCGCCGCTGGAAATCGGGCAGGACAACGCAGAAATCTACGGCGACCTCCTCGGCATGAGCGAGGACGAGATTGCAGCTCTGAAGGCCCGCGCGACGATTTGATTGGAGTTCTGCGCTTTCCCGTTGCCTTGGGGTGGCAGGAAAGCACGGCCTGCCTGCCGCTGGCGTTGCGAGCGGGCTTCGACAAGCTCAGCCTGAGCGGAGTGGGGTTTAGTCCGTACCGAAAGCGCTTTTTGCGCCGTTCCTTTTACGCCCCGTTGCGGCCGAAGCCTAACCGTTCAAATGCATCGCGATGCCTGCCATTAAAAATCCGGATATTACAAATACTGCAATATTACCTATGACAGCAATTCTGAACAGAGTGGGATTTTCATTTTGTGAAATAAACCCCTGCTTTAAAAATATCGTACGGGTTTGATGGGCACACCACAGATTTGCGGCAAAAATTGACATAAATATGCCAAGAAACAAGAATGGCATGAAATTTTTCATACTCCTGCTGCGTTCCGTATGATTTCTGCCTTGCGCTATCGTGTTTTTATAGCCGAAGTCGAAAAGCTGTCACCCGTAGTCCGCCCAAAGAAAATTGCCACTTCCCACCCAAATCCGCCGTCACCCTGAACTTGTTTCAGGGTGACGGCGGGGTGGAACAGACCATTCGCTGTCCACCCAAATCAGACATCTGAACCCCGCTCAGCCTGAGCTTGTCGAAGGCCCCGAGGCGTGGCGCAAGGCGCGCGGACCTTCACCCCTCCGCAGGTTCCAGTCTTGCGTGGAGGGCGCGGCGGATGTGGGCGGTCATCAGGGCTTCGGCCCAGTCGGGGTCGCGCTGGGCGAGGGCGGCGGTGATTTCCACGTGTTCGCGATAGCTGCGCAGCAGCTGTTCGCGGCTGTAGGCGCGGACCGTCTGCTGGACCACCGGCTGCAGCACCAGCTTGCCCAATAGCGCGGCAAGCCGGTCGGACGCTGCCGTTTCAAGGATCAGCGCGTGGAAGCGGGCGTTTGCGGCAAGGTAAGCGGGCAGGTCGAAGTCCAGCGCCTCGATCACCGTGCTCATCGCTTCGTTGGCTGCGGTCAGCCCGGCGATGACCGCAGCGTCGGCGCGGGTGGCGGCGCGGCGCACGGCGTAAGCCTCCAGCATTCCGCGCAGGATGAAGACTTCCTCCAGATCGTCATTGTTCCATTCCGCCACGAAGGAGCGCTGGCTATCGGTGCGGCGGACGAAAAGTTCGGCTTCCAGCTGGCGGATCGCGGCGCGTACCGGGGTGCGGGACACCCCGCAGAGCGCGGCCAGTTCCTCTTCCTTCAGCTGGGTGCCGGGGGCAAGTTCGCCGGACAGGATGCGGCTGCGCAGTTCCAGATAGGCCTGATCGCTGGCTTTCGACACATCGAACCTTCCCGGTACACAACGGTACTCAAATGGCACATAAAAGCACACAACAACACCCAAGGGGCGCACGGCTCCGTCGCAGCGCCCCGGAAAGGAGAGCTTCGGCGGGCCATGCGCCCCTTAGTGTAATACGCCAGTGCAGCCGCCGGGAAAAGCGGCTTGTATACTAAATTACCAGCGCCCTCCCAAAGCACGGAACAGATCGACTTGCGCGAAGGCAACGTCGCGCCGGGCGGCCGCCGCATCCGCCTGCGCGCCGGCCAGCGTGCGCTGCGCATCCAGCACGTCGAGCGCATCGATCTGGCCCCGGCTCTGGCGGGCAAGGCTGACGTTGGCAGCCCGGTCTGCCGCATCGCGCGAGGCGACCAGGCGCTCCTGCCGCAGCAGCGCGTTGCGATAGGCCGACAGGGCGGTTTCCGTCTCTCCCAATGCGGTCAGCACGGTGCCATCGAAAGTCGCAAGGTCTGCCTTGGCGTCGGCACGGGCGGCTCCGATGCGGGCGCGGATCGCTTCCTGATTGGGGAACGCCCAGGAGATCAGCGGCCCCAGCAGCCACCGGAAGGGGCCCGCGCCAAACACGTCGGTGGCGCCCACGGCGGTCGTTCCCACCGACCCGCCCAGCGTGATGCGCGGGTAGAGGTCCGCCGTCGCCACGCCGATGCGGGCGGTGTCGGCGGCAAGGCGGCGCTCTGCGGCCTTCACGTCCGGGCGGCGGGCCAGCAAAGTCTGGCCGTCTCCCACCGGGATGGGGGTGGCGACGGTGGGCGTTGTGTCCCGTTCGATCACGCCGTCGGGCAGATCCTGCGGCGTGCGGCCGGTCAGCACGGCGATGCGGAACATCGCCGCGTCGCGCCGGGCCTGCAGCGTGGGGATGCTGGCGGCCTGCGCCTCGCGCAGCTGGGTGACGCGGATGACGTCCAGCTTCTGGTTGAGCCCGCGTTCGAAGCGGGCGTTGGTGATGCGTTCCGAGCGGGAGAGCAGGTCGACGGTGCGCTGGGCAACCTCGATCTGTTCGTTGGCGCTGGTGGCATCGACATAGGCGCGCACGGTATCGGCCACCACGGTGACGCGCACGGCGTCCGCGTCCTCCTGCGCGGCGGCAAGGTCGGCGCGTGATGCTTCGATACCGCGCTTGACGCGGCCGAACAGGTCCACCTCGTAATTGACCGAGAGCCCACCGTCGACGCGGCGACCTTCGCGATCGAAGCCCGGCAGGGCCTGCGCTTCGGACACACGGCCATAAGTGCCGGTGGCGCTGAGGTCGGTCGAGGGCAGGCGATCCGCGCGCGATCCGCGTAACGTCGCGCGGGCCTTTTCGATCCGGGCCACGGCTACGCGAATGTCGGTGTTGGCGGCCAGCGCATCGGTGACAAGGCCGTCAAGCACCGGATCGTTGTAGAGCTTCCACCAGTTGTCGTCAGGTGCCGCTGTCGTGACGTCAGCGCTCTGCACGCCGACGAACGGGGCCTGCGCCGAAGCGGGCGGGGTGGGGACCACATGGTCCGGCCCGACCGCGCAGGCGGAAAGGGCGGTTGCGGCGAAGAGCGCCGCCAAAGTCTGCTTCATCATCGGATATGTCCTGTTTCGATGAAATCGAGGGGCGGGCGGCAACCCGCCCCATCGGGCTCATTCAGCCGGAACCGCGTGCAAGTCTGCGTGATCCGCGCGTGGACGGCGGCGCAGTTTCTCGGCCAGCATGCGGCACACCACGTAGAACGTGGGCGTGAACAGCAGGCCGAAGCCGGTAACACCGGTCATGCCGAAGAACACCGCCGTGCCCAGCGCCTGCCTCAGTTCGGCACCGGCACCCTGCGCGATCACCAGCGGCACCGCGCCGAGGATGAACGCGAAGCTGGTCATCAGGATCGGACGCAGGCGGGTCTGCGCGGCGTAGACGGCCGCCTCGACAATGCCCATGCCCTGTTCCTCCTCGGCCTGCTTGGCGAATTCGACCACGAGGATCGCGTTCTTGGCCGCCAGCGCGATCAGCACCACAAGGCCGATCTGGGTCAGGATGTTGTTGTCCATCCCCCGCAGGTTCACGCCCGCCATGGCCGCGAACAGACACATCGGCACGATCAGCACGATCGCCAGCGGCAGGGTCAGGCTTTCATACTGCGCGGCAAGCACAAGGAAGACGAAGACCACAGCCATGCCGAACACGATCGCCGCCGTATTGCCCGCCGTCACCTGCTGATAGGCGATGCCGGTCCACTCGAAGCTGTAGCCCGAGGGGAGCGTCTCGTCCGCGACCTTCTCCATGGTGGAGAGGGCCTGTCCGGTCGAGTAGCCCGGCGCCACGCTGCCGTCGACTTCCACGGCGGGGTGCAGGTTGTAGCGCACCACGCGGTAAGGTCCGGTCTTGTCCTGGAAGGTGGCGACCGAACCGATCGGCACCATCGCGCCGGAGTTCGAGCGGGTCTTCAGGTTGGCAAGGTCGGCAATCGAGCCACGGCTGCCCTGATCCGCCTGCGCGGTGACGCGGAAGGTGCGGCCGAGCAGGTTGAAGTCGTTCACGTAGGCAGAGCCGAGGTAGACCTGCAGCGTTTCGAACACGCGTTCCGGCGGGATGCCCAGCATGTCGGCCTTGCGGCGGTCGATGTCGGTGAAGACGCGCGGGGTATCCTGGTTGAACAGGGTGTAGACCTGGCTCAAGTCCTTCTGCTGGTTGGCCTTACCGATCACGCCGCCTGCCGCCTTGGCCAGTTCGGTGTAGCCGCGACCTTCGTTGTCCTCCACGATCATGCGGTAGCCGCCCGGAGGGACGATGCCATTGATGGTCGGCGGCGGAATGACGAGGACCATCGCCTTGTCATAGCCCTGCAGCGCCTTGTTCGCCTCGGCCATGATGCCTTCATAGGTCACGCCCAGCTTCTTGCGTTCCTCGAAGCTCTTGAACGGGAAGTAGATGGCGGCCGAATCCGGCGATGCGGTGCGCGAGGGTCCGTGGAACCCTGCGAACATCACCGCGCCGCGGATGCCCTTGATCGGCAGGAGACGCTTGGCAATGTCGCGGGTGACTTCATCGGTACGTTCCAGCGATGAGCCCGAGGGCAGGAACGCGGCCGCAAGGAAATAGCCCTGGTCCTGCTGCGGGATGAAGCCGGTCGGCGTTGCCCAGAACAGGCCCACGGTCCCGGCGATAAGGGCGGCGTAAGTCGCCATCATGCGCAGGGGAGCCTTGACCAGACGGGTGGTGAGGCGGGCATAGCTTGCGCTCATGCGGTCGAAGCCGTGGTTGAACTTGTCCGCGCCCGACTGGAGCACCTGGCGCCAGCGCGGGGCATCGGGGCCGACGCGCTCCTTGTGCTTGAGCAGGATCGCGGCCATCGCGGGCGACAGCGTGAGCGAAAGCACCAGCGAAATGACCGTGGCGGTCGAAATCGTCACCGCGAACTGCTTGTAGAACTGGCCCGAGATGCCGGTGATGAACAGCGTCGGCACGAAGACCGCGCAGAGCACCAGCACGATGGCCACCAGCGCGCCGGAAACCTCGTCCATCGATCGGCGGGCGGCTTCGAGCGGGGTGAGCCCCTCTTCGATATAGCGCTCCACGTTCTCGACCACGACGATCGCGTCATCGACGACGATGCCGATGGCGAGCACCAGCCCGAACAGCGAAAGGTTGTTGAGCGAATAGCCCACCGCCATCAGCATGATCGCGGTGCCTACCAGCGAGACCGGGATCGCGAGGATCGGGATGATCGCCGCGCGCCAGTTCTGCAGGAAGACAAGGATGACGAGGACGACGAGGATCACCGCCTCGAACAGCGTGTGATAGACCGCGTCGATCGACTGGCCGATGAACTCGGTGGGGTTGTAGATGACCGAGTATTCAAGCCCCTTGGGGAACCTGGCCTGCATCGTGTCCATCTCGGAACGCACCAGCTTGGCGGTTTCGAGCGCGTTGGAGCCGGGGCGCTGCATCACCGCCATGACGACGGTGGGATTGCCCGAAAGATAGGTATTGGTGGTGTAGTCCTGCGCGCCCAGTTCCACGCGGGCGACGTCGCGCACGCGGACCTGATGGCCGTCCGCATCAGTGCGCACGATGATATCGGCGAACTGCTGGGGTTCGGTCAGGCGGCCCTGTGCCTCGACACCGATCTGGTAGGCGTTACCCTTGTCGAACGGGGGGGCGCCGATGGCACCCGCCGAAATCTGCACGTTCTGCGCGCGCAGGGCGGCGACGATCTCGCCGGCGGTCAGGTTGAGCTGTGCGGCGCGGCCCGGATCGATCCAGATGCGCATGCCATAATCGCGCGCACCGAAGGTCTGGACGTCGCCCACACCATCAAGGCGCGCAAGACGGTCCTTCACTTGCGTCAGCGCGTAGTTGGAGATGTAATCTCGGTCATACGTGCCGTCGGGCGACTGAAGGTTCACCACCATCAGGAAGTCCGGGCTGGCCTTCTTGGTGACGACGCCCATCGAACGCACCGCATCAGGCAAGCGGGGCTCGGCGATGGCGACGCGGTTCTGAACCAGCACCTGCGCGGCATCAAGGTCGGTGCCGATCTTGAAGGTGACGGTGATCGTCACCTTGCCGTCGCCGGTCGACTGCGAATCCATGTAGAGCATGTTGTCGACGCCGTTGATCTCCTGCTCGATCGGAGCGGCGACGGTGTCGGCAACGGTCTCGGCCGAGGCGCCTGGATATTGCGCATTGACCGTGACGGTGGGCGGAACGATGTCCGGGTATTGGCTGACCGGCAGGCCGATGAACGCGATGGCGCCGACGATGGTGATGATCACCGCGACGACGCCCGCGAAAATCGGGCGGTCGATGAAGAAGCGGGAAAGTCGCATTGGGAGAGTGCCCCTTATGGGCGCGCGCAAGGGTTCCGGCGCGCCGGTTGGGTTCGTGTATCGGTGTTGTCTATGGGTGAGCGCGCGGGGGCGGGGGCTTCGACAAGCTCAGCCTGAGCGGGAAGCAGGAGGTTTACTTCACTCCTCGCTCACCCTGAACTTGTCGAAAGGGCAGGTACAGCCTGTCAAGGCCCCGTCAGTGCACGCCGCAGCGCCGGATCAGTTGAACGTCGCCTGCGCCGCAGCCGGTTCGGCCGGTGCCGGTGCCGTTTCGACCTTGCCGCGCTCGATCCTGCCCAGCTTCGGGGTAACCTTGGTGCCGGGGATCGCGGCCTGGTAGTTGGAAACCACCACCGTATCGCCAGCGCTCAGCCCGGAACGGATGACGCGCAGATCATTGACCAGCGGCCCGACTTCCACCGGCTTGGCGGCAACGGTGCCGTCCTTGCCGACGACCATCACCACCTTGCGGGTCTGGTCCGAACGCACGGCCGCGTCGGGAACCAGCGTCGCCTTGACGGTGCCGCCATTGGCAAGGCGCATGTTGCCGAACATGCCCGGCGTCAGGAAGCCGTCCTTGTTGTCCAGACTGGCGCGGATGCGGATAGTGCCGGAACTGGGGTTGAGGCCGTTGTCGGTGAAGTCCAGCTTACCCTTCCAGCGATAGTCCGCCTCATCCTGCAGACGCACTTCGACGTCGGAGGTCGCGCCTTGCGCCTTGTCGCGCTGGGCCTTGAGGAACAGCGATTCAGACGCGTCGAAGGTGAAATAGATCGGGCTTACCGCGTTGATCGTGGTCAGCAGCGTGGCGTTCGCCCCGGCATCGCCCGATACAAGGTTGCCCGCATCGACCCGGCGGTCCGAAACGCGGCCCGAAATGGGCGCACGCACGGTGGCGAACTCCACATCCAGACTGCGCGAACGCACCCGTGCCTGTGCCGCCGCAAGGGCCGCTTCGGCGGCGCGCACGCGCGAACGCAGGTTGTCGACTTCGCTGGCGGCCATAGCCTCGTCGCCGGTCAGGCCGGCCACACGGGCGTAATCCGAACGGGCAAGGGCAAGGGTGGCGCCGGCCGATGCCGCATCCGCCTGCGCTTCGGCAAGCGCGGCGCGGTAGGGCCGAGGGTCTACCACGAACAGCGCCTGTCCGGCCTGCACGTAGTCGCCGTCCTTGAACAGCACTTGCGTAACGGCGCCGGAAACGCGCGGACGTACTTCCACGCTCTTGCTGGGTGCGAAGCGGCCGACGTAGTCGTCCCACTCGGTCACGTCGCGCATCAGCGGATGGGCTACCTGCACCACGGCGGGCGCGGGCAGGGCGGCGGCGGGCTCTGCGCCGCCGATGAACTTCCAGCCAAGCCCGGCGACCGCGACGAGCGCCAGCGCGCCGATGGCGATCTGGGCACGACGCGAACCGGCACGCTGCTCGGTGGTCTGTTCACCGGAAGCGTATTCGGAAGGTATTTCGAGTTTGGTCGCGACTGTCACGCGGCGATACTCCGGAAAGGGGCGCGATTGCGCCCGATGGTGTCGATGACGGCGCCGATCTTGGCCTCGGAATAGCCCGCCTGCCGGGCCTCCTTCAGCGCCGAGACCGGCAGGGTGTAACCATGGTGCCAGGCGCGCACGGCAAGGCGGCGCAGCGCTTCGAGCTGTTCGTTCGCCAGCATCGCCGAAGGCGGCGTGGGGCCCAGTATCAGGCGCAGGAACCACCCGCGCTTGCGATGCGGCTTGAGCGATGCCAGCCCGTCGCCACGCGCAAGGGCGACAATGCGGCGCTCCATGGCGTCGAGCGTCTCGGCGGGCTGGGTCAGGGGGGTGGGCAGCGCCTGCAGCGCTGCATCGGAAAAGTCGATGAAGGCCATGTCCGTGCTCCTGCGTAAGAAGGGCGTGTCGGGTTGTGCCCCGGCGCACGCCCCGGGACAGGGGGGAAGGGCGCGCGCCGGGGCTGCTTCCGGCTCGGGGCAGCCGGAAGGGTGCGGGATAAGGCTCTCCCGTCGCCGGACACGCGTGTGGCCAGTCGTCGGCAGGAGCCGGATGAGTGTCATCGAGCCGCTTCCCTCATGGGACTGCAGCTGTCTGGCGGCCGGTCAGGACCGGTCGATTGGGGAGATGCCCGAGGCCGGGGGGGCGATTCGGGCGTTTTGTTTCTATACCAAGCGGTATATATTCAAGGTCGGTTCACGTCAAGCAGGTTTCTGTACCGCCCGGTAGATTAGGCCTTGCGGGCGGTTTTCAAGAGCATGAACGCCAGTTGAATGAATTTTTTTCGCAACTGCGAGATGTGAGAGGTTGCGTCGATTGGGCCCAATGCCCACCCGGACTGCCGAAGCGCCGGAAACTACGCGGTTTTTGCCGTCAGCGGCCCGGCCACATGGCAAGGAAGGTATCGACGCTGCCTTGCAGTTCTTCCGGCCTTGCACCGCCTTGCGCCTTGACCGAAAGGCCCTGCAGCACCGTGGTGAGGCATCCGGCCAGCTTGGTGGGACACACGCTTTCAGGCAGGTCGCCTTCGTCGCGGGCCTGTTCGAAGCGCTTGATGACGGCAGCCTCGGAAGACGCGCGGCGCTGGATCACGTCGGCGCGGATCGAGTCTGCTTCCGGCGTGCAGGCAACCGTGCTGATGACGCCAAGACAACCGTGCGGGTCGCTTTCGCCGCAGTGAGTCGCCAGCGCGCCCTTCAGCAGACGTTCCGCCACGCCACGTGCCGAAGGGGCCTCCAGAGCCTTGCCCATATAGGCCAGCTTGTCCCGTTCGTAGAGGTCCAGCGTCTTCTTGAAGAGCGCTTCCTTGTTGCCGAAACAGGCGTACAGGCTGGGCTTGGTGATGCCCATGGCTTCCGTCAGTTCGGCCATCGACGCGCCTTCGTAGCCGCGAGTCCAGAACACCCGAAGAGCGGCCGCAAGAGCCTCGTCAGGGTCGAATTCGCGGGGACGGCCCCGCGTTGACACGGAGCCCGCAGAAGGAGCGGAGCATTTCATACCGGGCGGTATATAGGTGCGGGGTCAGGCAGAGTCCAGATGTGACAAACGTGTCATCATATTTCCTGAAATCCCGCACCTTACGGCTTAGTCGATGGTGAACGTCGTGGTAGCGATACGGTGCAGGACGGCGACTTTCCCGAGGCTTGTTTCCGCGCCGCCTTCGTCCTTCTGGCTGGCCGTCAGGATGTAACGCCCCTTTTCGCGCACCGGCAGCGCAAACGTGCCTTGCGCATCCGTCTTGATCGACTTCGACCACTTGTCCGGCGTGATCACGGTAACGGCCGCGTCAGCCACGGGCTTGCCATCGCGCGAAAGGAGGAAGCGCGTGCCGCCTGCGGCAACGGGGGCGATTTCAAGCGGCATCACCGCACGCGCCTCGCTGCGACCGGCACGCGCGTAATAGGCGACGCCTTCCTTCTTGCCTTCCGCGCCCCAGGGCGTGAACACCGCGTCGTCATGCGCGCGAACGTCGCCTGCCGGGACCGCCACTTCGAGGTAACCGGCCTTGCGCGTCATTGCCGCGGAACTGGCGGGAAGCAGCTTGGGGGCCTTGAGGTTGCCGAATTCCGGGTCGCCGCCTTCGGGCAGGACTTCTGCGGGTTCCCCCAGATAGATCCGCGCCGGACCGTTGCCGTCGCGCTCGATCCACACTTCATGCGCCTGTGCCGCAGGAGCCGCCACGAGCAGCAGCAGCGGGGCAAATTTCTTGATGGCCATATCGATCTCCGTGACTGCCGCCGCACAAGGCTTGCGCCATGGGCATGGGCCATGATGGGCAAAGGAGGGCGGGCCGGAGCGTCACGACGGGACGTGAACCGACCGACTGTCAGCTTCACATCCACGCAGTCCGCACGGCATCCTCCACCAGTCCCGGTATCGATAATGCGAATGACACGCAACTATTTGTGGACATCATTCGCGATACCATGCGCCTTGGGGGCTACCGTCACCGATAGCCCCGTCAACAAGCGCCGCAGATCTCCTGCCAGGATCAGGCGGGAAGCATCGTCCCGGTATCGATGAAGCGCTGGTGCCAGGACAGCGCTTCGCTGGGCAGCGACGGCGCGTGACGGCCGTAGGCGCTGTGCAGCGCACGGTCGTAATAGTCACGCAGGGCATCGCGATACATCGGATGCGCGCAGTTTTCGATCACCAGTTCCGCACGCTTGCGCGGTGTCAGACCGCGCATGTCGGCAAGACCCTGCTCGGTCACCAGCACGGCGACGTCCTGCATGATGTGATCGACATGCGCCGCTTGCGGCACGATGGCCGAAATAGCGCCGCCTTTGGCCGTGGAAGGCGTCATGAAGATCGAGACATAGGCGTTGCGCGCAAAGTCACCCGATCCGCCGATGCCGTTCTGGATGCGGCTGCCCATCACGCACGTCGAATTGACGTTGCCGTAGATGTCCGCCTCGATCAGCCCGTTCATGGCGATGCAACCCAGTCGCCGGATCAGTTCGGGGTGGTTCGAGATTTCCTGCGGCCGCAGGATCATCCGGCTGCGATAACGCTCCATCTCGGCATTGATGCGCTCGGCCGCCTCGGGGCTAAGCGAGAAGGCCGTAGCGGACGCCATGCGCAGCTTGCCCGCATCGATCAGGTCGAGCATGCCGTCCTGGATGACCTCGGTATAGGCGGTCAGGTCATCGAACGGACCCTTCACCAGTCCGGTCAGCACGGCGTTGGCAATGTTGCCCACGCCCGACTGGATCGGCAGCAGCGAAGCAGGCAGGCGGCCCCTGGCAACTTCGTGGCTGAGGAATTCGATGATGTGATCGGCGATCTTCAGCGCGTTGGCATCGGGCGCGGTGAACGGCAGGTTGCGATCCGGCGCGTCAGTTTCAACGATCGCCACGATCTTGGCAGGATCGCACTGGAGCGTGGCCTGCCCGATGCGATCATCGGGGCGGACCAGCGGGATCGGCACGCGGCTCGGCGGAAGCGCCGTGCCGTAATAGATGTCGTGCATCCCTTCCAGCGCCGGGTTCTGCCACGAATTGACTTCAAGGATCACCGCGTCGGCACGGTCCAGCCAGGTCTTGTTGTTGCCCACCGACGAGGAGGGCACGAGCGAACCATCGGGCCGGATCGCGGTTACTTCGACGACCGCCACGTCAAGCGGGCCAAGGAACCCCTGCCAGGCCATCGGCGCGACCTGCGACAAGTGCATGTCGAGGTAATCCATCTCGCCCTTGTTAATGCGTTCGCGGGCGATCGGATCGGAATTGTAGGGCAGGCGCAGTTCGATGCCATCGGCCTTGGCCAGCGCACCGTCGAGTTCCGGCCCCGTCGAGGCGCCCGTCCAGACCTTCACCCGCATCGGACGGCCGGCGGCGTGCTCGGCCTCGATGCGGTCGGCCAGCGCCAGCGGCACGGCCTTGGGATAGCCCGAACCGGTAAAGCCGCTCATGCCCACGGTCTGTCCGTTGCGAATGAGTGCTGCAGCGTCCGCTGCGGACATGACCTTGGAACGCAGGTCGGCGCGGGCGATACGATCTGTCATGGGATTGCCTCTCAATCTGTAGCCGTATGGCTGTTGGCCTTCTCGGGGCCGCAGCCCCCAATCGATCCGTGCGCACGTGAAGACAATATCTCAAATAAGCACATCACTTGTGCTAAATGCGTTCAGATGAGTGACCTGATCCGATCCCTGAGACTGTTCGTGCGCCTGAATGAAGAGGGCAGCTTTTCCGCGCTCGGCCGCCGTCAGAACCTGAGCCATACCACGATTGCGCGGGCGATCAGAGACATTGAGCAGCATTTCGATGTGCGCCTGTTCCAGCGCACCACGCGCAGTCAGGCTCTGACTGCGGACGGAGAGCGGCTGCTGGAACATGCCGTCGCGATACTCGATCAGGTCGGCATGGCCGAAGCGGACCTTGCCGGGACAGTCGCCGCGCGCGGTCTGGTTCGCGTGGGTGTGACGACGGCTCTGGGGCTTCATTATGCGGGCAGGCTTTCGGCCATGGCAGAGCATCATCCCGAACTCATGGTCGAATGGCTGGTAGCCGACTGGCGCGATGCGGCCGACCACGGCGGGCTGGACTTGTGGCTTTGGGTAGGATCGCGGGAGAATGGAAACGACGCCGATGGTCAGGCAAGTTCGCTGCTTGGCGAACTGCCGCGCATACTGGTGGCCGCGCCGGATTACCTTGATCGGCACGGCATGCCCCGATCAGTCGATGATCTGACGCGGCATCAATGTCTTACATATGGATATGCCGCAAGACCGGCGCCATGGCCGATCGACGGGCGCAAGCTGGAAGTGTCCGGCTTCCTGCGCGCCAACAGCAGTGAAGCCGTGCTGCGTGCAACACGCGGCGGGTTGGGCATAGGGCTGCTGCCGCGCATCCAGGTGGAGGAAGACCTTGCCCGCGGGCAGGTCGTGCCGGTCCTGCCGGATGCAGACATTCCCTCGATCCCGGTAATGCTGGCCAATGGCTTTCGCGGCATGCGCATGCCGATGCGGGCCCGTGTGGTGCTGGAATTCCTTGAAAGCGAGTTTCCGGCCTGAAGCCTTCTCAGCGCCTTCCTTCCAGATAGTCGTTGAGCACTTCATGAAAGAAGCGCACCCGCGTTTCCTGGCCTGCCAGATAGGCGTCGGTGTATCCGCGTGAATGCATGCCCTTTTGCTGCCCTTCGGCAAGCAGCATGTCCTGATAGACGATCTGGTCCCTGATTTCGGGTACGCCCCGGCCGTTATCGAAGGCACGGTGCTGGAATTCGGCCTCTCGCAAGGGCTGGGGGCCGGCCATTATCGATTCCACCATCGTCTGTCCTTCGACCGGGAACGCCATGCACCACAGATCGAAGGTGCACTTGTTCGGATCGGTCGGGTGCGGCTCGGTGCGGAAAAAGATCAGGTTGTCCGGCAGGAAGCTGATCGTGACGTTAGGGAAGAAGACGGTGTGCGGGCTGTCGGTGATTTCCTCGTCGTCCATGTGCTCGTAATGGACGTATCCGCGTTCTCTCCACAGGCGCTTCTTGGCGGCTTTCAGGTCCAGCCAGCCCTGCATCGCCCGTGTTTCGTAATCGGGGTAGGCGGCAGGGTCGATGCCCCAGGCCGCAAGGATCATGTCAAAGGGATGCTTCACGCCTTCAGGCAGGCGGTCGGACAGGGAAGGGCGCATAGGCTGCACGGTGCGGCCATGTCCGTTGGGCCACATCTCGTGCCGGGCCGTGTCCACGTCCTGATCGATCCATGGCGGCACCTGGGGATGCGCGGTGCGCGTGTGATAGCTCTCCGAAAAGTTGTCGGTCGCGAATTTCCAGTTGGTTTCCAGGTCGATCTTCATCCAGAACACACGAACAGCAGTGTCCATGGGGTAATTCTTGTAAAGGTCGGGCATCGGTGCCAGAAATTCCAGAAGTTCCGGCGCCTCGTCGTCCATGGTGTACCACACGAATCCGCCCCACGTTGCGCAGCGCAATTCTTTCAGTTTCAGCTTGCCACACGGGTTGCCTTGCGGAAAATCCTCCGGGTCTTGCGCATAGTTCAGCACACCATCCTTGCCCCATACCCAGCCATGATACGGGCACTGGAATGTGTTTTGTGAACTCCCCTCCCAAACCAGCCTCATCCCCCGGTGGCGGCAGGAATTGTAGAACGCCCTGATCGAACCATCGTCCTGCCTGACGCAGAATACGGATTCGTTCATGAAATCATGAACCACGTAGTCGCCAGCCTCCTCCAACTCAGCCGTGCGCCCGGCAACGTGCCAGATCCGCGTCCACATGTGATCCCACTCAAGCCGCATGAACTCGGTCGATGTGTATCGGTCTCCGGTGATCGGATCGCCTCTGAGATTGCCCGCGTTCCGGCCATCAATCATCAGCGCATCTATATCCTGTCGTCCCATGACTGCTCCTTCTCGAAACCTCTGCCGGGCTCGTTTGATCAGGGGCAGGATATCAAGGGTGGCTTGGCAGGGCGTCCTGACAAAACGGTCAGGCAGGCACGGCGTTTAAGAGTCAAAGTCACCCATAGAGACGATAATGTTACTTATGTAAAATATTGGCTGGGGAGATGCGTCCGATTCAGACCTTTGAGCGCGCCGGGAAATAATCCTCATGGCGCAGAAGCATTTGATCTGCATCCGATCTTCTCGAAAACGGACGGAACGATAATTGGCAAATGCTGGCGCCTTCTTATCCCGTTGACGTCCGAAGAAGCAGCAAGCTCTTCGCGGGAGATGCCCAATGACCGTCGAGGCCAAGATCGCTTCGGACATGTCCGCCGTCCATTCCGCGCCTGTCCAGATCGTGCAGAATTCCGTATCCGTGACACCTGGCAGCAGCGTGGCTCTCAATGTTCAGCCTGAGGCCGTTTCCGGTTACGCACGCGAAGGTTCCGACCTCGTTGTTCACCTGAAAACGGGCGAAACCCTGCGGGTCAGTAATTTCTACGCCGATCCTTCCAAACTTTCGCATCTCATGCTGGTCGAGGAAGATCATCTCGTTGCTGTCGATGTCGCGCAAGTAAGTGGCGGCGCTCTCGCCACTCCGGCTTATGCACCGATAGATGCGATGGCGGGCTTCACCACGCCGGCAGCAGCGTCCGCCGCCGGTGCAGCAGCAGGTGCTGCAGGCGGTGGTTTGGGCATGGGTGTTATTGCTCCTCTCGCCGTACTTGGCGGTGGCGGCCTCGTCGCTGCTGCTGCAAGTGGCGGTGGAGGCGACAGTGATGATACTCCCTCGGACAATACTCCCCCTGCAGCTCCAACAGATCTGACTGTGTCTGCGGCCGGTGATCGCCTGACAGGCCGTGCAGAAGCTGGTGCAACTGTTCTCATCGATACGGATGGCAATGGGATTGCGAATTATACCGTCACTGCCGCGGCTGACGGCCTATTTACCGTTATTCTCAATCCGGCACTTGTTAACGCGCAGACGATCAGCGTTACTGCACGCGATGCGGCAGGCAACAACGGGCCTGCAGCTACGGTGACCGCACCCGATTATACCGCACCGCAACCCGCCACCGAAATCAGCGTCGCCGAAGATGGATCCAGCATCAGTGGCACGGGAGAGCCGGGAGCAACCGTTTTGATCGACGTCGATCAGGATGGCGAAGCCGATTACACAACGACCATCGGCACCAATGGAAGGTTCTTCTTACGCTTTGCAGTTCGGATCACCAACGGCGAGCCAATCGACGTCACGATCATCGACGACGCCGACAACGAAAGCACCATCGTTACGGTCCAGGCGCCCGATCATACTCCACCTCCGGCAACCGCTCCCACGATCGATGCCACAAACGGCACTATCATTGAGGGCACCGCAGCAAGCGGCGTCGCGGTAGTTATCACTGGTGCAGACGGCGTCATCATCGGGCAGGCCGCTATAGAACAGGATGGATCCTGGTCGTTCACGCCATCGTCCCCATTAGCGAACGGCGTCATCATAACGGCCAATGCGATCAATGATGAAGGGCAAGCGGGTCCTGCAGCCACCGTCACGGTGGATGCCGTGGCGCCCGATGCGCCCGTAATCTCACAAAGCAACGGAACGCAAATCAGCGGCATGGCTGAAGCTGGCGCGGTCATCATTCTCACCGACGGCAACGGCAACCCGATAGGCCAAACCACCGCTAACGCGAACGGCATATGGAGCTTCACACCGGGAAACTCGCTCCAGAATGGCACCGTGATCAATGCCATTGCACGGGACGCGGCAGGGAACACTAGCGGTCAGGTCAGTACCACGGTGGATTCCATCGCGCCTCCTGCACCAGTCCTGACCCCGCCCAATGCCGTAACCGTGGCGGGTACTGCTGAAGCCAACGCAACAATTCTGATTTCCGACGGCAACGGCAATCCCATCGGGCAAGCAATCGCAGATGCCAACGGCAACTGGACCTTCAACGCGTCGCCGCCACTGGCAAATGGCACCATCGTTCGAGTGGTTGCGATGGACGGCGCAGGAAATCTCGGGCCTTTTGCCGGAGCCACGGTCGATGCAATTGCGCCGGCGACACCCAATGTAGCCCCGTCACAGGGCACCGTCATCAGCGGCACTGCCGAGGCAGGCGCCACCATCCTTCTCACGGACGGAAACGGTAATCCGTTAGGCCAGACAACCGTGAATGGCGACGGAACCTGGAATTTCACTCCATTAAACCCTCTGGCTAACGGCACGACCGTCAACGCCGTCGCTCGTGATGCTGCTGCAAACGTCAGTCCAATAAGGACCATCATCACCGATTCCGTCGCTCCCGCCACTCCCACTATTTCCCCTAGCAACGGGACAGAGGTAAGCGGAACAGCGGAATCGGGCTCCACAATCACGCTCGTCGACGGAAACGGTAACTTCGTAGGGCAGGCTGTCGCAGACGCGGACGGAGGCTGGAGCTTCATGCCGCCCACCCCGCTCCCGAACGGCTCTGTGGTTAATGCCACCGCGCAGGATGCTGCCGGCAACGTCAGTGGCCCAGCAAGTACCACGGTGGATACTGTGTCTCCGGATGAGCCGGTGATTAACCCGACCGGTGGAGCCCAAGTGACAGGCACGGCGGAAGCCGGCACCCTGTTGCTGCTCGTCGATGGCGATGGGAACGCGATCGGCCAGACGATAGTGGATGCCAATGGTGCCTGGACATTCACACCCGATGCCCCCCTCCCCGACGGAACCGTCGTCAACGCGACGGCGCAAGATGCCGCAGGCAACATCAGCTCGCAGGCAAGTGCAACGGTAGACGCTTCGTCCCCCGCGGATCCGACGATAGATCCAACCAACGGATCAGTTGTGACCGGCACCGCCGAACCCAACTCGACCGTCGTTTTGATGGATGGGACGGGAAGTTCTTTCGCCTCGTTCTCCCCAATGGGTAGAAATGGCGCAACTTCAACATTCGCCGCGACAACGATAGTGCCCGATTATGGCTTACCGCTCGGTCAAGTCACCACGGATGGGCAAGGCAACTGGACGTTTACTCCAGTTGTTCCTCTACCTGATGGCACCGTAGTCATCGCTGTTTCAGTAGACGCGGCCGGTAACGTCAGTGGTCCGGTAGACACCATCGTGGATGGTATTGCTCCTGATGCACCGACAATAGATCCGACTACAGGGTTGCTGCTTCAGGGGCTGGCCGATCCGGGTGTCACCATCAGACTATCCGATGGGCAAGGCAATCCAATCGGCGAAACCACTGCGGATGATGATGGCGCCTGGAGCTTTATCCCTGCCATCAGTCTGCCCAATGACACAGTCGTCATCGCCGTCGCGGTGGACGAGGCCGGCAACATCAGCCTTCCAGCCAGCACCGCCGTAGACACGGTGGCACCGCCGGCACCGGTCGTCGCCGCCAGCAACGGCAACGTGATCACCGGCAACGGAGAGCCGGGTACGATCATCATGATCTCGGATGCGTTAGGCGTTCCCTTGGGAGAGGCCACTGTCGACGCGAACGGCCACTGGACATTTACACCGGCCTCCCCTCTTCCGGACTCCACCATTGTCGAAGCGGTCGCAGTAGACGCGGCAGGCAATACCAGCACGATGGCCTTCATCACGATTGATGCCATTGCACCCGACAGCCCGATCCTTTCGCTCGTGTCCGAAGGGGAAGTGCTGATGGTGGCGGCTGAGCCAGGTAGCGTGGTTCGGATCGTAGTTAACGGAGATGCCGCAAATCCCTTCTTGGTTAACATTGATAGCAACGGCAGCGGCAGCCTCTCCCTACTAGCGCCGCTCATCGGCAGCGAGACCGTAACGGCTATCACAATCGACGCTGCGGGCAATCAAAGCGGTCCAACTGTTTTTGTTGTACCCGACATCGTGCCGCCGACGATAATCGTCGTCGAAGCGGAAGATGGCTTCGTAAATGCCGCCGAGGCTGCGAATGGTGTTCAGGTCGACATCGCCATCCGGCCCACCATGCAAGAAGGTCAGACGATTACCGTCGTTCTCGATGGCGCAAATGGTTATCAGGCAACCGAATCGCATGTGCTTTCCGCAGCCGACCTACTTTCCCAATCGCTCATCATGACAGTCGCACCCAGCGGGAATTTCCCCGACGGCGCTGCCCAGATAACCGCCCGGATTGATGGAGGTGCGGCATCAATCCCTGTTGAGTTTCTTGTAGACAAGACACCCCCTGCGACACCGCTTCTATCCCTCGTCGCCAATGCTTTGACAATCTCTGCAGAGCCAAACTCCGAACTCACTATCATCGCCAATATCGGGGGGCTTGAGACGGAAACCGTTGTAACCGTCAATAACAGCGGTCTGGCATCACTCAATCTGCTGACCGATCTAGGCGTGCGGCTGGATTGGACACAGCTGCTGGAAACACAGATATCAGTGGTGAGCGCAGACGCCGCGGGCAACACAAGCAGCGTGGCGACGGTAGCCTTGGCGCCCACTGTGGAAACGCCCGTAACCATCGGCAACCTCGGACTGGATGTCAGCCTTAATCCACTGAGCCCCCGATTTGGTGTGAGTGGTAATACCGAGCCCAACTCTTCGGTGGTGGTGCAGGTGACAACGCCCGCGCTGAATGTTGAATTGCTGCCATTGATTGCGGATGGCAGCGGCAACTTCAGCCTCAATCTTCTCAGCCCCACGATACTGAACCAATTGGGTTTGAGCATCACCGATGTCCTCAATCTGGGCTCGGAGATATCCCTCGGATTAGTTGCCACCGACGGGCAAGGTAACGAAAGTGCCACCTATGGCTTGTCGCTCAGCCCCAACGGCCTGTCCCTTGCCATTGGCCAGATAGATGTGAACGGCACGTTGTCGGACGACATCATGTCCGGGGCAACGGGTGCGGAACATATCAACGGCAACAGCGGGAACGACTTTATTCAGAACGTAAGCGTGGGCGATCATGTTCTGGCCGGGCTGGGCAATGACACCATCCAGGTCACCGCTCCGAATTTTTCCACGGTCGACGGTGGTAGTGGCTTTGATACCGTGCTGCTTGGAAATGGCATAAACCTTGACTACGGTGCAAACGGCGTAGGCACGTTCGCCAATATCGAGAGAGTTGACCTTGGAACTGGTGGAAGCGGCAGCGTTCTTACTTTAACTTCGGCAGAAGTTTCAGCAATCACCGACGCTGGAAATACCTTGCAGATTACAGGTGATTCCAACGACGTCCTGCACATCACAGGTGCCGTAAATACGGGATCATCTCAGACCCTCGAAGGTATTGCGTACAACGTCTACGCCTTCGGTATCAATACCGTGCTGGTAGAGGAAAACACCGTTCAGGTCATCGTGTGAACACGGCCTGGTATCGCCATGTTCGCCTGTGCCTGGCGTTCGGCGCGATCGTCCTTTCACTAACCTCCCTCAGTTCATCATCCAGCGCCGCAATGACGGTAGAGGAGGCGGTTTTGATTGCCATTGCACGGCACCCTACCCTTGCCGCCGCAACGTCGGAAGTCAAAGCGGCGCATACCGAAGTGAAGGCAGCTCGCTCAGGTTATCTCCCCTCCTTCTCCGCATCAGGAGGACCGCAGGAAACCTCACCCGATGAATGGGCTTATGAAGTGACTGCTGCGCAAATGATTTATGACTGGGGATTAACCCGCAACAAGGTAGACGGCGCCCGAGCGTCCGAACGGCAACGCCGCGCCGAATGGTTCATCGCCCGCGACGATGCGGCAAGTGACGTCATCGAAACCTATCTTGATGTACTGCTGGCCCAATCGCAGACGGAAATCGATCTTGCGCAAATAGCAACGCTCGAAGACCTCGTTCACATGACGGGAGAGCGGGCAGATAGTGG
This sequence comes from Novosphingobium guangzhouense, assembly GCF_002896965.1. Lineage (GTDB taxonomy): Bacteria > Pseudomonadota > Alphaproteobacteria > Sphingomonadales > Sphingomonadaceae > Novosphingobium > Novosphingobium guangzhouense. Next base: position 154,141 of record NZ_LYMM01000001.1, read on the forward strand.
TTACGCCGATCGGAGCGAGCCTGAACGCGCCGAACTCGAACTGGCACGTGCACGGCAGAGGCTTGCCAGCGACGAAGGCCAAGCTGCTGATGCTGCAGCCCAATACGAAACGTTGGTGGGTACGCGCCCTGACAATCTACAACAGCCTGCACCACTATCAATGTCCCAACGGATCAAGGGCCAGGACATTGATGCCTTGATAGATGAAGCGCCCCTTTATCGTAAGGCGCTGGAAGATACCCGGTCCGCGCGAGCACAGTTCGGAGAAGCCCGCGCAGGCATACTTCCGCGGCTAAATCTGGAAGCAACCGCGCTCAGCCGCGAAATTGGCGGGCGAATGGAAAGCGACGCAGTAGTGGCTGTGCGGCTGCGAATGTCGCCCATGCAAGGGCTTTCCGCATTCCATCGCATCGATGCCGCACAGCAGAAGGTGAACGCCGCACAATGGACGGAAGCGGCAACACGCAGGGATATCTCACGCCAGTTGCGCAACCTGATTGTTACCTCAACAGCTCTGGAAGATCAGGCTCTGGCCTTGCGCAATCAGGTCTCCGGCGCCGGCGAATTGAGTGACGTCTATCGAGAGCAATTTGCAGTCGGGCGCCGTGATATCGTCGACCTCGTAACGATCCAGCGCGAGCATTTCGATGCACGCCGAGCGCTTAATGAAATTACGTTGCAGTCTATCCGGATTCAATATCGGATAGCGGCAAGCCTGGGAAAACTATCTGAGCTTCTCCCGCTCCCCGAGGAGGACCTCTGATGGCGGCCCACCAGGACCCCTTGCGCGAGGGGCTGGTGCTTCTGGCTGCGATGCTCGGGCGTCACGCAAGTGTGTCCGGACTGGGCGACGGCATGCCGCTGGTCGACGGCACGCTTACACTAGACATGGTGCCAAGGGCCATGCGTCGCCTTGATATAGTGGCGCAGGTCAGACGATGCGATCTGGACGTACCGCATTACCTGTTACCTGCCCTGCTGCTTCTGAAGGACGGAGACAGCGTGATCCTCTCCGCCATCGAAGACGATAGCGCGATCTTACGGTTGCCCAAGGCAGATGGCGGCCTGCAACGTATGTCACTGGCAGAATTGTCGACATTGCATTCCGGCATGGCCGTCTTCGCCAAGTCTCATTTCAAGACTGACGCACGTGCAGGCGCCTTGGCCTCCACCGATGGCAAACACTGGTTCTTCAGTGCCCTTCGCCGTTATCGCAGTGGGTATCTCGAAGTAGCGCTTGGCGCCATGATGGCAAACCTGCTGGCCATCGGCACCGCGCTCTTTGCCATGCAAGTCTACGACCGTGTCGTGCCCAATTCGGCCTACGATACCTTATGGGTGCTGGCCAGCGGCGTTATCCTTGCGATCGTGTTCGAAGCAGTGCTGCGGCACATGCGCGGGCATTTGCTTAATGCGATGGGCAAGAGCCTTGACCTGACGCTTTCGACTCAACTGTTCGCGCGTGTGCTGGAGACACGCTTGTCCGCCCGCCCGGCGTCACTTGGCGCCTTCACGAGCCAGATTCGCGAATTCGAAGGAGTCCGTGAATTTTTCACGTCCTCTAGCGCGGCTATCGCGAGTGATCTGCCGTTTACATTAATATTTCTTGCGATCATTGCGCTGATCGGTGGACCGGTAGTGGCTGTGCCGATCGCTTCGATCATACTGATGATTTTGCCGGGTCTACTCATGCAGAGGAGCCTAGCCGATCTTTCCCGCCAGACGCTGCGCGAAGGGGCAATCAAGAACAGCGTTCTTATCGAAGCAGTGGAAAACATCGAAACTATAAAAACCGGGCGCGGCGAAGGGCGTGCGCTGCAAATGTGGGAGTCTTTGTCCGCCAAACTTGCCGAAACGGCACGCCGCAGCCACTCCTTGTCCAGCGCCCTGACGTATGGCGCCGCTATGGTACAGCAGCTGTGTTACGTTGGGGTTGTCGCCTTCGGGGTCTATCGGATTGGCGAAGGCGCGATGACGGTAGGCGCACTGGTGGCATGTTCGTTGCTCGCAGCACGGGCAGTCGCGCCTATATCGCAAGCAACCGGAGTATTGGCTCGCTGGCAACATATCCGCGTGGCCCTTGAAGGGCTGGACCAGTTGATGAGCGCTGCTGTAGAACGACCTGAAAACCGGGTTTTCGCACGCGCTGAGCGGCTTCGCGGCAGTTTCGCTCTGACCGATGTCCAAGTGCGCTACGGTGACGGGCCTCCGGTGGTGAACATCGCTGCACTGTCCATCGAAGCCGGAGAGAAACTGGCTATTCTTGGCGGCAATGGGGCAGGCAAATCAACGCTATTGCGGGTGCTGTCCGGGCTGGGTGACGCAACAGCCGGTGCCGTGATGGTCGATGGTATGAATCTTTCCCAGATAGACCCCTCCGATCGCCGTTCCGCCATAGGGTTCGTGCCACAGGATGTTGCGCTTATACACGGCTCCCTGCGTGATAACCTGAACCTGGAAGGGCGAGCTATATCCGACGCGGAAATGCTTGGCGCGCTTGACGACGTGGGCCTTGGCCGGTTCGTTCGCGCCAACCCGCTGGGCCTTGACATGCCGCTGGTCAGTAGCCGGAGCCTTTCGGGAGGACAACGGCAGGCGGTCGCCCTTGCCAGAGTGATTCTGCAGGACCCCCAGATCCTCATCATGGACGAACCGACAGCCTTTTTCGATCAGGCAGCAGAGGACCATGTCGTGGCGCGCCTCAAGGCCTGGCTGGGCGAACGAACACTGGTGGTTACCACACACAAGCGCTCGATGCTGGCTCTCGTCCAGCGCATCGTGGTCTTGCGCGATGGCAGCGTTATTATGGACGGGCCGGTCGAAGGCATTGTTTCCGGTAATGAGGTCAAGGCGCCTGAACGCGCAACGGCAGGAGCGGCGCATGGCGGTTGAAGGCATTTCGGCGCGCATGCTGCATCGCGAACTTGATGATCCATTTCGTACCGGACTGCATCCAACGTATCGGCCCCTGTTATGGGCAGTGATGGCCTGCATAGTGATCACAATCCTCTGGGCCGGATTTGCCCGCATCGACGAAGTCACGCGTGGTGAAGGACGGGTCGTGCCTGTGAGCAGAATGCAGAAAATACAAAGCCTTGAGGGCGGAATATTAGATGAATTGCTTGTTCGCGAGGGAGACATGGTGGCGCGCGGGCAAGCCCTTGTCAGGCTGGACCCGACCCACTTTCGCACATCCTACGAAGAATCTTCCAATCAGGCGAGTGTCCTGAAAGCCGCAATCGCGCGCCTGCAGGCCGAAGTTCTTGGCAAGGCAACCATCGACTTCCCCCCCGAGATTGCGTCAGACAGTGCAGTAGCCCGCTCCGAACGCGAACTTTTCGTGTCGCGTCGCAGCAAACTGGATCAGGGGCGGCGCACGCTTCGGCAACAAATCGGCATCGCTCAAGGGCAACTCGCCATTGTGCAGCCGCTTACTGCGCGCAAAGTTGTGAGCGAGATGGAAGTGCTCAAGCTCCAGCAGGAAATTGCCACATACACCGGCAAGCTGGTCGAGCTTGAAAATACGTATGCTCAGGAAGCCTACACCGAACTTGCGAACAAGCAGGCCGAACTGAGTGCCGTCAGCCCTATCGTGCAGCAGCGTGGTGACCAGCTGCGACGGACCGAAATCCGTTCGCCGGTGCGCGGGCGTGTAAACACGGTGCTCATCAACACCCGTGGCGGCGTGGTGCAGCCGGGCGAGCCGATCATGGAGGTGACGCCTATGGAGGATCGCTTGCTGATAGAAGCGCGCGTCCGCCCACGTGATGTGGCGTTTCTGGTTCCCGGAATGCCGGCGAAGGTCAAGATTACAGCCTATGATTATACCATCTACGGCGACCTCAATGGCAGGGTAGAGCGGATCAGCGCTGACACGATCGAAGAGGAGACGGTACGCGGCAAGGAAGCCTACTATCAGGTTTTCGTCCGTACCGATGGCGCCCATCTGATGCGCGACGGAAAGCCGTTACCGATCATCCCCGGCATGGTGGCAGAGGTCGACATCCTGAACGGAAAACGCAGCGTTCTCAATTACCTGTTACGCCCTCTTCTCAAGGCGCGTCTACATTGATTTCAGGCAGCGGAACGCTGCTGCCGCTCAGAGTTCTCTTCAGATTCGCCGTGCCCACTAATCTCAGCCCCTGCGTCCTTTGCGAAACGCAAATTCCAGATGGTAGCCGTAAGCGAAATGGCCGTAACAACCCAGAATGCAACTGAGAAGTCGTGCAAAGTCGGCGCGGCATCCCCGCTCGCCAGCATGGCAAGGTGAAGCGCCATCGCCGCAACGCAGATGCCCAAGGACAGCATGAGTTGCTGAAAGGTGGAATAGAACGCCGTCGCGCTGCTCATCTGGCGCTTGTCCACTCCCGCATAAGCAATCGTATTGTAGGCGGTGAACTGGAACGACATGAAGAAGCCGCACAGGACCAACACCACGAACATCGCCCAGGTTGGCCAAGTTGGTCCGAAAAATCCGCAGATAGCATAGCCGACCGTTGCTATTATACCGTTGCAGATCAGCGATCGGCGAAAGCCGAAGCGGCGCAGCACGCGCGGCGCGAAGCTTTTCATTGCCAGTGAACCGATGGCCGTGGCGACCGTGATCGTGCCGCTTTTCGCAGCAGTGAAGCCCAGCCCCACTTGCATCATCAACGGCAGCAGGAACGGCTGCGCACCCTGGGTGATGCGGGTGATCGACCCGGCGATTACCGAAAGCCGGAACGTAGGATCTCGCAGCAATGCAAGGTCAAGGATCGCCCCTTTGCGATTGCGGGCGTGGCGCACGTAGAAATACCCCGCAACCAGACCAACCGCCACGAGCACGGCGGCCATGGCGCCCTCCCCCGGACGGCTTACCATTTCGAACCCGAACAAGAGGCATCCCAGCGAAAGACCGCTCAGGACAAAGCCCACAGTATCGAAGCGTCCGGGATCGTCTTCCCGAATGTTTGCGATGTAACGGCCCACCAGCCAGAAGCCGAGCGCTCCCATCGGCAGGTTGATGTAGAATATCCAGCGCCAGTCCAGATATGTGACGATAAAGCCACCCAGCGGCGGCCCCAAAATTGGCCCGATCAAGGCTGGAACAAGCAGCCAGGACATCGCATTGACCATGTCGCGCTTGGCGACGGAGCGAAGCAGCACGAGCCGTCCTACGGGGATCATCATGGCTCCGCCGATCCCCTGGACAAAGCGCGATACAACGATCATTTCCAGCGAAACCGATTGCCCGCAGGCCAGGCTGCCCAGCACGAAGAGCAGGATCGCACCACGAAATACGGTGCGCGACCCGAAGCGATCCGCCAGCGAACCCGACGCGGGAATGAAGATCGCAAGCGCCAGCAGATAGGACGTCAGCGCAACGCTCATTTCCTGCGGTCGCACTGCGAAATCACGCGCCATCGTCGGCAGCGCCGTGGCCAGCACCGTTGCATCGACGAATTCCATGAACAGTGCGGAGGCTATAATGAGGGCGATAAAGCGGTAATTCGCACCCGTCTCCGGCGGCCCCTCATCCCGTGTTCTGGCCAGAGCATTGGCAGCGGGAACGATACCGTCACGCACTTCGGCATTGACCGATGCGATACCGCGCCGCCGCGGCCTCAGCATGGGACCAGGGGGCAGCGGGCAAGAAGGTACATGTTCAGCTTTCCGGGTTGCGGACCAGTGGGCTCTCCCATGCAAGGGCCGCCCATCGTGCTGCGAGCGTGCCGGAGCCCGCTATATAGGTGTCACGCGCCGGAAGGAAAGCCCTGCAACAAAAGGACCGATCACTCGCCTCGCAGTTCAGGACATGGCCGGAGGCTTCAGAAATGGATCGTCGGGCAAAGGAATGAATTCCTTGTCATCCGCGTCCGGGAGTTTCATGCGCCCCGCCTTCCAGTCTTCCGCGGCCTGCCGAAGCCTTTCCTTGGACGAGGACACGAAGTTCCAGTAAAGAAAGCGTTCGCCCACAGGCTCGCCGCCCAGCACCATCACGGTCGAGCCCTGCAGGGCGACGATGCTTGAAACATCGGACCCAAGGACCAGCATTTGGCCCGCTTCATAGCAGGTCCCATCCACCTCGACAGAACCGGTCGCGATATAGACGGCACGTTCCGAATGACCGCCTGGTACTTCGGCTCTTGCCCCAGGAATCATGTCCAGTTGTGCGTAAAACAGCGGTGAATGCGTTTTCGCCCCCGCGCTCAGACCATAGGCGCTGCCTGCAATGAGTTGGCCCGTTACACCGGCCTCTTCCCACTGCGGAAGATCATGCCCGGCGTGGTGCGAAAACGAGGGTGCTGTCTCTTCATCCTCCTTCGGCAGCGCAACCCAGGCCTGAATACCGTGCAAATGATCGCCAACCGCCCGCGCTTTCTCAAACCGCTCGCTATGCGTGATCCCGCTGCCAGCAGTCATCCAGTTTACCTCGTTCGGGCGCACTGTCTGATGCGAGCCGACGCTGTCGCGGTGCATGATCTCGCCAGAGAACAGATATGTCACCGTGGAAAGTCCGATGTGGGGATGCGGCCTGACGTCAAGGCTGCGATCGGCACCGGCGGCGACGTCAAGCGGACCCATATGATCAAAGAACACAAACGGGCCGACCATCCGTCGCTTCGCGAAAGGCAGCACTCGCCCCACGTCCAGACCGCCGCCAAGATTGCGCCGTCGTTGCTCGATTACCATCTCGATCATAAAGGTTCGCCCGTCTGTTTCCTTGCAGTGCCACCTATGATTGATCGCCGAAGCTCGTGCAACTCACACAGGCCCGCGCTAGGCAGGGGTCATGAACTCGCTCCCCATCGCCAAGCGGATTGGCATCGTTGGAACTGGCCGCGTCGCACGAGCCTTCGCACTTGCCCTGCGCGGCCGATCGGCCGCGCCCATCATGCTGTGGGGCCGATCACCTCAGCGCGTGGCGCAAGTATCGGGCGAGGTGGCGCAATGCACCGCGGCCGATACTCTGAACATGCTGACTGCCGCTTGCGATCTGATCGTCATCGCCATTGCCGACGGCGCTATTGCGGGGATAGTCGCGGCGATGAAGCAAGCGCCGCCAAAGCCGGGGGCTTTCGTCTGTCACGTAAGTGGCGGCAGCGGCATTGCCCCTCTCGTTGATCTGCAAAGTACCGAGGTGCTGACTGCGGCAGTGCATCCTGCGATGACCTTCACCGGAAACCCCGCATTCGAGGTCAGCCGGATGGCTGAGGCGTGCTTTGCCGTGACCGCCTCCTCCGACCGCGCCATGGCCATCAGCCTTGCTCTTGTGGATGCCCTTGGCGGCAAAGCCGTCGAAGTCACCGAAGATCATCGGCCGCTGTATCACGCCGCATTGTGTCACGCCGCCAACCATCTGGTTACCCTTGTTGCCGGGGCAAGTCAGGCATTGACAGCGGCGGGTGTCACCGATCCCGGCACCTTCCTGGCGCCGCTGGTTCGTGCCGCGCTGGAAAACACGCTGGAGCAAGGCATCGCTGCGCTTTCAGGACCGGTGTTGAGAGGCGATGCGGACACCATACGCAGCCATTTGCACGCGATCGCGCATGATGTCCCTTCCCTCATGGCGCCCTACAAGGCCATGGCGCAAGCCACGCTCCACGGCCTTGGCGAAGTACCGGGACAACGGCGCGAAGAGCTGAAGTCTCTCCTTGACTAGTGACTTGCCCCTGCGTTGGAAAAGCGGGCCTCCGAAAGATCCAGTTCACGGGTCAGCTTTTGCGCAATCGAACTGCTGATCCTGCGTCCGCGCAGCATCTGGGACAATGCCGCGCGCTCCGCCTTGACACCGACGAGGCGGAACTCCCGGGCCAGGTTGTCCGAAGCTCGCGGTGCACCCGATTGGCGCTCGCTCAGACCTTCGATACGCTCGCGGTACAGGTTCATGATCTGGCCGCCGGCATCGGAATATACGTCCGCCGCTCCATGCGTCTCTGCAAGCGCATGCTGATGCCGCTCGATGGCGCGAATGGCCGCTTCAGCCACTTCGATGCGAACGGAATCCTCTTCAGCCTGCCGGGCCGGCTCGGCGGGCATCGCCAGACCTTTAAGCAGGATCGGCAACACCAGCGTGGCGAGAACAAGCGAGACGATGATGACCCCGGCGGCCAGGAAAATGGCAAGATCGCGTGCCGGGAACGGGCTTCCGTCGTTAAGTGCAAGCGGCAGCGTCAGGACACCTGCCAGGGTGATGGCACCGCGCACGCCCGCTACGGACGTAGCCGCGATAAGGCGCCAGTCCGGCGTCTTCGTACCGTCACCACGGCGCGCACCGCGCAGGATCGTCAGTTTGAGTGATGCCCAGACCCACGCGAAGCGCAAGGTCGCAAGCCCGGCAACGATCACGAGAATGTACACTGCCAGCCACCAGGCCTGCGTATGGCCGGTCACCGCCACGGTTTCGCGCGCACCGGCAAGAATTCCAGGCAATTGCTCGCCCAGCAGAACGAAGATGATGCCGTTCAAGGTGAACTGGATCATGTCCCACACCGAATTGCGGCGCATGCGCGTCGCGGCCAGCGCCTGGCGCGATATCTCTGCGTAAGTCATTGTCACGCCGGCACTTACTGCTGCAAGAATGCCGGATGCATGGACATGCTCCGCCAGCAGGTAGGATCCGAACGGGATCAGCAGGCTGACGAGGATTTGCGAGCCGGTATCCTCGCCCCAGCGCTTCGTGACCCACGCCTTCGCGCGCGTTACCACCAGCGTCACCACGACGCCGATGACGAGGCCGGCGCCGGCGACCCACAGGAAATTGAGCGCTGCGCTGCTTGCCGAAAACGTACCGGTCAGCGCGGCCGCCACTGCGAAGCGCAGACAAACGAGGCCGGATGCATCGTTAAGCAGCGATTCACCCTCCAGAATGTGCATCATTCGCTTGGGGATCGGCACTCGGGCAGCGATGGCAGAGACCGCGATCGGGTCTGTGGGGGAAACCACAGCAGCCAGCGCAAATGCCACGGCAAGCGGCATCGATGGTATCATCCAGTGGATCAGGAACCCCATCCCGATAACGGTGATGAGGACCAGTCCAAGAGCAAGCTCGACTACGGTTGAAGCATCCTTGAACAGTTCATCCTTAGGAATACGCCATCCGTCAAGAAACAGCAGCGGCGGCAAGAACAGGAAAAGGAAAAGTTCAGGATCCAGATCGACCCGGTGCGACGTGGACAATCCGATCACTCCGCCCAGCACGATCTGCACCAGTGGCGTGGGCACGGAGAATGGCAGCATCCTCGCAACGGCACCGCTGACGACTACCGCCAGCAGCAGAAAAAGTACAATCGAAACTGTCTCCAAAACTTAACTCCCTATGACTTGGCGGGACCAGTCTAGGGGGCAGAATGCCCGTGGGGCAACCCGGCAATTGCAAAGAAAGCAACATTCTTTGACCCCGAACCCTTCTTCCGGGTGCACGCAGGCGGTACACAACGGCACCTAACGCTACCCTACCGACACCCACCGCACCTCCACCATCTTGCACCCTCTGAAACGACGTGCAGACCTGGCACCTGATACCGAAGGGCATATCGTTCCGTGCAAAAATCCAGATCAACGGTTACTTTTGCCCTTTCGAGGGGTTACCCCCTGCCTATGGAGCAAACAGCCCTCGTCTTCGCGCTGATCGGTATCCTCGGGATCGGAGCGCAGTGGATCGCCTGGCGTACCGGCTGGCCGGCCATCGCGCTGATGCTTGCCGCGGGGGTCATCGCCGGGCCTGTGACCGGGCTGATCGTGCCGGAACATACTTTCGGCGAACTGCTGGAGCCGATGGTTTCGGTCGCGGTGGCGCTGATCCTGTTCGAAGGCGGGCTCAGCCTCAATTTCCGGGAACTGCGCAAGACCGAAGGGGCGGTCACGCGGCTGATGCTGATCGGCATTCCGCTGGGTTGGGTGCTGGGCGCCGTTGCCTGCTATTACGTCGCGGGCCTCGTCTGGCCGGTTGCGATCCTGTTCGCCGGCATCCTTGTGGTGACCGGGCCGACGGTGGTGATACCCCTCCTGCGCCAGAGCAACGTAGCCCCGCGGCCCCGCGCGATCCTGAAGTGGGAAGCGATCGTCAACGACCCCTTCGGCGCGCTCTGTGCCGTCATAACGTATGAATACCTGCGCCGCGTCGACGAAGGCGGCACCCTGCTGTCCGTGGTGGCGGCATTGCTGGGTGCGGCACTGGTCGCCGGACTGATCGGCTATGCCACGGCCCGCGCGATCGCCTGGGCATTTCCGCGTGGCCATGTGCCCGAATATCTCAAGGCCCCGGTGCTGCTGGTCGCGGTGATCGGCACGTTCGTGCTGTCCAATCTCATTCAGCAGGAAACCGGGCTGCTTGCCGTCACCGTCATGGGCGTGGCGGTGGCCAACATGCGCCTCGATTCACTGCGCGATATCCATCCGTTCAAGGAGAACGTGACGGTATTGCTCATCTCCGGCGTCTTCGTGCTGCTTTCGGCTTCGCTCGATTTCGACGTGCTGCGCCATTTCGAGTGGCGCTTCGTGGGCTTCCTGCTTGCCCTGCTGTTCTTGGTGCGCCCCGCAACGGTGCTGACCGCCCTCGCCTTCAGCAAGATCCCGTGGAACGAGCGCCTGCTGGTGGCGTGGATCGCGCCGCGCGGTGTCGTGGCCGTTGCGGTTTCGGGCCTGTTCGCTCTGCGGCTTGACCAGCTGGGCTATGGCGACGGCAGCATCCTTGTCACCTTGTCGTTCTCGGTCGTCGTGGCGACGATCGTGGCGCACGGTTTCAGCATTCGCCACGTGGCCCGTTGGCTGGGCGTGATGGGCGCGCCGCAGAAGGGTCTGCTGATCGTCGGCAGTACGCCGTGGAGCCTGTCGCTTGCTCGCCAGCTCAAGTCGCTGGAACTGCCCGTGATGATTTCGGACGCCAGCTGGCAGCGCCTTGCCGCACCGCGACAGGCGGGCATCGCCACCTATCACGGCGAAATCCTTGCCGAGACGACCGAGGAGCGCCTCGACCTCACGCAGTTCCAGGTGCTTGTCGCCACGACCGAGAACGAGGCTTACAACGCCCTCGTCTGCAGCGAATTCGCGCCGGAAATCGGGCGCGATGCGGTCTACCAGCTGGGCGGCACCGGGGATGACGAAGACCACCGCAGCCTGCCCGAAGCGCTGCGTGGCCGCGCGATGTTCGCCGCCGGCCACGGCGTAGAAGAGATCATGGAGCGCGAGACAGCGGGCTGGACCTTCCGCAAGACCCGCATCAGCGAACAGTTCGGCTTCGACGACGCGCGTTCATCGCTGCCGAGCGAGGCGGACATGCTCTTCGTGCTGCGCAAGGACGGGCGGATACGGTTCTTCACCCATGCCTCGCGGCCAACGCCGCAGGCGGGCGATATCGTCGTATCCTACGGACCGTCGCGCCATTCCGATCCAGAACCCAACGGCCAGTCCCAGAATAAGGAGGCAACCGCATGAGAGGCCTGAAACTGCAAGGCGGAGCCGCCCGCTGGTTATCCGTCACCGCGATCGGCCTTGGCATTGCGGCATGCCAACCCGGTGGAAATCCCGCCGACGAGCAGACGGAGGCTGTCGCGGATGCCGCGACCGACGGGTCCGATATCGCCGAACCGCAACCGGAAAAGAAGTCGATCATCCGCCCGGAGATCGAACCCACCCCTACCGAGACCCCGGTGCTGGAGCCGGAAACCCTTGTCGTCCCCTTCCCTGCCAAGGGAGCGCAGCCCGATAGTGCCGGCACGGCGCTGATCGATAACCTGATGACGCACCCGACGTTCCGCACCGGCGGGCCGATCACTATCTGGGGCCACAGCGATTCCAAGGGATCGGACGCGGACAATCTGGCTGCATCACGCCGCCGGGCAGAAGCGGTGCGCGATTACCTTGTGAAGAAGGGGGTCGCGAAAGACAGGATCGCCGTCATCGCGCTGGGTGAAGCCCGCCCCATCGCGCCCAACAGGAACCTTGACGGCACAGACGACATGGAAGGCCGCGCCAGGAACCGCCGGGTAGAAATCAAGGTCGATATCCCCGCGCCGCCGCCCGTTCAGGCACCAGCCCAGACACCAGCTCAGGCCCCGGCTCAGCAAGCGCCGGAACAGGGACAGTAAGGCTGCTCAGACCTGCGGGGCCTCGCCCGCAGGCAGGTGGTCCGGGCCAAGGTTCTTGCGGAACACAGACCGGATCAGCCAGGGCTCCAGAATGCGGCCGACGACGTAAAGCGTAGCGAATATGCCCGCAAAAACGAAGGCCGGATTGCGCGATTCCTTCAGCAGCCAGGCGATGCCCAGAAACAGGAACGGCAAGGCGAAGCAGAACTGCAGTGTCGGGCTGCTGAGGTCGTAGAGCAGCAGCCCGCCATCGGTATCGTCCACCACCCTCAGCGTGCCCCGATTGAACGTGGCCATCTTGTCCTGCGCGATCGGGTCCTTCTTGGTGAAGGTCAGTGTATCGTCGTCAATCTGGTAGCTGGTTCCGCTCGTCTGGAACAACTGATCGAGCCGGGCGAAAGCATCTGCGGGAGATTGCCGGAAACCGAGTGCCAGCGATCCCCGAACGCGCCAGATCCGGTCGATGAAAGGAACGTTCACGCAAGGATTCTCCAGATAATGCTTTAGGGACGCCGGACCCGCTCCATGAAGGTGCAAGGTCCGGCCCACGGGCTCTGCGGCCGCCGGGTAACAAGCGATCCGGCGCTTACTCGGCCGGGATGGCAACCGGCTGGAAGCGGACCTGAACGGCAGACTTCGTCGACTTCCACGCCTCGGTGAAGGGGTAGGTCATCTGCTCACGGATCGACATGCGGCGCCCGCCTTCCATGCCCAGCACTTCCGCCTCGCCATCGACGCAGGTTCCGAACATGCGGTCGATGAAGATGTATGTGCCCGAATAATTGCTGCGGCTGGCTTCGAAGTCCTGCGAATGGTGGACGCTGTGATGCTCGGTCGTGTTGAACAGGAAGCGCCACCAGCGCGGCGTGTTGAAGCGCACATTGATATGCTGGTACGTGCCCACCGCCATGCCGATCGCGCCGGCAAGCAGCACCGCGCGCGGCAGGAAATCGAAGAAGCCGCCGATGCCCAGGCCGATCAGGAACAGCTCAACCGGGTTGCCGACCGCGCCCTTGTTGATATTCAGCTGCGTGATGTAGTGGTGGACCGAGTGGGTTAGCCAGAGCGGATACCAGTTGTGCATCCCGCGATGCATCCAGTACTGTCCGAAATCGAAGATGAACGATATCAGGAACGCCTGAACAAGCAGGGGCATGTCCTTGAACCAGGCCAGTTTTTCCCATTGGAAGAAATGCTGGACGGCTTCGATCATGGCATCGTCGCCGAAATGCTTCCCGGCGTATTTCACCAGCGTATAGCTGATGCCGACATAGAACAGATCGGTGACCAGTTCCTTCCAGGTAAGGCGCCAGCTATCATGCCGCGGGTTCACCCATTCCAGGCAATAGAGCAAAACCTTGAAGCCGATGCCGATGCCGATCGCGGTCGAAGCCTTGGCGATGGAATCGGGCGCGTAGAGCCAGAAGGCAACCAGCGCGATCAGGATCGCCGGCTGGAAGTGCGTGAAGACGAATCGTTTAACCGGACCGCCTTCGACTTTCGGTATGTTTTCCCAGCCAACGGTGACCGGAGACTGTGTACCGATCAACCTTTTACCAACGCGAACTCCGTCCATATCGCCTGCCCTCGTAATACCCAGTTACCCACCTTGGTAATACTAAACTCAGAAATGGTAATACTAAAGTTCGGCAGCTGTCTACGCCCTCGTGCAAGAGCCGCAAAATAAACCGCAAGGGCATCCTGCCCGGCGCGGCGACCGACGCGAAAAGCTGCCATGAACCGGCCCGTCAGGCAACGAGATTGGCGGCCTGCAACCAAACGCGCCTCTCGTGCGATTTCCAGAACATGGAAGCACCCGCCGCCATAGAGGCACCCGCGCCAGAGGAGCACTCCGGACGATCGGAACGCCGGCGCTGGCATATCGTGCGCAATGTCGCGCTCATCGTGCTGGGCAGCCTTTTCGCCGTATGGCTGATCCTTTTCATCACCAAGGGCCGGTTTTTAAAGCATCCCTTTGAATCGGTGACGAGTTCGCTGACCGACCGCAAAGTCAGCGTAGGCGGTGATTTCCAGCTCTATTTCGCCCCGCTGCGGATCAAGTTCCTGGCCGAGAAGCTGGAGATTTCCAACCCCCAATGGGCGAAGGGACGCGCGCTTTTCGCCGCTGGGCGCATCGATGCGCGGATCGCGCCCCTGTCGCTGATATTCGGGCGGCGTCACGTCTATTCGCTCGATCTTGAGGACGGCGTCGCGAATCTCGAATGGGATGCGGCGCACAGGCGCAACACCTGGACGTTTACCTCCGACGGCGAAGGCAAGCCCTTCGAGATGCCCCGGATCGATCAGGCGACCATAACCGGCACTCGCTTACGCTACATCGATCCGCAGATGCCGCTACTGGCGAACCTGCTGATCGAGCCGGTTGCCGCCGCAGATACGCGGATCGGAAAGGCCGTGGGCCTGACCGGCGACGGGCGTTTCCGGGATACGCCGTTTCGCGTCTCCGCACAGTTGCTGTCTCCCGACGCCAGCATCGCGGGTGGGGAGAACCGGCTTCGCGCAAGGGCGTGGGCCGCAAACAACGTGATCGACGTTTCCGGCACCCTGCCCGCGCTGACCGAATTCGAAGGCGTGCCGCTCAACGTCGCGGCGCAGGGACGTAACCTTTCCGAACTGCTCTCGATCATCGACGTGGCCATCCCGCAGACACGCCGCTACGCGCTCAAGGCGAAGCTGGTGAAGGATGCCGACGTCTATCGGTTCACCGGGATGACCGGCACCTTCGGGCAATCCGACCTGTCCGGTCGCTTCACGATCACGAACGCCGAACGCCTGCGGATGGATGCGGCGCTTGAGACCCGGCGGCTGGACATCATCGATGCCGCGCCGTTCATCGGCTACAACCCCGACACCGTCGCTGCAAAGGGTGCGGTGGCGGCGGCGGCCGAGACCGGCGCGGGAGGGCAGCGCATACTGCCCGATGCCGCCCTGCCCGTGGAAATGATGCAGCGTTTCGATGCCGGACTGAAGTGGAAGGTCGGAATAGTGCGGTCGAAGAACGTGCCGATCGCGAATATCGCGCTTACCCTGTCGCTGGACAAGGGCAGGCTGGAGCTGTCCCCCCTGACCTTCTCCATGGCGCGCGGCGATGTGGCGTCGGATCTGGTCTTCGACACCCGCCAGCGTCCGTCCGCCAACAGCTTCGATATCCGCCTTGCCTCAACCCCGATGGGGCGCCTGCTGGCCGGATATGGCCTGGCCGATTCCGGCACGACGGGAACGATACACGGCAGGGTGAAGCTGGACGGACGGGGTGACACCATCCACGATTCACTCGCCTCGTCCAACGGACGGATCGCCTTCGTTATGCCGCAGGGCACGTTGTGGACCCGCAATGCGCAGCTGGCCGAGCTGGACCTCGGCACGTTCGTATCGAAGATGTTCCAGGGCAAGCTCAAGAAGCCGATCGAGGTCAACTGCGGTCTTCTGGCCTTCACGGTGCGTGGCGGCGTGGCCGCAGCGGACCCCATCCTTATCGACACCAGCAAGAACGTGGTGACCGGACGCGGCGGCTTCAGCTTCGACAGCGAGGCGATCGATCTGGCCTTCCGCGCTGACGGGAAGAAGTTCAGCCTCTTCTCCGGCCAGTCCCCGGTCGGGCTTGGCGGACACTTCGCCGAACCCAGCCTTCAGGTAATCAGCCCGCAACTGCTCGGACGCGCCGGGGCGGGCCTTGGCCTTGCCGTCATCGCCACTCCGGTCGCGGGGCTGCTTGCCTTTGTCGATCCGGGCGATGCCAAGTCGGCTGCCTGCGGCCCGGTGCTGTCAGGCGCCCGCGCCAGCGCCCAGCGCACAAGCAAAGGCAAGCCGCGCGACGACTTAGGCAGCGGCAAGTCAGGAAAGATCGACTAGGGCCGGCTTACGCAGGCGGGTTGGGCACCGCGCAAAGGCCCTTGTCGATCAACTGGCGGGCGGCACGGAACAGCAGCGGTTCATGCCCCGCGGCGCTGATCAGCTGAACGCCCAGCGGCATCGCGAAGTCTCCCGCCAGCGGCAGCACGAGCGCAGGCAGTCCCATGAGACTGATGGGCTGGGTATAGATGCCAAGGTGACTGCGGGCGGGGATGGATTGTCCTTCAAAGGTCATCACCGGGTCGGCGATCGTAGGTGCAAAGCCCGGTGCCGCAGGCGTAAAGAGTACGTCTGCCAGTTCGAACTGGCGACGCAGGCGCGCCTGTATCCAGCTGCGGAAACGCTGTGCGGCCAGATAATCGTCGCTTGGCAACAGCAACCCTGCCAGCATGCGATCCCGCACGGGCGGTTCGAACTGCATGGGGTCTGCTTCAAGTGCAGGGCGGTGCAGGCTGGCGCCTTCCGCCGCGATGATGACGGATGCCGCCGCGCGGGCGATTTCCGAATGCGGCAGCTCAAAGCTGATCCGTCCAAGCCGGCTCCAGAAGGCATCCAGCGGCCCGCGCATTTCTTCCGAGATATTATCGTCGAACCAGCTCATCAGCCGTCCGAACGAGATTTCCCCCCGCAAGGGTTCCTGTCGTTCGGGGGCCCCTTCGCGCAGGATCGTGCGGACCAGCGCAACGTCATCCAGATCGCGGCCGAGCACGCCCACCACGTCAAGGCTTTCGACGAACGGGTACATGCCATCGCGCGGAAGATCGCCGTAAGTCGGCTTCAGGCCGATCACGCCGGTCAAGCCCGCAGGGACACGCAGCGATCCGTTGGTATCGAATGCAAGGCTGAGCGGCACCACGCCCGTCGCCACCGCGACGGCCGATCCGCCCGCAGCACCGCCCGCCACGCGCGAAACATCATGCGGATTGCGGGTCGTGCCGTATTCAGCGTTCATGGTGACGAAGCCGTAGCCGAATTCGTCCATGTTCTGGGTGCCGACCAGCACTGCCCCTGCCGCCTCCAGCAAGGCGATCGCCCTGGCGTCGCGGCTAGCGAAGGCGGCATTGCGGCGCGTGCGCGAACCGGCTGTGGTGATTTCTCCGGCAACGTCGAACAAGTCGGCCGCGCCGAACGGAACGCCCGCGAGCGGGCCGGGGTCAAGCCCTGCTTCCACCAGCTTGTCGACCGCCGCAGCCCGCGCCAGCGCCCGGCGGCGCAGCAGACGCGTGAAACCGCTGCGGTCTGTGCCAAGCTGCTCTGCCTGTTCGAACGCCAGGGTTGCCAGCGTAACGGCGGTCACTTCCCCGCTGCGCACTTTGGCGGCCATGGCGATGGCGGATGAAGGCGTGGACATGGTGGGCATCGCGGTCATGCCTCGAACCGCATGGCGCTGGCGCTGCGCGGGTCGAGCGCGAACGCGCGCAGGGTGGCCACATGATCCTGCAGGACGATCAGGTTGGACAGCACGCCGGAAACACATTCCTCAGGCGCGGTGATGCCCGCCTCGGCCATGCGCGCGCGCACGCTGTCCTCGCTCGGACGTGCCGCCTTCCCGCTTGTTTCGGCCACCGGCATGATCTCCCTCGCTCGCCATCGATCGAAGGGGCACCCTTACAGCCTTGCGGTCGGGCGGCAAGGGGCCTTTACCCGAAGCGGAACGCCGATATGTCCGCCATCATGACGTTGTCTGCGAACACTTTGCGTCCGGCCGATGCGTTACCCGCGCCCGCGGCCACCATCAGGGGCAGCAGGTGTTCCTCTCGCGGGTGGGACAGGCGGCCGGCAGGGGCTTCGTCCCAGTGCGAAAGAAGGCTTTCGCGCTCTGCCGAAGGCGCCTCTACGGCGCCGGTCAGCCACTGGTCGAATACCGCCGACGGGCGCGTGGCTGCAGGCGTGCGGAAGCCGCGCATGTTGTGGTAGCTCATTCCCGAGCCCACGATCAGCACGCCCTCATCCCGCAGCGGTTCAAGCGCCTTGCCAGCGGCGATGTGCTCGGCCGGGTCAAGATCGGCCTTGAGGGAAAGCGGTACGACAGGAATGGTCGCATCGGGATCGATCAGCAGGAAGGGCACGAAGACGCCATGATCGAAACCGCGCGACGGATCCGTGCGCGCGGGCAGCCCTGCACCGCTCAGCAGGTCCACCACCCGTTCGGCCAGCGCGGGGGAGCCCGGCGCCGGATATTTCAGCTCGTAAGTGTGTGGCGGGAAGCCGTAATAGTCGTAGATCATCCCCGGTTCCACGGCGGTAGACGCAGTGAAGGCGGCTTCCTCCCAGTGGCCGGATATGACGACGATGCCCTTGGGCCTTTCCGGCAGCGTGGAAACGAGCGCACGCAGCCATGCTTCGGTCTTGTCCCAGGTATCCGCAGGGCCGCCCATGACGGTCCAGTCCATAAAGAAGCAGGGGCCGCCGCCGTGGGGGATGAAGAAGGTTGGCATCTGCGTGGTCGAGGCGGTCATTTCGCCCGTCTGAACATTCATCTCGGCAAGTCGTCCCTGGCTGCATTCGTGGACAAGTTGCGACCGAAGCGGTCGCTGTGCGCAAAGTCGGATCGGCGCGCGGCTGGCGCAAGGACCCATAGTTGATGGCCTGCGAAGGAATTGTTGCGGCGCGCGTATAATCGCTTGGGATCGGGCCCCGGCGGCCTTCTACTCCGGCAATCGGAACCGGAGATCTGATCATGTCGACAGCATCAGCCCGTTTGGCCATCGCTGCCACCACCGGCAATCTCGTGTGCATGACTGCCGCCATCAGCGCCACTTTCGGGACCTTTCTGGTGCCGATATCGCAGGAGATGGGCTGGTCACGCGCGGCGGTTTCCGGCGTGCTTGGCCTCATCGCGATCATCGCGGCGATAAGCTATCCGCTGATCGGACGCACCATGGATCGCGTCGGCGCGCGGCCTCTGATCCTCTGCGGCAATCTGGCGCTGGGCATTCTGGTGGCAAGCCTTGCGTGGACCACCGACAGTCTGTGGCTGTTCTATCTGCAGTACGGCCTTATCGGTTTCGCCGGAGCCGCTTGCGCTTCGCCGATGATATCCAAGGTCGTGTCCAACTGGTTCGATAGCCGCCGCGGCTTGATGCTGGGCGTCACTGCCGGAATAGGAAACGGCGTGGGGGCAACGATGATGCCGGTGCTGGCGGGTATCCTGCTGCCCCAGATCGGGTGGCGGGCGTCCTATGGAGCGATCGGCGCGGCGGTTGTTCTTCTCGGATTTCCGGTCATGTGGTTATGGCTGCACGACACGCCGGATCATGCATCCCCGCGCCCCGACGAGCCGCAACGCGTTTTCGAAGGCATGACGCTGGGCGAAGCTGCCTCCACCCGGCGCTTCTGGGTGCTGCTGATTGCCGTGGCAAGCGGCGCGGGCGGAATGACGGCAGTGTTCACGCATGTCGTCCCGATGATGACCGATCGCGGTTTCGGCCTTGGCGAAGCGACAGGCGTTGTCGCAACTTTCGCGCTGGTCACCGCCGCCTGGCAGGTCGTGACTGGCGGACTGCTGGACAAGCTGCGCACGCCGTTGCTGATCGTCCCCATGTATGCGGCGGCGATGGCCGGCCTTGCCCTGCTGCAGTTCGGACAGGGCAGCCTTTCGGCCACTGCGGCGGGTGTGCTGCTGGGCATCGGCATGGGCGCGGAATACGCCGCGCTGCCCTATTTCTGTTCGCGCTACTTCGGTCTCAGGCATTTCGGGGCGATCAACGCCGTGCTCTACGCCGCCGTCATTCTTGCACAGGGCCTGACCCCGGCCGCGATGGACCTCAGCTATGACGCGACGGGCTCCTACGACCGGGCCTCGATGGTGATCATAAGTGTGCTGGGCGCGGGCATGGGGTTGCTGCTCCTGCTCCCCGGCATCGGCGTTGACGGCCGCCCCCGAACGCGAGCACCCAACGTCATGGAACCCGCACAACTGACTTTCGCGGCAGGCTGATGGAGAAGCGGCCCAGCTTCGCATCGTCCGTTGAAGCAGCCGTCAGCCGGGATCGATCACCGTTCCCTTTGCCGGGAACATCCTGCGTTCGATCCGCGCATGGACGCCCAGCGTACCATCCACCACTTGCGTCACGCCGAAGTCGGCCGCCACGCTCATCAGCGAATAGGCGTCCTCCTTGCTGAGCCCCTGCTGTTCGTGAAGCAGATGCAGCATGTCCATCGAGCAGTTTTTCATCGCCTGATCGAGATCCTCGCCGAAGCCGTGGACGATCCAGTTCTCCGGCGTTTCCAGCAGGGGTGAGGGGAAGGAGAAATCCTTCCTCAGTACGATCTGGAACAGGCAGTCCAGCGACGCTTCGATCGCCGTGCCGCTGATTTCCCCGTCACCCTGGCTGACGTGGGGATCGCCGATCGAGAACAACCCGCCCTTGACCTGACATTTGTAGAACATGGTCGAGCCCGCGCCGATGCGCCAGTTATCGATGTTGCCGCCGTGCAGGCCGGGCGGAATGGTCGATACCGGCGCGTCCACGGCAGGGGCAACTCCCGCCGTGCCCAGATGCGGCCGCGCCGGGATCGTGATGCCGGGAAGCGCGGGATGACGATCGCACACAGGGCAATTGGTGATCGTTCCGGGAATAAGGTATTCACCAGGGAAATCATAGGCATAAAGGGCATGTGCGGTATTGGCGCCGGCATCCAGTTCATAGATGGTCACACGCTCTTTCCGGCCGAACTCCTCGTACAGATGGCCCCAGTTTGCGGCCAGGTTCGAACCATAGTTGTTGCGCGGCTGCATCTGCAGATAACGGACCTCGATCATGTCGCCCGGCTCTGCATCGTCGATGTAGATCGGGCCGGTCATGATATGCACGCCGGGCGCACGCGATGCGGGATCGACTTCGCGAAAGATGCGCTCCACGCCTTCGTCGAACATCAGGTCGGGGGCGTCGCCGGCGTGGTGCGTAACCGCTTCGGCATGCACCAGATCGCCGCTCCTGATCGTCAGCGCGGGCTTGATGTCGGGAGAGAAAAAGCCCCAGTGAATGGTCTCCGGCGTGGCCTTCAAATGCCAGATCGCCGAGGGCCGCGTGTCCGCCTTCGCCGATGTCAAAGTGGTGACCGAAGCCATGCAGTGTCCTTTGCAGAGTGGAGGATCGACGGCTTCACCTTCCTCCGGGGGACTGAAAGGGTCTTGGCCTCCAGCGCACTGGTAGTTGGCGGCGGGTGCCGTCAACAAACCGGACGCCTGCCGCCAAGAGCCTTGCGAACAACTGGCGCAGACCGTGGGAACCACAAGAACGGGGACCAACGCCGCCATGCCCAACACGCTCATCTTCGTCGATCTGCCCGCCGATGACCCGGCGGCCGCAGCGCGGTTCTACGCCGAAGTCTTCGGCTGGCGCGACGATCACAAGCCGCTGGGAATCTATCATCGGATGGTGCCGGGGGGCATGTTCGCGAACCCCGACGGAACCGAAAGCCTGGTGGGCAATCTGCATGTCGGGATATTCAATCCCGCCAATGCCCGCCCGCATCCCGATCCTTCAGGCGTCGAGCCGCGCAGCATTGCTGCAGAGGGGAGAAAGCCCCGCATCTGGGTGCTGATCGGCGATGACGACACGCCTGAACGCATCCTTTCCGCTGCCGAAGAACGGGGAGCGACGGTGCTGTGGCGGGATCACTTCTGGAGCACGTTTAACGGTCTGAACCACGCATTCCGCGACCCTTGGGGCAACGAGATCGTGCTTTGGGGCAAGGCCGGAGATCCGCCCGCCGTTCCAGAAGGCTACACCAGAGAATAAGCCGTCTCGCATTTGCGATATTGCCTTCGCAGATGCCGCATGCACAAATGCACGGAACGGCACATCGCGGCACCCCAAGCATACCTAACCCGCACGCAGGACGGTCCCCATGCCCGCATCGACCATGACAGACGCCTTCATCGATTCCCTTTCCGCATCGGCGGTAGACCTTGCCGATGCGGTGACGCTGCCGCCGTCCTGCTACACCTCCGACACGTTCTACGAATTCGAGAAAGAGGCGCTCTATTACGGCGAATGGCAATGCGTCGGACGCGAGGACTGGATCGCGAAGCCGGGGGACTACTTCACCACCCGCACGGTCAACGAACCGATCATCGTATCGCGCAATCTTGAGGGCAAAGTGCGCGCAATGTCCGCCGTGTGCCAGCACCGAGCGATGCTGGTGGCCGAAGGCAGCGGATCGGCGCGCGGGTTCCTCTGCCCGTACCACCACTGGAGCTATTCGCTTGACGGTACGCTGGTGGCGGCGCCCGCAATGAACCGGACCTGCAATTTTGACCGCAAGGCCAGCAGCCTGCCGCGTTTTGCCGTAGAGATCTGGAACGGGTTCATCTTCGTCAACTTCAACGAGAACGCCGCGCCGCTGGCCCCTCGCCTTGCCCATGTGGCCGAAGCGATCGCGGGCTATGACCTTCCCACCGCCGAAGGGCCGCGCCCCGATCCGGGGGCAAGGCTGCCTTGGAACTGGAAGGTGATGTTCGAGAACAACAATGACGGCTATCACGCCAGTCGCCTTCACGCCGGGCCGCTGCATGACTTCGTCCCTTCGGGCAAGGCCGAATTTCCGCCGTCCGAGCCCGAGGATGCGGGCTTCCTGCGTTTCAACGGCACGCTTCACGCCGACGCCAGTTTCAACGCCACACAGCGCGCGGTGCTGCCGATCTTCCCCGGCCTGTCCGATGCCGCGCGCAACCGGATGACCTTCGCCAATGTTCCGCCATCGCTCAGCCTCATCATGATGAGCGATATGGTGATCTACCTGATCCTGCGCCCCGATGGCCCGCAATCGCTGGAGATGGACACCGGCCTGCTGTTCGCGCCCGGCGCAATGAAAGACCCCACTTTCGATCACAAGCTGGACATGAACATGCGCGCAACCGCACATATCATCGCGCAGGACTTTCACGTCGACGAACTGGTGCAGGAGGGCCTGCGATCCCGCTTTGCCCCGCGCGGCCGCTATTCCTGGCAGGAAGGAGCGCAGGGCCAGTTCAACAAGTGGCTGGTCCACCGTTACCGCACTGCACACAAGCGTCTGGCGGGATTGGAAAACGTAAGTTAGGCTGACATCCAAAGGGTCCGGAAGCGTTAGACACAAGGAAATTCCCGGCATGACCGGCGTGCGATTGACCACCAATGCCTACCCGCACGACCAGCGATTACAGGCCTGGCGTTTCGCACTGCAGCGCGTGTCGCTGGAACTGGATTCCGACAACGAGGATATCTACGGCGACATCGCCAGCTTCACCAGCGGGCAGAAGATCCAGTTCGTGCGCTGCACCGGAACCGCGCAGGCGCTGACCCTCGATTTCGGGCAGGAAGCGCAGTGCTTCTGGCTGGTGTTGCTGCTGGAAGGGGCGCTGGTGGCCCAGGCCGGGGATCGCACCGCCGAGATCGGGGAAGGCGACATGGTCTATGGCGGCGGCGACACCCGTTGCCGGATCGCCATGGAGGGCGATTTCCGCCTGCTGCTGGTCAAGGTGCCGCACAGCCTGCCCGCGCTCAAGTCCCGTTCCCAGTTGCCGACAGAGATCAGCGACCTTGTGGCCGACACTGCCGTCGGCCGCATGATGTCCAGCCTGCTGCGCACCGTTGCCGATACCATCCTTGAAATATCGGACGATCAGATCCGCCCGGTCGAACTGGCGCTGCCGGAAATGATCGCCGCCACCCTGCTGGACCGCGCACCCGCCAAACAGCTTGGCGGCGCCGCGGGCGGACGGGCGGCCATTCTTGAACGGGTGTTCCAGTCAATCGAGATGCGGCTGTCTGACCCCAATCTCAACACGCACCAGATCGCGTCCGAACACAATATCTCGCCGCGCTATCTGCAGAAGCTGTTCGAATCCCACGGGGAAAGCTTCGGCCACTATGTAAAGCTGCGCCGCCTTGAGCGTTGCCGCCTTGACCTTGGCAGCCCGCTCCACGCGCAGCGCTCAATTTCGGAAATCCTGTTCCAGTGGGGTTTCAACGACAGCGCCTCTTTCAGCCGTGCTTTCCGCGAACAGTACGGGATGAGCCCGCGCGAATATCGCAAGTCCCCCGAAATCGCCACCGCAGCGCCTGCAACCCCGCGCCGGGGCCGCCCGGAAAAAGCGCGCGACGTGCGGATGGACAACCGTGAACCGCCCAGCGTGCTGGCGGGCCTGCCCTCTCTGGATGACGCCGTGCGATCGCGCCGGCATCACTTCCTGCCCGCCCGGCCGGACACCATCCACTGGGGCTACTTCAGCCGGTCCCTGCAACCCGCGCTGGAGATCCGGTCAGGTGACTATGTCACGATCGAAACGCTGACCCACCACGCCAACGACGATGCCGAACGCATGATCGAAGGCGATGCGGGCGCAGAAGCGGTGTTCCACTGGACCGCCGAAGGCAAGGCCGTGGAGCGGCGGGGCGCCGGGCCGTTCGATGCCTCTGCGCTTGGCCGCGGCCCCGGCGAGGGGTTCGGCGTCCACATCTGTACTGGCCCGATTGCGGTGGAAGGAGCGCGCCCCGGCGACCTCATCGAAGTCCGCATACTCGACATGGAGAACCGCCCCAGCCAGAACCCCCGCTTTGCGGGAAGGGCGTTCGGCAGCAACGTGGCGGCCTATTGGGGCTACCACTACAACGACCTGCTGACCGAACCCAGGCAGCGCGAAGTCGTGACCATCTACGAAATCGAGAACGGCGCCGGTCGCGCCAGCGCGCAGGCGGTCTATTCCTATCGCTGGACGCCGCAGACGGACCCGTCGGGCGTAGTCCATGAACGGTACGATTACCCCGGCGTGCCGGTCGATCCCGAGACGATCACCCGCAACTTCGATGTGCTGCGCGACGTGACGATCCCGGTGCGCCCGCACTTCGGCGTGGTGGCGCTGGCGCCGGCCCATTCGGAACTGATCGATTCCGTGCCGCCTGCCAACTTCGGCGGCAATATCGACAACTGGCGGTTGGGCGCGGGGGCAAGCGTGTTCCTGCCGGTCGGCGTTCCGGGCGGCCTTCTGTCGATGGGCGACCCCCACGCCAGCCAGGGCGATTCCGAACTGTGCGGCACGGCGATCGAATGTTCGATGACGGCGGTGATCCAGGTGATCCTCCACCCCGCCAAGAACCGCGCGAAATATATCCTCGACATAGACTATCCGATGATCGAAACCCGTGACGAATGGGTGATCCTGGGCTTCTCCAGCGCGGAATACCTCAAGGATCTGGGCGCCAATGCCCAGAGCGAGGTCTACAAGCAGTCCTCCATCGATGCGGCCATGCGCGACGCCTTCCGCAAGGCGCGCCGCTTCCTGATGACCTTGCGCGATCTCAGCGAAGACGAGGCGATATCACTGCTTTCGGTCGGCGTGGATTTTGGGATCAGTCAGGTCGCCAACGGCAACTGGGGCGTTCACGCGGTCATCCGCAAGAGCCTGTTCCCGGCCTGAGCCTTTGCCTTATTGCGCTACTGCGCGCCGCCCTGCTGCGCCGCAACGCCGGTGGTCAGATGCTGCCAGTCGTCAAACTGGGCTTGCAGCATCGCGAACTCATGCCGGGCATAGCCCTGCGCGTCGGTTCCCAGCAGAAGCACCAGCGGCGGATGGGGCGACGAGACGGCCTCAAGCACTGCGTGGGCCACTTTGACGGGATCGCTCGGTTCTTCCCCGTGGTGGCCCGTCAGCACCTGGCGCGCCATGTGCGCCGTCCCGGCGTAATCGGAGATGCGCGGCTCTGCCCCCAGCAGGCGGGATGCGGCGAATTCGGTGCGCATGCCGCCCGGTGCTACGTTGGTCACCTTGATGCCAAGCGGCCCGACCTCCTGCGCCAGTGTGCGTCCGATGCAGTCGAGCGCGAACTTGCTGGCGCCGTAGATGCCGGTGCCGTTCCAGCAGGCCATGCCGCTGATCGAGCCGACATTGACGATATGCCCTGCCCTGCGCGCGCGAAGATGCGGCAACGCCGCCTGGATCACCGCCAGCGGGCCCCAGACGTTGACGTCGAACAACGTCTTTGCGTCATCGATCGGGGTTTCCTCGATCGCGCCGGTATAGCCCAGCCCGGCATTGTTGACGATGACGTCAAGCCCGCCGGTCCGCGCCTCTGCCGCATCCACGGTGGCCTTAACCGCCTGCGCATCGGTGACGTCGAGGACAACGCCGACGGCCCGCTCACCCAGCGTCTCGAAGGCGACAACGGCGGCCGGATCGCGCAGGGTGCCGACAACGGTGTGGCCCGCTTCCAGCGCGACTTGCGCGATAGCGCGGCCAAGGCCGGTGCTGACGCCGGTGATGAACCAGGTGCTCATGTCGATCTTCCCTCGTGAAACCCTCGGCGCGAACGGCGCGCTCGGCACCGCCCAGCCCCTAGCCTCATCGCCCATGCGCATCTATACCCCCTGCGCCTCATGCCTTGACCGGCGACAACAGCATGGGCGCACGGTGACAAGAACCGCGCGCCACCCCATTCTAGCCTGTGCCAAGGACGAGCGAGCAGGGAACCCGGATGAGCCCCCAGACGATGCCTCAGACGATGCAGGCCCAACCGCGACCGGCCAGCTTCGGCCTGCCCTCCGATAGCGGCGGGCGCGATCTGGGCATTTTCATGCCGATGGCGAATGGCGGCTGGATCCTTTCGAAGAACGCGCCCACGCTTGACGGATCCTACGACTATAACCTCAAAGCCGCCCGGCTGGCCGAGGAGATCGGCCTGGACTTCATCATGGCCATGGCCAAGTATCGCGGTTACGGCGGCGAGACTCAGCACTGGAACGCATCGCTGGATTCGCCGATGATGATGGCGGGTCTGGCCCAGGCGACCAGCCGGGTGAAAGTCTGGGCAACCGTCCACACGATCCTGCAAAACCCGGCCGTCGTTGCCAAGATGATCGCCACGCTCGACCAGATCAGCCACGGCCGCGCCGGGCTCAACGTCGTCACCGGTTCGTACAAGGGCGAATTTTCGCAGATGGGCGCCTGGCCCGAAGGCGTCGACCACGATGAGCGCTACGTCCTGGCCACCGAATGGATCCAGGGCATCAAGGCGCTGTGGACGCAGGATACGGTGACGATGAAGGGCAGGTACTTCACCCTCGACGATTGCATGTCGAACCCCAAGCCCTCCGCCCCGCCCTTTCTTGTCTGCGCAGGAACCTCCAAAGTCGGGATCGAATTCACCGCCAACGAAATGGATGCGCTGTTCCTTTCGGGCGGCAACGTGGATGAGCTGGCAAAGGCCAGCGCCGATGCAAAGGCCGGCGCGGCAGAGCATGGGGCCAGGATACGCACGTATTCGATGATGACCGTCGTGTTCGGCGAAACCGATGAGGCCGCAGAAGAAACCGCCGCCTCGTTCCGCGCCGGGTTCGACGAAGGCGCCCTTCACGGCATGATGCGCGCCTACGGCTTTCTTGACGCGGAAATCGGCAAGGAGAACGCCTTCACGCAAAAGGCCCGCTCCACGTTCATGACCCCGCATGTGCTGGGCACGCCGGAAACGGTGACCGCGCGCCTGTCCGAGATCTTCGACAAGACCTCGCTTGACGGGCTCATGCTGATCTTCCCGGATTATCACGCGGCGCTGCCGGTCTTCGGTGAAAAGGTGCTTCCGGTCCTGCGCGAACGCTTCCCCGCGCAGATGGAAAACGCGCATGGCTGACCTGCCGCACGTGGCCGATCCGGGCGATATGATCGCGCCCGCGCGCACCGCGTTGATTGTGGTGGACGTGCAGGTGGACTTCGCCTCTGCCAAGGGACTGATCGGCCGCCACGGCACCGACATGGCCGCCGCCGAAGCCGCGATCGACCATATCGAACCGCTGATCGCAGCCGCGCGCAGCGCCGGAGCCACGGTGGGTTTCATGCGCGTCATGACGCGGCCCGAAACCGATGCCAATGCACTGGTGACGCTGATGGTCCGGCGCGGTATGCCGGGGGCGGAAGGCATCTGCCGCGTCGGCAGCGGCGGCGAGGACTATTATCGCCTTTTCCCCGAACCCGGCGACATCGAAGTGGAAAAGCGCGCCTATTCCAGCTTCCACGGCACGGATTTGGAGGCGCAGTTGCACGCGCGCGGGATCGACACGCTGGTGATGACCGGCCTTACGACTGACTGTTGCGTCGATTCCACCACGCGCGATGCGTTTCACCGCGATTTCCATACCTTCGTGGTCTCTGACGCCTGCGCCGCTTTCGATCCAGACCTTCACAGCCATGCGCTCAGGGCGCTGAGCCAGCACACATCGCTGCTGGTGACGAGCGAGGCGGTGATTGCGGCATGGGCGCCATGAACCACCTCTCTACGGTGAAGGGCTGTGATGCCATCCTGCTCCACGTGGAGAGCAATATCGACGCAGGGCTTGCGCCAACCCACGATAAAGTCACCGCAACCGCTTCTACCACCCGTTCCGTGATAGGGACCATGCCGCGATGAATACCCGTCTGCTCGTCATCATCGTGCTTCAGGCGCTGTGCCTGATGTACTTCCTGCTTTCGGCGGGGACGTTCAATTCGCTGGGCATGGTGCTGCCCTCCATGGTGGAGGCGTTCGGCATGAACTGGGCGCAGGCAGGTTTCGGCTTCACCCTGCTGGGCACCGCCTGTGGGCTTGTCAGCCTTGCGCCGGCGCTTACCATCCGCAAACTGGGCGTAGGGCGCACGCTGGCAGCGGGTACGGTGATGCTCTTCGCCGCCTTCATGCTGCTTTACACCTCTACCGGCGTGATGAGCTACTATCTGGGCACCACCCTGCTGGGCATCGGCTACTGCTTCTGCGGCACGGTGCCCGCTGTTCACGTGCTGTCGAGCAGCTTTCGCCGTCGCTCCACGGTGCTTGGGCTCTATTTCACCATCGGCAATCTGGGCGCAGTGGCCGGACCGCTGCTGTGGTACGCATCGCAAAGCGCCGGGTTCGACTGGCGGTTCTACTGGCTGTTGTTCGCCGTGGCGTCGGTGATCGTCGGCGCCTTCTGCACCCTGACTGCCGGACGCCTGCACATCGCGGCACCGGAAGAGCAGGCCCCCTCCCCCGACACCTCTACCGAATGGACGGTGCGCCGGGCGCTTGGCACCGTGCAGTTCTGGGTCGTGGTGGGCGCTTATACTGCCTGCCTTGCCATCAACACGACAACGCACGGCTTCGCCTATCAGCACCTGATGGAGCACGGCGTCGGGCAGGATCGCGCGTCGCAGCTCATCAGCCTGTCCGCCCTTGTCTGCGCGGTCGGCTCGGCGCTGGCGGGAATCGCGGGCGAGAAGGCAAGCGCGCGCACCCTGACGCTGTTCTCGCTCGGCTGCCTCGGCGTGTCGGCGGCGACGCTGGCGCTGGTGGACGGCCCACTATCGCTGATGCTCTGGATGGTGACCTTTGGCGGAGGGCTGGGATTCAGCTACGTCAGCACGGTCATGCTGCTGCAATCGTACTTCGGCCAGCGGGCATCGCTTGAACTCTATTCGATCATGATGGCGGTATCGACATCGGCCGCGATCGGCCCTGCGCTGGGCGGAGCGGTAAAGGACCAGACCGGCAGCTTCGCGGGCATCTTCATCGGCCTTGCAGCCATCAGCGCCGTGCTGTTCTGCGCTGTTGCAATCCTGCGCAAGCCGGGCGCACGCCCGGTGCCCGATACCCCGGCGATACCGGCGGAGTGATCAGGCGATCGAACCGCCTCTTTCAGAACTTGTAGCCGACCGAGAAGATGGCCTGGCGCGGAGCGATGTAGGTATCGGAAACCTGCCCGCTGCCATAGGGGTCAGTAAAGCGTGAATTGACACCGTCCTTGTCGAACAAGTTGGTCACCGTGGCCGAAACGCTGATGCCGGTATCAGCGATGGCGTAGCTGGCAAACAGGTTGACCTGCGAATAATCGGGCGTGTCATCCTGCACCGGGGTGTTGAACACGCGCGACTGGAATGTGCCGCGATAGATGTACTGTGCGCGGGCGGTGAATTCACCCGGCCCAAGTTCCCCCGTCCACGAAACCGCTGCCGATCCCTGTACTGACGGCATCTTGGGAATCTTGTTGCCATTGATGTTCACACGTG
Organism: Novosphingobium guangzhouense; assembly: GCF_002896965.1. Classification (GTDB taxonomy): domain Bacteria; phylum Pseudomonadota; class Alphaproteobacteria; order Sphingomonadales; family Sphingomonadaceae; genus Novosphingobium; species Novosphingobium guangzhouense. The sequence continues at coordinate 184,078 of NZ_LYMM01000001.1, forward strand.
CGGCTTCGCGCACCAGCGACGCGGCGTAGAAATTCGCATAGAACCCGGTGATCCCAAGGTAGCCCGCCGCATTCTGCACGGCACCGGCGGTCGTTGCGCTGAGTGCCATGTAATCCCCGGTGAACTTGCCCTGCAACAGCGACAGCGACCCTTCGAGGCGCAATTGCTGTGCAGGATGCCAGTCCATCTCCAGTTCGGCGCCATAGACTTCGGCCTTGGGCGCATTGCTGATACCCTCGCCAAAAAGCACCGCGTCTTCTTCAAGGAACTGCAGGTCCTTGTAGAAATAATAGAAGGCCGATGCGTTGATCTGCAGGGTATCGCCGAAAAAGCGGTTCTTCGATCCGATCTCTATCGAATCAAGCGTCTCGGGCTTGTACGTCGGCTTCACGCCGGTATCCCACTGGAACACCGTGTAGGAACTGTTCCCGCTGGCGGCAGAGCTGTTGATGCCGCCCGGCTTGAACCCGCGCGTGTAGCTTGCGTATATCATGTTGTCGGGCGTCAGCTGGTAGTCCAGCGCGAACTTGCCTGTCAGCCGGCCAGTGCTCGTCCCCACGGTGCGCGCGGGTTGCAGGTAGGCGCCCGAAGTCTGGCCGCTGACCCCGCCGGACATGCTGTCGCTGACGCCGCTGTACTTGTCATGATTGTAGCGGATGCCTGCCGTCACCGTCAGCGCATCCGTGACGGCAAGGCTTCCCTGCGCATAGCCGGCGTAAGCTTCGCGCACGATGCCGGACAGTTCGGCATAGGTCAGCGCCTTCACGGCAGCGTCGTTGAATGGGGTGCTTGTGGCAAGCGGCGGGTTCAGGCCGGCCCCGTCGTCATCGCGATATTCGTTGATGTAGTTGCCATTCTTCGAACGCAAATAGACCCCGCCGACGATCCAGCGCAGCGGTCCGTCACCGTTGGAGGCAAGGTTGTATTCCTGCGTCCACGATCGGGTGTTCTGTTCCCAACTGGCAATGTGGTCGTAGGTATAAAGCCCCTCGCTCGCCTCTGCGAACAGAGCGCGGTTCAGTCCGTCGCCATCCCACGACAAGTCGCTGTGCAGCTTCTGGTAGCTGGTGATCGAACTGAACGTCGCTCCGCCAAGATCGAACCGGACCACGCCATAATACAGCTGAGTGCGGATGTAAGTCTTTCCGGGGAAATCCTGAGTCAGTTCACGCGGGTCGGGGTTCGGGTCCAAAATGTTCTTCTGCGCGGTTGCGTTCTGGTCACCCTTGTACTGGATGGTGGAAAGCAGCACCGATATGCGGTCAGTCGGCGTCCATTTGACCGCAAGCTTGCCGCCCCATTCATCCGCATCGTCAAGTTCGTAATCGGCATCGGCGGCAACGTCGGTGGCCTTCGCATAGCCATCGTGACGCAGGCGCTGCCCGGCGGCGCGGATCGCCAGCGTGCCGGTGATCGGCACGTTGATGGCGGCATCGGACTTGAACATGTCATAATTGCCGTAACCCAGGTTCACCGAACCCGACAGGGCAGAGGTGTCCGGCTGCTTCGACACCACGTTGATGGTGCCGCCGGTGGAGCCTTGTCCGTACATCGTGCCCTGCGGGCCACGCAGCACTTCAACTTGCGCAATGTCGATGAAAGCGGCGTTCGCGGCGATCGAATTGAAAATGTAGACGCCGTCGATGTGGAACGACACACCCGGCTGGGTCGAAGGGTTCTCCGGCGTTTCCGAACCGATGCCGCGGATGGAGATCATGCGTTCACCGCCCCCGCTCTTGGCCACGACAAGGCCTGGAACAGTGCCGTTGAGGCCGGTGATCTCGGTGATATTGGCCTTGTTCAGCGTATCGTCTGTTACGGCGGTGACGGACAGCGATGCCTTCTGAAGCGTAACGTTCGTCCGCTCGGCGGAAACGACGATCTCTCCGATCGGACCGCCACCTTCGGCCGCAGCCCCATCGGCCGTGTCCGCATCTGCCGCCCACGCAAAAGATGGGCAAGCCGCTGCCAGCAACGCAAGGACGGAGACGCCTGCGGCGCCCATGAAACGAGCATTCGTGGTCACAATAACCCCCATCCAAGAAGGCGCATCGCATCGATGCGCACGTTGGCACCGCCTTCCCTTTTCCGATGATCCTCGCCCGAGGGGGCTGGCGACCGGCTTTGCCGGTTCACCATCGTGCCGATTCCGGCAATGCCCCCGTCGCGGCTACTGCCGCTGTTACTGCCGCTGTTACTGGCGCGGTTCCTGCCGCTTTTCCCTGAACCTTTTCTCGCAACCATCTTGCCCGGCCGCCCATCAAGACTTCGGCGAAACCCGGTTCGACGCAAGCGCCAACTTGCCGCGTGCGCTCGCGATCAAGCGGCGGGGCATCATGCGCAAAGAACCCTTTCGCAACGAAGCGACCCGAAGATGGCCGCAACGTGACCATGTATCCGGGATGCCGCTGTACCGCCGAAACGGCACTGAAACCCTGAGCCGCCTGACCCGTTGCAGTCCCCAAGAGCCACGATCGAGGGGAAGTCAAGTGATTGCAGGCCGCTTTGCGCGCTACACAGCCAAACGCCGCATCGCACGCGGCAGCCGTGTCTGTTTGAGCGCACCCTTGCTGGCGCTTGCACTGATGGCCAATGCGCCGGCCGCGCCCCCTTCCCCTGCGGATCAGTTCGGGGATCTTTTCGCCGCCGTGCAGGAAGGCCACGTGTTCGAAGATGGCAAGACATTCGCCGACGCCGTCCCCAAACGCGCGCCTGATGCGATCATGGCGCAGTACAGCACCATGATCGCATCAGGCGCGCCTGCCACGTCGACCGACCTGCGGGCCTTCGTGCTGGACAACTTCACCGTTCCCGGCGTCAACGACCAGCCTCTGCCGCCGCTGCGCGATCATATCCGCGCCTTGTGGCCCCAGTTGTCACGCGAAGGCGCGGGCGATCCCCCCGCCGGCAGTTCCGCCATTCCTTTGCCCAAGCCCTATGTCGTGCCCGGCGGACGGTTCCGCGAAATCTACTACTGGGATTCCTACTTCACCATGCTGGGCCTCGTCGCCGACGGCCGCGACGATCTGGTCGAGGGCATGATCGATGACTTCACCAGCCTGATCGAGCGCTTTGGCCATATCCCGAACGGCACCCGCAGCTATTACCTCAGCCGTTCGCAGCCGCCGTTCTTTGCGCTGATGCTGGACCTTTCGCGCCAGACCGATGGCACCGTGCGCGCCCGGCGACTTGCCGCCTTGCTTAAGGAGCATGCCTACTGGATGAAGGGGGAAAGCTGCGCGCGCATGCAAACGCCTTGTGAGCGGGTGGTGCGCATGCCCGATGGCAGCGTGCTCAACCGCTATTGGGACGATCGAGACACTCCGCGCGACGAATCCTTTGCGGAAGATCGGGCCACTGCAAAGAAAGCCGCTTCCCGGCCCCCCGCTGAGGTATACCGGGACTTGCGCGCGGGCGCGGAAAGCGGCTGGGATTTCAGCTCTCGCTGGCTAGCCGATCCGCAGGACCTTGGCACGATCCGCACCACACAGGTCGTTCCAGTCGATCTGAACGCGCTGATGTGGGCCATGGAAAAGCGCATCGAGAAAGGCTGCAGGCAGGCGGGCGACCGGTCCTGCGTGAGCGATTTTGCCCGCCGCGCCGCCGCCCGCAAGCGGGCGCTCGACCGCTACTTGTGGCAACCGCGCGAACAGCGCTTCGCCGACTGGCTGGTTTCCGGGCAAAAGCCCAGCGCGGTGCAATCGGCCGCCACCCTGTTCCCGCTCTTCGTCGGCATGGCCGCACCCGATCAGGTCAGTGGCGTGGCAGCAACGACGCGGCGCACGTTGATAGCGCAAGGCGGCTTGCGCACGACCTCGCAGCGGACGGGCCAGCAGTGGGACGCGCCCAACGGCTGGGCGCCATTGCAGTGGGTCGCGATCGATGGCCTGCGCCGTAACGGAAAGAATGCGCTTGCCGGACAGATCGCCGCGCGTTGGCTGGGCACGGTTAACTGCACTTACCTTGAGACTGGCAAGATGCTGGAGAAGTACGACATAGAGGAACGCCGTGCCGGCGGCGGCGGTGAATATCCCTTGCAGGACGGGTTCGGCTGGACCAATGGCGTAACTTCTGCAATTATGCAGCAATATTCGTCACTTGTGCCCGGCCGCACTTTGCAATCCTGCGCTCCGACCGGGCAGATCGATGAATGATCCCCGGAAATGCGTCATTCCGGGACTTGCTGTTCTTTCGTACAGCTTGCAGATGATATCGTTTACATGTATAAGCCGGTTTATGCGTTGTCCTTAACCGGATTCTTGTCGCCAGGCGGTGCTCTCCTCCCTCAGCCGCCTGAGCTGGATAAGCGCACAAGCCTTCTCGGGTCGCAACCGTAGACGGTAAAAGAGAAACCCCGGAGCCTTCCGCAGCTCCGGGGTTTCCAATTTCAGCCCGCGGAACTTCGCGGGGGAAACATCAGGCCATGCCCATCCGGCGAAAGTCCGGCAATGCCCCGTCGCCGCCCGCAAAATCGTCGAAAGCATGTTCGGTGACGCGGATGATATGCTGTTCGATGAAGGGGGCACCTTCTGCTGCACCGACCTGCGGATGCTTGAGCGCGCATTCCCATTCCAGGACGGCCCAGCCTGCAAAGTCGTACTGCGCCATCTTCGCGAAAATCGCACCGAAATCGACCTGACCATCGCCCAGCGAACGGAACCGCCCCGGCCGCTCGACCCAGCCCTGATAGCCGCCGTAGACACCAGCTTTGGGCGACGGGCGGAATTCTGCGTCCTTGACGTGGAAACACTTCACACGCTCATGATAGACGTCAAGGAAGCCAAGGTAGTCCATCTGCTGGAGTACCATGTGGCTGGGGTCATAGAGGATGTTGGCGCGGGGGTGATTTCCGGTTGCGTCCAGAAACCGTTCGAACGTCACACCATCGTGCAGATCTTCGCCTGGGTGCAGTTCGAACCCGATGTCGACACCGCATTCGTCGAAGCGGTCGAGGATCGGCTGCCAGCGGCGGGCCAGTTCGGCGAACGCCTCGTCCACCAGTGCGGCGGGGCGCTGCGGCCATGCATAGAAATAGGGCCACGCCAGCGCGCCCGAAAAACTGGCCTGCGTGGTCAGCCCAAGGCGCTCGCTGGCTTTCGCTGCCAGATACATCTGGTTCACCGCCCACTGCTGGCGCACGCCCGGATTACCACGCACCGCTTCGGGCGCGAAGGCATCGAAAGCGGCGTCGTAGGCCGGATGGACCGCAACAAGCTGGCCCTGGATGTGCGTCGACAGTTCGGTCAGCGCCAGTCCGTGCTGTGCAAGGATACCCAGCACCTCGTCGCAATAGTCCTGACTCTCGGCGGCCTTTTCCAGATCGAACAGCCGCGCGTCGTTCGAGGGCACCTGCACCCCCTTGTAGCCGAGGCTGGCCGCCCATGCGGCGATCGAATCGAGCGAATTGAACGGCGCCTCGTTGCCGGCGAACTGGGCAAGGAAGATGCCCGGCCCCTTGATGGTCTTCATGTCCTGCGAACCTCTTGTTAGCAGACCGTGAAATCGACCCAGCCACGCTCGTCACGGCTGGCGGCGACGGCTGCGGCGACAAGCGCCATGCCGCGTAATCCATCCCCTGCGCCGGGGACGAGCGAACCGGACTGCCCGCGCAGTTCCATGGCGAAATCGCGATAGAGGTTGGCCAGCGATTCAAGGAGCCCTTCAGGGTGCCCGCCCGGCAGCCGTGTGCCGCGCCGGGCCACCTCGGAAAGTCCCGGATCACCGGCTCGCACGATCTCCATGCCGCCGTCGCCGCGCAGCCATTCCAGACGGTTGGGGTTCTCCTGGCTCCAGCGATAACCGCCATTCTCGCCATAAATGCGCAAGGCAAGATCGTTGCCTTCGCCGGTCATCACCTGCGAGGCCATCAGCAGCCCGCGCGCGCCGCCTTCGAAGCGCAGGAACATCTGGCAATCGTCATCGAGAAGGCGTCCGGGCACCACCGTACCAAGGTCCGCATTGATGCGGTTGACCGTCAGGCCGGTGACGAACTCCGCAAGGTGAAAGGCGTGGACACCGATATCGGCGATGCAGCCACCTTCGCCCGAGCGTGCGGGATCAAGCCGCCATTCGGCCTGCTTGCCCTCGCCTGCTCCGGCCAGCCAGCCCTGATTGTATTCGACCACGACCTTTCGCACCGGGCCAATTGCACCCGCTGCGATCCTTTCGCGCATCTCGCGAACAAGGGGATAGCCGGAATAGGTGTATGTCAGGCCGTAGGGAACGGGCGTCGCATCGAGCGATGCGGCAAGTTCGCGTGCCTCGGCCAGTGTTGCGGTCATCGGCTTGTCGCTCATCACCGCAATCCCCGCCGCGATCGCTGCGCGGGCTGCGGGAAGGTGGTGGAAATTCGGCGAAGCGATGGTGACGAACTGGATGCCGTCCTCGCGCTGTGCTTCGGCCGCCAGCATGGCTTCCACCGAAGGGTAGGCCCGCGACGGATCGATGCCATATCCGCGCCCGGCCTGCTCGCTTTTCGCGGCATCGCGACTGAATGCGCCGGCGACCAGCGCGATCTCGCCATCAAGCTCGGCAGCGATTCGGTGAACCGGACCAATGAACGACCCCGGCCCGCCGCCGATAAGGCCCATGCGAATGCGTTCGGACACGCTTTTCCTTCCCTTTTCAGTCGTCCGGCAAGGCTCTTCGAGGCTCACGCGACCTTACAAATGAAAACGATAACACAACAACTTTAGGCGGAAATCAGCCATTTGTCCAACCCCGTGATGGGCGTGACTTGACAGGGGGCGGCAATTGAGGCTTTTTCGCGAAAGAAAAGGTTTACATTGAGGGTGCGGGGCAATGGACGCGCACCTTCGTCAGACAAGGTGTGCTTGGCAATGCTCGCGTTCGGGGTCGATCTCATCACGTTCTTTCATCCCTGTTTCTGGGGGATGGCGGATGAGCAAGCGGTCATCGCCTTTGGCCGCGACAATCCGCGCCCGTTCTGGGACCGCATGCTGGACACGCTGCAGGCAAGCGGCGTCACCGGGATAGAGCTGACCTTCGACCCGTTCGGCCCCGAGGGCCTGATCGCCGCCTATGGCTCGGTAGAAGCAGCCAGGGGCGAACTCGATCGCCGTGGCCTGGCGATCGCCAGCGGCTTTTTCGCCGATGTCGCCATCGAAGGCGGCATGGGCGATGCGCAGACGGAGGCGCGCTGGCTTGACCGGGCGGAACAAACCGCAAGGGCACTGGCGGCATGGGGTTCGGACATCATGGTCATGGGCCTGCCCATGCGCACCAGTTGGGACGCGGAACCGCCGGTTTTCATCGATCTCGAATATGCCAGAACAGCCGCTGACTTCTGCAACCGCCTTGGCGCGCTGGCCCTGCGCCACGGCGTTCGGCTGGCCCTCCACACCGAAGCGCATTCCACCTTCTGCCAGCCCCGCGATATCGACCTGCTGCTGATGCTGACGGACCCCGTCTACGTCGGCTTCTGCCCTGACAGTGCACATATCCTGCTTTCAGGCGGCGATCCGGTCACCGTGGTGGCGCGTCATATCGAACGTGTGGTCACCGCCCACTGGAAGGACGCAAAAAGCGCGATGCCGATCAACATCCCGATCGATCACGGCATTCATCACGCCCACCGCGAATACTTCTGCGCAATCGGCGAAGGCACCGTTGACTTCGATGGCTGGGCCGCGCTCATGCTGGCGAAGACCGATCAGAAGTGGGCCATCCTGGAGATCGACGCCGTGCCCGATCCGCTGACCGAAACGCGCAAGTCGCTTGCTTTCGCGGGTGCGGTGCTTGACCGGCTTTCCGCAGAGACCGCTGCATGAACGCCGCACTGTCCTGGCGCGAAAAGCTCAGCTACGCGCTGGGCAACTTCGGCATCAACCTGCCGTTCGGCATGACCAATGCCTACCTGCTGTACTTCTACACTGACGTCTACGGCGTGAGTGCAGGCACGGTGGCATCGCTGTTCCTGATCGCGCGCTGCGTGGACGCGGTGTTCGATCCGCTGATGGGCCTGCTGATCGATCGCACCGAGACGCGTTGGGGCAAACACCGCCCGTTCCTGCTGTGGCTTGCGGTTCCCTTCGCCGTCTGTGGCGCAATCGTGTTCTGGGCACCGCCGCTGGATGGCTGGCAGAAGATCGCCTTCATCTTTGCCACCTACACGCTGATGGGAATCCTCTATTCCGCCGTCAGCCTGCCGCTCAACTCCATGCTGCCGACGCTGACCCGCGATCCCAGACAGCGCAACACCGTCAACGCCCTGCGCGAATTCGTCGGATCCTCGGCCACGGTCGGCATCGGCTATGCCGCGCTGCCGCTGGTCAAGAAGTTCAGCAACGGCGATGAGGCCCACGGCTTCCTTGTCCTTGCCGCGATCACCGGAACGATCACGCTGGTCTGCATGCTGAACGCCTTCGCGAACACGCGCGAACGGGTAGAGGTGGACCAATCCGTCGCGCGGCTCACCACGGCGCAATCGCTGCAGGCGACGAAGGGCAACTGGCCCTGGATCGCGACGATGCTGGTGAACTTCTTCTTCTGGATCGGCTTTACCGGGCACATCCAGTCCTTCGTCTATTTCGCGCAAAGCGTGCTGGGCGATGCCGAATTCACTTCCACCCTGATGCTGACGATGCTTGCGGTTCTGGTGGGCACGGGCCTTGCCGGCGTCTGCGCCAATGCCATCGGCAAGCGCATGACGGGTGCGATCGGCGCTGCCGTGGCGACCGTTTTCACCGCGATCATGCCGCTGTCGAACGACCACACATGGCTGATTGCCACCAACTGCGTCGCGTATATCGGACAAGGACTGATCGGCGGCCTGCTGTTCTCGCTGATGGCGGACGCCGTGGACTACGGCGCGTGGAAATCGGGCTACCGCGCGCAGGGCTTCCTGTTCGCGGCATCCAGCTTCGGCGTGAAGCTGGGCATGAGCGTGGGCGGCGCGGCGGGCGCGTGGTTCCTCAGTCTTGCCGCTTACGACGCCAAGGCCCCCGTTACCCCGGAAGTCGCCGCAGCGGTCATGGCAGGACACGTCTGGCTTCCGGCCGCAAGCTATGTCGCGATGGGCCTGTCGCTCATGCTGTTCCGCTTCCTTCCTGCCTACACCTCCAGCAACGGGGCAGTTCATGCGCACTGAGTTCGATTATATCATCGTCGGCGCAGGCAGTGCCGGCTGCGTCCTTGCCGAACGTCTGAGCGCCGACGGCACGAAGCAGGTGCTTCTCCTCGAAGCGGGTGGCCGCAACGAGGAATTGATGGTGCGCATGCCGCGCGGCATGGTGAAGATCTGGACCAAGCCAAAATGGTACTGGCCCTTCCCCGCCGAACAGCAGGGCGAACGGCCTGCGGGCGAAACCTGGTTCTACGGCAAGGGCCTTGGCGGTTCCAGCGCGGTCAACGGCACATGGTACTTCCGCGGCCAGCCCCGCGATTACGACAGCTGGGAAGCACAGGGCAATCAGGGTTGGAACTGGGCCGAGATCGAGCGCTGCTACGAGGAACTCGAACACTACCACGGCAAGGGCTACGGCCGGCGCGGCAAGCGCGGTCCGCTTGAAGTCACCGACGTGCCCGAAGGCGATCCCGTCCTGACCGGCGCGATCCTGCAGGCTGCGCACGAGGCGGGGATTCCCGTGCTTGATGACGTCAACACGCCCGGCACCGAAGTCGCCGGTCGCACGCAGCAGACGGTGGACCGGCGCGGCGCCCGCGTCACCGCCTATACCGCATTCCTGAAAACGGCGGCCCGGCGGCCCAATCTTACCATCCTGACCGGCGCGCTGGTGCGCCGCGTGACCTTTGAAGGCAAGCACGCCACCGGGGTACTCGCCGCGATTGACGGAAAGGATATCAACTTCACCGCAAGCCGCACCATCCTGACGGCAGGCGTATTGCAGAGCCCCAAGCTGCTCCAGCTTTCCGGCATCGGCCCTGCCGATGTGCTTGACCGCCACGGCATCGATGTTGTGCACGTGAACCCGCATGTCGGGCGCAACATGAACGAGCACATGATGGTCGCCTTGTCATGGCGGCTCAACAAGGCGCGCGGCCTCAACCACGAATTCCGGGGATGGCGCGCCTATTGGCACGGCCTGCGTTACGTGCTGACCGGAAAGGGGCTCATGGCATCGCTGCTGCCCGAAGTGTCGGTCATGGCATCGCTGGAGGCGGACAAGGACTGGCCCGACCTGCAACTTGGCATCTCGCCCTATTCGATGGCAGCATCCGAAGATGACAAGCCCGAGGCCGGGCGTGGCCAGACCGAAGCAGTCCCCGGCATCACCGCTACCGCATTCTGCCTGCGCCCCAACAGCCACGGCTACGTCGAACTGGCCAGCACCGATCCGGCAGCACCGCCGCGCCTTGTTCCCAACTGGTTCGCCGCCCCAGAAGACCGCGCCACGATCCTGCGCGCGATCCGCAAGGTGCGCGAAATCATGAGCCAGCCCGCGCTTGCGCCCTATATCGGCGCGGAAACCGTGCCCGGCCCTTCGATACAAAGCGATGAGGAAATCCAGCAGGCCGCGAACTGGATGGTCTCCACCGGCCTGCACGGCACCGGCACTTGCCGCATGGGCTCTGCCGAAAGCGGCGTCGTCGATGCCGGGCTGCGTGTCCATGGCGTGACCGGCCTTTACGTGGCGGATTGTTCTGCCATGCCGACGGGGATATCCGGGAACACGAACGGTCCCGCCATGGCCTTCGCATGGCGCGCGGCAGAAGTGATCGCGGCCCACTGACGATCGGCAGGGATGCGAACGGCCCTGCCCGTCGCATCCTTGCCGGACATCGAACTCAGCCTCAATATTTGCACCTTACGCAACTCTGCTTGCCCCGCTGCTTGTGCCTATGTAACGTTTACATACAATGGCGAATATCAAGGACATCGCCCGCGTTGCGGGAGTATCGGTAGCGACAGTGTCGCGTGCGCTCAGCACCCCCTCGCTGGTGCGGCCCGCCACGATCGAGCGGATAGAGGCGGCCATCGCCGATCTCAATTACGAACCCAACCACCTTGCCGCCGGCCTGCGCCGCCAGCGCAGCGACAACGTGATCGTCGCAGTGCCCAGCATCTACAACCCGTTCACCTCCGCTTTCGTGGAAGGGATCGAGAACGTCGCGCGCGCGAACAGGATGCGGGTACTTCTGGGTATTACCGAAGGCGATCCCGAAACGCTCAACAAGTATACGTCGATGATCGCGGGCAAGCAGGCAGACGGGCTGATCCTGCTGGAAAAGAACCTGCCCGATATCGTCCTCAATCCCCCCGCAAAGGGCAAAATGCCGCCGATGGTAGCGGCCTGCGAATATCCGCCAGACCTCAACCTGCCGCGCGTGCGCACGGACAACCATGAAGCCAGCGCCCTTGTCGTGGGCCACCTTGCCGAACTGGGGCACAAGCATATTGCCGCGATTACCGGCCCCCTCGACCAGTTCATGTCGATGGACCGGCTTTCCGGCTACAAGCTGGGCCTGCTGCGCGCACGGATAGACTTCGATGAAGCGCTGGTCGCTCACGGCGATTTCTCGCTGCAATCGGGTTACGACGCGATGATCCGCCTGCTCGACAGCGGGGTGGAATTCACCGCAGTCGCCTGCGCCAATGATGAGATGGCGATGGGCGCGATGAGCGCGCTGCAACAGCGCGGGATCTCGGTGCCGGATGATATGTCCGTTGCCGGATTCGACGACTTGCGCTTCGGGGCCTTCGCCATTCCCCCGCTGACAACCGTGCACATCCCTACGGTTGAGATCGGTGAGGCAGCGATGCGACTTATGCTGGATTCGCTGCTGCTGCAGGATCATGAAGGGCCGGCGCGCGAAGTGGTACTGCCGCATCGGTTGATCGTGCGCCAGTCCACCGCGGCACCCAGAAAGCGGCGCAAAAAAGCCTGAACTTATGCGGGTGAACGTGGCATGCTAAATGCTTGCCGCTGCCAATCGCAGTTCCACTTCGCGCGCGACGGCGATCAACCGGCGATCGTCATAGCGCGGCGCGACCAGCGACACGCCGATGGGCATCCCTGCGTCACCCCTCGCCAGCGGCAGGTTGATCACCGGTGCATGCAAAAGGGTCCAGGGCTGGTTGAACCGGGGTTCTCCCGGAGAGCGACCGAGCGGCGCGATACCCGGCGCGCTGGGGGCCAGCAGTGCATCCAGCCCCGCGATCGCCCGTTCGAAGCCCACCCGCGCCGCCGCCGCACGATCATGCGCTTCGCGCAACCGGGCGTCGGAATATGTCGCCAGCGCATCGACCCGCAAGTGGAAGTCGGCATGCAGCAGATCCGGCCGTGCCCGCGCCAGAGCGAGGAAGGCCGCCGCGCCTTCGCGAAACAGGATCGCACGATGATCGTCGTTGAGATGCGCGAATTCGGGCAGGCCGGCGATCTCCACCGTTTCGATGCCAGCCCGCGCCATCGCCGCGCTGACACTATCGAAAGCGGCCTGACCGTCAGGCGCCATTTCGTCCCACCAGGGTGTGCGGAAAACGCCGATGCGCAACCGAGAGCTGTCGAACCGCTCTGCCGAAGCAAGGCCGTAGACGTCACAAACGCGGTCGATCATGTCGAGGTCGCGCGCATACCAGCCCACGGTATCCAGACTATTGGCGTAAGTTTTCACGCCTTCGCGGCTGACAAGGCCCCAGCTTGGCTTGAAGCCATGGATTCCGCAGAAACTGGCGGGACGGATAGTCGACCCGCCGGTTTGCGTCGCCAGGGCCAGCGGCACATGTCCGTCTGCCACTGCCGCAGCCGATCCGGCCGAGGAGCCGCCCGGCGTGCGCGCCGTGTCATGGGGATTGGCGCTGGCGGCATTGCGCCCGGCAGCGGCAAATTCCGTGGTGTCCGTTTTCCCGATGATCACCGCACCTGCCGCACGCAAGGTTGCAACACAGGGCGCATCCTCCGACGGAACATGGCCGGAGAATAACGGAGAATTGTGCGTAAGCGGCATTCCGGCCACTGCAATCACATCCTTTACGCCCACGCAAACACCGTGGAGAGGGCCGGGTTCCGACTGATCCAGCGCCTTCGCCGCAGCCAGCGCCCCTGCATCATCAACATGCAGCCACGCGCGAACCAGCGCGTCCCGCCCGCCGATACGCTGCAATGCAGCATGGACATTGGCTGTCACAGGGGCGTAGGGGGTCTGGACCATGGAAATTCGGCTCCCAAGCAGGCGGCACCAAAGTGCGATATCCCGTGAATGTGACTTCCCGCTTGGCTCGTGTAAAGCATTACATTATGCAGTGCAGCAATGACCGCCACATCGACCGCCCATAGCGCGCCTGAAAAGGCGCCGTCCATCGCCTCCGCGCTGGCCACCACGACGACGATCCAGATCCTGTCGACGATGACGGCACTGGCGCTTACGGGCATTGCGCCGCTGGTCGCAGGACAATTCGGGCTGGCGCCGCATTATGTCGGTTATCAGATCAGCGTGATCTATGCCGCCGGAACCTTTGCTTCTGCCATGGCCGGCACGCTGATCCAGCATCGAGGGCCGGTGCAGGTAGAGCAGCTTGCCCTGGCCTGCTTCGGCACTGCGCTTCTGCTGCTGACAAGCGCAAGCCCGTGGCTGGCATTGCTGGCATCAATGGTGATCGGCCTGGGTTACGGGGTGCAGAACCCGGCGTCGGCGCAAATTCTTGGCGCCGTCACTCCGCCGCACCGCCGCTCCCTGATCTTCTCGATCAAGCAGGCCGGTGTGCCGATCGGCGGCGTCCTGGCAGCATTGCTGATCCCTGCGATGGCCGGGTGGCTGGGCTGGCGCACGACGTTCGTAGTGGGCGCAGTCCCGTGTTTTGCCATGATCGGCGTGCTGGCGCTAAAAGGCGGGCCGCAACGCCCCCCCGCCCCGGCCACGATCTCGGTCTGGCGCGGCTTCATCTATGAGCAGCGCCTGGTCTGGGGCAAGGCGCCGCTACGTGTCCTGGCGATGCTGGGGATGCTTTATTCCTCGCTTCAGCTTTCGCTGTCTGCCTTCGCCGTCATCATGCTGGTCGAACATCACTGGTCGATGGTCGAAGCCGGTCTTGTCGCCGGGGCGGTGCAGGCTTGCGGAGCACTTGGCCGCGTCTCATGGGGTGGGCTGGGCGACCGGTACGGCGGCTTCACGGTGCTTGCCCTGATCGGCGTCGTATCGATGGCCTGCATGATCGCATTGTGGTGGCTTGATACCCTGCCCGCCGTGGTGGCGATCGGCGTGCTGTGCATATTCGGCTTCTGCATGAGCGGTTGGAACGGCGTGGTCATGGCCGAATGCACGCACCACTGTGCACCTGAAGACGCCGGCCGTGTGATTGGCGGGTCCCTGGTCTACACCTTTATCGGCGTGATGATCGGCCCTGCGGCAATGGCGACGATCTACGGCTTGTGCGGTGATTACGGCACAAGCTTCCTGCTGGTGAGCTGGGTTGCTGGCCTTGGTGCCTTGCTGGCAGCGCGGGCGTCTCTGGCTGCACGCGACTGAGCTGCACCTTTCAGATTTCCGCATGAGCGGATTTGAGGAGCGTCGCGCTTCACCCGTTTCAAACGCACAGAGTTGAAAAAGGCCGGTCACGCTGGGTGCGTGACCGGCCGAGGCAGTTTGGACAGCCCGATGGAGAGAAAGACCGGGCCGTCAGGGTAACTCAGATCAGGCTGCTACAAGGCGATCCTGACGGCAGGCCATCAGCGGCTGCACCTTCTCGCCAAAGTCGACGAGGCCCTTTTCGAAGTCATCGAAGGTCAGCATGATGCCCTTGGTGCCGGGCACCGATGCGGCTTCGTCCAGCAGCCCGGCGACCGTTTCGTAGGAACCGACGAACGTACCGATACCAAGGTTCACAGCGCCTTCGGGCAGGTTGATGTGGCGCGCGGTCGAGCCTTCACCGGCCGTCTTGTCAGCCGCGCCCTGATCGCTCATCCACGCCAGCGCGTCGACGTCTGCGCCTTCGCGGTAGGACTGCCACTTGGCCATCGCCTTTTCGTCAGTCTCGTCGGCGATCACCATGCACAGGATGTAGGCGCCCACGTCGCGGCCGGTCTTCTTGGCTGCTTCCACCAGCGCCTCGACTGTCGGCGCGTGCTTGGTCGGCTTGTTGAGGCCACCGGCGGTGACAAAGTTGTAGTCGCCATAGTTCGACACGAATTCCATGCCGCGCGCCGACTGGCCCGCACCCACGATCTCGATCTTGCCGGTGCTGGGCTTGGGCAGAAGATGGCAGTCTTCCATCTGGAAATGCTCACCCTTGAAGTCCGACTTGCCGTCCGCCCACAGGTCCTTCATCACCTGGACGTATTCGCTGGCGTAGTCGTAGCGGTGACCGAAGTAGGCATCGCCCGGCCACATGCCCATCTGTTCGTATTCGCCCTTGGCCCAGCCGGTGACGACGTTGACGCCGAAACGGCCCGGTGCGACCGAATCGATTGTCACCGCCATGCGCGCAACCATGGCCGGCGGCAGGGTAAGAATAGCCGTCGAAGCGAACAGCTTGATCTTGCTGGTGACAGCGGCAAGCGCGCTCATCAGCGTGAAGCTTTCGAGGTTGTAGTCCCAGAACTCGGTCTTGCCGCCGAAACCGCGCAGCTTGATCATCGAAAGCGCGAAGTCGAAGCCATAGCCTTCGGCCGTCTGGACCAGCTTCTTGTTCATTTCGAAGCTGGGTTTGTACTGCGGAGCGTTCTCGGAAATCAGCCAACCGTTGTTGCCGATGGGAATGAACAGACCAATATCCATTGCAATGCTCCTGGGAGAGAGAAGTTAAGGGAGAGGAGGAGGAGACGGTACGCGCGCCAGCCAGGAAGTCGCCTGTTCATAGGCAAACCCTCCACGCAGCAAGAATTGTTCGGAATGGGGACGTCCGACGAGTTGCAAGGCAAGCGGCAGGCCGCGCGCATCAAAGCCCATCGGCGTAACAAGCGCCGGAAAGCCCAGCATCGAGATCGTGCGCGTAAGCGCGGACAGTTCCGCTACCATTGCCTGCATCTCGGCGCCGCCGGTTGCGCCGACCTGGCTGGCCAGCGGCACCGGGAAACGCGATGCAGGGGTAAGCAGGAGGTCTACGCCGGAGAACGGACCTGCCAGCATGTCCGACTGCGCGGATTTGCGGCGACCAAGCGCAGCCAGATAAGCGTCGGGAGGCACAGCCGCGCCGGCCAGCAGCCGGTTGCGCACCTGATCTCCGAAATCTTCCGATCGATCGGCAAGGTGCCGCGCATGGAAGGCCGCAGCTTCGGGCGCCCATATGTCCGCGGCAATATCGGGATAGCCCGAATGGTCGGGGATCGCCACATCGACGACTTTCGCACCCAGATCCGCAAAGACCTGCCTTGCTGTGGCAAAGGCAGCGGCGACTTCCGGATGAAGGTCGTTGGTGAAGTAGCTGGTCGGCACGCCGATCGTCATGCCCGAACAGTCGGCAACCAGATGTGCTTCGTATTCGCTATCCGACAGCACATCCATCAGGCGCGCCAATGAACGGCTGGAAGTGGACAGCGGCCCCGCCGTGTCCAGCGTCCTCGACAGCGGCATCATCGCAGTATCGGGAAGCAGCCCATTCGTGGGCTTGAGCCCGGCCACGCCGCAGAAGGCCGCAGGAAGGCGCACGGAACCACCAGTGTCCGATCCCAGCGCCCCCGTGACGATGCGCGCGCCCACCGCTGCGCCCGAACCCGATGACGACCCGCCAGAGATCGCATCGCCGTTCCATGGATTGCGACACCGGCCAAGATGCGCGTTGTGGCCGGTCGGGCCCATCGCGAACTCGGCCATGTGCAGGCGGCCGATCGTGATCGCGCCTGCCGCGGCCAGCCTGGCCATTAGCGGCGATGTTTCGGTGGGCACATGGCCCTGCCAGATTTTCGAGCCGGCCTCGGTGGGGATACCGGCGCGGTAGAACATGTCCTTGTGCGCCAGAGGCACACCATGCAGAGGCCCCCGCAGCGATCCGCGCCTGCGCTGTTCATCGCAGGCACGCGCCTGATCAAGCGCAGTCTCTGCCTCGATCGCGACGAATGCGTTCAGATCGCGCCAATCCTCGGCGCGCTCCAGCGCATCGGTGACGGCATCGACGGCGCTCAAAGCACCGCTGACGATGGCCTGTGCAAGTTCGACGAGATCGTGAGGCATGGCTGTCCTGTCCGCGAGGATCGGGTGTTTCGGTGCGGATGGGAAGAGGGTTACCCCCACCCCCCGCGCTTGCGCTCGCGGAGGGTGGGAGGGAGCGCGGGACAGTCCGGAGGAGAGAAGGACCATCCCGCTTTCTCGTCAGAACGAGTAAGTCAGACGCGCACCGTACGTACGCGGCGGAGCGAACTGGACAAGGTAAGCGCTGGCGTAGCCGGCGTTGGCATTCGCCGTCAGGATCGTCTTGTTCTCGATGTTGCGCACATATGCGGTGATCGAGAACGGACCGTCATCCGGCGTGTACGTGATCTGCGCGTCGCTCTTCCAGTAAGCGCCCTGCTGCTCTGCCGCCGTATTGTAGAAGGTGAAGTAGCTCTTCGACTGGTAGCGGGTCTGCACGCGCGGGGTCAGGGTGCCACCCAGCAGGTGGAAATCGTGCTGGATGCCCCCCGAAAGCGTCCATTCCGGAGCCTGCGTCAGACGGTTGCCGGAAAGATCGCTGGCCGCCGGGCAGGTATCTGCGGTGACGGTGCAGAATTCCGAATACTTGGCGTCAAGCCACGCAACGTTGGCATCGATGCGGGTGTCCGGCGTGACCTGCCACAGCGTTTCCAGTTCCGCACCCCACACGCGCGCCTTGCCCGCGTTGAGGGTGTAGACAAGCGCGGTAGCCGGATCTTCCTGCTGCGTCTGCAGATCGGAATAGTCGTAGTAGAAGCCGCTCAGGTTGACCTGCAGCGTGTTGTTGAGGAAGCGGTTCTTGGTGCCGATTTCGTAAGCGATGATCTGCTCGGGACCGAACGAGGAATTGGTGGTGTAGCCGCCCGCCTTGTAGCCCTTGTCGACCTTGGCATAGAACAGGTTGTCCGGCGTCACCTGATAGTTGGCGCCGAAATGCCAGGTAACCTGATCGCCCGAATAGTGGTTATCGAGGTCCGCATAAGCGCCTGCGATATCGTTGTAGCCGACCTGGTACTTGTTGTCCTTGGTGTAGCGAACGCCTGCTTCAAGCTTCAGCTGATCGGTAACGTCGTAGCCGACTTGCGCGAAGGCGGCCTTGGACTTGCTGCCAACGTCATAGTCGAACGTGTAATAATTGAACGGCGTGGTGCCGGCGTCGCCATGAACCTGGAAATAGGTCAGCAGCGCATCGGTTTCCTTGAAAAAGTATCCGCCGACCTGCCACGTAAAGCCCGTCTTGTTGTTCGAGCTGAGGCGCAGTTCGTAGTTCTGATCCTTGACGTCTTCGTTCTGCTGGAAGCCGTAGTTGTAGACAGTGCCGCCGTCCTGATCGTTATCACGGTTCAGCGTCGACTTCTGGTATCCGCCGAAGAAGCTGAGCGTCGCGAAGTCCATGTCATAGGAGATCGCGCTGCGTACAGCCTTGGTGCGGATGCGGGTGTAGCCCTGATTGTTCAGTTCGAAACGCTTGGACGAACCGATTTCCAGCGTGCCATCGTCGTTGACGTCACTGTAAGGCACCGCCTTGATGGTGGAGCCGACGCCGTCCACGCGGGTCATCTCGCCGGTGACGAGGATCGAAAGACGGCTGGTCGGAGTCCACAGCGCATGGACACGGCCGCCGGTGACATTGCCGTCATCGCCATCCTTGAGCCCCGGATTGTCGCGATACCCTTCATGGGTCTTGCGCGTGCCGGCAAAGCGGAAGCTCAGCGTGTCGCTGACGGGGACGGTTGCGCCGACGTCGAAGTTGAGCGTGCCGTAATTGCCGATTTCGGCCGCGGCATCGAGCTTCCAGTCGTCGGTCGGCTTTACCGTTGCAATGTTGACGGCGCCCGCCGTCGCGTTGCGGCCATAAAGAGTGCCCTGTGGACCGCGCAGCACTTCGATACGCTCGACGTCGAACATCGCCGCGTTGAGGGCGAATGCGCGCTGAAGATAGAAGTTGTCGACCGAAACGGCGACCGCCGGATCACCCGTTTCCGAGTAGTCGCGGCTCGACACACCGCGAATGGTGATCATGGTATTCGCGTTGTTCTGAGCAATGTTGACGGTGGGCGCGATGTTGGACAGCGCATTGACGTCTGTAACGCCCGCCTTCGAGAGTTCCTCGCCGCTGGCGACAGTCATTGCGATCGGCGTGCTCTGGGCGCTCGTCTCGCGCTTGGTCGCGGTCACGACGATCTCGCCGAGGCCCTCGGATGCCGCGTCGGCCGCAGGAGCGGAATCCTGCGCGAAAGCAGGCTGGGCGAAGGCCGCGGCGATGGAAAGCGCGCTGGCAGTAAACGTTAGACGCTTGAGCAAGATTGGAACTCCCTGTGACCCGTTCTCGAATGATTGACGTTTTCATTACAATGACCGATTCGCGGATGAATGCAAGCAGCCCTTTTCGGCGCACATTGGGATGATGTTGCATATCATTGATTATATGACGTTTTTTAAAGATCATTAGCAAGGTAACGTTTTCATTACGCCATGAAGCGTCGCGCCGAAATGTGGCTGGAATTAGCCAGATCCCAAGGATTACAACGCCGTAGCGGCGGCGCCATGCACGCCATTGGTAAGCCGCAGTTCCCCCCGAATCGTCCCTTATGAGTGAAGCGCCGCTTTATCGTCGCACGGCCTTCCCGATCGCAGCGGAACGCGCAGGCTTGGCGGCATTTTGGCCGCTGATCAGACAAATCTGAGCAGGAGCCAGCCCGTCCGGGCCGGCGGGAGTACCAACTCGGCGATCTCACTTATGTAATCGTTACCAGTTCAAAGCGCAGCGCTTAAGAGTTGATCAGGGGGCAGCAGGCGGTACATCCGGTTTTGCGCCCTCAAAGGCAAAGGGGCCGAAACCGGAAGGCCGCAAGAAAAGGCCGCAAGAAAAGGATCGCAATCGTGAACAAGTCAGGCCGCCCTTTCCGAGTTGGCCTTCTTGGCTACGGATTTGCCGGGAAGACCTTCCACGCGCCGCTGATCGCCGCGTGCGAGAGCCTTTCGCTTCACGCGGTCGCCTCTCGCGATGCGGCCAAGGTCCATGCGGACTTTCCGGACGCCACGGTGTATCGCGCGCCCGAAGATCTGATCGCGGACGACATGATCGACCTTGTAGTCATCGCGACCCCCAACGACACTCATGCCCCCCTTGCCCGCGCGGCGCTGGAGGCCGGGCGCGATGTCGTGGTCGACAAGCCTTTTGCGCTGAATCTGGAGGAAGCGCGCGGCTTGATCGCGCTTGCCAAGGCGCGTGGCCGGCAGCTTCAGGTGTTCCATAACCGCCGCTGGGACAGCGATTTTCTTACCATACGCCGCGCCATTGAATCAGGGCTGCTGCGCCGCGTCACACATTTCGAATCCCGTATCGACCGGTTCCGCCCGCAAGTGCGCGACCGCTGGCGAGAGCATGCCGTACCCGGCGCAGGCATCTGGTTCGACCTTGGCCCGCACATGGTCGATCAGGCGCTGGCGCTGTTCGGCCTGCCTGACAGCGTTACCGCCAGCATCGCCACGCAGCGTGACGGCGCGCAGATCGACGACTGGGCCCATGCCGTGCTCAACTACGGAGAGCGACGCGTCATCATCCATGCAGGGATGCTGGTGGCGGGGGGATCTGCGCGCTTCACCGTTCACGGCACCGGCGGCAGTGCGGTCAAGGCGAAGGCCGATGGCCAGGAAGCGCAGTTGCTGTCCGGAATACGGCCCGGAGCACCGGGATGGGGAGAGGACGCCGACGATCTCATCTTTTTCAGCGGCTCTGGCGAACCCCGCACGATCGCGGCCACTGCGGGCGACCAGCGCGGGTTCTATACCGCCGTCGCCTCAGCCCTTGCCGGAGAAGGCCCGCTGCCGGTACGCCCGATCGAAGCCCTTGCGGTGATGGCCGTGCTGGAAGCAGGCGCTGCATCCGCCCGCGATGGTTGCACCATGCAATTGCCCCTCACGCCCGATGAGCGCGCTCTCTGGTAGCGGTCATCGGGCCGCTGCGGTGGCGGAGACGGAGCCGGTACGCTCCAGTTTGCCCCACCCCACTATCCAGCCGGCAATGGCAGATGCGATTGCGCGCAGCACGACCCAGTACATGATCTGGCGATAGACAAGGCGCTGCGCGACCAGCAGATGCGCTGGATAGCGAACACGCGCTCCGTCGAGGCGGTAGGCAATCCAGCCGCAGAGCACATCTATCGCGGTGAAGGCCATCCAATAGGCTCCCATCATGCCGACATCCCCGCTCGTCTGCGCCCCGCCGTGGGCCGAAACGCGCAGAGCCGTGCCGATGATCGAGACGATCAGCGCAAGGTCGATCAAGGGCGAAATCGCTGCGAAAGCGATCTGGAACAGCCATGCCTGTGGCAGCCCCACAAGGCCAAGCCCGGCCGGCCTGCGCGTGCGGATGACCGCGCGGTGCTTCCAAAGGCACTGCAGCGTTCCGAAAGCCCAGCGAAAGCGCTGCCGGGCCAGGGCGCTGAAACTTTCGGGCGCCTCGGTCCAGGCCACGGCGCGCGGATCGTAGGTGACGCGCCAACCGGCGCGCTGAATGGCGATGGTAAGATCCTGATCCTCGGCCAGCGTATCTTCGGGATAGCCTCCAACGCAGTCCAGAGCCGCACGCCGCCAAGCGCCGACAGCACCCGGCACTACGGTCATCGCATCGAACCCGGCCAGCGCCCGACGCTCAAGGTTCTGCGCGGTTATATATTCGACCGCCTGCCAGCGGGTGACCAGATTGACCCGGTTGCCCACCCGTGCATCCCCGGCGACCGCGCCCAGTTGCGGGTCTGCGAACCAGCGCGCAAGTCGGCGGATCGTTTCGGGTTCGAACTGGGTATCGGCATCAAGCGCGATGATGACCTCGCCGGTGGCTTGCGCAAGCGCACGATTGAGCGCGCTGGCCTTGCCCCCGTTCTTCAGCGTCAGCAACGTCACACGCGGATCGTGTCCGAAGGTGGACTGCACGATCCGGCTTGTGGCATCCTTCGATCCGTCATCGGCCACGATGACATGCAAGTCAGGATAATCGCTGGCCAGCACACGCGCGACGGAAGCGGCGATCACGCGCTCTTCGTTGTAAGCCGGGATGACGACCGAAACGGCGGGCTCGAAATGCGGAGGGTCCGGGCGGCGACGGCGGCTCTGATACCAGGCAAGCGCAGCCATTATCACCGCCCGCGCAATGCCGAGAGAGATCGCGAGGTAGAATATCCAGGCGAGCACCGCCGCCACGGCCATCAATGCCACGAAAGCGGCAACATCCACGCGCACCGCAGCAAGATCGGTCGTCGAGATTGCAGGCATCGCGCGCGCCTGCGGGATGCCGACAAGCTGTGAAGCAGTAACAAACGTGTAGCCTTCGGCCTTCAGTGCCTTGATGATGCGCGGAAGCGCGGCCACGGTTTGCGCACGGTCGCCACCACCATCATGCAGCAGGACGACGTTGGTTGCATTCTGCGGTGTCGCGGAGTGCACCTGGCGAAGTACCTGATCGACGATCTCGTCCTCTCCCGGCCGTTGCCAGTCGTTGGGGTCCACGTGGAGGCCCACGACCGTATAGCCCGCTTGCTGGGCAGCAAGCGCCGGGCCGAGTTCGTCCGGCGTGGTAGGCTCCGCATCCCCGAAGTAAGGCGCGCGAAACAAGGTCATGCTGCGCCCTGTGTAGGCTTCGACCAGCCGCTGGGTGGCGTTCAGTTCCAGCCGTGTCTGACGTGGCCCTGCATTGGCAAGGTTGGGATGGGTATAAGTGTGGTTGCCCAGTTCGTCTCCATCGGCAACGATACGCTTGAGCAAGCCGGGGCTGCCAAGGGCATTTTCCCCGATCACGAAGAATGTTGCAGGCACATGTGCCGCTTCCAGTTCACGCAGGATCAGCGGGGTCCATTTGGGATCGGGTCCGTCATCGAAAGTAAGCGCGATCCGTTTGGCATCGGCACCGCCCGAACGCTGGACCACGTAAGGTGTGGGCAGAGCAGCGTATGCTTCCTGATGGATAACGCCATTGGCATCGAAGCCTACTGTGCGGCGTCCATCACGCGGAGTGGCCGTGATGCGCAGGATTTCTCCCGAACCTTCGATATCGGCGCTGCTGAGCGCCCGAGGCGTCGAAAGGTCCGGGGCTCCGCCCTTGCGGAACGCGTTAAGATCATTCCAGAATCCGGAATCCTCGGTGCCCAGCCGCCAGAGCGCCATGTCCCGTATGCCAAGGCGCCGCAACGCAGCCAGTTCGTTCCAGCTTGCGGCGGCATCGAGCATCCAGATCGTATGATGCGCCTGATCGTCGTCATAGGCGAAGGCCGAATTGCCGCTTTCCGGGTCAAAGACGATCTTCGCATCGCTGTCATGCGCGGCAAGCCATGCATCCTCGATAGCAAGGGCATCCGTGTCCTTGCCGTGCCAGTCATAGGCATAGCTACCCAGCGCGATGACAAGGTGATCGGGACCGATGCGTCTGAGCGCGCTTTGCACTTCATGGATGAACCACCCCTGGGCGGCGATCGGACCGGGCGTGCCGCCCTCCCAATGCTGGTCATACGCCATGAAGATGACCTTGTCGGTCACTTTGGCCAGGGATTGAAGCGGCCAGCCTCCCTCGTCATCGGCAGGCGTCGTCACGGCCAGCGACGTCCCCTTGGGCATGGCCGCGTGCAGGCTGCGCAGGAAAGCAAGGTAATCGGGCATGGCACGCGCCGGAAGCGCCTCAAGGTCCATTACGAGGCCCGCATAACGCCCCTGCGCAACGGCTCCGCCGAGGCGTTTGGCCAGCGCGAGGCGCTGTGTCCGATCATGCAGCAGCGCGGCTGTTCCAACGCCGTCCCATCCATCGGTCCCGACGTTCTGGACCATCGGCAGAACCTTGAAATGGTGCGACTGGCCAGCGACGAGCCGGTCGAACCGGGCGTCCGGCTCAACCGTAACAGCGTGCCGTGGCCCGGCAATGTTGATCAGCGCAGGCACTACCCAGTCAAGATCATTGCCGTGATGCACCAGAGACAGAAAGCTGGCATCGTTGTTGGGCAAATAGAAACCGATGCTCAACGGCTTCTGCCCAGGCCCTTTCCGGCCACGCGGCAGCCATGACTTCAGCTCATGCCTGAAGGCGCCGCCATGCAACGTGGAGGGCTTCAGGCGCGGTGTCGGCAATTCCAGCTCACGCTGCGTCGGCACCGCAACAAGGGTTGTTGCGAATGCAGCTGCCCCCAGCAGGACAAGGATGAGAAGCACGGCAACGACACCGCGCGCCCAGCGGCTGCGGCGGCCGGTGGGGTCATAGAATATGGGGCTGCTCATATCGTCACATGTCCGGGGGATAGGGTATGCTCAGGCGATAGGCCCGGCACTTTCTTCGCGACCTGATCGGCGTCTTAAATTTTCGTCATGTTCGATGGCTCAGCCCATCATGCCGGATCGGAACCATCGGCGCATTGCGGGCAAGCGCCGAAGATCGCAGCCGCAGACCTTGCAACGGCAGGTCTGTATGCCCAGCGCATCGACCACGAACTTTCGAGGAGCGACATGCCGTTCGGCCCGGCAATCAGCCAGTGTCCCGCTCATGGCCGAAGCCCTGCCCGCGGCGCGGCTTCCCGCAGCGCGGCAATCGTCGTTGCCATGAGGCGCGCAGCGTCATGATTGAGGTAGTGGTCACCGGACAGCCCGATCACCCTTGCCCGTCCCTGCAGGGAAGGACACAGACTGTCCCTTTCTGCCAGCCCATAGACGCAGATGATCGGAGCCCAGTTGATCCGGCGCATCGCAGGCAATGGTCGCGCGTCCGGCTGGCCGGTATAGGCAAGACCAGCCGGATCGGCGCGAAAATAGACGTCGTGGGCGGGTACAGTCAGATCTATGGCAAGAACCCGGCGGCGAAGGTCCGGCGGCAGATCGGGGGCGCTTGTCGCAAGGATATCGGCGCCATACGACTGGCCCATCAGTATCACCCGGCGCGCCCCGGTCCGCGCCATGGCAAGACGGATGGCGCCGGCCAACACGGTATCCACATCGGCACGTGTACGGTGCGCGGCGAAGACGACCGGCGACGCCACGCCGACAACGGGCACTCCCTTGGCTGCGATCGCGGCAGCGACATTCGCTCCCATGCCAAAGCGAAAACCCATGTCGCCGGACAGAAATACTGCGGCGACACGCGGATGAGGCGCACTGCCCGGAAACATCTCTACAGGCCGGGTGCCAAGCAGCCCCAGCATCGGCGCGGCCAGTGCCCCGGCGCCCAGCACGGCCACCACCAGAAGCGCCAGGACAAAACGGGTGCGAAGGCGCGTCATGCCGGCAGCATTCCTGCATTCAGGGCGCTGGCAGGCACAGGCGGCATGGAGCGCGCGGGAGCACTGCCAGCTGTTCCGCCGATCAGCCGCGAAACGTCGTGCAATCCCTGGATAAGTCCAAGCCCGTTCGGCCCCGCGACGTAGCGTGGCTCCCAGTGCGGCGCGAACTTTTCCTTGTAGCCGCGCAGGCCACGGAAACCGTAGAACCTTTCACCATGCCGGAACACCAGCGCTGCCGCCTTGGCCCATGCCGGTGCCAGGGGCCCGCCATCGATGCCGGAAAGCGGCACCATTCCCAGCGTGAAGCGCCGATAGCCGCGCGCCTTGGCCCAGAGCAGGAGATTGGTGAACAGGAAGTCCATTGTGCCCCGCGGCGCGTCTTCCCGGTGCCGCATAAGGTCCACCGAAGCCTCTGCACGGTCCTGTGTGCACCACAGGTTGGCGAAGGCGACGATGCGATCCTCCACCATGACCAGAGCCATGTCGAAGTTCACCAGGTATTCGCGATCGAAGGCGCCAAGGCTGAAGCTCTTTTCGCGTTGCCCCTTGGCCGCCATCCATTCGTTCGAGATCGCTTCCAGCTCATCCAGGATCACCGGCACTGCTGCTGCGGGCACTACCCGCAGCCTTGCACCTGCGCGGCCTGCGGTGCGTTCGGACTTGCGCACGGATCGCAGCTGCGGCGTATCCAGTTCAAATGTCGTGAGGTCGACCACCGCCTCTTCGCCGTACTTCACGATCTGCAACCCCATGCCGATGGCAAGGTCCAGCATCGCCGGGGAAATCTCGTAGAGAACCAGCCGCCCCTGACGTCGGTGCGACATGTCGCGCAGGGCCCAGAGCAGTTCGCCCCACGATGCCTCCGCCCCCACCGGATCGCCCATGACGACCCAGCTGGAACCCTTGATCTGATACATGATGAAGGCGTCCTTGCCCTCGGACACCAGGAATTGCTTGTCCCCGGTCAGGGCAAGCATTGCCTCCGTGCGCGCGCTGCTGGCAAGGATGGCATTAATGGCGGCCTCATCCTCAGAAGCGGCACCGGCATCGCCACGGATCGTCCCCGGCGCACACAGCCTCCAGACGGCAACCCCGGCAAGCAATACCGAAGAAGCCAGAGCAGCACGAAGGTAACGCGGCGCATCGGCGCGCAGGGCGAACTTCCACCACAAGTCGTCGTTGTAAGGCACATGGCGGTAGGCAAAAAGCCCCGCCCAGAGCGCCAGCCCAGCAGCCATTAGCATGGCGGCGATCCAGCCTGCGGTGAACGGCGTCTCGGTCAGGGCAGTGCGGCGATAGAAGGCGCGGCGCGTGAACTGCAACAGCCCGGCAAGCATGAGGCAGCCCATAGCCTCTTCGTAATCGATGCCTTTGGCCAGCGAGAAGACTGCACCGGCCACCAGCAGCAACCTTGCGGCAAGGCAGGCTCCATCAAGCCTGCGATAAAGACCGGGCGCCAGCAACAACAGTGCGGTGCCGACAAGGCTGGCCGCGATGTGGCTTGCTTCGATTACCGGCAGGGGGACGAGGCCCGCCAGCAACCCCATGCGCGCGTGCACCGCAGGCAACGAGCCGGAAAGCAAAAGCATTCCCCCAACCAGAAACGTCGCACTTGCCAGCAGCAGTGGCGACAGGCTGGTGGCCGCGCCTCCCACCAGACGCGATAGCAGCGGGCTGCGCGCGCCTTCGCGCCACGCCAGCAGCAGTGCCGCGATCGCCAGCGGAAGCAGGTAATAGATGAGGCGGTAGACTATCAGCCCGGCAAACAGATGCGTGCGGTCCCCCGGTGCAACGGCAAGCACAACCGCCTCGAACACGCCAAGCCCGCCGGGCACATGCGTCACCAGAGCGACAACGATGCCCAGTGCATAGGCCAGAACGAAAAGCGGAAGCTGCGCCGGATCGGCTCCGGGAAGCAGCACGAAAAGCGCCGCACCAGCACACGCGATATCCACCACGCCAACGCCGGCCTGCAAGGCGATCTCATGCGCACAGGGCAAGGGCAGGCGAATGCCCGGCAGCTTCAGATGCCTTGTCCGGGCAACCGCGATCGCCAGCACCCCGAGCAAGGCCAGCACAGCGGCACCCAGCCCGTGCACGGCGCCTTGTTCCAGCACCACCGAGCCCACCTTCAGGCTGCCGCTGTGGAACAGCATCGCAGTGCCGCTGACGGCCAGCACACCTGCCCAGAAGTTTCCCGCAGCCAGCATCACCACTTTGGCAACGTCCGGCCCATCCAGCCCTGCACCGACATAGATGCGATAGCGCGCCGACCCGCCGGTCAGCAGCGAAAGGCCCAGGTTGTGGCTGAGCGTATAGCTGGTGAACGAAGCCAGTGCGGCGGTGCGCCATGGCAGGGGGCGCCCGATCGTTCTCAGGGCAAGGAAATCGTAGAACGTCAGCGTGAAATAGCTGGCAGAAGCAAGCACAAGGCTCAGGACAATCCGGCCGCCGTCCAGCGCGTGAACGGCCGCGCGCACCTGCGAATAGCGGATTTCGTGCGTCAGCGTATTCAGGGCCGCAAAGCCCAGCGAAATGACCGCCAGCACGGCAACGGCTTCCATCAGCTTGCGATGGCGGCGCAGGGCAACGGACAGCGCGGTCATGCGGGCACCTGCGCCACGCGGGTCCAGACCTGCGAACGACAAAAGATACCGCCCAGGATGCAACCGCTGATCTTCAGCCGATCGGGCGAAAGCGCCTCGATCCTGGAATCGAAGTGACGCCCCATGTCGGGCACGTAGACCGAGCCGCGCCAGACAGGCCCTTCGGCACGGTAATCGTGCAAAAGTTCAGTGCCGATCAGCGACGTGACGCCGCTGTCCTGCGCATCCGCCAACGCCTTGCCGCTTGCCCAGACCACGCGTCCGCAAAGGCCCTGCCCGCAGGCGCCGGTACGCACCGCGACGCTGCGAGAAGGATTGAGCCAGATACCCTCGGTGCAAGTCGCGGCATTCACGGCAACCGGCGCAGCAACGAGCGAGAAAAACAGGGCGGTTTTCAGCAGCATGGGACCGCTTTTGCATTCCGCCAGATTGCGGGACGATCGCCACAACATGAACAATCGGCAATCTGGAAGGCCGTCCCTTCCAAAAGGCGTGAGGTCTTGTCGTCGCCCGTACAAGGTGCATACGATGCTCAGACCTTGCTGCGGCCAATGGAAACATGAGCGAAAGTTAATTCGCTCCCCATCGTGCCGAATGGCGACGCGGCCCATAAGCGAAGGGCCGTAATTGTAAGGAAGGCGCGTTGAGCCAGAAGATCCTGCTTGTCGAAGACGATGCTGCCACCGCCGACTTCATAGCCAAGGGGCTCGACGAAGCGGGCTTCACGGTGGACCGCGCCGGCAACGGTCGCGACGGACTGTTCCTTGCCACTGACGGCGGATACGCCTGCATCGTGCTGGACAGGATGCTGCCGGGACTGGACGGCATGGCAGTTCTGGCCGCGCTGCGAAGTGCGGGCATGGAAACCCCCGTCATCATCCTGTCCGCGCTCGGGTCGCCCGAAGATCGGATCAAGGGCCTTACCAACGGCTGTGACGATTATCTGGTCAAGCCTTTCGCCTTTGCCGAACTGCTCGCGCGCATCCGATTGTTGATCCGCCGCAGCGCTCCTGCTGCCGTCGCCGAGACGGTATTGCGCTGCGACGATCTGGAAATGGACCTCCTTTCCCGCCGCGTCCGCCGGGGTGGTCGGGTGATCGAATTGCAGCCTCGCGAATTCCGTCTGCTGGAATTCCTGCTGCGCCATGTCGATCAGGTCGTGACCCGCACGATGTTGCTAGAAGGCGTGTGGGACTATCACTTCGATCCCGGCACCAACGTGGTGGACGTCCACCTCAGCCGCCTGCGCAAGAAGATTGACGAAGGAGAACCCCGCCGACTGCTGCACACCGCGCGCGGGGCAGGATATCGGATCGGCGCCGAACCGTGAGGATATGGCACTCGACGACGTTCCGCTTCGCGGCGCTCGTCTTCCTGTTCCAGATCGTGGCGGCGGCGGTATTGCTGCTTGGTCCGGCACTTCTGCTACGATCACAAAGCCATGCCGATGCCGTGGAGGTTGCTGAAACCCTGCGGGACGACTTGCTGGATGCCTATGCCGATGGCGGGCAGCCAGCGCTGTCACACGCCATCGAGGCGCGTGTTTCACGCCGGGTGGAACGGGCAAGCGTACTGCTGCTGGCCGGAGCCGATGGAAAGCGCCTCAGCGGCAACCTTGATCGTCTTCCGTCAGACCTGACGCCCGGTGCTGCCTACGCACTGGAAAAACTGTCCCGCTCGGGCCACGCCTTGCCAGAAGCCATGCTGGTCCAATCAACCCGCCTGCCCGATGGTTCGATGCTGGTGACCGGAACTGTAGTGGAAACCGAAAGGCAGGTGCTGGCGCTGCTTGAACGTACCTCGATGATCGCGCTGGGCCTGTCCGTGGTCTTTGCGGCATTTGCAGCCTATGTCTCGACGCGGTTGATCCTGAACCGTCTTGGCGCCAGCGTCGCCACCTTGCGGGACGTTCGCGAAGGTCGCCTGTCCCGGCGCGTTCCCGCCGACGACACGGGCGACGCCTTTGCCCTGCTCGGCAGCGAGGTAAATCAGGCACTGGATCGCGTAGCCGCGCTCAACGCGGAACTGAAGCTGGCGACGGACGCCCTGGCACACGATCTGAAATCGCCCCTCACGCGTATGCGTGCGGCGCTCGACCGGGCGGCACAGCATGTCGATGACCCGCTCGCCCAGCCTTTCGTGGATCAGGCACTGACAGAAAGCGAAAGGCTGATGGCGATCGTCGAAACCGCGCTTACCATTACGCGCGCCGAAGCGGGAATGGGGCGCGAAAGCCTTGCCGATGCCGATTTGTCGGAGCTGCTGGAAACGGTGGCAGAGATATACTCCCCGCTGGTGGAAGATCAGGGCCGCGCAATCATCGTGCATGCGCCTGCTGCGCTGCACATGCGGGTGCATCGTCAGTTGCTGGATCAGGCGCTTGGCAATCTCGTGGACAATACGCTCAAGTACGGCACGGGAACGATCACGCTGTCTCTCATACCCGAGATCAACGGAGCTGCGATCTCGGTCGCCGACGAAGGCCCAGGCATCCCGCCGGAGCGCCGCGAACAGGCGCTGCGCCGTTTCAGTCGGCTGGACGAGGCCCGCGGAGGCTGGGGGGCAGGACTTGGGCTGTCACTCGTGCAGGCCGTGGCGCACCTGCATGGCGGAACGATCGAACTGCAAGACGCCGCGCCGGGTCTGGCGGTGCGGATCAGGCTGATCGAACCGCCCACGCCATCCTAAGGATTTTGATAAGCGGCCTGTTGCTGTTGCGATGCAGCGCCAAGGCTGCAATAGAATTCAGCGGGTGTTCGCCAACGGTCGGCGGGCAGGTTTGGTAGCATCGGTCGGGCCGCCGGTGCATGTTCAGTCATGCCCGGAGCCCACATGGTCCTTTCCCGTCTCAAGCCCCCCAGCGCTCTGCGCCAGTTCCTTGAAGGGCAGTCCTCGGCAGGGCTGTTCCTGATGGCTATGGCGGCACTTGCCCTGATCCTTGCCAATTCGCCCTTGGCCCACGATTACGAGCAGATCCTGCACATCCACCTTGGTCCGCTGTCTATGGCGCACTGGATCAATGATGGACTGATGGCGATATTCTTCCTGCTCGTCGGGCTGGAAATAAAGCGGGAGATGCTTGACGGGCAGCTGTCGTCCTGGTCGCGCCGCGTGCTGCCTGGGATCGCGGCGGTAGGCGGCATGGCCGTCCCCGCCCTGCTGTTCTACGCGTTCAACACCGGCGAAACAGCGAAGGGCTGGGCCATCCCCGCAGCGACGGACATCGCCTTTGCGCTTGGCGTGATTTCGCTGCTGGGCAATCGGGTGCCGGCCTCCTTGCGGGTGTTCCTTGCCGCGCTGGCGATCATCGATGACCTTGGCGCGGTTATCATCATCGCCCTGTTCTACACTGCATCGATTTCTATCCCCGACCTTGCCGGCGCTTTCGCCGTCCTGGTGATGCTTGTCGCCCTGAACCGGTTCCGGGTGCGCAGCCTGACGCCCTATCTTCTGCTTGGCGTGGTCCTTTGGGTACTGACTTACAGGTCCGGGATCCACGCCACGCTGGCGGGTGTCGCATTGGCTCTGACCATTCCGATGGAGGGCACGCCGGCCCGTTCCGATGGTGACGCGACCAGCCCCCTGCATCGGCTGGAACACGCACTGCACCTGCCCGTGGGCTTCATCATCGTCCCGCTGTTTGCCCTTGCCAATGCCGGTGTCCCGGTCCTCAGCCTGCCCGCAGAAGCCCTGGCGGCTCCGGTCACCCTGGGCGTGGCGGTCGGATTGCTGATCGGCAAGCCGCTAGGCGTGTTCGGCCTTTCCATGATCGCGGTGCGCTTTGGCCTTGCCGACGCGCCCGCGCATGCAAGCCGGCTGCAGATGCTGGGCGTTGCCCTGCTGTGCGGCATCGGCTTCACCATGAGCCTGTTCATCGCCCTGCTGGCGTTTCCCGACGCCCCGATACTGCAATCCGAAGCCAAGCTGGGCATCCTGGCCGGCTCGCTTTTGTCGGGGCTGCTGGGTTACGGCATCCTGCGGGTGGCGAACAGGGAACTCCCGGCACAGGCCTGACGCACATCAGGTTACGTTGTGCGGGCAATCCCCAAGCGCGTTCAGGACCATGTAGTAATCCAGGATCGCCTGATCCCTGTTGGCATCGCTGCCCGGCACACGCGTCTGCGACGGCAGGGTCCGGGGCAGGAAACACGCAAGGCTGTACCATTCCAGCGTATCCGGTGCCGGAGGGCGCGATGCCTTTCCGACCACTTCCGAGAAGGAAACGCTCCATACGGGGGCCTTGCCCGGTTCGTGACGCACGGTGACGCTGGCCGTACCGTTGTCTTTTGTGCCCAGCAGCATCTGCGTGCGCCCCTGCCCCGCAAGATTGCCCGGAACATAAAGCAGTTCACGAACACTGGTTGTCGGCGACGGCGTATCCCGCGCGACCAGTCCGGTCAGCACCGATCGCACCCGGCTCTCGGCCTCAGGGGTCCACGGCTGCTGGGCGGTCGGCGTGACAAGGCGCAGTTCTGTGGGCTTGCCGTCCACGCGCCAGGCGAACAGCAGCACGTCCTGCCCGGCGACCACGGAACCGGGCGCGCCCTGCATGGTGGGGACATCCGCGATATAGCGCAGCGATCCCCCGATACCCTGTGTGCCGTAAAGCAGGGCCTGCGTCTTCGCTTCCACAAGGTAGCGTTGGTAGGGGCTGGCCGCGCCTGCCGCATTTGCCGTGTTCACGCGCGTCATCCGCACGATTTGCGCGCGCAGGACAAGCCCGGCGCGCTTGGCAAGTTCAACTGTGTCCGCGTAAGTTGGTGCACCCTGAGCAACGGCGCCGGGCGAGGCAAGGCTGAGCGAAGCGCCAAGCATCAGGCTTGCAAGGCGGGAACAACGGGCAATCATCGAGGTCGGGGCCATCGAGGTCGGGGCTTTCGTGGTTTCGCGGACACAGGTTCAGATCGCGCGTAGCGGCTTGCCCGCGGTCTCCTCGGTAAAGCGTAGCGCGACGAGGCCGACAAGGCACGCGGCGATCATGACATAGGCGGGCATAAGCGGATCGCCCGTCCGGTCGATCAGCCAGGCATTCACCGCCGGAGCCGTCCCGCCGAACAATGATGTCGATAGGTTATAAGCCACGGCAAAGCCCGCGAACCGCACCGCCGTGGGAAAGAACGCCGGGAAAGTCGCCGAAATCGTCGCCAGTTGCGGAACATAAAGCACGCCGAGCACGGCATAACCAACAACCGCGCTTGCCAGCCCGATGCCCATCACATGGTACAGCGGCACTACCGCAAGTATAAGCCCGATCAGGGACGCCATCCACATCGGCTTCCTGCCGATCCGGTCGGACAACGCGCCCGCAAACGGCAACAGCACCATCATGAACAGCATGCCCGCGATCGGCACCGCCAGCGCCGCGTCGGTGGACAGGCCCAGCCGCCGCTCCAGATAAGTCGGCATGTAGCTGAGCAGCGTATAGTTCACGACGTTGAGGGCGATCACCAACCCGCTCATCGCCAGCAAGGGACGGCGATGACGCGCCCACAATTCGCGCAAGGGTGCTCTGGAGCTCTGCTCCTCTGCCTTCTCGGCTTCACGGAACAGGGGCGTTTCCTCCATCCGCGCGCGCAAGTATACCCCTACGAAGCCCAGCGGCCCGGCAAGCAGGAACGGCAGGCGCCATGCCCAGTCACGCATCGCGCTGTCGCCCAGCAGCAGCGAAAAGCCCAGCATCAGCATGGCGCCTGCACAAAATCCCGCCAATGTGCCGACTTCCAGAAAGCTGCCGTAGAACCCGCGCTTTGCGTCCGGCGCATATTCGGCCATGAAGATCGCCGCGCCGCCATATTCACCGCCTGTCGAAAAGCCCTGCACCATGCGCAGGATGACCAGCAGCACGGGTGCCCAGACGCCGATGGTGGCATAAGACGGGATCAGCCCAACCGCGACGGTCGCGCCGGCCATCATCACGATGGTAATGCCCAGAACCGCCTTGCGTCCGTACTTGTCGCCCAGCGGCCCCCAGAAAAAGCCACCCAGCGGACGCACGAGAAACGAGATCGCGAAAGTCGCCAGCGCAAACAGCGTCGCCTCGGAGGTTTCTCCGGGGAAAATGGCGGCCGCGATATAGGTCACGCCATAGGCGTAGATGCCATAGTCGAACCACTCCGTCGCGTTACCTATCGCCGATGCGGCAATGGCGCGATGCAGCAGTTTCGGCGGGGTCTGATCAGTCATTCATTCGTGCTTTCATCCGCCGCCACCGGGTCGAGCGCGGCGGACATGGGGGTCGTGCGCGGCAGCACGACGTAGGTTTCCTGAAGATGTGCGGGCACCGGCTCGGACCGGACCTGACGCCACAAGCCGAAGGCAAGCGCCGCCCCGGCGCATAAGGCGACGAAAAGGAACAATCCGGACGTTCCCGACAAAGTCATGGCGATGGCGCCAAGAGACGGACCGATGGCAGCACCCATGGAATAGAGCAGCACCAGCCCGCCGCTTGCGGCAACGCGCTGCTGCGATGAAAGGTGATCGTTGGTGTGGGCGACGCACAAGGGGTACAGAGCAAAGCTCAAACCACCGAACAGGGCGCCAAAAGCCATCAGCGGGACGATGCCGCTCGTCAGCGCTATGGCAAGGCTTGCGGCAAGCGTTCCCGCAAAACCGATGACGATCACCTTGCGCCGATCCATGCGATCGGACAGGCGGCCGAGCGGCCATTGCAGTGCAACCCCGCCAAGGATGACGACGCTCATGAACGTTGCCGTGGCCGACAGGTCCAGCCCGGACCGCCGCGCATAGACTGCGCCCATCGCATAGAACGCGCCCAGCATGACCCCGGTCAGGAACGCACCCACGATACCCAGCGGCGATACGCAGTAGAGTTCGCGGAAAGACAGTGAAGCGGCCTCGTCCGGCGCGGGTGCTGCAATGCGTGTCAGCACGACCGGCACGGCGGCCAGCGATACAAGGATCGAACCTGCCAGCAGCGGCATGGCAGAGCCGCCCCCGCCAAGGTTGAGTATGAACTGCCCGATCGCCTGCCCGCCATAAAGCGCGATCATGTACCCGGCGAGAACGCTACCCCGCCCTGCCCCTTCGGCCCGCTCGCCCAGCCAGCTTTCAAGGCAGACATATATGCCGGCAAGGCATACCCCGTCGGCAAAGCGCAACAGCCCCCAGAACGCCGCATCGCGGTGGATCGCATACGCCAGCGTACTGGCGCTCAATACCGCCACGAAGGCGGCGAACGCGCGGATATGGCCGATGCGCCGGAGCAAGGAGGGCGCGCGCAGCGATCCCGCGACAAGGCCGGCGAAATAGGCAGTGCCGACAAGGCCGATCGCCAGCGTGCCGCTCCCCGCACGCTCCAGTCGCACGCTGACCAGCGTGTTCATGAAGCCGCCGCCTGCCATCAGCATGAAGATGGCAAGCAGCAGGCTGCGCACGGGAAGGATGGCGTTCAGCATCGGCAGGTCAGGCAGCCATCAGGCCGCAGCGCGCGCCGTCGCCGTTCCGGTCGCCGTCGTCGTTCCCGTCGTCGTTGCCGCGCCTTCGACCAGAGCCTTGTGCAGAACACGCACCGCAGCGTCGAAGTCTTCCACGCCGACGATGAACTGCACGTCCACGTTGCGGATCTGGTGCTGCATGGCAACCATCCCGATGCCCGCGTCGGCCAGCGCCAGCAGTGCGCGCGGGACAAGTCCCGGTTCGTTGAGGTCGCTGCCGATCACCGAGACCATCGCCACCGGCTGCACGGTCACTGCCGCACCGGGCCACTTCGCCTCGATGTCCGCAACGATCGCCGCCATCTGCGCGGTATCAGTGCCCGACAGGTAATGCGTGATCGTATTGGCGTTGGAACTCTTGCTGACGATCCACGCCCCGTGCCGGGTCAGGGTTTCAAGGATCGCGGCATCGTAGCCCTTCTCCCCCACCATGTCCTGTTCGAACACTTGCAGCGCCTGAACCGAGGACAGGCCCGTGACGATCTCGACGCGGGGCGCTTCGGAAACGTAATCGCCGCAGATCAGCGTGCCGCCATCGTGGCGGTCGAAGGTGTTGCGCACGCGCAGGGGAATGCCCGACTGACGCAGCCCGCGTCCGGCACGCGGATGGATCGCCTCCATGCCAAGGTTCGCAAGCTGGTCGGCGACATCATAGTTCGTCCGTCCGATCTTGCGCGCCACCGTCTCTCCGACAAGGCGCGGGTCGGCGCTGGAGAGGTGGAACTCCTTGTGGATGATCGCCTCGCGGGCCTCGGTCAGCACGGCAATGCGCGAGAACGTCATCTCGGAGTAACCACGCGCATAGCGGCGCACCATGCCGCCCTCGCAGCCGGCATAGCCGGTGACGATGGGCATCTGCGTGGCAAGGTCGATCGGGCCGAGTGCTTCCTCGATCCGCGCATCCAGGCTGCGCATGTCCTCATGGTTCCACAAGGTAAGATCGACGAAGACCGCGTTCACGCCCCTGTCGCGCAGCATGAGCGCGGTAGAGTGCGCCGAATGCGCCTCGCCCAGCCCGGCCAGCATCTCGCGCACGGTAGTCATCTGCTCCTTCAGGCAGAAGCGGCCATGGGCGCGCAGGCGGTCGAGGTCATCGAGGCACGTTTCCAGCGCGGCGATGCGCCGGGCAACGAAAGCGTCGGCTTCCTCGCGGCTTTCGGCGCGCGCGAACATCTCTGCATTGCGTGCCCACATTGCGCCCATCACGTCCGCCAGCGCAGAGCGCCAGGCGCCGGGCACTTCGTTGCGAATGAAGTGGGCGTGCACGCCGGGCTGGCCGG
The DNA here is from genome assembly GCF_002896965.1 of Novosphingobium guangzhouense. Classification (GTDB taxonomy): domain Bacteria; phylum Pseudomonadota; class Alphaproteobacteria; order Sphingomonadales; family Sphingomonadaceae; genus Novosphingobium; species Novosphingobium guangzhouense. The sequence continues at coordinate 220,716 of NZ_LYMM01000001.1, forward strand.
ATTTCTTGTGCTCCAGCAGCAGGTCCGTCATCCCGGCATAGGCCGAGACGACGAAGATGCGATTGTAGAGATCCGCGCCCTTGCGCCCCGCGATCAGGACGTTGTCGAACACGGTCGAGGTGGCGGCCATCGAAGTGCCGCCGATCTTTTCCACGGAATGGATCCGGGTCATGCGGGTACTCCTTCGAGGCTTCCCGAAACGGGTTGGATCGTCTTCACCTCACGCGCGGCGATGAAGTCGGGGCGCGGGGCGGCGGCGGCGAAAGGCGCTTCAAGCCGGTTGCTCACCGCGTTGTAGACAAGGAAGGCATTCGCGCGCGGAAACGGGGTGATGTTGCCGTTCGATCCGTGCATCGTGTTGCAGTCGAACAGGATCACAGTGCCCGGCTTGCCGGTCGGCGCGACGATACCCTGACGGTGCGCCAGCTCGGCCAGCGTATCCTCATCGGGCACGCCGTATTCCTGCTTGCGCAGCGATTCCTTGTAATGATCGTCCGGCGTCTCGCCCACGCAGGCGATGAAGACATGCTGCGATCCGGGGATCACCATCAGTGGGCCGTTGTTTGGCGTGTTCTCCGCCAGCAGCACCGACATCGACAGAGCGCGCATGCGCGGCATGCCGTCTTCGGCGTGCCAGGTTTCAAAGTCCGAATGCCAGTAGAACTCGCGCCCCTTGAAGCCCGGCTTGTAATTGAGCCTGGACTGATGAAGGTACACCTCGTCGTCGAGAAGATAGCTGGCGACACCCGCCAGTCGTTCATCGGCGGCCAGCCGGGCCATCATCCGGCTCTGCTCGTGTATCTCGAAAATAGAGCGGATTTCGCGGCTGCCCGGCTCGGCGATTACGGTTTCGTCCTTCAGGCCGCCGGGATCGCCCAGCAGGCGGCCGGTCTCTGCCTGCAGCGCGGCAATCTCGGCCTCGGAGAAGACATTCTCCAGCACGAGGTAGCCGTCACGATCGAACTGGGCGATCTGCTCTGCGGTCAGCGGCGCTCCGGCCCGCCATTCGCGGCGGGCGACGGGTTCGCTGCGCGCCAGCAACTGAGGTTCAGGCGCGCAGCGGGTGGGATAATGATCTTGCATCTGGTGCCCCCTGTCTCCTTAGTCTGCGAGTGCCGGTTCACTGGTGTCGGCAGGATAGGCGCCGTTCTCGTCGTGGACTTCCCGGCCGGTGACGGGCGGATTGAAGACGCAGGCACAGACGATGTCCTGCACCGGACGCACGATATGCCTGTCATTGGCGTTCAGCGCATACATCACGCCCGGCTTCAGTTCGTGCGTCAGGCCGGTGCCCAGATCCTCGATGGTGCCCTCGCCCTGCATGACGAGCACCGCTTCCAGATGGTTCTGGTAATGCATGTGCAGTTCCTCGCCCGCGAACATCGTGGTGACGTGGAACGAGAAACCCATCTTGTCGTCCTTCAGCAGCAGGCGATCAGAATGCCAGCCATTGGATTCAACGTGACGGTCGGACTTGCGGATATCGTTGAGATTGCGAACGATCATATGTGTATTCCTTTGAATTGATGGGGAAGATCAGGCGGCGACAAGCTTGCGCTTCACCGGCGCGATCGCCTGCGCGACCGCCTCTTCCAGAATGTCCAGCCCTGCTTCGAGCACGGCGTCCTCGATCGTCAGCGGGGCAAGCACCTTGACGATTTCGTCGTGTGCGCCGCTGGTTTCGATGATCAGTCCCTCGTCGAAACAGGCCGAGGTGATCTGCGATGCAACCTCGCCCGTGCCCACGTTGATGCCGCGCATCATTCCCCGGCCGCGCGTGGTGAGGCCGTGGCGCTCGGCGATGCGATCAAGGCGACGCTCCAGGATGCCGCCGCGGCGGGCAACCGCATCGGCGAATGCCGGATCGGCCCAGAATTCGCGCAGGGCAGCCGTTGCGGTCACGAAAGCGTGATTGTTGCCGCGGAACGTGCCGTTATGCTCACCCGGATTCCAGACATCGAGGTCCGGCCGCATCAGCGTCAGCGCAAAGGGCAGGCCCATCCCCGACAACGACTTCGCCAGCGTGACGATATCAGGCGTGAAGCCCATGCCTTCGAAACTGAAGAAGCCGCCGGTGCGACCGCAGCCTGCCTGAATATCGTCGACGATCATCAGCGCGCCATGCTTCTTCGCCAGCGCGGCGATGCGGCGCAGCCATTCGGGACGCGCGGCATTCAGACCGCCTTCGCCCTGCACTGTCTCGACAAGGAAGGCAGCAGGCGCGTCAAGACCGCTCGAAGGGTCGGCAAGGCGCTGTTCCAGCAGGTCTGCGGTATCCACATCATCGCCATAATAGCCGTCGAACGGCTCATGGCTCACGTGGCTGAGCGGCACGCCGGCGCCGCTGCGCTTGCCCGCATTGCCGGTGCAGGCCAGCGCGCCCAGCGTCATGCCGTGGAAACCGTTGGTGAAAGCCACCACCAGTTCACGACCCGTTACCTTGCGCGCCAGCTTGATGGCCGCCTCGACCGCATTCGTCCCGGTCGGTCCGGTGAACATCGCGCGATAATCGAGCCCTCGCGGAGACAGGATCACGTCCTCGAACGTGCGCAGGAAAGCGGCCTTTGCATCCGTGTGCAGGTCAAGCGCGTGCGTCACGCCGTCATCGGCGATATAATCCATCAGCGCCTTCTTCAGCACCGGATGGTTGTGCCCGTAATTCAGCGAGGAGCAGCCCGACAGGAAATCAAGATAGCGCCCGCCTTCATTGTCATGCAGCCAGACGCCTTGCGCCTTGCCGAACTGGCGCGGCATCGAGCGCGAATAGCTGCGCACGCTGCTTTCACGGCGGTCATAGATCTTCGTATCCGGCGCAGTGGCGCTCGGCATGGGGGTCTTGGTCATGTCAGGAAGTCCCTGTTCAAGTATTGGCGGAAGGCAGCGGGGCGATGCTCGCCTGCCATTCCGTGTCATGCGCACCGGCAAAGTGCGCCTCGCGTTCAAAACGCGGCGATCGGCTGAGCGACGCGCCGTGGCGGCGCGCGAAAGCCGTGAACAGACCCCAGCTTGCAGGGTTGTTCTCGGTGATGGTGGTTGTCAGCGTGGTCGCACCGCGCACCGCGGGACGGGCCAGCAATGCATCCAGCATCCGCCCGCCCAGACCTTCACCGCGAGCCGATGCGTCCACCGCGACCTGCCACACGAATATGCGCTCAGGGTGCGAAGGCGCACGATAGCCGGATATCCAGCCGATGATCCTTCCATCACGCTCGGCGATGACGCAGGTATCGGCGAAATCACTGCACTGAAGCAGGTTGCAATAGGCGGAATTGGGATCGAGCGGCGGCGATGCCGCGATCAGGGCCGTGACGGCAGCGCCATCCTCGGCCGTGGGGCAGCGCATGACGACCTCGCCCAGAGGGACGCGGTCATGCGGCGCGTTCTCGGAGCCCCCGGAATCGATCCGGAGACTGGCCTCGTTCGCATTCAAATCTAAGATTACTTCACCCTCCGAAGCACATCATTGTGCTTGGCAATTGCCTCTTTGTGACTGCGCTCGCGACAAAACATAGCTATTTCGTGCCGCATTGCAACAGCCCAACGCGGATAAGGTTGCAGGGCATCGTAATATAATGTCATAAATCTTCCACATCCGAAGCATCTTCCGGCTTGGCGCAAAGCCGCGGGAAAGCTAGCTGTGAGGCATGGAAACCGACCTCACGCCGGCAGCGCTGACGGCATTGCGAAAAATTCTCGATGCTGCCGACATGGACAACCGCAAGATGGCAGCGGCAACGGGCCTGACGCCATCACAAGGGCTGGTGCTGCGCCAGATCTGCGCGCATGAGGCCACCACACCCGGCGCAGTAGCGGCGGCATTGCGGTTCGGTCAGGCAACCATAACGAACATCGTCGACAGGCTTGTCGCGCTGGGCCTTGTCACCCGCACCCGCAGCATGGCCGACAAGCGCCAGATACTGCTGCAGGCAACCGAAGAAGGCCGCGAAAAGCTGCGGGCCTCGCCCTTCCCGCTCCAGTTGCGCTTCAGTCAGGGATACGCGCAACTGGAGCGGTGGGAGCAGGCGATGCTGCTGGCCGGCCTTGAAAGGCTGGGCTCGTTGCTATCAACCGAAACGCCTCCGATGCAGGGCGAGTAACCCTGCCCGGTCAGGCCGCCGCCGACTGGTTGCGACCGCCGCGCTTGGCGCGATAAAGCGCTTCGTCGGCAGCCGCCAGGATGCGCTCCGGATCGCTGTCGATCGATAGCGGCGCTATGCCGACGCTGACGGTAGCGGCGATGACCGGGCCGGACGGCGTATCGACCCCCACCGCGCCAAGCCGCATGCGAATGCGCTCACACACAAGATGTGCCTGCTCGACGGACAGGCCGGCCAGCAGCACCGCGAATTCCTCACCCCCCAGCCGCGCGACGAGATCGCCGTCCCGCACTGCTCCGCGCACGATCGCAACGAAACGTACCAGCACCGCGTCCCCTGCGGCGTGACCGTATTCGTCGTTGATGCGCTTGAAATGATCGAGATCGAAAACCGCCAGACATCCGGCTTCGCCCCCCATCGAAGGCGACGTCACCAGCGCGCCAAGGGCATCGTCGAAAGCACGGCGATTGCTGGCACCCGTCAGCGGGTCCGTCATCGCCTGCTGCCTGAGGTCCTCGACGAAGTGGCGCCGCTCCGTAACCTCGCGAATGATGCTGATGGTGCCCGACACATTGCCGTCCGCATTGACCATCGCGCGCACATGGCTTTCCACCCAGACGACGCTGCCGCCTTTCTGGATAACCCGGTATTCGACGATGGCACTATCTTCGGGAGAGGCCATGACCGCCCGCCGGGTTTCAAGGACCAGCGGCAGATCTTCCGGCATGATCAGGTTGAACAGCGGCCGCCCGCCCAGCTCGGTAGCCGGGTATCCGGTTACGCGCTCCACCGAGGGGGAGGCATAGCGCACCGTACCGTCAAGCCCCGCACGCAGCACAATGTCGCTCATGCGGTCCAGAACAAGCCGATGAAGCGCCTCTGCCGCGTGCAGACGTTCAACGATCCGGCGGCGCGCGTAAAGCTCGGCTGCCAGAGGCAGCAACAGCAACACGATCGTGGCGAAATATATCTGCAGGACCTGCAGCTTGAGCGCCATGCCGCCCGTCAGGAGCGCCGTAGGGCCAAGTCCTGCCAAAGAACAGGCAAGCCCCACCGGGATGACGATCATGATCGACGCAACCGCTCCGAACCGGCCCAGCTTGAAGGTCGCCGCGATCATCGGCAGGAAAGGCACCACTACAAGCGGGATCCTGCTCTGCCCGAATGCGGCGAGCGAGGCCAACAGCACCAGACCCAGGAGGCCGAAGGTTCGCCGTTGGACGCGCGGGCCGGCCGTCCGCGTCCACTGCGCCACGTCACCGCGCAGAAGCAGCACCAGCGGCGGCCCGAATACGATGAAACCCAGTGCATGCCCGGCATACCAGTCGCGCCACGCCGTCAGGTAGCCGACATCACGCGCCGCATTCGCGATCACGGCAGCGAACACCGCGGATAGTGCGGGCAAGGTAAAGCCGCAGATGATCAGGAACGTCATCACCTCGCGCATGGATTGAAAGCGGCCGAAGCGCGGGAAAAACCGGCGCATCAGCCATGCCGCGCCGACCGCTTCGACAATGCAGGCCAGCGGAAGCCCCACCCCCGCCCAGCCCTTGAAGCCGAACAGCTGCGAAGCGCAGATCGCCGCCGGAACGCACAAGACGATGATCGGCATCCACCGGCGGCGCGGAGTAACCTGAAGCCTTGCGAACAAAACCGCGCCTGCCAACCAGACCACGGCAATACCACCATCGAAGCGTGTCAGCATAAGAGCAAGCAACGCGCAGACGAAATAGGCAATCGCGGTGCCGAGCACCTCAGCCGGGTGCCACCAAACGCGACGGGTCGACTCGTGGAACATCATCTTCGTCTAATGAAACATGGTTTACCTGTGGTAAACGCCTATGCGCACAGCAACTTACGCGAGACCGGTCCATCGCAACGCGGGCCGTTCCTGTAACCTCGCCCTTCCCCCCTCACCGGACAGCGATCAAACTGCAAAGTCGTGTGGCCATCGGCAGCGCCAGCCCCACTCTGGCACAGGCGCGCAGCGGCTGTCGCCCATGCGTAACAAGGGGGTGATCATGGACGGACTGATGGGGCGCCGCGGGGCGATGCAGATCATGGGCGCCGGCCTTGGCAGCGGCATACTTGCTTCCTCAGTGCCAGCCGCCTCCACCACTGCCTCCGCCTCCGCAAAGGAGCAGACGGCCACCTCCGGCGATGCAAAGATGCGACGGGGCTATGCCGATGGCCCCTACGGACAGATCCATTATCTTGACGGAGTGAACGGCACGCCCCTGATATTGCTGCATCAGGCGGTAATGACCGCAAATCAGTTCGACCGCGTTTTCGCGCCGCTCGCAAGGCATGGCTTTCGTCCGATCGCGATCGACCTTCCGGGCTTCGGCCTGTCCGACAAACCGCCTTTTGAACCCAGGGTGAGCGATTACGCGCCGGTCGTCCCGGCCGTGCTCGATGCGTTGGGCATTCGGCGCGCAATCGTGGCGGGGCATCACACAGGCGCGCTGGTGACCAATGAAGTGGCCATCCAGTTCCCGGAGCGGGTCGTGGCCAACGTCATCTGCGGCCCTCTGTTCATTCCCGATGAGCAGCGTGCTGCCCTGATCGCCGACATCGGCGGCCGCGAACGCGCGTTCAAGGCGCTGCCCCATGCCGCCCACATGAACCAGTTGGCACAGGCCCGCGAACGCTACGCCATGGGTTCCATCAGCGCAGAGCGTATCAGTGACTACGTGGTGCAGGCCATGCTGGCGTTCCAGCGCGGCGCATACTGGTACGGGCACAACGCCGGCCTTACCTACCGACAGGAAGCGCCACTGATGAAGATCCGGCAACCCACGCTGCTGCTGACCAATACCGGCGACATGCTTTATGCCTCCGCGCTCAAGGCAAGGGAAATGCGCCCGGACTTCGCCTTTGCCGAATTGCAGGGCGGCGGGATCGACATCGTCGATCAGCAGCCCGAACAATGGGCCGGCGCAATTGCCGAATTCGCCAGATCGATCGCCTGACGCGTCAGGCCGAAAGGATCGCCACGTCGTCCTCTCGGGGCGCGGCGCCGTCGTAGGAAGGAAGCAGGTCGAAACTGTCGGGAGTCAGCTTTGCATCGGCAAGACCAGCCAGCTTGAACTGTCCAAGGCGCGGCTCTTCATCGCTGCGCCATGCCTTTTCAGGGTTGAGTGCGGAGATGAACAAATCGCCCCGTCGCTCAAACAGAAGATGGGGCGCCAGCCGAATGACAGCCCCGTTATACCGCGCTTCCACCAACCTGCGGGTCGTGATCGCTTCCATAATCGTTAACCGCAGATCACTCATTTCAACTTCGCTCTTTGTCCATGCGACTGTTTGTGCATCGCAGCACGTTCGGGCATTTGAACCGGAAACGCAAGTCGGCCATCCCCGGTTTCAAGCCGTGATGGCCGCCTGGCGGCTCATTATTTCGCGCAAAAGATCCTCTGATCAGTGCAACTTGAGGCGCGGCCTTACCACGCGGTTCACATGGCCGACGGCGATCAGTGCACAGCCCTTGATCCAGCCGTGAATGGCGATGAGGTGCATCCGGTACAGTGACAGGTAGATCATGCGGGCAAGCCGCCCCTCCACCGCCATGCGCCCGCCGACCAGATTGCCCATCAGCGTGCCTACCGTCGAGAACCGGCTGAGCGACACCAGAGAGCCCCGATCCTTGTAATCGAAGTCCTTAAGCGGCTTGCCGGTCATCAGACGCGCAAGGTTGTCGAACGCGGTCGCTGCCATCTGGTGCGCGGCCTGCGCGCGCGGCGGGATAGGGCGATCCCTGCCCGGCAGCATACAGAACGCACAGTCCCCCAGCGCGAAGACTTTGGGATCGGTCACGCTTTGAAGGGTGGGCGTAACGACGATCTGCCCTGACCTTGAAAGCTCAAGGCCGTCCAGCCCGTCTGCAATGGGTCTGGCCTTGACCCCCGCTGCCCAGACCTGAAGATCAGCTTCGATCAGTTCGCCATCGCCGGTGATCATGCCCGATGCAGTGCTTTCCACGATGGGCGTCGAAGTCCTGACGCGCACGCCAAGGTTCTGCAATTCTTCACGGGCGGATTCGGCAAGGCGTTCCGGCAAGGCGGGCAGGATGCGGGGGCCGGCCTCAACCAGCGTGACCTTCAACCGTCCACGGTCGAACACTTCCAGACCATAATGGCCGAGGGCATCGGCGGCATTGAAAAGCTCTGCCGCCAGTTCGACCCCGGTGGCCCCGCCGCCAACGATGGAAACCTTTACTCGGGCGTCGCTGCCCTCGTCCGCAGACATGGCGCGCGATACGCGCAGGCACTGGTCCAGCAAGCGATCGCGAAAGAGGTCCGCATCGGCGCGGCGGTCAAGGAAAATGCAATTCTCCCGCACCCCCGGCGTGCCGAAATCGTTGGTAACCGAGCCATAGGCCAGCACCAGATAATCGTAGCGCAGTTCCTGCGCGCCCACGACTTCGGCTCCGCGATCGTCAAGGATCGGGGCCAGATGGATGCGCTGCGCAGAACGGTCGATACCTGCCAGCGTACCCTTGAAGTAGCGGTAGCCCCACTTGTGGCAATGGCCGCGATAGCCGACCTCATCGAGATTGGCGTCAAGCGATCCAGCGGCCACTTCGTGCAGCAGCGGCTTCCAGATGTGAGTGCGGTTCTCATCCACAAGGATGATGTCGTGGTGCGCGCGGCCATAGCGGGCGCCCAGCCGGGTGGCCAGTTCAAGCCCTGCGGCACCGCCGCCAACGATCACGATCTGGGTCTTCTGAGATTGCACGTCTGGTCCTTCATTCGGGGCATCTTGCCGCGCGAAATGTTATGTACTAACTGGTACACACGTTGAGCGGTGCTGTCACCGCCCGATTTCCTGTCGCTTCATGGTAACCCGACGCCGGCCGCAAGTGCATTGGTCAAAGGGTCCCATCGATAAAAATATCAAGGAGAAGCCGCATGTCCGGCTCGATAGCAAGGGGCGATCTGCCAAGCCGCATATGGCTGGCGGTGCTCGGCATAGTGATCCTGGCCGCAGGGCTGTTCTTCGTCATCGGCGGCGCGCGACTCGTGACGCTGGGGGGCAGTTCCTATTTCCTGCTGGCCGGTATCGGGCTTGCCGTTTCCGGTGCGCTCATCGCGTGCCGCCGCCCGAATGGGGGCCTGCTGTTCGCCGTCGTCTTCATCGCAACGATCCTGTGGTCCTTATGGGAAGTGGGCCTTGCGTTCTGGCCGCTGATCTCGCGCCTGCTTGCGCTGGGCGTGGGCATGACGGTGGTGGCCCTCTCGCTCCCGTTGATGCGCCGCGCGCAGGGACTGGCTCCCTCCTGGCGCCCTGCCATCGGCGCTGCCGCCGTTGTGGGCCTGGCCTGTGCGGCGGCTTTGACCGCGATGTTCTTTCCGCATCCGACCGTTCCTTTCACCGGCGCACAAGCCGCGCTGAACCCGGTCGATGCCACGCATGAGCAGCGCAACTGGGAGGCTTACGGCAACACCGGCGGTGGCGACCGTTTCGTTGCGCTTGACCAGATCACCCGTGACAATGTGAAGAACCTTCAGGTCGCATGGACCTATCGCACCGGCGACGTGGCGGTCAGCGACGGCAATGGCGCCGAGGATCAGGACACGCCCCTGCAGGTTGGGGACACGGTCTACATCTGCACCCCGCACAACAACGTCATCGCGCTCGACGCGGATACCGGCAGGGAGAAATGGAAGGCCGAGGTCAACGCCCATGCCTCTGTGTGGATGCGCTGTCGCGGCCTTGCCTATTTCGACGCCGGGGCGCCCCTGAAGCAGCCCAGCCTGCCGGGCTCGACGCCGGTGACGGCGGTGACGGTGCCCCAAGGCGCACCCTGCCAGCGCCGCATCCTGATGAACACCATCGACGGCAAGCTGATGGCCTTCGACGCGCAGACCGGCAAGGTCTGCACCGGCTTCGGCACCAATGGCCGGGTCGACCTTCTTGCCGGGCTGGGCAATGCGCCTGACCCGCAGTACCAGCTGACCGCCGCCCCCACACTTGCGGGGACGACGATCGTGATCGGCGGCCGGGTGGCGGACAATGTCCAGACAGACATGCCCGGCGGCGTCATTCGCGGCTTCGACGTGATCACCGGAAAGCTGCGCTGGGCATTCGATCCGGGTAATCCGGCCATCACCGGGATGCCGCCCAAGGGCCAGACTTATGCCCGTTCGACCCCGAACGTGTGGTCTGCAATGTCGTATGACGCAGCATCGAACACGGTGTTCATGCCGGTAGGCAGCGCCTCGGTCGATCTGTACGGGGTGACCCGCAGCCGCCTTGATCACAAGTACGGCGCTTCCGTTCTTGCGCTCGACGCGACGAGCGGCAAGGAAAAGTGGCACTTCCAGACAGTCCACAACGACTTGTGGGATTTCGACCTGCCGATGCAGCCCAGCCTTGTGGATTTCCCGGTCAAGGGACGGGGCAAGGTTCCGGCGGTGATCATCGGCACCAAGGCCGGACAGCTTTACGTCCTTGACCGCCAGACCGGCAAGCCGCTTACCAAGGTGGTCGAAACCCCGGTCAAGGCCGCCGACATTCCGAACGAGCCCTATTCGCTGACTCAGCCCCGATCGGTCGGCATGCCCCAGATCGGCGCGCAGACGCTGACCGAGGCGGACATGTGGGGCGCCACTCCATTCGACCAGCTGATGTGCCGCATCGCCTTCAAGGGTATGCGCTATGAAGGTCTTTATACCGCGCCGGGCACCGACAAGGCGTTGCAGTTCCCCGGATCGCTGGGCGGGATGAACTGGGGCGGCCTCTCGATCGATCCCACCTCCAACACGGTGTTCGCCAACGACATGCGCCTTGGCCTGTGGGTCCAGATGTTCCCGCAGACGAAGGCGCAGCAGGGCAAGGCGGGCGCGGCGGGCGAAGCGACCAACACCGGCATGGGCTCTGTTCCCATGAAGGGCACGCCCTATTCGGTGACCAAGGACCGATTCCTTTCGGCGCTGGGCATCCCGTGCCAGGCCCCGCCGTTCGGCACCCTGACCGCGATCGACATGAACACCCGCAAGGTGAAGTGGCAGGTTCCGGTCGGCACCGTCGAGGACACCGGCCCGATGGGCATCCGCATGGGCCTGCCGATCCCCATCGGGATGCCGACACTGGGCGGCACGCTTGCCACACAGGGCGGCCTTGTCTTCATCGCCGGAACCCAGGACTTCTACCTGAGGGCGTTCGATGCCGGCAATGGCAAGGAGCTTTGGAAAGGCCGTCTGCCGGTTGGCAGTCAGGGCGGACCGATGAGCTACAAGTCCCCGAAGACCGGCAAGCAATATGTCGTCATCACTGCGGGCGGTGCGCGCCAGTCGCCCGACCGGGGCGATTACGTCATCGCTTACAAGCTGCCGTGACCTTGATGGGGGGCAGGCAGGAAGCCTCCCCCCGTCATTCCCCGCATTTTCAGACGAGACCCGAGCCTGCGCGCAATGGCGCAGCGATCCCTTGCGCATGGGTTCGGGAACAGGAGGGGCCATGGGCCACCGCATCCCATCTTTTGCAGCACTGGCGACAGGCTGCGCATTGACGCTTTCCGTTTCCGCGCAAGCGGAGGAGGCCGCAGATGCATCTACCGCCGCGCAGGATCATCCCACTGCCACGCAGGCCGCATCGACCGCGAGGCCGCCGCAGGCTCCGCACCCCCGCGAAACGCTGACGGGTGACTGGGGCGGTCTTCGCACCAGCCTCAAGGATGCAGGCGTCGCCGTCAGGGCGGATTACGTGTCCGAGACGTTTTCCGCCGTCGACGGCGGAGAGCGGCGGGGCACGGCCTATGTCCAGCAGCTTCGCGCGGGGATCGACCTTGACATGGACAGGATTGCGGGGGTCGAAGGCGGCGCCATCCATGTCACGCTCAACGACCGGCGCGGTATAGGCATCTCGTCCGATTTCGTCGGCAACCGCCTGCCCATACAGGAGGCCGCAGGCGGCTATTACACGCGCCTCAGCGAATTGAGCTGGGAGCAGAACTTCGACGGCGGCCGGCTGAACATGCGCGCGGGCTTCTTTGCCATGGGCAATGACCTTGGCGGCCTGTCGATCGGGTGCAACCTTGTCAACGCAGCGTTCTGCGCCCATCCGTTATCGGAAAGCGGCAGCACCGGATGGTACAACTACCCCAACGCCCGCTGGGGGCTGGCAGTGCGCTACAAGCTGCGGCCCGATCTGATCGTGCGCACCGGCGTCTACCAGACAAACCCCGACCTTGGTTTGGAAAAGAACGCCTTCAGGCCCTTCGCGGGCAAGACCACGGGCGTCGTGCTGCCGCTGGAACTGGAATACGATCCGGGCACGGCGCCCGGCAGCCACGTACTTCCCGGCCATTACAAGCTGGGCTTCTACTATGACACGGCCAATGCCGCGCGGCAGGGCGCCGCAGGGCAGGTAAGCGGGCGTTTCGGCGGCTATGTTCTGGGCGACCAGATGATCCTGCGTGACAGGGGAGGCAACAAAAAGCGCGGCCTTTCCATCTTCGGGCACTTCACTGCCAACCCGGAACAATCGGCGCAGATCACCCGCTGGTATGCGGGCGGCCTTCTGAAGCTGGGAACCTTCAAGGGCCGTGACGACGATACCATCGCGCTGGGCATCATCCATGCGCAGGTCAACGAACGCCTGAGGGCGCTTCATGCCGAACTGCCGGATCTGACCGAGGGCTACACCGCCCTGCCCGAAGGCGAGACAGCGATCGAACTGAGCTATGGCATCCAGGTCAACCGCTGGCTCAATATCCGGCCGGACATACAGTACATCGTCGATCCCGGTGCCTTCACATATACCGACACGCACGATGCGCTGGCGTTGGGTGTTCAGGTGAAGATGCAGATCTGACGAACGGGCAGAAGGACATGAGCTGAAAAAACATGGGCCATTGCGCCCATGTCCCCAAAGAGGCCATAGGCGCGCCCATGCAGGATGACGGCTTCACCGAACGCAACAGGCGAGAGATCATCGCCATCGCCACCACGCACTTTGCCGACAAAGGCTTCGCCGGAGCCCGCGTGGACGAAATCGCAGCCGCCACCGCCACGTCCAAGCGGATGATCTATTACCACTTCGGCAGCAAGGAAGCGCTCTATCGGGCGGTTCTTACCGAAGCCTATCGCGGCATCCGCTCTGCCGAACTCGACGCGGGGCTGGAAGACATGCCTGCGCTCGACGCTCTGGCCCGGCTGACCGCGCTGACCTTCGATTACCACTTCGAACATCCCGAACTGGTGCGACTGGTGATGGACGAAAACATGCGGCACGCCCCCCACGTGGGCGACGTGGTCGAAGCGCAAAACGAAATGGTGCTGCCCAGCACGCGCGCCCTGATCGACAGGGGGGTGGCCGAAGGAACGTTCCGCACCGGCCTGGACCCGGTGGACCTGCATATGACGATCAGCGCGCTGGCGTTCTACTTCGTGTCCAACCGCTACACTTTCGCGAACGTGTTCAAGGTCGATACGACCAGCCCCGCCGCCGCCGCCAGGCGCCGCGAACAGGTGGTGGCGACGGTACTCGCTTATTGCCGGGCGGGATAGCGCGCCGCCCAAAGCAGCCCGCCACGCACATGTTCCAGCACGACCGGATCGTGCCATGCCGCCTCGGTATGCCCAAGCGAGGTGTAGAATACGCGTCCGCCTTCAAATTCGCGCGCCCATGAGACCGGATGATGATCCGAGCCCTCCTCCCCGATCGATCGCGCCGACAGGGTAACGAGCGGCCGGATATCGGCGGCCATGTCGGTGAACCAGTACCATTCATCGACATGGCGGAAGCGGCGCGGCATTCCTTTCAACGCCACGTGCCTGCCTTTGGTCCGCGCCAGTTCGCCTTCCGGCGTCCCGGCGGGGTGACGTGCAAAGCGCGCGCCGATCATGCTGCCATACCACGGCCAGCCGTAATGCGAATCCGCAGCGCCATGAATGCCAAGCACGCCGCCTCCGCCCCTCACGAAAGCCTGCAGCACATCGCGGCGCGGGCCGACCAGCCATTCGGTCGACACGTCCTTGCGCCGCGTTGTCGTGCTTACGAAAGCAATCAGTCGAACGGTGTCAAGCGGCCGGTCAAACCGCGAAGGGTCCGCGACCTGCTCCGGCTCCAGCCCCGCCTGCCGCGCCATCTCGGCAATCGCCTGTGCAGCCGGCTCGATCGATGCGTGCCGGTATCCGGTGGTGTGCGTCACGATAAGGACGGTCCTGCGACCGCCCTTATCCAGAGCCACGCCGGGCGAGGCCCACCATGACACGCTCCAGAAGGTCAACGCAGCCACGGCAAAGGTGGCAAGACGCGTCAGGGCTTTGGCCATCGGATTATCGCGCACGGTATTCCAGTGCCGCCGGGCGGCGGTCGGGCCTGCGCTCGACTACCAGCAGGGGCCGCATCGGCGCGATCGTGTCCGCCAGCGCCCTGGCCATGATGGCGGCAACGTAATCCGCGCCTTCCTCGCCCAGATGGGTGTTGTCATAAGACAAGCGCGGGGTCGCCGTTGGCTGTACGTTCACTTCCGTCTGAGCCCGCGCAGGCGCGTCCTTCGCCGGGGCGGTGCTGCGCGGCAACTGGGCAAATCGCTCTGACTGCTTGGGACCAAGTTCAACCGCAGCCGCCGCGCTAAGCGCATTCAGGTCGATCAAGGCAGCCCCGGTCGCCTTCGCAACCTGTCGCACAGCCTGAGCCCAGGGCTCAAGGTCATTGACCAGACGACCGTTCTCGAACACCCGGCGCACCAGCGGCGTAACAAGGATCGGCGTCGCCCCCACCGCACGTGTATCATCAACATAACGACGGATATAACCCGGAAACTCCTGCGCCAGTTCAGTGGAGCGCGAATTCCCCGGCTGGTCGTTATGCCCGAACTGGATCAGAACCCAGACGTTGCGATAACCCGGCACTTGAGCTTCCTTGAGCGCAAGGTGCCAGGACTTCTCCTGCATATATGTACGCGAACTGCGCCCCCCCCGCGCCAGATCGACGCAGGCCGCGAACGACGTCACGTGATAAGCGCAAAAGCTTGGCCCCCAACCGCCGATCACCGCCGTAGTGGAATCGCCCACAAGGATGATCTTGGACGGCTCGATGGCTTTGGGAAATTCACGCGACACCGGAGGTTTGACCGGCTTTGCGTAGGCAAAGGGCGCTCCGGCTGCCAGTGCGGCCATCAGCGCCGATTTGAAGATGAGGTTCATGAACGTCTCTCGCATTCAGGCAATATTTTCAGAAAGTCAGGCGTGCGCCGACAAAGATCTGGCGACCGGTGGCCATATACGTGGTGGGCATCGGGTCGTCGGCATAGGCAAAGCGCTCGCTCTTCTGGTCTGTCAGGTTAAGCGCGTCGATGGTGATGCTGGCGTAATCGGTCAGCTTGACTTGCGCCGACATATCGAAATTCGTGGTCGATTTGCTGCCCACGAAATCATTGATCAGCGGGGAGTCGCAATAGCCCGGCTCGCAGCTGCCGGATGAGACCGGGTAGGTCGTGTAGTACCCACTGCGATGTGCCACCGAACCGCGGATGCTCCACGACGGAGCTTCGTAGAAGAGCGTGAAGTTGACCGAATCCGGCGAAGCGCCAAGGAACGGCCCCTTGGACACAATACGCGGCCTACCGGGATTTGTGCCCGAAGCGGGTGCACCGGGGTCAAGAATGTAGCTCAGGCTCGTCTTGATATGCGTATAGTTTGCCTGGATACCGAAGTATTTGAGGAAGCCCGGCAGGAAGGTGAAGTTCTGCTGATAGGAGACCTCGATCCCGTTGATGTATCCGCCAGGCGCATCACGGTACTGGCGGATATTGAACACGTTGTCCGCATCGATATAGGCAACAGCGTCCGGGTTGACCTGCGATACGCGCAACTGCTCGATGATATCCGACGTGAGAATGTCGGACAAGCGCCCTTCCGCAACTACCGTTTGCGGGAAGCTGGACAAGTCCTTGCGGAACAGCGCAACCGCCAGCAGTCCACCTTGCCCGAAATACCACTCTGCCGAGAAGTCCATGTTGGTCGCCCGAAATGGCTGCAACTTCGTATTGCCCAACGTGATCGATCCGCCCGTCACCGCACCTGGCGTCGTCGGGACGGAGAACGAAGTGACGCTTGGCGCCATGTTGCTCAGGATCGGGCGCGCCATGACTTTCGCCGCGGAGAAGCGCAGAAGCAGCGAACTGCTCGGCTCGAACACGAGGTTCATGGACGGGAGCCAGTCGTCATAGGAATTGTCGTTCGAAACCGGACGCGACGTGTTGGTCAAGCCGTCCGCCACCACCTTGGTGTGCGCAAAACGCATGCCAGCATCACCGCGCAGGACGCCGCCGAACAGGTCACGCGTGAATTCGACTATCATGTAGCCGCCAGTGTCGGTTTCCTTCACCCCGAACTGATTGGCTGCGTTATTGAGGTAGGTTATCCGCCAGTCACCCCACTTGTTGATGCAGTTGCAGGTAAAATCGTAGACCCGCTTGAATGCCTCAAGATCCGGCGAGAGGTATTGCGTGGTCGTGCCCTCAGGTGCCTTGATGCCTTCTCCCCAGGTCGTCAGGCGGGTCATTTCTTCTGTTGTCACGCCCGCTTCAAGGAAACTTGGGTTGAGTGAGTCAGAAATGGTACGCTGCATCTGGCTATTGGAGAACGTGTAGACGCGCCGCGTGAAACCGCCCTTGATCGTAAAATCCTTGGCTGCCTTCCACGTCAGATCGAAACGCCCGCCATCATAGGTATTCTTGATGATGCGGCGGAAATGACGGATCGAGGAGTGACCCTTGATGTACTCCCAGTTATCCGGATTGGCCGCGTCGAAACCGACATTGAGCACCGGCATGCCGCCGCCACCCCGGTTATCGTAGATGAAGTAGTCGTCAGGGGATGTTCCCTGCCCAGCATCCAGATGCTCTATTTCCGCAAGAAGACCGGTGCTGTCGTTGTACGATTCCGAACGGCCATATAGCGCCGAAATCGCCAGCTTGTCGGAAAATTCATGCTCCAGTAGCAGCGAACCCTGCTTGAATGTTGTCGTGTAACTGTTCTCGTCCGTGACGGAGGATACGTCGACATTGCCGAGCTTCAGGTAGTCGGCGCTTCCGCCCGGAGTCAGCGCGGCGTCATATACACGCACCGCCGGCTTGCCGATAAAGGCAACGCGCCGGGCGATGCCTGCTTCATCGGGAATGTAGCCCGGCGACGACGGACTGTTGTAATAGTCGTAGGGATCCCAGTTGTGCGGATTGAACGTCATCCCGCTGATCGCGCCGGCCACCGGCGTATTGCCATAAAGCGACTGTCCACAATCGATCGGCGCCAGAACCTCTGTGCCTGCTCGGGCATCACAGCGATTGTAGAACCCGCGCTTCACCGTGGTCGATGTATCGGCCGACGCAGTGTAAAGGCCCGCGTTGAGATCGCCGCGCACCAGCCCGAACGGGGTCAACTGATAGTTTGTCGTCTGGTTCTTGAGCTTCGAGTAAAGCCCATCGAGGCTGATCGTAGTACGCGACGAAGGCCGCCATTGTAACGACCCGGTGAGACCTAAGCGCTCCTGCCTGATCTCACGCGACTGGATCGTGGGAAGCGCCGGAAAGCGCACGATCGAACCCGGCGTGGTCGTCACACCGTCCACCACGGTTGATCCCATCGGACTGTTCACCAGATTATAGGCATCCGGGTTCGATCCCGTCAGCGCCGAACAGACTGCCGCATTAGTGATCGGCGTTCCCGGAACGATCTGGTCGCAAGGCGTTCCCGCCGGAGCCGCAAAGCCTTGCCGGTTCTGGCCGTTGAGCAGCGGGCTGCTGGTCGGAAAAGTCGCGCCGCGATAGACGTAGTCGGCGGAACCTGGGGACTGCAGATAGCCGTCCGCGCTCTGCCGCCGTTTGTTGTAGGCGCCCGAAACGAGGATCCCAAACTCACCGACACCGGTGTCAAACTTGCGCGAAATAAGACCCGCGATACGGGGATTATGGGTTCCGCCGTTCTCATAATAGCCGTCCTGCACCGACAGCGCGAAGCGGTTCTTACCGTAGTTCAGAGGACGGCCGGATGTGAGATCGACGGTGGCGCCCAGCGAGCCTTCATCCACATCGGCAGAGGCCGACTTGCGAACCGCGATCTGGCTGAACAGTTCCGAAGCGAAAGTGTTGAAATCAAACCCTCGCGATCGATTCCCCGTCGATTGTGCCTGGCTGTCCCCGGCGGTAGAGAGTGCTTCCAGACCGTTCAGCCGTACACGGGTGAAGTCGCCTCCTAGGCCGCGCACGGTGATCTGGCGTCCTTCGCCGTTCTCTCGGTCAATCGTGATGCCGGGCAAACGCTGGATTGACTCTGCCAGGTTGGCATCAGGGAAGTCGGCGATGTCTTCTGCGTTGATCACGTCGATCGCCGCGTTGGAGTTGCGCTTGACATTGAGCGCACTTGCCAGGCTTTCTCGATAGCCGGTTACAACGATGGCCTCCGCCTCGACATCACCGATGACCTGGGTATCCTGTGCAGTTCCGCCGTCCTGCGCAATCGCCGTGGCCGAAAACGGGCCCGCCATGCCCAGCGTGGTCGCGCACAGAAGTACCGTTCGCAAATTCCTGCTCATTCAATCATCCCCGTTGTTATACTTCGTTGAAACGTCATGCCCCGGCGTCCCCGTTCACACAGAGGGGCGCCAATCCGAAAACATCCGCTCGCGCGAGAATGCAGCCGCCTCGGCTGCATTGAGCAGGCGACTACGACGGTCCACTTCCCGATGGGCGGTGCCGAACGGCGCCGGTGCACCGGGTCCGGTGTTGCCGAACTCCATAAACCGCGCATCTTCGGGTTCGAACCAGGCCTGTTTGCCGGCCGCGTCGGTGTACCACATGCGTGTCCACCCGCTGGCGGCAACGTGCGGCCCCATCCAACATCGCAGGTAAGCGGCCATTCCAACCGTCTTAACCCGCACACCGTCACGCATCGTAGACGTCCCCCAGGGTCGTCCGAGAAAGACGCTGCCGTCCGGCACCCCGGTCTCTGCCGTCAACGCACAGCCGTCGAACACCAACCCCGCTGCCTGATCGAATACGGTATTGGGCGCTGCTACATAGCCTTCTAAGGGATCGATACGCGGCAGGGAGCGAATTTCACAACGCTCGAAGCGTGCCGCTGCTCCTCCGAAAATGAAATCGTAGCTGCCGGTGATCAGGCATGCATGGAACAACGCCCTGCCTTCTGCGCAGTAGAGCGTGTCCTGATGACTTGTAATCTCACAATCCGAAACGACGACCCGATCTGCACCTCGTCCGATCGAAAGGGCTAACGCCTGCTGGCTCCCGCCTTCATCCGAGCGCATTCCACCCGTACGACGCATTTCCGCCGGAGCGTCGAACGTGTTGGCAATCGTCAGGCCGCGGAGCCGCACATCGGGCGCGGTCACGCTAACGCACCAGGTCCTGAAAGTGCCATAAGGCTTGCCGTCAGGTGCAGTCCAACCGGCCGCTGCGTCAAAGAACACTACCGAACGTCCGGGGCCGCGCCCGTGGATCTCCACATTGGGCCGCTCGATACGAAACTGCCCGCGGAAACGCCCTTCACCAAGCCAGATCCGCCAAGGCTGCGTTGCCCGAACCCGGGCAGCGGCATCGATCGCATCTTGAAGTGTGGCGAAATTCTTCTCGGCAACCCCAGGCGGAGCAGCCCCGACTGCGGCGTCATAAATCGGCCGGTTTGCTAAAAGCGGTAACGTGATCGCTCCGCCCAATCCTTTTATAATCGTCCGCCGTGGCAACGCCACGTCGGTCAGGCATCGATGTTCGAACGAAACCTTTCTCATGTCGCACCCCAGATCGAGGGCGCAGAGGACCACTACCGGGAGCCAGTCAACCCACCGATAGCCTTTCGGAAATCCAAAGCAGACCTATGACGCCGCCACTGCCGCCAGCAGTGCGACGCAATATTCGGTCATTTCTTCAGGATGCCGATTCCACGCACTCTCTTCCCATTTGTTACCGCTATCATATTCAGACATTCATGCTTTGCAATAGAAGTCTTGAAAAGTGGCAATCAAAAATATCGGAAGGTGCACCGGACGGCGGGCAGACGGGCGGAAGTCAGAACTTCCGCCCATCGTAAAGCATCACTTATGCGTTGGCCATTTCACCAACAGTGCCCAGCAAGGCTGCGATTTCGTCAGCATCGCCAAGAGCTACACCGATGCGCTGGTGCAGGCCGGTGGGCTTGGCGTCCATAATACGCGTTTCACCGTCAATCGCGGTGCCGCCGGCCTGCTCAATGAGGAAGCTCATCGGGTTGGCTTCATAGAGCAGGCGCAATCGGGCCTTGCCGGGCTTGCGGTGATCGGCAGGGTAGAGGAAAACGCCGCCGCGCTTGAGGATGCGGTGGATGTCCGCCACCATCGAGCCGGTCCAGCGCATATTATATTCACCGGCCAGCGGGCCTTCTTCGCAGCCAACGCGGGCGTCAATGTAGCGGCGGATCGCAGGCGACCATTGCGCGCGGCGGGCCATGTTGATGGCGACTTCCTTGTTGCCAGATACGATCTGCAGCGGGCCGTCGGTCATGCGCCAGGCGCCCATTTCACGGTCGAGCGTGAATTCGTAGACGCCCGTGCCCAGCGTCAGGACCAGCAGGGTCTGCGGACCGTAGATCGCGTAGCCCGAGGCGACCTGTTCGCTGCCGGGCTGGAGGAAATCTTCCTCCGTGACTTCGCGCCCGGCCGAATTTTCAGGCGCGCGCAGGACGGAAAAGATCGTGCCCACCGAAAGGTCGACATCGACGTTGCTGGACCCGTCGATCGGATCGAACAGCAGCAGGTATTCACCCTTAGGGTAGCGGTTCGGGATACGATGGATGGTTTCCATCTCTTCCGACGCCATGGCGGCAAGGTGGCCGCCCCATTCATTCGCGTCGAGCAGGATTTCGTTGGCTATGACGTCCAGCTTCTTCTGCACTTCTCCCTGCACGTTCTCGGAACCGAGAGTACCCAGCACATCGCCCAGAGCGCCCTTGGAAATCGCGAAAGTGACCGACTTGCAGGCCCGCGCGACCGTTTCGATCAGCAGGCGCAGTTCGGAAGGACAGGCGCTGTCTTCGCGCCGCTGCTGTTCGATTAGGAAGCGGGTCAGTGTGATCGGTTGCATCTTGGCCTTTCGCGATGGCGCTGCGCCGGGACGGCGTATCTGAAGGTGCATGAAGATCGGCAGGGATGCGCCGTCACGCCTCCCCCTTTCTTCGCGACGAACAGACCATGCGCGAAACTTGCCCAAAACGCTACTTCATCCGCACCCGGTCGCAATCCGCAGTGACGCATGTCATGACCGCTCCATCGCGAGGATAGCGTTGTCGCGGCTGGATTTCCGCGATTTGCAGACCAGAAGACGACCGGAGCAAGGCATCGTCACGCGCGAAGATTTATTCGCAGCCGCCGCGCTTTTGCATCCGCCCATTCCGGCAGGCGCCCATTCCGGCAGGCGCCCGCGAATCACGCAGACAGCCTACCGCCCGGGAAGCGGCATTCAGCGGGCGCTGGCCAGCTGGACGTGCGAGGGCGTGGAAACTGCGGCCGTGCGCGCTTCGATGCGCGTGCGGATTTCGGCCATCACTTCGGCGCGGCAATCCTGCGCCTTGCGCTCGGCAGCAAGATGAACGCCAGCCATCCGCTGTCCGCAGACCGAACGTGCGGCGTCATCCATGCGGATCGCAAGGCGGCGCTGCCCGTCAGTGCTGGCAAGGTCGAGGCCCTTGATATCCAGCGTCACCTGATCGCGCGCAAAAGGATTTTCGCCGGTTGCTGCCGTGGCGGAGCCTGTTGCAGCGACAAGGCAGGCGGGGGCGCAGGCGACCAGCGCCATAAGGCCAATCTTCATCATCATCTCCTGAACATATGTCGAGGACCACTCTAACGGCGGCCACATACGTCATAGCGTTCAGCAGAGGAACTGACAATCAGCGGCTGCTGACCACCAGCGAGGCGAGTTCGGTGATATGGCCGAGCAGACCGATCGGCAGGTCGGCCTGCAGCGTGTCTGCCAAACCGCCGTCTCGATCCTGCACCGTAACCGCAATGGTCCGCGCTATCGGAGCGGACCAGGCGCGCACGGTGGGCAGCGGCAGGACGACCTTCCAGGCCTTGCGCCCTTCTACCGTAACCGGGTGGCCATTTAGCAGGACCAGCGCGGCAGGGTCGGAACGATGGCCGGACACTTGCAGGCAACTGCCCGCATCACATGAGACAAGCCGGGTCGCCGGACCTGAAGTCGCGCTGGCAGATGAGGCACCGCCCAGAAAAACGCCTAATCCCAAAGAGATCAAGGCTGTTTTGCCCCACTTTCCCGTGTGTGAGGCGTTTACGGGCATCAGGCGTTGTGATCGGTGCGCGAGGCGGGCACTGAGCCGATGGCCTGAGCGCGGGCAGCGATCCCGTCCCGCAGCAGCCTGAACATGGAGGCCGCCACGCCCGGACGGCGGATTTCCGCGGTTCCGTGCCGAAATTTGGTGCTTTCAACCATTAGCTGCGTCCACCTTTTCCCAGGGAAACGAGATTGGCGCGCTGCAATCGCTCACGGCAGTCACAAATTCGCAATGGAAGGCATAGATTCAATCTATGCCCGAGGGATCGCGCGTATCCGGCGGAAGACCTCATCGATGAAAAGCTGGGTCGCCGTATTGCGCTCCGGCTCCGAGCGGGCCAGCAGGAAGATTTCGTAGGATGGTTCGAAATCCGCATGGAGCAGCGGCCAGAGCTGCCCCCGCTCGATTTCCGATCGCACCGCAGGCACCGACAGGAAACCGATGCCCACCCCGCAAACGATCAGCCGCCGCGCCTCGTTGATATCCTGCGCCACCCCCGTCACCCGCGCGCCAAGGCCGTAGCGACGGCGCAGATGGGTGACGATCTCTATCTCGTCGGCAGCCCCGGTCAGCACGAAAGCCTCGTCCTTCAACTCGCGCGGCTGGCTGATACGATAGCCGAACAGCGGGTGGCTGCGCCCGCAGTAAAGCTGCTGGCGTTCGACGAACAGCGGCTCGTAGACCAGTCCACCGCGCACCCCGCTGTCATAGCCGATCCCCAGTTCCACTTCCCCGCGGTCCAGCGCATCGAGCACTTCGCGCCAAGTGGACACGCGGATTTCAATCTGGATATCGGGATGGCGACGGTGGAAGCTGGTGATCGCCTCGTCGAATTCGGACGAGACGATCGCGGAGACGATCTGTATGCGCACCACGCCCTCGACCCGGCGAACGGCCTGCGCGATCTGGTGCGGCACAAGGCGCGCCGTTTCCAGCATGTCCTCGCACAATGCCATCATCGCCTTGCCCGCCGCCGTCATCTCCACCCCGTGTGCCGAGCGGGTCAGCAGCGTTGCACCGACATGATCCTCCAACCGTTTGAGCGCGGCGGAGATGCTGGGCTGCTGCTTGTTGAGTTCGCGCGCCGCCGCACCGATACCCCCGGCCCGCACGATATCCACGAACGTGCGCATGAGGTTCCAGTCCACCCGGCTGGCGAATTTGCGGTCTGTCAGCGGGGTATCGTCGCTCATGAAAACAGAGGTAGCCGGTCCGGATCAGCGGTCATAGATGGAATTTATGGAGGCCCAGCATTCAGGTGGCACCTAACGGCACCTAAAGGGTACACAACCGCACCCAAGTGCTACTTCACCGCCAGCACCGCCTTCGGCCACCAGGTCAAGGTGTGCTCATCGTGCGCAGAGGTCCAGATGCCTTTGGGCGTCCAGCGCAGTGCCCCACTGCCCGCAGCCTGGCCCATCCGGGCATTGACCGTCATCGTCGCCGGATCGATCACTGCAAAAACCTGATCGTCGGTAGTGCGCAGCCAGACCTTGCCGCCGCCGGTATCGACATCGCCCCACTTGAGGTTGTCGCCAACCTTAATGCGACCGGCCAGCGCGTTGGTGGCGGGATCGATGCGCGCAAGCGTACCGTCGCCCTGCTCCTGTACCCACACGCCGTTCTCGCCCGCAGCCAGGAAGCCGGGCTCCTTGCCGAGCGGGATCGAGGCCGTGACCGTGTTGGTGGTGGGGTCGATGCGCTGGAGCGATTGCTTCGTGGAGCTTACCGCCCAGATGGCGCCGAAGCCAGACGTCAGATACCACGTGCCCGCGTCCACCGGGACGGAGGCCGCGACGGCGTTGGTCGCAGGGTCGATACGGGCAACAAGGCCCCCGCGATCTTCTGCGCCGTTGTCGCTGGCGACCCAGACCGAGCCCGCCCCGGCCACCACGTTGAGTTCGCCGCTGGACGCGATGCCGGTGGCGATGGTGGCAACGATCTTCGCGGTCTTCACGTCGATCCGCTTAACCGCCTTCTCCTCGCAATCGGCCACCCAGAGCGAGCCTGCCGCGATCGCCATCGCGCCGCAAGGGTGCGCCATCGCCACTTCGGCCAGCTTGCGTTTCCGCGACCACTGCTCGACCCGGCCCTTGTTGGTGGCCCAGACGGTCTTGCCGTCCACCGCAAGGAAATCGGCGAATCCGGGAACCTGGATCACCTCTGGCTGCGCTGAAGCTGCCTTCGCGTGCACAAGGGCGGGAAACGCCGCCGTGGCAGCCAGAAGCATCAGACCGAACTTGCGCATGGATTTCCCCCTTCGATGGCCCCGTGATGGTGCGGATCAGGCCTTGCTGGCGATGTAGGCGCGCCAACCGCCCAGATCGGTGATGTCTTCCGCCCCGGCCAGCGCGCGCGGTTCGGAGACGAAGCCCTTGACCGTGGTGCCGTCCGCCAGCGTGACGTTGCCGATGGCCAGCGGCGCGGGCACGTCCACGGTGAAGCTGCCGAATTCGGCCACGCCCAGCTCGTACACTTCCACCTTGATCGCCGCGCCGTCCTCATCATGGACCAACGCAGGCTTGGGTGGCACGCTATCGGCGATGGCATAGAGCTTGTACGTGGGCGCAGTTTCGAATGCGCCGACGAACTCTGCCTCTCGGCTGGTCAGTTGCCAGTGCAGAGGCATGTCCTTAAGGTGAGCGCCGACGACGGCAAGCTTAACGGTCTGCATCTTTCCCTCCAGGTCGAGTGGCGGCGGCGCGGGAAGGTCCGCGCCCGCAAGGTAGGCGTCGGCCACGTCCAGTAGGGCGCGGTCGGTGTCGGCCGGGCCGATCAGGGTGATCCCGAAGCCCGTGGCATTGGCGCGAACGCCTGCGGGCACGGCAAGCGCAGCCATGTCCAGCAGGTTCACGAAATTGGTGTAGAACCCAAGGTTGCTGTTGAGTGCGATCGGCGCTGCCAGCATCTCGGCCACGCGATATGTGGTGCCGGTGGTGGGGAAGGCCATCATGTCGATATCCTGCCACAACAGGTCGGCGTGACGTTTGAGCGCGGCCATGCGGTAGATGCCGTTGAACAGGTCTACCGCGCTCATGTCCTTGCCGGGTTCCACCACGGCGCGCACGGTGGGATCGACCGCCAGCGGGTTGGAGGCCAGGATGCCCTCCATCGCGGCCGTGCGTTCCGCCACCCAGGGGCCGCCGTAAAGCAGCTGCGCAGCCTCCTGCAGCGGGGCAAGGTCGATCTCAACGATCTCGCCAAGGGTGGCGAGCTTTTCCAGTGCCTTGTCGTAGAGGTACTCCGCCTCCACATCGCCGAAGAACACCCGCTGTTCGCGGCGCGGCACGCCGATGCGCTTCACGGCAAGTGGCCGGTCGGCCAGAACCTTGGAATAGGGATCGGCAACGTCGAACGCGGCGGCCACGCTGTCCACCAGCCGGGCATCGGCGGTATCGTCGGTGAACACGGTGATGCAGTCTATGGTGCGGCAGGCGGGGACAAGCCCGCGCGTAGACCAGCGACCTTTGGTGGGTTTGAAGCCGATCAGGTGGTTGAAGGCGGCAGGCACACGGCCCGATCCCGCCGTGTCAGTGCCCAGCGCAAAAGCCACCAGCCCCGCCGCCACCGCGACCGAGGAGCCCGAACTCGACCCACCGCTGACATAGTTCAGGTTCGATGCATTGCGCGGGATGCCGTAGGGGCTGCGCGATCCGTTGAGGCCGGTGGCGAACTGATCGAGGTTGGCCTTGCCCACGCAGACGGCACCCGCCGCAAGCAGCCGCTCGATCACGCCCGCGTCGCCCTCCGGCTCGTAGGCGAAGGCGGGGCATCCCGCCGTCGTCTCGAAGCCGACGACGTCGATATTGTCCTTCACCGCGAAGGGGACGCCCGCCAGCGGCAGATCTTCTCCGCCCGCGACGCGTGCATCCACGGCGGCGGCAGCATCGAGCAGTTCGCTCAGGGTAGCGCGGCTGATCCAGACTTGCGGCTGGATGGTGTTGTAAGCCTCGATCCGCGCGAAGGTATCCTCGGCGATGGCGACGGCGGTGGTCTGGCCGGACCGCACGGCGGCGGCGATGCGGGTAGCGCTCAAACGGGTCATGCGTGTTTCCTAAGGGCAAGCATCGGGGCGCCGGGCTGGAGCGACTGGCCTTCGCGCATATAGAGCGCCGAGACCGTGCCGCTGCCGGGGCTTTCCACCGCGCATTCCATCTTCATCGCTTCAAGCACCGCGATACGGTCCCCCGCCGCTACGGTATCGCCCGGCTGCACCAGCAGGCGGGTGACGCTGCCGCCATACGGCGCTTCGACCAGATCGGAGCCCTCGGGCAGCACGATCGCCTCTTCGGCGGGCAGGTCGGAATCGGCAAGATCGGCGGCATGGTCGAACTCGCCAAGGCGTTCCCACTCGGCGCGTTCGGCGTCGAAAGCGGCCTTGCGGCGCTGCTCGAATTCGGCAATCCCGACCGCGTTCTCGGCGAGATAGGCGCGGTAGTCGGCCAGACGAAACTCGCTCGGCTCGATCTTCAGCGCGCGGCGGCCGGCGGGGAATTCGCGCCTCCAGTCGGCCAGTTCCTCCGCGCTGACGGGGTAGAAGCGGATCTGGTCGAAGAAGCGCAACAACCAGGGCTTGCCCTCAGTGAAGGCTTCGGTCTGGCGATAGGTGTTCCACACCTGCACGGTGCGCCCGAACAACTGGTAGCCGCCCGGCCCCTCCATCCCGTAGATGCACATATAGGCGCCGCCGATGCCCACCACGTTGGGCGGCGTCCAGGTGCGCGCGGGGTTGTACTTGGTGGTGACAAGGCGGTGGCGTGGGTCCACCGGGGTCGCCACGGGTGCGCCGAGGTAGACGTCGCCCAGCCCCATGACGAGGTAGTTGGCCTCGAAAATCAGGTTCTCGACCGCCGCCTGATCGGGCAGACCATTTATGCGGCGGATGAATTCGATGTTGTCGGGGCACCAGGGCGCATCGTCACGCACGGTGGCCATGTACTTCTCGATCGTCTCCACGATCGCGGGATCGCGCCAGCTGAGCGGCAGGTGGACGACGCGCGAGGGGATCGCGAAATCCTCAAGATCGCCAAGCTGCTCCTCTGCGGCGATCAGCATGGCTAGCGCGGCCTTCTGATCCATCGCCGCCCCGTCGAAGTGCAGC
This sequence comes from Novosphingobium guangzhouense, assembly GCF_002896965.1. Classification (GTDB taxonomy): domain Bacteria; phylum Pseudomonadota; class Alphaproteobacteria; order Sphingomonadales; family Sphingomonadaceae; genus Novosphingobium; species Novosphingobium guangzhouense. Next base: position 248,207 of record NZ_LYMM01000001.1, read on the forward strand.
TGCAGCGAACGGATACCTGGCACGATATCGACGATACCGGGTGCGCCAAGACGTTCCAGCTCGGTCATCAGCGCATGAACGCGGATGCGCAGTTCAATGTCGAGCACGATCGGACCGTACTCGACAAGGATGTTGCGGTCGCCCTGCTGGCGATAGACCGTGCGCGGACGGCCCGGACCTTCGGCAATTTCGGCGAGGATCGGCGTCAGCGTTTCCACGGCGCGCGCGGGGGTTACCGCCGGCACCGCGCCGGTCGTCACGAAGGCGCGCTGGGCGGCATCGGCGGCTGCGGCATCCTCGATGGTGACGGGGGCAAAGCGCAATTTATCGCCGGGAGCAAGCTGGCCGATCTTCCAGCGGTCCGCCGCGATCACCACGAAGGGGCACACGAACCCGCCGAGCGAAGGTCCATCGAGGCCGAGGATGATCGGCATGTCACCGGTGAAGTCCACCGCGCCGATGGCGTAGGGATTGTCGTGGATGTTCGACGGGTGCAGCCCCGCCTCGCCGCCATCGGTACGCGCCCACCGCGGCTTTGGGCCGATCAGGCGAACGCCGGTACGGTTGGAGTTGTAGTGGATCTTCCACTCGGCATTGATGACCATCTCCACGTCCTCGGGCGTGAAGAAGTCCGGCGCGCCGTGCGGGCCGTACAGGACGCGCAGGGTCCATTCGTTGCCGATGTCGGGCAGCGTCACGGCGGGCAGCGCGGCGTCGGTGGGCTCCGAGCCGAGGTGGATCGTGTCGCCCGCAAGCAGACGGCGCGCGGCGTGGCCGCCGAACTGACCCAGCTCGAACGTCGCGCGGCTGTCGAGGTAGGGGGCAATGTCGAGCCCGCCCGCGAACAGGATATAGCCCCGGAAGCCGCCCGAGGAGGCGCGGCCCATCGCCAGCGTCTGGCCTGCAGCGATGTCGATGGGAAGGCCGCGCTCTACCGGCACGCCGTCCAGCGTCGCGCCGAAGTCCGCGCCCATCAGGCAGATGCATACATCAGAAACGAAAGACAGTGTCGGGCCGGTGACGGTAGCCTCAAGCCCCGCCGTGCCTTCGGGATTGCCGAGCAGCCGGTTGCCTAGGCGGAACGACTGGTCATCCATCGGTCCCGAAGGCGGAACGCCCACGGCCCACAAGTGCTGGCGGCCGGGCCAGTCCTGCACAGTCGTGGCGGTGCCGCCGCTGACGACGCGAAAGGCACGCGGGGCGAACGTGATGCCGTCAAGCACTTTGGTGGAGACTTCACCGCTGGTGAAGGCGCCACTGCGCACGACGTCGCGCAGCCAGCGCACGTTCGTCTCGATCCCGTCGACGCGGGTGGCATCGATCGCGCGTCGAGCGGCTTCCACGGCCTCCTCGCGCGAGGGCGCGTGGACGATCAGCTTCGCCAGCATCGGATCATACCACGCACTGACGGTGCTGCCCGCCGAGCACCATGTCTCTACTCGGATATCCGCGGGAAACTCCAGCGCGGTCAGCGTGCCGGAGGTCGGGCGGTAGTCCAGCGAGGGATCTTCCGCATAAAGGCGCATCTGGACCGAATGGCCCTTCATCGTCGGCGCGGGAGCGTCGAGGAAGGCGAAATCACCCGCCGCGCCCCTGATCATCCATTCGACAAGATCGATGCCCATCACCATTTCGGTGACGCCGTGCTCCACCTGCAGGCGGGTGTTCATTTCAAGGAAGAAGAACTCGGCGCGGTCGGCGTCGTAGAGGAATTCCACGGTGCCGGCAGAACGGTACTTCGCAGCCTCGCCCAGTCGCACGGCTGCGGCGTAGAGCGCGGTGCGCACCGCGTCCGGCAGCAACGGTGCGGGGGCTTCCTCGACCACTTTCTGGTTACGGCGCTGAAGCGAACAGTCGCGCTCGCCAAGGGGCATGACGCGGCCCTCGCCGTCGCCGAAAAGCTGCACTTCGATATGTCGCGCGCGGCCGATGTAGCGTTCGAGGAAGACCCCGGCGTCGCCGAAATTGCTCTGCCCCTGCCGCTTCACTGCGGCGAAACCATCGCGCAGCTGCGCCTCGTCGCTGCAGACGCGCATGCCGATGCCGCCGCCGCCCGCCGTAGCCTTGAGCATCACCGGATAGCCGATCGACGCGGCGGCGGCGACCGCCGCTTCCTCGTCAGTCAGCAGGTCGGTGCCGGGCGCCAGCGGCACATCATGCGCGGCGGCGAGCGCGCGGGCGCTGTGCTTGAGGCCGAAGGTGCGGATGTTGTCCGTGGTCGGGCCAACGAAGACGATGCCCTCAGCCGCGCAAGCCTCTGCAAAATCAACGTTCTCGGCCAGAAAGCCGTAGCCGGGGTGGATAGCCCCTGCCCCGGTCTTTTTCGCTGCTGCGATGATCGCCGGGATGTTGAGATAGCTTTCGGACGCCTTGGCACCGCCGATGAACACGGCCTCATCAGCTTCGGATACGTGGTTGGAGTTCTCGTCCGCCTCGGAATAGACCGCGACGGACTTCAGCCCCATGTCGCGCAGCGTGCGGATGATGCGGGTGGCGATCGCGCCCCGGTTCGCGATCAGGACGGTGTCGAAGCTCATGCGGTGACGATCATCCGGACTGGAGTGGGGTTGAAGCCGTTGCAGGGGTTGTTGACCTGCGGGCAGTTGGACACGACCACGATCACGTCCATTTCCGCCCGCAGGTCCACAGTCAGGCCCGGCGCGGAAATGCCGTCGACGATGCCCAGCGACCCGTCCGGCTCCACCGGCACGTTCATGAAGAAGTTGATGTTGGACACGATATCCCGCTTGCCGCGCCCTTCGAGGAGATTGGCCTCAAGGAAATTCTCGACGCAGGCATGTTCGGACTTCGTATGATGACCGTAGCGCAAGGTATTGGATTCACACGAGCATGCGCCGCCCATCGTGTCGTGATAATCGACCGAAGTGGCGGCGATGGTCATCAGCGCATTGCCCTCGTTCGATAGCAGTTTCGTGCCTTCGCGCAGGAACAGGTTGCCCTGCGATGCGACGGTATCCTGCGCGGAATAGCGTTCTGCATCGTCGGCGGCGGAATAGAGCAGGAAGTCGACGGCCTGATTGCCTTCGAGGTCGACGATGCGCAGTGTCTGCCCGGCCTTGACGTGATGGAGCCAGGGCGCGCGGGCAGGGACGACGATATCGTGGATGACAGTACCGGTGAGGCCGGACATGTGGGGATCGGTGCTCATGATCGCGTGTCCCTTATTCAGCGGCGGAAGTAATCTTCGACGTTCTGGAAGGCGCGCAGACCCTCCGGCGTCGCGATACGGATCGGGTCGTGCTCCCCGGTCACCGGCCCGCGCCATGCCGAGGCGCGCAGCGGCGTCACGGTGTATTCGGCCCGCGGATCAAGGACGTGGGGGACGTTGGCGATCACCACGATCACGTCCATCTCGGCGCGCAGGACCACAGTGCGACCGGGCTGGAACGGGCCGACCTCCGGCGTGATCGCTCCGTCAGCCTCGATCTTCGTACCCTTGAACAACGTCACACACGGATGCACGTCGCGGCGGCCGAGGCCGTGCTTGGCTGCGCCGAGCAGGAAGCGATCGCGGCCGCTGGGGTGGATGCCAGAGTTGCGACCTTCCCCGTATTTCAAGAGGTTGGTGGCCGAGTTTGATGTTCCGCAGAAAGTGTCGTGCGTACCTGCATCATCAGCGACGATGCTCATCATCACGCGGCCCATGTCGGACAGCAGCAGCTTGCCCTGGCCAAGATAGGCATTCCACTGGACCTTCACCGTATCCGCCACGTTGAGGCGTTCGGTCGGCATCTCGGCGTTGAACAACAGGATCGACGCACAGGCATCGCCCTTCACATCGATCAACCGCAGCCGTGAACCGCGCGTCAGGCGCCGCGTGGCATAGCCGCCCGCCGCGATGGTTTCCTCCCACACGAGGTCGGCGGCATCGACGCCCTCGGGCAGATCGTCAGCCACAGGGGGCAGCATGGGCATGCTCTCGACCACGGTGCCGCCCTGGGCGCGCGCATGGTCGCGAGCGGCGAGCGGATCGGCCAATGTTTCGGTCATGAATGCGCTCCGATATTCTTGAAGTCGTCTCCGCTCTGATCGTAGAGCGGCGGCAGGAGGGCGGTGGTGGTGACCAGCTCAAGCTGCTGCACCCCGCGCACCCGGCGGATGGCGTCGCACAGTTCCTTCAGCCGCACGGCTGGACCCTGCACGAGAAGAACTTCGAGGGACTGATCATCCTCCAGCACGACATGCTGAGAGGAGATCACTTCTTTCAGGTAACTCGCCTGCGTCTGGGAGAGCAGGTGCCGCACGCGGCCCCGCTCGCTGCGGTATACAAGGGTGATGGTCCCTGCGAGCATCTCTTCAGGCCGCATCAGCGAACCGTGCTCGGCCAGAGCATGGCGGATCAGTTCGGCAATGAGTTGCGAGCGGGAAGGCAGGCCGCGTTCCGCCACCATCATGTCGAGCTGTCTGAAGAGGTCTGCCGGGAGGCTCATGCTGAGCCGCGCCAGGCTTGCGGAATCGGAGCCCATGCCCATTCTCTTTTCAGTTATTACGTTTTACGTCAATCGTAATATTTTCATTTTCTTCTGAAGACGCTTCTGCGCGTTCGCGCATCGGGAGGTCGTAGACCACGGTGGCGCCGAAACGGTGCGGTGCGTGCGGATCGTGGCGGCGCTTGTCGAGCGCGAGGACGCGGGTGCCCAACGTGAATGCCTCGCGAATGTCGTGCGTGACCATCACGATCGTCAGCGAATACTTGCGCCACAGATTGCGGATCAGCGCATGCATATCGGCTCGGATACCGGGGTCGAGCGCGCCGAACGGCTCGTCCAGCAGCAGGATGCGCGGACGCTTTACCAGGGCCTGCGCGATCGCTAGACGCTGCTGCATCCCGCCCGACATCTGCGCGGGATAAAGGTCAAGACTGTGGCCAAGGCCCACCGCTGTCAGCATCTCGGTCGCTTCCTCTTGCGCCGCGCGGCGGGCGCTGCCGAACAAGCGGCCAAGCACGGGGGCCTTCTCGCACTCGACCCCGAGGATCGTGTTGCGTAGCGCAGAAAGGTGCGGAAACACCGAATAGCGCTGGAACACGACGCCGCGATCCGGCCCGCATTCGGGTTTGAGCGGCGTGTCGTCGAGAGTGATGACGCCCCGGCTTGGTCCCTCCTGCCCGAGAATCAGGCGCAGGAAACTGCTCTTGCCCGCACCCGAAGGGCCAACGACGGAAACGAAGGCGCCTTCCTCGATATCGAGGTTCAGCTTTTCAATGATGATCCGGTCGCCATATTCGACCCAAACGTCGCGGAAGCTCAGGAGCGTGCTCAATGGCTTTCTCCATGTGCCCAAGGAAACAGCCTGTGGCTGAGGAAGGTGAGCGCCGCATCCATGACGATGGCCAGCAGTGCGATCCACGCTACGTAAGGCAGGATCACGTCCATCGAGAGGTAACGGCGGACAAGGAAGATGCGGTAGCCAAGCCCGACGTCCGACGCGATCGCCTCGGCAGAGATCAGGAACACCCAGGCCGGGCCCAGCGCAAGACGGATGGCGTGAAGCAGGCGCGGCATGGCTTGCGGCAGGGCGACGCGGATCATCACCTGCCAGCTGTTCGCACCCAGCGTCAGCGCCTTGATCACCTGCTCCTTTGGCAGCGCGGAAACGTGGGCGGCAATGTCGCGGATCATGACCGGGGCAATGCCGATGACGATCAGCGCCACCTTGGCCGTTTCACCAAGGCCCAGCGCGATGAACAGGATCGGCAGCAGCGCGATCGGCGGGATCACCGCGATGCCGGTGACGAGCGGGCCGAACGTGGCGCGCACCGGCGGCAGCACACCAAGCGCAAGCCCCACCACCAGGGCCATCAGGGTCGATATGCCAAGGCCGATGCCAAGGCGCTGCAGGCTGGCAAGCGTGTCCGCCCAGAACACCAGTTGTCCGGTAAGCTGATCGGGTACGAAGAGCAGCGCCGCCATACTGTCGGCCATCGCACCGGGCAGCGGCAGGATCTTGTCAGCCGGGTTCACCGCATGGCGGCTCGCGGCCATGACGATGTAGACCAGCAGCAGCAACAGGATCGGCGTGGCACCCAGGAGCACCCGCCCCCCTCGCCCGACCTGACGATTCACCCAGCGCATTGTCGTGATCCCACCTGTGGAGTCTTGTGTTTATCCCGCCCCGCCACCGCGACCCTCTCGCAATGGCGGACCGCTTTCAAAGCTTACCGTCGGCGGCCATCTTCATGAAGCTGTCGTCGAAGCGCAGCGTCACGTTCTGCGCATCGCCCAGCGTCTTGCCGCCAGGGAAGGACATGCCCACCGCGTCGGCCGAGCTGGCGCCCTTGAACAGTCCCTTGGAGAAACTGAAATCGCGCACGCGGGTCATCGTGGTGACAAGCGCGGGCGCATCGGCTGCGGCGACGGCGGCCTTCGGATCGGAATAGAGGAAAGTGGTGCTCAGCTGGCTGTCGAACGATTCCGGCGTGGCCCCTGCCAGCTTGGCCATGGCCGCGCGGGCGGCTTTGCCTTCTGCATCCTGGCGCGTCATCAGCGCGGTCGTTTCGTACCAGATGCCTGCCAGCGCCTTGCCCAGATTGGGATTGGCCTTCAGCGTAGCGGTATCGACGCAGAGCAGGTCGAGGATTTCGCCCGGAATGTCGGCCGAACTGAACACCAGCTTCGCGCCCGGCTGCGCCTTCATCGCATTGAGCTGCGGGTTCCACGCCACCGCGACCTTGACGTCGGGGCTGGCAAAGGCCCCGACGATATCGGCATCGCCGGTATTGACCGTCTTCACGTCCTGCATCCGCAGGCCGACAGAGTTCAGTCCACGTGCCAGCAGATAATGCGACACCGAAAGTTCGACGAGATTGACCGACTGACCCTTGATCGCCTTGAGGTCACCGGCGCCTTTCATCAGAATTCCATCGTTACCGTTGGAATAGTCTCCGACGATGATCGCACTGGTGTCCTTTCCACCGGCTGCAGGGATCGTCAGCGCATCCATGTTGGCCACCGTCACGCCGTCCAGTTTGCCTGCGGTGTACTGGTTCACCGATTCGACGTAATCGTTGACCTGGACGATATTGATCTTCAGCCCGTACTTGTCGGCCCACTTCTTCACGATACCGGCTTGCTGGGCATAGGGCCAAGGCATCCAGCCCGCGTAGATCGACCACCCGATATTGAATTCGGTACGGTTGGGTGCTTCGCTCGGCGCCTGCGAACAGGCGGCGGTGAGAAGTGCCCCCGGCATCACGGTGGCCATCAGTGCGGCCTTGGCAATGCTGCGGATCGATACGATCATGACTCGGTCCCCTTTCGCATTGCAACATTGCTGCGATTCGGGCCGCTGTCCATCGAAAATTATTACGACGTTCGATTTTTGTAATACTTTCGCGCACTATGGCGCTTGTGCATCATGCGGGCGCCGTCAGGCTGCCACTTCATCTTTCGGCTGCTGTTTGCCCGGGATCTCGGAAACCCTGGCAGCGACCTCGTCCTGCTCGTGGAGCGGCGGCAGCAGCGCGGTGGTGGTAACCAGCTGCAGTTGATGCACGCCGCGAATGGCCCGCAGCGCATCACACAATTCCTTCAGCCGCTCTGCCGGTCCCTGCACCAGCAACACTTCCATCGACTGGTCATCTTCGAGGAACACATGTTGCGACGAAATGACTTCCTTCAGGTATTCCGCCTGACTTTGCGCCAGCTGGTGGCGCACCCGCCCCTTGTCGCCGCGATAGACCAGCGTGATCGTGCCAGCCAGCATCTCTTCCGGCCGCGTCGTCGCCTCATGTTCGGCCAGCGCGTGGCGGATCAGTTCGGCGATCAGCTGCGAACGCGAAGGCAGCCCACGTTCCTCCACCATCGCGTCCAGCTGGCGGAACAGGTCTGCGGGAAGGCTCATGCTGAGACGGGCAAGACTGGCGGGATCGGTGCTCAAGCGGCGCCCCTTTTTGGATCATCGTGAATCGCGAAACGTATCCTGTCGCACGAGCGGCAAGACCCCTCCCCTATACCAAGCGCGCGGCCGTTGACAGCGCCAGATCGACCATCCGTGATACTGCACTTGCACAATAATAATACTATTGTCACATTTTGTAATATCGATAAGCTGTCCTGCGATAGAGCTGGGGGCCACTCTCCGGCAGCCATCGAGGGGGCAATCCTTGGCACGCACTCCCACCCGCAATACCGGGTTTTCCGGCAGTTCCCAGGCCGCTACCGGGCGCGCCTATCCCAATGGCAATCCGGCGCTCGGCTACAACCCGCCCGGCGTGCGCAATACCGACAGCGCATTGCCGCTGCACCGCAACAAGCCGGTAGTCCACAATTATGCGTGCGATGGCCCCGCGGCGGGAAGCCTTTCGTTCCGCTGGACTTACGGGTCCAACGTGGCGGCCAGGAATCGCGACCCGCGCGTGCAAGTGGTGCAGTACAACGAGGATACCTTCGTGCTGCGCCAGAACGTGTGCATCCACTGGGAAGCGCCGTTCACGTACCTTCTTTTCGGCAACAAGGGCGCGCTGCTGATCGATACCGGCGCTACTACCAACGCCGCGCACTATCCGCTGCGCGAAACGGTGGACGCCATCATCGCGCGCTGGGGAAAGGCGCGGGGGCGCGCAAAGGTGCCACTGACGATCGCGCTTACCTCGGCAGAGGATATCGCTCAGAATCAGGGTCTTGTGCAGTTCGCGGACCGGCCTGATACTACCATCGTGCCCAAACCGACGGCCCTGATGCAACGCGCATACGGCATCGCCGGCTGGCCTTCCGGCACCGGCAGGATCGACCTTGGCGACCGGGCGATCACGGTGATCCCGACGCCGGGCACGCACAAGGATGGGGTCAGCTTCTACGATCCCTACTGCGACCTGCTGTTCACCGGCGACCTACTGTTTCCTGGCAAGATCAACATCGGCAAGGATACCGACTTCGTCGCCTCGCTTGAGCGGCTCAAGGCTTTCGCCGCCGCCAATCCGGTGAAATGGCTGCTGGGCGGGCACATCGAGATGATGTTCGTCCCCGGCAAGTATTACCCGCGCTTCGCCACATTCAAGCCTTACGAACGCGTGCTCGAAATGACGCCGGACCTCATCGACGAGGCGCTGGACGCCGCGCGCGCGGTGCAAGGCAAGGACATGATGCTGATCCGCCCGGATTTCGTGCTGTTCAACGGCGTCAGCCCCGACCAGCGCACGTCCGTCTGGCCCGAAGGCGTACCCAACATCCGCGCCCCGCACCCGTTCTGACGCCTCATTTCGCGCAAGGAAAACCGCACCGTGGATCGCCGCTCTTTCCTCACCTACAATGCCGCCGTCGCCGCCGTACCGCTGACCGGCGCGGCGCTTACGTCCCTCTCGAACGCGGCTGTTGCCGCGACGCGCCCACCGCCGATCGACTTCAAGGCAAACCTGCCCGCAGCCGGCAGCTTCCCGGACAAGTGGATCTGCGGGTCGTCTTCGTGCATGGACAACACCGACCCGCCGGTGCAGGTCCACTGGTACAACCCGCACACCGCGATCCTGCGCCAGAACAAGGCCTACAGCTACGAAGCCCCGTTTGCGCCGCTCTATTTCGGCAATGACCGCGTGCTGCTGCTGGATGAAGGCTATGTGCAGCTGCGCAACGATTATGACCTGCGCGCCGTCGTCGACCAATGCATTGACGACTGGTGCCGACGCAACGGCCGCGACCCGGCAAGCATGGAACTGCTGGTAGCTTTCAGCCACCTTCACGACGATCACTATGCAGCGACCAACCAGTTCGCGGACCGGCCGGGCACCCGCTACATGGGCCTGACGCACGAGGAGATGGTCGGCTTCTGGGGCATGACCAACTTCCCGGAGGAACGGGTAACGCTGGACCTTGGCGGGCGCGATATCCTGATCTGGGGATCGCCGGGCCACGTCGTCTCCGAATTCGCCTATTACGACAGTTACACGCAGATCCTCTATACCGGCGACATGTTCTATCGCGGGCGCTGCTACATCAGCTTCTGGGAGCCCTGGTACGACAGCATGAAGCGCTTGATCGCCTTTTGCGACACGCACCCGGTCACGCACGTCATGGGCTGCCACGTCGAGATCAGCAGGGACGGCGAGGATTACGCCTACGGCATGACCTATCAGCCGGACGAAGCACCTGTGCAGATGAGCGTGCAGCAACTGCGAGAGGCGTGGGACTATGCGCAGAAGATTACGAAGCCGGGCATCTACTTCACCGGCACCGTGTTCCTGTGCAACCAGACGCGCGGCACGACGACGATCGACAAGAATCCGTACCGCTATTCGTGAAAGCCGATTCGGCCGCGAGCAGACCTGCTCTGCGGCGAAGGGCGAATGGTGCGATCGTGTTACTCCTGCATCAGAAAACGACCGTACCGCGCGATATCGCACCGCTCGTCGCCAAAAGATACCAACGCCAAATTAATACGCTTGACGAGAAACGTAATATCCATACCGTGTGCCATATCGCCTGGCAGAGCGAAGAAACGGGGAGAGAGAATCTTGTAACGGCAGGCCGGTCAACCGGTCTGGATGGGGGGTTTTCGATGGAACAACTGCCAGTCAGCAAAACGGTTCTTGCAGGGGACGCGCCCGGCACGGCTTTTGTCGCCGACGACGCGGGCACCGTGAAACAGCAGCTCTTCAACCTTGTGCCGCCGGCCTTCGTCGCCGTGGTCGTCGCATTCTGGGCCTTCGCGCCCAAGGCGCTGACCGAAAACGGCTGGACGATCATCATTACTTCCGCACTGATCACGATTTTGGTGCAGGGGCTGGAGTTCGTGAACGAGCGGCACGCCGGATGGCGGATGAACTGGCGCGAATTCTTCACCGACCTGTTCTACGTGGTGCTGAGCGCGACCGTCATTTCATGGACGTCGAACGCGCTTGCCGAGGAACCGCTCAAGGCGATCAAGGCATCGTTGGGCATCACCACCCAATGGGCAATGCACCTGCCCTGGCTGCTGCAGGTGGCGCTGGTGATCTTCCTGATCGAATTCGGCCAGTACTGGATGCATCGCCTGATGCACAATTCTACGCCGTTCTGGCTCACTCATGCGCCGCATCACCACATCACCCAACTGAACGCAGCCAAAGGTGCGGTGGGCAACCCGATCGAACTGTTCCTCATCAGCCTGAGCGTGGTGGCACTGTTCGACATTTCGCTGACCGCACTGTTCTGCGCTTTCAACGTGCTGGGCGTGGTGTCCACGTTTGCTCATGCCAACGTGCGCGCCGATCCGCCGAAATTCTATTCCTTCGTATTCACTACGATCCGCCACCACAGCCTGCACCACTCGACCGATTACGAGAGCACGCGCTGCAACTACGGCAATTCGCTTATCCTGCTGGACCGCGTGTTCGGCACCTACAAGGAAGGCGAGGCCAGCGTGGTCGGGCAAGACGATCTGAAGCGCCTGTCAATCCGGGAACAGTTCCTGTTCCCATTCCAGCCCCTGATCGACCGCATCAGGGCAAGACATGCCGACGCGGCACAATCGGCTGGCTGAGCCGCAATATAGATCAAGGTATCACGGGAGCGAACCCTCGGCGAACAATCCAAGGCCGGGGACAGTGCAAGTGCGTCGGCGCAACATCCGTCAAGCGATGGCCGGCGCGTGAATGAGGGTCCTCACATCCAACCCACCGGGCGCGACCAAGGAGCGGGCCGGGCATGGGGCATGTCAACCGAAACTGGGGAAGCACATGACATATCGCGCGAAATTGAGAGCGGGGCTGCTGTCCGCCACGATGATAACCAGCACGGCGCTCGCCGTTCCCACCATGGCGCAGGAAGCCGCCGCATCGTCTGCCGGAGAGGGCGACGCCATCATCGTTACCGGCACCCGCCGCGCCACGACGATCATGGACACGCCGATCAACATCTCCGCGCTCGGCGCCGAAGAACTCGCCCGCCAGCGGATCGACGACGTGCGCGATCTGGCCGATTTCACGCCCGGTATGACCATATCCGACACCGGCCCCGGCGGGACCGGCAGCATCGTGTTGCGCGGCCTCAACGCATCGGACACCGATTCCACCGGTTCCAATTATGATGACTCGCTCGGCGTGTACCTGGGCGAAGTTCCGCTCTATTACGACTTCAAGCTGCTCGATATCGAGCGCGTGGAGACGCTGCTTGGTCCGCAAGGCACGCTCTACGGCCTCGGTACGCTGGCGGGCGCGATCCGCTATATCCCCAACCGCCCCAGCACCGATGCCTACGAGGCCGAGGCGCACGGCCGTCTCTACACCAAGAGCCACGCGGTCGACCTTGGCTATCAGGTGGACGGGATGATCAACATCCCGATCGTGAAAGACCACATCGCCTTCCGGTCATCAACCGGCTACTATTACGACCCCGGCTTCATCGATTATCCGTTCCTGATCAACGAGCCGGGCGTTTCCAACCCGCAGCCCAACGGCACCGAGCGGCCGACCGGCGATGCCTACAACGCCAACCTTCACAAGCGCGAGGATCTCAACTTCGAGAAGACCTTCACCACGCGCAACCAACTGCTGCTGCAGACCAGCGAAGACCTCAAGGTCATCTTTACTTACGCATTCCAGCGCACCAAGACCGACGGCGCGCAGTCCAACAGCGCAGGCGTGCTGGGATCGGGCAGGTACGAGAACGCAAGCCGCTATGCAGAGCCGGTGAACCGCCGCGCGCATCTGGCCAGCATGGAAATCAACGCCAACATCGCGGATATCGCGGACCTTGTATCGACGACAGCGTACACCAACGTCCACACGCGGTCGCAAGCAGACAACACCGACCTGCTGCTGGACCTCGACTATGGCTATGAAGGCTTTTCGGCGTTCTCCAGCTGGAACGAATCGTTCGGTCGGCGCAAGCAGGTCAACCAGGAGGTCCGCCTGGTTTCGCGGCACGGCGGTCCGTTCAACTGGGTTCTCGGCGGGTTCTACAACGAACAGAAGTACCACAACGACTATGCAGAGCACACACCGGGCCTGGCCGACCTGAGCACCAATCCCGATGAGCTGGAATATGTCAGCTATACCAAGTCGAAGGTGACCGAAAAGGCCATCTTCGGCGAAGGAACCTTGCGCATCGTTCCGCAATGGCAGGTTACCGGCGGCGCGCGCTACTTCAAGTACACCTCCAACGTGCAGGGTGCGCTGGTGCTTCCGCTGCTGGGCGATCCACTCAGCCCTTATGATGTGGATGCTGCGGGCGGCAACGCCAAGCAGGACGGCTGGGTCTGGAAGTTCAACACCTCCTTCAACTTCACCCCCGACCTCATGCTTTATGCGACTTACAGCAAGGGCTATCGCATTGGCGGCCCCAACCGCGTCGCGCCCTGCCCTAACCCTGTCCCGCCTGATCAGCAAAACGCCTGCGCTCTTCCAAACGAAGTCCAGTATGGCCCCGACAAGACAAGAAACGCGGAAATCGGTGTGCGCATGCAGCTGCTCGACCGCAAGCTGACCTTCAACTTCGACGTCTTCCACATCAAGTGGGACGGCATCCAAGTGGACTCGGCGACGTTTTATGGCGTTACCGGCATCACGGTGAATGGCGGCTCGGCCAAGTCTCAGGGCTTCGAAACCTCGTTCCAGTTCAAGCCGATCCCGGCACTGACGATCCAGGGCACTTACTCGTATACAGACGCCAAGCTGACCGAGGATGTACCGGGGATCATCACCATCCGTCCGGTTCCGGGCTACTACGGTCCGTACAAGTCGGACGAGAACCCCGACCTGCCCGCCAAGTTCACGCAAATCGACGCTCTCGACGGGGATCGTCTGCCGGGTTCGGCAAAGAACCAGGGCAGCCTTGGTGCAACGTACACCGTTCCGATGGGCGAAGGTGTGTTCAGCGCCAACTGGACCGCGACCTATCGCGGCAACGTGGTGTCGCGCCTTGGCTGGGATCGGGGCTATGGCACCAAGATTCCGGGCTACGTGCTGCACCGTGCGACGCTGTCCTACGATACGGACAAGTTCAGCGTCAGCCTCTTCGCCAACAACATCTTTGACAAGTACGCCATCGCCTCGGTCGGTCAGGACCGTTCGCGCATCGGCGTAAACGATGGTGTGGCCGTTCGCTACTATCGTGAGACGGTGATCAATCCACGCACCGTTGGCGTGGAAGCCCGCATCAAGTACTGAGCATGAAACGAAGCGCCCTTCCCCACAACGGGAGGGCGCTTCGGCACCCTGCCCCTAAACCGCCATGCCTTGCGCCTGTAGCCACGCCTGTATCGGCTGCAACGCTGCTTCGTGAGCGCGCCAGCGGTCCACCGCGTCGGCATTGATCGGCCGCCGGACCTGTGCGGCACTGGGCGTCGCCACAGCGGCGCTGTTCTTGTGGAAGGACAGGCAGGCGTTGTCCCAGTCCAGCCCGCAATGAGCCAGCAGCCGCCGCGTCTCGCCTTCCTGATCGGAAACGAGCGCCTCGTAGGACAACTGCAACACCCGGCCCGGCAGCAAGCCCTCCCACATCGCCATCAGCCGATCGAAGCGCGCATAATACTGCGCGATGTCCATCAGGTCATAGGAATAGGCGTAATAGGCCGATCCGCTGGCGAACAGGTTCTTGTAGTTGCTCCAGATCGTGTCCATCGGATTGCGCCGCAGGCACACGATCCGGGCATCGGGCAAGGCCCGCGCGATGTGGCCGACATAGAGGAAATTGGCCGGAAGCTTGTCTGTAAACCTGGGCTTCACGCCCGCGACATGATTGGCGGCACGCGCGAGATAGGCCGAGCCAACCGCCTGCGCATCCAGCCCCGCGCTCGCCTTCGCGGTCTGTGCATCAATGACCCGGCGCGAGGGTGTGCCGGCGAGCTGCTTCACCGCCAGCGGCATCGCCTGCAGTTCCCCTGCCGCCTCTACTTCGCGGTGAGAGGAAAGGATGCGGTCGACCAGAGTGGTGCCGGTGCGCGGCATGCCGACAATGAAGATAGGCGCGGGGCCGGAATGGCCCGTTCCGGCCGGCAGACCCGCGCCGCCGAAAACTGCCTCAATCGCATCGAATATCTCGGCATCCTGCGCGAAATTGTAGCCGATGGCGCGCTTGTGCGCATCGTTGGCCGCGGACAGGTGCCGGAAAGCCTCCGCGGCGTTGCCGACATCTTCATGCTCCTTCGCCAGCGCATAACGGATGCGCAGGGCATCGTGGGGCTCCGGCGCGGCTGCCAGCGCGGCTTCGAGGCGAGGGACATGATTCGACTGCGCCGTCTGGCGCGAAAGGATGGAAAGCGCATAGTGCGTCCGCGCATTGCCCGGATCGGCGGCAAGGATCGCCTCATAATGCCCGCGCGCGTCCTCCACCATGCCGGTGAAGCCACATGCGGACGCAAGGTTGTAGCGATAGTCGAGGTTCCACGGCTCTGCCGCCACCGCCGCCGTGAACGGGGCTAGCGATCCCCCATGGTCGCCCAGCCGGGCAAGAACGCAGCCAATCGTGTCGAACGTGCGCGCATCGGTGGGGGCGCCCTTCGAAGAAAGGGCCATCGCCTGCGTCGCAGCCTCTGCCGCCTCTCCATCCCGCCGCAGCAGGATCAAAAGCCGCGCCAGTTGCGCCAGATGTTCTGCGTGCGGCCCACGCGCTACCGCCGCTTCAAGCAGTGGCACCGCTCGCGCAATCTGCCCTGCTTCCGCCGCCACGATGCCCAGCAGGAAGAAGCCGGCAGGATCATCCGGGCTGCCTTTCGCCAGCGCCCCCGCCGCTGCCGCTGCCGCCTGTAAAGCCCCCTGCCGCAGCGCCTCTCTTGCCTGTGCTTCAAGCGTCACGCGCGACCGATCGTCAGACGAGGGAATGTGCAGGTCATCGATGTGGCCGCGACTTTCATTCTGGAACAGATGGCCAAGCCTAACCAGGCCGCGCGCACCTGACAATCGCGCCAATCACCGCAGCCGCCGCATCGGCACCCGGATTTCCGCTACGAGCCCCCCGTCCTTCGCATTGCGCAAAGTAACGACACCTCCGAAAGTCGCGACTTGCGCCTGCGCGATCGTCAGGCCGATACCCGTGCCGGTTCCTGTGCTCGTGGAAAGACGACGAAACGGCTGGAAAGCGTTTTCAATTTCTTCATCAGGCAGGCCGGGGCCGCGGTCGGCGACCTGGATGACAAGATTACCTCTCTCGATCATGCAGCACAATTGCGCCGAACCACCGTATTTCAGCGCGTTGTCGACAAGGTTGGCCAGCGCGCGACCCAGCGCGTTGGGCTTTACCCACGCCTCCACTCGCGTCTGTTCGACGAAGGTCACCTCGCGGCCTACTTCCGCATAATCTTCGGCCAGCGCGGAGAGCACGGAATTGACGTCGATCACCGCCCACGGCTCGCGCACTTCGTTGCTGCGCGCCAGATCAAGGCCATCGCGCACCATCTGCTGTGTCGCGGCAAGATCTGCGACCAGCCTTTCCCGCAGCGCCTCATCGTCCACTTGTTCCAGACGAAGGCGCAGCCGGGTCAGCGGCGTTTGCAGATCATGCGTGACGGAGGCGAGGATCTGCGTACGTTCGCGCAGGCCCTCACGCACGCGCTCCTGCGCAAGGTTGAAGGTTTCCAGCGCGGCGCGCACCTCGCTCGGCCCCTTGACGGGGATGGGTTCAAGATCGCCCGCGAGCGAGAATTGCCGCGCCGCCCTTTCCATGCGCCGCAGCGGCGCGGTGGCAATCCGCGCAGTCAGCAGGCCCAACAGGGCGCCCGCAATGACGATAAGTTCAAGATAAGGCGGCCCCACCGGGGGCTGGCCGCGGTCGGGGTTTGGCAGCAAGTCCACGACGAAGCGCCGCTCCACCCCTTGCGCATTGACGTATCGCACGAGCCAGCAATCCGGCAGCGGATCGGTGTTCATCCCCGCCGCCGGGGGATAGCGCACGAAAGTGGAGAAGCATTCCGGTCGCTGCAGCTTGCGCACCTTTGCCGGATACCCCAGCCGGTCGCTCAGGCTGCGCGACAAAGCCGGATCCCACCCGCTTGCAGCCATTGTCGCATCGGCCTTGTGCGCGCCAAGGATGAAGTGGGAATCCAGCCACTTGTCGGTGCGCTCCGGCGCCAGTTCATAGCGGCGGGCAATATCGACCGCACTGGCCATGCCGGATTCGTGCTGCCTTTGAACGAAGGCGTTGTCCTTCCAGGTCTGAGACACGTGCAGCGCGAAAAGGGTAGAGGCCGGCATCCCGATCACCAAGATCAGCGTCAACCGCCCCGCCAGCGACGAAGGATAGGCCCGCAACCAGCGCAGGATATCGCGCAACCGCCCCGGACGGGGAGCCGAACAGGCCGTCACCGTTGTCGGCTCATTCGAACGAGACCGGCCCTGGCAGCACGTAGCCTTCGCTGCGCACCGTGAGGATCAGATCCGTTCCGCCCTGCACGCCCGCAAGCTTCTGGCGCAGGCGGCTGATCTGGATGTCGATGGTGCGGTCGAAAGCCACCGTCGCGCTGCGTTCGGGCAGCAGTTCCTCGCGCGACAGGACGCGGTTGGGCGCTTCCACGAACTGCCGCAACAGCCGGTATTCGGCGGAGGACAGCATCACCAGCCGGTCATCGTCAGTCGCCAGGCGGCGCTGGTGCAGGTCAAGCCGCCAGGGACCGAACCGCGCAAAACGGGCCCCGCGCGGGCGCCCCTGATCCACCACGCGGGCGCGGCGCAAAAGGTTGCGCACTCGCGCCAGCAGTTCGCGCGGTTCGAAGGGCTTGGTCAGATAATCATCGGCGCCAAGTTCCAGCCCCAGCACGCGGTCGATCGCATCGTCGCGCGCGGTCACCATCATGATCGCCCCCTGATGGCCGGACGCGCTCAGTTCGCGGCACAAGTCCAGCCCGTCCCCGTCCGGCAGGTTCAGGTCCAGGATCAGGAGGTCCACGTGCCGCTGTTTCAGGATCGCACGCAGTTCGGCCACGGTGCCCACGGCCTCAACCTCCTGTGGCTCGCGCGAGAGCTGGCCGATGATGAGTTCGCGAATGTCGGGATCGTCTTCGAGGATGACGATGCGCCCATTGGCTACGGGGGCTGTTGCGGTCATGGGATGGGTCTAATCCGCTTCGGTTTCCTTGTCTGCCCCAAGATACATGGCGCGACATTTGGTTGCACGACGCAACACGCCGAAACGCGCCGAGGCTTGCCCGCACGGCCCCCTCGGCAGGATACGGCGCCCAAACAAGTTCCTCGTTAAAGGAGCCTTCGGGTTGCAACCTTCCATCCGGCATCTTGCCGTAGCTTCCGCCCTTGCGCTTGCCACCGTCATGACCGCCGGGTGCGGGGGGCAGTCGGCACCGCAGCAGCAGGCCGTCGAGGTCGGCGTGGTCACCCTGACAGCGCGGCCGGTAACCGTATCGACTTCGCTTTCAGGCCGCACCGCCGCCACCGCCGTCGCCGAGGTGCGCCCGCAGGTGGACGGCATCATTCAGGCGCGATTGTTCACCGAGGGTTCGGTGGTTAAGGCCGGACAGCCGCTCTACCAGATCGACCCGAGGCTCTACAAAGCTACGCTCGACACCTCGCGCGCGCAGCTGGAGAACGCACAGGCCACGCTCTACAGCGCCCAGGCCAAGGCCCGCCGCTACGGTACGCTGGGCGAGGCTGACGCGGTGAGCGCGCAGGACCGAGACGAAACCATCGCCTCTGCCCGCGCTGCAACCGCATCGGTGCACCAGTATCAGGCAGCGATCCGCACGGCACAGGTCAACCTTGGCTTTACCCGCGTCTACGCGCCGATCACCGGGCGCATCGGCCGCTCGGCCTTCACGCAGGGGGCGCTCGTCACTTCCGGGCAATCGGATGCGCTGGCCACGATTCAGCAACTCGACCCGATATTCGTAGACATCACCCAGTCATCTGCCGACCTGCTGAAACTGCGCAAGAGTCTGGCCAAGGGCACCATCATGCCCGCCGGCACATCGGTAACGCTGACGCTGGAAGACGGCACGCAGTACCCGCAGCAGGGCACCGTTGAATTCAACGAGGTCAACGTCGACCCGGAAGCCGGCACCGTTACCCTGCGCGCGAAATTCCCGAACCCCGACGGGCTTTTGATGCCCGGCATGTTCGTTAAGGTCGACACCCCGCAGGGCACCGTGCGCAGCGCCATCCTGGCCCCGCAGCAAGGCATCTCTCGCGATGCTAAAGGCAACGGCGTCGCGCTTGTCGTGAATGCACAGGGCAAGGTGGAGCAGCGCTCGGTCGTGGTCGGGCAGGCAATCGGCGACAAGTGGCTGATTTCCAGCGGCCTCAAGGCCGGAGACCGGCTGATCGTGGAAGGCACCGACAAGGCGCGTGCAGGTGCCAGCGTCAAGGCCGTGGCCGCGAAGCTGGACCAGTAACGCCATGAACATCAGTCGCTATTTCATCGACCGGCCGATCTTCGCCTGGGTCATCGCCATCGTGGTCATGATGGCCGGCATCGGCGGGATCATGAGCCTGCCCGTGTCCCAGTACCCGGACGTCGCCCCGCCGTCTGTCAACATCAGCGCCACGTATCCGGGCGCATCGGCGCAGACGCTGGAGAACTCGGTCACGCAAGTGATCGAGCAACAGCTGACCGGGATCGACAACCTGCTCTACTTCTCGTCGAGTTCCGACAGCTCCGGCTCGGCCTCGGTCACCGCGACTTTTGAGAAGGGCACCGATCCCGACGTGGCGCAAGTGCAGGTGCAGAACAAGGTTCAGCAGGCGAACTCGCGCCTGCCTAGCCAGGTTCAGCAGCAGGGCCTGACCGTCACCAAGTCCAATTCCGACATGGTGCTGGTCGTCGCGCTCTATGACGAGAGCGACAAGACATCGTCGAGCGACGTTGCCGACTACCTCGTCTCCAACTTCCAGGACGACCTTGCCCGCGTGAACGGCGTGGGCGGCGTGCGCGTGCTCGGCTCGCAATATGCCATGCGCATCTGGCTAGACCCCGCGAAGATGCAGGCGCGCCAGCTCATCCCGTCCGACGTCCAGAGCGCCCTCACCGCGCAGAACGTCGACTTGTCCGCCGGCCAGCTCGGCGCGCAGCCGCTGGCGAAGGGCCAGCAGCTCAACGCCGTCGTCAAGGCAAAGTCGCGCCTGCAGACGCCCGAGCAGTTCCGCGCGATCGTCGTCAAGACGCTGACGGACGGCTCCATCGTGCGCCTGTCGGACATTGCCACGGTCGAGATGGGCCAGGAAAGCTATACGGTTAACGGGCGGATGAACGCCCATCCGGGCGCAGGTATCGGCATCCAGCTTGCCTCGGGCGCGGACGCACTCAAGACTGTCGCCGCCGTCAAGGAACGGGTCAGCGAACTGTCGCAGAGCCTGCCCGAAGGCTACAGGATCGCCTACCCGCGCGACACCAGCGACTTCGTCAAGCTGTCGATCGAGGAAGTAATCGAGACGCTGCTGATCGCGGTCGTCCTCGTCGTGCTGGTGATGTACGCCTTCCTGCAAAGCTGGCGCGCCACACTGGTGCCGGCCGTGGCCGTGCCGGTGGTGCTTCTCGGCACGTTCGGTATTCTTGCCGTACTGGGCTATTCGATCAACACGCTGACACTGTTCGCCATGGTCCTTGCCATCGGCCTGCTGGTCGATGACGCCATCGTCGTGGTCGAGAACGTCGAGCGGCTGATGCACGAGCAGAAACTCAGTCCCTACTACGCCACCGTCCAGTCGATGGAGGAGATCGGGTCCGCCCTCGTCGGTATCGCGCTGGTGCTTTCTGCGGTGCTGCTGCCGATGGCGTTCTTCGGCGGATCAACCGGCGTGATCTATCGCCAGTTCTCGATCACCATCGTCTCGGCCATGGGTCTTTCCGTGCTCACGGCGCTGATCCTGTCCCCGGCGTTGTGCTCGATGCTGCTCAAGGCCAAGGTCGAAGACGATCGTGGCGCCCGTGAACCCGCGCCTGGCCTGCGCGGCATGCCGCTGAGGGCCAAGCGCAGGCTCGACCGCGCATTCGGCCGCTTCAACGACTGGTTCGAACTTATGACCGGCCGCTACGTGGCGGTGACCGAGCGCGCGATCGCACGGCGGCGCTGGTGGCTGGTCGGCTATGTTGCGGCGATCCTTGTCATCATCGTACTGTTCGTCCGCCTGCCCTCCGGCTTCCTGCCGACCGAGGATCAGGGGCAGGTCATGGTCGTCTACCAGCTGCCTGCGGGCGCTACCGCAGAACGTACCGACAAGGTGCGCAAGGAAATCGAGGAGGCCTTTGCCTCAGAAGGCAGCAACGTGCGCGTGCTGTTCGCCATCGCCGGTTTCAGCTTCTCGGGCTCCGGCCAGAACGCAGGGATGGGCTTCGCCAGTCTGGCGCCCTTCTCCGAACGGACCGACCCCAGCCAGAACGCCGCCGCGATCAGCGGACGGCTGATGGGCAAGCTGTCGAAGATCCGCGACGCGCAGGTCTTCGTCATGACCCCGCCCTCCATTCAGGGGCTTGGCCAGTCGAACGGCTTCACGTTCCAGTTGCTCAATTCCTCGAACATGGACCATGACAAGTTCGTCTCCCTGCGTGACAAGCTGATCGCGGCCGCCAATCAGGATCCGAAACTCTCGCAGGTCCGTGCCTCCAGCCTGCCCGACACCCCGCAGTTCGACATCACCTTCGACGATGCCAAGCTTTCGGTCCTCGGCCTAAGCGTGGACAACGCGACGGATACGCTCAGCACCGCATGGGGAGGCACTTACGTCAACGACTTCATCGACAGGGGCCGCGTGAAAAAGGTCTATCTGCAGGGTCAGGCGGATTCGCGCATGCTGCCTAGCGACCTCGACAAGTGGTTCGTGCGCTCGACTTCGGCGACCAATGCCGACGGCACCAGCAAGATGGTCCCATTCTCCGCCTTCACGACGATGAAGTGGGAAACCGGCCCGAACGGCCTGTCGCGCTTCAACGGTCGCTCTTCCTACCAGATCGAGGGTAGCGCCGGTTCCGGCTACAGTTCGGGCGATGCGATGGCCGAAATGGTGGCGTTGCAGCAGAAGCTGGCGCCGGGCACCAGCTATGCGTGGAGCGATCTTTCGTACCAGCAGAACCAGTCGAGCGGGCAGGCTCTTTACCTTTACGTGCTATCGGTTGCGGTCGTGTTCCTGTGCCTTGCAGCACTTTACGAAAGCTGGTCGGTGCCGCTGGCGGTGCTGCTGGTGATCCCGCTCGGCGTGCTGGGCGCGGTAGTCTGCGTGGCTGCGCGTGGGCTGGAGAACGACATCTATTTCCAGGTCGGCCTGCTGACCACCATTGGCCTTGCCGCAAAGAATGCGATCCTGATCGTGGAATTCGCGGAAACCGCGCGGCGCGAAGGGCGTGACATGCTGCACGCTGCATTGGAAGCGGCGCGCGTGCGCCTGCGCCCGATCATGATGACCTCCATCGCGTTCATGGCCGGCGTCGTGCCCCTTGCCATCGCCACCGGAGCGGGCGCGCAGGGGCGCATCGCCATCGGCACCGCCGTGTTCGGCGGCATGCTGACCGCGACCGCGCTCGCCATCTTCTACGTGCCGATGTTCTTCTTCGTCGTCGCCCGCGTCTTCCACCGCAAGGACGCGACGACCGCACCGGCCACCCCTGCCGAGGACCAAGTCTGATGCGCCCCTTCCTGATCTCGACACTGGCGCTGGCAGCGGCCCTTTCCGGCTGCAACATGGCGCCCAAATACATCCGTCCCGAAGCCGCAACACCCGCGCAGTGGCCACAGGGCGCCGCCTACCAGCCCCTGCAGTCGGGAGAGGCGGGGATGCCCTGGCGC
The DNA here is from genome assembly GCF_002896965.1 of Novosphingobium guangzhouense. Lineage (GTDB taxonomy): Bacteria > Pseudomonadota > Alphaproteobacteria > Sphingomonadales > Sphingomonadaceae > Novosphingobium > Novosphingobium guangzhouense. Next base: position 270,860 of record NZ_LYMM01000001.1, read on the forward strand.
ACGCTCTTTTCCGATCCGCGACTGCAGGCGGTGATCGAGCGGGCGCTGGTCAACAACCAGGACTTGCAGGCAAGCCTTGCCAACGTCGCCTCAGCACGAGCGCAGTACCGCGTCGAACGTTCATACCAGCTGCCCTCGGTCACGGCCGGTGCAGACGCCAGTGCAACGCATGGGGTGAACTCTACACAGTTCACCAACCAGAGCTACAGCGCGAACATAGGCTTCAGCGCGTTCGAGCTGGACCTGTTCGGCCGCCTCAAGAACCAGAGTCGCGAGGCGCTGGAAACCTATCTCGGCACCGAATCCGGCTATCGCTCCGCACGGTTGACGCTGGTGGCCAACGTGGCGACCGCTTACGTTACCCTTGCTTCCGACCGCGACCTTCTTGCGCTGGCCCAGCGAACGCGCGACAGCGGCCAGCGATCGGTCGATCTTACGCGCTCGCTGTTCAGATCCGGCCTGACGAGCGCGGCCGATCTTGCTTCTGCCGAAACGACGCTGGAACAGGCGAACTCGGACATCGCAGCGCAGACCACTCAGGTCGCGCAGGACCGCAATGCGCTTGAACTGCTGGTCGGCGGCCCGGTAACGGACGCCGAGTTGCCCGCATCGCTGACCGACCTCGATACCCGGATCGGCAAGGTGCCTGCGGGCCTCTCCTCCGATGTCCTGCTGCGCCGCCCTGACGTGGTGGAGGCCGAACACAACCTCAAAGGCGCCTATGCCCAGATCGGCGCGGCACGGGCGGCGTTCTTCCCGACGATCTCGCTGACGTCAGCCATCGGCCTTGCCAGCACCGCGCTGGGCGACCTGTTCACCGGCGATGCCTTCAACGTCAACGGCTCGGACAGCGCCAGCCTGCCGTTGCTGGGGGGGACAAACAGGGGCAACCTCGAATACGCCAAGGCACAGCGGGAATATTACCTTGCGACGTATCGTTCCACGGTACAGTCGGCATTCAAGGACGTCGCCGATGCGCTCGCCCGGCGCGGCACGATCACGACGCAGCGCACCGCGCAGGACCGCCTCGTCGCTGCCGGACAGAAAAGCTACGACCTCGCCGATGCGCAGTACCGCGCCGGGACCGACACGTTCCTCAACGCACTGGTCGCCCAGCGGGCGCTCTACGGCTATCAGCAGACACACATCTCCACCGTGCTGGCGGACCTGACCAACCGCATTACCGTCTACAGCGCAATCGGCGCGGACGAGAGCCTCTCCGCGCCGGTGGCCAGTCAGTAATTCACGTAAACCGGATTGGTCATGAACAGGCGTTGTTCGCCGTCACGCAGTTCGAAGCGAACCCAGTGACGGCCGCCATCGAATGCCCATCGCAGCGCGATATCCTGCCGCGCCTGCGCCAGACTGTCGACCGACAGCGCCGGTTCGATCCGGCCATCCACCAAGCCGACGAGCTTGCGTCCCTTGCCGCCCGTCACGGTAAGCTTGAGCGCGAGTTCCCCGCCCTGATCCAGCGCGAAACTGTCTCCCACGGTGCCGTCCTTGCCGCCTGCGCTGGCGGTCAGGTCGAACGCAATGCCGGGCTTTCCCGTCATGTCGATCATGACATGCCCCGCCTTGACCGCATCAAGGATGGCCCGCTCCGACAATTCGGAAGCAAGAACCAGTGTGGCCGGGAAGCCTACCCCCAGGCGACCGAGGGTGACGTCATGGTTGTCGCTGCCGCCGATGGCAGTGATGCGTCGCCCGGTCGCAAGCTGCTTCTCCCAGATGGTCACGTCGCCCCCGGCATCGCCGCCGCCCAGTTGCTTCCATAGGTTGCCGCTGTTCATCACCTCGATCGCGTCGGTCATGGCGTAAGTCGCCTCCGGCGCGCTCCATCCGCAGCCACGGCAGCGGTAGTCAGTGGGCGAACCGGGATGGTTGATCGAAAAAAGCGCGCCCGTGGCATGTGATCGTTCGATCATCGTTGCCATGTCCGGCATCGCCCTCTCGCCAAGGCGGTGGTCGACATATTCGGTGGTGCCGAAGATATTGGCATGCCCCTGCTCGGTCGTCATCTCGCGCCCCGGAATGAGCAGGAGATCGTCGTAGTAGGGCTGCAGTTCACGCATCGTGCCATACAGCGCGACGTTGTTGTGATCGGTGATCGCGGCGAAATCGAGATGCGCGTCCAGAGCCGCATCTGCGGTGCGATAGAGCGGGCACGGCACGTTGCGCCCCCGATGGCTGGTGCAGAAGCCGTCGCTGTGCCCGGTGTGGAGATGGAAGTCTCCACGATACCAGCGTGTGCCCTTCACCAGCGGTTCGGGCGAGAAGGTCGAGGCGGCGGGTACTTCACCTTGGCGCCAGAACCAGATCTTCGCGGTGTAGCGCGACGTTACGCCCTCGCCGATGAACGATACGCCAAGGTCAAGCGACCAGCGGCGACCGCCCACCGGGCCGGCGATGTAGGATGGCGTGGCGTTGTTCTCATCGATGACGACCGTGTGCTTGTTGCTGCCGCTCCAGCCCCGGAACGCCTTGCCATCGAACAGGCCCAGGTTGATGACGGTCTTGCCGTCGGGCCTTGTGTATTCGTACTCGACCCCGATCCGGGTGACGCCGGAGGGCACGTCGAACGGGACGGAGACGTTGCTCTGGTAGTCGGAACGGTCAACCGTTCCGGTCAGGACGAGGTCGGGCTTTTCGTGCCCGACCGCCAGGGGAACCTTGTCCCATGCAGGCAGATCCTGCGCGGCCCTGTCCTGTGCGACGGCCTGGTGCGACCCGAGGGCTATTGCGGCCATTCCGATGAACGGAAGAATGCGGCCAAGGATGCTGGTCATGATATTCCCCTGACGGTTACAGGCACCGAATTACTGGCGATCAGAACTTGAAGGTGACCGCGCCGCGCACGCTGCGACCGAAGATCGAACGCGCGATGTAGACCAGATCGCCCACTTCCTCGTTGTCGATCGAGCCCGCACGCGGGTTGCCTTCGGTCAGGCCGATCTCGTTCGTCAGGTTGTTGACGTAGAGGTTGAAGCTCAGCCGGTCGTTGACGTCGAACTTCGCGTTGAGATCGATGGTCTTGTACGAAGGCAGGCTGATCTGGTTGGCAACTTCGGCATAGCGCTGCCCGTAATAGGCAAAGTCGGCCTCGATCCGCAGGCGATCGTCCAGCAGGTTCACTGCCGGCGTGATGCGGAAGCTGTGTTCCGGCACGCGGATCAGGCGGTTGTTCGAATAGTCGACCGTCTGGCCGCTGGAATTGGTGTAGACGAAGTCGGTGAACTTCGCGTCCTGCCAGGTCCAGTTGGCGTGGATATCGAACCAGTGGACCGGGCGCCAAGTGGCTTCAAGCTCGGTGCCCCAGGTCTTGGTGTCGCCATAGACGGTGTTGAGCACGTACTGGCCGGCCGAGTTCTGCCTGTAATCGCTGATCTCGTAGCTCTTGTAGACCGAATTGAAGCCCGTCAGATAAACGTCGAACGTCGGCGAGGAATACTTCAGGCCGACTTCGTAGAAGTCCATCTTTTGAACCACCGGGTTTGCCGCCGCGTTACCCAGGAAGCTGGATACGCTTGGCAGGCGGAAGGTCGAGGTGAAGCGTGCAAAAGCGCCCATGCGCGGGTGCAGCTGGTAATTGGCGCCCAGCGTCCAGGCCATCGCATCATACTTGCGCGAGAACGGGGTGTAAGTGCCCGAACCGACCAGAACCGCATCGTCCGCCGCCGTGGCCGACTGGCCCAGGTTTACGGTCGACTTGCCTTCCACCTGACCGCGCGTCTTGATCTGTTCCCAGCGCAGGCCACCGTCGATGCGCAACTGATCGGTGAGCTTCCACTCGTCACTGGCGTAGATCGCGATCGTATCTGACGAACCGCGCGCGTTGTTGTATTCCGAACCGTAGCTGGCAACGCCGTTGTTGCTGAACGTGTAGATTACATTGCCCGAAGCATCGCGCAGCACCGCATCGAGGAGCGAGGCGTTGTCCTTCACGTCCGTAAAGATCGCCGCCGAGTTGGAGAGGTACGTCTCCTTCACGTTGGCATAGTAAAAGCCCAGCGCGATGTCATGGTGGCCTGCCAGCTCAATGCTCTGCTGCAGACGGGTATCAGAGACGAATTCATCCTCGGGGATCGTGAACGATCGCGCCAGATTAAGCAGCGCCAGCCCATTGCCGTTCGCGTTCGCGAGATCCATCGACTGGCCCGAACCAGTATAGATGAAGTCCAGCGTCTGCCCTGCGGCGGCGTCCGCGTAACTTCCATAAGTCGACGAAAGCAGGTCGGCCGCCGACGCGACGGTGCGCGGGGTGATGCTGTTGCGCTTGGTCCAGCTGTCGCGATAACGCATCGTGTGGTTGATCGTCAGGTCGTCGGTCAGATCGTACTTGAACTGGCCCGTCAGCTGGGTGAGCTTGATCGTGGTGCCGACCGCGTTGTCGAACTTCTCGACGCCATCAGGCGTCAGGAAATCGAAGTAGCGGGTTTCCGGGCCGGCGATGATATCGCGCTTGGCGTTGAAGCCGGGGACACCGACCGGATCGCCGTTTGAATCATTGATGAAAGGCGTGACCATCGCATTGCCGATACGCTCGTCGATGCGCTTGACGCCCACCATGATCGAACCACGGTCGAAATCGCGTGAAATCGTGGCACGGATCTGGCCGCCTTCATCCTGGCGGTAGCCGGTGTGGCGCTGCCCGTCCGACAGACGGTAGTAGCCGCCGACAAGGAAGCGCCAGTCGCTGTTGCCGATCGGCCCGCCAATCCAGCCATCCAAGCGGTGCGAATTGTAGCTGGCACCTTCATAGCGCACGGCGCCCTCAAGGTGATCGCCGCCGCGTCGCGTGATGAAGTTGACGACCGCACCAGGCGCGTTGGAATAGAAGATCGACGAAGGACCGCCGCGCACCACTTCGATGCCCTGGATCGTCTGGTCCATGCGCAGCGCCTGATCACCGTTCAGCCAACCCAGGCCCGCGTCATGCTGAATGGTGATGCCATCTTCCAGCAGCGAGAGCGCCGAGTAGCCGTCAGTCGGGATGCCACGAACGCGGATGTTGCCGCTCGCCTCGCCCGAAGAGCTTTCGACCCAGAATCCGGGGACGTTCTTGAGCGCCTCGCCGACGCCGAGCGGCGCCTTCATCTGCAGTTCCGCTTCGGAGATCGTGGAGATGGCGTAGCTCGCCTCCACCTTCTTCTGCGCCTGATTGCCAGCGCGGGCGGTGACGATGATATCGCCTGCGGATTCGGGCGCGGCCTCGTCGGCATGTGCTGCGGCCGAAACAAGCGTGGCAATGGCAAGCGCGCAGGCGGATACCTGCGTGCGGAAACGGAATTTGATCATGGAGGCGACCCCTGTATGGCGTGACGGGGGCGCATATGATAGCGATAGTTATCATTTTTATGACACAGCAACATTTTGCCGGATCAGGACTGCGTGACGGACATTGAAAAGCCTCCTTACCGTCGCCCCGTTCAGGAGAGATCACGCAGGACTTTCAATGTCTTGCTGGATGCGGCGGCGCATCTTCTGGGCGAAGTGGGTATTGAACGAATATCCACGAACCTGATCTGCGAACGCGCCGAAGTGACTCCGCCCGCGTTCTATCGTTACTTCGATGACAAGTACGCGATTCTCCATGCCCTGGCAGAGCGCTTCATGGAGCGTCAGAACGTAGCTCTACAGGCTTGGCTGGATGCTTACGGCGGCGCCGGAATCGACGTCATCGAGGGCAAGGTCGTCGAACTGATCCGCACCATGCACGAGATCACGAAGAACGAGCCCGGAGCCGTCTGGATCATGCGCGCGCTTCGCGCGGTGCCCAACCTGACGCCGATCCGCCATTTTTCGCACAACTACGTGTCGCAGATGATGACCGATATCTACATGCAGTACCTGTCACACGTACCGCGCGATCTGGTCCTGCGGCGCACGCGCATCTCCGTAGAGATCGCCTATTCGCTCGATGAAATGCTCAAGGAAGGGGAAATGGATCCTGAAGCGCTTTTCGCCGATGCGGAGCACGTATTCAGAGCCATGTTTCACTATCCCGAATATGCGCTGCCGGCAGAACCCGCTGCGAGCGCCTGACCTGCCCCGATATCAGTTACGTCTGACCGTTGGGACAGTAGCAGCGAGAGGACGACAGTGACCTGCACCGTCAGCGCATAGGCGCCCGGCGTACCGCCAAGCGTGCACGCCGCCACCGAAGGGCGATAACGGCGCGCGCCGCCGGCCGCGACAGGGGACGGGGGGATAGACTGACCCGTCGCGGCGTCGTCCTTGGGCATCGAAGCTCCTATCACGGAAACAGGCGCCGAATGCGTTCACGGTTGGTTTGGGCGTTCAGCACCAGCACGGCGGAAAGGCTGAGCCACCCGAACCAGGCGACAGTCCCATAGAGCCCCCGGCACGCAGCGGCAAAGCCCAGTGCCAAAACCGTAAACCTTATCCATTTCAGCGATCGCGAAGCATTGGGGGCCAGCTTACGTCGTAACCAGTCCTGTTGATGGCGAGCCATGGCCATCAGCAGAAGCGCGAACCCCGTCAGCGTCAGCGCACAAACAAGGATATGCGTCATGCCGGCACATCAATCCGGACACGCTGGCGCCGCGCAGGTGCAGCCTTGGGCTGATGGCGAAGGACTTTTTCCACGCGGTCCAGAAAAGACCTGCGGACAGCACCGATACCGTCAGATCGAAGCCGGTATAGGTCCAGATGCTCGCCCCGATCCCATGAGATGTGGTCAGCGCGTCTGCTATCGGCACAAGCGCAAAAAGCACTCCCGCTGCCGCCAGAGCGTATATACCGAACTGCGAATTCCTGACCGACCGCGCTTGCTGAAACCGATCAGTCGATATACCCCGACAGCGGTGTCAGGCTGAGAAATTGCACCGGCAGCACGGCCAGTACCAAGGGCCAGGACCAGAGGATGTGTCGAACACGATGAAGAAGGTCACGATCACAGACGTTGCCCGCCATGCGGGAGTATCGATCAAGAGCGTGTCCCGCGTCATCAACGACGAACCCAGCGTACGACCCGCACTTAAAGCCAAAGTCGATCAGGCTGTGGCGGAGCTTGGCTATCGCCCCAACTTCGCAGCCCGCGCCCTTGCAGCAGGACGATCCTTCTTCCTTGGCGTGCTGTTCGACAATCCCAGCGCCAGTTACACCCTGCAAGTCATCAACGGCGCTTACGCAGCCTGCCGCGCAGCAGGCTATCAGCTGGTGATTGAGAACATCGACGCGGCCGCGCGGGATGTTTCCGCGCAGATGGAGGATATACTCCACAGTTCGCGGCTGGACGGAATGATCGTCACTCCACCCGCGTGCGACAGCGAAGCCGTGCTCACCGCACTTGAGACGAAGGGCCTGCCTTACGTCCTGCTTGCCCCCGGACATGAAGAGCCAGGCGCTTCAAGCGTCGCATCGAACGACGCTGCCGGCGTGTTCGAACTTGTCCGCCATCTGTGGGGGCTAGGGCATCGCCGGTTCGGACTGATCAATGGTCCTGCCACTCACGGGGCCAGCCACTGGCGTCGCGAAGCCTTCTTGAATGCGCTGGCAGAGCGTGGCGCCGACCCTGCGACCGTTGTCATGGCGGACGGAGAGTTCAATTTCTCCTCGGGCATCGGCGCCGGCCTCCATATATTACGCCAGACGCCGCGTCCCACCGCGATCTTTGCGCAGAACGACGATATGGCCGCCGGTGTCTTTGCGGCAGCAGCGCAGCTGGGGATCAAGATTCCCGATGACCTGTCCGTGGTCGGCTTTGACGACAGCTGGATCGCGAAAAGCGTCTGGCCGGAACTGACCACATCGCGCCAGCCCATCTGGGAGATGACCGAGGCGGCGGTCCAGTTGCTCCTGAACCGCCGGAAGGGCGAAAAGGGCGGCAATCAGATGTTCGAATGCACGCTTGTCGCCCGTGGTTCTACCGCGCCGCCCAGAGGGTAATGGCACGTCACTCGCCGGTCTTGTGAGCGGAACCGATCTCGCTATCGGCACGCCCGCTGCGCAGCACTTCCGCACGGGCTTGGATATACTGACGCAACGCCTCGATCTGGTCGGACGAGAATTCCCCGAACTGCGGCATGCCCGCCGGAACCAGTGCACCGTTCTTGACCACTTGGGCGAAAGCCTGCGCATCGGCAGGTATAGGGGAAGTACGCAGGTCCGGCGCTGTGCCACCCGCGATCACCGAAGTGCCATGACAAACAGCGCATCGACCGCCGAAGACGCCCGCTCCCCGATCAGCCTTGCTGGCATCCGGGATAAACCCGGGATCGTCGAATGCGACAGCCTCGGAGGCCGATCCCGATCTTTACAGGTGGTTGCCACCTTCCGGAACGAGGCTGCCTATGAAAGGCATATGCACATCGATTTCCACGACAGGCTCGTGCCGCCGATCCTCGGATGCGTATCAGAAGACATTAAACTGGAATTCTATCGCTCCCTTCCCTGATGCACTATCTTAGCGGGCGACGGGCGAATGGGCGCTAAAGCCCCGATCACCGCCGCCGTCAGCGGGCTTCCCCAATCATAATTATCATATGAATTGACTTATCATACGAAACGTTCTTGTCTGGCGGGCCGCTCGCTTTACGGTGGCGCGGCAGCTACCCCGCATGGCGGAAAGGACAAGGACGATTTCGTGGCAGGATCTTCGCATCTCATCGTCGATGAACCGGCGGTCCAGCTTGGCCGGAACCTGACATACGGGCTGCTTGACAGCATCGGCCGGGCTATCGTCACAGGTCAGTTCGAAGATCAGGTGTTTCCTACCGAAGCCGAACTGGCCAAGCAGCATGGTGTCAGCCGTTCCGTCACCCGCGAAGCGGTGAAGATGCTGACTGCCAAGGGGCTGCTCAGCGCCCGTCCGCGCCAAGGCACCACGGTTCAGCCCACCTCCTCGTGGAACCTGTTCGACACGGATGTCCTTCGCTGGATGCTTGAACGCCAGCTTTCGGTAGACCTGCTGCGCCAGTTTAACGAACTGCGCGTGGCAGTGGAGCCAGAAGCAGCGGCGCTTGCCGCACGTGTTGCCGGAGAGGACGATATCAAGCGCATCGATGACGGCCTGCGCAGAATGCAGGCTGCCGAGCGCGGCCTCGACGATCCGCTGGAAGCTGACATTGCCTTCCACGTCTCGGTGCTCCGGGCCTCCAAGAACCCGTTCTACATCCAGTTGCGCGATGTGGTAAGCACTGCGCTGCGCACCTCGATCCGGTTCACGAACCGCATCAAGGGACGCACTGCCGACGTTGCCGAACATGCCAAGGTCCGCGATGCCATTGCATCCCGTGATCCAGGCGCTGCGCGCGTCGCAATGCGCACGATCATCGGTGACGTGCTCGTGCTGATCGAGGACCGCCTCCCTTCCACCGATTGAACGGTGCTTCATCGCATGCACGACACAGACGCGTATGCGATGAACGCGCCTGCAATTTAACGTATGATAAAAAGGACTTAAAGTGGAGACTGTCAGATTAGGGCTCGTCGGCATCGGCAAGATCGCTCGCGACCAGCACCTGCCTGCCATCGCAGCAAATCCTGACTTTACGCTTGCCGCCACTGCCAGCCGACATGGGAGTGTAGAAGGCGTTACCGGCTACCACGACATTGCAGAGATGGCCGCAGCGTGCCCGCTTGATGCGGTATCGCTGTGCACCCCGCCGGGAGGTCGTTACGAACAGGCGCTGACTGCGATCGAAGCTGGCCTTCACGTGATGCTTGAAAAGCCCCCTGCCGCTACACTGTCGCACGTCGCGGCACTGGAAGCGGCCGCGCGCCGGGCGAATGTGACACTTTTTGCCACGTGGCACTCGCGCGAGGCGGCAGGCGTCGCACCGGCCCGCGCATGGCTCTCCGACAAGAAGATCAACGCGGTGCGCATCGACTGGCGCGAGGATATCCGTCGCTGGCATCCGGGGCAGGAATGGATCCTCGCAGCGGGCGGGTTCGGCGTTTTCGATCCCGGCATCAACGCACTCTCAATCGCCACGCAGATCCTGCCTGAAGAACTCTTCGTAGAGCACGCCACGATGGACGTTCCAGCGGGGCGCGCCTCTCCACTGGCGGCCAGCATCGCGATGCGCTGCGGCGAAGCGCCAGTCCGCGTCGAATTCGACTTCCTTCAGACAGGCCCGCAGACCTGGTCCATCGAGGTTGATACCGATGCGGGCACGCTCAGCCTCGCCATGGGCGGCAGCGTTCTCACCCTGCCGGGAGAAGAACAGCGGACCGAACCGGACCGGGAATATGCCCGCCTCTACGCACGGTTTGCCGAACTGATCGCGACAGGCCAAAGTGACGTCGATGTACGCCCGATGCGGCTGGTATCGGATGCATTCCTGCTGGCGGAACGCCGCACAACGGATAGTTTTTCTTTTTAATTTCAATTATATGCTGAGTTATCGCGGCAGATCCCCACGGATCTGCACGCGATAGCCGGACCGGACCTGCGGGAAGTAGTCCCAGATTGCCGAATGCTGGGCGCAGCGATTATCCCAGAACGCGATCGAATGCGGCGCCCATGAGAAACGGCACTGGAACAGCGGGTGTTTCACGTGATCGAAGAGATACCCAAGCAGCGCGTCGCTTTCGGCACGCGGCAGCCCTTCAATGTGCGTGGTGAAGCCCTTGTTGACGTAAATCGCTTTGCGTCCCGTGGCCGGGTGCGTGCGGATTACAGGATGGCTGCTGTGCGGAAGCTTCATGCCGTCATGCGTGATGCCGCCAAAGCCGACTAAGGCATCATGCACCGCAGTCAGACCTTCAAGGTGCGCCTTCATCCGTTCCGACAGGGCATCATAGGCCGCATACATGTTCGAGAACGCCGTATCTCCACCCACCGGCGGCACGGTATGCAGGTAAAGAACGGAACCAAGCGGCGGCTCGGCATCGCAACTCATGTCCGAATGCCAATCCTCGCCCGCAACGAACTTCGATGCTCCATCGGCATGGATAATCGTGACTTCGGGATGTCCGGGCACTTGCCAGGGCTTGGTACTGGCGGCCACGTGGATGCCGCCAAAGTAGTTCGCAAAGCGCTTGTGCGCGGCATGATCGATCGGCTGTTCACGAAAGAAAATGACCAGCCTGTCTTCAAGAGCGCGATGCAGATCCTCTACCTGCGCATCCGAAAGCGGCTGAGTAAGATCAAGGCCCGCGACAACTCCGCCCATGGCCGGAGTCAGCGGGGTCACTTCGATCGTCGAATATTGCACCATGTCCATCCACTCCTGCGTCAGATGATCGGCCATTTGCTGACCAGCGGCAGCCCGGAGCGCGCAAGCATCGCATTGGCCGCTGCCTGCCCTTCGCGATAAAGCGCATCCTCGTCGATGAGCGTGCAACGGTGCGCCTCTACCACGCGCACACCATCGACCCACACCGAATGGACGCTCCTTCCGTCCGCCGAAGCGACAAGCTGTTCAACCGGGTTGTTCAGTGGCACCCATTCGGGGCGCCGGATGTCATGCGCCACCAAATCGGCCTTCATTCCGGTTGCCAGAGCTCCGATGCTGTCCGAAAGACCAAGGACCTTTGCCCCGTTCAACGTCGCCATTTCCAGTACGGCATGTGCGGGAAACAGCGCGCGGTCTTCCCGTGCATCACGGAACAATGCCGCCATCAACGTCATGTCTCGCATGATATCGTGGCTGTCGGCACCGTCCGTCCCCAGGGCGATTGTCACACCGGCCTGCAGCATTTCCGGAAACAGCCCATACCGGGTAACGCCATAACCACCGCGCAACGCGGCGCCGGGGCAGTGCGTGACGTTGGTACTGCTCCTTGCCACCAGATCCATCTCGTTTGGATCAAGGTGAACCATGTGAACAAGATTGAGATGTGGTCCCAGCACGCCAAGATCACCAAGATGTTCGACCGCCCGCTTGCCCGTCTGGGCCAGATACCATTCGGAATCTCCCGCAACCGGGCTCATGTGCGCCGATACGCCGGTGCCAGTCTGCTTCGCCAGATCAGTCGCCCGGCGCCATAACGCGTCCGTCGCGGTATTGTGGCCGATCAGGTTGGGCCATGCGGCGACAAGGCGGCCATCCTGCGGATAGTGCGCCAGATCCTGCTCAAGCGCCGCGCAGGCATTTCGGGTCAGCGAAACCGCGTCGTCCCCGGCATGCCATGCCCGATCCTCGGTCCAACGTCCGACGCGACCGCGAATACCGGTGCCCTCAATGGCGGCCATGACTTCGTCGAAGGCGATAACGGTGCCCGCTTCGATGAAGGCCGTAGTCCCGCTACGCAACATCGCTGCCACGGCCAGCCGCGCCGCAATTGCCTGTTCGGCAGGTGAATGCGCCTGGTATAGCGGGATGACCCAGCGCCCCAGCGTCTCATCGAAAGGCAGATCGTCCGGCACGAAGCCGCGAATGAGGGTTTCGGTAAGGTGAACATGGGCGTTGATAAAGCCCGGCGTCAGCAGGAAGCCCGTTCCATCCACGACTTCCCGCGCAGCGATGCCTGCAAGGTCCCGAGCCTTGCCTACCGCGACGATGGTGCCCCCGCAAAAGGCGACCGCCCCATCACGAATGACGCGCCGCTGCGCATCCATCGTGATGACGGTGGCTCCGGTGATGATGGTATCCGCCTGCATGCGCCCCGCCGTTCCAGTGCCTGCAACTATAGCCCGAGTCCTGCGTCACACTTGCGCCAGGGCGGCGGTTTTGTTGATCAGGCTGGCAGCGAGGCCGTCTGCCGTAGGCCTTCACCAAGCGCGAGTGCTGCCGAGGTGGCAAGGTTCATCGAACGGACCTGCGGCCGCATGGGAATGCGAACCCGCCCGTCGCAAGCATCGGAAACCGCCGCGGGCACGCCCGCGCTTTCCTTGCCGAACAGCAGGACGTCGTCAGCCAGAAAGCGGAAATCGTATGCAGATTCGCTGCTTTTGGTGGTGAACAGGACCAGCCTGCTTTCGCCGATGGCAGACCGGAACGCCTCAAAGCTTGCATGGCGCGTTACGCTGACGTGATCGATATAATCCATCGCCGTCCGGCGAACGCGCCGATCGTCCCATGCAAAGCCCATCGGTTCGATGAGGTCTACCGGCACCCCAAGGCAGGCGCCGAGGCGCAAGACCGCGCCAACGTTTCCAGCGATTTCCGGTTCGAACAAAGCAACACGCATCGCCGCTAATAGGCATCACCGAACGTCCGAGGCAAGTGCGCGCAAAAGGCTTCTGCCAGCTGCGCACCACCCGCTCCGAACATCGCCATCTTCACAGGATGAAAGTTTGGCAAGATTAGCGATCTTCGAACAATAAAAGTGGTGCGCAACGCCATCAAATGCTTGCCTAAATAAATGCTGCCGACATTATGAGCGCTATCAAGGGGGTTGATGTGCGATTTGCAATTTCATCGTGCCTGGCGATTGTGCTCGCCAGCGGGGTAGCTCGTGCGGACGATAACGAAGTCCTGCGCGGTCCGGAACCCGACTGGGCCGTGCTGTCCGATGCCATGCCCGTACCAGCCGATGCGACCGGGGCCGTTTTTATTCGGCGGCAAGACACTCAGGTTCACTTCGACGACCGGGGGCAGCTGCTTTACAACGGCTATCGCATCAAAATTCTCCACCCTAACGCGCTGCAATTGGGCAACCTCACGATCGTGTGGAACCCCGCCGCCGGCGCGCCCATGGTGCACAGCATCAAGATCCACCGGGACGGTGAGGTGATCGACGTGCTGGAAAGCAGTTCTTTCGAAATCCTGCGCCGCGAAGATCAGTTGGAAGCGGCAAGGCTGGACGGCAACCTTACGGCAGTGTTGCGCGTGCCTGATCTGCGCGTGGGTGACGAACTGGAATTCGCGGCGACGATCCGCTCAAGCGATCCCACTCTGGGCAAAAGCGATGCGGGTATGCTTGCCCTTCAGGCAGAGCCGGCACCCGGTCGCTATCATCTGCGCCTCAGTTGGAAAGATGGCGACAAGCCCACCGTCAAGATGAGCCCCGATATGGTGCCTTTCGCACGGCAGGACGCATCGGCGATCGACTATCGTTTCGACAATCCGTCCGCTCTCACGCCCCCAAAGGACGCACCTCCCCGCTATCAGTGGCAGAGGGTGGTGGAATACAGCAGCTTTGGCGACTGGCAGAGCATATCGCGCCGCTTCGCACCGCTTTTTGCCGGCGCTTCCAGGCTGCCCGCGGACTCTCCGCTCAAGCGCGAAGCCGCGCGCATAAGCGCTGCCTCCGCCCAACCGCTGGAGCGGGCCGGCGCAGCGCTCAAGCTTGTTCAGCAGAACATCCGTTACATCTACGTGGGGCTCAATGGCGGAAACCTGACTCCCGCGTCTGCCGACGAGACCTGGCAACGCCGCTATGGAGACTGCAAGGCGAAGACTGTGCTTCTGCTGGCACTTCTAAAGGAACTTGGCATCAATGCCGAAGCCGTGCTTGTCAATAACGGCGGCAACGATGACGGTATGGACGAAAGGCTGCCAAGTCCGCGCATGTTCGATCATGTGCTGGTGCGGGCGCGCATCGGCGGCAAGGTATACTGGCTCGATGGAACCCTTCCTTCGGTAGTATCTCCCGGCTCCGCCCCGGTGATACCTTACGAGTGGGTGCTCCCTCTGGCTGAGAAAGGCGCGTCGCTTGAACATCTCAATTGGTCACCGGCCAGACGCCCTGACGAAGTTACACTCTTCGAAATCGATGCTCGTGCCGGTTTCGACAAGCCCGCGCGCATAACCAACACAACGATCAAGCGCGGTGTCGAAGGACTGCAGCAGGAAGTACAGTTTTCGGTGGCGACGCCGGCGCAACTGCTCACTGCGTTCCGCCAGCAAGCTATCGGCGACACCTGGCAAACGATTGAGGACGTTCAGTGGCATTACGACCAGAAAGCGCAGGCCAGTGTGCTGACCGTAATCGGCACCGGCACCGTGGACTGGGACGACGATGGTGACGGAGTACGCTCCATGGCGCTCCCCGGCGGCGGCTTCAATCCGCCTGAAAAGCGCATTCGCGCCGCCGAGCAGAACCAGGATTTGCCGTTCTACAGCAAGCCCATTTTCGACTGCCGGGTAACCACTGTACGTCTGCCTGCGACCACCAAGCCCACGCAATGGTCTCACAAACCAGCGATCGACACCCGCATTTTCGGCCGCAGCTACTATCGCGCCTTTGACATCCGCGACGGAGCCATGCGGATGGTGCGTGGTCTGCGCACCGAAGAAAGGGAAATCGCCGCAGTCACCGCGCTACGCGATAATACACGCATCCCTCGCTTCGACAACAGCATGGCCTGGATCACCTACACCCCAGGCAGCACGAACACCATCGATCCGAAGAGCAAGCCCGTGCCCGCCACTTACGAGATCGACTGGACGGCCGACAACGTCCCGTGCCTACCTGCCGACCTGCTGACAAACGAGCAAGCGGACTAACGAGCAAGCGGACTAGCGATCCTTTATCGCCACGCCAGACCAAGCGCCTTCTGTATGGCCACATAGTCGTTGATCAGGCCCGCTCGGGCCGAAACAAGATCCTGTTCGGCACGATTTAGATCGTTGCGAGCATTCAGCGCGACGATCTTTGTCGCCGTGCCGGCCTGATAGCGGCTCTGCGCCAGCCTTTCCGTCAGCGTGGCCTTATCACGAACCCGCGCAAGCGCAGCTACTGCAATGCGGCTTTCGCGGAAACGGGCCAGCGCATCTTCTGCGTCGCGCAATGCGCCCAGAACTGTTGCACTATAGCGAGCCTCGGCTTCGTCACGAACCGCTTCCGCCTGCCCCACCTTGGCCTTGTTGCGCCCGAAGTCCAGGAAGCTCCAGCTAAGCTGCGGTGCGGCGACAGCGACAAAATCGTCCAGATTTCCAAGGTCGCTGATCTTGGTCCCGCCGATCCCGATCAGGCCCATGAACGACAGACGCGGAAAGCGGGCCGCCTGCGCCTGTCCGATCTTCGCCGTATCCGCCGCCAGCGTGCGCTCTGCCGCGCGGATATCGGGACGGTGCGCGATCAGTCCGGCAGGATCGCCCACCGGAACCGAGGCTGGCGGCAGCGGTATGTCACCGCCATCCGAAAATTGCGCGTCGACGGCCCCCGGCTGCTGCCCCGTCAGCACCGCCAGCGCGTTGAGGTAGGCGTCCCGCTCGGCGGCCAGCGGCGCAAGCTGCGCCGTAGTGGCATCAAGCTGGCTTTCGATCTGCGCCACGTCTGCGGCACTTGCCGTGCCGCGCTCGAAACGCTGCCGGGTCAGCGCCAGCATTTCCTGCTGCATCGTCATCGACTGCTGGCCGAGTGCGATGCGCTGTTGCCGGTCGCGCAAATTGAAATAGCTTTGCCCGACATTCGCCGAGATGCTGACCTGCACGTCGGCCAGATTCGCGTCGGTCCCCTCCATCTGGGCGCGGGCGGCCTCCACGCTTCGCCGCTGTCCGCCGAACAGATCGATCTCCCAACTGGCGTCGAAACCAAGGTTGTAGAGGTTCAGGGCGCTGTCGGATGCCCCCTCGCCTTCGGCACTGTCGCCGCCACCCAGATTCGCGCCTGGAATCCGGGCATGGGCGTAGAGGGCCGAAACGTTTGCCTTGGGCGCGCCGTTCGCGCGCTGCTCGCCAAGCGCCGCGCGAGCCTGTCGCAACTTGGCCTCGGCAGCGCGGATGTCGTTGTTCTCGGCCAGGGCACGGGTGATGAGGGCATCCAGTTGCGCATCACCCAGCGGCTTCCACCAATCGGCAACCGGCAATGCATTGGTGATGACGCCCGATTCTGCCCGAACGAAGCCATTGGTCAGCTCGGATGCGACCTTGGGCGGGCCCGCATAGTCCGGCCCGACGGTGCAACCGGCCAGAACGCTGGTGGACAGGGCAAGCAACAGAAGATGGGAACGCATGGTATTCCTCAATGTCCGGACGCCAGCGGCGCGTTCTTGGGCAGCGGGCGCAGGAAAAGCACGAGCGGGATGACAAACATGATACCCACTGACATGATCCAGAACATGTCGTTGTAAGTCATCGTCAGCGCCTGCGTCTGGATCGTCGCCTCGATCGAACGGAGCGCGCCCGCGCCCTGCCCACTGACGTATGTCTGCACGTCGATAGAGTTCGCGCTCAGGCTTTCTTCCAGCCTGCGACTATGCAGCCAGAGGCGCTGGTCCTGAATGATCGCGACACCGGCCAATGCGAAAGACCCCCCCAGGTTTCGGGCGGAATTGTAGAGCCCAGAGGCATCTCCCGCCTGCTCCGGGGGGACGGAGCGGATCGCAGCCTGATTGAGGAACATCATGCAAAAGACGGTGCCGATGCCGCGCAGAAGCTGGGAGTCGGTGAAGTCGGAACTGTCCGAAACGGCTGTCAGTCCGGTCTCCAGCCACGCACTCAGCGCCAGAATACACAGCCCCAGACATACCGAAATGCGGATGTCCACATTGCGCAACAACCAGGGCGTGATCGGCATCATCAACATGACAGGAATGCCAGACAGCATCACCACCTGCCCGGCCTGAAGCGAATTGTACCCGGCGATCGTCGCAAGGAACTGGGGTATCACATAGGACGTGCCATAGATCACCATGCCTACCACCGTGACCATAGCCACCACACTGCCGAACTGCCGGTTGAGCATCAGACTCAGCCGGATGACCGGCTTGCGGGCCAGCATCTGCCCAAGGCCAAGCAGCACGAATCCGAACAGCGAGACAAGCGACAAGGTGATGATCAGCGAGGATTCGAACCACTGTTCGCGCTCACCCTCTTCCAGCACAACGGTCAGCGCGCCAAGTCCAAGGGCAAGCCCCGCGATGCCCAGCCAGTCGGCTTCGCGGATGAGTTTCAATTTGGCGGGTTGATGTGGGATCGCCAGAAGCAGCAGCGTGATCAGGGCAATGCCGACCGGAAGATTGAGGAAAAAGGCGTAGTGCCAGCTGACATTCTCGGTCAGCCAACCGCCCAGCACCGGCCCGACCACCGGTCCCAGCAGCGCAGTGGCACCGAACAGCGCATTACCCACCGGCTGCTGCGCGCGTGGCAGGCGCGTCGCCACAATCGTCATCGCGGTCGGGATCAGGGCGCCACCGGTAAACCCCTGCCCGATACGACCGGCGATCATCATCGGCAGCGTCGTCGACAGGCCGCACGCCATCGAGAACAGCGTAAAGAGCGTGGCGGCAACAAGCAGGAGCGTGCGCAGCCCCAGCAGCCGTTCCAGCCAGCCCGACAGCGGAATGACGATGATTTCCGCCACCAGATAGGCCGTCGCGATCCACGTGCCCTCAGTGCCGCTCGCGCCGATTTCGCCCTGAATGGTGGGCAGCGAGCTGTTGACGATCGACACGTCGAGCGTCGCCATCAATGCACCCAGCGTTCCGGCCGCAACAGCCAGCCACGCGGCAGCATCAGCGCGCCGCTCGGCTGCGGGCTCAGGCGTAGCCGCGGATGTCGCCTCGCTCACTGCTTGGCGTCCCGGCGGGCCTCTTCCTGAGAAGCGATGCTGCGCTGCGCGCCCTTGGCCGAAATCGTATCGACGCTGACGACCACCGACAGTCCGGGAACGAGCACACGGCGCGCTTCCGGCCCTGCGTCGATTGCGATGCGAACGGGTACGCGCTGCACGATCTTGGTGAAGTTACCCGTCGCGTTTTGCGGGGGCAGCAATGAGAACTGCGCGCCGGTGCCGGGCGAGATGCTTTCGACATGCCCCGCGATCTTTGTTCCGTTCAGCGCATCGACCTCGATCGTCGCGGGTTGTCCTGGACGCATCAGACCGATCTGCGTTTCCTTGAAGTTCGCCGTCACATAAAGCTTCGAAAGCGGCACCACCGACATCAGACGCGTACCGGCCTGCACGAACTGCCCTGCGCGCACACTGCGATCGCCGATGCGACCTGCAACGCTGCTCTTGAGCACGGTGGACCCAACGTTGACGTGGGCTGCTGCAAGCTGCGCGCGGGCGGCTTTGCCCTGCGCATCGGCCTGGCGGATTTGCGCATTGAGCGAGGTGATCTTGCGTTCGGCAGAAAGCAGTACGGCACGTTGCGCATCCGCGGTCGCGCGGGCCTTGGCGGCCTGATTGCGCAGGCTCGACAGGCGCTCTGCCGTTTCCGCACCACTGGCCGCGAGCGGCGCATAACGGGCGGCTTCACCGGCGGCGAACCGGGCATCCTGTTCTGCCGAAGCCAGTTGCGCCCGCGCCTGCGCGATTGCCGCTTCCTGCTCCCCGATCATGGCGCGAACATTGTCAGCGTTCGCCTTGGCAACGTCGATCTGCGCCTGATACTGCTGAGCCTGCGCATCATAATCGCGTGCGTCGATGCGGACGAGGGCCTGCCCGGCCTTCACGTCCTGGTTGTCATTCACCAGCACCTGCTCAACGTAGCCGGAAATCTTCGGCGAAATCGTTACCGCGTCCGCCTGAATGTAAGCGTCGTTGGTGTCCTGCTCGAACTGGCCGTACATCTGGTACTGAAACAGCCAAAGTCCGCCCGCGACCACAACGAGAACACCCGCCGCCAGCAACCCCCGCCGCACGCCGGGACGCTTGAGCGGCGGCAAGCGATCCTGCCCCTGATTCGGGGCACTCTGCCCTTGCGATTCGCTCAAATCCGTTGCCATCAATCGAAATCCATACCGTTGTTGCTGCATCGCAGCGGCGAACGGGCTCGCACTTGCACCCAAGCGCGATGTATGGCAACACCATTTTATATGGTACCACAATATTTCCAGCCATGAGTATGCATCTCGAAATACTTGAGCAGATGCGCGACCTGCATCACCGCATGCATCGCGTATTCAACGATCGCGTTCGCGAGCGGGGAACCTCGCTTGCGCAGCTCAAGCTATTGATGTTGCTGGAACGAGCAGGGCCTATCCGCTCGACAGACATTGCCGAAGCTCTGGGCCAGGCACCGAGAACGGTAACAGAGGCGGTGGACGCGCTGGAACGTGATGGCCTTGCCATGCGCACGCCCGATCCGACGGATCGCAGAGCGAAGCAGATCAGCCTGACCCCGGCAGGAGGAACAATGGCGCAGGACGCAGCGCCTTATCGCGATGCGTTTGCTGCCGAATTCTTCGCAAATTTGCCGCAAGCAGACATGGAGCAGTTTCTCAGCATCCTGAAGACGCTGAATGACCGCATTATAGAAATGGGAGCACCGGTTCGGTTGATACCGGGCGCGGCCTCAGGTCAATAGGGATACCGTCAGCAGCGCCAGTGTACCGGTGCATGCTACCGCAATGCACAAGATACGAAATTCGCAGGCGCAAAATACGGATTCCAAGCCGTCCATAGCCTCTCTCCATGTCGCCTCATTATTGAGTGCGTCATGAATATTACCACGGTCGACACTTGCCGCCAACGACCGGCTGAAGCCACTTTCGCGCATCGCAACGGCGATGCGCGATGTGTCAGGCTTCACTCTTGCGCGCGAAGATTCCAAAGCCGGCGATGATCGCATAACATCCCGCCGGCAACATCAGCGCCATGCCAAGATCGCCCCCTGCAGCATCCGCGATCGCCCCGGTAGCCAGCGGCACGATGGCCCCGCCGCAAATGGCAACATTGATGATGCCCGACCCATCCGCCGCCCGCATACCCAGCTTTTCGCACGCGAGACTGAAGATGGTTGGGAACATGATCGAATTCATCAGCCCCACTGCCAGCAAAGCATATCCCGCAAGATGTCCAGTCGACGTCACGGACAGTGCGATCAGCGCGATGGCGGCGCAGGCGTTGAACGCCAGCACAAGCCCGGCATTAAGCACGCGCAGCACCGCAGACCCGATGAAGCGGCCGACCATGGCCCCGCCCCAGTAGATACTGATCAGCTTGCCCGCCGACTGCTCCGGCAGCGCCATCACATGATCCTGCATCAGATAGCTGACGATGAGCGAACCGATGGCCACTTCCGCCCCTACGTAAAGGAAGATACAGAGCGCGCCATAGCCGAAACGCGGCCGTCGCAGCAGGTCAAACCCGGCGAAGCCCCCATCCCCGTCATGGTTCTCCATCGGAAGGCGGTTGCGGAACATCCAGACCGCCGCTGCGACTACGGCAAGTGCAACCGCAATGCCCAGGTAACCGTGGACGATGGCCGCACTCTCGGCGCTGCGATAGGCGTCGAGCGCCTCCCCGGTAAGATCTTGCGCAGAGACCGTCGCCAGCCCTCCAAGGATCAGAACCGAACCGAAGATCGGGAAAAGTGTTGTGCCAAGCGAGTTGAAAGCCTGCGCGAAAGTCAGACGCGAACTGGTGGTCTCAGGCTTGCCCAGCAGGCTGATCAGCGGGTTTGACACCACCTGCACAATGACCACGCCTGCCGCCAGCACGAAGTACGCAGCGAGGAACAGCCAGTAACTTGCCGATTGCGAAGCGGGAATGAACGCAAGACAGCCCACGATCATGATGACAAGACCGGCAGCCGCACCGCGCATATACCCGACTTTGCGCACCAGCATCGCGCCCGGAATGCCGATCACGGCATAGGCCGT
Source organism: Novosphingobium guangzhouense (assembly GCF_002896965.1). Lineage (GTDB taxonomy): Bacteria > Pseudomonadota > Alphaproteobacteria > Sphingomonadales > Sphingomonadaceae > Novosphingobium > Novosphingobium guangzhouense. The sequence continues at coordinate 292,267 of NZ_LYMM01000001.1, forward strand.
GAAGAAGCAGAACTGCACCAGCATCGCCTGCGTGTAGCTCAGCGTGAAGAGTTCCTTCAGCTTCGGTATGATCACGTCATTAAGGCTGGTGATGCCGCCGAAGATGAAGAACAGCGCCATGACGAAATAGCGCAGTTCGCGCGAATCGACGTGGCCGCCGGACATTTCCTGGGCTTGCGGATCAGTGCTGGTGGATGGCGCCATCGCCATGGTTCCGGGCTCCTTGCAAAGCGGGGCGAACGTATTGATTGCGGATCAGGCGGTCTTTTCTGCAGGACCGGTCGCGGAGGAGGGTGCGACCGGCCCTGCAAGGGGGATAGCCCCCTTAAACCTTTCCACTCAATACCTTCCATCGACACGCGATGGCGAATTGCGGGGCTGCGACGCCATATTGGGACACCAAGACAAGCGCCGACCGCACAGTGGCTGAAACACGTTCGTTCAATTCCCTCTCCTGCATCACGAACGCGGATTAACCCTCGCAGATCGTCTTGAACGAGGTTCTAGTTACGAATAACAGCGCTGTCATTATAAAATATGCAGGACACCACAGATGGCTTTTAACTTGTCAGACAAGTTACGACATCGTTGTCATTGGGTGCAGGCGTAGACACGCAAGCGACGCACGGCCAACGGTGTCGCCAGCCTCGCTTGCGGGGTATTCGAGGTCAATCTTCCAGGAAAAGCTCCGCAGCCGCATCGATGATTGCATCGGCATCAAGGCGGTAGGCGCGATGCAAGTCGGGGAGGTCGCCTGTCTGCCCGAAGCGATCGGTACCTAACGGACTGACGCGCATGCCCCTGACCCCGCCGAGCCACGAAAGCGCTCCCGGCGACCCATCCAGCACCGTGACCAGCCCTGCGCCCGGCGCAAGGCTGCCCAGCAAGGTTTCCGCGTGGCAGCGGGCCGGCCTTTTACCTGTCCAGCGCGCTGCACGCCGCGCCGACCAGCCACGATGCAGAAGATCGGGAGATGTGACGTTCAGCAGGCCGAGCCCCGGTAGATCCTCCGCCAGCTGCTCCCACGCGGACAGCGCTTCGGGCGCCACCGCACCACAGAAAGCGATCGCCGCCTGCGCCCCGGAGGCCGGCTTGCGCAGCCAGTATCCGCCCTTGAGCGCATCGGCCTGCCAGTCGCCATCCTCTCGCACAGGCTGAGCGATCGCGCGGGTCGACAGGCGCAGATAGACGGAGCCGCCATCGTCCTGCTGCATATGGTCGAAAGACCAGCCCATTATCAGAGCCAGTTCATCGGCAAACGCGGGCTCGAAGGCAGTAAGGCCCGGCTGGCCCATCCCGATCAGCGGAGTGTTGATCGACTGGTGCGCACCACCCTCCGCCGCCAGCGTCAGGCCCGACGGCGTACCGACCAGCAGGAACCGCGCATCCTGATAGCAGCCATAATTCAGCGCATCGAGGCCGCGCGCGATGAATGGGTCGTAAACCGTGCCCACCGGCAGCAGCCGCGTGCCGAAATGCGGCGCGGAAAGGCCGAGCGAGGCCAGCATGATGAAGAAATTGCTCTCCGCGATGCCCAGTTCGATGTGTTGACCCGCCGCATGGGCCGACCACTTCTGGGCCGAAGGTATCCGGGCCTTCTGAAACACGTCAGCCAGTTCCTGCCGCCGGAACAGGCCGCGCTGGTTGACGAAGCCCCCCAGGTTGGTGGTCTGCGTAACGTCAGGCGCGGTGGTAACGATGCGGTCGGCCAGTTCCTCCCCCGACTTGGCGATATCGAGGAGGATCCGTCCGAAGGCTGCCTGCGTCGATTGCTCCGCGCCTTCGGGCGCCGCCAGAGCGGGCACCGCAACCGCAGGTGCGACCGGCTCGGCAGGCTTGCGAGCGATCGGACTGGCCTTCACGAAGGCCTCCAGCGCGGCAGCGGCATTGTCACCAAGGCCGCCCCACGGCTCCCACTCCTGCCCTTCGGGGACGCCCATACCGGTACGGAACTGCTCCATCTGGGGCGGGTTCATCATGCCTGAGTGGTTATCCTTGTGCCCGGCCAGAGGCAGGCCATGGCCCTTCACGGTATAGGCGATGAACAAGGTCGGCCGATCGTCGTCACAGGCATCGAAAGCGTCGATTAAGGATTCAATACAGTGCCCGCCAAGGTTGGTCATCAGCGCCGCCAGCGCATCATCGTCATAGTTGTCGAGCAGCTTTCGGACGTTCGCTTTGCGCCCGATATCGGCCATCAGCCGTTCTCGCCATGCCGCGCCGCCCTGATAAGTCAGCACCGCGAAGTCGGCGTTAGGGCACTGTTCGATCCATTCCTCGATCGCCTTGCCGCCGGGCTTGCGAAAAGCCTCGCGCTGGAGCTTGCCGTGCTTGAGCGTAACCACCCGCCAGCCACACGTCTCGAAAATGTCGTCGAAGCGGCGGAACATCCGGTCTGCGGTAGTGCTGTCAAGCGACTGACGGTTGTAGTCGACGATCCACCAGCAGTTGCGCAAGTCGTGCTTGTAGCCTTCGATCAGGCATTCATAGATGTTGCCCTCATCCAGCTCCGCATCGCCCATCAGCGCAATCATGCGGCCCGCATCCTCCTCCTGAACCTGCCCGTGCGCGACGAGGTAGTCCTGCACCAGACTGCTGAAGGCCGTCACCGCCACGCCCAGCCCCACAGAGCCAGTCGAGAAATCAACCGGGATCGTGTCCTTGGTCCGCGAAGGGTAGCTCTGCGCGCCGCCCAGCCCGCGAAACCGTTCCAGGTTGTCACGCGTCTGTTCGCCCAGCAGATAGTGGATCGCATGGAGCACCGGCCCGGCATGGGGCTTGACCGCCACCTTGTCCTGCGGGCGCAGTGCATGGAAATAAAGCGCCGCCGTGATCGCCGTCATGGAGGCGCAACTGGCCTGATGCCCGCCCACTTTCAGCCCGTCTCGCTTGGGGCGCAGATGGTTGGCGTTGTGGATCGTCCAGGCGGAAAGCCACAGAAGCCGCTTTTCCAGCGCCTCCAGCGTCTCGACGAGGTCTGCGCGGTTTCCGGTGATCACCTCGGACATATGTCATAGCTCCCTGACTGGCGCTCGAACGCCATCGCGGCAGGATACGCTTGCGAGACTGCGCATGTCCTTGCGTGTTCAGCCTCCCGAGATGTATCCATTGGCACTATCTGCCAATATTACACCAAAGGACGCCACGATCATGCCATCGACACTGGACTCGATCGATCGGCGGATTCTCGACGAACTGCAGTCCGATGGGCGCATAACCAATCAGGAACTGTCTGAAAGAGTCGGCCTGTCCCCCTCCCCCTGCCTGCGCCGGCTCAAGCAGCTGGAAGGCGAGGGCGTGATCACCCGCTACGTCGCCCTCGTCGATCCCGAGACGGTTGGGCTTGGCGTCACCGCCTTCGTCCGCGTGCGGCTGGACCAGCAGGACGATCGGCACCTTGAAGCCTTCGAAACCGCGATCATGCAGTTTCCCGAAGTCATGGAATGCTACCTGATGACCGGCGAGGCCGATTATCAGCTGCGCCTTCTGGTCCCTTCGCTGGGAACTTTCGAGGACTTCCTGCGCACCAAACTGACCCGGATAGAAGGCGTTTCGCAAGTCACAACCAGCTTCGCGCTGCGGCCGGTGGTCTACCGCACAAAGATCCCCGTCTGAAAATTGAGACGTCAGGCGCGCGTTACGGCGTAGCCGAAGGCGGCGGCGCGACCGATGATCTCAGTGCGGGTGAGGCGCTTCCGCTCGGCTCTATGCGCAGCCCCTGCCCGTCCAGCGTGACATCCAGCGGCACCCCTTCCACCTTTGTGCTCAGCACTGCCTGCCCGTTCTCGATACGGATGCGGTTGTCATCGCCCACCGGGATATCGCCAAGGTCGGGCACGTCGAGCGGCTGGACCGGGCCATCCGGATCAGCGGCCTTGCGCGGCGGCGGCGCGGCCTTTTCGCCCAGCGCCTCGCGCATGAAATCGCGCCAGATACGGGCTGGGACGGTGCCGCCCGACACGCCGTTCAGCGGCGAATTGTCATCGTTGCCGACCCATACGCCGACGACCAGATCACCCGAATAGCCCACGAACAGCGCATCGCGGTTTTCCTGACTGGTGCCGGTCTTGCCGAAGTTGGGCGCGCGCAGCATCGCCGCGCGGCCGGTGCCGCGATTGACGGTGGCACGCAGCATGCCTTCGATCGCCTCGTGATCGCGCTTCGACAAGGATCTCTTGCCGTCCAGCAGCCAGTCGAACCACCCGGCTTCCGGCACTGGAAAGGCGCGCGGCTCCACTGGGAAGCTGTTGGCCGCAACCCCGGCATAAGCCGAAGTCAGTTCCAGCAGCGTCATCGTCGCCGTGCCCAGCGCCAGACTGGGATCGCCCATCGGCAGCGGTGATGACACGCCAAGCCGCCGCGCCATGTCGATGACGGCTTCGTCCCCCACCTGATTGAACAGGCGAACTGCCGCCACATTGCTGGAACGGGCGAAGGCATCCTCCAGCGTGATCGTGGGCGAATAAGCGCGTCCGGCATTCTGGGGACGGTAGGAACCCGCCTCGATCGGCGTGTTGGGCACGGTGTCTTCCGGGCTCAGCCCGGATTTGAGCGCGGCAAGGTAGACGAACAGCTTGAAGGTTGAACCCGGCTGGCGGCGCGCCTGCGTCACACGATTGAAAGGGCTTTGCGCATAGTCGCGCCCGCCAACCATGGCGACGACTTCGCCATTGCGCCGCATCGCCACCAGCGCCACTTGCGTCCCGGCGGGGACCTGTCGGGTGGCTCGATGGGCGGCGGCCTGCAACCGGGAATCGAGCGTTGTGCGATACGTCTGCCCGGCATAGCCCGCCGCCTCGATCTGGCGCGCCTGTGGCAGCGCCCAGTCGGCGAAGTAGGTTCCGGTGGGCAGTTCGGCGCGGTTGCGCACGTCAAGCCGCGGCGTAGGCACGGACTTGGCGTGCTGCGGTGTCATGTAGCCTGCCTCGGCCATCGCGTGCAGCACCAGCCGCATGCGTTTTTGCGCCGCCGGGAAGTTGTTGGTAGGCGCAAGGCGCGAAGGGGCCTTCATCAACCCTGCCAGCAAAGCCGCCTGTGCTTCGGTCAGCTTTTCCGGCTGGCGATGGAAATAGTGCATTGAGGCGGCGCGGATGCCGTAGGTGTTGTCACCGAAGTAGGCGTTGGACAGATAGCGTTCGAGGATCTCGTCCTTGGTCAGCCATGCCTCCAGCCAGAACGCGATCAGCATCTCGCGCGCCTTGCGCGTCAGACTGCGTTCGGAACTGAGGAACGTGAACTTGGCCAGCTGCTGCGTGATCGTGGAGCCGCCCTGCGTACTGCCCCCGGTCACGTTGCTCAGCGCGGCGCGGGCGATACCGCGCGGATCGATGCCCCAGTGCGAATAGAACCGCCGGTCCTCGATCGCCAGAAACGCCTGCCAGACGTGCGGCGGCAAGGCGCTGATCCTGACCGGCTTGTCGGTGACGGCGCCGTTGCGCGCGATCGGCGTGCCATCTGCCGCCAGCAGCGTGATCTCCGGTGGGGCCATCGGCTGGAGCGACTTCGACAGCGGCGCCGTGATCGCCAGATAGCCCACCATCAGCACGAAGAGCGCCAGCATCCCCGCCAGCGTGCGCACGATGCGCTGCTTCCATGTCCAGCGGTGCCAAGGCAGCTTGCGCCAGACCCAGGCGAGCAGCCGCCCAGGCCAGCTGAGCCAGCCCCCGCCTTCGGGCATGGGCGTTTCGATGAGCACGTTGTCCAGTTCGGGCTCGCGGGGGTCTGCGGCTATGTGGCGGGAAAGCTCCATTGCGTGCAGCATCTAGCCGATTCTGACGCAAAAGGCATCCGCGCTTTCGACGAAGGGCGCCCCGGCATCGATCCGGGACGCGCCTTCCCTCAGTGCTTTTCCGCGTAAGGCATGATCAGCGTGCCGTCTGGTGCGGCTGTGTAGGTGGTCTGCGTCGGATAGGGGATAGAGATGCCCTCCTGCGCGAAGCGGCGCATGATCGATGCGACCAGACGGTCCCGCAGCGGATGGGCGACCGACCAGTCGTTGCCCGGCACATCGACCAGCAACGCGAAGTCCAGCGAGCTGGCGCCGAAGCTTTCGAAGCCCGCGCGCGATGCCTTGCCGCCTTCGGCCTCGACCAGTTCCCGCAGGATCGCAGGTACGCGCTCCAGCGTCTCGGGCGGGGTTTCGTAAGCGACGCCGATCGTGAACGGCAGGCGGATATGGTCGCGGCCGCTGACGTTCAGGATCTCCATGTCGAGCAGGTTCTTGTTGGCTATGATCCGCAGTTCGCCGGTATAGGCGCGGATGCGGGTGGACTTGAGGCCGATGGCCTCGATCACCCCGGAACTGGTGCCGAAACTGATCTGGTCACCCTTGCTGAACGGCCGGTCGAAGATGATCGCCAGCGCCGCGAAAAGGTCGGCGAAGATACCCTGCGCGGCCAGACCGATGGCGATGCCGCCGACGCCGAGGCCCGCGACAAGGCCGGTTACATTGACGCCGATGTTGTCGAGCAGCACCACGGCGGCCACCGCGAACACCACCGCGCTCACCAGCAGGCGGATCAGGCCCATGGCGTTGATGATCGCTTCACCCTTGAAGTGTTCGGCCGAAGTCTTGTGCTCGATCGCGCCCAGGATGAACTCACGCGCCCAGATCGCGCCCTGCAATACGGCGGCAAGGGTGAAGAAGAACGTCACCATCCTGTCCAGCATCGGCGGGGTCTGGGCATAGCCGTCCACTGCACGGATCGCGACCATGATGATAAAGTAGTTGGTGGTCTTGGTGATCACCCGACCGACGATGGTCAACCAGTCTCCGCGGCCACGCTCTTCCCGACACAGCCGCGCGCCAAGGCGGCGCAGCGCGTACAACGCGGAAACGATGGCGACAGCGATGGCCACCGCGATGATGATCTGCAGCCAGTAGGCCTCGAACCACGCAACCGTCGAACTCGACAGGTCGCGCACTTGCGTGGAAACGTCGGGAATGGAGGACTTGGCGGGCCTTGGAGTGGCAGCGGGGGTGGCTGCCGCTGCGGCGATAGTCTGGATTACGCTCATCGCGTGCTCATGATCCTGCGTCTGTTGCGTCGGCTGCGGATGGTGCGACCCGAACCGGCGGATGGGCGACACTCTCACGCGAGGGTGTGGAGCGTCAGCGCGGGCCTTTGAAATGAACGGCCTTCGGATTTGTTCCCGTATCGGCATGGTCCGGGCGGGTCAAACCTTGCGACTCCGATCCATATACCCTATGGGGGTATGGGTATGGCTCATCTCGGCAAGGACAATCAGGCGCTTATCATGCGCATACGGCGCATGGTCGGGCAGCTTCAGGCGGTGGAGCGCTCGCTCAACGAAGGGGAGGATTGCGCGAAAGTGCTGCTGCAAAGCGCGGCAGTGCGCGGCGCGGTCAACGGGTTCATCGACGAACTGATCGAGGATCATTTGCGGACCCACGTTTCCGCGCCCGACCTTTCCGATGCCGAGCGCGAGGACGGTGTTCAGGCCGTGATCACAGCGATCCGTCGTTACGCTAAGTAGAAAGACTGCATTTCCCATGGCTTCCCTGCCAAATCCAGCCGCCGGCGATCTTGGTCACGATCACGACTTCCTCGGCGCCTCGCACGATGCCAACGCCCGCCGCACGCGCTGGGTGGTGGCGCTTACCGCCGTCATGATGGTGGGAGAGATCGTGGCCGGGTATGCCACCGGATCCATGGCGCTGCTTGCAGACGGCTTCCACATGGCCACCCACGCCGGGGCACTGGGCGTCGCGGCGCTGGCTTATGGCTATGCCCGCCGCCACCGCCGCAATCCCGCCTTCAGCTTCGGCACCGGCAAAGTCGGCGATCTTGCAGGCTTCGCATCCGCGCTGGTGCTGGCGCTGTTTGCGGTGGGGATCGGCGTGGAATCGCTGGAGCGGCTGCTCAACCCCGGCCCCGTGGCCTTCGGGGATGCCACTATCGTTGCGGTAATCGGCCTGATCGTGAACATCGTCAGCGCCCTGCTGCTGTCGGGCGACCATCACCATGGGCATGGGCATGGGCATGGGCATGGGCATTCCCACGCACACGCACATAACGACAACAACTTGCGCTCCGCCTATCTGCATGTTCTGGCAGACGCGCTTACGTCTGTCATGGCGATCGTCGCGCTGTTGGCAGGACGCTATCTGGGCTGGGCATTCCTTGACCCGCTGATGGGCGTGGTCGGCGCGGTGGTCATCGCGCGCTGGTCATGGTCGCTGATGAAGGATACCGCCGCGATCCTGCTCGACCGCACCGACGATCACATCGCCGAAGAAGTCCGCGAAGCCATCGAAAGCCCCGGCGATGCGCGCATCACAGACCTTCACGTCTGGCGCATCGGGCCTGATGCGCATGCCGCGATCATCTCTGCCATTTCGCAGCAGGATCACACCGAACTGCGCCGCCGCCTGACGCCGGTGCACGAACTGCGCCACGTCTCGATCGAGCGGCGTTGACACACGGGGCTTCGACAAGCTCCGCCTGAGCGGGGCCGGCAAAAGGTCTTCGAAGGCCCCGCGCTTCAAACCTGATCCAACGTCACACCACAAACCAGGCGGTTTCCTCCCCGGTGGTGCTCGCGTAGCGCTCCAACTGGCTGTCGAGGCCCGAGAATTCCCAGGTGAGGCGCAGGAACACCGCATCCTCGCCATGCACCCATAGGCGCGCGGGGGGCCAGTGCGGTTGCCAGCGCAGTTCGTAGACATCAGCCGTGAATGTTCCCGCCGGGACGGCCAGTTCTTCCTTGCCGACATACGTGACGCCGATCGTGATCGGCAACGCAACAAGCGAACTTTCGCCGTTGATGTCGTAGGAACACGTGACGCTGGAGACCATCCGCTCGGTTCCCGGCGCGTCGGTTCCGCGCGCCAGCGCAATCGCACCGTCGCCCACCAGCGGGTGCAGGCCAAGATAATCCACCCTCCCCGGCAGCGTCTGGCTTGTGCGCCCAAGGTTCGCCGTCAAGGATTCGCAATGCGTGGCATCGGGCGTGAAATAGTACCACGAACTGCCGGTCAGCTTGCCGTGCTGAACGACGCGCACCTGCCCTTCGACCGGGCGCATATCAGCATCAAGGCTCCACGAGGCGTCGCGCGTCAGCGCGCCGTCGCCCATCTCGCAATAGGCACGCACGGTGCGGCCATCGGCGCGAACGTCGATGCCGAAATCCTCGATCCCCTGCGGGCCGTCGGCATGGTGATAGACGATTCGGCCGGCGTGGCGGCGAAGATACGTCACAGCGCCACCGTCACGGCCTTGGTCTCCAGATAGAGGTCCAGCCCCTCGCGCCCGAACTCACGCCCCCAGCCGGACTGCTTGAAGCCGCCGAACGGGATGTTGGCGCCGACCGCGCCATGGGTATTGACCGAGACGTGGCCCGAACGCACCCGCGCCGCCATCTTGTGCGCGGTCGACAGGTCCTGCGTCCAGACGCTGCCCGAAAGGCCGAAATCGCTGTTGTTTGCCATCGCCGCAATGGCGTCCAGATCGTCACCCTCGAACCGCTGGACGGCCATCACCGGACCGAAGATCTCCTCTCGCACCACGCGCATGTCAGGCGTGGTGTCGGCAACGATGGTGGGCTCCACGAAATGGCCGGGCCCTTCGGGCGCCTTGCCTCCTGCCACGATACGCGCGGGGCCTGCCTTCGCCTCCTCGACATAGCTCATCACGCGGGCCTTCTGCTTCGCGGAAATCAGCGGACCGATCATCGTGTCCGCCAGCAGGCCGTGGCCGATCTTCATCGAACCGGCGAAAGCGGCCATGCCTTCAAGCAGTTCGTCGTAGATATCCGCGTGAACGAAGATGCGCGTGCCCGCCATGCAGTTCTGGCCCTGCAGGAAGAACGTCGCCATCGAAACGCCGGGCACGGCCTTGGCCATGTCGACATCGGGGAACACGATAACCGGCGACTTGCCGCCCAGTTCAAGGCTGACTTTCTTGAGATCGTCAGCGCATTCGCGCACGATCAGCTTGCCTACCTCGGTCGATCCGGTGAACGATATCTTCGACACCAGCGGATGCTTGACCAGCGCCGCGCCCGCCGTAGCACCATCGCCGTTGACGATGTTGACGACGCCTTCGGGAAAGCCCGCTTCCATGATGAGACGGCCCAGCACGACCGCGCTGAGCGGCGTTTCCTCGGCAGGCTTGAGTACCACGGTGCAGCCCGCCGCCAGCGCCGGGGCCAGCTTGAGGCAGGCCATGGAAAGTGGCACGTTCCATGGCACGATCTGGCCGACGACGCCAACCGGTTCGCGCAGGGTGTAGGTCAGCGCCTCTCCGGCGGCGAGGACGTGCGCGGGCGGAGTGGTGGTGGTGCCCTCGATCCGCTCGGCCCAGCCGGCGTAGTAATGGAACAGCTCTGCGTTGTTTCGCGCGGTGAGGCTGGCTAGCCACATTGGCATGCCGTTATCGATGACCTCAAGTTCGGCCAGCACCCCGGCATTGGCTTCGAACAGGTCGGCCAGCTTGCGCAGCAGGCGCGCGCGTTCGAAGTGCGAAAGCTTCGACCACGGACCACCGAATGCCTTGTGTGCAGCGCGAACCGCCAGATCGATGTCCACCGCATCGCCCAGCGCGAAGCCCGCCAGCGCGGCTCCGGTCGCCGGATCATGCGTGGTGCCCGCCGCCCCGCCGGCGGCGGGTACGAACCTTCCGTCAATCAGCAGCGGAAAGTCGCCGCGCAGCACGTCCCATGTGCCGGGCGAAAGTTCGACGGGGAAATCGGCTGCAGTCAGGGTCATCTTATACTTCCACCTTGCCAGCGTCATAGGCGAACAGGCCCAGCGTTTCCTCGTTACGGATTTCCTTCTTGCCGAAGTTATCCGCGTCCTTGCTTTGCAGGCGTTCAGCGTTGGCGTTCGATTCCGCCTGGATGAACGTCGCATGCTCTATCCGCGCGCGCTCGTAACGCTCAATCGCCTCGGCCACCGTGGCGCTGGCCTCCATCGCGCGGGAAAGGACCACCGCGTCCTCGATTGCGCAGGAAGCGCCCTGCCCCAGAAACGGCGTCATCGCGTGCGCCGCATCGCCAAGCAGGGTGATGCATCCGCCCTGGTTCCAGGTCGACAGCGCCGAGCGGGCATTGATCGCCCACTTGAACAGCCGCTCTTCCTCAAGATGCGCGATCATGTACTGGATCGGCTCGCACCATCCGGCGAACACCTGCTGCAATTCGGTGCGCTTCGCCGGGATGGTCCAGCCATCGTCGGTCCAGCCTTCCTCGCGCGCGAAGAAGACAAGGTTGATCTGCGTGCCGCCGCGCAGCGGATACCACACCGCCATACGCTCCGGCCCGATGAAGTTGCCGGGGTTCTCGGCAAGCTCGCGCAACTGGTCGTCGACGGGCACGACACCACGCCATGCGACGTGGCCGGTGAAGTGGGCGGAGATCGGCTCGAAGTTCCTGCGCACGATGGACTTGAGGCCATCGGCGCCGATCAGCAGATCACCGTGATGTTCGGTGCCGTCTGCAAGCGTGAGTGCTGCTTGGGTGCCGTTGGGTGCCGCTTGCGTCACCCTTGCGGAAAGGTGCAGTTTTCCGCCAAGTTCACGCGCAGTGTCGACCAGAATCGCGTGAAGATCAGCCCGGTGCATGTAGAGATACGGCACACCGTACTTCTCACGCATCTGGTTTCCACGCTCTAACGTCTTGAGAACACGTCCATCTTCCCAATGCCGCACGACCTGCCGGATCGGCTCGCTGCCCGCGGCCTCGATCCGGGGACCAAGGCCAAGGTACTGCAACCCGGCCATGGCGTTGGGGGCAAGCGTTACGCCCGCCCCCACTTCCCCGAAGCTCTGCGCACCTTCAAAGACCTCGACCTCGAACCCCTTGCGCAGGAGCCCGATGGCCGCCGTCAGCCCGCCGATGCCGCCACCGGCAACGAGAACCCGGGCCGTTTCCATCAACCAAGCTGACCTGGAATATGGCTTTCGTGGTTCTGGAGATACCACTCCGCGATTTCCTCGCGAGTGGCCCACCAGACGCCGTCGAGCGACTTGGCATGCTCGATGAACTCACGAACCGCACGAACACGATGCGCCCGACCGGCAACGTGCGGGTGCAGGCCGATGTTCATGATGCGACCGCTTTTGGCGCCTTCGGCATAGAGCACGTCAAGCTCCTCGATCAGCGCATCGCGGAACTGATCGGTGGTGAAATTCTTGCGCGTGATGAAGGTGAAGTCATTGATCTCGTTGGAATAGGGGACCGAAACGATGGGGCCGTTCGGCGTGCGCAGCAGATACGGCTGATCGTCGTTCATGATGTCGCAGTAGAAGGTGCAGCCTTCACCCGCGAGAATGTCCGCCGTCTGCATCGTGCCGCGCAAGGAGGACGAGAGCCAGCCCTTCGACTTGCGGCCGGTGTACTTCTCGAACTGTTCGAGAGAGCGCATGATGATATCGCGCTCCTTCTCGGGTTCGTGCGCGAAGGTGGTGAGCAGTTCGCCCTGTTCCCAGTTGTGGGTAAGCAGCTCCCAGCCGCGCTCCAGCACCGCGTCGGTCATCGCTTTGCGACGTTCGAAGGTGACGGCATTGGTGGTGCAGCTGGCCTTCACGCCCAGTTCGTCGAACAAGTCGAACAAGCGCCAGATGCCCACGCGCTGGCCGTATTCGCGCCAGGTGTAGTTCGGGAAGTCCGGCGTGTTGCCGGGCAGGATGTCAGGCAGGATCGCCGGGCCGCCCGCGTAATAGGGCTTGTCGGTATCCTTGGTGAGGTCCCATGTCTCAAGATTGAAGGTGATCAGCAGCGCGACGCGCTTGCCGTCCGGCCACTGGAGCGGCTGGCGCTGCGGCATCGGGACGTAATCGTATTCCATTGTGAACTCCGTATTCCAATCTCTCGACCCTGAGGTCAGCTTAGAGCGCCGATGCCGTATCGCCAGTGCTTGATTTGCAAGCGTCGGATCAGAAATCCGCAAGCAGGCGACCGAAGCCTTCCTTCTGGTCCGTGAAACCCATCGTGCGCAAAGCATGCCAGTAAGTTGCGGTATTAATTGCAATAACTGGCTTCTCAAGCCAGAATTCCGCCATTGCCGCTACTTCCGCGAAGGCAAGATTGGTGCCCGCCTGGATCACCGCATCGACGCCTTCGCTCACCTTGATCGCGGTGCGCTTGAGGGTCTGCTTGCTTTCGTGCGCGATCAGCATCGGCGACTGGCACTTGAGCCCCTCGATGTGGACCACCTCGTAGCCCTGATCCTCGAAGAACTTTTTGACGTTGGCATCACCCACAGGTGCGTAGGGCGTAAGGATGCCGATCTTGCGGATCTTCTTGCCATCGGCCTCTTCATAGGCCCGGATCGCGGCGTCAACGGCGGTCGAGCCCATGATCACCGGCACGCCGCCGGTCCGCTCCAACATGCGCTGATGCAGACGCTCGGCACCCTCTGCACCGTCCCAGAAGGTTTCGGCGGACATACCCATGATGACGCAACCGGGGTCCATCGACATCGACACGTCGACCGCATCGAAAGTGGCGCTGCGGATGTTCTCAAGCATCTCCACGAACGTTGCATCGTCCACGACCTTGGTGTCGGGAATCGAGATGCGCGAGAAGTGGTTGGTTACGCCGCGCGGGCGCATGTCCGCGTACTCGGGCTCGACGCTGGTATTGGTCGAGGGGGCGACCACCGCGAACTTCATGCGGTAACCGAGAGAATCCGTCATTTTATGTTTCCCACGCAGCTGGAGAGCGGGCTCTCCGTAAGAGTTGCAGACTTGGGCCGGCAGAACCCTGGCCGGAAGATCGTGTCGCCCTTGCGGATCGGGGGCTGCTGATGCCCTCGTTCAAGGCCGTTCATCGCGCCGCGAGCCGACCTTCCGCAAGGCCGCACCCGGTCCGTTGTCCACCTGACGACTATTGGTGCCCGCGCACTCGCGGCGACGTGGCTGCGCGGGAACTATCGGTGCGAACCAACAAAGGCAGACCGATGACCGAGCATCCCTCCTCAGCCCTTATTCGTGCGACAATCTTTGTGCGTGATCTGGACAAGGCGACGCAGTTCTACCGCGCTATCGGCCTCACCGAGACTTACTTCGAAGGCAAGCTGAGCCACCCTTCGGCGACCGAAATCCTGGGCTTCGATGACCCGCGTCCGTTCGAGATCCGCATCGTCAAGCGCCCCGGCCCCAATTACGGGATGGTCGGCCTGTTCAAGCTGGCGGACGGAACTACAGATGAAATCATCCCGCTCGCGACCGGCCCTGCCCGCATCGGCGAGGTGGCGCTGGTTTTTTACGTGACCGATATGGCCGCAACGATGAAGAAGCTGCGCGCCCTGGGCGCTACGTGGGCGCCGGAACCGAAGGTCTTCGCGATGGAGCACCGCGCACAGCTGGAAGTCTGCATCCGCGACTGCGACGGAATTTTCATCAACCTTGTCGAAACTGACCCAACGCAGCAGGAACGCAAACGACCGGAACTCGACTACGCTTGATTGGCCAGAAATGCTTCCACCGCGCGGGCGACCCCGCGCGGATCGGCAGTGGCCTGAAAGTTAGCGCCCCCGGTAACGGCAAGGCTCGCACCAGGAAAAGCTGCTTTGGCGCGGTCTAGCTCGGCGTGAAAATAGTCGTCGGGAGAAGTCAGCAGCAGCACCGGCACCCTGACCTGCGCGGCCAGCTTCGGCGTGTCTGACTTCGCCACCGCCATGTAAGCTTGAGGCCGCGCCCTCCACGCCCGCAGCATGGCGACGACCTCATCGTGGATGATTTCCACGTCGATGTCCTCGTTATAGCCTGCCGCATAGTCCCAGTTGGTCTGGAGGTGCGACCCGTCGCGCTTCAGAGCAATGGGTTCCCCATGCGTTTCCTCAAAATGGGCACGCTCCTCGGGCGTCATCAGTTCCGCGCCCGCCAGCATAATCGAGGCTACCCGCTCCGAATGGTTCGCGGCGAAAAAGACAGCCAGACTGGAGCCCGTGTGATGCCCGAAAGCGTGGAAACGCCTGATCCCGAGCGCGTCGATCCCTTCCAGAATCCACGTCGCATAGTCCGCCAGCGAGGGCCAGCCAACCGGATCGAAGCTCCCCCCGAAGCCGGGCGTATCGATGGCGACCAGCCGGTTGGGTAAATCCAGCTCAGCCAGCAGCGGATCGTAGCTCTGCGCCGAACATGCGGTCTGGTGCAGGAAGACGATGGCGGGCTCCGAACCCGCCACCTCGCGCACATGCAGCTGCCCGTCCGCAAGGTCCACGTAGGACTTGCGGACGGTATTGCGGCTCACAGGCCCAGCACGCCTGGACCGACCAGGCCCTGCGGATCGAGCGCGGACTTTATCGCGCTGACCAGCGCCTTGGGCTCTGCGCCGAGACGCGCGGCGTAAGGGTACGCACGGCCAAGCTGGAAGTGCAGGGCGCCGTGGGCGTCGTAGAGGTCGATCAGTTCGCCCTTGAGGCGATGGACGTACTCACGCGCCGCCGGGTTCGCCGGGAACTTCGGCAGGCTGGCGAGATAGTCGCCCGGCACCGATTCCGTGTGGTAGGCGGTCTGCTCGTCCGGCCAGTAGAGCGCGATCTCGTAGAGGAACCCGCTCGAACCGACGGTGGAGTACATACCGCCACCCCAGACGCCGTGCTGCTTCATGTCGCTAGCGCGGTCCGCGTAGAAGCGCTGCAGCGCATCGTGGAAGTCGCGCACCCGATCATGCGCCATGACTCCGTGCAGCGGCACCCAGCGCTCACCGCCTGGGCCAAGCGTGTTGTAGAGCGGTGCAAAGGGCATGCCGCGCACCACCGAAGGCACCGTCGCGACGATCTCGCGGCCAAGGTCGGCGGTCAGGTCGCGCAGGCGCTGCAGCTTGGCGCGGCACTCGGCATCGTCGAAGCCCTCGACGATGTAGTGCGTCATGAAGTTCGAGGCGGAAATCTGCTTGCGGGCGAGGATACCCGCAGCCGCGACCTGCTTGAGACCGGCGAAGACCGAAGGCGAACTCTTGACGATGGACATGGCCATCGCAAGCTGGCCTCCGGCACGCTCCTGCTTGGCGATCTGGCCCTGCGACAACGCGGCGTCGAGCGCGAAGTGCGAATCCTCGACCCGCTCCATGGCGATGCGGCGCATGGATTCGTGCATCTGCGCGAACTCAGCGAAGGCGAAAGACAGTACCCGATGCGCGGGCTTACCGCGCAGCAGCGGCAGGGTGACGCGGGCCTTGAGGCCGAACACGCCGCAGTCGCCGGTGAACAACCCGGTGAGGTCAGGCCCGGCATAGCGGCCAAACGGCTTCTCGCGCAGCGCGCCTGTGCCGGTGCGCAGCAGGCGGCCATCGGCCAGCACAATATCGAAGGCCAATGCCGATTCCGCCGAGATGCCCCAGGCGCCGGAGCCGTGGCTGATCGAGTTTTGCGACATCGATCCGCCGATGGTCGCCGCGATGCCGGAGAACGGGCCGCGGAACGGCGTGCGCAGACCCTTGGCGGCAAGCGCGTCGGACAACTGGAGCCAGGTGACGCCCGCCTCGACGGTAACGTAGCCGTTAAACTCGTCGATCTCGACGATCCTGTTCAGACGGCTCATGTCGATGAGCAGGTGCGAGCCGTCGACCGCGTTGTAGCCGTCGGTATAGGATGCCCCGCCACCACGGACGGTAAAGGGCAGCTTCGCCGCCGCTGCTTCGCGTACCACGGCCTGCAGTTCCTCGACCGTCCCCGGCCGCGCAACCGCGCCCGGCATGACCTGTGCGCGGTAGACGTCAGTGGCGAAATAGGCGACCTTGGCGGGATCGGTCAGCAGGTTGTCGGCGCCGACGATATTGGCCAGCGCGCTCGCATTCATGCTCATCGTATCGCTTACCCTTCCGCGATCGCGTCAAGGGTGGCGATGTAGCCCTCTGTGGTTTCCTTGCCCGATGCCTCGGACGCTTCCTTGCGGACGAGGTAGAACATGCGCTCCAGCATCTGCTGACGGCGCGCCTCACGCATTTCGAGCGCGGCGTCGTCAAGGACAAGCGCATCGACTTCGGCGCGTGCGTCGATGTTGTGGTTGGCCAGCACGCGCTGGGTGGAATCGAGCTGGTCGGCCAGCACCGAAACCTCGCCCGCCAGAACCATGATCATGCCCATCATCTGATCGAGAGCCGGGTCCTGGTAGAACTGGGGCCGCTTGCCCCGTGAGTCACGCTTCATGTCTGTATCTCGTTCCTAAAGGGGTCAGGCCGCAGGCTGCGTTTCAGGCTTCTGCGCAATCAGGACTTCCCAGCCACCACCGGGAGCGAACTCACCAGCCGTGAACTCGCGCTCAGCGACGTCGGCAGCCGATGCCTCGGTGTAGCCAGCACCGGCATATTCCATCACCGCCATCGGTGCGGTGTCGAAGCGGATGGTCGCCGGATCGAAGCCCGCTTTCGTAGCCAGCGCGATCTGGTCCATGTCGCGCATGGCGCCCCAGAACGGCTCGTTGTTGTAGTAGGTTTCGTTGTCGAGGATGAACTGCGTGAACGGGTCCATCAGGTCGAACGGCGGGAGATCCGCGTGGATCATCAGCCCGCCGGGCTTCAGAACGCGGAAGCATTCCTCGAACACCCGGGGCATCGCCTTGCCGCTGGTTTCATGCAGCAGGATATGGCTGACGACGAGGTCGAAGGATGCGTCCTCGAATTCGGTCTTCTCGGCGTTCATCTGTGCGAAGTTGACGTCGAGGCCCATGGCGCCCGCACGGGCATGGGCATAGCGAACCATCGGCCCGCCCACATCGACACCCCAGATTTCCGCGTCCGGGAAAAGTTCCTTGTAAGGCAGAGTGGAGTGCCCGACCGTGCAGCCCAGATCAAGGATGCGCTTCGGCTTGAAGTCCGGCATGTTGCGCTTGAGGTAGTTCACCACCGAGCGCCCCATGTCGTCGTTGAACGGGCCGGTGTAGCCCATCGAATAGAGGTACACACCACGGTCGTAGAGGACACCGAGTGACACCTCATCGGCGTCTTCCGGGCCGCCTGCATAACCGCCGGGCATGCAGTGGATGTCGAGTGACGATACGTAGCGAGGAACCTCGAAGCCTTCGGGGATGCGTAGCTCGCCTTTGTTCTTCGCCGAATTCTCCGCCGCCGCAGCCTTGAGGCTTTCTTCCTCGCGCTCGATGGAATCGATCACGCTGTCCCACAGCAATTCCTGGCTGATGCGGTTAGCGGCGGCATAGTGGCGGAAGTAGTTATCCGGCACCATCGCCTTGCGGATGTCGTGGCGGTCAGCCGGAGCGCGCCCGGCTTCCTTCTCGAACCGCTGCGACGCACGACCCGAATAAATCGGGTAGAGGCCGGGCAACAGGCCCTGCTGGATGAAGTGCTTGAAGCTCTTCGCGAACTCCTGGCGTGAAGCTTCTTCCGAGGTCGGGGTGGGCAGCATGCCATGGAGCTGCTGCTGGAAAGTGTTGAGCATCTGGGTATCCCTGAAGACGTATGCGTAAACTATAAGCGGGACCGGCGATCACGCACCTACGAAAGTGGAATCTCCACTCCTCGGAGAATGGGGGCTCACACCCACTTGCCTGAAGTGTACCCGCCATCGACCGGGATCGCGGCCCCGGTCACGAAGCTGGCTGCATCCGAGATAAGGAAAGCGACCATTTGCGCAACCTCCACCGGCTTGCCTATCCGGCGCAGCGCATGGGCCTGAAGGTTCGCCTGCATCAGCGCCTCCAACCCGGCGTCGGCAAGCGGAGCCGTCATCTGCGTCTCGATCAGACCCGGGCACACGCAGTTCACGCGAACGCCTGCGTCAGCTAGATCCACCGCCATGCAGCGTGTCAGATGGATCACTGCCGCCTTGCTGACCCCATAGGCCACACAGTCATTGCGGGCGACGAGGCCGAACGTCGAACCGATATTCACGATTGAACCACGCCCCCGCTCACGCATTGCGGGCAGCACCGCCCGGCAGCCCAGCGCCGTACCCCGCAGGTTCACGGCCATGATCCGGTCCCAGTCCTTGATCGCAATCTCGTCGATAGCGCCAAGGCCGCCGACGCCCGCACAGTTGACGAGCCCGTCGATGCCGACTTCCGCTTCCAGCTTCGCCACAAGCGCCGCCCATGCATCCGGATCAGCCACATCCAGCGCCACCCCTGCGCCGCCCTGATCATGAAGGTCAGCGCGGATGACCACACGTCCCGCAGCCTCGATGATATCCGCCGCGGCCTTGCCGATCCCGGACGCTGCCCCCGTGACGAGTACGACACCTGCGCCGTCCGGCGCGGTAAGGTTTGCCATCATGACCTCCACTGATTGTTGTGAAGTCAATGTGACGGCCACCGGGCAGGGTGGCGCGTCGTGCAGCATTTTTTATCCGCACTGCGGATCATGCATGGGCCGATGCGTCCGAGTTATCATCCTGCGGACAGTTTGCGGCGCAGCATTGCGATAAAACCTTATCACCGACAGCTTCCTCTTGCCTGACGGTCGCCGACGCCCAGCTCGCCAAAAAAAGCGAACCGCGTCACCCAAGGCCAGGGTTCAGAACATATCACGCGCAAAGGTTCATTCGACACCATGATGAAGGCTTTTTCCAAGGGGCTCCTGCTCGCGACCGCGATCGGCTCCTTCCCCGCCATGGCAGCCGCGCAGGACGCGACCGCAGAGGCGAGCAGCGATGCGAACGGCTTCGGCGATATCGTCGTCACCTCGCAGCGCACCGAGCAGCGCCTGCAGGATGTGCCGATCAGCGTCACCGCAATCACCGCTGACGAAATCCAGACCCGCCAGGTGAATGCCCCTACCGACGTTGCGCGTCTTGTTCCCAACCTCAAGCTCGATGGCGTGACCGGCGGCTCGGCCGGCCTCAAGGCCTACATCCGCGGCGGCGGTGGAACCGATGGCGGTTACGTGATGTCGGAGGCCGAAGTCGCTCTCTACATCAACGACGTCTACAACGCCCGTATGCAGGGCGCGCTGATGGACTTTGCAGAAATCGAGCGCATCGAAGTCCTGCGCGGGCCCCAGGGCGTGCTCTATGGCCGCAACGCGTCTGCTGGTGCGATCAACATCATCACCAAGCAGCCGTCGGACGAATTCACCGGCAACGTGCAGGCTGGCTACGGCACCTGGAACGAGCGCCGCCTCAAGGGCTACATCTCGGTTCCGCTAAGCGAGGACGGCAAGTGGGCCGCATCGTTCAACGGCATCGTGCGCGCGCGTGACGGTGGCCGCCAATACAATGCTACGCTCGACAAGAAAGTAGGCAAGGAAGACTTCAAGGGCGGCCAGTTCGACCTCGCCTACAAGGGCGACGTCGTGAAGGCTCGGTTGAACCTGTTCTACCTTGACCTGAACTCGGACGGTCAGTGGTCGGTCAACACAACCACCAACGACGAAGGCAAGATCGTTCCGCTTTCGGGCTCGTACCGCACCGTGCTGTCGCCGGTGGAATCCGACACCCGCGTCAAGCAGAAGGGTGGCTCGCTTCACCTTTCGGCTGATTATCCGGGCGGCACGCTGACTTCCATCACCGGCTACTCCGAGATGGATGATTTCTGGATTCAGGACTTCTCCGGCGGCTATCCGGCCGAGGATCCGCAGGCACTGTTCGTGCGTAGCAGCGACTCTCAGCAGTGGCAGTTCAGCCAGGAAATCAACGCCGCGGGTTCGTTGGCTAACGGCTTCGTCGATTACGTCGTCGGTTTCTATTACTTCCACGAGAATGGCGATCAGATCGTCGACACTACGACGTTTGGCTTCCCTTCCCGCACCAACTTCCATGCGAAGACCGACGCCTGGGCGGGTTACGGCCAGCTGACCTTCAACGTCACCGACCAGCTCGCTCTGATTGCCGGTGGTCGCTACACGCTTGAGGACAAGTCGCTCAACGCCGACATTGGTGGCGATCCGGCCGTCAGCCGCGATCACTACAAGAAGTTCACCCCGAAGCTGGGCATCAACTTCAAGCCCAGCAACGATGTGCTGCTCTATGGCTCTTACAGTGTGGGCTTCAAGTCGGGTGGTTATAACGGCCTTGCTTCTACGGCTGACCAGCTGGCCGAAGCTTTCAAACCGCAGACCACTGACGCCTTCGAAGCTGGCATCAAAGCAGACCTCGGCAGCACCGTGCGGGTCGCGCTTTCGGGCTTCGTCAACAAGATCCAGAACCGTCAGGAATCGATCAACCTCGGTGATGGCGGCTTCCTGATCGAAAATTACGATATCACGATAAAGGGCCTTGAGGCCGAGATCGCCTGGAAGCCGATTTACGGCCTGCAAATTTGGGGTAACGGCGCTCTCAACGACGGCAAATACCGTAACGTGCCCACCGATGCCTCGCTCGCCGGAAATACGCCGCCGTTCCTGCCGGATTATCAGGCGACGATCGGCTTCGACTACAACTTCGACCTCGGATCGGGCAAGGTGAAGTTCGGCGCCGACGCCAACTTCCGCGACGCCTATTACTCCACGGCGGACAATGCCGCCATCGGCGCGGTCACCTCAACGCAGATCGTCAACGCCTATGTCGGCTACGATGTAGGGCCATGGCAGTTCCAGGTCGCGGGCAAGAACCTGTTCAACCAGATCAACTGGCAGACCGGTTTCGGCTTCGACGTGGTCAACCCGCGCTTCATGACCGATCCGCGGACGGTGCTGGCAACCGCTCGCTACAGCTTCTGAACTCTCCCGGACCGGGTGTCAGCAATGACACCCGGCCCACCCTCACCCTAAAAGGCCCGGCAGGACAAAGTCCTACCGGGCCTTCTTTTTTTGTCCGTCTCCCTCCCCGAGCAGGCTCGGGGAGGGGATATAGGCTTAGACCACCGCGCAGATGGTTTTCGTCTCAAGGTAGTTTTCCAACGCCTCACGCCCGCTGTCGCGACCATAGCCGGATTGCTTCACGCCGCCGATCGGAAGGCTGGCATCGTACATCGAGTGGCAGTTGATCCAAACCGTACCCGCCTTGATCCGTGACGACAGGCGGTGCGCGTGCGACAGCGATTCCGTCCAGACGCTTGCCGCAAGACCGTAGACGCTGTCATTGGCCATCGCGACGACTTCTTCCACGTCATGGAATTTTTGCACGGCAAGGACCGGGCCAAACACTTCCTCGCGCACGATCTCCATGTCGGCAGTTACGTCTGCCACCACGGTCGGGGTGATGAATGTGCCTGCCGGGCCAAGACGCTCACCGCCCGCGACGATCGCAGCGCCTTCGCTGCGCGCACCGGCAATGAAGCCGCTGACGCGTTCAGCCTGACGCGCATTGACCAGAGGCCCCATCTGGGTCGCCGGGTCAAGGCCGTGGCCAAGCTTGAGGCCGCCGGCGTAAGCGGCAAGTCCCTCGACCACCTGGTCATAGACCGAAGCGTGGACGTAGGAACGCGAACCCGCCACGCAGACCTGCCCGGCGTTGAAGAAGATCGCATTCGCTGCGCCAGGAATCGCAAGGTTCAGGTCCGCATCGCCCATTATCACGACCGGCGACTTGCCGCCCAGTTCAAGGCTAACGCGCTTGAGGTTGCCCTTTGATGCATCCAGAATCGCGCGGCCCGTGGCAGTGCTGCCGGTGAAGGCGACCTTGTCGACATCGTGATGCGCCGCCAGCGCCGCGCCCGAGATCGCACCACGACCGGTGATGACGTTGAACACGCCGTCCGGAAGGCCGGCTTCCTGGATCAGCTCGCCCAGACGGATTGCCGAAAGCGAGGTATCCTCGGCAGGCTTGAGCACCACCGCACAGCCTGCCGCGAAGGCCGGAGCCAGCTTCATAGCCGTCAACACCAGCGGAGAATTCCACGGCACGATCGCCGCGACTACGCCTACGGCCTCGCGGACGGTCCATGCGCGCATTTCCTTGCCCTGAGGCTGATAGGTGATCGACGGCGTGATGGTCTGTCCCTCGATCGCCATCGCCTGACCCGCAAAGAACCGGAACTGGCCGACCGCGCCCGGAATCTCCGCCCAACGTGCGACATAGAGCGGCTTGCCCTGATCTAGCGCTTCCAGTTCAGACAGCTCATCGATGTTCGCTTCGATGAGGTCGGCTATCTTCCAAAGGATGCGCGCGCGTTCGGCCGGGGGCGTGGCCGCCCAGGCGCCTTGCGCCTTGCGCGCGGCAGCGACAGCGGCGTCCACATCGGCCGCGCTGGCATCAGGGATCGTGCCGATGATCTTTCCGCTGGCCGGGTCGAGCGTCTCGACGACGGCACCGTCCGCGGCGTCAACCCACTGCCCGCCGATCAGCATGCGGGCGGCGCGCGGTGCGTCGAACATCGCGGAAACGGCGGAACTCTGAGGCTTGGGATCAAGTAACATCGCTATTCCAATACTAAGGGCCGAAGTGGCCGAGGTTCCCTGTCCTGCGTTGTGCCACATGCCCCGGACCGGGAGGGGTGATCAAGGCCGAGTGATCGCAGCGCGAACATCGGCACAATCACCGGATCACCTCCCGTCAAACTCGCCTATGCCGAAACAGGGCACCGCGCCTCTTGGGACCAGAATTCGCAAAAGTCGAAGGGCAGTCCGACAGGCGGCGCACAGTCCGACACGTCGTTTTCAGTTCACTGGGGGACGGTCCTGACGCAGTCGCGCAAGTCGCGGCAACGATTGGCGACCTTACCTGACAGGCATTTACTCATCGGGGGACGCCTTGCTGCTACCACTAGACAATTCACGCTCGCAAGTACTGGTCGCCGGCGGCGGCCCAGTGGGCATGGTGGCCGCTTATGCTCTGGCGCTGCAGGGGATTTCAGTCCGCGTTCTTGAGAGCACGGCGACCTGCCTTGAAGACATGCGCGCATCCACCCTGCACCCGCCGACGCTCGAAATGCTGGAACAGCTCGGGCTGCGGGAAACGTTGGAAGAACAAGGCCTGCGCGCACCGCTGTACCAGTACAGCAACCGCAACACTGGCCGCTCTTTCTCGCTCGACATGAGCGAGATCGGCGACGTGACGCCTTATCCCTATCGCCTGCAGTGCGAACAGTGGAAGCTCACCCGCCTGATCGCCGCCAAGCTGGCCGAAATGCCCAACGCCGAAGTGCTGTTTTCGCATCAGGTAGCGAACTGCGTGCAAGGCGCTAATGGCGTGCAGGTTTCGGTAGAGACGCCGTTCGACATCAAGCTGTTCCACGCCGATTATCTGATCGGCGCCGACGGCGGCAATTCGACCGTGCGCAAGTGGCTGGGCATCGGTTTCGACGGTTTCACTTACGATGAAACCTTCCTGACCCTGTCGACTGCCTATCCGATCGAGGAGCACCTGCCCTGGATCAAGGAGGTCAACTACGTCAGCGGCGATCCCTTCTGGTGCGTTCTGCTGAAGGTTCCTGGCCTGTGGCGCGTTCTGGTGCCGCAGAAGTCGGGCGCTTCGGTTGCCGAGGTGACGAGCGATGCCGCCAAGGATGCGGTTTTCGCCGAACTTCTGGGAGTGAACACTCCTGTCCAGACAGAGCATCGTACCTGCTATCGCGTACACCAGCGCGTGGCGACGAGCTTCCGCCAGGGTCGGATCATGCTGGCTGGGGACTCCGCCCACCTCAACAACCCGCTGGGTGGCTTCGGCATGAATTCCGGCATCCATGATGCCATGAACCTGGTCGAAAAGCTGAGCCGCGTGATCCTCGAAGGGGCAGATGCGGAAAGCCAGCTGTCGCTCTACGATCGACAGCGACGGACTGTAACGCGCGACTTCGTGCAGGCGCAGACCATCGCCAACAAGGCCGCCGTAGAAGACAAGGTCGATGCTCGCGAGACGCATCTTGCCCACCTGGAAGCAGATGCCGATGCACGGCATGAGTATATCGTGCAGCAGGCAATGATCCGCAGTCTTGAAAAGGCCGCCGCGATCGTCTGAGCACTCGTTTTCGACAACAAACCAACGGCCCCGGAGAGCGCAAGCTCTCCGGGGCCTTTCGCATATCGGTCCGCCCGCCAGTCGGATAGTCCGGGTAATCGGCCGGACATCGTAAGCGCAATCGATAAACTCCGGCTGTCCCTGATAAAGAAGGTTAGCCATGATCCGCATCCCGTTGCTTGCCGCCACAGCCGCGATTTCGGCACTGAACCTTGTCCCGCCCCCCGCACAGGCACAGGCACAGGCACAGGCGGCTCCCGCGCAGGCAACGACTAAGGCCCTGCCCTACCTCACCATCGAGGATCTGCGCCGCACATACGCCGACGCCCAGAGCCGCTATGCCGTGATCGGCGGGCTCAAAATCCACTACAAGGATGACGGACCGAGGAACGCCCCGGTCCTGTTTATGGTCCATGGTTCGGAAAGCAGCCTGCGCACCTGGGACCGGATCGCACTGGCGCTAAAGGGACGCTACCGTATCATCCGATACGATATTCCGGGCTATGGCCTGTCGGATGGCGCAACCGACGCCGCCGCCACGTCGATGCAGCCGACTGACATTCCGGTCGAACTGCTGACGCGCCTTGGCGTCAGGAAGGTTACCTTCGTCGGCGTGTCGAGCGGGGGTACGATGGGCATGTATCTGGCTGCGCGCCGTCCCGATCTGGTGGAACGCCTGATCCTGTCGAACACACCTTCCGATCCGGTCGACACCAGTCACCTTGTCATGCCCAAGTCTTTCATAGACGCAACCGAGCGGGCGAAGCAGACCGGCTTTCGCGACCAGAACTTCTGGGATGAATTCCTCAGCTACTTCGCGGGTGATGCGTCGCGTATCTCTGCCCAGACCCGCAAGGAATACTACGATTTCTATCGTCGTACGCCGGAAAAGAACCTCATCGCCCTCGTTGCCCGGATCGGAGACGGCAAACAGGCCACTGTGGAGATGGCCAAGGTCCGCAAGCCGACGTTCCTGATTTGGGGCGGCGCGGATCATCTTCTGCCGGAATCGGCCGCAAACGCAATCGCCCGCTACCTGAAAAACGCCCAGATTTCGCGCGTGATCATGCCCGACGTCGGCCATTATCCGCCGCTGGAAGTGCCCGAACGCTTCGCTCAGCTGATCGCCGCCTATGTCGAGGCGGGCACTCCCAATGTACCGGCGGAAGCAGCCGTACCCTGAAGACAAAGCCCGCGTCCGGCTACTTGCCGGACGCAAATCCCTCGCCGGCGATCCACCAGCGGAATTTCTCAAGCCAGTGGTCGGCCGTACCACCTGTCTGCTTCATGCCGAAACCATGCCCGCCACGTTCATATAGATGCGTCTCCGGGCGATAGCCGCTGGCGAAAAGCGCATCGTAGAAGGGGCGAAAGCCATATCCCACCGCCATGTCGTCCTGCGCCATCGCAAGGAACAAGGGCGGCAGACGGCCGGGGGCAGGTTGAGGTGCCGGACGCAGCCACGGCTCGCTCGGCGTGCCTTCAGGGTAAGGCAGGTTCGCAGGCGGCAGCTGCGGTAGCTTCGCGCCGAAAGGCATACCATAGATCAGCCCCGCGAAGTTGGGCCGCGCCGCCTGCGGGGCCAGCGCCATCATCCCTGCCACATGACCCCCGGCTGAAAAGCCGACTACGCCGATCCGCGCGGGATCGATGCCGTAGTCCCTGGCCCGCGCGCGCAACAGGCGGAGGGTTTCCAGCCCGTCGGCCACGCCCGGATCACCGCCGACGCCCGCCGGGATAGTCTTGTTGACGCGCGCGCGCATGGCGTCATTCGTTTCGCCCGGCAGAGTCTGGATCAGGCGATACTTGAGCACAAAAGCAGCGATGCCGTGCCCGGCCAGCCATTCCGCCACTCGCGTACCCTCATGCTGAATGGCGAGCAGGCGAAATCCACCGCCCGGCGCAATGATGACTGCTGCACCGGTTGCTGTTCCGGCAGGCGGCAGAAAAGCCTGATAGGACGGAACGGTTACGTTCCACAGCGTTTCCCCGCTTTCCCCGCTATCGCGCAGTTCCTCTGAGACCGCGGCGCCTACCTTGCCCGGCCAGCCCTTGATCTCGGGCGCCCCATTCGGCCAGACTGCGACGGGCTCCCGAACTTCCACTCCATCAGAGCGCTCACCCGCAGGCGAAGCCCCAAGGGTGGACAAGGCGGCAGAGGCCGAAATCGGCGACATCGCCATTACCGCAAGCATTAAGGCGCAAAGAGAACGACGCACGTGCAATCTCCCCGTAGCGGCCGAAATCCGGGTGGCCGCGGACCACCCGGATCATGCGCACTCACAAAAAGATGTTATCACCGATAAAACGAAATAATCGCATGTCGGACATTGCCGACATCAGGCCTCCAGCACTTCCAATGCCACTCGCTCCGCTGATTCAAGCGCGCCTTCCAGCCCCCTTGCTCCGGTTGCGGTATGTTCGCCGCAGAAATGCAGGCGGCCGGACGGCTTGGACATTTCGGGCACAAGGCGACTCACCTGACCGGGGCCGAAATAGGCCCAATCGCCGCCGTTGAACACTTCCTGTGACCAGCTGAAGTAGTTGCGCGCCATCAGCTTGCCCTTGGCTGCAGGGCGCATCGCCTCGATCTGACCGACGATCATCGCCAGCGCCTTTTCGCGGCCAAGCCTGTCCCAGTAATTGGCAAGGCTGCCGCGTGCCTGCACCAACAGCCCGGTGACTTCCTCGGGCGTAGCGCCGAAGTGCTGCGGGATAACCGTACCTGCGAGCCCATCGGTCCACATGCCCGGCGAGAGACCATCTTCGTCCCAGAACGGTGCCGTGGCCGTCAGGAACGCCATCGACAACGGCTGGTAGGCGATCTGCGACACAGCCTCCGCTTGCGCACCCGACAGTCCGGGCATGATCTTGACGTGGCGAAGTGTCGAGAACGGCAGAGAGCAGATCACCCGCTTGGCACTGAATGTCGAGCCATCGCGACAATAGACGGTCGCCCCGCTATCCGTGGTCTCGATCGCTACTATTTCTTTGCCAAGGATCACGTCACCTTTGAGCAGCTTGGCCATGCCGATCGGCAAGTGCAGGTTGCCGCCCTTTACCCCGAAGGATTTGGTCCCCGCTTCGAACTGCGCCTTCACGAAGCCGTCGTTGAACTCCAGCATCAGCGCCGATACGTCCCACGAATTGGTGCCGTAATAGGGCGACACATCGTTGGCGAGGCGGATCGCCGGGTCGGAAAGGCCCTGTGCGCGCAGGAAGTCGTGCAGCGGCACATCAAGAGCAGCACTCGCGGGATCTGCCCAGGCATTCCAGTCAGCCAGCGGTGTGCGCTCTGCGAGGAGCTTGTTGACCATCTCCGCAGGCAACACCGACTTCATCGAATCCGGGAACGGATTACCGGGATGACTCGCCCATTGCTCTCGGGTCAGAGGCTGGCCGTTCATCCACAGCATCGGCGGCTTGCCAGCGCGGTAGCGACTGCCGATGTCTTCCAGCGTAACCCCGGCGCGCTGAGCAGCGTCGATTCCACGGCCGTATCCCTCACCCATCGAGTTGAAGCCCATTTCCGGGTAGCCCGGCTCGTCCAGCAGCGTCATCACGCGCCCGCCAACGCGCTGCCGCCCTTCCAGCACAGCCACCTTGAGCCCCTGCTCCTCAAGCATCCACGCCGCCTGCAGGCCTGAAACGCCCGCCCCCAGCACAAGTACATCGAGTCCGGTCGCAGTTTTTTTCGCCGGGGCTGCCAGCGCCGCGGTGGGCAACATCGAGGCTATCCCTGCGCCGATCGCGCCTTTGGCCATCCCAAGGGTGAAGCTACGCCTGTCCATCGTCATGGCTCGAAGACTCCTAGACTCTCTTACGGTGATCAACTGATTCGACACCCCATTGCCACGCCCGCGCGGGGCCGGGCAGTCAAGCGATCAATCTGATCGAACAGCGATCAATCCGAGGCAAAGGACTCGATCGTGCATCTCCTGCAACTAGGCAGGAGGCAGCCGATGGGCATTTTCAAAACATCTTATGGAGTGGCGATGATGGTGAACAAGGTCTCGCAACCCGGCATCCGGGAAGCCATGCCCCTGCTGTGCAACAATGAAGGCGTCTGGGAGGGCTGGTATCGCTACTATGACGCGAAGACCGGCGAACTGACCGACCAGCATCGCTCGCGCCTGTTCTGCCGCCTCGTCGGCGAGCCGGGCCATGAGGAATACCACCAGACCAACCACTACTTCTGGGACGACGGCAGCGTGGAAGTCCGTGACTTTCCCGCCTGGTATGAAGACGGGCGCATTCGCTGGGACAACGAACTGATCAAGGGCTGGGCCGCGGCCATGCAGCCCGACGACTACAACCGTTCGACCTGTCTCAACTGGACCCGCCACAACGAGCCAGGCATCTATCTCTACGAGATGATCCAGGTGAATGAGGACTTCACCAAGCGCGCCCGCACCTGGCAGTGGTTCCGAGACGGCGAGTGCTACCAGCGCACCCTCATCGACGAGCGCCTCGTCACGCGCGACTGGCGCACTTTCGAAGACACCGGCGCTCCGAATAACTGACCGCATTGCGGGCGGGAAGCGCGGATTATAGCCTCCTCCCGCCCGTAAGGCTGGACAAACCCAAGCCCGACGATCAACGGTGACGCTCATGGACCTGGTCAAACTGCAACGCATGGTTGCGATCTACGAAGCCGGCAGCTTCCGGCAAGCGGCGCGCGATCTCGGCATCTCGCAACCGGCGCTCACATGGAGCATGCACCAGCTCGAAGAGGCACTGAACGGCCGGCTGTTCGAACGTGGACCGCGCGGCATCCGCGCGACGCCGCTGTGCGACCGCCTTGTTCGTCGGGCCCGACTGATCTTCCGGGAACAGGAGCGCATTCTCGACGAAGTGGCGGACAGCGCGCATAACCAGACGATCAACATGGGCGTCCATTCGATCTTCCTGACCGACGCCTTCGCCCGTTGCCTTGCTGAGTTTTCAGAGCAGTATCCATCAACGACGCTGCGCGTGTTCGAAGGGTATAGTTCCCAGTTGCTTGGCCGTCTTCAGCAGGGAGAGGTGGATTTCGCGTGCTGCGCTATCCCTTCAGAGGAAGAGCATGGCGGCACGTTGCTGACGGAACCGCTCGGCACGCTCAATTACTCCGTGGTCGCGGCAGCAAATCATCCGGTTTTTGACGATATCGCCAAGGGTCGTCCGATTTCGGAATATCGCTGGGTGGAGTTTGATACCGCGATCGTTGGCGCTTTTCCGGGGCGCAACGACATCGTTTCGGTCATGGCCACCGCAGGGCGTGACGTAGCTCGCAAAAGCGTGCGCACCGCGTCCATGGATGTCATTCGCCTGTTGGTGCTCAGCGGAGATTTCATCGGATTGATCGCGGATGAGCGGGTGGCCGAGGAGCTGGCAAGTGGCGCTCTGAAGCGGTTGCCCGGCACCGAGGTTACGGCTTCGCAGTTCGGCTTCGTCAGCATGGCTGAAAATTTCGAGACTTCCGCCTGCAAGGCACTGCGCGAAATCCTGGAAAAGTCGGCCTTCGAGCCGATGCGCAAAGCGCACTCAAGCGGCACCTAACTGCACCTAGCGCTACCACATCGCCCACACACGGCGATCTGGATAACGCAATAGAGATGCCCATCCGATCCACACCCAATGATCAAAAATTATGATCAGCGATCCGCCATATCTGTCTGGCGGTCATTCGCAGGAGCTTGATCGACGCTGGCTGCGGCTTCATCCATCCAGATCGCGGCACATAGCCTCTCGGCCATATGGAGTGATCAGCTCATGTCGAATATCAAGCTTACCCGCCGCGAAGGTCTCAGCCTTGCGGCGATCGCCGCAGGCGTGGCGGCGCTTCCTGCGGCGGCATCCGCAGCAAGCAAGTCCGCATCTGCCGCCTCGCGCCTGAACTTCACGACCAAGATCGATTTCAAGGATCCGGTCTGGAACCGCGATACGTATGCGCGCATCGACGGCGACGTCGATCCGACCAAGGAAAAGTGCGGCTGGCTTCGCGGCAAGGCTTTCGGCGTGCGCGACAACGAGAAGATCCGCCCGCTGTTCATTGCCGAGGGCTTCAGCTTCACCCGCATCAAGCGGCTGGACGACGGCAGCTGGCGCCGTATGCTGCGCGAGGTCGTGTTCTATCGCGACATCGAAACCGGCAAGCTGCTGGAGACCTGGGACAACCCCTACACCGGTGAGACGGTCAAGGTCGTGCCGATCGCCAACGATCCGTTCAACTTCACCATCAGCGACAAAGTCCCCGAGCCGCCGAGCTACGGCGGGCTGCAGAAAGTGAAGACCGAACCCAAGCCGTTCCTGATGGACTGGATGGAGGGGCCGGAAGGCACCCTGATCGTCAACACCGACATCGACATGATCTATCCGAACGCGCTGCAGCCGGAAAAGTGGCCGCGCGAATCCTCGGGCGTGATGAACCGCGTATCCGAACACTTCATCTACACTGTAAAGCGCGAGGACGTAGAGAACCCGAACCTCACGCACATCCCGCATATCGGCGCCTGGACCCGCATGACGCCGTGGCTGCCATGGATGCTGATGGGTCAGGCGCCCGGCCACATCACTTACTTCACCACGTTCCAGACCCTGCCCGGCGGTATCGCGGAACTGCCGCAGGATCTGGTCGAGGCCGCGCGCAAGATGGACGAGAAGTGGCTGCATTCGCCGACCGAAGACTACGGCCCCTCGCTCTCCAGCCTTGAAAACTACGCGCGCGAACAGAAGCCCGCTCCGGTTCCGGCAGGCTGGAGCCCGCCGCAGCCGCCGGCTGCGCCCAAGAAGCTGGGATAAAACAAAACGCCCGGCCGCAAGGCCGGGCGTTTTCGTTTGTGCTGCGCTGTACCCGAAGGGCCGCTCCCGCGCCCGTCAGGACGCGGGAAAATCCGAGGTTCAGTTGAGGACAGGAAATTCCATGTCCGGCAGTTCGGTGCAGTTGATCTCTTCAGTGATGGCAGCTGCCGTCGCCTTGAGATCAGCAAGGTGACGTTCCACCGCTTCCCCTTGCTTCATGGCGGCGGCGAAGTAGATCATCGTGAGCGCCGCTTCGAACTGACCGTCGCGGAAGATCGGCACCGCCACCGACGAGGTTTTGCCCGGCGTCAGGTTGTGCTGGCCCCAACCGATCGCCGCGTAGCCTTCTTCGCGAATCTTGTTGAGCGTGTTCACCGAGACATAGGCGGTCAGATCCTGCTCCGACGGCGAACCGACGAGAGAAACCCAGTCCATGACCCGATCCAGCTGTTCCGGCGTCATATGCGCGAGGCACACGCGGCCGGAGGCGCAGTCCATCAGCGGCAGACGGAAACCCGGATAGTACCGCTCGAACGTGAGCGAGGTGTCCGCATGGGTCGAATCGCGCACGACCATGTGCGTGCCGATGCGAACCGTCAGCGAGACCGGCCAGCCGATTTTGTGCGTCAGCGCCCGAAGGTGCCGGCGGCTGTGTTCAACCAGGAAGCTGTCCGCCTGAA
Organism: Novosphingobium guangzhouense; assembly: GCF_002896965.1. Lineage (GTDB taxonomy): Bacteria > Pseudomonadota > Alphaproteobacteria > Sphingomonadales > Sphingomonadaceae > Novosphingobium > Novosphingobium guangzhouense. The sequence continues at coordinate 324,487 of NZ_LYMM01000001.1, forward strand.
AGCCTTGCGACAGCGACTGGACGAGCGCGGTAGGCCGGTAGAACTTGCGCGCCGGCTCCTGCTCGATAAGCCCCTCATGCATCAGCGTCTGCACGATACGGCAGGCGGTGGGATAAGGGATTCGGCCACGCTTCGAGATCTGCATCATCGAGAGCGAGCCCATCTGATTTATTTCCTGCAGTATCGAAATCGCCCGGCAAACAGCCCGGATCGGTACACCTCGTTCCATAGCTTCACCCCAAACCCGTATTTTTGATCGGACCCCTCCTCCGATGTTTGTGAAGCTATCGTTACGGCCCCGATTACCGCCTGGCGAATGCTTTTTTATCCGCAGGGCGATCACAAAATCCGCACACCGAACAAAAAACGGCAGACTTGCGCGTTTATCCACACTGCGGAGCGCGATGAAATGCGCCTGTCATACGGCCGCTGACGATGAGAAGTTTCCCTCCTGCCCTGCTTGGAGGCTGAAAATTGCTCCAGACCCCGCGCGTCGAAACCGAATCGCTCGCATCCGCTCCGCCCCTCGAAACCGGCGTGATGGTACGCTATGGGTTGGGGCAGACTCGTGCGCAGGTCTTTCGCGATACGCCCGCCGCGCTTCTGCCCGTCTACATGACCACCGTGCTGGGCGTACCGGCATGGCTGGCAGGGCTTGTGATCCTGCTTCCCAAACTGTGGGTCATCATCTGCGATCCGCTGGTCGGCGCATGGTCCGATCGGCGGGTAAGTTCGATCGGGCGCGTACCCTTTCTTGCAGGTGGCGCCATCGCGACCAGCATCGGCTTCGTCCTGTTGTTCAACCTGCCCGCGATGACGTCTCCCTATCTTGCCGCCGCCGCCACAAGTGCGATCTTCCTGTTGGCGATGACCGCTTTCAGCGCCTTTTCCGTGCCGTATCTGGCTGTCGCCGCGACGCTTTCGGCCGATCCGCACGAACGCACCAAGTTGCTGGCCTGGCGTATCGCCTTCACCACGCTTGGCGTTGTTTTGGGGATCGGCCTTGCCCAGCCGACCGTCGTGTGGCTCGGCGGTGGAGGGCAGGCGTGGAGCACCATGTCGGCGATCTTCGCCGCCCTGTGCCTTGCCTCCATGCTCGGCTGCGCGCTGGGCCTGCGCACCAAGCTGCGCCCTGCCCCTATGGCCCGCCAGCCCTTGCCCTTCATGCGGATGCTGGCGGCGGCATGGCGTAATCGCGCGTTCCGGCAGCTTACCGCAATCCACCTGCTGCAGACCGTGGGGCAGGCCTGTAGCTACACGGTGGTCGCGCTCGTCTTCGTCTACCTTGTCGACCGGATCGAATTGCTGACTGCCTACGTCCTGATCATGTCGCTGGCGGGCCTTGTCACGCAGCCGCTGTGGCTCAGGATTTCGCGCCGGATCGGCAAGATTTCCCTGTTCGTCTATCTGTGCCTCGGCTGGTGCGCGGTGACGCTGACGTGGCTCGGCATCGACTGGGGCGACGGCATCCGTTTCGGTGCCATCAGCGGCAAGGACGCGCTGATCATGCTGCGCGGCGCGGTGATCGGCGTGACGAATGCCGGCTTCATCCTGCTGGTCACTTCTCTGTTCACGGATACCGTCCATCTTGGCGAACAGGAAACCGGGATCGAAGGTGGCTACGCGGGCCTGTGGTCCGCCTGCGAAAAACTGAGTTTCGCGCTTGGCCCCGTGATCTCGGGCGCTGTGCTGAGCCTTTCCGGCTTCGTGTCTTCCACATCCGGCCCGGCGCAGCAAAGCCCCGCGGCGCTTTTCGGCGTAGTGCTCAATTATTCGCTGATCCCGGTGGCCTTCTTCCTTGCGAGCCTGCTGCTGGTGCCGGGGCTGGCGCGTGCCATGCGGGGCGACTATCCGTAGAACGGACATGCCGCGCCGATCACTCGACGGTGCCTCTTGCCCGTTCCAATGCGTGATGTGATGACCAGCCAATCTGCTCCGAAGACGCTCTACGACCGCCTCTGGGACGCGCACACCGTAGTGCGCGGCGATGCGGGCAAGGATCTGATCTATATCGACCGCCACCTTCTGCATGAGGTGAGCACGCCCCAGTCGTTCGAGCTTCTGCGCGACAACGCGCTGAAGGTGCGCCGTCCGGTGACGCAACTGGCCGTGCCCGATCACGCGGTACCTACCTCTGAACGCGGCGGCGCGATCAAGGGCGAACTGGCGCGCAAGCAGGTTGCTCTGCTGGAAGCAAACTGCGCTGAATTCGGCATCGAATACCTTGCGCTGGAAGGCGAACGACAGGGTATCGTCCATGTCATCTCGCCGGAACAGGGCTTCACGATGCCCGGTATCTCGCTGGTCTGCGGGGACAGCCACACCGCCACTCACGGCGCGTTCGGCGCGCTGGCGTTCGGTATCGGTGCAAGCGAATGCGGCACGGTGATGGCCACGCAGACGCTCTGGCAGGCCCGCAACAAAAACCTGCGCGTCCACTATGCCGGACAGTTGCAGCCGCATGTCACCACCAAGGACATGATCCTGGCGCTGATCGGCACGATCGGCGCGGGCGGCGGCATCGGCCACGCCATCGAATTCACCGGCGACGCCGTGCGCCGCGCCTCGATGGAAGCGCGCATGACATTGTGCAACATGGGCATCGAGGCAGGATCGCGCGTCGCCCTCGTCGCGCCGGATGACACCACTTTCGCCTGGCTCAAGGGCCGCCCGCGCGGACCGCAAGGCGCGATGTGGGACCGCGCCGTCGAATACTGGCGCACCCTGCGCTCCGACGACGATGCCGTGTTCGACCGCACGGTAGAGATCGACGCTGCCGCCATCGCACCGCAGGTAACCTTCGGAACCTCGCCCGATCAGGTCATGGCGGTGGACGGCACCGTCCCCGCTGGCCCCGCGCGTGCGCTCGATTACATGGGACTTGAAGCGGGCAAGCCGATCGCCGGGATCGGCATTGACTATGCCTTCATCGGCAGCTGCACCAACAGCCGCATCGAGGACCTGCGCGCCGCCGCAGGCGTAATCCGCGGCCGCCATGTGGCCGAGGGCGTGACCGCGATGGTCGTCCCCGGCTCTACCGTCACCAAGCACCAGGCCGAGGCCGAGGGGCTCGACAAGGTGTTCGAGGCGGCGGGCTTTGCCTGGCATCACGCGGGCTGTTCGCTCTGCGTGGCGATGAACGGAGACTTCGTGCCCGAAGGCAAGCGTTCCATCTCCACCTCCAACCGCAATTTCGAGGGCCGTCAGGGCGCCGGCGCGCGCACGCACCTTGCCAGTCCGGCGATGGTCGCCGCCGCCGCGATCGCCGGCCGCATCGTCGACGTGCGGAAGGAGTTCGCCTGATGCCCGGCTTCACCCCCTTCACCGCCCCCGCCTTCGTGCTGGACGAGGACGACGTCGACACCGACATCATCTTCCCCGCGCGTTTCCTGCTGCACACCGAACGCAAGGGCCTCGGCCGCTTCGCCTTCCATGACCGTCCGGCCCTGCTCGAAGCCTACGAGGCTGCGGGCAAGCCGCCGATCCTGCTGGCAGGCGCCAACTTCGGCTGCGGATCGAGCCGCGAACATGCCGTCTGGTCGCTTGACGGCATGGGCCTGACCGCCCTGTTCGCGCCCAGCTTCGGCGAAATCTTCCGCGGCAACTGCGCGAACAACGGCATGGTCGCAGGCGTGATGGCCGCCGATACGCTGGCCGCGCTGCAGGCACTGGCCGGTAAAGGGGCGAACGCAGGCCACGCGCTTTCGATCGACCTTGCCGCGCAGACCGTCACCTGCGCCGGGCAGCAATTCGCCTTCACCGTTCCCGACAGCGACCGCGAAATGCTGCTCGCCGGATGGAACAACACCACCCGCATCCTTGCCCTTCACGGGCAGGACATCTCCGCATTCGAAAAGGCCCAGCGCTCAGCCGCGCCGTGGCTCTGGACAGAGGAAACTGAAGCATGAGCGCAAACATCCTGAAGGCCAAGCTGGCCAAGGGCGAGTTCTTCCCGGTCCCCGGCGTGCACGACATGATCGCCGCGCTGATGGCGGAGCGTGCGGGCTTCGACGTCGTCTATGGCAGCGGCTACTGGACTACGGCTTCGGGCTACGGCCTGCCCGACGCGGGGATCGTCAGCTACACGCAGATGCTGGACCGCATGGCGACGATCAAGCGCACCATCGGCTCGGCCCTGATCGCGGATGCCGACACCGGCTTCGGCGGCCTGCTCAACGTCCACCATACCGTGAAGGGCTACGAGCAGGCAGGCATCGCCGCGATCCAGATCGAGGATCAGGAATTCCCCAAGAAGTGCGGCCACACGCCGGGCAAGCGCGTCGTCACCACCGAAGAGATGGTCGACAAGATCAAGGTCGCCGCCGAAGCGCGTGAGGACATGCTGATCATCGCCCGCACCGACGCCTACCAGAGCTTCGGCCTGGACGAGACGATGCGCCGCCTTGAAGCCTATGCCAAGGCGGGCGCCGACATCCTCTTCCCCGAGGCGGTGACCACCGAGGAAGAGATGCGCAAGGTCTGCGAAGCCTTCGACAAGCCGGTCATGGTCAACATCGCCAACGGCGGCGTCACCCCGCCCTACCCGACCGAAGTGCTGTCAGAACTGGGCTTCGCCTTCGCGATCTACCCCGCGCTGACCAGCCTCGTTTCGGCCCGTGCGATGGAACTGGCACTCAACCAGCTGCGCGACCACGGCACCGGCGAGCCGACCGAACCCGGCCTGTTCGACTTCAAGGAATTCTGCTCGCTCGTCGGCTTCGAGGAGGTCTGGGCGTTCGACAAGAAGTGGGCGCGCTGATGGGCACGACCACGCGCGCGGCGGTGCTCGCCCAGTCGGGCGGCAACGCGAAGCCTTACGCGCAAAACACGCCGCTGCGTTTTGCTGAGCTTGAACTCGACGCGCCCGGACAGGGCGAAGTGCGCGTCGCCATTGATGCGGCGGGCTTGTGCCATTCCGACCTGTCGGTGGTGAACGGCGACCGTGTGCGCCCGATGCCGATGGCATTGGGCCACGAAGGCACCGGCATCGTCGAGGCGCTTGGCCCCGGTGTCACCGGGCTTGAGGTTGGCGACCGCGTGGTGCTGGTGTTCCTGCCTTCGTGCGGCCGCTGCACGCCCTGCCTCTCGGGCGAGGGCTACTTGTGCGAGACGGGCGCTGCGGCCAATGGGCGCGGTGAACTGATCGGCGGGGGCTTCCGCCTGCATGATTGCGGCAGCGACGTGCACCACCACCTCGGCGTCTCGTGCTTCGCGACGCACGTTGTGGTCGACCAGCGTTCGACCGTTAAGGTGGACCGCGACATTCCCGCCGACGTCGCCGCCGTATTCGGCTGCGCGGTGCTGACGGGCGTTGGCGCGGCGATCAACAGCGCGGCCATCCGCGCGGGCGAGACGGTCGTGGTCTTCGGCCTCGGCGGCGTCGGCCTCGCAGCGCTGATGGGCGCCGTGGCGAGCGGCGCGGCAACGGTGATCGGCGTGGACCTTGCGCCGAACAAGATCGCGCTTGCGGGCGAACTGGGCGCCATCGGCACCACCCCGGACCAGCTTGAGGCCGTCATGGCCGAGCATCTTGCCAAAAACTCCGGCGGCAAGGCTGACGTCGTGATCGAAACCGTGGGCAACGCGAAGGTGCTGGCCTCGGCCTATGCCGCCGCGCGCCGTGGCGGCCGCGTCGTCACCGTGGGCCTGCCTGCGCCCGAGCAGCGGCTTGACCTGCAGGCTGTCTCTCTGGTGGCAGAAGGCAAGTCGCTGATCGGCTCCTACATGGGATCGTCGATCCCGGCACGCGACATTCCGCGCTACGTGGCGATGTGGAAAGCCGGTCGCCTGCCCGTGGACCGTCTGATCAGTTCGACCCACAAGCTGGACGAACTGAACGAGATGCTTGACGCGATGGATCGCGGCGAAGCCATCCGTCAGATCATCCGGTTCTGATAATCCGGCCCTCGTAACAGCAAGCCGATAATCCGACAGGCGGGCAAGGCGCTTGCGCGTTCTTGCCCGCAGGTTGTTGCTGAGATCGATTGATGCTGGCAGCGATCGGCTGCTTTTATCAGGGGTCTTTGCATGTCACCCAGGCTCATTGTTCTGGCCGCGCTGAGCGCCGCCACTGCCATGCCGCTTGCGCCCGCCGCCGCGCAGCAGCAGCCCACGCTTGATCCGAATTCCTGTGTGGTGCCGCCGTTCTATTCCGGACCGGCGCCTTATAAGTCGGTGGAGCAGCTTCCGGACCGGCGCATGACCTTCCGCATCTGCGCGCCCGATGCAAAAGAAGTCCTGCTGACCAGCACCGACATCGCCAAGATCATCCCTATGGGCTTCCCGCCCGGCACGCCGCAGGGCCTGGCGATGGCGAAGGACAAGACCGGCTTGTGGACCGTCACCACGCCCCAGCCCGTGCCCGCCGACACCTACCGTTTCGCCTTCCGCGTCGACGGCGTGAAGACACCCGACCCGCTCGGCAAGACCTTCTCCGAGGAACTCAAGGGCATCAATTCCACTTTCGAGGTTACCGGCCCCGAAGGCGCGTTTCAGACCTGGGACGCCAGGATCGCCCACGGCACAGTCTCCACCGTCGAATACTGGTCGGCTTCGCTGGGCATCAAGCGCCGCGCCCATGTCTACACCCCGCCGGGCTATACGAAGGACGCGCGCAAGTATCCGGTGCTCTATCTGGTCCACGGCGCGGGCGACAGCGACGACAGCTGGACCAGCGTAGGCCACGCCAACCTGATCCTCGACAACCTGATCGCCGGCGGCAAGTCCGTGCCGATGATCGTCGTCATGCCCGATGGCCACACGCCGCTGCGCGAAGGCGTCATGACGCTCGACAACCCGGACTTCGGCAACGATCTGATCAAGGATCTGATCCCCTACGTCGATGCCAATTACCGCACGGACGCCAGCCCCGCGACGCGGGCGATGGCGGGGCTGTCGATGGGCGGATCGCATACCCTGCGCAACGGCCTGACGCACCCCGACCTGTTCCGCTGGATCGGTGTGTTCTCGATGGGGCTGGGCGTCGGCCCCGACAAGGGCCGCGTGGATGACTATGCAAAGACTTACGACACGGCACTCAAGCAGTCGGCAAGAGATATGAAGCTGCTCTACTTCGCGATGGGGCGTGAGGACTTCCTCTATGGCACCGTCGCGCCCACGCGGGCGCTGTTCGATCGCTATCACATCGCGTATCATTACAACGAGACCGGCGGCGGGCATGAATGGCCCAACTGGCGTCGCTACCTCGCGGACTTCGCGCCAAGGCTGTTCCGCTGATCCGCTATGGAGAGGGTGCCTGCCACCCTCTCCATCTGGCGATCAATTTATTGTTGCACCCTAATAGATTTCCGATTCTCGATCATTCTCGTGCCGCCACCAAGGCATCAGGGATGACAGGGATGACACAGGACAGCCGGGCCACCGGCGAATTGACGGTAATCCGGCTTGAAGTCGAACCGGCGAGCGCCGAGGCGCTGGCCCCGTTCGGCGCGATCGTCGGCCGCGAGGCGCCGGTCACGCCGGTATCGGTGGACTTCTACAAGGGCGCGGTGAAGATGAGCTATCCGGCACGCTTCATGTGCGAACACCCGGTAGAGATTACCCTCGCCCAGATGGACCGCCGCGAGGGCGAAGTGCGTTACATGGAGCGGCATTTCCAGCACACGCAGGCCTTCCTGCCGCTGGGCGGCAAGCCTTTCGTCGCGGTCATGGCCCCTCCCGGCGAGGACGACCTGCCCGACCTGTCGAAAGTCCGCGCCTTCCGTTTCGACGGCAGCGCCGGTTTCGCCATGCACATCGGCACCTGGCACGAATTTCCCTTTGCGGTGGAGGATGGCACCGACCTTGTCGTCATCCTCTCCAGCCAGACCGGGTACGACCTCAAGGCAAAGGACGCCAAGACCGAGGAAGCCCATGGGCCGGACCTCGACAAGAAGGACATCGTGGCGCGCACCGGCCACGTCTTCCGTTTCGATCTGGGAGTGAACTGACAGTGGCCGAACGCATCAATCTTGACCGCAAGGCGCATTCCAAGGGCAGCCAGCCGGTCATCTTCGAGAGCGAGACGATCGACGCGCTCGCCGGCATGGTGCTGGCGCTGCTGGGTGAAGTCGTAGTGCTCAAGGACCGCCTCGACGCGAACGAGCGCCTGCTCGCGGCAGCGGGCTTGCACAGCCCGGCGGACATCGACATGTTCGCCCCCGACGCGCAGACGAAGACGGAGCGCAGCGCCTATCGCCAGGCGATCTACGACCGCGTGCTCGGCTCCGCCCGCGACAAGCTGATGCCCGAGGCACTCGCACAGCAGAACGACTACGAAGGCGTCCTCGACGCCGTGACCCGCGACTGAGGCAGGAGCAACACCCATGGAACAGTACCGCCAGGAACACTTCGGCCACGCGGTCATGCCGCAGGCCACCCATGACGAGCAGGCGATGGAGGACCATTTCCTTGCCATGCGCGCGTGGACCAACCGCAACATGGACCCGCTCGACCGCCGCCTGCTCGACGAAGTGATCGTCCCCGGCATCGAGAAGAAGACGGGCACGAAGCCCACCTCCAGCACGCAGGTCCGTCAGGCACTGGAAGCGCATCCGCTGCACCAGTACTGGCTGACGCTGTCGCTCACTTATCAGGATCGCATCTGGCAGGCGCTGGATGGCGCGATCGACCGGCAGTACGACGAACTGGCCGGCAAGGTGAAGGCGCAGGTCTCGGAGCCCAAGGGCTCGCTGCAGTTGAACCCCGATCTTGAGATCCCGCGTTACATCGCGGCCTTCGACCATCACCGGATGCCCGGCAGCTATGTGGTCGATACGGCTGAGGACGACTTCCGCGCTGGCGCTCTTTATGACCGCTTTGCCTCCACTTACCTGCGCAATCTCAACGGCGGGTGGAAGAACGACGGCCGCGGGCACAGCCTTGCCAGCCACGTTCAGGATTTCTACCCGGACTTCAAGCCGAAGCGCATCCTCGACCTTGGCTGCTCGGTCGGCCATTCGACCGTCGCTATCGCGCAGGCCTTCGCCGACGCGGAAATCTTCGCGCTGGACGTAGGCGCGCCGATGCTGCGCTATGGCCATGCCCGCGCGGAATCGATGGGCGTACCCATCCATTTCAGCCAGCAGGACGCCGAACATACCGACTTCGCGGATGGCAGCTTCGACCTCGTCTGCTCGTCTGCCGTGATGCATGAAACATCGGCCAAGGGCATGCGCCAGATCTTCAAAGAGTGCCACCGCCTGCTGCGCGAAGGCGGCGTGATGTGCCATGTCGACGTGCCGCCGCGTCACGAACACATGTCGCTGTGGGACCAGATGCGCTGCGACTTCGAAAGCCACTACAACAACGAACCATTCATGACCTCCTTGGCGCGGATCGACTGGCACAAGGTTGCGGTCGATGCCGGTTTCGCCAGCGACAAGGTGCTGGTCGGCTACCGCAAGGGCACGTCCTACCTGAAGCCCGATCGCGAGGACTTCTTCACCGAAGGCCACCCGCAGGGCCATGCGATGATCGGCAGCTGGTACGCCTGCTCTGCGATGAAGTGAGAGTATCGGTGGTCCCGGACCGTTCCGGGGCCACCGTTTTCGGCTGACGGAGGTGGGTTACTTCCCCGCCACGCGCTTGAGGAACGGCATCGCGGCCTCTACTGAGCGCGCGGGGCAGTCCATCGGCATCATGTGGCCGCACTGCGCCACGATTTCCAGCTTCTTGTCCGTGGCTCCAAGCATTTCCAGCGCCTGATGCCCATCCTTTTCCACCGGCACCTCGTGGTCGTTTGACGACCACAGCAGCAGCGTGGGCACGGTGATCGCGCGCAGGTCTTGCGGGGTGCGCGAAAACGCCAGCGACCCCGTAGCCGCCTTCATCGCGCCCGCCGTGGTTGCAGGATCGCGCATGGCCCGGTTGTTGAGGTCGGTCCACTGCGCCACCAGTTCCGGCGTCACCGCTTTCGCATCAAGCATGTTCGCAAGCATGATCTGGCGCCAGAATTCAGGCTCGTGCCAGCCGGGATGCTTCGCATCCTGCGCCACCGCATCCTTGAGCGCCTGCGGCATGGCGGCGTAATCGATCTTGAGCGGACCTGCGGCAATGTTGGACAGGATCGCACCGGATACACGCTCCGGTCGCGCGGCGGCATAGGCAGCCGTCTGCACTCCCGCGCTTGAGGTGCCGACGATCACGAAGCGCCGCACCCCCAGCTTGTCCATCAACCCATCGATCACGGCGATGCGCTGATCCAGTTCGTAATCATTGCGCGGGTTGGGACCGGACAGGCCAAGCGGCGATTGGTCGAAGCGTATCACGCGATAGTGACGTTTCAGCTTTGCCGCCCAGCCATCCCACTGACGCAAGTTTGCATAGGAACCGTGCAGCAGCAGGATTGCCGGGCCGCGCCCCTCATCCACATAGTGCAACGGCTCTCCGGCGATCGTCTCGAAGTGCGACGCCGGCAAGGCGTAGCGTTCGCGCAGGTGCGCGTCGGAGAGCTGCGGGGGCGCCTCGGCCCCTGCCCCTGCCCCTGCGATCGACGCGATCGCCAGCATGGCGGCTCCGACTGCCCAGCGCATTCACATCTCCTTCAAAGGGCTTCACCTGCCAGCAGGCGGGCGCAGTCGCTGTCGCCCGTCTGGCGAGCCTTTCGGATCGCGCCCAGGGCAATGGCGTACAGCCCGGTTCCCAGCAGCAGGAACGGTACACAGACCAATGCGATCGACCAGCCGACCATGGCCGGATTACCGAACACGCGCTCGGTTACGCTGGCGACGATCAGCGGGCCAAGGCTGGCGCCAAGGATGGTGTTGAGCACCAGCGTCAGCGCGATGGAACTGCCCCGCATGCGCGGTGGCACCACCGACTGCAACGTTGCGAACATCACCGTGCCCACGACCGAGAAGACCGCGTTGGCGGAGGCGACCAGAACGGTCGCGAAGTGGAGTTCATGCGCCAGCACCGAAAGCGTGAAAGGCAGCGCGAAAAGCGGCGCGATCGACAGGATGCGAAAGCGCGCCAGCGTGTCGCCCGAACGCATCGAACGGTCAAGCAGCGTGCCGCCGATCAGCGGACCAATCGCCGAAAACAGCATAGAAAGCGGGCCAAGCCACGCCCCGAGATAGCCGGGCGTGGCGCCATAGGCGCGCAGCAACATCGACGGCGCCCACGAAGCACCGCCGTAAGCGACCGTGAAACAGGTCGCAAAACCAAAGTAGAGCGGCAGCAGCACCCCGCGATTGCGCCACAGGTACACCGCCTCTGCCGCACCCGGCACTTGCGCGGCGCCTTGGGGGGCATCCCCCTGCCGGGGCGGTTCACGCGTCAACACCAGCATGGCAAGCGCGATCACAAGCCCGCAAGCGCCGAAGATGACGAACACGATGCGCCAGGGCACCAGCGCGCCCAGCACCGGAAAGCCCAGGAACGCCCCGGTTCCCGCCGCCGCAAGGATCAGGCTGGTCAGTGAAATGGCGACTCCGTTGGCCAGCCCTTGCCCCATCATGTAGACCGAGATCGGGCGCCCGCGCCGCGCAGGTGCAAAAAGATCCGCAATCAACGAGATCGCGGCCGGGCCAAGCGCCGCCTCGCCCAGCCCCACCAGCAGGCGGGCGGCAAAGAGCGAGCCGAACGACTGTGCCAGCCCGCTGCCGATCGTCGCAAGGCTCCACAGGCCGATCCCTGCGACGATCAGGTTGCGCCGCGAAATGCGGTCGGCGGCAAGGCCCATCGGGATGCCCATGAAGGCATAGAACAGCCCGAAAGCAAGGCCCTGCAGCAGCCCGATCTGCTCATCGCTGATGCCCAGCGTGCCGCGGACCGGATCGACCAGAATGTTCAGCGCGGCCCGGTCGATGACCGACAGGATACCCGCAAGGAACAGCATGATCACCATGGTCCAGGCGCCCCGCGTATTGGGCCGCGCGGCGTCAGTCACCAAGACGTCAGGCAAGTCGAGAGCGATCGGGCCGGCCACGGTCAGAGCAATCCGGCAGCGCGGGCGCGCGTCTTGATGTAGTCGCCCAGCCAGTCGAGATTGCGGAAGCGCAGCGTGCCGCGCCCCACCGCCGTCGAACTATGCGCCATCCCTGCGACAAGGCGCAGGCACTTGGCCATCAGGAACACTTCGATCGCATCCTTCTCTTCGGGTGTGAACGGACGCACGGATTCGTAGCCCGCCTCGAAAGCCTCGCCGATCTTGGGATCGAAGCCGTAAAAGAGGTTGCCCCACACGAAGTTCTGCACGTCCTGCATGAGGAAATCCTCACCCGCCGCGTCGAAATCCAGAAGGGTGATCTGGCCATCTTCCGCCACGTGGACATTGCTCGGATGGAAATCGCGGTGGCACACGCCCAGCGGCACCTTGCCCGAAGCGGCGAACTCGTCCAGCCGCTTGTCGAGGTTGGCGGCGATGATCGGATAATCGCGCAAGTCGTCCGGGCGATCGTAGACGAAGTCGATCAGCGCGGGCATGCAGATGTTGTAGTCCTTGGCCGTCTCGGTCGAGAACTTGTGATCCTTGCCGACCCATGCGTCGCCATGCAGGTGCATCTCGGCCATGGCCGCGCCGATGCGGAAGGCGGTCTCTTCGGAAAGGCGATCGCCGAACTTCACGCCCGGCGCCCAGTCGTAAAGCGCAAGGGCGCGCTCGCCCTCGGGCGACATGACCTTGAAGTAGAGCTTGCCGTCATGCTGCGGCACGCCGACCGAGGCGGGGAAGCCCGCGCGGCGCAGGTAATCGAGGAAGTCCAGTTCGTAGGACACGTCATCGACGTCGCGGTAAGTCTTGCGCCAGACGCGCAGGGCGTACTTCGCCTCGGCGTCCTGCACCAGATAGACGTCGTTCATGCCGCGATAGAGCAGGAAACAGGTGAGGTCGCCCTTCAACGCATAGCGGCGCGCCACTTCGCGGACGATGAAATCCGGGTGGAGGACCGAGTGCGATACTTCGGCAATCGGAAGGTCAGAGGCAGTCAAGGAAGTCTCGCAGTTCATCGGCAATTCGCTCCGGTGCAATATCGAAAATGTCGCGGTCGAGGTCGGTAAGTTCGACCACTCGGCAGGAAGGCAGCCGCGCGGCCGCCTTGAGTGAAAGGTGCATGAGGTCTTCGGCGGGCTGCAGCAGCAGCGCGGGCTGGGCGACTTGTTCGAGACGCGCGAAGTCCCACGACCACACTCCCCGGTAGGCCCAGGTGAAGCGGTCCATCGCGCGCGCCTTGTCGGCGAAGTTCAACGCCGCTTTTTCCAGCGGCACGCGCGGGTCACGTTTGCCCACGACATAGGCCCACAGGCCCGCCGTCAGGTCGCGTACCACGGTTCCTTCCTCGTCGAGCGCGGGATAGTTCTCCGCATCGGCAAGGCGGCTGGCCAGCGCATCGGCATCATACATCGGGATGCCGGTAAGGCTCACCGCGCGCACCCGGTCCGGCCGGGCAATAGCAAGTTCGCAGGCCAGCAGAGATCCGGTGTGAAAACCGTATAGATCGACCTGGCCTGCCAGCACGCCTTCCACCTCCAACGCATCGAGCGCATCGGAGAAAGCCGCCGCATAGCCCGCCATGCCCGGAGACGCAGGAGGGGCATCCGACATGCCGTAGCCCGGTGTGTCAAAAGCCACGACCAGCCGGTCGGCCGCCAGCGCGGCGATCAGCGGCTCGTACTCGAAGGACGATGACGGGTTCTGGTGGAGCAGCACGACGGGCGCACACTCCCCCGCCGTTCCGGCGATGCGGTAATGCATCTGGCCATAGCGGCAGGTTGTATAAGCTCTGCTGATCACAGCGCGGTATTCCCGAAGCCCTCTTCGCTGCGAAGGCGCGCGGCGGCGAACTTGTCTTCGTCGAGGTCGTAGGCCCACAGGAACAGCCCGTTGATCGTGAACATGATCGAGGGGATCACCGCAAAACCGACCTTGAGCGCCAACATCGCGCTTTCGGGCTGCTTCACGATCGCGCCGCCCGTCGTCGGCACGTAGCCAAGCGCATGGAGGAACACGCCGAGCACCGCGACGCCGAGCGCGAAGCTGACCTTCTCGACCACGGCGATGGCGCTGGAGAGCAGACCCTCGCGCGCCTCGCCGGTCAGCACGCGGTCATAAGCCTGCGTGTCGCCCAGCATGGAGATCGACATGAGGATGATCGCGCCCGAGCCAAGCCCCCCGCCCACTGCGCGCACCATGATGCCCACGGTTGTGATGGTGTCGTCGGCCAGCAGCCAGCTCAGCGTGGTCAGGCAGAAGATCACCACCCCGCAAAGGTACGTGCGGCGCTTGCCGATGGTCTTGCCGCTCCACACCCACAGCGGCATGGCGAGGGCTGTCACCACGTTCTGCGTCACCGCCATCACGATCTGGCCGGTGTAGCCCACGCCTACGACGTTGAGCATGTACAGCAGCATTGTCGATGCGACCGAGGCAAACGACAGGAACTGGAAGACTTTCGCGCCCAGCAACATCATGAAAGGCCGGTTGCGGGCAATCGCGCGCATCTGCGCAAAGCCCGGCAGGTGCTTGCCGGTCGCGGGCTGCGTGCCGTGCTGGACTGGCACAGAAAGCGCCGTCGCGGTCATGGCGCCTCCGATGATGAGCGCCATGACGAGGCCCATCGTCGCGAAGCCAGCGCGGCCCGCGCCCCCGCTCTGGATCAGCCAAGCCGTGCCCGCCATCGCCAGCAGCTGGCCGATGGAGACGAACACCGTGCGGAAACCGATCAGACGGGTGCGTTCGTGGAAGCCGTCAGTCAGTTCAGCGGGCAGCGCCATGTACGGCACGTTGAACAGGGAATAGGCGGTCGAATAGATCACCAGCGCGGCGATCATCCATACCAGCAGCGCGTCCTGCCCCATGACCGGCGGCGCAAACAGCATCACGAACGATACCGCCGAAAGCAGCGCCCCTGCGGCAAGGAACGGCTTGCGGCGGCCCCAGCGCGTGCGGGCACGGTCGGACAGACTGCCGATCACCACGTCGATCACCGCGTCTGCCAGCTTCGAAATCATCAGCAGATAGCCCGCGATCTCGGGCGACTGCCCCAGCACGGTGGACATCAGCGCCGGGAAATAGGTCGTCACGGTGTTGAGCATGATCGACACGCCCACCGTCCCCACCCCGAAGCCCAGGCAGATACCCATGCCAAGGCGCTTGTGCGCGCCCGCCCCTTCAATGCTCGCAGTCGCGTCCATCTTCATGCTCCGGTTCCGAGGAATTGCGCGATCACGTCCGCCTTTGCCTGCGCCGAACCGCCGGTCGATGCCTCATGCCCGTCTGCCAGCAGGCCAAGCGCAGTCTTCACCGAGGCATTGAGCAGGGCGAGTTCTGTCTCGGGCTTGAGCAGCAGCGTCGGCGCGGCGATGCGGGGCATGCGCTCGAAAGCGCGATAGCGGAACGCGGCGATATAGGGCTTGGGATAAGTATCCAGCGCCTTCAACACGTCCAGCGTGACCCGGTGCAACACTTGTGCAGGCGGCATTGGCACGGCGAGGCGGTGCTCGGCATCCTTCATGAAGTGCGGGAAGAACAGCGCCTGATCGCGGCAGAAGTTGAACGCCCAGATCAGGTGGCGGCCATATTCGTCAGGCTCCACCGTGGGCGCATAATTGGCGATCACGGCGTCGCGCAGTTCGTCCTCGTACTCGGTAATACCGTCAAGCACGAGGCGGCGCACGCGGCCCTCATGGCCGGCCGCCAGTTCGCACGCGATGCGCGCGCCGGTGTGGGTGCCATAGGCGTCCACTTCCTTGAACCCGAGCGCGTCGCATAGCCGGTCCATCGAATCGGCGAAGTAGGCAATGTCTGGTTCGGCCGGTGCAGGCGGGGGCGAATCGCCGTTGCCCAGCGTGTCAGGCGCGACGATCTCACCCAGTCGCCCAGCCGCGCGCAGGGCGAGCATGAAATCCTGCAGAAACCAAGAAGACGCGGGCGAAGCGTGGAAAAGCAGCAGCGGCGTGTGCCCCGGCTCCGCTGCTGGAAGGCGCCGCAAGTGAAGCTGGCCCTCGTCGAGCCGCACGAAAGCGCGCTCTATCTGCGCAAATGGGTTCTTGTCAGTCGGGTTCATGAGAGGCAGGCTATGCGCAGTTGCCCGCCGAGCCACGACATGAAGAGAAATTTTATCGGCTAGCGAATAAAACTTTAGCACTGAGCGCGATCCGCGCCCGGTCGTGTTCATATTGCAGCATGGATACGACACTCCTCCCCGACGACGGTGCGTTGCTTGCCGCGCTTGAGCGCGAAGGGCCGATGAACCTTGCGCGGGCCGTCGCCGTGATGGAACGGCACGATCTGACCGGGCTGGTGCTGGGCGATCCGATCAACGTGTTCCATGCGCTGGGCCACTGGCCGCAGATCGGGCGCACCCGCGCCGGGCAGCCGCCAGGGACTTTCGCCCTGATCGCACGCGAAAGGCCGGAGAATCCCGGCCTCGTCACCAGCCGCTTCCTCCATCATTATAGCTGGGCCGACGGCCGCACCCGTAGCGACGTGGCGGTCTGGCTCTATACCCATATGGGCGACGAGGGCGACGAAACCGCGCTTGAAGTGCCCTTCTCTCCGGTGCTCCCGGAACGGTACACAACGGCACTCAACAGCACCGAACGGCACCGAGCGGCCGCCAGCGCGACACTGAGCGGCGCGATGACCGCTCGTGGCGACGCAGGCGGCGCGATCGTTGCGGCTATGAAGGGACTCGGGCTCTGGCAGGGCCGGATCGGCTTCGATCACACCGTCATTGCGCAAGTTGCCGAACGTCACGAGCACCCCGGCGCGATGGTGCAGGCCGATAACATCCTGCGCGAGATCCGCCTGGTGAAATCGCCGCTGGAACATGCGCTGATGGCGCGCGCGGCGCGGTCCAATGTCGATGCGCTCAATGCGGTCGGCCATGCCATCCGCGCGGGCGCCACGCACGTTGAGCTTCAGGCGCTCTATCGCATCGAGTGCGCGACGCGCGGCAACACCGCGCTATTCCTCAACGTAGATCGCGTTTCGTCGGACCTCTCGCGCCTTCAGGTCGAGGACGGGCAGACGCTGATGCTGGACGGGGTCAGCCAGTTCCTAGGCTACCATGGCGACTTCGCGCGCACGGTGTTCGTTGGAGAACCCACCCGCGAAGCCCGCCGCGCCGCAGAGGCCGCCGCATTCGGCTGGCAGGCGGTGCGCGAGCAACTGCGGCCGGGTCTGCGCTATTCCGAGATCGCCATGATCGGCGAGAACGCGATCCGCGCCGCCGGGTACGAAGCCGCGATCGGCTTCGGCCCGCACAGCGTCGGCCTTGCCCACACCGACGAGCCCGGCGAAGTCCACGGCGGCTTCTGGCGCAAGCCCGATATCATGATCGAGCCCGGCATGATCCTTTCGGTCGATTGCCCGACGCTGGACACCGGCATCGGCGGATCGGCCCATTGCGAAGACCTCGTCCGCATAACCGAGACCGGCTGCGAACCCATCCATCCTCTCCACGACCCGGTGATCATCGTATGACCAGACCTTTCATTCTTTCCGCCTCCGTGGCCGAACCGGCCTTCGCCGTACCCGATCACGCCCGCGCCGTGCTGCAGGCCGCCGAAGCGGCCGGATTCGATCTTCTGATGCTCGGCCGTTCGGGCGAGCGGCCGTTCGACGCGCAAGTGCTGGTTGCCTGGGCCGCGCCGATGACCACGACGCTGGGCGTGGTCGCCACTGTTCCTGCTTCGAAGGCCCACCCGTTCCATGTCGCCCGCGCACTTTCAGCGGTGGATTTCCTTGCCACCGGGCGCACCGGTTGGTCGGTCGTCCCAGAGGGCGCGCCTGATGGCATGGCCGAGGACATGATCGGCGCCGCCCGCGCACTGTGGGACGGCTGGGGCAGCGACACGCTGATACTCGACAAGGAAAGCGGCCGCTACCTTGATGCCTCGAAGGTCAAGGCATCGAACTACAAGGGCGCGTACTTCAAGGTCGCCGGACCCGTCAACGCGATGCGCCCGCCGCTCGGCCATCCGCTGCTCGTCATCGACGGCGACGACCCGATCGCCATTGATGATGCCGACATCGCGCTGGTATCCGACGGCACCGCCGCCCCGCAGGCCACGAAGCGACTGATCAAGGTCGGCGCCGATGCCGACGCCGCCATGCTCGCCGAACGCTTCGAATCGCGCGAGATCGACGGCGCGCACTTCACGCTGAACGATGCCCTTTCCGAACTGCCGCAGATCGGCGCGCGCCTTGCGGCCCTGCTTGCGCCGCGCCCCGCAGGTAACCTGCGCGCGCGGCTTGGCCTGCCCATCCCTTCCACCGCTTCCAACCAGCCCGGCGGCGCCGTGATCCCGGAGATCGCATGATGCAAAACCAGATTCATCTTTGGGCCTTCCTGCAGGGGATCGGCTTCTTCCCCACCGGCTGGAAGCATAAGCGCGCCAAGCCCGAAGGCGTATTCCACATGGACTATTACGCCCGCGTCGCGCAGTTGGCCGAGCAGGGCCGCTTCGACGCCATTGTCTTTGGCGACCAGTTGCAGTCACGCGGCGCCGGTGGCCGTGCGCCCGAACGTCTGGCGATGCCGACGCTCGATCCCGTCTCGCTGCTTACGGCGATGGCGGCGGTGACCAGGCATATCGGCCTCGTCGCCACCGTTTCCACCACCTACAACACGCCAGAGATGCTGGCTGAACGCTTCGGCACGATGGAGCGCATCACCGGCGGGCGTTCGGGCTGGAACATCGTCACTACTGCGCACCCGGACACCGCGCCCAATTTCGGGGCTACCGAACTGCCGCCCAAGGACGCGCGCTATCGCAACGCCGTTGAAGTCGTCGCCCGCGCCTGCGAACTGTGGGCCGCGATGGACCGCGAAGGGCCGGAACTGCCGCAGGGCCGCCCGGTGCTGGTGCAGGCAGGCCAGTCCCCCGACGGCCGCGACTTCGCCGCGCGCACGGCCGAGGCGATCTTCTGCCCCGCAGCCTCGATCGAGGCCGGCGTTGATTTTCGCACCGATCTGCGCAGCCGCGTGACAAGCGTCGGCCGCAATCCGGACGGCGTACGGATCATGCCGGGCCTGTCCTGCGTTCTATGCGGCACCGAGGAAGAGGCGCGGGCCGAACACACCGCCATCCTCGACCTTGCCGACGATGCGCTGGCGATCGAATATCTGTCGGAATCGCTCTGCTGCGACCTGACCGGCTTCGACCCGCTCGGCCAGATCCCGGTCGATGAAATCCTCGCCAAGACCCTGCTTCCGCAGGGCGACGTCGCCCGTTCCATCGTGCCCGGCGCGGAAAAGGGCACCCCGCTGGGCGAATTTGCCGCCAACTTCATGCGCCATCCGCGCGGCCACAACGTCTTCATCGGCACGCCCGAGCAGATGGCGGACATGATGATCGAATGGCGCGATGCGGGCGCCTGCGACGGCTTCACCCTGCAACCCAGCTACATGCCGGGTGGCCTTGAGGACTTCGTGGGGCAAGTCGTACCGATCCTGCAGGCGCGCGGCCGCCTGCGCACCGATTATCCGGGCACCACCTTGCGCGAAACGCTGGGCCTGCCCGCACGCGAAGCGGTGACGGCATGAAGATCGGCCGCATTGCACTCGCCACGCTTGGCGCCGTCGTCCTCGTCGGAGGGGGCACCGTGCTGGCGCTGCGCGCCGGAGCGGGCGAAACCGACCGCGCGGAGCTGGAAAAGCGCTGGGCCGACGGCCCCTCGCGCTTCGTCACCGTCGATGGTGTGCGCCTCCACGTGCGCGAGGAAGGCCCTGTCGGCGCCCCGGTTATCGTCCTGCTGCACGGATCAATCGTCAACCTGCACGAATGGGACGACGTCGCCGCGATCCTCAAGGAGCGGTACCGCGTCGTGCGCTTCGACTGGTCGCCCTATGGCCTGACCGCGCCCGATCCTTCGGGGGTCTATTCCACTCCGCGTTCGGCGGAGCTGATGAACGGCCTGCTGACCCGGCTCGGCTATGACAAGTTTGCGCTTGTCGCCACGTCGAACGGATCGAACGTCGGGCTCGAATACAACCGCGCCTATCCCGGCCATGTGACGGCGATGGCGTTCTCGATGCTGCCGCTGGAAAGACCCAGCCAGACACGCAAGGTCGACTGGCGACTTGGCTGGAGCCTGCCGGTGTTCAAGGCGGTGCTGCCGAACTGGCGCCCGCACTGGTTCTGGCGCGTGATGCTGCATGACACCACGCCGCCCGGTTTCCAGCCGACCGATCGCATGGTCGATCAGATCACCGAGATGAACAATCTGCCCGGCGCGCTGGATCGACAGGCGCAGTACATCCAGGCCAACGTCAAGGCGTTCCAGACCTCCGATGTGGGCTCGGTGGCGCAAAGTGTCCACGTGCCCGTCCTGCTGCAGTGGTGCAGCTATGACGACGTGATCTCGCAAAGCGCGAAGGCATCGGTCGTACGGTTCACCAACGCGCCGGTGACGCTGATCGAATACCCGGACCTGGGCCATTTCCCGATGTGGGAAAAGCCGCAGAAGTTCACTGCAGACCTGGAGAAGTGGCTTGTGAAAGTCGCTCCGCGATAATCCCGCGCCTGTCGGACGCGTAAGCATCCGACAGGCGAACAAAGAGCACGAGAGCCTTCAATTGAAGCCAGGATAAGGGAAATCTTACGGCGATAAAAGTTTCTTGATTCACATCGGATCGCAAATCGAAATTTTATCACGAGGATGACTTACGGCGGAATACTTTGCTTTCGCCGCCGAAGACTCATGCCAATGCAAATTAATCATACGATTATAACAAACACAATTTCTGGTGAATTCGCAGATAAGCAGGGAACGTAACATCAATAGACGCCGAAAGTGCGTCATTTAACATTGAGGGACGAAATGACCGGCAATTATAAAATCCACTTCGCCTCGACTTTGTCTGGCATCGCGCTTGTCGCAGGCCTGACTGCCGCACCCGCGATGGCACAGGAAACCCCCGGCGGCGACATCATCGTCACCGCACGCAAGACCGGAGAGGACATCCTCAAGGTTCCGGTCACCGTCACCGCAATCACATCTGAAACGCTTGACGCCAAGGGCGTCGTCTCGGTCACCGACATGGCCGCATCGACGCCGGGCATCAACATCAACAACAGCTCTTCGGGCCACGCCGACCGCTCGTTCCAGCAGGTCGTCATGCGCGGCATGACGCCATCGACCACGCTTGCCACCACGACCTCGATGTTCATTGATGGCGTCGCGGTGTCCTCGCCCTCGCAGGTAAGCGCGATCAGTAACCCTGAACGCGTCGAAATCATCAAGGGCCCGCAAAGCGCGTACTTTGGCCGCAACACTTTCGCGGGCGCTATCAACGTCGTCACCAAGACGCCCGGCAACGACTGGGGCGGCGAAGTGCTCGGCATGCTGGGCACGCGCAACAACTGGCGCCTGCGTGGCTCGATCGAAGGCCCGATCGTTGAAGACCTGATCTCGTTCCGCCTCAGCGGCGAGCAGTATTCCAAGGACGGTTCGTGGAAGAACCAGGACGGCGTGACCCTGGGTGACCAGCAGACCAAGAGCGCGTCGCTGCTCGTCGCCATTACTCCGTCTTCGGACATCACCATCAAGCTGTTCGGCATGATGAGCGAGGACAAGGACGGCCCTGCCGCCCAGACCCGCCTCTATTCCTATGACATCAAGGCGCCTGACGGTTCTACCGTCGTGCAGGGCCAGTCTAACTGCACCCTCACCGGCGACACCCGAGGGGTTCTCAACCCCACCACCGGCCTTCCGGCCGGCACTGCGGTGTCCAATCCGTACTTCTGCGGCACCATCCCGACGATGGCGAACCCGGTCACGGCGAACGTCACCAACACCGACTTCATCCGCCAGTTCCTGAACATCGGCACTAACCGCATCGTCGATCCCTCGGAAGGCGTGCAGGGCTATGGCCTTCTGCGCCGCACCAAGCATGCGCACGCCACTTTCGACTGGGAAGTTAGTGACAAGCTGACCCTCTCTGCGCTTGCCGGCTACAACCGTGAAGTCTGGACGACCATGATCGACCTTGACGGCTACGATGGTAGCGCCCTGCCCAGCGGCTATGATTATAGCGGCAATGGACAGATCGAGGCCAACGAAACCTACGGGCAGGGTTACTTCGACTATCCGTATCTGATCGAACGCAAGATCGACGACTTCTCGCTTGAAGGTCGCCTGCAGTACGTGTCCGGTCCGTTCCGCGGTGTTGCGGGCATCAGCTACCTAAGCGCTGACCAGTTGCAAGGCCTTGGCGGCGGCACCGGCGCGCTCACCGCGTCCAGCCTGTCGCCGGGCGGTCTCAGCCGTAACAAGACCACGGGCCTGTTCTTCGGCCTGACCTACGACCTGACCGACACCATCTCGGCCAGCTTCGAAGGCCGCTACCAGATCGACCAGTTGCAGTCGTTTGCACGCCCTGCCGGTGTCACGGTAGCATCGAGCGTGTTCATCCCGGCCGGTTTCTATTCGGGCGGTACTGTGCTTGCGAGCGCGAAGTACAAGAACTTCACTCCGCGTGCGATCGTGAACTGGCAGATCACCCCCGATATGATGGTCTACGCATCGTGGGCCAAGGGCGTGAACCCGGCGCAGTTCAACACCGGCATCCTTTCCAACGCGGCGTCAGTACAGCAGGCGGCATACGATGCCGGGGGCCAGCTGGCGATCGAGCCGGAGAAGATCACCAACTACGAAATCGGTCTGAAGGGTCGTATCGGTTCAACGCTGCGCTACACCTTCGCAGCGTACTATGCCCAGTGGCGCAACCAGATCAACTCGACCATCATCGTCGCGCCTGATGCCACGCAGGTTACTGGCTACAGCTTCGTCACTGCAAACATGAACGCCGGTTCGGTGAACCTGCGCGGCATAGAAGGCGAAGTGTCCTGGCGTCCGACCCAGTTCCTGACGATCGACGCGGCCGGCGCGATCAACGACTCCGACATTCAGGAGTTCAAAAGCTCGACGGTCAGTGCTCTCACGGGCATCTACGACTTCTCCGGCAAGGAGATGAAGAACACGTCGAAGTATTCGGCCAACGTTGGCGTTCAGGTCGGCACCGAAATCTCGGGCTGGGACGACAGCAGCTGGTTCCTGCGCGGCGACTGGAACTTCAAGTCGGGCGTCTGGTCGAACGAGGCGAACCTGGCTCGCACGCCTGACCTGCACCTGTTCAACGCACGTGCGGGCATCACGCGTGGCAATCTGTCGATCGAAGCGTTCGTCAATAACATCTTCAACAACAAGACGCCGCTGACGATCTCGGACAACTACACGCTCTCGCCGCTCTTCCCATATTCTTCGCGTACTTCCGCGCTGATGCTGGGCCTGGGCGATCTGCGCACCGCAGGCGTGCAGGCGAAGATCAAGTTCTGATCGAACGCTGCTTCGAAAAGGAAAAGGCCGGGGTTTCCCCCCGGCCTTTTTTTACGTCGGTTGCGGACGAAGTCATGGCTGATCCACGGCTTCGTCACGCGGGGATCACATTTTCGCCGTCACCGTCAGCACTGCCGATCGGGCATCGCCGGGGGTCGCCCAGCCATTGTTGCGAATGCGCTGGAAGTACAGCTTGTTGCCGATGTTCTTGACGTTGATCTGCGCCGAAAGATTGGGCGAGAATTCGTAGGACAGGAACCCGTTATGAACGAGGTAGTCCTTTGAATTGAGCACGACCGAATTGGTGGCGGAAGGCACGCCGAATGCGAACTTGCCCTGATAGGTCGCGCCGTACCCGATCGTCAGGCCGAACGGCAGGCGATAGGTCGTGAACAGACTGCCCGAATGCTTCGGGGTCTGCTGCAGCGACGATCCCGCACCCGGATTCGGCACATCAACGCTGTTCGGGCAGGTGTAAGTACCCTTGGTCGCGCCCGGATTGGCAAGGCAATAGTCGGAAACCGACTGCACCAGCTTGCTGTCCAGATAGGTGTAGTTCGCGGTGATCGACCAGTTCGGCGTGATATTGCCGGTGGCGCCCAGCGCAATGCCATCGACGCGCGACTGACCGTCAAGCTGCTGGGTGGGAACCAGCGGGTCTGCCGTGGCAACGGCGTACTTGTCACGCTCGTTGCGGAACGCGGCTGCGGTCAGCAGCAGGCCGCCGTCGAAAAGTTCGGCCTTCACGCCGATCTCGTAGTTCTTGGCGCTTTCCGGATTCACGTTGCAGGTGGAATTGATGACGCCGGTTCCCTCAGCCGTACACGAACCGTTGACCGAGTTCTTCGACGGCGTGCGCGAATTGCCGTAGGCCACATACAGGCTGACAGCTTCCACCGGCTTGTAGTTCAGGCCGACGCGGTAAGAGAACAGCGTGTCGGCATTGCTGCTTTCCGTCAGCGCCGTCTGCTCACCTAGCGCGAATCCGCCCGCACAACCGCCGAAGGTTGCGCAGATGCTATGGGTGTCAAGCGTGCCGGTATTGCGCTCGACGCGGGCGCCCGCGCTCAGCTCAAGCTTGCCCAGCTTCATCGTGTCGAAGATGTAACCCGCCACGTTGGTCTGTTCGCCTACCTGGTGCGAACCCGGCGTGAAGTTGACCGGGCCGACATAGACGTTGCTGCCATAGACCGACCCAGCCGGTCCGGGTACGATCTCGTTCGGGTTGGCGATGTTGATCAGAGGATAGCTGCTGTAGACCACCGAACCGTCGGCGTTGCGCAGCGAATTGCCGGTATAGAGGTCGTACTTTTCCCAGGTCAGCGCGCCGCCGACCGTCACGGTATGCTCGATCGCGCCCGTATTGAACACCGCCTTGATATCCAGCTGGTCGAACATCAGCTGGTTGCGGGTGTCACGGGTGTTGCCGCGCGGGCCGCCGGGGGCGTAGTAGCCTGCAGGCGTGGTGCCGCAGCTGGCGCCAAGCGGCGTCAGGCCGGTGCTGGCGAGGCAGTAGGTGCCCTGCGGCGGGCTGACGCGGGTCAACTGGCGTGAATCCTGCCAGCGGGCCAGATTGCGGATCGACACGGTATCGCTGAACTCATGCTCGAAAATGCCGGTCAGCTGGTCGATATTGATCTTCTGGCGGTCGAAGTTGCGGAAACCGAAGTAATCGCTGCGATGCACGCCGGGCACCAGACCCGAGTAATACGGCACACCGTACTGCGGGATATTGTCGTCCTCCTGGTGGCTGTACTGCAGCGTCAGGCGGGTCGGGCTGTCGATACCGAGAGTGATCGACGGTGCAACGCCCCAGCGCTTGTAATTGTCGACATCGCGGCCCGGCACGTCGTTGCGGTGCCACATGGCGTTGAGGCGCACCGCCACAAGGTCGTTGACGCGCTTGTTTATGTCCGCCGTGGCGCGATAATACTCATCGGTGCCGATGCCCGCCGTCGCGACGTAGGCATCGTCCGCCTTGGGCCGCTTGGTGACGATGTTGATGTTGCCACCCACCGAACCCGCGCCCGATATCACCGAATTGGCGCCGTTGGTCACTTCGATCTGTTCAAGGTTGAACGGATCGGTACGGGTCACCTGCGCACTGTCGCGCACGCCGTCGATGGTGATGTCGTTGCTGGCGCTGTAACCACGGAACGTGATGTTGTCGCCGGGGCCCGTGCCGCCCTCGCCCGCGCCGAAAGTGATACCGGGCACTGTCGCCAGCACATCGCGCAAGGTCAGCAGATTCTGCTGTTCGATGACGTCGTTCGAAAGCACTGTAATGGTCTGCGGCGTATCGCGAACGGGACGGGTACGCTTGGGCGACTCGAGCGTCCGGCCCGGTGCTTCGGTAATGGCCGAATCGGACACGGTGACACCCCCCAGGCTACGCTCGGCATCTGCGGACTGCGCCATCGTGCCGGTCGACGCGAAAGCTGGTGCGATACACGAAAGCGCAAGGAAAGTGCGACGGGCGGCCGCCTTTGACGATTGAATTGGCATGTGTTTCCCCCTCTGTGGACGAGGCGGCTGATAATGCGAATAACTCTCACTATCAAGACATATAACAGAATGTGGCTCTTATATTTCGATTCATGAAATATACGTATGCGCGGCTTCCCATGGTGAACTCCACAAGGCGCCAAATCCAAGCGGCCGCATTCTCGAATCCGACCCATGCGCAAGCCATTAAAGCCGATCCCGATTGCGCAGCCTGCCGACGCTGCTCCGCTCCCGCCGGGCATCCGGCGCTGAACCAATGCACAAGAAACCCTTTAATGCCCGAAGCATTCAAGCGGAAAAACCTTGCTCGCAGCCGCATAATATCAACGGCAATGAAGCAAAGCATCAGTCGCCTCTGCCTTTGCGAATTCCCCACGAAGGGGCATCGATATTTAGCGGGATCCCCAATATAGAACGGCTGACCTATTCAATCGGCGATCATCAACGGAGTGGGGGATGCTGACCTTCAGCCCTTCTGCCTCATCGGTTCTCTCTGATGCGTGGCAAATGAACGTAGCGCGGCGCGGGAGTCAGACCCCGGCAAGAAGCCGGACTGCCCGCTTCGCCCTTTGCAGGGTGCCGGGCTTTCGCTGTGCCCAAATATCCTCGATGTCCGGTTCCGTGGTTGCCGTGAACGCAAAGAACCGCTCGACGCCTTGCAACACGGATGCCAACCGTGCCGTGACCTGCGCTGGCGCGTAGATTTCAAGCCCGTTGCAGACCATGCCGCTTCCGTCGTGCGCAAGGACCGCCCGCACTATCGCATCAACGTCCCACGCCAGTGAATGGACCCGCAACTTATGGCTGTTGAAGCCGGGGTCGAGATAATCCGCAAGTGCATCATTGACGCTTGAAAATACCGTACAACCGTGCCCCATCGCCTCCAGGGGAGGCAGCCCGAAACCTTCGGTTGCGCCGACGTCGGCCCAATGTTCAAGCGAGTCATAGAGATAGACCTTGGAGCGTCGAAACCACGCGCCCAGATCCTCCACCCACCCGTCAAGCAGGGTGACGTCGCAATGCTCTCGCAACGCCGGCACCAGCCTTTCAAGGAGATAGCGAGAAGACTTTCTGGCCTGAACCAGAACATCAACGTCCCGATGCATCATTTCAGACGCTTCCGGAAGCTCAACTATGTTCGGCACGTGCGCAATGTAGGAGTTCGGTGCGTATCGCCCCCAATAGGCCATGGTGTTGCGGCTCACGCACAGGATCGGCACTTCGGGCGGCATGGTCATGCCCCAGCCTGTCGAATGGGCAAAGTAGACGACGTCACACCCTTTAAGCCGCTCCAGCAGCATGGCGATATCCGGCCCCCAATGGATCACGAATATCGGTGCTCCACCGCAACCCGATCTGACGGCTGGATCTGTCAGGATATCGTCCAGGTGGACCCACCCGCCAATACGCTCGCCATAGCTGGCCGCTTGCACAGGCCGTTCCACGCGGCATGCTTCCATGAAGCGGGATTGCGCGGAATTGCCACCAACGTCCATGCGATCGTGGGGAAAGAGAAATACTATCGGGCGCATCGAAGCTCCATCACGTCAGCGCGCCAGCCGGGCTCAGCGCGCGCATCAAAGGGACCAGATCGGCGGCGGACAAAGGCATACGCTTTTGCGCATCCCCCCCTGTCTGCGCGGCGTCCCATAGGCCAAGACGCTTGATGCAACTCTCGCGCAGGCTGGACAGAACAAGGCGGCGCGCTTCCCGATGCGGCCCCGCCACGCGCAGGGCGTCCAGAATCCGCCTTTCGCGCAGGGCATCAAGGGCCAACAGTTGCCGCCGCGCGCCCTCAAGATTAGCGAGCCTGGCACGCAGGAGTGCCGCAAGCCCAGCCTCGTTCGCTGAATAGCCGCGGGTCGCGGCGATCAGGCCGGCCAGGTCATCCAGCGCCAGACGATGCGACGTCGACTGGGCGTGACGACGGTAGAAATAGCTGATCCTTGGAAGAAACTCGAAACGCGCACCCGCGAGCATCGCTCTGAACAGGAGGTCGAAATCCTCTCCAATGCGTAGACCTTCGTCGTAGCGAATACCATTTTCCAGCAAGAATGCCCTGGCGAGCAGCGGCTTGAAATAACCGAGCGAGACTTCGCGCCCGCCAATCATGCCGCACCGTACAAACTCATTCGCGGTTATTCTACGCGCCCGCCGCCAGCGTGGTGCTGCGGCGAACGCCGCTGCCTGCACGCCATCCGTTGACTGGAAGAACGAAGCCATATTGCTGGCGCATATCTGCGCCCCCGTGGCTGCCTGATGCTCAAGAAGCCATTCAAGGTGTTGGGGATGAAGCAGGTCATCTGCATCCACAATGGCTACAAATGGGGCGCGGGCTGCCGCCAGGCTGGTATTGCGCACTGCGCTCAGTCCCATGCGTGGTCCATCCATCAACCGCACCCGCGGATCCTTGCCCACATGATCCCGCACGATCTCCGCCGTTTCATCGGTGGAACCATCATCCACCACGACGACTTCGATCTGTCGCAACGTCTGCGCAAGCACCGAATGCAGGGCCGCATCGATAAAATGCGCGACATTGCGCGCAACCATGAGCACGGAGACCAGAGGAGCGCTGGACGCGGATTCAATCATGGCAGTTCGGGCATAAGAGCGAAGTCCGATCGCTAGAAACCGTGCACACACGATAGCCACGGCTCGGCCCAGCGCGAACCGCAACGTCCTCCGTTCCGGATGCGATACTTTCACGCTGTCGCCGACGCTGACCTATGCTGCCTCCAATCCCGATACTGTAGCGTCGGAAGCAGACATTTGATGATCGTGAACGCCCTGGAGCAGCCACGCACGCAGACGCGTGCCTACAAGATATGCCGTCGCATCGCGATGCACATGGCGCTTAGCGCTTGTGCAAGCATTTCGGCGACCGCCGCTCCGGTGACGACACACGATGGTGGACCATTGTCTCACCTTGGCGCCCCATCTTTCGACGAACGCTTCGAAAGTTTTGACCATGGCAGCGATCAGGCACGCCCCCGGCGGCCGCATCGCTGGCGCACCGTTTTCGGGCACGGAGGACCCACATCAGTTTCCAACCGTCAGATGTCGGCGACCAGTTTCGCATCGGACTCCGGCTTTACGGGAATGACATCGGCGGGGCCTGGCCCAACTGCCCTGAACCTTGACCCCTTCCTGCATGAGCCAGGACGCCTTACAATACTGGGCCGCCGCACTCCTGCACATTTGCGCCAGTTGGCATGGAACAAACCGTTCTACGGCGGTGCCATCACTACGAAGTTCAGCTTTTCCCAGAAGTACGGCTATTTCGAAATCGAGGCCCGGCTTCCATCCGGAAAAGGAATGTGGCCGGCCTTCTGGCTAATGCCGACAGGCGGGAGCTGGCCCGAAGACGGCGAAATCGACGTGTTTGAAGGGCTTGGAGACCCCCATACTATCTACTGCACCGTGATAGCTGGAAAACTCCGGAAAAGCACACCCGTTCGGCTCACGTTCGACGCGTCGTCCGCGTTCCACCGCTACGGCATCTTGTGGGGGCCGAAGGAAATGACATGGTACGTCGATCGCAAGCGTGTGGCGCAAGCACAGACCCCGGCCGCGCTTACCAGACAACCCGCCTATATAATTGCCAACCTTGCTATCGGCGGAAACTGGGGTGGTTATCCTGACGCTAGCACATCTTTTCCGGGTAAGTACGAAGTGCGCCGCATCACCGCGTGGCCTCATCCGCACGATTGAGAAATCAATAGCCGAACGCAGCGGCTTGTCGGCGGACGACAGATCCTCAAACTCCATCACCGAGAAACGAAGCAATCAATCTGCGAGAGAGCCGCAGACTGCTGCCGAGCGCATGCTGCATGCGATTTCCACCGCTCAATTGCATTTGCGAATCATTATCTATAGCTGCAGTGGTGCGCGATACTTTCGCGTCTCGTTCTTCTTCCAAGCATGCCGGCCCCCTTCTGGCGGCCGCAGCTTGAACTGGAAAGAAATGCCCTGACATGAACACCCTTGATGACACCATGAAGCAATTCCTTGCTGTTCAATTGCCCATCCAGTCGACGGTGAGCAAAGACGGTTTGCCCGACATTGGCCCCAAACGCTCGCTCAGGGTCTATGATGACAAGACGCTGATATACAACGAGAATACCGGTGGACAGACGCTAAAGAATATTCTTGATGGTTCGAAAATGGCCGTCGCGGTAATCGATCGGGAAGCGCTCGATGGCTATCGGTTCGTCGGTCAACCGGAAGTGTTCTCCGAGGGCGAACCTTTCGACAACGCCGTCGCGTTCGCCAACGGCGCCGGAATGAAAACCCCCAAGTTCGCCGTACTGATCCATCTCGAAGAAATATTCACGCTTCGCTCAGGCCCCGCCGCCGGGACGAAAATCGCTGCCTGAGGTGTCGCTGCGTTACTGCTGAAACGGCTTCCGACCGTTCAGTTGACCAGTCGGAAGCCAAACCCTCGCATATCAAGCGCCTTGCGGCTTTCTACTGCCGATGCCGCACTCACGATTCGCATGCCGCCCATGCTAACGATTGCATATCGGACAATTTCCCCCCCGATGCGGCCAATCAGAATGGATGTTTAATCCAAAATGAATGTTTAAATTTTCAAGTCATCCAAATTCGATCGAATTTCAACATATGAATATTTCGGAAATCCTTAGTTTAGACACCATTGGATTGAAAAAGATGATCCATTTCATTGCAATTGGATCAATCATTCATACCGCACTGCAGCGTGAACCTGTTGACCCCACCTTAACTTATATTACGATGCCATAAACCAACGTATGGCAGGCAAACTGCCGGTCTTGTTTATGCAGGGTGGATCGATGGACGCTCTTTCGAGTCATTTCGACGACACGGCCCGACCTGAAGCGGCGCCACCGTTCACTGTCTATGAAAATCCGGGAAGGCCGCGACCGGTAGCCGGCGTAGTGACGCCGATCACCAACATCCCGGACAAGGTCACGTGCCGAGCGCGGGAGGAACAGATCATGGCGAACGGCACCTCTTCTGCCGGGCGCGCATTCGACATTGTAATCGCCCTGACCGCGATCATGATCTTTCTTCCGTTTCTTGTAATTGCCGCGATGGCCATCAAGCTCTCGGCACCCGGTCCGGTGCTCTTTGTGCAGTATCGCGTCGGTCGGGACGGCAAGCTCTTCCCGTGCCTGAAATTTCGCTCGATGGTCATAAATGCCCAGGAAGTGCTACATGATGTTCTGGCATCATCGCCCGAAGCACGCGCGGAATGGCACCGGGATCAGAAGTTACGAAACGACCCGCGTATAACCCCGATCGGATCGCTGCTGCGCAAGAGCAGTCTGGACGAGCTGCCGCAGCTCTTCAATATCCTCGCCGGACACATGAGCATTGTTGGGCCACGCCCCATCATCGAAGCTGAAATCCATCGCTATGGCGCGCGGTTCGGCGCATACTGTTCCGTCCGACCGGGGCTTACCGGCCTGTGGCAAGTCAGTGGCCGCAACGAAGTATCTTATGAAGCACGCGTCAGACTTGACGCATTCTACGCGCTTCGCAAATCAACGCTCTACGATCTTGCAATTTGCTTTCGCACCATTCCTGCCGTTCTGGCATCGCGCGGGGTGTACTAGGCTGCGGCATTCACCCGTTATAATGCGCTCGATGTAAGCAGGTTCTTGTGGACCACGCCATTCTTGACGATCACCAGCAGGTTGCGCTCGAAATCTTCCAGAAGTCGCAAGTCATCCAGCGGATTGCCCCTGATCAGAATAAGATCCGCCCAGGCGCCTTCGCGCAAGACGCCAAGCGGTGCGCTGCGATAGGGGTCGCGTTTGCCGCTGCGCGCGAACAGGGCGCAGTTCCCGGATGTTGCGATGCGCAGGACTTCGGAATTGGAGAAGACCGTGCCAAGGCGCGGCAGCATCGCGTTCTCGGTACGGGACGTGGTTGTCCGGGCGAATAGGTCTGTGCCGAATGCCACCTCGACCCCGTGCTTCTTCGCCAGTTCCACGCTCGAACGCCAACCGGCGCTGCCCAGTGATTGATGGGCCTTGTCCATCTGTTCAGGCGAGAGCACGTTGTCCCCGGTCTCAAACGGCTGGGTAGATAACCATGCGCCCTTCTCGGCCATGTAGGCTGCCGTCGCATCATCGATAAGATGGCCGTGCTCGATCGAAACCACGCCCGCATCAAGGCAACGCCGAACACCGGCCGCGGTATAGACGTGGGCGCAGGCGTAAGTGCCCCAGTCCGTGGCCGCCTGCACGATGGCGCGCAGTTCCTCTGGCGTAAACTGCAGAGTGTCGATCGGATCGAAGTCGGACGTGACGCCGCCGCCCGCCATGATCTTGATCTGCGTGGCGCCGCGCTTGAGCTGCTGGCGCGTTGCAGCAAGGACTTCGGGCACACCGTTCGCCACCGCCGTCATGCCAAGGCGACGATAGCGTGACGCATCGCCCCCCATCGTTGGCGGCAGTTCTTCTACCGGGTCGAAATCGCCGTGGCCGGACGTCTGAGAAATGGCCGCACCACTGGGATAGCAACGCGGACCAGGTACGATACCCTGTTCGATGGCATCGCGAATGCCGAACACCGCGCCTGCCGTATCGCGCACGGTGGTAAAACCGCGCTTCAATTGGCGCTCTGCATCCTTGAGCACCAGCGCGATGGAAACCGCATCTTGCGGCCCCATCCATGATGAACCCTTCACCGCCGACATGTGCCAGTGCGCATCCGTCAGGCCGGGCATCAAAGTCTGCCCTGCGGCATCGATCACTGTTGCACCCGGTGGCGCGGGAATGTCGCCAGGCGACACGGCATCGATGCGATCACCACTAATGCGCACATTGCGCGGCTCGCGCCGGCTGCCCGTGCCGTCGAACAGCATGGCATTGCGGATAAGCACGCAACTGCCGCCCGAACCGGGGGCGGTTGCGCCAAGCAGCGGCAACATCGCCAGACCGCCAAGAGCAGCGCGGCGGCTCACTGATGCTGTCATTCCCAAACTCCGGTTCCGGTGCGGGAGATTACGGGCGCTGCCCAAGCATCGCCGCGGCCAACGGACTGGCACCTTCCGCCGCGACGATTTCCGCAAAGGTCTGCGCGGTTTCGTCCTGCCCCAGCTTGAACTGGGCGTGCTGCGACAGAACCACGGCACGGAACGCGACGACGCGCTGGGTCATGCCTTCAAAGCGTTCCCCCATCCGGGCGACGGTCCAGGCGCCTTCGTGCGTTCCCTCCAGTTCGCTGACGAGTTCGACGATGGCCGCCCGATTGCGTTCCGGTCCAAACTGCAGCTCCACTTCGAACTGCGCGAAGCGATAGTTCCAGGTCGGCCCCCAGCCGGGCGCGGAGACCACGCCCGGAGAGATGTATCCATGCGGTCCAAGGAACGCGATCTGCGCACGCGGCGATGCCTGCGCGCGAGCCGTATGGGGGTTGGCCAATGCGAAATGGCCGACGAAGGCGCGGATCTCGCCGGTATGGTCCAGCTCCGCCAGCAACGGCAGAGGTGTGGTGACGAACCCCTGCGCATCGTGCGTAGTCACCAGAGCCAGCTTTTCCTCACGCACGAACTGCGCGACATCCGCATCGCTGCGGGGCGAGAACAGCCCCATCAACGCGCCGCCGTATCGAGCGTGCCGTAGACGGGCTTGCCCTTGAACATGGTCATCAGCACCTTGGTTTGGTGGATGCGGCGCGCGTCGAGCTTGAAGATGTCCTTGTCCAGTACGACCAGATCGGCGCTCTTGCCCGGCCGGATCGAGCCGGTTTCCTGATCGAGATGGTTCACGTAGGCAACGTCCAGCGTGTAGGACTTGACCGCCTGCGCCAGCGTAACAGCCTCACCCGCGATAAGGGGCTCACGGTCACCCTCGGGTGCCACGCGGGTCAGAGCGACTTCGATGCCCAGCAGCGGATCTGCCGAGGCGACCGACCAGTCCGCACCGTAAGCCACGCGCCCGCCGAACTTCTCGACGCTGCCCACGGGGTAGATGTACTGCGAACGCTTCGGCCCGATCCGTTCCTTGGTCAGATCCATGTACGGTTCGTTGCAGGTCCACAGCGGCTGGAAGATCGCCGTCACGCCAAGCGTCGCAAAGCGCGGCTGGTCGGCCGGATCGATCACGTTGAGGTGCGAGATCATCGGTCGCGTATCGGCATTGCCATCCGAACGGCGCGCGGTTGCCACCGCGTCCAGCGCCTCCCGCACGGCCGCATCGCCGATGGTGTGATAATGGGACTGCATGCCCTGTTCATCGAGCGCGGTCGTGGCGGCCGCGAGTATGCCCGCCGGAATTTGTGGTGCGCCCACTTCCTGCGTGCCCTCGTAAGGCTTGAGCATATAGGCAGTCTGCTGCGGGATGACGCCGTCGATATAGAACTTGACGCTGCGTGCGGTGATGCCAAGCGTGCGGGCGCGCTGCGATGCCTTGTATAGACCCGGCAGCTGTTCCAGCCCCTTTTCGTTCTTCCACTTTAGGTCGATCGCCACATCGACGGTCAGTTGGCCCTTGTCGGCCACCGCCTTGTAGGCATCGATCACCGCGCTTGAACCGTCTTCCTCCCACTCGATGCCCGCATCATGCCAGTTGGTGATCCCTAGCGAGTTGAAGTGCTTTGCGGTGTAGGCGATCGCGTCCTGCAGATCCTGCCCGGTGGTTTCCGGCATGAGCGCGTTTACCAGATCCTGCGCGGACTCCTGCAGGCCGCCGATGGGCTCCCCGGTCTTGGGGTCGCGATCGATCTTGCCGTTCAGCGGGTCTTTGGTCGCCTTGGTGATCCCGGCAAGCTGCAACGCCTTCGAGTTGACCCACAGGCTGTGCCCCCCGGTTGACCGGAAGATTAGCGGACGCGTGGTGGAAAGCTTGTCGAGGATGTCCTTGGTCGGCACGCCGTTGGGCGGGAACAGGCCATCTTCCCAACCCACGCCATATATCACCGAGGTGCCCGGCGTCTCGGAAATGCACTTGGCGATGATCTTGCGGTAGTCGTCGATGGACTTGCCGGCATGAAGCGCGCAGCGGGCGTGGCTCATCCCACCGAAGACGGGGTGATTATGCGCATCGCCGAAGGAAGGGAGCAGCAGCTTGCCCTTGAGGTCGACCACTTGCGTCTGCGTGCCCTTCTGGACCGCAACGTCCTTTGCGGTTCCCACGGCGATGATCCGACCATCGCGGATTGCCACGGCCTCGGCCCAGGGGTGGGTCTCGTCCACGGTATAGATGCGCGCATTGGTAATGATGAGGTCAGCCATGCCTTCGGCCGCAGCCATGGCCGGGGCGGGAGCAAGAGCGGCAATCACCATCGTCGATGCCGTTAGCGAGAGCGGGGCCAGAGTGCGGCGGATTGCGAGGCGAATGGCGGGGCGAAGATGCATGGCGTGGTCCTCGAAAACTGTATGCGACCGAAAAAGCGGGAGCCGGCTTGCACCGGCTCCCGTCAGGTCGGTTGGGTATCAGAAAGTACGGCGCAGTGTGGCAAGGACAGTGCGGTCCTTGCCGAGATAGCAATAGCCCTCGGTCGCAGTGGGGTTCCAGTTGCATGCGGTGTAAACGGTAGTGTTGAAGATGTTGCTGGCGTTGATGCCCAGCGACCACTTGTCATATGTCAACTCGAACATGGCATCGACAAGCGTATACGACGGCATCGTGAAGTTCTCGAAGCTGTCCGGCTTTTCGCCCGTGTAACGAATGCCGCCACCCACGCGTGCGCCGATCGCTTCGGTAAGGGCGAAGTTCTTGGTCGCCCAGACCGACGCGGCATGCTTGGGCAGGTTGGCAAGACGCAGGCCGTTGCTGCCATCTGCCTCAAGGTTGTGCGCATCAAGGTAAGTGTAGGCAGCAGTGATCTGCACATCGCCGGGCATGCGCAGGTTGCCTTCGATTTCGACACCGCGGGACTTCACTTCGCCCGACTGGATCGTGTTCTGGATGTCGTCCGGATCGGCCTGAAGGCCGTTCTTTTCCTTGATGTCGAACACCGATGCCGAAAGCATGGCTCCGCGAAACGGCTGGTACTTCACACCAGCTTCGTACTGGCGGCCGGTGCGCGGCACATAGACCTGCCCCTGCACGCTCTGCCCGAACACAGGCAAGAACGATTCCGCATAGTTCGCATAGACCGAGAACGTGTCGGTCACATCGCCGATAACACCGGCGCGGAACGTCCAAGCCGTGTTGTCGGGCAGCTTCACGCCGTCAGCCTTGGACGTCGCCCGGTCATGACGGCCACCCAGCACCACCGAAACACGGTCCCACAGGCGCATCTGGTCCTGGAAATAGAAGCCCAACTGCGTGTTCGTGTTGCGCGGCGAATAGAACGTCGAGGTTGGGATGGTCTGACCGTATGTCGGGTTGTAGATGTCGAACCCACCCAGATCGTAACCCCAGCCCTGATCGCTGCTCTGGTTGAACCAGGTGTAATCCACACCGAACAGGAACTGGTGTTCCACCGGCCCGGTGGTCAGCTTGAACGAAACGCGGTTGTCGGTTGACACACCCTTGCTGTCCTGAAGCATCACGTACCATGCGCGGTTGACCAGCGTGCGTGCCGCGTCGGCATAAGTCGCAAGGCCATAGACTTCAGCGTAGTCCACATCCGTCTTGAAGTAGCGGGTGTTGCTGTTGAACGTGATGTTGTCGCCGAAGTGCTGGGTCACCAGCAAGCTGGCCGCTTTGTAGTTGGTGTCCGTATGGTTGAAGCCCGGCTCGCCCAGGAACGTGTCGGCCGAAACCTTCTCAGCGTCGTTGTCGGCTCCGATGGTCTTGCTGATCGGCAGATAGGTCTGACTGCCAAGGCGGTCCTTCTGGTAAAGGCCAAGCACCGTGATTTCAGTATCCGGTCCCGGCTTGAAGGTAACAGAGGGCATCAGCACCAGGCGGTCGTTCTTCTGACCGGGCTGCTGAAGCTCGCCATCGCGCGCTACGCCCACGAAACGGGCCGAGATGCCGTCGGTGATCGGACCCGTGATATCGAGGTTGATCTGCCGGGTATCCTCGGTGCCGACAATCAGGTCGATCTCGCCGCCGAAAGTGTCCTGCGGGCGCTTGGACACGCCGTTGAACATGCCGCCGGCGCCACCGGCGCCGTAAAGGACCGAGGACGGGCCGCGCAGAACTTCGGCGCGCTCCAGCGTGAAGATTTCCATGCGCCCGCCGTATACGAAGCTGGGCATGCGGTTGATACCGTCAAGGTACTGGACGGTCGCAAAGCCGCGCGCGCTCATGAAGTCGCCGCGCGTATCGACGCCCTGCGTTTCTGTCTGCACGCCGGCGCTGTAGCGGAAGACCTCCTGGAAGTTCATTACCGCGCGGTCCTTGACCTCTTGGGCGGTAATGACGCTGACGGACTGCGGCATCTCCATGATGTCGGTGTCGACCTTGGTGCCGGTGGTGGCGCGCCCGGTGACAACGATCTCATCCTTGGCCGGATCGGCCTCTTCGGCATATGCGACTGCCGGCAGCAGCGCGAAAGTGCAGGAGGCGGCCAACAGTACGCCGTTCAGGCGTGTCTTGGCTGCGCGATTGCGCGTAGTTTTCCCGAAGCCCATGTCATTCCCCTTGAAATACCGTTCGACCTGAAACCGGGGCTGTTTTCGGCCTCCGGACGGTCCTCCTGCTTGCATGCCCATTGAACAACAGGCAGCGCTTCGCACCACGTCATAATCGGGGTAATCAGCTGGGTTCGATGGGTAAGGCGGCGGAAGGAGCTGGGGTCAGGGCGCTGTTTCAACCCCGGAATCGGCGATTCCTGCAGCCTCCGAAGCCGGAATGAGGCCCTGTTCGATGGCTACGCGCACGGCATCGCGGCGCTTGTCGACACCGATCTTTCGGAACACTGACTTCAGCCGGTACTTCACCGTATCCGGCGACATGCCGATAAGCCGCGCGATCTCCTTGTTGGAGTAGCCGCGGCTGAGATGGACAAGGATCTCCGTCTCCGGCCCGTTCAGCACGCCTTCCTCTTCCGGCACCGCCCGGCTGGTCAGCGCGCGATTGAGCGCACCGAGGAATTGCGCGCGATAGCGGTTGGTCTCCGAACCATCGGCCACCGCACTTTCGACGAAAGGCCGCATGAAACGCTCCCAATCGAGAAACGGCCGTTCCAGCGACTGGAACATCGACATGCCCACAGCTTCGTCGAAGGCCGATTTGCCTTCCTGCTCCTCGCCTGCCTGCGCCCGCAGGATCAGCACGTCGACGAGCAGGCGACCCGCACCGTGGCGGATCGCCCAACGCTGCAGCGCGGCGATATCCTCCTCCGCCCCGGCGACGTCTTCGGCGGCGAGGCGCAGAGCGGCACGGCAAGTCGCCGCAGCCGTAGCAACAGGCCGGTACAGCGGATTTTCCAGCACCATCTCACCCGCCAGCGCATCCAGCGACAGCGCTTCGGCACAGGCCGCCGTCTCCGCAATAGGCGCCGAATGGGCGATCAGCAGCTCCAGCCTGCACAGGCCAGCCAACTGGCTCAATTGGCGGAACCCCCGAGGAGCTGCGATGGCCTGCGCACGATCGAGGATCGCCAGACCATCGCTCAGCGATTGCCGCGCGGCGGCGCAGCGGGCGGCTGTCAGGTAGGCCGCCGCATAGACGTCTACCCAGGCATCCGACTGATCCATGTGCGGCAGCGCCCAGTCGAGCAGAGCCTGCGCTTCATCGATGCGGTTGCGCTCATACAGCAGCGCGGCGTCGAAGGCGGCGCAGTTCGCGGCCAGATCGGAACGGGGGCCGAAGTTGATGTCGATGACTTCGCGAATGCCGGAGATGATCGTCACCGCATCGTTGATCCGCCCCTGCGCATGGCGGATACGAGCCTCCAGAAAGTGCGTGAACACCTCGCTATAAAGCGATCCAAGCGCCTGATAGTGGCCACGGGCGTCACGCAACGGTTCCAGCGCGCGTTCCAGCCAGCCCCCTTCAAGGTACTTGGCCGCCAGCGTCTCGGTGAAATTGGCAAGGACCAGATGATCATCGGCAGGAAGCGCGCGAAGCAGTGCCTCGCGCTCCAGCAGATCGTCGAAGGTCACAGGCAGGTTCTCGTAATCGGACAGGGTATCGCCCACCACACGCAGTTCCGCGCGCAGTTCCGCAGGGGCATCCGCCGCGCCTGTCTCTGCCGCCAGCCGGTCATAGGCAGCGCGCGCGGGGCCGAGGTGGCCGTGCTTGATCTGGATATAGATCGCCGCCAGCATCAGCCTTGGACTGGCGTTCACTTGCGCTGGAGACAGGCGGCCCAGCGCGGCCTCCACCATCGCAAGATAGCCTTGCGGGATCAACCGCCAGCCGCCACCACTCTCTAGGATCGCCGCCACCAGATCGCCGTCATCCGCATTGAGCGCATGATCGATCGCAGCCGAAATCGCTCCCGAAGCGGCGAAATGCCGCGCCGCGTTGGCGTTCAGCTGGCGGAAGCGGGCAAGATCCTGTCGTTTCAGCCGATCGCGCAGGTACTCCGCGAACAGCTGATGGTAACGGTAGGCATCGCGCCCCTCCCCGGTCGGCGTCAGGAACATGCCTTGTTGTTCCAGCCGTTCAAGCACCAACCAGCCGTCGCCGCGTTCGCACAGCGCGTTGACCGCATCCCCGGTCAACCGGTCGAGCAAGGCCGTAGCCATGACCAGATCCTGCACTTCGACCGGAAGCGAGGTCAGCACCTGTTCCGAAAGGTAGCGCGCAAGGTCCGAACTGGACCCGCTGAACCGCTCCATCAGCCGGGTATGGTCGATCCCGCGCTTCAGCGACAGCGACGTTAGCTGCAACGCCAGTGGCCAGCCTTCCGAACGATCCACCAACGCCTTGCGGGCATCTTCCGGCAAGGCAGCGGACTGAGCGCGGTCAAGCAGCGCTTCCGCTTCGGAGCGGTTGAACCGCAAATCCTCGCTGGTCAGTTCGGTCAGTTGCTCTTCCGCAGCCAGCACCGACTGGCCCAGCCACGGGTAATCGCGCGATGCGATGACGAAGTGGCAATTACTTGGCGCAAGGCGGATCAGCGACTGGACGAAGGCGTTGACTTCCCCGCCCTCAACCCGGTGGAAATCGTCGAAGATCAGCACTACCGGCCGATCTTCCCGCGCGATGCGATTGATGATCGCGGATAGCGCAGCGCGCGGCGGCAGATCGGCGGCAGGCGCGTCTTCCAAAGCTTCGGCATCGTCCAACGCAAGCAGCAGGTAGCGTGAAAGGCGCTGGAGATCGGCATCCTCGCGCTCCAGCGTCAGCCAGCCGATCAAGATCTCCGCGTCCTCGCAACGGCGGCGCCACTGCGACAGCAGACTGGTCTTTCCATAGCCCGCCGGTGCATGGATCACCGTCATGCGGCGCGCAAGCGCTTCATCGAGCCGCTCCAGAAGCAAGTCCCGGCGAATCTGGCTACCCAGCCAGATCGGGGGCGCCACCTTGGTGCGAATCAGTTCATGCACGCGTCACAATCCTGTAGCGAACCCTCATTACAGCTTTCAGACGCGCTCTCCCTTTCGCCAAGCCTATGCGACCTGTCCGCTACGCTCAACCCCTGCGGACCGCTACCCCGACAGATCAGGCGTTTACCCGTTTACCCGGCCAGTGCACCCGTCTTGTTCGTTGCGGGCAAGCCATGGGCGCTCCTACTCCCTTTAAGGTACTCCGGGACAGGCCGGGGAATGAGTATCAACGGGCATGGAGAAGCGAGTGCGCATTGGCGTCGATGTCGGGGGCACTAACACCGACGCGGTCCTCATGGATCAGGGCAAAGTCCTGGCCTGGACCAAGCAACCCACCTCTGCCGATGTTGAAACCGGCGTCGCCGATGCGATCCGCTCGATTCTGTCGCAATCAGGCGTCAGCCCTGCGCGCATTGCATCCGTCACGATCGGAACCACCCACTTCGTCAACGCCCTTGTCGAGCGCCGCGAGCTTGACCGTGTAGGCGTGCTGCGGCTCGCCAGCCCTTCAGGGGAAGCGCTGCCACCGCTGACAGGCTGGCCGCGTGACCTTGTGGAATGCATTGACCGGCGCTGCTACCTGCTGCCCGGCGGCTACGAAGTCGATGGCCGCGAAATGGCCTCACTTGATGAGAACGCCCTGCGCGCCGCTGCCGTCGAACTGCGCGACGACGGCGTCACGGCGATCGCGATCACCTGTGCCTTCTCGCCTATCAATGCCGAAATGGAGCACCGCGCTGCCGCCATCGTGCGCGAATCCCACCCGGATGCCACCATTACCCTCTCTAGCGAGATCGGCCGCATCGGCTTCATCGAGCGAGAGAATTCGGCCATCCTCAACGCCGCGCTGACTACCCTGGCACGCCGCGTAGTGCGCTCCTTCGCCCGCGCCTGCGCCGCGATCGGAGTAAGCGCGCCGCTTTACATCTCGCAGAACGACGGCACGCTAGCCTCAGCCACCCAAGCGGAAGCCTACCCGGTCATGACCATGGGTTCCGGCCCGACCAATTCAATGCGCGGCGCCGCCTTCCTCAGCGGACTTGGCGATGCCATCGTCATGGACGTTGGCGGCACGACCACCGATATCGGCGCGCTGTCATCCGGCTATCCGCGCGAATCCGCCATTTCGGCCGATATTGGCGGCGTCAGGACTAACTTCCGCATGCCGGACGTGCTTGCCATCGGACTGGGCGGCGGCACCCGTGTCCACCTTGATCCTGCGCTATACGGCGCCACGGAACTGGACGAAGCGGCCTTTCGCATTGGGCCGGATTCGCTCGGCTACCGGCTGGCGCAGGAAGGCATGCTGTTCGGCGGCAATACGCTGACGACCAGCGATCTGGCCCGCCTTGCCGGCATCGTGTCGTTCGGATCCGCCGATGGCCTTCCCGTTCTTTCATCCACAGTGCTCGCGGCGTTGCAGGCGCGAATGCGCACGATGCTGGAAGACGGCGTGGACCGCATGAAGACCGCGCGCGGCGCCGTGCCGGTGCTGGCTGTCGGCGGCGGCAACTTCCTGATCCCCGACGACCTGCGCGGTGTATCGCAAGTGATCCGCCCCCCGCACGCCGAAGTTGCAAACGCGGTCGGGGCTGCCATCGCACAGGCCGGGGCGCAAGTGGAGCGCGTCATCAGCTACGAGGCGATGGACCGCGAAGCCGCGATCGAACACGTCGCCCAGCTTGCCCGCGAACAGGTTCTGACCAATGGTGGCGACCCTGCCACGCTTGCCACCGTGGACATAGAGGAGACCCCGCTCAGCTATCTTCCCGGCCGCGCCGTGCAGGTGCGTGTCCGCGTCGTAGCGGACCTTCTTCCGCCCCCCTCCATCGGAGCTTCCCATGCTGCTTGACCGCCAGGCCATCGGCGACCTCGCCCTCGGCGCCGCCTTCCTCGGCTCGGGCGGCGGCGGCGACCCTTACTACGCCACACTGCTTGCCGAAGCCGAGCTGGAACGGCGCGGACCGTTCGAGGTCATCGGCCTCGACGCTCTGGCCGATGACGCGCTTGTCGTGCCGTGCGGGTGGATCGGCGCGCCGACCGTCTCGGTGGAAAAGCTGCCCAACGGTCGTGAAGCTATCGACGGTCTGCGCCGGCTGGAAGAGATCATGGGCCGTCGGATCGACGCGGTGATCCCGATCGAAATCGGTGGCAGTAACGGCCTTGCGCCGCTTTTCGCCGCCGCGCGCCTTGGAATACCGGTGCTGGACTGCGACGGCATGGGCCGTGCCTTTCCCGAATCGCAGATGGCGATCTTCAATATCCGTGGTTTGTCCGCCTGCCCCTCCATCCTCACCGATGCGAGCGGTTCGCTCAGCCTGATCGAAACGGACGACAATCTCGCCCATGAACGGCTTGCCCGTGCGCTATCGGTGGCAGTGGGCGGCATCGCGCACCTTGTAGAATATCCGCTGACCGGGCGCGAAGCGAAAGACCACGCGATCCACGGCACCATCACCGCCGCTCGTGACGTAGGCGCCGCGATCCGCACGGCCCGCGGGCGCAGCGAAGATCCTTTCGCGGCGATGTTTGCCGCGCTGGAGGCAACGGGCCTTTACCCCCACGCCGGGGTGCTATTCGACGGCAAGATCACGGACATCGAGCGGGAAACGAAAGACGGCTTCTCCGTCGGACGCGTCGTGTTCGAAAGCTTCGACGGCGCCAGCCGCATGGAGCTGGACTTCCAGAACGAGAACCTGATGGCCCGCCGCGACGGCGCGGTCGTGGCCATGGTGCCCGATATTCTGACCGTGATGGACCGCGAGACCGCCGACAGCATCACCACCGAACGACTCAAGTACGGCCAGCGCGCGAAAGTGGTCGGCGCGGCCGCTCCCGCCATCCTGCGTGAAGAGCGCGCCTTGGAATTCGTCGGACCGCGCGCCTTCGGCTATGCGCAGGATTATATTCCCATCGAGGAGATCGGCGCTTGGCTGAAGCCGTAAGTCATCACGAATCCGGCGATCAGTACGCCAACGCGCCGCTGCCGCAGGCGCTGACCGTCGGCGGCTGGCGCGTGGCGCTGATCATCGCCAGCTTCTCCATATCGCTGCCGACGTTCCTCAACGGTGCGCAGACAGCTCTGGCGCTGGGCTTCTGGCCTGCGGTCGCTGCGGCGTTCCTGGCGGGTACTTTCCTGTGCCTTGGCGGATGCCTGACTTCGCTGGTCGCGGTCCGCTCGCGGCTCAATACCTATCTGCTGATCCGGCGCTCGTTCGGTTTGAAGGGCGCAGGACTGGTCAACATCATCATTGCCATCGTCCACTTCTGCTGGTTCGGCGTGAACGTGTCTTTCCTCGGTGATGCGGTTGCAGCGGCAGGCGAGGGTTTCGGCTTCTCGCCCGATTTCGCGACCATCGTGGTTGCAGGCGCAGCACTGATGGCGCTGACCACCCTGATCGGCTTCCGCGCGCTGGACCGGCTGGCGATGATCGGCGTGCCGCTGCTTGCGGCGATGATTCTGGCCGTCTGCATCGCGGCGGCGCGACGCCATGGACTGGTGCTCAGCCCACCCGTCACCAGCCCCTATCATATGACGTTCGGCATCGCCCTGTCAGCCCTGATCGGCGCCGACATGCTGACCATCACCACTCTGCCCGACCTTTCGCGCTACACCCGCACGCGCAAGGGCGCGGTTCTCAGCATGGCGCTGTCCTATCCCTTCACCGCACCGCTCCTGATGGCGGGCGCAGCAATCGCCGCCCTGGCGACTGGGCAGACCGACATCATGCGCATGATCACCGGCTTCGGGTTCGGCGCCTGGGCGCTGGCGTTGCTGGTCATGCCGACCTGGACGCTCAATTCGCTCAACCTCTATTCGGCAAGCCTCTCGCTGGCGGCGACATTCCCGCGCATCCCCCGCTGGGCGTTCATCCTTGTCGGCACGGTGGTTGGCACCGGCCTTGCACTGATGGGCATCATCGAAGGGTTTATCCCCTTCCTTGTAGTGCTGGGCGTTACGATCCCCCCGTTCGCCGCAATCTACGTCATCGATGGCTGGACCCGCTTCCGCGACATGGACGCGGCGCGCTCCATCGAAGACCTCTCCGGCATTCACTGGCCCGCGATCTGCACCTGGGCCGTGACGAGCGGCCTTGCGGCGATCGCGCTGCACTATGACTTTTCTGTCACGACAGTGCCCGCCCTTGACGCCGTCATCCTCGCCAGCGGGCTTTACTTTGCCTTGATGCAAGTCGCGGCGCGGCGACGTTCGCTTCTTCCCGCCTGATCGGAGATTTGCCCATGCTCCCCGCTCTGTTGTCGGCCGCCGCATCACTTCTTGCCCTGACGCCTGCAACAGCTACCGGCGCGGACGCCGCCCCGGAAGCATCGGGTTACACCCTTCCGGGCACGCAGGTTTTCGAGATGCGTAACAGCCAGGGCGAGCCCTATCGCATCTTCGTCTCCGCTCCCGAAGGGCCTGCTCCGGCGAACGGCTTTCCAGTGCTGTATGTGCTGGACGGTAACGCCATGTTCGCAAGCTTCGCAGAGGCGCGGCGAGTGCAGGAACGCATCGGCGCTGAACCATCCAGTGATCCGGGTCCGGGCGGGACGAT
Organism: Novosphingobium guangzhouense; assembly: GCF_002896965.1. Lineage (GTDB taxonomy): Bacteria > Pseudomonadota > Alphaproteobacteria > Sphingomonadales > Sphingomonadaceae > Novosphingobium > Novosphingobium guangzhouense. Next base: position 369,224 of record NZ_LYMM01000001.1, read on the forward strand.
CGTTGTAGGCATAGGGTATCCCACCGACCGCGCATACGAGGGTGCACGCCGCCTCTACGACTTCACGCCGCCCAACCTGCCCCAGCTTCCCCCCGTCCAACAATCGCTGGCCAAGTTCAAGACGGGCGGGCGCGACGCATTCCTTGCCTTCCTGCTGCGCAGTATCCGGCCGGAGATCGCGCGCCGCTACAAGGTCGATGCCAACCGTCAGGCGCTCTACGGGCATTCGCTGGCAGGCTATTTCGCTTTGCACACGCTCTATTCCCACCCGGACGCGTTCGATGCCGTGATAGCGGCAAGCCCGTCTCAGTGGTGGAACGATCAGGAAATTCTCACCCAGGAACGCACCTTCGCATTACGCCTGACACAAGGCCGCGCTCCGCAGCGCATGGCCCGGATACTGTTGCTTGCGGGTGATCGCGAAGAACGGACCGAAATCGTCCATGACGCAGAGGCATTGGCCGACCGGCTCAAGCCCTTGTCGACTTACGGCCTGCGCAGCCGGGCGGAAATCTTCAAGGGCGAAACCCACATCACCGTCCCCAGCCGATCAGTCACCACAGCGCTGCGCTGGGCCGCCGGATCGCCCTGAGCCGGCCAGCCCTTCACCTGTCACACGCCAAAGACGGCGCGATTAAACCGCGCCATGACAGTATCGACGCAGGACCCCTCGCCTGACCGAACTCGACAGCCTTGATCGTCGACTGATCTCGCTTCTTCGGGAAGACGGACGGGCATCCGTGTCAAAGCTGGCGCAGACACTGGGAGTATCGCGCGCGACGGTGCAATCACGGCTCGACCGGCTGGTTAAGTCCGGCACGATCCTGGGCTTCACCCTACGCACGCACGGGAATACGGAAAAACGCATTCGCGCCATCGCGCTTATAGAAGTCGAGGGGCACTCGACGGCAGCGGTGATCCGCTCGATGCGTGGCATTCCCGAAACCCGCTCGCTCCACACCACCAACGGCGCCTGGGATCTCATCGCCGAAATCGAGGCCGGCGACCTGCCCGAATTTGACCGGATATTGCGCGAACTGCGCTCGATCGAAGGTGTGTTGAACAGCGAAACCAGCATCCTGCTGCAATCCCTGTGCTGACACCGATCTGGGGCGGCCGCGCAGGAAGACGCCTTGACGCGCATGGCCTGCGCCGCAATCACGCCCCGATGACGCCCACCGCTGAGCAACAGGCAATCCTGGACCGGTCCCCATCCGGCACGATCAAGGTCGTCGCCGGTGCCGGATGCGGCAAAACCTCCACGCTGGTCCAGTATAGTCGTCGCTGGCCGGCAACCGCGCTTTATCTGGCCTTCAACCGGGCAATTGCCGACGAAGCGGGGCGCAGGTTCCCACCCATCATCGAAACGCGCACGGCGCACAGCTTCGCCCATCGCGCGCTCAAGGTCGGACAGCGCAACGCAGAACTGATCCCGCGCTATCGCCATGAACACCTGCGCGCATTCGATCGGATGATCCATCCGGTGCCGGGAATGAGTGACTGGCAAGTGCGTGCTGCAATCCTGCGCACGATCGACAGCTTCCTGATCGACGCCGGCTCCAAGATCCGGCCCGATCATTGCGACCTTGTGGTCAAATCACAACGCATCGCGGTGCGCGAAATGACGCGTGACATCGTCAAAAGCCTGCTCAAATTCGAACGCCACGACCTTCCGATCACGCACGACACGTATCTGAAATCCTTCGAACTGTGGCATCGGATCGAGGGGCAGTTCGCCTACATGCTGCTTGACGAGGCACAGGACCTCAATCCGGTGTTGATCTCCATCGCCCGCAAGGCAGGCTTGCCGACAATCCTGGTCGGCGATCCTTATCAGTCCATCTACCGCTTTCGCGGAGCCGTGGACGCGATGCAGCAATTCGATGCGCCCGAACTGCCATTGACGCTGAGCTGGCGGTTCGGACCGGAAATCGCGCAACTCGCCAACCGGATCCTGCGGCACAGTTCCAAGCCGCCGCGCCACCGCCTGCACGGTAACCCCCGGCAGGAAACCGAAATCGTGCGCTATGGCGGCAGACTGCAACCGCGTCCGGGGACTGCGATCCTCGCCCGCACCAATGCCCGCCTTTTCGAGAGTCTGGCAGCTATCGACAAGCCATTTCACCTGATCGGCGGTATCTCGGACCTTCATCGCCAGTTGTCTTCGGCCCTGGCGCTACGCCAGCGTCGCCACCACCACATCACCGATCCCGGCGTCGCCCGTTTCACGTCCTGGGCATTGTTCGAACACGCTGCCGGACGTGGCGACGGCGAAGCCCGGCGGCTGCTCGACATCGTGGAGCGCCACGGCGAACGGCTGCCCGATATCCTCACCAGGCTTGGCCATCTTCACCGCGAGCGCGAGGCAGATGCAGGGCTGATCATCTCTACCGCACACAAGGCGAAGGGGCGGGAATTCGACACCGTCGTCGTTCTCGACGATTTCGATGACCCGGCAGACCTCGTCGCGCGGCGGCAGAAGGACGCGAAGTGGACGACCGAAGCCGACCAGCAGGTCAACCTGCTCTACGTCGCCTGCACGCGTGCAACCAACCGGCTTTATCTGGCGCCCAAGTTGTTCGACGCCCTCTGCTGATGATCCGCGCACAGCAAGGCCGCAGTGTCACTGCGGCACAACGGTCAAAGGAAGTCGCACCTCAACCTTCAGTCCACCGCCCGTCGACTCATCCAGCCGGATAGTGCCGTGATGAAGCCGGACGACCTCCTGCGCGATACTCAGGCCAAGTCCGCTGCCCGTTCCCGATGGCTGCGCGCCCCGGTCGAAACGGTTCAGTACCCGCTCCCGGTCGGCCGCGCCCAACCCCGGTCCATTGTCCTGCACGATCAGTTGCACGCCTTGGCCTGTTTTGCCCACGGTCACGAAGATGCGGCCGCCCGCAGGCGTGTAATTCACCGCATTGTCGACAAGATTGGCCATCAACTGCTCGATCGCGTGCTGGTCTCCGTGGAACGGAACACCATCCGGCGGCGCATCGAACCCGATCTCGATCCCCTTCTTCAATGCCGCCGGGATAGACCATGCCACTACGTCCGCAACTACCGCGTCGATGGCGAAGTCCGCGCGATGAGCGAATCCGTCCGCACCCGCCTCGATGCGGCTGAGCGTCAGCAGTTGCCCGGTCAGCCTGACCAGCCTGCTGCTGGCGGCGTCGACTTTCTCCAGCATCGCGCGCATATCTTCATAGCTTCCCGCACGCAGGGCAAGTTCGACTTGCGTGCGGATGTTCGTCAACGGCGTGCGTAACTGGTGCGAGGCATCGGCAATGAAGCGTCGTTGCGCGGACAGCAGCGCAGCCAGCCGCGCAATGAGGCCGTTCATGACGCTGACCTGCTGGTGCAGTTCCATAGGCAGGGCATGATCGTCGATCCGGCGCAGATCGCTGGGATCAAGACGCGCGATCGCATCGCGAACCCGCGCCAGCGGCGCGATGCCCCGGCCGACGCCAATCCAGATCAGCACGATGATCCCCGCCATGAACAATGATTGCGGCGCAACCATGTAGGCCATGACCTCACGCGAGAGCATGTTGCGCTTCTGCCGGGTCTCGGCAACGCGCACCAGCATGAAGCGCCCGCCTGCACCGCTCACCCGCGTCTGGACGGCGCGCAAGTGCTGCCCGTCCCGCGTCAGGTCGTAGAAGACATTACCGTGGGAATTGGTTTGGCTCGTGACGGGCGCCGGCACTTCGCCGTTACCGACATGCCGCACTCCTTGATCGTCCACCATCTGATAGAGAATGCGATCAACCCGATCGAATTCCAGCATCTGCCGAGCGGCAGGCGGCAGGTCAACGGAGAAACCGCTGTCGCTGGCCACCACCTGCCGCGCGATCGTCTCCACTGAATCTTCCAGCGAACGGTCATAGGCCACGTTCACGAAGTGGACGACGATCGCATAGGCCGCCCACAGCCAGATCGCGGCCAGCGCCAGTGTCGTGGGCAGCAGCCATGCCAGCAACCGCCTGCGCATGCTGAGCCGCCTAGCCATCGCCGTGATGCTCCATCAGATAGCCAAGGCCGTGGATCGTGCGAATACTCACCGCATGAGGCGCCAGCTTGCGGCGCAGGCGGCTGACGTAGACCTCCACGCTGTTGGTGGCCACTTCGCGATCCCAGTTGCTCATCTGCTGGGCCAGACGCGCCTTTTGCAGCACTTCACCGACCCGGCTGATCAGCGCTTCAAGCACATCGGTTTCGCGCAAGGACAAGTCCAGCAGGCGCCCGTCGATGAAAGCCTGGCGCGTTTCGGGATCGAATTCGAGCGGCCCGTTGGCAAGGCGAACCACCGTGCCGGACAGCCGCCGCCGGATCGCCTCCACCCGCGCTTCCAGTTCTCCAAGTGCGAAGGGTTTGACCAGATAATCGTCCGCCCCGGCGCGCAAACCCGCGATGCGGTCATCGATGGCATCGCGCGCGGTCAGGATCAGGATCGGTGTCGCATCCCGCCGCCCCCGCACGCGCCGCAGCAGGTCCAGCCCGTCGATATCCGGCAAACCAAGGTCCAGCACCACCAGATCATATCCGCCTCCACGCAATGCAGCATCGGCCTCTTCCCCCGATGCCAGTGCATCGGTGCGATGCCCGGCGAGTTCCAGCGCACGCGCGATCGTTTCGCGCAAGTCCGCGTCATCCTCGACCAGCAGCAACCGCATTCACAACCTCGCGCCAATATCCAGGCTCATGCCAATTTCCGGGACCAGTCAGGACTTTGTCAGCCCTTGGCCATAGTCGGCGGCCGCAGGGCCGTCTTCACCCGAAGACGAAGAGCCGGGGAACCTTACGCATGGCATTGCGCTCGACGCCGACGCTGCGTCTTCTATTCACGCTGCTCGTATCGGCAAGTCTTTCCGCCTGTTCCGGACAGCCGGACGTCGAGAAGACCGACGCACCGCTCAGCCTTGGCGAGATGATCCGCCAGGGCTTCGTAAAGACCGAGCGCGTGGGCGAGGGCAACAGCGGCTTCGGCCTGCCGGTGCCCGGACGCGTGGCGTTCGAGGCGCAGGGGCTGGCTGCCATCGACACCCCCGTTCCGGCCCGCATCGTATCGATAGAAGCGCGTCCGGGCGAAGTCATCCAGCGCGGCACTCCGCTGGTCACGCTGGTTGGTGCGGATGTCGCGTCGGTGCGCTCGGACGTGGCGCAATCGCGCGCGCGTCTGGCGGCGGCAGAGGACATGTTGCGCCGCCAGACCGAGATGGTAAGCCGCGGCGTCGGCACCGAAGTGGAGCGTTTCGGGGCGGAAACCGCCGCACGCGAAGCGCGCGCGGAATATGCGCGGGCATCGCGCGCATCCTCGCTTATCGGCGGCGGCAAGGGCGGAACTTTCACGCTGCGTGCGCCAGTCGGCGGCACTGTGCTAAGCCTCAAGGCAAGTGTGGGATCGATGGCCGATGTCGGCGGCGATCCGATCATGGAAATCGGCGATCCGGCCCGGCTATGGGTGGTTGCCGACGCGACGGAGAGCGATCTCATAGGCCTGCGCGCCGGAATGGAAGCGCAAGTCGTACTGGCCGGAGAAACCATTCCCGCCCGCATCGACGGCATCGGCTCGCTGGTCGACAGCGAACAGCGCCGTGTGCCGGTTTATCTGCGCCTGTCAAGGAAGCCCGCCGGATTGACTGCAGGAATGCTGGCCGACGTCCGCCTTCCCGCCACCCGCGCGATCACCGTGCCGACTGACGCCGTTCTCGTCAGGGAGGGCGGCCAGCGCGTCGTCTACGTGCAGGCCGACAAAGGCAAGACCGTGGCACGGCCCGTGACCATCGGCGCATCGCGCGGAGGGCGGATCGTCATCTCCTCCGGCCTGAAGGCGGGCGAAACCATCATTTCCCACGGCGCCCTGCTGCTCGACAGCAGCGCCAGCCAGCAGCTCTGAGCTTTTCCATGCTGTCGCGTCTCATCGAATTTTCGGTCCATCGCCGCGTAGTGGTGCTGGTGCTTGCCGGAATCCTCGCGGTGTTCGGCATCCGCGCCTATCACAACCTGTCGATCGAAGCTTTTCCCGACGTCACCAACGCGCAAGTCCAGGTCATCACCCAGATGCCCGGCTATGCCGCCGCCGAAGTGGAACGACAGGTCACGATCCCGCTGGAACGCGCGCTGAACGGCACTCCGCGCATGACCCTGTTGCGCAGCGAGAACCTGTTCGGCCTGTCCATCATCACGCTGGTATTCGATGACGACGCCGATCCGTTCGACAGTCGCATGGTCGTCGGCCAGCGCCTGAACGATGCCGAACTGCCCGAAGGCATCACCCCGTCACTCGCCCCGGAATCGACGCCGCTGGGCAAGATCTACCGCTTTCGCGTAACGAGCGACCGGCACGACCTTTTCGCCATCCGATCGGAAATGCAGTGGACGGTCACGCGTATGCTGCGTCAGGTGCAGGGCGTGGCGGACGTGGTTCCGTTCGGCGGCTATCTGCAGGAAATCCAGGTCCAGCCCGATCCGGCCAGGCTCTACGCCGCCGGGATCAGCCTGGATACGCTGGAAGAAACGCTGAACAAGGCCAATCTCAATGTTGGCGGCGGCTTCCTACGCACGGGCGATCAGGAGCTGACGGTGCGCGGGATCGGCGTGATCAGCAAGCCTGCGGATATCAAGCACATCCCTCTGAAAGCGCGCGACGGCACCGCCCTTACCATCGGCGACGTGGCCACCGTCCAGACCGCGCCAACACCGCGGCGGGGCTCCGTTTCCTACAACGACAAGCGCGAAGTTGTGGAAGGGCTTGTGCTGATGCGCCGGGGCGAAAACCCGTCGCTGGTGCTCGATGGCATCCATGAACAGGTCCAGCGGCTGAACGATACCATACTGCCAAAGGGCATGAAGATCGTGCCCGTCTACGACCGCAGCGAACTTGTCGGCCACACCATCGGCACAGTGCAGGACAACCTGCTGCACGGCTTCATCCTTGTCATCGCCATCGTCTGGCTGTTCCTGCGCAGCGTGACCGGATCGGCAGTGGTTTCCGTAGTGATCCCGTTGTCGCTGCTTACCGCTTTCATCGGGCTCAGCCTGCTGGGCCTGCCCGCCAACCTTATATCGATGGGGGCGATCGATTTCGGCATCCTCGTGGATGGCGCGGTCGTACTGGTCGAGGCGGTGATGCACGCAATCCAGGTCGAAAAGCCACAGGATCGCAAAGCCATCCTTCGGTTGGTGATCGCATCCGCCATCGATGTTGGGCGTCCCACATTCTATTCGATGCTGATCATCATCGCCGCGCTGCTGCCGGTGTTCACGCTGGAATCGGTGGAAGGGCGCATGTTCCGCCCGCTGGCGCTGACTTACGCCTTTGCCCTGACCGGCGCGCTGGTCTTCGCGCTGACGGTGGTTCCGGCCTTATGCGCAGTGATGTTCAAGCCCAAGCACGCCGATATCGTCGAGCCGCGCTGGATCGGCAGCCTGCGCGAGCGTTATCGTTCGCTGCTCGACACGAGCCTGCGCCGCCGGATGATCGCCATAGTCGGTGCGGCCGCGCTGCTGCTGACCGGGGCGCTTGCGGTCAATCGTCTCGGCACCGAATTCCTGCCCGAACTGGACGAGGGCGATATCGCGATCTTCGTGGAGATGCCCAACTCCATCGCCATGCAGAAGGCGCAGGACGTCCTTCAGGAAGTCCACCGCCGCATCCGGGGCATTCCCGAAGTCCGTGATGTTCACTCCGAACACGGCCGCCCCGAGGACGGCACGGACAATGAAGGCGTCAACATGGTCAAGACCTTCGTGCGCCTGCTGCCCGAGGAAAACTGGCACACCGGCAAGACCAAAGCCCAGATCGTCGACCAGATGCGCCGTTCGCTGGCAGGCATTCCCGGCGTGCGCTTCAACTTCTCCCAGCCGATAAAAGACAGCGTGGAAGAAGCGGTGGCCGGGGTGCGCGGCAAGGTCGTGCTCAAGATCTTTGGCACCGACCTGACCGCAATGCGCCAGACGCTGCTGAAAGCGGTCGATGCCATCCGGCCCGTCGCGGGCGTTACCGAACTGGACCTCTACCGCGATGCCCTTGGCCCGCAGTTGCAGATCCAACTGGACCGCGCAGCGCTTGCCCGCGCCGATGTGTCGGTCGAGGATGCGCAACGCACCATCGAGACGGCGCTGGCGGGCCGTGTCACCACCGAATTCTGGGACGGCGAACGGCCGGTGCCCGTCCGGCTGATCCTGCCTTCGCCCTCTCGCGACGATGCGGACAAGATCGGCGCGTTGCAGATCACCACTCCGTCCGGCGCACGCGTACCCCTGGCGCGACTGGCAAGAATCTCTGTCGAAAACGGCCCAACCACGATCGTGCGCGAAGGCAACATCCGTTTCCTCGCGCTCAAGTTCAACGTCGAGGGCCGCGACATGGGATCAACCGTGAACGATGCGATCGCCGCCGTGAACGCCAAGGTCAAGCCGCCCGAGGGCAGCTACTTCGTCTGGGGCGGAGAGTTCGAGAACCAGCAGCGCGCGGCGAAGCGCCTGCAGGTGGTCGTCCCGGTGGCGCTGCTGCTGGTGCTGTGCCTGCTCTATGCAGCGATGAACAGTGGTCGCAGCGCCATCGCCATCATCGCCACGATCCCTTTCGCGCTGACGGGCGGTGCCTTTGCCCTGCTGGTTGCAGGCGTACCGCTTTCAGTCAGCGCTGCGGTGGGCTTCATCGCACTGCTCGGCCAGGTTTCGCTGATGGGCGTGTTGGTGCTGTCAGCGGCGGAAGAACGGCGCCGAAAGGGCATGGACCTGCTGCCTGCGCTGCTTGAAGGGGCGGTAGACAGACTTCGCCCGGTGCTCATGGCCTCTTCGCTGGCGATGCTGGGCCTGCTGCCCATGGTGGTCTCCACCGGGATCGGCAGCGAAACGCAGCGCCCCTTCGCCCTTGTCGTCGTGGGCGGCATGGTGACGACACTGATCGTCGCACTGCTCATCCTGCCGGTGCTCTACAGCTACATTACCCCCGGCAAACTCCAGACCCCAGAGGAGGCCGACGCATGAGCCTGCGTCCCCTTGCCATCGCTCCGCTGATACTGCTGGCAACGCTGGCGGCAGCGCAGGAAGCACCCGCGGCAGCGCAGGAAACGCCCGCAACGGTAGACCTGCAGACCGTCCTGAACTTGGCGCGCACAGCCAGCCCACGCGTCGCTGCCGAGGAGCAGGAAATCGCAGGAGCTGAGGCCGATCGCCAAAGCGTGAACGTGCTGCCCAATCCGTCGATATCCTATGCGGGATCGTACCAGCCTGCGGAACTGACCAACTACGAAGGTCGCCGCGCCCATGAAGCCACGATCGAAATGCCGCTCGACCTTAGCGGCAAGCGCCGGGCGCGGGTGAATGCCGCAGATCGCCGGATCGATGCCGCCCGATCGCGCGTCGCGGTATCCCGGCTTGAGTTCATGAACGAAGCTGGCGCGGCTTTCGTCGCATTGCTTGCCGCGCAGGAAACGGTGGGCGTGCGCAGAGATGCCATGGCGGAACTCGACCGGCTGCGCGGTATGGTGGCAGGACGGCGCAAATCAGGTGTCGCCAGCGATTATGACGTGGCCCGCGTCGATGTAGAGATCGAATCCGCACGCGCGGATCTGGTCGAAGCCGAAGCGGATGCGATCTCTGCAAGGACAGATCTTGCCAACGCCCTTGGTGTCGCGAACTGGCGACCGACGGCGGCGGGCACGATCGACGCATTGTCCGCTCCCGCCGCCAGCCCTGCTCAATCCGCGAATGCCTTGCCCGCCGTCCTCGCTGCGCACGACGAACAGCAGGCCGCGCAGGCAGACGTAGTCACCGCAAGGCGCGAGCGTTTCCCAGAGGTGTCTGTAAACGGTGGCCGCTTCTGGACGACAGGCCCGTTCGGCGCAACGTACTCCGCAGGGGTGACGCTGGAAGTGCCGCTGTTCGATCGCCGTAACGGGGCGGTGCGCAAGGCCGAGGCAGAAGCGCGCGCTGCCGAGCTGCGCACCGAAATTGCCAGGGCCAACGCTATGGCAGAGATCGACCGCTATGCCGCGCTGGTGGAAACCCGCGCCGCCGCGTTCGATATGTTCAACCGTAGGATCGGCGGAAAACTGGGCGCGCTGGGGCGCATGGCGGAAGATTCCTACAGACTGGGTGGCGGCTCGGTAATCGAACTGATCGACGCCACACGTTCGCGCTTCGACAACCTTGCCACGCGGATCGATCTGTCGGGCAAGCTGGCGGAAGCAAGGCTGCGCCTGAACCTTGCGCGCAGCGGCGTGCAATGACGGCCGGCGCGCTCAGCTATCGATATTCACGCTTCGCTCCGCGCGGTCGATTGTGAAGCCAAACCCGGTGCCGGGCGCGCTACAGCGTAGCCAGTCCGCACCGGGGCGTTCCCAATCCTCGACTGTCATCGCCTTGCCGTCGCGTGACTGCCAGACCACGGGGTCCGGAAATTGCGCGAAGGTGCGCAGATTGCCCGCCCTTGCAGCGGACAGGGCGATCACATGCTCTTCCAAAGCAAGGTCGCGCGCGTTCCAGTCCACCCAGCCGATCGCGTTGTCCTGACAGTATGCGTTGTTGTTGCCTTGCTGCGTCCGGCCGAACTCATCCCCAGCGGTCAGCATGATCGTACCTGCAGAAGCGAACAGCGTACCCAGCAACGCCTTCAGGTCCCGGCGACGGGCCGCGATTATCGCTGCATCGTTACTCGGCCCTTCCACGCCGTTGTTCCAGCTGAAGTTTTCGCCATGTCCGTCCCGGTTGTTCTCGCCGTTCGCCCAATTGTGCCGCTCTGCGTAGGCCACCATGTCCGCCAGCGTGAAGCCATCGTGAGCGGCGATGAAATTGATCGAACGGCACCCCTCCCCCACCCGTTGCGGACCGAATATGTCTGTCGATCCGGCAAGCCGCGTGGCCAGCACTCCGATGCTGCCGTCACCCTTCCAGAACCGGCGAACGTCGTCGCGAAAGCGGTCGTTCCATTCCAGCCAGTTTGGCGGAAAGGCACCCAGTTGGTATCCGCCCGGCCCGATATCCCAGGGTTCGGCGATCAGCACCCTGTCCGCCAGCAACGGATCGGCGCCGATTTCTGCGAAGATGGGCGCGGCAGGGTCGAAGCCGGGTCCGCGCGCCAGGATCGGTGCAAGGTCGAAGCGGAAGCCGTCCACGCCGCAATGCGTAACGAAATGCCGCATCGTGTCGATCGCCAGCCGCCGCACCGCCGGATTGGCGAAATCCAGCGTGTTTCCGCAGCCGGTGTCGTTGATCAGGCGGCCGTCAGGCTCAGGCGCCCGCGCATACATCGCGTCGTCCAGCCCGCGCAGGGACAGGATGCCGCCATGCACGTCACTCTCGCCCGAATGGTTGAAGACGAGGTCGAGCACGACCCCGATCCCCGCCGCGTGGAGCGCCTCCACCGTGCGGCGCAATTCCGCCACGCCCCCCGGACAGAGCCCCGGATCCAGCGCCATCATCGCCACCGGATTGTATCCCCACGAATTAACGAGGCCAAGCGGCGGCAGGTGCCGCTCATCGACCCACGCCACGATGGGCATCAGTTCCACTGCAGTGACGTTCAGCCGGGAAAGATGCGCAAGCACCGCCGGATGCGCGAGTGCGGCCACGGTGCCGCGCAGCGCCTCGGGGACGTCGGGATGCAGCATCGTAAAACCGCGCACGTTGAGTTCGTAGACAAGGCCGCCCCGCGCAAATCGTGGCTGTTCAGGCGGAAGCGGCGCCAATGGAGCAGGCACCACCGCGCGCGGAACGATACCGCCGGTGTCCTCTCCGAACGTCGCCAGAAGCGGACTCTGAACGAAACGGCGGTCCAGTTCGACCGCATAAGGATCGACCAGCAGCTTGGCCGGGTCGAACCAGCATCCCTCCTCAGGCGCCCATGGCCCCGCCGCCCGATAGCCATAGAGCGTACCGGAGAGGTCTCCCGGTAACGTGATCGTCCAATCGGAGCCGCTGCGCTCCATCGCATGGCGCGTTTCCGCCTCGCCCGCGAACAGACATAGCCATACCGCCTCTGCACGGGGCGAGCGCACGGTGAAACGGGTAGTGCCCGCCTCTGCCCGTGCGCCTGGCGTCGTCATGCGGTCAGCGTCGCGTAGAGATCGGCATAGGCTTTGCCGCTGGCCTCCCACGAAAAGTCGCTTTTCATCCCGTTCTTCTGAATGCGTTCCCAGATTTCCGGCTGAGCATGAAGCTGGACGGTGCGAGTGATGGCTGCGGCCAGCGCGTCGTAATTTACGCCGTCAAACTGGATGCCGGTGGCGCAACCTGCTGCCAGAGCGGCCGGATTCGCGTCAATCACGGTATCCGCAAGCCCCCCGGTACGCGCCACGACCGGAACGCAGCCATAGGCAAGACCGTAAAGCTGAGTCAGGCCGCAAGGCTCGAACCGCGAGGGGATCAGGATCGCATCACCGCCCGCCTGCATGCGGTGGGACAGTCCCTCATCATAGTCGATCCGGATGCCGATGCGGCCGGGATAGCGTGCCGCGCCGTCGATCAGCGCGCGCTCCAGAGCGGCATCGCCGGAGCCGAGAAGTGCCAGTCTTCCGCCGCTTCCGACGAGGTGGTCGAGCACTTCGGGCAGCACATCCATGCCCTTTTGCCAGGTAAGGCGGGACACGACGATGAAGATCGGTCCATCGCCTTCATCAAGGCCGAATTCGGCCTCCAGAGCACGTTTGCCAGCGCGGCGCTTTTCCAGCGTGCGGTGGCTATAGGGTGCCGCCAAAGCCGTGTCGGAGGCCGGATTCCACACGTTTGCGTCAATGCCGTTGAGTATCCCATGGACAGCCGCGCCACGCTCCACGATCAGTCCTTCAAGCCCCATCCCGAAGGCGCTCGAACGGATTTCGCGGGCATATGTCGGGCTGACCGTAGTGATCGCATCGGCGCTTGAGAGCCCCGCCTTCAGCATCCCCAGCCCGCCATGGTATTCCACCCCGTCCAGCGCCCAGGCGCTTTGCGGAAGTTCAATGCGATCAAAGACTTCAGGGGCGAACCAGCCCTGAAAGGCCATGTTGTGGATGGTGATGACCGAACGGCACCGAGCGGCACCTAACGGCACATAGCGCAGGTATGCGGGCGCCATGGCCGCCTGCCAGTCATGGGCATGGACCAGATCGAAGCCCTGCGGCTTGCCCCGCTTGAGGATCGCCCCGCCCGCGATGTCGGCAGCCGCTTTTCCCAGCGCCGCGAAGCGTTGCCAGTTGTCGGCCCAGTCGATCCCGGCCGCGTCGGTATAAGGCGCACCTTCCCGCGCGTAGAGCGCCGGCGCATCGAGCACCAATAGCGGATGACCGTCAGGCAGCGTGCCCGCAAGCAGACGCGCCGGGGTGCCCAGCAGGGCATCCCATGTGTGCAGCACTTTTGCCCGCCGCCCCCCGAGCGCCGCCAGCACCGAGGGATAGCCCGGCAGCAGCGTGGTCATTTCCACCCCATGTGGCGCCAGCGCGCCGGGAAGAGCGCCGACCACGTCGGCCAGCCCCCCCGTCTTAACCAGCGGCACCGCTTCGGATGCGACCGAAAGAACCTTCATGACGATACAGCCCCGGACCTCTTCACAGATCGAGCCGGTCTATCATCGGCTTGGTGATCAGGCACACACCGTTTTCGGTGCGGCGGAAACGGCGGCCGTCCAGTTCGGGATCCTCGCCCACGACCAGACCTTCCGGGATGCGGACGCCCGAATCGATGATCACGCGCTTCAGCCGGGCGCTGCGACCGATGTTGCAGTACGGCAGGATCACGCCCTCCTCCACGCTGGAGAAGCTGCCCATCTTTACACCCGTCATCAGCAGCGATCGCTTCGCCAGCGCGCCCGAAACGATGCAGTCGTTGGAGATCAGCGAGGAAATCGCATGGCCCCGGCGGCCGTCCTCGTCGTGCACGAACTTGGCGGGCGCGGCGACAACCGAGTCCGACCAGATCGGCCATTCGCGATCGTACATGTCCAGCTTGGGCACCGTATCGGTGAGGTCGAGATTGGCATCGAAGTAAGCGTCCAGTGTGCCTGCATCGCGCCAGTATTCCTCGATCTCTTCTGCGGCGCGGATGCAGCTGTCAGTGAAGCGATGGGCCTGCGCCTTGCCGTGCTTGACGATGTAGGGGATGATGTCCCCCCCGAAGTCCCGCTTGCTGTCGGGATCGGCGGCATCACGGCGCAGCTGTTCGAACAGGAAATCGGTGTTGAAGACATAGATGCCCATGGAGGCAAGTGCCATGTCCTCCTGCCCCGGAATGCCCGGCGGATCGGCGGGCTTCTCGACAAAGGCGGTGATGCGGTCCTTGTCGTCGACATGCATGACGCCAAAGGCCGTCGCCTCCATGCGCGGCACCACAAGGCACCCCACGGTCACATCCGCGCCCGAATTGACGTGCTGCTGCAGCATCAGCTCATAGTCCATCTTGTAGACGTGGTCGCCCGCAAGGATCACCATGTACTTTGGATCGTGGACCGCGATGATATCGATGTTCTGATAGACCGCGTCGGCCGTGCCTTCATACCACAGCAGCTCGGAGATGCGCTGACTGGCGGGCAGGATATCGAAGCTCTCGTTACGCTCGGGCCGCATGAAGTTCCACGCGCGCTGCATGTGGCGGATCAGGCTATGCGCCTTGTATTGCGTGGCTACACCGATGCGGCGGATGCCCGAATTGATGGCATTGGAGAGCGCGAAGTCGATGATCCGCGCCTTGCCGCCGAAGTAGACGGCGGGCTTCGCGCGGTTGTCGGTCAGCTCCCTCAGGCGGCTGCCTCGTCCGCCGGCCAGAACATAGGCCATGGCATCGCGCGCGAGCGGCGAGCCGGAAGCTGGTCTCATTGGGTATCTCTCCATTATTTCAAGTTGTTAGTGTTCGCGCCGCCTTTCCCTGTCAGGGCAGACGGTACAATGTGTCCGGCGTTACCCGGTATATTCGAGCATGATCGTTGCCAGCGGCGGCAGCGTAACCGTCGCCTCGCCGTGCAACGCCTTCACCTGCCCAAGGTTGCCTTTGCCGGTGCCGCCGTAGTGAACCGAATCGCTGTTCAGGATCTCGCTCCACTTGCCGTCCAGCGGCAGGGGCACGCGGTATCCCGTGCGCATGGTGGGCGTCATATTGGAGATCACCGCAACCGGCCTGGAATTCGGCACCCCCGGCGCCTTGCGCAACCAGGCGAAGACGCAGTTTTCCTTATCGTCCACTATCAGCCATTCAAACCCTTCGCCGTCGCAGTCCCCGGCATGAAGCGCGGGCTTCGTGCGATAGAGACGGTTCAGGTCGCGGACGAGGTTTCGCACGCCTTCGTGCGCCGGGGCCGCCCGCAAGTCCCAGTCCAGCGCGCGATCCTCGCTCCATTCGCGGCGCTGGGCGAACTCCTGCCCCATGAACAGCAGCTTCTTGCCCGGATAGCCCCACATGAAAGCGTAATAGGCGCGCAAGTTGGCGAATTTCTGCCAGTCGTCGCCGCTCATCTTGTTCAGCAGCGATCCCTTGCCGTGCACCACTTCGTCATGGCTGAGCGGCAGGACGTAGTTTTCCGAGAAAGCGTACATCAGCCCGAAGGTCAAATCCTCGTGGTGGTACTTGCGATGCACCGCGTCGCGCGACATGTAGCGCAGCGTGTCGTGCATGAAGCCCATGTTCCACTTGAAACCGAAACCCAGCGCCGTTTCGTGCCCCTTGCCATCGCCGTCGTAGGCGGGTTGGGTAACGCCGGGCCAGGCAGTCGATTCCTCGGCGATGGTCATGAAGCCGGGGTTTTCGCGGTAGACCGCGCGGTTGACTTCGCGCAGGAATTCAACCGCCTCCCAGTTTTCGCGCCCGCCTTCCTGATTGGGTATCCACTCACCCGCCTTGCGTGAGTAATCGCGGTACAACATCGATGCCACCGCATCCACGCGCAGCCCGTCCACATGGTAGCGTTCAGCCCAGAACAGCGCATTGTTGAGCAGGAAGCTGGCCACTTCACGGCGGCCGAAGTTGTAGATCAGTGTGTTCCAGTCAGGCTGGAAGCCCTGCCTGGGGTCGGCATGTTCGTACAACGCCGTACCGTCGAAACGGACAAGGCCATGCTCGTCGGTGGGAAAATGGGCGGGCACCCAGTCAAGGATCACGCCGATGCCCGCACGGTGCGCGCCGTCGATGAAGCGGGCGAACCCTGCGGGCTCTCCAAAGCGCGATGACGGGGCGTAGAGGCCGGTCGCCTGATAGCCCCATGAAGGATCATACGGATGTTCGCTGATCGGCAGGAATTCGATATGGGTGAAGCCCATCTCGACCACGTAGGGGATCAGTTCGTCCGCCAGCGCATCCCAGTCGAGGAACCAGTTCCAGCGGTCGCGCTTCCACGATCCGGCGTGAACCTCGTAGATCGAAACCGGCACCGTGCGCGCATCGATCGAAGCCCAGTGATCGCGGTGCGCCTTGTCTCCCCAGTCGAGCTTGGCCGGTACGGCGGTGACCGAGGCATTGTCCGGCCGGATTTCCGACATGAAGGCGAAAGGATCGGCCTTGAGCGGCTGCACCGCGCCGTCGACACCAACAATATGGTACTTGTAGGCGCGATAATCGCCAATGTCGGGGATGAAGATTTCCCACACGCCGATATCGGCACGGCTGCGCATGACGTGGCGCTTGGCGTCCCAGTCGTTGAAATCGCCAACCACGCTGACCTGCCGGGCATTGGGCGCCCAGACCGCAAAGTGGACGCCCTGCGCGCCTTCATGCTCGATCAGGTGCGCACCCAGCTTGTCGAACAGGCGATAATGCGTGCCCTGCGCGATCAGCAGGTCGTCCACCGGGCCAAGCACCGGGCCGAACGTGTAGGGATCGGTGACCAGCCAGTCATGTCCGCGTGCGGTGCAGCGATAGCGGATCGGCTGCGGCTTGATGCGCAGCCGTCCTTCGAACAGGAAGCGCTCGTCCACCTTTTCAAGCTTGCCCAGCCAATGGCCGTCGAGGCTGAACGCCTCGACTTCCTCGGCGCCGGGAAGGATCGCCCGCAAGTGCGTCCCGCCCGGTCCGGCATGGGTTCCAAGAAGCGAGAACGGGTCTGCGTTAGTGCCTTGAAGAAGGGATTCGAGAGCGCTTTCCGATGGCTTCACAGAACTTTCCAGATATCCTTGGCGTACTCGGAGATGGTCCGGTCCGAGGAGAACCATCCGACGTTGGCGATGTTCCTGATCGCCGACGCGCGCCATCCGGCTACGTCCTCCCACCGGCGATCAACCTCGCGCTGGGCGGCGGTATAGGCGTCGAAATCGGCAGCGCACATGAACCAGTCATGGTCGTAGATGCCGTTCACCAGCCCCTCGTAGCGGTGCGGGTCATCGTGCGAGAACACGCCTGAAGCGATGGCGGACAGGGCCTGCCCCAGTTCGCGCGATTCCTCGATGATCGCGCGCGGATTGTAACCCGCAGCCCGCTTGGCGGCGACTTCCTCTGCCGTGAGGCCGAAGATGACGATGTTCTCGTCCCCCACATGCTCCTTGATCTCGACGTTGGCGCCGTCAAGCGTACCGATCGTCAGCGCCCCGTTGAGCGCGAACTTCATGTTGCCGGTGCCCGAAGCCTCCATCCCGGCGGTCGAAATCTGCTCGGACAGGTCGGCAGCAGGGATGATCCGCTCAGCCAGGCTGACATTGTAATTGGGCACGTAAACCACCTTGAGCAGCCCGCCGACCGAGGGGTCGGAGTTGACGCGCCGGGCGATATCGTTGGCCAGCTTGATGATCAGCTTGGCGTTATGATAGCTGGGCGCTGCCTTGCCGCCGAAGATCTTGACCCGCGGCACCCAGTCCCGCTCGGGATGGCTGCGAATCTGGTCATACAGCGCCACCGTCTCGATCAGGTTGAGCAGCTGGCGCTTGTATTCATGGATGCGCTTGATCTGCACGTCGAACAGCGCATCGGGATCAAGGCGGATGCCCATCGTCTTCTTGATGTAGTCCGCCAGCGCAACCTTGTTCGCCCGCTTGACCTCGGCCACACGCTCACCCAGCGCCGCATCGTCGGCCAGCGGGTTGAGATCGGACAGCTTGCCTGCATCATCGAGGAACGCCGGGCCGATCGCGTCGGTGATCACCTTCGTCAGCCCCGGATTGCACTGCTGCAGCCAGCGACGCGGAGTGACGCCGTTGGTCTTGTTGTTGATCCGATTGGGGTAGAGCGCATGGAGATCGGCGAAGACCGTCTCCTTCATCAGTTCGGTATGCAGCGCTGCCACGCCATTGATCGAATGCGCACCCACGAACGCCAGGTTCGCCATGCGCACGCGCCGCTCCCCGCTTTCGTCGATAAGGCTGATCGCGGCGATCTGCGCATCGGTGCAACCGGCCTTGCGCGCTTCGCGCAGGACGCGGCTGTTGATCGCATAGATGATCTGCATGTGACGCGGCAGCAGGCGTTCGAACAGCGGCAGCGGCCAGGTTTCCAGCGCTTCAGGCAGGAGAGTGTGGTTGGTGTAGGAGATCGTCTGCTTGGTCAGCTCCCACGCCTCGTTGAACTCCAGCCCCTCCAGATCGACAAACACGCGCATCAGTTCGGCCACGGCCACCGACGGGTGCGTATCGTTCAGCTGGATCGCTGCCTTGGAAGGCAGGGTACGGATATCGCCTTCATACTGGATATGGCGGCGCACGATGTCCTGGATCGATGCGGCGGTAAGGAAATACTCCTGCCGCAGCCGCAGTTCCTGTCCCGCCGGGCTGGAGTCCGCGGGATAGAGAACCCGCACAAGGCTTTCCGCCCGTACCTTCTCCGCCAGCGCGCCGAAGTGATCGCCTGCGTTGAAGGCATCCAGCTTTAGCGGATCGATCGGGTTGGAGGTCCACAGGCGCAGCGTATTCACGCGCTTGCCGCGCCAGCCGACCACCGGCGTATCAACGGCGGTAGCGTCCACTTCCTCCGCCGGTTCCCACATCACCCCGTCACCTTGCGCCACGACTTCGCCGCCGAAGCCGATGCGGTAGGTGCTTTCCAGCCGCTCGAACTCCCAGGGGTTGCCGTGCGCCAGCCACGTTTCCGGCAGTTCGACCTGCCAGCCGTCGTCGATGCGCTGGCGGAACATGCCGTTCACATAGCGGATGCCATAACCGTAAGCCGGGATGTCCAGCGTCGCCAGGCTTTCCATGAAGCACGCTGCAAGCCGGCCAAGGCCGCCGTTGCCAAGCGCCGCGTCAGGTTCAAGCTGCTCAAGCTCGGCAAGGTCAAGCCCAAAGGATGCCAGCGCGCGTTCCATGTCGCGCGTCACGCCCAGGTTCGACAGGGCATCGCGCAGCAGGCGCCCGATCAGGAACTCCATCGAAAGGTAATAGACGCGCTTTCCGCCCGTCTCATACGTGCGCTGGGTGGATTCGATCCAAGCATCGATGATGTGATCGCGCAGCGTCAGGATCGAGGATGCGTACCAGTCATGCTGCTTGGCCGCGCGCTGATCCTTGCCGATCCGGCGTCGAAGAACGCGCAGGATATCCTTTTTCATCTGCGTGACGGCGGCAGGCTCGGAAACGGGGGGCTCGATATCGGTGACGGGGCCAGACACAGGTTCGCTTGCCACGAGAGCACTCCTCAGCAGGCCATCCCAACGCGCCGAATTCGGCTCGACGGGACGGGCCGGTTAACGCAGGGCGGAGCCGTGGCCCCTCCCGTTCCTATGATGGTATGGCTAGCACAGGCCCGCGTTGCGGCAAGAGAGATTGTGCAGTGCGGCAACGATTTTCCCGCTCCTGCCGATGCCGGACGGAGGGGAAGGCCGGAACCGCATGATGCGGCCCCGGCCCCTGCATGGACCTTAGCGGTCCTCCTCCCAGGTGCAGTCCTTGATCTCTATTCCCAGATCGGCGACGAGCGCGCGCATTCCCAGCACGTCGAACAGGATTTCTCCGTCCGCGATACGGCGGCGGAACTCCACTTCTGCGGCAGCGCGCTTTTCCGCATTGGTGACGGCCAGTTCCAGCAATGCCTTGGGAATTACCAGCACGCCGTCCGAATCGCCGACGATCACGTCGCCCGGCTCCACCGTCACCCCATCGACCACCAGCGGCACGTTAACCGCCGCCGGGCCGCGCTTCTTGGGATGCTCAGGCGAAACGGCCGTGGCCCAGACCGGGTAACCAAGCGCGCGAATGGCATCGACATCGCGCGTGGCGCCGTGAACCACGGTTCCGGCAAGCCCTTTCTTCTGCGCGAAAGAGCAGGCGACATCGCCCCACAGCGCGCCCTGATGCCCGCCGCCGTTGGTCAGGACCAGCACGTCGCCCGCCTGAGCCGTATACAGGGCGGCATGGATGGCAAGATTGTCTCCCGGGAAGTTCCATGCCGTCACCGCCGGGCCGCACACCTTCTGCCCCGGCGCGATCGGCGCCATCATCGGGCTCATCAGGCACATCCGCCCCGCAATTTCTCCCAGCCCTTCGTGCAGGTCCGCAATCCCGAACTTTGTCGCCCTTGCAACAAGTGCCGGGTCGGGACGGTCAACCTTGGCGTAGATCACGGAGCGGGTAGGCACGGTCACGGCAGAACCTCCGGGTTGAGCAGCGTTGCGGGCACTTCGCCGCGGCTGACAGTATCGATGACGGCTGCCACATGCAGCGCCATGTCCCGCATCCCCGCCTCCGTCACGCCCGCGACGTGTGGGGACAGCAGGCAGTTGGGCAGGCCAAACAGCGCATGATCGGGCTCGGGAGGCTCGTTCACGAAGACGTCGATACCTGCCCCGGCGATCTGCCCGGAACGCAGCGCCTCTGCCAGGGCCGCCTCGTTGACGATCCCGCCGCGCGAACAGTTCACCAGAATCGCATGCGGGCTCATCATCGCCAGTTCGACCGTATCGACAAGGTTGCGTGTACCCTCTGTCAGCGGCACGTGGATGCTCACCACGTCGCAGGCCAGAACCCCGGGCAAGTCGGCGGACTCTACCCCGACGGCGCGCATGTCGGCTGCGGGAACCAGCGGATCGCAGGCGAGAACTTCGCACCCGAAGCCGCCGCTGCAAATCCGGGCCACCCGCTGCGCGATGCGGCCAAAGCCGATCAGGCCCACCCGCGCGCCAGTAAGGTCACCAAGGCGGATACCCCAGCGCTCGGCCCAGCGCCCTTCGCGCACCAGCGCATCCATGTCGCGCGTGCGCCGCAAAAGTCCCAGCATCAGCGCTACCGCACCTTCGGCGACGGCGGTGGAATTGTTGCCGCCGGGGGTATTGGCCACCATCACGCCTTGCGCACTTGCGGCGGGAATCGCGATGTTATCCACCCCCGCGCCATGCTTCACGATAGCCTTGAGCCCGTGCATCGCCCCGAAGATATCAGGCCCCAGCGGGCTCGTGCGGATGACCAGAACGCTCGTTTCGCTTACGCGCGGATCGTCAGGACCGATGACATCATGCATCGTCGCAATGCGCTCCACCCCCACCGGATGGATCGGATCGATGATGCAGACGCATTCGCGGACTGGCAATTCAGTATCCTCTAACCTAGGCCGCGATGTATACCATCGGGACGATCTTATGCCCTGGTGTTGCGGCTTACTTGCCAGATCGTCAAGTTTGGATATCGTTCCAAGGCAATACGATGTATCCGATCGGGAAATTTTCGTCCCGGCGATGAATATAAAGGAGAGGACGATGTTCGCAGCCCCGCCTAGCGTCATGGCCGAAGTGTTCTGCCGCATCCCCGACAAGTTCCGCCGCTTCGGCGAGACGACACAGTGGGCGCAGGTCCAGCTTCATGGCGCTGCCGCGCCGGTGTTTCTCGAAGGGCCGGTGTTCGATGACGCTGGCAATTTATGGGTGACGGACATCCCCTGGGGCCGGCTGTTCCGTATCGCGCCGGACGGCACCTGCGAGCTTGGCTTCGAATATGACGGCCAGCCCAACGGCATGAAATTCCTGAACGACGGCCGCCTGCTGGTGGCCGACCATCACAAGGGCATGGTTATCTGCAACGTCGCCACCGGCAAGGCTGAAACCGGGCTGGACCGCTACCTGCTTGAGCCTTTCCTTGGCTGCAATGACCTGACCATCGCGCGCAACGGCGATATCTGGTTCACCGATCAGGGGCAGTCGGGCTGGCAGAACCCCAACGGCCGCCTGTTCCGCGTACGAGCAGGAACCGGCCGCCCCGAATTGATGCTGGACCGCATCCCCAGCCCCAACGGCCTTGTGCTCAACCGCGCCGAAACCGCACTTTACCTTGCCGTCACCCGCGCGAACGCCGTGTGGCGCTGCCCGCTGGTGAACCCAACCGGAGAGCCCGGCGCCGAAGTCATCTCCAAGGTCGGCACGTATATCCAGCTATCCGGCGGCTCCGGCCCGGACGGCCTCACCATCGATGAGAACGACAACCTCGTGGTCTGCCATGTCGGTTTCGGCGCGGTCTGGCTGTTCTCCGACCGGGGCGAGCCGATGCTGCGGATCGACGTGCCCGAGGGGCGCTACACCACCAACGCGGCTTATGGCGGGCCGGACAACCGATGGCTGTTCTTCACCGAATCGAGCACCGGCACGGTCTACCGGGCACAAATGCCGGTGGCTGGACGGCCGCTCTTCACCACGCAGATCTAGGACCGGCTCAATCCACCGCCAGCGTGGGCGCTCCATCGCCTAGCAAGTGCCCGTAGCGTACAAGGCCGGTGCGGGTGCGGCGGATATGCATGACCAGCGCCGCCTGCGCCGTCTCGATTTCCCCCTTGGCGATGGCGTCGTAGAGCAGCTGGTGCTCAAGGTCGTGCGTGCGCGCGCCCCCGGTCTTGGCGCCGCCGCTCCCGCCACCATTGCCGCCATCTGCAGCGCTTGCCATCGCCAGCTTCATGTAAGCCCGGCGGTAGCTTTGCGTGGTATCCCACACCCTCTCGACGATCTGCGCCAGCAGCGGCGTCGAATGGCGACGGTAGGTGATCCAGTGGAATTCCCGGCCCAGCGCAATCGCTTCGTCAACGTCCACGGTTTCCTCGTTGCGCGCCATAACCGCGCGCAAATCCGCAAGATCCGCGTCAGTCAGGTGAGGCACACTATCGGCCAGAAGCAGCGGCTCTATGCGTTCGCGTATCTCATAGGACACCTCAAGATCACGCCGCGTCAGGCTGGTGACGCGCGCACCGGCGTTGGCCCGCATGGTAACAAGGCCGCGCGCTTCCAGGATTCGCAGGGCATCGCGCACCGGGATGCGGCTGGTGGCAAGTTCGTCCGCAAGTTCATCCTGCTTGATCCGGGAGCCGGGTGGCAGCGCGCCGGAAAGGATACGTTCGGCCAGGACATCGGCGACGCGCTGGCCTGCCGCCCCCTGCGGAACAGCATTGTCTATCGTCATCGCCGACCCCTGCATTGGATACATTCACCCCCGATAGCCGGTCAAAACGCCCGCGCATAGAGGGACATAGCGGCACCCAGACGTACCACAAGCGCACCCAGGCGCACCAAAGCGCCCTGCAGGCTCCGCTCAGTGCTGCGCCCACTCCACCCGGTAGAGGTCGAAACGCCGATCCTTGAGGTTCTGCACCGCGCCGGACTGGCGCGCCGTCAGCAACGCGTCGAGGCTGAGATCGGAGATCGCGATCGTCTCGGTATTAGGCGCGGTGTCCGCCGCCACACCGTCGCGCGCGAAGGGGAAGTCGCTGGGCGTCAGGATGGCGCTTTCCGCGTAGTGAACGTCCATGTTCTCGACATTCGGCAGATTGCCGACAACGCCCGAAGTGACGACGTAGCACTGGTTCTCCACCGCACGGGCCTGCGCGCAGTAGCGTACGCGAAGATAGCCGCGCCGCTCGTCGGTGCAGAACGGCACGAACAGCATCAGCGCCCCCTGATTGACGAGGTGGCGCGCCAGTTCGGGAAATTCGCTGTCGTAGCAAATCATCACGCCGATGGGCCCACAGTCGGTGGGGATCACGTTGGCGCCGTAACCGCCCTTGATGTTCCACCATCGCCGTTCGGAGGGCGTGGGGTGCAACTTTTGCGTTTCGTGCACCGCGCCATCGCGCAGGAAGGTATAGGCGATGTTGCGGATCTCGCTCTTGCCGCCGCCCAGCTTGACGCGGGTGGGGTGCGATCCGCCGATGATGTTGATGTTATAGCTGACAGCCATGCGCTGCATGAACTCGACGAAGCGCTCGGTATATTCCGCTATCTTCTCGATCGCCTCGACCGGCTGCAGCTTTTTTTCCTCGATCGAGAGCAGTTCCAGCGTGAACAGTTCGGGGAAGACCACGAAGTCGCTTTCATAATCGGCGGCAACGTCGATCCAGTATTCAACCTGGGCCTCGAATTCGTCGATCGTGTCGATCTTGCGCATCTGGAACTGCACGGTCGCCACGCGTACGCTGGAGGGAACGCGCTCTTTCAGGCCGGGCACCGATTTGCCGGTATCGAGCGGGGCCAGCGGGTTGGTCCAGTACATCAGCACCGCATTGCCGCCGCTTTCCCGGTCTGTTGGGATGTAATCCGGCAGGATGCCGCGCGGCTCGTAGCCTTCGTTCATCTGGAAATTGATGACCTGATCGCGGATCTTCTTTTCGCGCACCGCCTGCACGTAGTCGGCCGGATCGGGGTAGGCGCGCTTGCGGCGATAATAGCCGGGCATGCGGCCTGCGAAGGCGATGCCCTTCAGTTCGAAATACTGGCACACCTCGCGCCGCTTGCGATAAAGGCGCTGGCCGATGCGCAGGCGGCGGTAATCGGGATCGACGCAAACCTCGAACCCGTAGAGCACATCACCTTCGGGCGCGGGCGGGCGACCATAGCCGCCATTGCTGATTTCCTCCCAGGTATGCGGCTTGAAGGCGAGGTCCGATGTCACGATCATCGTCGCACAGTGGCCGACGACCTTGCCTTCATATTCGGCCACGAACTGGCCTTCGGGGAAATTGATCACCTGCCCGCGGATTTCAGCGCGGGTAAAGGCATCGGCCTTGCCGTAGACCTTGACGGAGAGGCGCGCGATGGCGGCAGCGTCCGCGACGCTGGCTTCGCGGATGATGAGCTTGGCTTTGGTCTGGTCCATGAGCGCTGTTTTACGCACCGCAGCGCGGAAGGTTCCAGCCCGTAATCGTCTTGAACGGACTCATTTTTCTTGGATTGGCGGGATACATGAGGTGCCCGGACCGTTGTTCTCCCTGAAAGGAGACTGCCCCATGAGCGCAACCCTTTACGCCCTAGCCCTGTTCGCCTGTTCGGACGACGGCACGGCCTGCCAGCGTCTGGAGACGCCCGTGCAGACATACGAGACGCGCAATTCCTGCAACGCCGGGCTGGATGAGGCGCTGGACACCGAAGCTGCGCGCAAGGCCGAGGCACCCACCGTCTATGCCCAATGCCTGACAAGCCGCCAGATGGCATCGATCGGCAAGGGCACCATCGACCTAACGCGGGTCAACGGCACCCGATTCGCCGGTGCGGGGTTCTGACGGCCACAGTCGACCGCCTGCCCCCCGGCGTGATCTTGTCGCCAGCCTGATCTTTTCGAAGGCCCGGAGCCGATCAGCCCCGGCCGCGATAGCCCGGAACGCCCTGATCGGGCACCCACAGACCGGCAGGCGGCGCATCAGACTGCCAGAACACGTCGATCGGGATGCCGCCGCGCGGATACCAATAGCCGCCGATACGCAGCCAGCGAGGCTTCATCTCGTCGAACAGGCGCTGGCCGATCCCAACCGTCACGTCTTCGTGGAACGCACCATGGTTGCGGAACGAACCGAGGAAAAGCTTGAGGCTCTTCGATTCAACGATCGTCGCTTCAGGCGCATAATCGATTACCAGATGCGCGAAGTCAGGCTGG
Organism: Novosphingobium guangzhouense; assembly: GCF_002896965.1. Lineage (GTDB taxonomy): Bacteria > Pseudomonadota > Alphaproteobacteria > Sphingomonadales > Sphingomonadaceae > Novosphingobium > Novosphingobium guangzhouense. The sequence continues at coordinate 394,948 of NZ_LYMM01000001.1, forward strand.
CCGGTAACCGGGCACAGCGAAGTGAACTCTGGCGCTGCGAAGCGAACAAGGTAAAGACTGCCGACGCGCGGGTTGGGCACGTAATCAAGCACGGCCTCCTCGGGCGAGGCGGGCAGACCCGTCTGCTGGCCAAGGTGGAGGGGAAGGGAGTTGTCAGGAATGTCGGTCATGCTCCGGCAATGCCTTCAAGCCACCATGATGGCAAGGCCGATCGCGAAAGCGCGCGCAACCGGCGACTATGCGGCACGTACCGGCGCGCGGACGTGCGACATTAACGCGCGGTTCACACGCGGTCAGGCGAAAACGGGGCAATCATGAGGGGTACGAATTCGATCATCGCGCGCGCGGCACTGGCAGCCGCGCTTGTTGCCAATGCTGGCGGGACTGCGCATGCCCAGTCCACCGGGCAATCAGGGGGCACCTGGAGCCTTCCAGACCCCACCGAAACGCAAAGCCGTTCGCGCGCGCAAGGCCCAGTGGATGCCCAGAACCCGGTGGTCCGGCCGGGCAGTACCGCGCCGCAAGCCCCGACAGCTGTAACCACGCCGACCCCTGCGCCGGCACCTGCACCCATTGCCACGCGTGCACCCAATGCGGTGCCCACCATCGCCGCTCCGCCGCCACGCCCTGCGGCCACTCGCGCGCCTGCCGTTACGCCCACCCCAACGCCGTCGCCCACGCCGAGCCCGCGCGCCTCCGCCGAGCCCGCGCCCGAGCCCAGCGCAGCAACTTCGGCTGAACCGACCGCTCCCGCCGAAGTCGCGACCAGCGCGCCTGCTGCTCCATCGGCGGCCGAACCGGAAACGGTTCCGGCACCAGTGCCCGCAGCGCAGGGCTGGCCGGTCTGGTCATGGGCGGTGCCTGTGCTGCTCCTGGTGCTGGGCGCACTGGCGTTCCTCCTGCGGCGCAAGCGTCCGCAGGGAGAAGATGCCGAATACGTCGAGGCCGAAGCCGCCCCCGTGGCACCCCCAGCGCCGCGCCCCGAAGCAAGGTCAGAGGCGGCCTCCGCCGTACCCCAGCCGACGTTCACGCCGCCCCCTGCGCCATCGGCACCGCCGCCCGTTCCTTCCTCTCCCGCCTCCGCCGACACCGGCCCGCAGATCGCGTTCGAGCCGCTGGGTATGCGCCTCTCGCTGGTCTACGCCACGCTGCGCTATCGCATCACCGTAACGGCCGCAGAAGCTCTGCCGGCCGGGCAGCTGATCGGGGACATGACCGGCGCGCACGGCTCCATCCCGCCTGAACAGCAGCTTGCCCCCCCGCCGGAAGCGCTGGCTGCGCTCAAGCCGATCCCGGCGCTGGCTGCCGGCGAAGGCGTGTCGCTGACCGGCGAAGTGCTGCTGCCGCTCAACGCGATTCGGCCGTTGCAGCGGGGCAATGCCTCGTTCTTCGTGCCGCTACTGCGCCTTTGCGCGCTGTTCGGCGATGACGCGTCCCCGGTTCGCCGGGTCTTCACGCTGGGTATCGAGGGTGACACCGCACTGGCTCCGCTGCGGCTCGATACCGGCCCCAACGAGTTTCGCGACCTTGCCGCGCGGGAAGTGACGGCAGCGCGGGCTTATCCGGTCATGCCGGACGATCGGCGGGTCGCGGCGGGATGAACCGACTGCGCAAGGGCAGCACAGGGGTGTTTCCCCTCTGCGCAGAATTCGCCTAGGGTCAGCGCTCCCCCACATGCGGAGACGACATTGAGCACCAAGCAAGCGCCCGAAGACCTGTCCGACGCCACGCGGATCGTCGGTGCGGGGCGGCGCAGCGAATGGACCGGGCCGGTGGTCAATCCCCCCGTCTGGCGCGCCAGCACGCATCTTTACGAAAACACCGCAGCACTGGCACAGGGACCGCGCACGAACGAGGACGGGCGCTTCTTCTACGGCCGCCGCGGCGCGCCCACCCAATGGGCGCTGGCCGATGCCCTGACCGCCCTGGAACCGGGGGCTGCGGGCACCGTGCTCTACCCATCGGGCGTCGCCGCGATCGCCGGAGCCATGCTTGCCGTTCTGCGCCCGGGCGACGTGGTGCTGATCAGCGACAACGCCTATGATCCCACCCGATCGATGGGCAAGGGTCTGCTGACCGACTTCGGCATCGAACCGCGCTTCTTCGACCCGCTGGACCTTGACGCCTATCGCGCCGCCTTCTGCGAGCGTACCCGCGCGGTGCTGCTGGAAGCGCCGGGCAGCCTGTCGATGGAGATGTGCGACCTGCCCGCGCTGGCCGCCATCGCGCGCGAAAAGGGCGCGATCTCGATGCTCGACAACACATGGGCCAGTCCCCTGGGCTTTGCCGGGCTGCGCCACGGGATCGACATCGTGATCATGGCGTTGACCAAGCATGTCGGCGGTCATTCGGATCTCATGATGGGCAGCGCCAGCGCAGGGCCAGAGCTTTACGAAAAGCTGCGCAATCGCGCGCAGCAGCTGGGCAATGTCGTCTCTCCCGACGATGCGGCGCTGGCCCTGCGCGGCCTGCGCACGCTGCACTTGCGACTTGCTCACGAAACGCAAAGCGCGCTGGCCGTGGCGCAGTGGCTGGCCGCCCGCTCCGAAATCGCCCAGGTGCTCTGCCCGATGCTGCCCGGCGCGCCGGGGCATGACGTGTGGCGGCGCGATTTCACCGGCGGTTGCGGTCTGTTCAGCTTCGTGTTCCGTGGCGGCGATGCGGCCGCGCGCAACCGCTTCATCGATGCGCTGACGCTGTTCGGCATAGGCTATTCCTGGGGCGGCTTCGAAAGCCTGGCGATCCCCATCGAACCATCGGCCTACCGCAGCCGCATGACCTGGCCGCCCGCCCCCTGTGGCGAAGGGGATCGCCATGGAGTGCGCCTTGCCATCGGCCTTGAAGCGCCAGAAGACCTCATCGCAGACATCGAACAGGCTCTGGACGCATGGCAGCCCCGCTGAGCGCCCTCCCTACCGCAACGGCCAGCCCGTCGCCCACCGCGACGGCCACCGCCGTGGTGATCGAACATCCCGAGCCCGTCGCAGGGGCAGAGGGGATCAAGAACGTCGTCTCCGCGCGCAGCGACACGATCGGCGACATCGTCGACACGCTGGACAAGCTGGCAGTACAGGTCGGCGGCAGCCGGTTGTCGCTATGGGATATGACCGTAATCATCACGGTGCTGGTGCTGGTTATCTCCGTGGCCTGGGCGACCAGCCGTCTGTCCAGCCGGGTGCTCGCCCGCGCGACGCGGCTGGACATGACGCAGCGGTTGCTGGCCGAAAAGATGACCAGCATGTTCATCTGGATCATCGCGATCCTCGTCGGCATCGACGTGCTGGGCATCGACCTGACGGCGCTGACGGTCTTTTCCGGAGCCTTTGGCCTGGCCATCGGCTTCGGCCTGCAGAAGACGTTCGGCAACCTGATCGCCGGGATCATCCTGCTGATGGACAAGTCCATCAAGCCCGGAGACGTGATCGCCATCGCGGACCAGAGCGGCCAATACACCTTCGGCCAGATCCGCCGCATCGGCATCCGCGCCGTCTCGCTCACCACACGTGACCAGAAGGAATACCTGATCCCGAACGAGAACCTGATGATCAATCAGGTGGAGAACTGGTCCTATTCATCCAAGAACGTGCGTATCCAAGTGCCGGTCGTGGTCCCCTACGCCTCCGATATCGAGCTTGCCGAGAAGCTGATGCTGGAAGCGGCTGGTGCGGTTAAACGCGTGCTCAAGGCTCCGCCGCCGACCGTCTGGCTCGATAGCTTCGCAGAGAACGGAGTCGCTTTCGTAATCCACGTTTGGATCACTGACCCTGAGGAAGGCACCGGAAATGTGCGGTCCGACGTGCTCAAAGGCCTTTGGAGGCTCATGAGGGACAACGGAATCAAGGTGCCCTTCCCCCAGCGCGACATCAACTTGCGCGATACCGAAACGATGCGCGAACTGATCGAAGCGCTGCGCTCCAATCAGGACGTCACACCTCCTACCTGACAGCCGTATACCCAACTGATCAAGTCCACCCCGGAAAGGCTTGTCGGTATCCAAATTTACCCTTATCGACCCTTGGCACACGATTTGGATACTATTTGGATACCGAATTTCTGGATACCGGGGGCGAGATGGCTACCAAGACCCAATTGACGATTTCCGCGATCAAAGCAGCCGATGCGGCGCGGAAGCCCGCTAGGTGTTGATTGCCACTGAGAAGTGACCCGGGAAGGCTATAAGTTTCCGCTGAGAATTGACCCATGTTTTCCTGCCTTCCGGCTGCCAGTCGGAGGGTCGTGGAGTGATCGACATG
>NZ_LYMM01000002.1 GCF_002896965.1 Novosphingobium guangzhouense
GACATCGGATGTCCTATCCCGGATGACCCATGGCCGCCCAAGACGCGAACCCTGACGTCGGCCATACGGGACGAGTTCGATGGAATGCTGGTCGAGCCGGGCTGCCCGCTGCTACCCGGCCACTCGCCTGAGCCCGCGGAACACAAACCCCCCGCGTCCCTGCGTGGACGCTCCCGACGCCGACCCGATTTTACCTCGGATTGCGTTATCTTCCCCCGGCGTAATGGCCCGCACTCGCCAGCGGGCAATGACGTATGCGCTGCAAAAAACCTCCCCGAGTGGTCTTCCGGGGGCGCAGGTCAGGCGTGTGTCTTCGCCCAGCTTTCATACGCTTTCAGCGCCTGACCCGGCCCGCTGCCGAACCAGCTGTAGCCGTTGCGCCGCTCCAGGCTGATCTCGTTCACATCGTCATGGATCGACTTGTCCCGGTCGCCGAACACTGGCCGTCCGGTGGTCATGTCGTAGAACCGCGCCCAGATCGGGCCTGCTCCCGGCTTGTCAGACAAGTGCTTGCCCGCGATGCCGTCGTCAGCCAGCCCCCAGACCTTGCCCTGCACGGCCGCCGCGCGCAGCCACGCCGCGCCGCCGTGCACGGCGGCAACCACCTGCGCTGAAGGCGAGGGTTGCTGCATCAGCACCACCAGAAGCCGCGCGCTTTCGTTGCTGGACAGCGCGGCAGGCTCGAAGTTGCGCGCGCCGACCGGCGCCAGCGTCAGCGCGTCATGCTGCTGCGACCAGCCCGTCAGCTTTCCGCCGATCCGCACTTGCGTTGCCAGGATCACCGCAATCCCGCGTTCGTGCGCGGTCCCGGCCTTTGCGGCATCGGCGGCGGATACGAAAGCGAAGTCGCCATTGCGCGCGGCCACGTCGGCCAGCAGCGCCAGCACTTGCGCCATGGCATCGTCGTTGTAGGTCACCGCATCGTGGTAGCCGCCCTGCAGCGGGTAGACCTGCGGCCAGCCGCCGTTCGGGAACTGCGCTTCCAGCAGATAGGCCAGCCCCTTGCGGAACGAGGCCCGCAGCGCGTCCCCTTCCTTGCCCGGCGCTTGCGCCTGAACGCGGGCAAGAAAGCGCATTTCGTCAAGCGTGGCGTTGTTGTCGATAGTGCCGACATAGCGCCATTCCTCGCTGGTGCTGACGATATCCTCGCGCGCGTTGGCGGGCAGGTTTTCGTGCGGAACCCAGCTCTGGCCGGGAACGCGCGCCGGGCCGGAGCGGTCCATGTTCTTGCCCCAGCCGCCCGCCGGGGTCTGGAAACTGACTACGGTGGCTGCGATCCGCCGCGCCTGCGCGGCGGCATACCACGTGGCGGGCTTGTCCATCGGCATCCCGCCCCCGCCCGATGGGCCGGAGGGCGGATTGCTTGCAGCGTGCGTCCTGCGCTCTGCCGCCAGCGCCGCCTTGTCCGCCGCCATCAGTGCGTGAGAGCGGGCAAGGTAGCGATCCCACGCCGCCTGCTGCGCGCCGGGCAGGGCATCGATGCGCGCGGCGGTTACCGGCTCGGCGGGGGTCATGCTGCCGATCGTCGCGGCCTGCAGCGGCGCGGCCACAAGAGCGGTGGCAAGGAGCAGGGCCTTCAGGTTGCGCATGGTTCTCTCTCCCTCGAATGTCGTTATTTTGGAAGCGGTACGGCCTTGCCGGTCAGGCGGACTTTCGTCCAGCCGCCGGGCGCGCCGGTATCGGGCTGGCCGCCACCGACCCATACTTCGACCTCGCCCGGCATCACGCTGCGCAGGCCCGCCGCATCGACGGTGCTGAGCGCGCGCGCATCAAGCGTGAAGCGCACCTCGCGGCGCTCGCCGGGCTTGAGGTGGATGCGGGTGAAGCCCTGAAGCGCATGACGGGCAGGGCCACCTGCACGGCGCAGATAGAGCTGCGCAACCTCGTCACTCTCCCGCGTACCGCTGTTGGTCACCGTTGCGGAGACTTCCAGCGCCTTGCCCGCGACGGCCTGCTTCGCGGCTTTCGGCGCGGCATAGGCAAAGCTGGTGTAGCTGAGACCGTGGCCGAAGGGATAGAGCGGCTTGCCCGTGAAATAGCGATAGGTGCGCCCCTTCATCGCATAGTCGCCGAAGGCTGGAAGCTGGTCGGCAGAGGCATAGAAGGTCACCGGCAGGCGGCCTGCGGGGCTGAAATCGCCGGCGATCATGTCCGCCACCGCGCGCCCGCCGACCCCGCCGGGATACCACGCCTCGACGATGGCGGGCAGGTGGCCCTGCGCCCAGTTCACGCTCATCGCGCTGCCGTTCATGAGGACGAGGATCACCGGCTTGCCGGTGGCGTGCAGCGCTTCCAGAAGCCCTTCCTGCGGTGCGGGAAGATCAAGGCTGGTGCGGTCCCCGCCTGCGAAGCCGGGCGCGTTGACGCGCATTTCCTCACCCTCCAGCTTTGCGTTGAGGCCCGCCGCGAAGACGACGAGATCGGCCTTGCGCGCTGCCTCGACGGCGGCATCCTCCTGTTCGCGCATGTCGGTCCACAGCAGCGACTGGTCGCCGCGATCGCCCTCCTGCCGCGCCTCCACGACGATCCTGTGCGCCTTGCCTGCGGTGAGCGTGACGCCGTCGTTGTGGATGGACGGCGGGTCGCCGGGGTCCCAGGCATCGGCGATCTCGCGCCCGTCCACGGTGATGCGGTAGCCATCGTCAAGGTTCATGCGGAAGTGATATTCGCTGGTCGCCTCGGGCACGATCCAGCCGCTCCAGCGCATCGCCGTGCTGCGCTGCGCACGGGTGGGGCGGCCCCAGTCGAAATGCACCTCGGCGCCAGTCCGGCTTGCACGGGGCTTGCCCTCGGCCGCGGTCCCGGCGAACTCCTCGACGGTGACGCCCTTTGTGCGGCATTGGGCATCGACGCAGAACACCGCCGCCGGAACGGGCTTGAGCGGCGGGCCGACATGGCCGGTGCCCTGCACGTAATCGATGCGCGCTTCTGGAAAGCGCTGGCGCAGACCCTCCAGCAAGGTGAAGGGCTTTGACGGAGTGCCGTTGTAATTGCCCACCAGCGCATCGACACTGTCCGCATTCGGCCCGATCACCGCGATCGAGCGCGGCGCCTTCGCCAGCGGCAGCAGCCCGTCGTTCTTGAGCAGGACCAGCGATTCGCGCGCGACCTTGCGGTTCAGTTCGGCGTTTGCGGGAGTGTCGTTCTCGGCCGGGGTGATCGCGGAATAGGGCGTCGTCTCGCCGGGCAGGCCAAGGCGCAGGCGGTCCGTCAGCGTGCGCACAACCGCACGGTCCAGCAGGTTCTCGGGCAGCAGGCGCTTGCGCACGGCCTCAACGATGATCGCCGGGTCCGAGGACTTGTCGCGTCCGAACTCGATGCAGATGAGGTCGGTCCCGGCGCGTACTGCGCTGGCCACTGCATCTACAGGATCGCGGCTGTAGGCGTGGGCTTCGGGGTTGAAGAAATCGACCATCGCCGCGCAGTCGGTCACGACATGCCCGGCAAAGCCCCAGTCCCCGCGAAGCCGCTGCGCCATGAGCGGCGAGCCGCAGGCGGGCACGCCGTCGATGGCGTTGTAGGCGCACATGATCCCGGCGGGCCGGGCCTGGGTCACCGTGGCGCGGAAAGCGGGAAGGTAGGTGTCCTCCAGATCGTAGGCAGATGGGTGGACGTCCTCGCGGTGGCGGTTGCCTTCGGGGCCGGAGTGTACGGCAAAGTGCTTGGCGACGGCGGCGGTCTTGTAGAACGTGGGGTCATCGCCCTGCAGGCCGCGCACAAAGGATACGCCCATCAGGCCGGTGAGGTAGGGATCCTCGCCGAAGGTTTCCTGCCCGCGCCCCCAGCGCGGATCGCGGAAGATGTTGATGTTGGGCGACCACACCGTCAGGCCGCGATAGCGTTTGGAACTGCCATCCGGGCCAAGCGTCTGGCGGTATTTGGCACGAAATTCGGTGGCGATCGTCTCGGCGGCCTGTTCGATCAGCGGGGCATCGAAGGTGGCGGCCATGGCGACGGCCTGCGGGAACACGGTGGCTTCTCCCGCACGGGCGACGCCGTGCAGACCCTCGCTCCACCAGTCGTAAGCGGGAAGCCCAAGGCGCGGAATAGCCGGGGCATCTGATTTGAGCTGCGCGGCCTTTTCCTCAAGCGTCATCGCGCGGACCATTTCCGAGGCGCGCGCCTGAAGGGCGGCATTGTCCGGTGTTTTGACGGTGTCCTGCGCCTTGGCGATGGTCGGCAGAACGATGGTCGCCGCACACAGCAGCAGCCCGATTCGGTGCGTCACGATGCTCTCCCCTGTCATTGGCTGATAGCGCTATCAATCATGCCGCCGCATTGCAAGCGGCTTGCGGGCGCGTTAGCAGCGAGGGTTCAGGCAGGGAGTAGAGACGCGGGCATGGCTGACGGCATCGAAGGATCACCCATGCGGCCGCGTTCTTCGCGGCGATCGCGCGCGGGCAACACCATTGCCGACGTTGCGCGTGAGGCCGGCGTTTCGCTCATGACTGTGTCGCGCGTGATGAACGGCAAGGCCAACGTGCGCGAGGAAACGCGTGAACGGGTCGAGGCGGCGATCAAGGCGCTGAACTATTCGCCCAGCGCCGCCGCCCGCAACCTTGCCGCCGCAAGCGAGGTTCGAATCGGCCTGCTCTACAGCAATCCCAGCGCCGGGTATCTCAACGAATTCCTCGTCGGCAGTCTCGATCAGGCGAGCCGGGCGAACGTGCAGCTTGTGGTCCAGTTGTGCGAGAACAAGGAAGACCGTGCCGAGATCGTGCGGCGGCTGATCGATGGCGGGGTGGACGGGCTGATCCTGCCCCCGCCGCTCTGCGATGCCGATGACATCCACCAGCTACTGCAGGAGGCGGAAGTTCCTGCCGTTGTGGTGGCTTCCGGGCGCCCGCCGGTGTTCCTGTCCTCTGTCAACATCGATGACCGCGCAGCGGCGGCGGCGATGACTTTGCATCTGGTGAAGCTGGGCCACAAACGCATCGGCTTCATTTCCGGCAATCCGGACCAGACGGCTTCGGCGCTGCGGCTTTACGGCTACCTCGATGCGCTGGGGGAAGCGGGGCAGGTGTCGGACCCGGCGTTGGTGGTCGAAGGGCTGTTTACGTACCGCTCCGGCCTTGACGCCGCGCAGCAGCTGCTGGCGTTGGAAGAGCGGCCCACCGCGATCTTCGCCAGCAACGACGACATGGCGGCGGCGGTCGTTTCGGTGGCCCACCGCATGGGGCTGGACGTGCCGGGCGACCTGACCGTGGTGGGCTTCGACGATGCCCCGCAGGCGACGACAACCTGGCCGGAACTCACCACGATCCGCCAGCCTATCGCGGACATGTCGCGCGCCGCGGTGATCCAACTGGTCGAGGATATCCGCACCTCTCGCGATGGCCGTCGCCTGGCCCCCCGGCATGCGCAGATGACGTTCGAGCTGATCCAGCGCGAGTCCGACGCCGCTCCTGCAGCCTGAGGGCAAGCGCCGGACGCCGTTTTGCAGAGCTTGGGGTCAAGCCCCCTTGCGCATCTCCCTGCTTCGATGATAGCGCTATCTCTGATGAGGCAGCCGAGCAGCAAGCAGGCGCCGCAAACAGGGGACAGGATGGCATGGAACAGCATCGATCCGCACGCCTATGGGACAAGCAGCGTTGACCGCGCTGGACCGCCGGGGATTCCTCGGCGTCGCCGGGGCATCGGGTGCAGTATCGATGCTGCCTTCAGCCGCGCTGGCCGTGGAAAGCGGCAATCGCCTTTCGCTGCCGGACGAGGGCTGGCGTCTCTGGCTTGATCGCGAGGCACGGTTCGAGGACGATCGCATCCACCTGCCGTCGCAGGTCGATCTTACCAACCTGCCGGTCAACCCGCCGACCGGGGGCTGGAACGTGCTGGATACGGCCCCTTCGGTTACCGTCACACTGCCGACCACGGTGGAGGAGCACGTCTGGGGCAAGCTGGGAGAGCGGCCCTACACCGACGACGAATATCGCTATGCCAACGACGATCCGGTGCCGCAGAACGGCGCGTACCGCGGAGTTTCGTGGTGGACGAAGGACTTCGATGCGCCGGCCTCATTCGCGGAACGGCGCGCGCTTTTGCACATCCGTGGCGCGCGGCTGCGGGCGGAGGTGTTCCTCAATGAGAAGCTGGTCGGCTATTCGATCATGGCCGAACTGCCGATCGTCTGCGACCTGACCGGCGCGCTGCGACCGGGCGGGCGCAATCGGCTGGCGATCCGCATCACCAATCCGGGCGGCCGGTATGACTGGCGCGATTCCACCACAATGACCTGGGGCGCGGTGAAGCTTTTCCGTTCCCACGGGTTCGGCGGGATCGACCGCGATGTGCATCTCACCAGCCATCCGCTTGATGCGCACGTGGCCGACGCCTGGGTGCTCAATACGCCCGACCCGCATGTGGTGACCGCGCATATGGAAGTGGCCTGCCGGGATGCTGCGCTGACGGCAAGGGGCGCGAAGCTGGCGAAGGCGGTGTTGCTTGACGCCGCCGGAGCGCGCGTTGCGGCGAAAGTGACGCTGGAAGAAACACGGGCCGATGGCGCCACGCTCCACCTGCGCTTCCGTGTGGAGGCGCCACGGGCGAAGTTGTGGGACATCGACGATCCGGTGCTGCACACCCTGCGCCTGTCGTTCGGCAAGGATACGGCCGACGTGCGATTCGGGTTCCGCTGGTTCGCGCCGGAGGGGCTGGGCAGTGACGGGATGCTGCGGCTCAACGGGCGGCGGATCAAGCTCTACTCGGCGATCTCGTGGGGGTATTGGGGGTTCAATGGGCTCTGGCCGCGCCCCGAACTGGCCACGAAGGAAGTGGAAGCGGCCAAGGCCCTGGGCCTCAACTGCCTGCATTTCCACCGCAACGTCGGCAAGCGCGAGGTGCTGGACCGGCAGGACGAGATGGGCCTGCTGCGCGTGATGGAGCCCGGCGGAGGCCGCTTTGCCATTGCCGGATACGGCAAGAACGGCGAACTTTCGGACGCCGATCGGTTCGCCCGCGACTATCAGGTGGAAAAGTGCGTGGCGATGGTACGGGCTTTTCGCTCGCACCCCTCGCTGGTGCAGTACACGCTCCAGAACGAACTGGGCGCGGACCTTGCCAACCCGGACGTGCAGGCAGTGCTGCTGGCGATGCACCGCGCCGATCCGAGCCGCACGGTGATCCTCAACGATGGCTTCGTCCAGCGCGGCGCATCCCAGGCGATGTACGTGCCTTATAGCGACAAATACTATCGTTCGGACGAGGTCGAGTGGGGCGGCTGGTGGGACAACCATCAGGGCGCGGGCGACCAGTGGTATGATGCGTTTTACAAGAACCCCGACGACTACATCCACCGGCAGACCGGCAAGCCCTTCATCGTCGAGTTCGGCGAGATGGAAGGCTGCGCCGTGGCCGACGATCACGCCGCCATGGTCGAGACGATCCGCAAGGGCGGCGGGCGCTCTTACGATCTGGCCGACCATGCCGAAATCCTCGCAAATACCGAGGCGTTCCTTGATCGCTGGGGTTTCCGGCAGGCATTCCCTACCGCGCAGGATCTGTTCCTGTCGATCGGGCGCAAATGCTATGACGCCTGGGGCAACTACATGGAGAACATCCGCATCGGCGACGAGGTGGATGTGGCAGCGATCAGCGGGTGGGAGACGACCGCGATCGAGAACCATTCCGGCATCGTCGACAATTTGCGCGGGTTCAAGGCCGATCCGGCGCCGGTGCGCGCCACCCTGCTGCCGGTGCGTCCGGTCGCCAAGCAGCGCAGGCTGGCTTACGCGGCGGGGGAGAGGGCGGCGCTTGACCTGTTCCTGTTCAACGATACCGGCAGGCCGGTAAGCGGCGAACTGACGCTGTCCCTGCGCGATCCGCAAGGCGCGGTGGCCGAACTGGGGCGCTATCCGGTGGCGGCTACGGAGCCTGACCGGTTCAGCCAGCTGGTGGCGCGCGAAGTCGTTACCCCGGCGCTGACGCGGGAAGGGGAGTGGCAGGTTCGACTGGCGTTTTCAGGCGCGAGCGATGCCACGTTCACGCGCAGTCTGTGGGTGACGGCGCTGCCCGCGCAAGTGGCCTCCGGGCGGCGCATCGCGGTATCCGGCATCGCGCGCAGCCTGCGGACGCAGCTGGAGGCACTGCAGGGGCTCAGGCTGGAAGAGGTCCGGCCGGGGCAGCATTATGATCTCGTCATCGCTTCCGGCCTCAAGGCAGAGGAAATCGCGCGTCGCCAGATTGGCGAACAGACCGGCCTCGAAGCCCAGCCGAAGAAAGGCGAAAAACCCAAACTTGTGCTGGGCGAACTGTCGCCGCAGGTGCTCGCGGCCGTGCGCTCCGGCGTGCCGCTGCTGGCGCTGGTGCCGGAGGACGGCCTCTCCGAAGGCGTCGCCCGGCAGTTGGCGGACCTCGGCTTGCTGGAATTCAACGGCACCGTGGGAGATATCCGCGCGCCGTGGATGGGCAACTGGAACTACTTGCGCGCGCACCCGCTCTTCGCCGGTATCCCGGCGGACCGGGCGGCAGGGATCTTCCATCAGGTCGACGGGCGGTTGTCCAATGGGCTGCTGGTAGATGGGCCGGGGGTGGAGATCGTCGCGGGCTACAGCCGCGATCACGATCGCCACAACGGCGCGGCAACGCTGGTGGCCGCGAACAAGGGTATGCGTGCGGTCCTGCACCGCATGCCGGACATGGTGGCGCCGCTGCAGCGCAGGTTCCTTGCCAATGCCGTCGAATGGCTGGCAGGACAGGGGAGGACTTCATGAGCTGTCGACTGATCCGGGCGGCGCTGCTTGCCCCTGCCGTGCTGAGCGCGCCTGCGCTGGCCAATACTGTCCATGTCGACCCGTCCAAGGCGAGCGCGTTTCATACCGTCCAGTCCGCGATCGATGCGGTTGCGACGGAAGGCGGCACGGTTCTCATCGCGCCGGGAACCTACCGCGAGAAGCTGACCGTCAGTGCTGCCAATGTGACCTTGGCAGGCACGGGCAGGCGGGCGGAAGATGTCGTGCTGGTCTACGGCGATTCGGCGATGACGGCGGGCGGAACCTTCAAGTCAGCAACGCTCACGGTGACCGGCGCATCCTTTACGATGCGCAACCTGACGGTGTCCAACGACTGGTGGCTCGACCGCGCACATGCGCCTTCGCAGGCGGTCGCCGTATCGCTGACCGGAGACGCGGCGGTGGTGTCGAACGTGCGGATGCTTGGTCATCAGGATACGCTGTTCGTCAACGACGGGCAGGGCGGCAAGGAAACCCGCGCCTATTTCGAGAACTGCTATATCGCGGGCCACGTCGATTTCGTGTTCGGCAACGCCAAGGCGTTCTTCCGCAAGTGCCAGCTCCATGGCGAGGCGCACGAGTCCGTCATGTACACCGCGCAGAGCCGCAACGCCCCGGACGAAGACAGCGCCTTCGTGTTCGAGGATTGCCACCTTACCGCCGATCCAGAGGCGCACGATGTATCGCTGGGGCGGCCATGGCGCGATTATGCCTCGGTAGTGTTCCTCGATCCGGTCATTGATACGCCGCTGGCGCCGGGGGCCTTCACCGAATGGACGCCGGGCAAGACGAACAAGCTGCCGACTACGCGCTATGCGCTTTATGCTCCGAGCGGGGCAGGCGCTTCCGGGTTGACGCTGGCGAAGGAAGTGACCTGGCTTGATGCCAAAGGCGCACAGGCCTGGCGGCTGGAAACATTCTTCGGCGGAGATACCCGCTGGATTGCGCATGCCCAGAAGCGTTAGGCCGCATAAGCCGCCGCATGGATCGGTGAGAAGGTCTGAAGCGGGGCGGGGCGGGCGAAAAGGTATCCCTGGCCAAGCCTGCAGCCCATCTCCGCCAGCTTGCGGCGCTGGGCTTCGGTCTCGATCCCTTCGGCTACCACCTGCTTGCCCAGGTTCTGGCCAAGCCCGATGATGGCGCGAATGATGGCTTCACTCTGCCCGTCGTCGTCGAAGAGGCCGAGAGTGAAGGACCGATCGATCTTGAGCACGTCGAACGGCAGATGCTTGAGATGGATGAGCGAGGCGTAGCCGGTGCCGAAATCATCCAGCGCCACCGTGACGCCCGCTTCGTGCAGTATGTCCAGCGCCTTTGCAGTCTCGTCCACGGCGCGGCCGAGCACGAAGTCCTCCGTTACCTCGATGCACAGGCGCTGGGGGGCAACACTGAAGTCGCGAAGCCGCGCCAGCAGCCGGTTGGCGGCATGGGGGCAGTCGAGTTGCGCGCCGATCAGGTTGATCGATAGCTTTGAAAGGCGGTCGGGATTATCCCGCAGGGCTGCCAACCCCATGTCCAGCACATGCTGCTGTACCGCCAGGCCCAGCTTGCGTTCGTTCAGCATGTCGCCGAATACGGACGGAGTCATAAGGCCGTGGACCGGATGCTGCCAGCGCAGCAGCGCCTCGTAGGTGCCGACGGCTCCGCTTTCGATATCGACGATGGGTTGATAGTGGAGCGAGAATTCGCCTCGCTCGATACCCTGCCGCGCTTCCTGCCCGAACAGCTGGCGGCTGTCGAGTTGCTCCCGCAGATGGGGGGCATAATCGAGCAGACGGCGGCGCCCTTCCTGCTTGGCCTGATACAGCGCCAGATCCGCATTCTTGACCAGCACATCGGCGTCATTTGCGTCTCGTGGGAAGCGAGCAAGTCCGATGCTGAGCGACAGGGCCCAGGTCCGGCCGCCGTGGTTGAGCGTCGTGCCCTGCAACTGCTCCAGCGCGTTTCGGATGCGCATTTCTTCCATGGAGGTCCACGGGAGCAGGATGGCGAATTCGTCACCTCCGATGCGCGAGACATGCGCCGAAGGTCCACCTGCGGTAAGAAGGCCGCGTCCGACGTTGATGAGCAGCAGGTCGCCGCCATCGTGGCCCAGACGGTCATTGATGTGCTTGAGATGATCGACATCGACCAGCAGCAACATGAACGGGCCAAGGGGCGCGCTGTCGCACATGGTCCGCAGCGCGGTCTGGAACGCGGCGCGATTGCCAAGCCCTGTCAGGTAGTCTGTCTGTGCAGCACGACGGAATGTCTCGCTTTCAACTTCGGCGACCTTGCGAGCCTGTTCGGCTGCGTCACGCTCCTTGCCCAGCAGCCGGAAGCGGTCGGCGATGGCAAGCGAAAGGGCGATGGATTCGAACGCCAGGGCGGCGAAGGTGGCCATGTCGACCACGTCGTCCTGTATCACCAGTCCGAAATTGCGGCTTACGCGCAGGATGAAGACCGACAGCACCGGCGTCCATCCCGGCAGGTAGAACCACACGACCCGGCTGCGGGCGCGCAGTGCGATCACGGTCCCGGTCGCCACGCTGGCGACGCTCAGAACGAACACCGTGTTCAGCCAGCGGTCGATGGTCACCGGGGTCGCAATGGGAGAGAACGCGGCAAGCAGCCCAACCGCAAGATTGAGGCACGCGCAGATCGTGCCCCAGCGCACCAGCCACCGGGGCAACAGACCTTCCTCGACGACGACGAGAAAGAACATGTTGCCCGCCGCGATCAACCCGGCGACGAGCACATAGTCGAACGTCACTGCGACCGGCCCGACATATTCCGGGATCACAAAGGCCAGCACATTGGTCCAAGTCAGGCCATAGGCCACGACGAGCAGCGACCAGAGCAGATACCAGCGCTGAAACACCAGTCGCTGACCCGTGTATATCAGCAGGTTATAGGCGAAGGCGGAAAGGATGGCGCCGGCAAATATGCCCATCAGGCCAAGCCAGATACCCTCAAGATGAAGGAGGCTCTGGGGGCTGGAGGCGGTCACCTTGCGCATCAGCGGCAGGCCGTCCATTTCGCGGTAGCCGATGTAGACGTTGTCGACCTGCGATCCTGGGGTGTCGACCGCAAAGCGCAGCATGCCACCCAGTGCCCAGTGCTCTCCGATCGAACCGGGGGCGATCGTCGTGATCTGGGGGCGGTTGACCGGGCTGGTGACTATCGCGGTCATTTGCTTGAACCGGGTCTGGTCCGTCAGCAGCAGCCATCCCGATGGCAGGCCGGCGAGCGCATCCGGGTTCCGCAGCTTCAGCCATACCCAACCTTCGCGGTATCTCGAATAGGCGGGGGCATGGCGGCAGTCGAACGACAGCCGGCCGAGCGACGCGGGGGTCGCGTGGAAGTCCTTCGCGGCGGTCGCGTAGCACATCTCGGACCGGAGCCGCACTGTCTTCGCATGCGCCGGGGACGTGCAGGATAATGCCGCGACAAGCAGACAGATAAAGACGAAAAATGACCGAAACGGCATGCCCAACCCCAAGCAGGAGGCTACCGTATAAACCGAAGGTCACTAACAATGGTTAACGCCGCGGCAGGGCAAGCGAGTGATGTATGAGGACAAAAAATACCCCCGCGCGTGGTTTTCCTGTTAGCCAGCTCCTATCAGCCGGACGGGAATCTCTCTTTTCATGAATAGTCGCAATGCCGCCCGTGACCTGCCTATCGCCATCGTCGGCGGAGGTTTCAGCGGAACCCTTCTGGCGATCAACCTGCTGCGATATGGCGTCAAGGTTGCCCTGATAGAACGCCATTCGGCACAGCTGGCCAAAGGTGTGGCATTCGGAACCCGCCGGCCTGAGCATCTGCTCAACGTGCGCGCCGCCAACATGAGCGCGTTCCCGGACGATGCGAAGCATTTCCTGCGCTGGATGGATTTCTCCGAGGTGGACGAGGCCAATCGCTTCGTTCCTCGCCTGACTTACGGCACGTACTTGCGCGAACTGCTGGTAGAGGCGCTGGCCAAGGCAGGGCCGGATGCCGCAATCATCGATGGGGAAGCATGTGCCGTCGGTTTCGACGCGGTCACCGCGCAAGTGCGGTTGGCGGACGGCGATACGATCGACTGCCGCGCGGTGGTGCTGGCGCTGGGCAACTTTCCACCTGCGCCGCACCCGGTACTCGAAGCATTGCCTGTACACCTTTACAGCGCCGACCCCTGGGACAAAGGCGCTGTGGAGGGCCTGGCCGATCTGGATCACGTGCTTGTGGTGGGAAGCGGCCTGACTGCGGCGGATGTCGTGTTGTCGCTGGACAGCTCGGGGTTCGAGGGCAAGGTAACGGTGCTGTCCCGGCGTGGACTCAAGCCCCTGGCTCATGCAGAAAGCGGGCCGGTGGTGACGCCGGTGCCTGACCCGGACATGCGTGGGGCCGAGCTGATCCGGGTTGTGCGGCAACGGGCGGGCGAGATTGGCTGGCGCGGAGCGGTCGATGCCCTGAGGCCGCACACCCAGAACATCTGGCGTCGCCACTCTACTGATGCGCAGGCGCGCTTCCTTCGTCACTTGCGGCCTTATTGGGACATTCACCGTCACCGTCTTGCCCCTTCGGTCGCCCGGCGGCTTGAAGTTATGGAAGCCGCCGGGCGGTTACAGTACGTGGCGGGCAAGCTCTGCGGCGCCGAGGATGCCGGAGGGCGGGCCAACGTGTCCTATCGTCCCAGAGGGCAGGATGGTGTCGAGGCCATAGAGGTCGGCCGCGTGTTCAATTGCGCTGGTCCGGATGGCAACCTGCATCGGGTCGCAGCGCCCGTGCTCACGCAATTGCTGAACGCAGGGCACATCCGCAGCGACGCGCATGGGCTGGGCGTTGATGTGGATCATCTGGGGCGCGTGCGCGATGCCGCCGGGAATGTGCAGGACCGCCTGCTGGCAGTCGGTCCGATTACGAAAGGAGAGGCGTGGGAAATCGTCGCCGTGCCCGACATCCGGCGGCAGGTGTGGGGCCTTGCGCGGTTCCTTGCCGATGAACACTGGGTTGGCGGCGAGGGGCTCTGACGCTGCTCAACCGGGCAGTGCAGCCACGACCTCGCGGGCCAGCGTCGCCAGTTGGTGCGTCGGTCCGTCAAGCGCAGGCGCGGTATGTAGCACGCAGGCAACTTGCGGCAGTGGAGGCAGGCCGATGTCGTCCAGCGGAGCGTCGGGCTGGAACATCCGGGTTCGGCAGGTAAGACCCAGCCCGGCATTCACTGCCGTGCGCAAAGTCGCCAGGTTCGGCGTCTCGACAGTTATGCGAAATGGCCGCCCGGCATCTTCAAGCGCGCGAATCGCTGCATCGCGAAAGCGGCACGGAGCCTCAAGAACGGCCAGCGGGACGGTTCGCAGCGATGCCAATTCATCCTTGCCGAACCACGACATTGGTGCCTTCGTTACTGCGTTGCCATCGCCGGGCGGTGCGAAGCCCAGCACGATGTCAAGCTGACGGCGCTCCAGAAGGTCCATCAGTTCCGCAGTACCCGCAACGCGCGAATAGAGTTCCGCGTCGGGGTGCAGGTCAGCGAACTGGGCAAGAAGCCCGCTCAGCAGCAATTCTGCCAGATCCTGCACCATGCCTATTCGCACCTGACCGGCAAACTGCCCGGCCGATACCGCGGCAACCGCCTCGTCATGAAGAGCCAGTACCTTGCGGGCATAATCCAGCATCAGTTCTCCATGCACGGTCAGCGCAAGGCGGCGCCCTTCACGATGGAAAAGCGATTGTTGCAACAGTTCCTCAAGGCGCTTGATCTGCAGGCTAAGCGCAGACTGGCTTACGAATACGTGTTCGGATGCATGCAGCATCGAGCCGGCATCGACGATGGCAACGAAGCTGCGCAGAAGGTTCGTCGGAAGATTCACGGGCATCGTCGGACTTTCAAAGAAGGGTAGAATAGCGGGCAGTCCATGTGACATGACTATATCTCAATCAAAATAGTAGACATATTCATCCGTCAAGCAAGCTTGTTCAACCGGGGGCCTGCGGGCGGCCGAACGCATTGCCGCACTCTCGATGGTGCGGGCCTTCATTTGAAGTTGTGGACGTTCGCGGGCTATCGCCTGCTTTCGACCAGTCTGCGACGGCGGCTGTCGCTCGATAGGGACGGCGTGCGTCTGCTAGCTTCGATGCTGGGTTCGGTAAACGGTCGGGTGGGGAGGCGCACTGCGTTCGGCCAGCAGGGTCTCGGCAGCGGCGTGGGTGTGACTATCGTCCACGTCGAGCGCCTGCGAACCGTCGAGCATCAGCACAGGCTGCAGGCGCTGTCCGATCCTGCGCGATACGCGTTCGGTTGCGGCAGTCAAACTGTTCGCACGAAGCCGCAGCATGACAAGGTTGATGAAGCCGAACGCCCGCAGCACGCCGAGTGCATTGCCCGCGAACCTGCCGCCACCGCGAAACACTTCAACAGCGCGCAAGGCTTCCGGATCTGCCGCCGCGTAAAGGTTGCAACTGGCATAGGCGCCGTCGGAGAATTCAAGAAATGGATGCGCATGCTGCGGATGTACGGCCAGCACCGCGTCGCGCGGCGCCATGGCGAAAGCAGCGTCCGAAGTGTCGAGCGCGGCGATCATCGCGTCGATCGAAGCAGGCGTCAGCAAGGCATGATCGGCCGTCGTTACCAGCAGCGGCCCCTCCCACCCATGAGCAGCGGCGAGCACACTGTCGACAAGGTTTTCCCGCGCTTCCACCAGTTTGGCGATGCCTCGGCCGGGGAGTTGGGAAAGGACATCGAACAGCCCCTCGAATGCTTCGGGCTCGACGCAGATTGCCAGGCTTTCGATCGCGGGATGGATCGCCGCAGTTTGCAGCACATGTGCCACCAGCGGGCGACCGGCCAAAGGGATCAGACACTTGTGGCTCATCCCGAAGCGCTGCGCCAAAGCATCGGTTTCGCGCGGGTGGCGACCGGCAAGTACGATCATGCGCACCGGCGGTCCGGCGTATTTCTGCCCTGCCGCATATGCGGCGGACGCGGCGTGCGTCAGAGTATCCATGGCCGGCCGTTATCGATGAACGATGTGACGGACTGGTGAAACTTTGCGGCTTTGCGTAGGCGTTGGCGAGCGTGATTTGCGCTGTCCTCCATCCGCTCTCCGTGCCAAGAGGCACGCCTTGGACATTCAGGCACGCAGGGACGCAATGGCGAAGGACATCGTGGAGACGCAGCAGGCAGACGGGCGGGCTTCTGCGAAGGAACTGACGCTTCGCGGCATCATGCTGGGTGGCGCGATAACCTTGCTGTTCACGGCCGCCAACGTCTATCTCGGCCTGAAGGTGGGCCTGACGTTCGCCACCTCGATCCCGGCGGCGGTCATATCGATGGCGATCCTGCGCGGTTTCAGGGATTCCACCATCTGGGAGAACAACATAGTCCAGACCGTGGCCAGCGCGGCGGGGACTCTGGCGGCGATCATCTTCGTCCTGCCCGGTCTGGTGATGATCGGTTGGTGGCAGGGCTTCCCCTACTGGACGACCGCCGCGATCACGGGAACGGGCGGCATTCTCGGCGTGCTGTTCTCAGTTCCTCTGCGCCGTGCGCTGGTAGTCGACACGCCGCTGCCGTACCCCGAAGGGCACGCGGCTGCCGAAGTGCTGCGCGTCGGCTCCGGCTCGCGCGAGGGGGCTCAGGAGAGCGCGAAGGGGCTTTCGGTACTGGTCTGGAATGCTCTGGCATCGGCTGGTTTTGCGGTGTTGACGCAGACCCGGCTGATCGTGGGTGAAGCTGCGGTATGGTTCCGTGCCGGGGCAGGCGCGACCGGGGTTTCCGGTGGACTTTCGTTTGCGCTGCTGGGCGTGGGCCATCTCGTGGGGTTGTCGGTGGGCATGGCGATGTTCCTTGGCCTTGCCATCGGCTGGTGGGTGCTGCTGCCGATGCTTACTGCGCAAAGCCCCATGGCGGGCGATGTCGGTGCGTGGGCGGGCACGATCTTCTCGCGCGATGTGCGTTTCTTCGGAGCGGGGGTAATCGGCGTTGCGGCGGTGTGGACGCTGCTGCGGATCGCCGGGCCGGTGATCGGGGGTGTGCGCTCTGCCATGGCCGCCAGCCGTGCGCGTCATGCGGGTGAAGCGCTTGCCATAGAGGAGCAGGACTTGCCGATCACGGCTGTTGCGCTTGGCGCGCTGGCAATGCTGCTGCCGATTGCCGTGCTGCTGTGGAGCGTCATTGCGGGAGGCCCGCTGGCCGGAAGCGAACTGGTGCTGATTGCCGGGGCTGTGGTCTTCGTGGTGGTGTTCGGCCTGCTGATCGCGGCGGTCTGCGGATACATGGCGGGCCTGATCGGCGCATCCAATTCACCGGTATCGGGTATCGGCATTCTTTCGGTCGTGGCGGCTTCGCTGATGCTTGTCGGGCTGTTCGGGCGGGAGCAGGGGGCGGATACCGCTTCGGCGCTGGTAGCTTATGCACTTATCGTCACCGGCATCGTCTTTGGTGTGGCGACGATTTCCAATGACAATCTTCAAGACCTCAAGACCGGCCAGCTGGTGGGCGCCACGCCATGGAAACAGCAGGTCGCATTGGTGATCGGGGTGGTATTCGGATCGCTGGTGATCCCGCCGGTACTGGATCTTCTCAACACGGCTTTCGGCTTCGCCGGTATGCCTGGAGCCGGTCCGAACGCCTTGCCCGCCCCGCAGGCGGCGTTGATTTCTGCCTTGGCCAAAGGTGTACTTGGCGGCGATCTCAACTGGACGATGATCGGCTGGGGCGCAGCCGCCGGCTTGGCGTTCATCGTTCTTGACGAAGTGCTCGGCAAGGTCGGACTTCTGCGTCTGCCGCCGCTCGCAGTGGGGATCGGCATTTACCTTCCGATGAGCGCAATCCTGCCGGTGGTGATCGGATCGGTGATCGGTCGCTGGTACGATGGCTGGGCTGAACGGCGCAAAGACCCCGAATTCGCCTTGCGGATGGGCGTGTTGACCGCGACCGGCATGATCGTGGGAGAAAGCCTGTGGGGCGTTGTTTTTGCAGGGATCGTCGCTGCGTCCGGAAGCGATGCTCCGCTGGCGCTGGTCGGTGACGGCTTCGAGGTGCCTGCACTTGTCGGCGGAACGGCCTTGTTCTTCGTGCTTGTCGCGTTCCTTTATGGCCGCACACGCAAGCTGATCGGCTGATTTTGCACGTGCTGCGGGGTTGATCCGCAGGTGCGGGTGGTCTTTAGGTGCGAAGGATAGCAAGATGGGCCGGTTGCGGCCTGCGGTTCCGGCGGATGCCGGGGCATCGGCACTGGAGAGCACCTCTTGAAGCATATCCCCTGGGTCATCCTCGCGGTCGTCGGTGCGATCTGCTTGGCGGTTCTGGCCGTTTCGCGCGGTGAACCGATCAATGCGCTGTGGATCGTCGTCGCGGCGGTAAGCTGCTTCCTTGTCGCCTACCGCTACTATGCGCTTTACATTGCGCGACATGTGATGCGGCTCGACCCGCGCAGAGCCACGCCGGCGATATACCGTGCCGACGGGCTGGATTATGTCGCCACCGACAAGCGCGTGCTGTTCGGTCATCACTTCGCCGCGATCGCCGGGGCCGGGCCGCTCGTCGGACCGGTGCTGGCCGCGCAGATGGGCTATTTGCCGGGAACCTTGTGGATCATTTTCGGCGTAGTGCTCGCGGGGGCAGTGCAGGACTTCATGGTCCTGTTCATCTCCATGCGGCGAGACGGTAAATCGCTGGGCGAACTCGTCCGGATGGAAATGGGCGCTGTCGCGGGCACCATCGCGCTGATCGGTGCCTTCCTGATCATGGTCATCATCCTGGCAGTGCTGGCGCTGATCGTGGTACGTGCGCTGGCCGAAAGCCCTTGGGGCATGTTCACGGTAGCGGCAACGATCCCGCTGGCGCTGGCGATGGGCGTCTATACCCGGTGGATCAGACCCGGCCGGATCGGCGAAGTCTCGGTGCTGGGTTTCGTGGGCCTGATCGCGGCCATCATGTTCGGCCAGAACGTAGCCGCGTCCGCGTTCTGGGGACCGTTGTTCACGTTCACGCCGCAAACCTTGTGCTGGATCCTGATCGGCTACGGAGCGCTGGCGTCGCTGTTGCCGGTCTGGCTGCTGCTGGCCCCGCGCGATTACCTGTCCACGTTCCTCAAGATCGGCGCGATCACCGCGCTTGCGGTGGGCATCGTGGTCATGGCGCCGCCATTGCGGATGCCGGCGCTGACCCAGTTCGTTGGCGGGGGTGGTCCTGCCTGGTCCGGGGCGCTGTTCCCGTTCCTGTTCATTACCATCGCCTGCGGTGCGGTTTCAGGCTTTCATGCACTGATCGCCAGCGGGACGACGCCCAAGCTTATCGGCAGCGAAGCAGATGCTCCGTTCATCGGTTATGGCGCAATGCTGATGGAGGCTTTCGTAGCGATCATGGCGCTGGTGGGGGCATCCATTCTTGATCCCGGCATTTACTTCGCAATGAATAGCCCGGCGGCGATCCTGGGGACCGACCCGGCCAGCGCCGCGCACGCCGTTACGGCGATGGGCTTTCCGGTGAGCGCAGACCTTCTGGTCCAGACCGCGCGCGATGTGGGTGAGCACACCATCGTTTCGCGCACCGGCGGCGCACCGACACTGGCGGTAGCGATGGCGGAGATCTTCAGCCATGTCGCCGGCGGCACGGCGATGAAGGCATTCTGGTATCACTTCGCCATCCTGTTTGAAGCGTTGTTCATCCTCACTGCGGTCGACGCAGGCACCCGCGCCGGACGGTTCATGCTGCAGGATCTTATTGGTCTTGTCGTACCGTCGTTCCGCGCAGGAACATCCTGGGCTCCGGGCGTGGTTGCGACAGCGATCTGTGTCGCCAGCTGGGGCTTCTTCCTGTACCAGGGCGTTACCGATCCATTGGGCGGGGTGAACACGCTCTGGCCCGTTTTCGGTATCTCCAACCAGATGCTCGCCGCGGTAGCGCTCATGCTGGCGACGACCGTGCTGTTCCGAATGAAGCAGCAGCGCTACGCCTGGGTCACGGTGATCCCGACCGCATGGCTGCTTATCTGCACGCTCAGTGCAGGCGCGCTGAAGCTGATTTCGGGCGATCCCGCCGTTGGCTTCCTGGCACACGCCGCCAAGTATGGTGCCGCCATGGAGGCTGGTACCGTTCTGGCGCCGGCCAAGTCCATGCAGGAAATGCAGGCGATCGTCTTCAACGACCGCATCGATGCGGGCCTGTGTGCCATCTTCCTTGCCGTCGTGATTTCGCTGATGTTCTTCACCGTGCGCACTTGCCTTGCCGCTCTGCGGGATGACCGGCCGACGGTGAATGAATCGCCGCTGCAGCTGGTCCCGGCCGAATGAGAATGCTGCGCAACATGCTGCGCCTGATGGTAGGGCAGCCGCCTTACGAGGCGTATCTTGCGCACATGGCCCGCCACCACCCCGAAGCGGTCCCGATGAGCCGGATCGAGTTTTTCCGTAACCGTGAACAGGCGCGTTACGGCGGGGCGGGCGGCGGCAAGTGCTGCTGACGCTCAGGGGCGCAGAACCCACCCTCCGTCGACGTGGATGGTCTGCCCGGTGATCCACTGACCTGCCTGCGAACAGAGCATGATGGCCGTACCCACCAGTTCGTCAGGCTCACCGCGGGCCCGTAGCGCGCATGTCATGTCGAGGAACTGGATGAACGGCGAATCGTCCGGCACCAGCAATTTTCCGGCATCCGACTTCACATTCCCCGGCGCGATCGCGTTGCAGGTGATGCCGTCCCTGCCGAACTGCTTGGCAAGCGTGGTCGTCAGTCCGACCAGTGCCAGCTTGGAGATACCGTAAAGTCCTGTCGCCGGGAATGCGCCGCCGCTGGTCTGGTTGATGATCCGGCCTCCCCAGCCGAATGCCTTGTTACGTTCGCGCATCGAGGGAACGACTGCCCGCGCGCACAGGAGGGCCCCGTTGAGGTTGACCGCGAAGGCGCGGTTCCACGCTTCCAGGCTGACGGTTTCGCAATTGTCGTAGCTGATATCGACCATCAGCGCCGCATTGTTGATCAGGATATCGATCCCGCCGAATTGTGCGCAAGCGGTGGCGGCCATGGCCAAGGTGGATGCTTCGTTGGCCACATCGACCTGCACGCCCAGCGCCTTGCCCCCACTTGCGACGATTTCATCCGCAACCGCCTGCGCGCCGTCACCGTTTAGATCGGCCACGACCACTGCGGCGCCTGCATTGGCCAGCCCGAGCGCGTAGGCACGGCCGATGGAGTTGCCGCGTCCACCGGCGCCGGTAACCACTGCAACCCGGCCGTCGAGGCGAAACTGGTCGAGGGAAAATGCCATTGTCCTTGCTCCTTCAACCTGCCGTTATGCCTGCATCCATCGACAGACAGGCCCCGTGGAAACCCCGGCCCGCCTCCGATGCGAGAAGGACGATCATGTCTGCCACGTCTTCTACCTCGACCAGCCCGCGCATCCCGGAGAACCGCTTGAGCAATTCGAAATCGCAGCCTTCAGGCGGGACATAATTGGCGGCGATATTGGTCATCATCCCGCCCGGGGCGACCGCATTGATGCGGATGGGCTTCTTCTGGAATTCCATCGCCATCGCCTTGGTCATGCCGACCAGGCCCCACTTGCTGGCGCAATAGGCTGCGGCATAGGCTTCTCCTATATAGGATGCGCAGGACGCGATGTTGACGATGGCGCCGTTGGTTTCCAGCAGGTGCGGGATGGCCGCCTGCGATAGAAAGAACGGAGCGTTGAGATTGACGTCGATCGTTCGTTCATAGCGATCGCGGGCCATTTCGGGCGTATTGGCAAGGTAGATAAGCCCGGCAACGTTGCACAAAGCATCCAGCCGCCCAAACGCTTCGACCGCCTTTCTTACCGTGGCATGGCAGGCGTCCGGGTCGGAGAGGTCTGCCGTTTCGCTACGTGTGTCGGTCGGCGCGAGCAAGGCGGCGGTTTCGGCAAGTCCCGTCGGGTCTATATCGACCAGCCACAGTCTCGCCCCGGCGGACGCCAGTTTGAGTGCGGTGGCGCGGCCCAGCCCGGATGCTGCGCCTGTCACCAGTGCGACCTTTCCGGTCAGATTCAGGTTCTCGAATATCATGGTGCCTCCTTGGTCACGCCGGCGGCGTCAAGAAACGGCATGGCGGCCGTGGCGAGGGCATTATCGTGATCAGCTATGGCACCCAGCAGGTTCACGTCCTTGAACAGAAGCGCACCTCCGTGGGCGAAGGCAGACGGCTCAGGCAGTCGTGCGTAGACATCGAAGCCGAAACTGCGCCCGCTGGAATGCCGGATGAGGTCGGCGATAGCGGCGCGGTCGACGTCGAGGGATGCCGCGATATCCAGTGCGGCATGGGCCAGACCCATGTTCGCGGCCAGAAGAGCGTTGTTGATGATCTTCGCGCGCTGCCCCGCGCCGGCTGGGCCAAGCAGCATTATCTTAGACCCGAAGGTTTGCAGGACGGGCAACGCCTTGGCGAAGGCTGCCTCGCTACCGCCGCACATGACGGTCAGAGTGCCGGCTTCGGCCGCCGGAGCCCCTCCGCTGACTGGGGCGTCCAGCAGCAGCACGCCTTGATCCGCGGCTCGGACGGCCAGTGCCTCGCATGTCTGTGGCAGGATGGTGGAGTGGATCGCCAGCACGCTCCCCGAGCGCATGGCGGGCAGCAACTGGTCGCAGACCTCAATGACATCCGCATCGTTGACCACACATATGCCGACGTGATCGCAGATCGCGCCAAGTTGCGCGAGCGATGCAGCGACCCTGGCTCCTTTTCCGGCAAGCGCGGCGGCAGCTTCTGGCCGGCGCGCCCAGATGGTCAAGGGGTGGTCCGCAAGCATCCTTGCAGCAATCGGCGCTCCTTGTGAGCCAAGGCCGACAAATCCCAGTTCAGCCATGCCAAGGGAGCCCCTTTTTCACCTTGTCGATCATTTCCAGCACCACACTGTTGATGCGGGAAGCCTTGGGCCAGCCTGCGTGAGTGCCGTACTGCAGCACGAATTCCAGCATTTCCTGAGGCTCGCAGTTGCCGCTCGCCATCGCGGCGTGAACATGGCTGCGGATAGGGATTTCCGCGCCGGACTCGCATACGCCAACCAGCGTGATCCAGCGGCGGGAGCGTTCGTCAAGGCCGCGCCGACACCACATTTCCCCGAAGACGAAATTGTTGATCCCCACGAGGTATGGCGAACTGGGAGGGCCGGGTGGAAAGGTCATCACCTTGGCAAATTCGGCATGGCCCTGATCGTTACGCTCTTGCGCGTCCCAAGGCGCGGACCGGATCGGCGGCCCGTCTACAGGGGGGAGGCCAAGGGCAGTAGCAACACGGGTCACGGCCTGATCCAGCCTGTCGCCGTTGCCCCAGCCCGAATAGACCGCAAGATGGAGTGCGGCTTCGCGTAGTTCCGCCAGACCGATCACGTTGGTTGTCAGTGCGCCGCGCACGAAATCGTCGATGCGGCCGTCCGCCAGACCGCAAGTGGCCGCCGATGCCATTGCGACAAGGAAGCGCGCCCGGCGCGGAAGGTCGGGGCGAGTCCACACTTCGGCAAAGACGAAATCGCGCCATGATTCTTCAAGCAGAGTGGTTGGAGCGGCAACGTCGCGTCCAGTCACTTCCTTTTCGGTGGCAGCACCGGTCGCGCTGCGGACGGTCGGATCGAGCAGGCTCACAGGAGGTTAATCCATACGTTGCGGACCTGCTGGAATTCACGCAGCCCTTCGATACCGCCAAGGCGGCCGTGGCCGGAATGCTTCATGCCTCCGAATGGCACGCAGGGCGTCATCGCCTCGCCAGAACCGTTGACTTGGACCTGGCCCGCCATCATTTGTCCTGCGACACGGTGAGCACGCGTCAGGTCCGTCGTGTGGATATATGCGCCCAGCCCGTAGTCGGTGTCGTTGGCCAGCAGGACGGCTTCTTCTTCGCTGTCGAACGGGGTTACGATCAGGACCGGCCCGAAAACTTCGTTCCTGGCGATCTCGCTTTCGGGGGTGACGTCCGCCAGAATGGTGATCGGGTAGAAGGCTCCTGCGGCATGATCGCCGCCCATGCGTTCGGCGCCGCAGATCACGCGCCCGCCCTCTGAGATGCCGCGGGTTACCATGCCATGGATGCGGTTAAGCGCCGCTTCGGAGATGACCGGACCCATGACCGTATCCATGCCGAAAGGATCGCCCACCTTGATGTGCGCTGCCATCGCCTTGAGCATCGCGACATAAGGCTCGTAGATTTCCCGTGCGACCAGCAACCGGGTGCCGTTCACGCATCCTTGCCCGTTGGCGCTGATGGCGCCCGAAAGCCCGCGCTTGGCAGCCGCCTGCAAATCAGCATCGGCGAAGACCAGCACGGCCGATTTGCCACCCAGCTCCAGCCCCACCGGTTTCAGGGACTGGGCTGCGCTGGCAAGGATCTTCCTTGCGGTCGCGCCGCTGCCAATGAATTCGATCTTGTCGATGCCGGGGTGCTCGACCATCGCAGCACCGACCGACGGCCCGCCGGTGACGAGATTGACGACACCCGGAGGGAACCCCGCCAGTCGCACCAGTTCCACAAGCTTCATGATTGACCAGGGGGCAGTCTCGGGCGCCTTGAGCACGACGCAATTTCCGGCTGCAAGCGCCGGTGCCATCACCATGGTGGCTGCGAACAGTGGCCCGTTCCACGGGACGATGATGCCTACGGTGCCATAAGGTTCATAACCGACATAGTCATGCGCGGAGCCGCCCCACGTGGGCACCGTGCGGCCTTCCAGCTTATCCGCCCACCCGCCGAAGTAGCGGAATTTCTGCGCGGCGTCCGCGCTCATGTGTGGGCCGGCGAGAAGGATCGAGCCGTTTTCTACGCTGAGCAGCGGGGACATTTGCGCGGCATGTTGCTCGATCACTGCCGCAAGTCGAAACATCAGATCTCGTCGCTTGTCCCCCGGCATGGCGCGCCACGATGCCTGTGCCGCTCGGGCAGCAGCGACCGCGCGGTCAACGTCAGTCTCGTCTGCGAGTCTGATTTCACGCGTCACTTCGCCGTTGCCGGGATAGACATGGGCGAAAGTCTCGCCGCTGCCCGTGATCTCAGCGCTGTCACCAATCAGGTGTGCGAATTCGGGCAAGATTACTTCGGGCATGCGAAAGCCCATGATGCGGCTCTCCTCTCCTGCGGCGACTGACGCGCCGTTCCATGCGAGGAAACTTAGATGCCCATAAATAGGTGGTCAATTGACTTGAATTGCGCAAAATTACCGCAAATTTCGGCTGAAATTGTCAATTAAAGGCATATTATAAGGTCTCTATGACGCGAACAAAAACAAGCCTGATAACGCGGACGACCGCAGTGCTGCGGGAGCGGATTTACGCTGTGCCTGAAGGGCAGAGGATCGGCTCCCTTCATGATCTGGCGAGGACGCTCGAGGTTGGGATCGTCACGTTGCAGCAGGTCGCGCGGGTGCTGGAGCATGAGGGATTGCTGGAGGTGCGGCGCGGTCCCGGCGGTGGCTATTACGGTGTGCGGCCCGATGCTTCTGCGCTGGAGCGCGGCCTGCACGCCTACATGCGGATGAATCCCGCCTCGTATGATGAAGCGCTGGACATGACATCGCTGCTGTTCAACGAACTGGCGACAGCCGCTGCCCGTTGTAGCGATGCAGGACTGCGGTCAAGGCTTGCCGCATTGGGCGAACGCTTATCGGCATGCAGGACGATGGCGGATTGCGGAGCTTTCGAAACGGAATTTCAGGAACTGCTGTTCCAGATGGTCCGTCGTCCGTTGTTCGAGATGCTGACGCGGGTTACCCTACAGTATTCCACTGCCCATGCCGCCCCTCGTCTGACGGTTTTCGAAGACGATGGGCGCGCATGGAAAGAGGGGCGGGCCAGAATCATCGCGGCGATCCTGGCTAATGACCCGCAGTTGACCCGGTTCGAGGCGAACCGCCAGAACCGGGCCGTAATCCTTGCCCATCTTGAGGGCCAGGAGTGAATCAGAAGCGGTAGCTCAGCCATCCGGCCAGGAAGTCGGAACTCTTGTAGCCCGCGTCCGTCAGTGCCGGGCCTGCATCGAGATGTTCATACCGGCCGGTGAACGACAGACGCGGGGTGATCGTCCAGGTCAGCTGCAGGCGCGCCAGTTCGGCAATCTTGCGAGCATGGAAGTTCTGCGTACCGGCAAAGGGCTGACCGTTGGCGCGATAGACCGCATCGTTGACGTTGTCGCGGTACGCGAACTCGTATTCTGCAAGCAGGCGCGCGCCCTTGAAGGGGCTGAAGCTGAAGTTCGGCGTGACTGCGAGCATGTTCGATGCCGTCAGGTAGGTCTGGTAGCTATAGTAGACGTTGTTGCCGAACGGGGCATAGCCGTTGCGCAGCTTGCCGTCTCCATAGCCGCCGCCGCCCGTGGCGTAATCCACATGGACGCCGACACGCGGTGCGGTCTTGGCCTCGCCGATGCGATAGGTCTGAGCGATGAAGGCATGCCAGGCGGAGATATCCTGATCGATGTAGTGGCCCCACTGGCGGTTCACCGACCAGTCAAGGTTCACCCGGCCGATATCGCCACGTAGCCAGCCACCGAGATAGTAGCGGGTGGCCGGCCCGACACGACCGCCCCATGCGCCCAGATCATTGCTGCGGCGCCACAGGAAGGTATCGAAGGCAAGGTTTGCCTTGTTGCCAAGGATCGTCTTGGGCAGCATTACGCCCACGGTGGCACCGGAAAAACGCCGGGCCGGATCGTGCTGGTCGTCGCCAAGGCCCTTGTCGCCATAGGACGTAGGGCGAAAGTCGAAGGCGCCGAAGCGCAGCTTCGATCCGCGGGCATAGAATCGCCAGCCGTTCAGAGTATAGCGGATCGTGTTGTTATCACGCTGGGTGACGAGCAGGTTCGGCCCGTCGACGAATTCCTGGCGACCGTATCGCACGCCGACGTCAACGCCGCCAACCTCTGCCATACCTTCGACGAAGGCCTGCTGCACGACGAGATCGTTTCGCTGCGAGGTGGTTGGCGTGCCGATGTTCTCGCCCGCGATGCCGCCGTGGGCAAGCTCGCCATAGAAACGCAGGTGCTTGCCCACGTGCAGGTCGGCACCACCGACAATGCGATTGATATCCTGCCGCTGGGCTTCGGCATCGCGCAGGTTCGGGTTGGTCGTATGGTTCACGCGGAGGCGCAACTCGCCCGAAAGGGTGAGGTACACATCGCCATCGCTATCGAGCGGGATGTACTTCAGGCGATCCAGAGGGTCATCGCGGCTTTCCGGATCGGCCTTGGAAGTCCAGTCCTCAGCCCAGCGTGACAGCGAATAGCCGTTGGTCACCGCGCCATCGCCGTTGAAGGCCTGCGGGTAGGGGGGGCTCTCGGCGCGGGCCGGGGTGGCGGCCATGGATGCAGCCGTCGACAGGGCGAGCGGCAGGGTTGCGGCGCGAAGCCGCGAGGTGACGGTAATCATGGGGTGCGACCCTTGTGGCTCTGTAGGCTTTTGGTTTTATTCGGCAGGCATGGCGAGCGCAGGCTCGGCAAGAGGGGCGCCGGTCAGCGCGGCATCAAGGCGGGCATGATCAAGCCTGCCCTCCCAGCGGGAGACGACGACTGTTGCGACCGCGTTGCCCACGAAGTTGGTGAGGCTGCGGCATTCCGACATGAAGCGATCGACGCCCAGGATCAGGGCCATGCCCGCAACCGGCACGTCCGGCACGATGGACAGGGTGGCGGCCAGCGTGATGAAGCCTGCGCCGGTAACGCCTGCAGCGCCCTTAGAAGAAAGCATGGCCACGCCCAGAAGCAGCAGCTGCTGGCCTAGTGTTAGGTCCACGTTGCATGCCTGCGCGATGAACAGCGCGGCCAGCGTCATGTAGATGTTGGTGCCATCGAGGTTGAAGGAGTAGCCGGTCGGTACGACCAGGCCGACCACGGCCTTGGGGCAGCCGGCACGCTCCATCTTTTCGATCAGCGCGGGCAGCGCGCTTTCGGAGGAGGACGTGCCCAGGACCAGCAGCAGTTCCGCCTTGAGGTAGGCGATCAGCTTGAAAATCGAGAAGCCGCACAGCTTCGCCACCGCGCCGAGCACGACGACCACGAACAGGATCGAGGTGAGGTAAAACGTTGCCACCAGCTGGGCTAGATTGGCAAGGCTGCCGACGCCGTACTTGCCGATGGTGAAGGCCATTGCACCGAAGGCGCCGATCGGAGCCAGTTTCATCACGATCGAGACGAGCTTGAATACGACGGCGGAGATGTCTTCAAGCAGCGACAGGACCGGGGCGGCGCGGTCGCCGATCGAGGCCAGCGAAACGCCGAACAGGATGGCGACGACCAGTACCTGCAGGATATTGTCCTGCGCCAGCGAGGAAACCAGCGTGTCAGGGATCATCGCGTTCAGGAAGCCGAGCAGCGTGGTTTCGTGCGCCTTTTCTGCGTACTGCGTGACCTTGCTGGCATCCAGCGTGCTTGGGTCGATGTTGAACCCTGCGCCGGGACGCACGACATTTGCGACCGTCATGCCGACGATGAGCGCCAGTGTCGAGAAGAACAGGAAGTATGCGAATGCCTTCGCCGCAACGCGCCCCACCGAACTGAGATCGCGCATGCCGGCGATGCCGGTGACGATGGTAAGGAAAATGACCGGAGCGATCACCATCTTCACCAGCTTGATGAACATGTCGCCGATCGGCTTCAGGGATCCTCCGGTTGCCGGGTAGAAATGGCCCAGAAGTACGCCAGCGGTGATTGCGGCAAGAACCTGAACATAGAGGTGGGTATACCAGCGCTTAGCAGCGGCGGGCTGAACGTGCGACGGGTCATAATGCATACGAAATAAGCCTTAGTCATCCTCGGGACGCCGACGGCACCCTTGGGGTGACGCTCGGGCCTAGGGTCAAACTGCAGCCTGTTTCATTGCGTGCAAAGAAGAATTGCATTTTTATAAAATACATTGAAAACAATATATTACGGAGACTTTTGAGACAACCTTGTCTGGAAATTTGCCCTTGGAAGGCGAGGGGAGTGCAGAAACTTGCACATGATCGAGCGATGGCCTAGTCGGACTCTGGTGGTTCAAGCGCGGTATATCTGGTGGCTCACGGCGGCGCTGGCAGGCGCCCTGGCGGTAGCGTTTCTGACGGGGGTGGTGGTGCGCGAAGGTGCCACCGCGCGATTTGCGGCGCAGGCTGCGGTGGATGCGCGCTTGCGGCAAGCGTTGCTGGCCAGCGAGATCGCGCGCTTCCGGCTGCTGCCGCTGGCCTTGGCGGATGATCAGGATCTGGTTGCGCTGGTCGCTGGTCGCCCCGGCGCGGAAACCGTGATGAATGCCAAGCTGGAACGCCTTTCGCGCGATCTCGGCTCACCGATAATCTACGTCATTCGCAAGGATGGCCTCACCCTTGCTGCAAGCAACTGGCGCGACCCGCGCAGTTTTCTTGGGAAGGATTACAGCTTTCGCCCCTACTTCCAGGCGGCGCTGCGCAGCGGGATCGGGGAGCAGTTCGCGCTTGGCACCGTCAGCC
This sequence comes from Novosphingobium guangzhouense, assembly GCF_002896965.1. Taxonomy (GTDB): domain Bacteria; phylum Pseudomonadota; class Alphaproteobacteria; order Sphingomonadales; family Sphingomonadaceae; genus Novosphingobium; species Novosphingobium guangzhouense. The sequence continues at coordinate 29,121 of NZ_LYMM01000002.1, forward strand.
ATAAGCCGGGCCTGTTCTTTGCGCGCCGTGCTGCGGGTGGCAGCGTCGTCGTGATGAAGATGGAATTTGACCGGGTGGAGGCGCAGTGGCGCGAGGCTAACGGCGTCACGTTCGTCACCGATCGTGATGGGGTGATCCTTGTCACCAGTCGCCGGGACTGGCGCTATGCGGCTACCCGCGCCCTTCCGGCAGAGCGCGGCCGGCGTGAGCGCGAACTCATCGGCGTAGGCGACCTTAAGCCTGTGCCCTTCCGAGAGCGGGCAGATGGCCGCTTCGTTCTTCAGGGCGAGGCAGGAGATCATCTTTTGACGACGACGGCGGCAGATGCACTTGGCTGGCGCGTCAATCTTGCGCTTCCGCTGCGAGGTGCGGTGGATGCCGTGGTGCGCGCCGCGCAGATCGGTGCCGCTTTGCTGACGCTTGCGATCTGCGCACTGGGAGCGTTTGTGCGGGAACGCGGTCGGCGTCGTCGGGAACACACCGCGCAACTTGAGGCTGCCGTAGCCGAACGCACCATCGATTTACGTCGCGAGATTGAAGATCGCGCCGCCGCAGAAGCCCATGCAGCGCAGTTGCGCGACGGATTACGGCAGGCCAATCGTCTGGCGACGCTGGGGCAGGTGACGGCAAGTGTTGCCCACGAAACCGCACAGCCTGTCGCCGCGATCAGAAACTATGCCGCTACCTCCCGCCAATTGCTGGACATGGGCGCGGATGATGCGGTGCGCGATAATCTGTCGGCCATCGACAGGCTGGCAGAACGGATCGGCGCTGTGACTGCCGAACTGCGCGGGTTCGCGCGCAAAGGCAGCCGTGCGGGAGGGCCCATCCCGCTGGTGGAAGTGATAGAGGGCGCCTGCCTGCTTCTTAAGGAGCGGCTGTCGCGGGTGAATTTCGTGCTGCCCGAAGTATCCCCGCAGCTGCTGGTGTTCGGTGGACATGTTCGGTTGGAGCAGGTCCTGGTCAACATCCTGCAAAATGCGCTTGAGGCGCTGGACGGCCAGTTAGATGCGCGGATCGAACTGGCGCTGGAAGTCGATGAGGAGCAGGTACGAATGACGATACGCGATAATGGCCCCGGGATCGCCGCGGAGGTTGCCGATCGCCTGTTCACGCCGTTCGCCACCAGCCGTCCTGCAGGACTGGGGCTTGGTCTTGTCATATCGAAAGACATCGTCGAGGACTTTGGAGGCACTTTGCAACTGGCGCCGTCCAGGGACGGAGCCTGTTTCGCGGTAACGCTGAGGCGCGCCCGATGACTGAACGGCTGCCGGGACAGGCAAGGCGCGTGGCGCTGGTTGAGGATGATGAAGATCTGCGCGTTTCTACCGCGCAGGTGCTTTCGCTTGCCGGGTTCGTGGTCGACAGTTTTGCCTCTGGGCGGCCCGCGCTGGACGCAATCGATGCCGATTGGCCGGGCATAGTCGTTTCCGATGTGCGCATGCCGCACATGTCGGGGACCGAACTGTTCCGCACGCTGCACGAGCGCGATCCCGAACTGCCGGTGATTCTTGTGACCGGACATGGCGACGTGGCCATGGCGGTGGATGCGTTGAAGGCGGGGGCATGGGATTTCCTTACCAAACCCTTCGACCCGCAAGCGCTGGTGGCAGCAGTTGACCGCGCCGCAACGGCGCGGGGCCTTGCCCTTGATAACCGGCGCCTGCGTGCCGCAGCGCAAGGGGATGCTGCTTAGGGGCTGATAGGGCAATCTCCCGCCATTCGCCGGCTGCGGGAGATGATACCCACACTTGCAAATGCGGACATCGACCTGTTCATCGAAGGCGAAACGGGCACCGGCAAGGAACTGCTTGCGCGCCTGATCCACCGTGCGGGCAAGCGTTCACGACAGAGGTTCATGGCGGTATCATGCGGCGCGCTGCCGGAAGCTCTTGAGGACGAACTCTTCGCGCCGATGGGCGAGGCAAGTATCGCTTCGGTTGCGCGCGGCACACTGTTCCTTGACGATATCGATCATGCCTCCCGCCGCCTTCAGGCCCGTTTGACACCTCTGGTGGAAGAACGTGTGTTGCGCAGTCCGGGCGCTCGTGAACCGCTTCCGCTGGATTTGCGCGTCATCGCGACCGGCGGGGCAGGAGAAGGGGATCTGTCCGAGAAAATCACGCCCGGCCTGTTCTATCGCCTTGCCGCATTGCGCCTGCGCATGCCGCCGCTGCGCGAGCGCCGGGAGGATGTGCCTGCTCTTTTCGCCCATCTGGCCGGTGCCGCCGCAACCCGGTTGCGCTTGCCGCTGCCGATGATGACGGGCGCCGTGAGGCATCACCTGTCCAGCCACGACTGGCCAGGCAACGTGCGCGAACTGGCGCATTTTGCGGAGCGTTTCGTGCTGGGGCTGGAGGAAACCGCACCTGAGCCTGCGGCCGAGCCTTCAGGCGACACGTTGCCGCAGCGTCTGGATGCTTTCGAACGCGACACCATCGTTGCCGCCGTTCTGGGCGCCAGGGGAGAGATCGGCGTCGCGATCAAGCGGCTCGGCATCCCGCGCAAGACGTTCTACTACAAGGTTCACAAGCATGGCATCGACCTGACCGCATTGCGCAAGGGCGGAGGCTGAGACGTTCCTTCGCGCGGATAGACCGGCCCATCGGGCGCTCTGCCGCGCAATTGTTGCAGGGCTGCGGGGAGACTGCGACCTTCTGAAATGCGTCGGCAAACCGGTGGGGCCAAGGATCGGTTAGCCGAAGCTTGGAATGGAGGACCCCATGCTCCGAGGAGCGACCGAGCGGCTTGCCGACCCCGCGGCACCGCAGAAAATCTGCTTTTTCTTCAACGCGCAGCTGCATCACGTTCTTCATGCCATGCCGCTTGCGCTGGAACTGGCCGGCGATCCTCGTTTCGCGGTCGACGTGATGGCCATGACACAGGACCACATCGCCATGGCGCGCGATATCGCGCGCCGGCATGGCGTCTCGACGATCCGCTTCGTGCAGGTTGCGGGAGGCGTGCTTTCTGCATTCACCCGGCTGCTGGGCGTTGCAACGCCGCCCAAGCTTGTAGCGCTGGCGGCGGCCCGCGCGCAGCTTGCAGAGTACGACGCGATCGTCGTGCCCGAGCGCACTTCGCTGCTGCTGCGGCATTTCGGACTGCGGCGCACATGCTTCATCCACACCTGCCACGGCGCGGGGGATCGTGCGGTCGGATACGATCGGCGCATCCGGCAATTCGACTTTGTCTTGCTGGCAGGAGAGAAGCAGCGGCGGCGCATGCTCGAAAAGCGCCTTGTAAGAGATGGGCACTATGCGATCGTCGGCTACGGCAAGTTCGATCTGACTGGGGACCGGCCCCCCGCACGGCTGTTCGTGCACGATCGGCCGGTAGTGCTCTACAACCCGCACTTTTCGCGCAAGCTGTCTTCATGGCCGAACATGGGACTGGATATCGTCCGTCAGTTCGCCCGCGATGATCGCTTCAACCTGATCGTCGCTCCCCATATCCGCATGTATGACGGATGTCGCCGCCGTGAACGGATGGAGCGTCAGTTGGAGGAATTCGCCCGTCTGCCGCATGTTCACGTAGACCTTGGCAGCGCGGCAAGCGTGGATATGACCTATACCCGCATGGCCTCGGTCTATCTCGGCGATGTCAGCAGCCAGATCTACGAGTTTGTGGTGCGTCCGCGTCCGTGCCTGTTCCTGAATGCCCATGGTGCGCAATGGGAGGGCAATGCAAGCTATCGCCATTGGCAGTACGGACCGGTTCATGACGCCTGCGAGGACATCACGGGCAAGGTCGTCCATGCGATAGCAGCCCACGAAGCATACGCTCCGGCTCAACGCCAAGGGGTGGAAGAGACCTTCGATAGTGATGGTCGCAGTGCGTCGCAAAGGGCTGGCCGCGCCGTTGCGGACTATCTGACGGCGCGCCGGGACAAGCAGGTCGTATCGCGATCTATGCCGTCGTTCGGCTTTTCTCGAAAAGGTATGCTCGTCCATGAGTAAGCGATCCCTGATCTGGGTCGTGGCGCGGGTCCATGCGCCTGACGAAGGTGGCGTGCAGACGTACGTCGCGCAGGTTGCCAAAGCTTATGCGCGTGCCGGCCGGCAGGTAACGGTGTTCGCCAAATCTTCCGCAGGGCCGCGCCGTCTGGTCGAAGGCGGGATATCGCTTGTCGACGTCGGGCCGGGGTCTCTAGTCGCGGTCTATATCCGGCTGGCGCTGGCGATGTGCCGGGCATGGTTGCGGGGAGAGCGTCCTGCCGCCATTCATGCCTGCACATGGCGGGCCGCCATCCCGGCGCTGCTGTTTCCGCGCCCCTTGCTTGCAACGGTGCACGGAAGGGAAGTTGGCCGGCCTTCCAGAGCGGCTTTCCGCCTCATGCGCGCCGTGCTTGGCCGGACGACGAGAATAATCGCCGTAAGCGACGCGACGCGCCGGCTACTGCTTGATCGGGCGCCTGATTTTGCGGGTGCTTGTGTTACCGCGTGGAACGGGATCGTTTTGCCGGTCGATGCTCCGGAAAGAACTGCGAATGTCCGGCCGCGCGCCATCACGGTCTGCCGCCTTGTCCGCCGCAAGAACGTGCCGGCCGCGGTAAAGGCGGTTGCCGCTTGCCGTAACAAGGATGCAGCGCTCGATTACGTGGTGATCGGGCGCGGGCCTGCCGAGGTTGATATCCGCGCGGCCATTGAACCCGTCACGCCGGAATTGGGCGCAACCACGATGACCGGCTACGTCGAGGATGCGGAACTGGAGGAATGGTATCGCAGCGCCGACATCTTCCTGCATCCGCAGATCGCGCTGGAGGATGGGGCAGAGATAGAAGGGTTCGGCATTAGCGTAGCCGACGCAATGGCGCACGGTCTGGCCTGCATCGTCGGGCGCGATGGTGGTCCCGGCGAACTGGTGCGGGACGGTGTCACGGGTCTGGTCATAGATGGCCGTGATCCGGGGGCGCTGCGTGATGCAATTCTCCTACTGGCGCGTGATCCTGCCTATCGTGATCGCCTGGCAGCAAACGGGCGCAGCTTTGCGCGTGAGCATTTCAGTTGGGACAGACATTGCAGTCTCGCGCTTGAAGGGCTTGTGCCGGGCGGCAGGCCGGGGCGTCGGGCTGGCCAGGAACAACTTCTCGGGTCCCTGAATTAGCATCGAAGGATGCGGCCGCGGCTGCCTTTTGCCTTACGGGGTTGAACCTGCCCAACCGTAGCGGCTAAGGCATGAGCGGGGGCGCGTCTGGTCTGAAGCAACGACAGGAATTCGGCTTTTTGCGCAAGAGAATGCCAACGCGCCGCATCTGGCGTCTGTCCCGCAGTCTGAGCCTGCTGGTTTCGCCTTTGGCGCTTGCAGCCCCCGTGCTGGCCGATCCAGCGCCGTTCGAGCTTGCGGGGCCAGACTTGCGCATCGAAGTGACGCGGGAAGGAACCACCCTGCCGATCTCCCGCGTGCCGAGCCTTGCACCGGGCGACAAGGTGGTCATCCACGGCGCACTGCCGGAAAACCAGAGCGCGAATTTCGTGCTGATGTCGGCTTTTCTGCGCGGGGCGACGAATCCTCCGCCCAAAGACTGGATAGATCTGGCCCGGACCTGGAAGGAGAAGGAAAAGGACAAGTCGCTGACGCTGACCGTTCCGCGCGATGCCCGGCAGATGGTGCTGTTGATGGTGCCCGAAACGGGCGGCGCAGAAGGGGTGCTGGTCGATGCGGTCCGGGGCAAGCCCGGCGAATTCGTGCGGGCCAGTCAGGATCTCAATCAGGCATCGCTGGACCATTCCCGCCTCAACGCGTTCATGGCCGCGATCCGGGCGCAGGATGACAACGGGCCCGAATATCTGCGCACCGTGGCGCCGGTGCTGGCGCGGAGCCTGTCGATCAAGCTGCAGGAAGACTGTCTCAGCAAGGTGATCCAATCGCAGGCCTCGTGCCTGGTGCAGAACCGCCAATCCCTTGTTCTCAATGACGTGCATACGAGTTCGCTGGCAGAGACGATTACCGGCACGCCGACCGATCTTGCCCTGCAATTGAGCAATACGCGTGAAGGCGGGGCCGGATATTACAGCGCCTACATTGCCGTTGCCCGCGACGTTGCGAAGATATTCGGTGCGTTCAACAATCCGCAGTTCACGTACCTGCCGACACTGACCGTGCGCCAGGCCGATACGATGTCGCTGCTGCTCAATGCGGCGCCTTCGTTCCAGAAGCCCAAATCGGTCATGATCGCGGCGATGCCTGCGGTAGAGGCGGATATTCCGCCCCAGTTGCGCAGCACCGCCAAAGGCCCGATCTGCCTCGTATCGGGTGCGGTTCTGCCGGTGGAAGGTGCACCGCTGGTATTCTCTACTGATTTCGCGCACGACGTGAAGGTCCGCCTCACCTCTGCTTCCGGTCAGACGCTGGAATTGCCGGTCAAGGCACGCGCGGACAAGGGCGGCTACGTTCTTGCCGCAGAGACGCTTCCTGCCGCTTTTGCGGGGGACGTTCGCGGTCATCTGCACGGCAGTTGGGGGTTTGCGCCGTTCGAAGGCCCTGATTTCCTGTTGCAACGTCCCGGCGCACAGCCCTGGAAGGCCGCAGCAGATGGCGAAGGCCTGATCGTGGGGCGCGACAACGAAGTGACCTTGCAGGGCGCTGCGCCCGGATGCGTCGAAAACGTGACCTTGCGGCAAGGTAATGGCGCGGTCCGGCCGATCACATGGAAGGCGATGGAAGGGCAGCGGCTTGCTGTCACCGTACCTCTGGCTGATGCTGCGGCAGGCGATATGCGGATCGAAATCCGCCAGCGCGGCGCTGCAGAGGTGCAGACGGTAACCTTGCGTGCGCGGGTCCAGGCAAGCCGCCTCGATGGGCTGGATGTCCATGCCGGGGATGGGCAGGGCATTCTGACCGGGCAGCGTCTGGATCAGGTGCGTTCTGTCACTTTAGGTGGCGTCGAATTCCGGCCCGGCGAACTGACGCGCGAAAGCGGGGCTGACCGCCTGCGTCTCGTGGCGCAAGGCGACGCGAAGGTATCGTCAGGCGCTTCGGATGCGGCTTCGTCAGACAAGGCAATCGTGCATCTGGAAGACGGTCGCAATCTGACTCTCCCAGTCCGGATTGGCGGCCCGCGCCCTCAGGCAACTCTGCTGCAGCGCACAGTTTATCCTGCTCCGGCCGGGCAGGGCAGCAAGGCGCTGGATGTGGGAACCGGCGATATGTTACCCGGTAATGGCGAAATGGTGTTCTCCCTGAAAGCTGCCGGGAAGACACGTTTCGGCGCAGGATCCTTTATCGAGATCGCGCCTGTTGAGGGTGAGGCCATTGCCCGGCTGGAGATCGGCAAAGGGCTGAATCTGGAAAGCCCTGAAGTCATGGTCGCGACGCTCAAGCCAGGCGATCTGCCTCCAGCCACCTTTGGTGCCATCCGTTTCCGCGTCGTCAGCAGGGGGGCAGGCGGGCAGGAGGAGCGCGGGGATTGGACCCCGCTGACCTCTCTCGTCCGTTTGCCGCGCGTCGACCATGTGGGTTGTGAAGGGCAGGACGGCCCCTGTACGCTGGTTGGGCGAGATCTTTTCCTGATCGATGCCGTCGCGGTGGACGACGGCTTCGCCAGGCCGGCTATGGTGCAGCCGGGCTATACCGGGCGCACCCTTCAGATCAGTGGCCGGCCTGCCGATGGAGTGGTGCGCATCCGCTTGCGTGATGCGCCGGACAAAGTGGTCCGGGTGCCGATCGACAAGTAGGGTTCAGCGGCTAAGCGCGACCAGCCGGTCCGGGCCAAGCAGGGCGCATGTCGGACAGCCCAGCTGGGCCATGGCGGCTTCGAGTTCGGTGCGCATCAGGTGGATCATGTGCGCCATTCCCGGCAGGCCGGCGACGGCAAGTGCATGCATCTGCGGGCGGCCGATCAGAACGGCGCTTGCTCCAAGAGCGATTGCCTTGACGACATCGGTTCCCATCCGCACGCCGCCGTCCAGTAACAAGGGGATGCGGCCTGCAGTGCTTTCGGCTACGTTCTGGATCAGTTCGACGGGGCTGGGCAGGCCGTCGAGAACCCGGCCGCCATGGTTTGAAATGATCAGCGCATCTGCGCCCTCGTCAACTGCTCGCGCTGCGTCATCGCCCAACAGAAGCCCTTTGACGAGGATGGGAAGCCGGGTCACGCCACGCAGCCAGGCAAGATCTTCCCAGCCGGGAGCGGATTGGGCCAGCGGCGTTCCAAGAAGGATCTTCCCCCCCGGCACCGACGTTTGGCGCGGACGGGGCATTCCTGCAAGGTTGACGGCGTCCACCCCCGGAGGGAGCGTGATTCCTGCGGGTTTGAGCGCGGCATCCACGGTCAGGACGATCGCTTCGTAGCCAGCGTCTTCGGCACGGCGGACCAGTTGCAGACTGTGTTCCCGATCTGGCTGGAGATAGAGCTGGAACCACAGCGGCGCTGGCTTTTTTCCAAGATCGCGGGCCAGCGCGTGGGCGGCTGCCGCGATATCCTCAAGCGGGATGCTGGACAGCGTGCTCACGATCATCCCGGTGTCGAGCGCGGTGGCAGCTCGTGCGCATGCCAGTTCGCCTTCGGCGTGGACAAGGCGCTGATAGGCCAGCGGTGCAAGAAGGATCGGCGCCGCATGGTGGCGGCCAAGCAGCTCTATCCCGGTATCGCCGTCAAGATCGGCCATGGCGCGTGGGAGAAAGCCGATGCGATCGAAGGCGGCGCGGTTTTCCGCCAGCGTGATTCCGCGTCCCGCGCCCTCCTGAACATGACGCCAGACGTCGGGCGTCATGTGCATTTCGGCACGTTTCTCGTAGTCTGCAAGGGTGCGCAGGTCCGCCGGAATGGCGGTTAGCGGCGGTTGCACTGTCACGTTGCTGACCATTGCCGCAAGAGGTTGTGATAGACCTGAGTCAGCGTATCGACCGAGGGGTGTTCGGGATGGTCCGCAGCAACCCCTTGAATCGCGCCGTCCAGCTCGAACATCAGCCGCCGCCGTTCGGGCGATGCGATGAAGCTCTGCGTCCAGAAGAACGACACGAAGCGCACCCCGCGCGTCACCGGCATCACCCGATGGAGGCTGGAGCCGGGGTATACGATGAGGCTTCCGGCGGGCAATTTGGCGGTATGCGTGCCGAACATGTCCTCGATGACGAGTTCGCCGCCGTCGTATTCCTGCGGGTCCGACAGGAACAGTGTGCTTGAAACGTCGGAACGCAAGTGTTCGCTGGTGCCGGGGATCGGGAAGATCGCGTTATCGACGTGGTTTCCGTAGTGTCCTTGCCCGTCATAGCGGCTGAAGCGGGGTTGCAGCACGCGTGCGGGGAGGGCTGCGGCGATGAACAGCGGGGTTTGAGAAAGGCGGGAGAGGACGCGGTCGGCGAGTTGTCTGGCCAAAGGATGGTCAAGCGCTAACTGCTCGTTTTCCTTGACTTTTGCGGCGCGATGGCCGGCCGTGGCGCGGCCGTCCGTCCAGTCCGCGGCCTCAAGCGCTGCACGGATTTCGCGCACTTCGGCAGCGTCGAACAGTTCGGGGATTTCGATGACCATGACGTCTCTATTCGCGCAGTCCAAAGGTGCTGACAATGATCCGCATCAAGCAGAACCGCCGTTTTCGGCCTCTATCATGGCGGCGAGCGCGGGGCTTATCCATTCGGACACACCGCTACCACAACGGCACACAAGGCGCACACAAAGGCACTCAACGCTAGCCAGTGCACGCACACTGGCAGGTGAGAGCACGCCGAACGCGGTTGCCCAGGCATCTGCGATCATGGCGGAAGGATGGACCACGCTGACCGCCATGGCATGTTCGACCGGCATCCCGCTGCGCGGATCGATCGTGTGGAAACCGCGCACGTAATCGCCTGAGGTTGCCACTGCCAGCTGGTGTAGGGCAAGCCGCAGCGGCGCCACGTCCTGAGTTGGCGTTTCAAGATCCACCCACCAGGGATCGCCATCGGGCCGCAGTCCGCGCCCCACCAGTTCGCCACCGATCTCGACGAGCGCATGATGGCAGTCCATGGCGGCCAGCAGCGCGGCCAGCGCATCGACGGCGTAGCCTTTGGCGATGCCCGACAAGTCCAGACGCAGGCCGCCGGGCTGACGCAGCTGCCGCGTGCCGGGTTCGTAAACGAGCCGCATGAAACCGGAAGCCGCGCGTGCGCGCTCGACCTCCTCGACCGTGGGCGGCCGTTCGATCGCGACCGGCCCATGCCCCCAGATATCGACGAGCGCGCCGATCGCGGGATCGAAGGCGCCCGCAGAACGCTCGGCGACGGCAAGCGCCGCCGCGACCACTGCGGCAAAGTCGGCGGGCAGGGTGAACCATGTGCCTGCATTGGCGCGGTTGAACCGGCCGAGCAGCGAATCCGCACGCCAGTGGCTCATCTGCGCGAGGATGTCTTCCAGCCGCGCCTCGATCGCGCGGTGCGCCGCCTCCCGGTCGAAACCGGGGGGCGGCGCAAGCCGGATGCGCCATGTGGTGCCCATCGTCTCGCCGTCCATCGCGATCACCGGCACGCCCTGCCGCCATGTGGCAAGCGAGGCAGCGTCGATTTCAAGTGGCACGGCGAGACGCATGGAACCCGGATGCAGGGCGGAGGAAACGGTCAGGGTGCGACCACTTCCAGCGTCGTGGTGAAGGACATGCGGCGCGCACTGGCCTTCTTGTCGGCAGGCTTGGTGTCTTGCGCGCTGGCGCTCAACCAGTACCAGCCCGCGACCGGCCACTTGACCTTGACGGTGCCGTCGGCGCCGGTGGTCAGTTCCTGCGCGTCTTCGGCGGCGCGGTACTTCTTGCCGCCGGGGACGACGGTGACCTTGACGCCCGCAGCGGGTTTGCCGTCGATCAGGAAGCGGAAGTTGCCGTCTTCGTCGGAGACGAGTTCGTCGGGGTGGGTGACCGGATCGAATTCAAGCCCCTTGCCGGTCAGCGCAACCTTGGTGGGTTCGCCGGCCGTCACGTAAATGAAGGTGCGGGCGGTCACTTCGGTAAGCTTGATGTCGGTGGCGTTGGCCGGAATGTCGGCCACGGTCGGCACCATGCGCATAGGCGGACGGGCCGGACCAGCGGCAGGACCACCAGCGGGCGCGCCCGCGGCCGCGCCGGGACCAGCCGGAGCACCGGGGCCACCGGGAGCGCCCTGGGGACGGCCACGGCCACCCACGCGCCATTCCTCAGCGCCCACCTTGAAGGTGCCCATCACGGAATTGCGCTCCATGCCGATCTTCCACGTACCGGCCTTGTTGACGGCAACATCGAAGGTGCCGCGATGACGGCCCTTGGCAGCATTCTCGACTTTGCCTTCGGTGCCGTCAGGCGCCCAGACAGAAACCTGCGCCGGGTCCATGGCGACATGATCGGGATAGAACAGGTCGTTCGAAACGGCCGCGTCCACGGTCACGTATTCGTTGGTGCTGGCCAGCGTGCTGGTCGAAGGCAGCAGCCACATGCGGTGGGCAAGGGCGGGCGTCGCCAGCACGGACGATGCCGCGGCGGCGATCAGGATGGAGCGAAAGCGCATTTGTATTCCCCTGTTATCTAAACGAAAATAGTCGGATCAGCGGACAGTGACAGTGCCCAGTTCGGTCTTGCCCGAAACGGAGCCACCCTTTCCGCCCACGGTGAAGGGCACCGAAACCAGTTCGCGCCCGCCCGTTTCACGCGCGGCTTCCACCTTCAGGACGTAATCGCCCTTGGGCAGATTGGCGGGAATGGCGACGGTGTAGCTGCCGGGGGCGCGGGTGGCGCCGCTGATGCCGTCTGCGGGCAGCTTGAGCGAGCGGCCGCCCTTGCGCCACCAGGTACGCAGGTCCGCCAGCCACTTGGTGCCCGGCTCCGCACCGCGCTTCTTGCCGTCGAACCACACGAAGATCGTGCGGGCATCGCCACCGGCGGCGGGTTCGACCCAGCCTGCAACGTAGGGGCGGTGGTATTCGGCCACCTTGATCTGCGGCACGGTGACGGTCACCGATGCAGCGGTGGCGGGCGTTGCGGCAAGAGCTGTCGCGGTGCCGGCGGCCAGCAGCGGCAGCGCGGGCAGGATCTTCGATCGGGTCATCACGGGCTTTCTCGTCAGTGGATGAAAAGGAGCGCCAGCAGCAGCGGGATCAGCAGGCTGAGTCCGACCATCGGCCAGGTCATCGGCCGGTGCTTGGCGTGAAGCTGAAGAAGGAACAGGCCGGTGATCGTGAAGATCAGGCAGGCCACGGCGAACAGGTCGATGAACCACGACCACGCACCGCCGGTATTGCGGCCCTTGTGCAAGTCATTGAGATACGAAATCCAGCCGCGATCGGTGACTTCGGCCTGAATTTCGCCGGATGTGCGATCGATGCTGACCCATGCGTCGCGGCCGGGGCCGGGCATGGCGACATAGACTTCGTCCTCGGCGGTCCAGTCGGCGGGGCGGCCCGAAGGGTCCAGCGGAATCGCGGCTGCCACCGCCCTGGCGATTTCTGCGGGAAGGGGCGCGGTGCTGTCGCCGGGCGTCGGTAGCTTCGCCAGCAGGGCCTCAGGCAGCTTGCCCTGGCTTTGCGTGACCAGTGGCTCCGCGCCGATCGAGGCCGCGTGGTTCAGCGTGATCCCGGTGGCGGCGAACAGCAACATGCCAACCAGCGAAACGGCGGCGCTGACCCAGTGCCAGGTGTGCAGCTGTTTGAGCCAGAAGGCGCGGCGCTTCTTGTTCTTCTTGCCAGCGGGGCCGGATTTTGCGGGCTTGGACGGGGCGGGCTTGGTCGGGGCGGGCCGTGCCGGCGCGCGAACGGGCGTTGCCGGGATCGATGCCCCGGACGATACGGCATCACGCGTATCGTTGGCATGGCGATCGGTGGCGTCGGCAACTTCCAAGGTGTCGCATCCTTCTTCGCTTCTTGAGAGGGGGGATGTCGCAAGTATGCCGCCGCATGCCTTGCGTTGTCCGGTGCCCTCTGGACGACCAGCTGCTTAGTGTATATGCAAATCACTCGCAATAGAGCTTGGCAGGAGGATACAATTGGCGACAGTTGCCGCGCTAGCGCCGGACGAACGTGCGTTCGCCCCGGTTTCAGCCGTGGGGCACGCGCCGTCGCACCTGCATGAGTTCGGAGATTCGTCGGCAGAAGTGATGGGAGAGCGTTCCGTCTATGCCCCGAATCGCGCCAATCCGGTGGCGCTGGTGGCTTCGGTTGCGATGATCCTTGGCATGGGGGCATGTCTGGCGACGCTGAACATGGTGGCGGCGCACAAGCAGCGCACTCACCTTCTGACGGTGGACGTGCGCGAACTGGACGTAACGCCTCCGCCGCCGCCCGAGCCGACGAAGCTGGAAACACCGCAGGCTGCGGTGACGCAGACCGTTGCGCCCCGGCCGATGATCGAATTGCCCAGTCCCGGACCTCAGCAGGTCATGGTGGACGCGCCGCCGCCGCCCGCTCCGCCCGTGGTGACGAGCGAGGGCGTGAAGGTCAGCGCGCCGCCTGCCGTCGCGCCCGCGCCTGCCGCGACGACGCTGGAAGGGGGCGACCTTTCCAGCAAGGTGTTGTTTGCCAAGCCGCCCACCTATCCGGTCGATGCCCGCCGCGCACATGAACAGGGCACGGTGAAGCTGCTTCTGCTGGTCGGCTCGGACGGGACCGTGAAGGATATCCAGGTCGCGGCAAGCAGCGGCAGTTCGCGGCTGGACGGCGCAGCCTTGCGCGCAGTGAAGCGGTGGCGCTGGTCCCCGATGATGGCGAACGGTATCGCCACGGCGGTACGCGGCTACGTGACGATCCCGTTCGTGCTGACCAACGTCTGAGGTTAAGCCTCAGTCGCGCTGCTGCAACGCGGCGTGCAGGGTTGCCATGGCCTGTTCCAGCTGGGTGGCGCTGTAGGGCTTGTCGAGCCGCACCGTCGGGCGGTGCTCCAGATCGGCTTCGAAACCACCGCTTGCGATCGCGATCGGCACGTTGCGCGCGCCCAGTTCGGCGATGATCGGATCGGCCTTTTCGCCGCCGAGGTTCAGGTCGATCACGGCCACGTCGTACTCACCCGTACAGGCCGTCTGCAGTGCGGAGGACAGGTCAGCAAAGGGGCCGACCACCTCGCAACCGATATCGGTCAGCATTTCTTCCAGCAGCATGGAGACAAGGAATTCATCCTCGGCCACCAGAACCCGCATGCCGTTGAATTGAGGCGTATCGTCAGGCATCGTGCCACCCTTGAAATCTGCGTTCGCGACGGCGCCTCGCACTGGCGACTATTGGCAGCGGTTGCGGCCCGCGGCAAGCGGGCATTCAGGTCTCGATGATTTCGCGTATCCGGCTGGCGAGGACGTCCATGGCGAAAGGCTTGGTGATCATCGCCATGCCGGGTTCAAGGAAGCCCGATGCCACGGCCGCATTTTCGGCATACCCGGTCATGAACAGGACTTTGAGCCCCGGCCGGCAGGCGCGCCCGCCGTCCGCGACCTGCCGGCCGTTGAGTCCCGGCAAACCGATATCGGTGACAAGCAGGTCTATGTGCTGGTCCGATTGCAGGATCGCCAGCCCCGAGGGGCCGTCGGCCGCTTCGATGGCGTGGTAGCCCAGATCGTCCAGCACCTCCAGGATCAGGCCGCGCACGACCGGCTCGTCCTCGACCACCAGCACCACTTCGCCGTCCAGCGCGGTCGGCAGGGGGAGGGCCGCTGCGGCGGAATCGATGCCGGCTTCGGCTCCGACATGGCGGGGCAGGTACAGCTTGATCGTGGTGCCGGCGCCTTCTTCGGAATAGATGCGCGCATAACCTTCGGACTGCCGCGCGAAACCGTAGATCATCGACAGGCCAAGGCCCGTGCCCTGACCGATGGGCTTGGTGGTGAAGAACGGCTCGAACGCCCGCGTCACGGTTTCACGGCTCATGCCCACGCCGGTATCGCTGATGGCGATGCACACGTATTCGCCGGGCTTCACATCCCTTTCGCGAGCGGCAAAACGGTCATCGAGGTGGGCATTGCTTGTCTCTATCGTCAGCTTGCCGCCTTGCGGCATGGCATCGCGCGCATTGATGACGAGGTTGAGGATCGCGCTTTCAAGCTGGTTGGGATCGCAGCGCGTCAGCCAGAGGCCGCCGGCAAGCATGAAGCGCAGTTCGATGTGTTCGCCCAGCGTGCGCCGCATCATGTCTTCCATCGAAGCGATCAGCGGGTTCGTGCGCACCGGCCGTGGGTCTAGCGGCTGGCGACGGGAGAACGCCAGCAATCGGTGAGTCAGCGCCGCCGCGCGCTCTGCCGAGGTGCGTGCGCCGCCCAGCCAGCGTTCCAGATCCTGCGTCCGCCCTTGCGTGAGGCGGTTGTGCATCATGTCGAGGCTGCCGGTGATGCCCTGCAGCAGATTGTTGAAATCGTGCGCGATCCCGCCCGTCAGCTGCCCGACCGCCTCCATCTTCTGGCTTTGCCGAAGGGCTTCCTCGATGGCGCGCTGCTCGGTTATGTCACGCCCGATGGCATGGATGCGGCGATCGTCGGGCACGGCGGTCCATGCCAGCAGCCGGTAATCGCCTTCCCTTGTCCGGTAACGGTTTTCGAAAGCGACCGTGCGCTTGCCGGTGGACAGCTTGCTGATTTCTGCGACGGTGGCGTCGATGTCGTCGGGATGCACGAAGGAAGCGACGCGCCGCCCTAGCATTTCCCCTTCATGCCATCCCAGCAGTCGCTCGGCAGAGGGGTTGACCGCCGTGATCGAGCCCTGGAAATCGCACACCAGCATCAGGTCGCGGCTGATCGTCCACAAGCGGTCGCGATCCTGCGCATATGCGGCTTCGGCCCGCTTCTGCGCCTCGATTTCGGTATTGGTGCCGATCCATGCCGTGATGGCGCCGTGGGCATCCGTCAACGGCATCGCCCGGCACAAATGCCAGCGGTAGATGCCCTCGCAGTCACGCAGGCGAAATTCGGTATCATAGACCTGCCCCGAAGCGCGGGCCTGTTCCCAGCGTTCAAGAGCGGAAGCACGGTCATCCGGGTGGACGATGCGAGCCCAGCCTTCGCCGTTCAGACTGCCATAGGGCTCTCCCGAGTAGGCGTAGGCACGATCGTTGGACCAGTCCAGAGCGCCGTCGGCCCTTGCCGTCCAGACTTGCGTGGGCATGTTCTGGGCAAGCGCGCTGAACTGCGCCTCGCTCTTTTCCAGCGCAGACTGGGTGCGTTTGCGCTCGGTGACATCGCGGACTGCGCCGATCATGCGTACCGGATTGCCGGCCGTGTCGAATTCGAATTCCGACTTGCGCGCGATCACGCGTTCTTCGCCGGTATCCGGGCGCCGGATCCGATATTCCACGTCGAGCGCGGCGGCCCCCGAATTGCGCCTTGCGTGATTTGACGACAAGTGGCGGTCTTCGGATACGATAATCTCTTCGAAGTCCTCCGGGCTCATCGTTCCGTCCTGCGGTACGCCGAACAGGCGGCAGAATTCATCGGTGCCGGTGATCGTGTTGGCGGCGATGTCGACGGAGAACAGCCCGACCCCGCCCGCCACCTGGGCGCGGCTCAACTGCTCGGCGCTCAGGCGCAGGGCTTCCTGCGTATCATGTTCGAAGGTGCGGTCGCGCATCAGCTTTACGAAGCCGATCGCCTCTCCGTCCCCGTTGCGCAGCGGGGTCATCTCGCTCAACCCCCACAGGCGTTCGCCGGTCTTGCGCAAGTGCCAGCGGGCATCGTGCGCCCGGCCGGTTTCCATCGCTTCCTGGCGCTTGATCGCCGGGCGTCCGGCGGCACGATCCTCACTGGTGAAGAACACATCGATAGGGCGGCCGAGCATTTCCTCTTCGGTCCAGCCCAGCATCGTCGTGGCGCCGGCGTTCCACAGCGTAATCCGCCCGTCGAGGTCGGTAGCGACGATGCCGTAGTCGATCGCGCCGTCCAGAATCTGGCGGTTGTAGGCTTCCCGTTCGCGCAGCAGCCCTTCGGCGCCGACGCGCTGGATGTGGGCCCATGATCGCTCCGTCACTTCCCGTATTATGCCCAGTTCGTAGGCGGTCCAGCGGTGTGGCGTGGCATCATGGATGGCCATCAGGGCGATCAGCCGGCCCTGCTTGACCAGAGGCATGCAGATGGTGGCCGCAATGCCGATATCCTGGAATGTCCTTGCTTCCTCAGGAGCGATTTCAATCGCGTTGTCGTTGATGATCAAGGGGCGGCCCGCGTGCAGTTCCTGCACGGCAAGCGCGCCGAAATCGGCCAGATGGTAATGGCCGAGGATCGATGGAGCCGGATCCGCGTGCCAGTTGCCCCGGATCGTGAAGCCGTCCTCGTCGGCGTCCATGTCGGCATAGGCGCAGTTGGATACGCCCAGATGCTGCGCGGTCATGCGGGTGGTGATGGCAAGAATGTCCGCCGCCCCGCGGCAATCGGCGATCGCCCGGCCCAGATCGTCGAGGAAGCGCAGCTTGGTTTCGCTTTCCTGCAGCGCCTGACGGGCGTGATGCGCCTCGGTGATCTCGAACACGACGGCGATCACCCCGGCGGGCTTGCCGTCGTCTCCGGGCACCGGAGAATAGTCGAGGTTCAGCCAGACCTGTTCCGGGCGGCCGTGGCGGGACAGGGTCAGCATGTGGTCGCGGTAGCGCAACGTGCCGCCGGCAAGCCCGACCTGCATGACGTTGGCGTTGAATTCGGCCACTTCCTCCCAGCCGTCCAGCACGTTGGAGCCAAGCAGGCGACTGTCGCGCCCGCCTGCGAATTCGGCATAGGCATCGTTGTAGATCATGACGCCTTCGCGGCCCCATAGCAGGACCAGCGGCACCGGGGAGGGCAACATCATCGCAACGGTGTGGCGAAGGCTGATCGGCCAGCCGTCGATCGGGCCGATCGGCGTCGATGCCCAGTCAAACGTGGCGATACGGCGCGCAAGATCGCCTTCGAGTCCCATGAACCCGTCGCCGTCCGCCCCGATGCGCCCCATTCTCCTTACCGATCCCTTCGTGCAGGACGAAACTGACTGCGCCGCCATCTGCGCAGGCGACAACACATCGGCCCGGAAACGGTTCCTCGCAATCGCTTATTTCGCGATTATCCCGCAGCAGCGAAGGGATAGAGGC
The DNA here is from genome assembly GCF_002896965.1 of Novosphingobium guangzhouense. GTDB lineage: Bacteria > Pseudomonadota > Alphaproteobacteria > Sphingomonadales > Sphingomonadaceae > Novosphingobium > Novosphingobium guangzhouense. The sequence continues at coordinate 47,081 of NZ_LYMM01000002.1, forward strand.
GGGCGGCAGGCGATTGTGCCGATGTCATGCTGCGCGGAGCGAGGCAGGCGTTATTGCGTCCGTTGTTTTTCGCTTCGTAAAGGCCGCGGTCGGCCTCCAGCATTGCGGGGGCAAGGTCGTGCGTGCCCTGCGGCACCGCTGCGCATCCGATGCTGAGGGTGCCGCACTGGTCCGGGCCCTGACGTGCGGCGAAGCCGGTGCACAGGTCCTCGGCAAGATGAAGCCCCCGGACCGCGTCCATGCCGGGAACCAGCACGACGAATTCATCGCCGCCCAGCCTTGCACAGACCGCCGATGCAGGCAGGCGCAGGGAAAGGAACTTTGCCAGGTCGACCAGCAAGCGATCTCCGTCCTGATGGCCGAAGCAGTCGTTGATCGTCTTGAAGTTGTCGATATCGATCAGCAGCAGCGATCCGCCCAGCGGCTGGACGATCCGCGTGCGCTTCTCGAACCCGCGGCGGTTGAGCAGGCCGGTGAGCGGGTCGCTTTCGGCAAGGCGGGTGGCGCGTTCTTCCCGGCGGCGACGCAGCGCGCCGGCAACCGACATGGCCAGCGCCACTTCGACAAGGATCCCCTCGAAGAGTGAGATAGAAATCATCGTGCCCTTGTAGGAGGACAGGTTCACGAACGCGCCCGGCACGAAGGCGCAGCCCGCCTTGATGGCGTAGAACGATCCGTGGAACAGCAGGGTGGCGACCAGCGTGCGCGTTTCGGAGCCGGTGTTGCGGCGCTCCTCCACCAGCACTCCGGCAGCGCGAAGGCAGAACACCGCCACGAAACCGGCGTTGAACAGGGACATCACCTGATCGCGGTCGCCAAGTCCGGGTATCGCCATCAGCGCGGAGCAGATCAGTGGTGCGAAGAACCACGCTAGGCTCAGCTTGCGCTGCGCGAACGATGCGGCGCCGTGAAGGAACATGAAGTGTGCCAGCGGGACCATCGAGTTGGAGAGCCATACACCGACGAAGAACTCACCGCTCTGACGCAGCGGCGCCAGGGTGCAGCCGACCACGATCGACAGGAAGCCCAGCGCAAAGCTCAGCAGGAACCGCTCGCGCAGGGATCGCCATTCGATCAGAAGAAACGTTGCGGCCACGAACGCGATCGCGTTCGACAGCAGCAACATTGTTGGTGCATCAACCGACATGAAGACCCTGAACCCCCTTGAGAGGGCGAATTACGCGAATATCCTAAACAAAACGTTCACCTCGATGCGCCGGACGATTGCCATGGATTTGCAACCGGAGCGTCCCAATGCCATTCTTGCATACGACACCCGGCCGAACGCACGCGCGAAGGCCTTCGCATATCGGCATCAATGGCTTTTTTCCGGGGACTTAATCCATTGCGCGGCTGGATCCTGTTTCAGCATGAACTCGACCCCTCGATACCCGAGGTGCCGGAAGTATTTCGCTTCCAGGAGGCCGCGGGGGCGCTGGGGATCGAACTTCATGTGCTGCAACCCCACAGTTTCGAACTCGTGGTCGGCACCGGGGGGGACTGGGCGATCAAGTATGGCGGTCGGCCGATCGACAAGCCCGACTTCGTGATCTGCCGCACCGGGGCGGAGACTGACTACTTCACCCTTGCCCTGCTGCGTCATTTCCAGCGGCGGGGCGTGCGGCTGGTGAACGGCCCCGCCACGATCGAGATCGTTTCCGACAAGCTGCACACGCTTCAGACCCTCAACCGCGCAGGGCTGCCGATCCCGCGCACGATGCTGGGCACGTTCCCCATCGACATCGATCTTGTGGAGCGGGAGCTGGGTTTCCCGGTGATCGTCAAGACGCTGAAGGGCACACGCGGCGCGGGCGTCCTCAAGTGCGAGGATCGCAGCCAGTTCGAGGATCTGGCCGGGCTTCTCGAAAGCGCGGAGGCCAAGGCGGACTTTATCCTGCAGCACTATGTCCGGGCCAGCCATGGCCGCGATGTGCGGGTGCTGGTGGTCGGGGGCAGGGTGATCGCCGCGATGGAGCGCCGTTCGCTGACCGGCGGGTTCAAGTCCAATGTCTCGCTCGGCGGAGTCGGCGTGGCGTACAACCCGCCGCCGGAAATGGCCGAGCTGGCGGTGCAGGCCGCCGACGTGCTCGAACTGGACATCACCGGGATCGACATCCTGTTCGACGAGGACGGCTATCGCATCTGCGAGGCCAATTCCGCGCCCGGCTTTCAGGGGCTGGAGCGCGCGACCGGGCTGGATGTGCCGACGGCGATCCTCGAATGGGTGGTGTCCACTCAGGCGGCGGTGCAGGACCGCGCGCCCGCTCCGGCCGAAAGCACGGCGCTGGCCGACATGGTCTTCGGCGGCCGCACGGGCCTTCGCGCGCTGAGCGATCGCAACGACGAATTCCGCCGCTTTGCCAATGCGGTGGGGCTGCGCATGCTGGCGGCGGGCATCGGTTGCCTGATACAGGGTTCTTTCCCGCGACCGCTGGTGGACCGCCGCAGCCCCACCGGCATCGGTCTTCGCAGCCTGTTCGAAGGTCGCGCCAAGGTGGACCTGACCGGGCTCAACGACCGCGCCCATGAACGCACCCTGCTGGTGGTGCTGGGCGTGGCGATCTGGGCGGCCGTGATGCCCTGGCTGGCAGGCGCGACGACGGTTATCAGCGGCATCCTTTCGATCATGGCGCTGATCTTCCCGGCGGTGTTCCTGCTGACTTCTCCGGCGGGACGCTTCGGAGCCGGTCGTCTTGGGTCAGGTGCCGGGCGGCGACGCAGGAACAACCGATGATAGATTTTTCCGCGATCCCCTGGGCTGCGCTTGCCCCGTTCATCATTGCCGGGTTCCTGGCGCAGCTGGTCGACAGTGCGGTGGGCATGGGGTTTGGCGTGATCGGCAATTCGCTGCTGATCCTGCTGGGGCTGCCGCCCGCCGCCGCTTCCACCGTCACGCATACGGTAGAGGGTTTCACCAGCGGCGTTTCGGGTGTGGCCCATGCCTTGCAGCGCAACGTGGACTGGATGCTGTTTGCGCGGCTGGTCATACCGGGCATTGCCGGAGGGCTTGCCGGAGTATGGGCGCTGTCGCACCTCAGCCTGTCGATCCTGCGGCCGGTGCTGCTGGTCTATCTGGCCGCCGTTGGCATCTACCTGATCTGGCGCGGCGCGCGGCGGGCGCAGGCCTATCGCCGGATGCGCGCGGTGGGGCCGTTGGGACTTGCCGCCGGCTTCCTGGACTCCTTCGGCGGCGCATGGGGGCCGGTGACGACCGGAAGCCTGATTGCGCAAGGGATGACCCCGCGCATGGCGGTGGGCACGGTCAACGCGGCGGAGTTCTTCGTTTCCGTCACCGTGCTTTCGGCTTTCATCGGCAGCCTTGGCCTGCAGTCGTTCTCTATTGCTGCATCCGGCCTGCTGATCGGCGGCATCGTGGCCGCGCCACTTGGCGCACTGATCACGCGCAGAGCATCGTCACGGGACATGACGCAGTGGATCGGAGGCGTGATGATTGCGCTGAGCCTGTGGGGGCTGATCTCGCTGGTTTTCGCGCCGGTGCCCCTGTTTTCGCGGATGTAACAGTCAGGAGGCGGCCTTGAGCCGCCCGCCGCTGAGCACTCCGGCCAGTCCCGGCGCCACCTTTCGCAACGCCTTGGCCATGGCGACCACCGCGCCCAGGATCAGGAACGGCTGGGCGAGCAGGTACACCGGATAAAGCGGAGAGCCGAGCTTACCGGTAAGCTTCCCGATCAACGGCCCGAACAGCCAGATCAGGATGAGGTGCGCGCAGAAATAGAAGAACATGTAAGGTTCTATCCGGCGCAGCAGCGGGGCGGCGCGTGTTGCGACAAGACGCCAGGCCAGCCACCACACAGCAAGTGACGCCGCGACGCGCGCGGCAAGGTCCACCGCTGCCGTCGATGCATCGTCGAACGGGCGGGCATCGCCGATCGAGACGTAGAGGTGCAGGGGCATCAGCACCACGAACGGGGCAAGGGCGATCACCGCAGGCCATGCGGCGGCGCGCTCTGCAAGGTTCGCGCGGCGCGCGACTATGCCCAGCGTGAAGAACATCAGGATCGATGCGCGCAGGATCACCGGCGGGCCAAGGCCGAACACGTGGCAGGTGCCCGCCGCCATCGCCAGCAGCAGGAGCACGCGCGAAGGCACCCGCACCAGCAGCGGGGCAATGACCATGCACAGGAACAGATCGCGCAGGAACGGCATCTGCACGTTGATGTCTGGCGGGTGCGTGACGATCATCAGTTCCTCGAACAGCCATCCCCACGATTGCGGAACCGGCGCGGCCAGCCCGAACAGCACAGCGGCGCCCGACACGAGCAGAACCGCCAGCGCATTCCACAGGACCATGGGCAAGAGGATCGTGCGCGCCTTGCGCGAGACGTGCGGCCCCCATTGCCGGGTGCGGGAAGATCCGGCCACCAGCCAGCCGGAAATCAGGCCCAGCAGCGGCACCGCGCTTCGCCCGAAGCCTTCCATCAGGATCCAGCGGAAGGTTTCCTGCGGTGTGCCGCGCGCCAGTTCGAGATCGTAGCCCGATAGTCCCGTCCAGGCATGGACATAGACGATCCCCGCGATGCAGATGACGCGCGCGATGCGGATCGCATCGGACCGCCGCGCATGCAGCTCGTTCCGGGGCTCAGCCAAACGTTGTCCCGCCAATGGTCATCCATGCTCCGTCTGTGTCTTTGTCATCATAAGTCGCCGGGGGCGCAGTGGTTGCCTTGGCGGCGTGATGCCAAGGCTATGCGTCGCACTGCGCCAGTGGCGGGATAGACTGTGACGGGGCGGCGGGTAAGGAAGCGACCGTCGGTGTCAGAACAGCGCTTCGTCCAGGGCCATGACGGTGGCAGGCCCTGCTGCGATCCGTGCGGCGTGCAGGGCGGCGCGGGGCAGGACGTATGCGGCATAATACCCGGCAAGCGCCTTGTAAGTGTCTTGAAGGCGGGCATCTTCCAGCGCCGGGGCGGCCTTCAGGATGCGCACCCACATCCAGCCCAGCGAAACCAGCGCGAAGAGATTGAGGTATTCGGTTGCTGCGGCGCCAAGGGCATCGGCCTCTCCGGCAGCGGCCGCCACGGTGTCGCTGGCTTCTTCCAGCATGGTCAGCGCGCGGCGCATGGCGATTACCAGTTCGTGCCCGGCCAGTTCGCCATCGGCGCGGTCGAGGTCGACGGTGATGGCTGCAAGGTAGCTGCGCAGCGGCGCGCCGCCGTCCAGCGTGACCTTGCGGGAAACAAGGTCCATCGCCTGCACGCCGTTGGTGCCCTCATAGATCTGCGTGATGCGGGCATCGCGGACGAACTGCTCCATCCCGGCTTCGTGGATATAGCCATGGCCGCCGAATACCTGCTGCGCCTGCACGGTCGTCTCGAAGCCGAAATCGGTGAAGGCGGCCTTGATCACCGGGGTCAGCAGGGCAACGTCCGCGGCGGCGGCTGCACGCACTTGTGCATCGGGGTGGTGATCCGAAACGTCCATGCGGATCGCGGTCCACGCCGCCAGCGCGCGCGCGGGCTCTACGAAGGCGCGGCAGGACAGCAGCATTTTGCGCACATCGGCATGGGCGATGATCGGCACGGTGCCGGGCCGTCCGTCCGAAGCGCGGCCCTGCAGGCGCTCGCGGGCGTAGGCGACGGCGTTCTGCGTGGCCGCATCGGCAAGGCCAAGGCCCTGAATGCCCACGAAAAGCCGTTCCGCATTCATCATCGTGAACATCGCGTTGAGCCCGCGTCCTGCTTCGCCCACCAGCCAGCCGGTGGCCCCATCGTAGTTCATGACGCAAGTGGGCTGGGCGTGGATGCCCATCTTGTGCTCAAGCGCGCCCACCGACATCGCGTTGCGTTCGTCGAAGGCGCCGGCCGCACCGGGCAGGAACTTGGGGACAAGGAACAGGCTGATCCCCTTCACACCCGCCGGGGCATCGGGCAGGCGGGCCAGGACGAGGTGGACGATGTTGTTGCCGAAATCCTGATCGCCCGAAGAGATGAAGATCTTCGTTCCCGTGACGGCATAGCTGCCGTCCTCGCGCGGTTCCGCACGGGTGCGCAGCAGGCCAAGGTCGGTGCCGGCCGAAGCCTCGGTCAGCGCCATGGCGCCGCACCATTCGCCGGTGACCAGCTTGCCCAGATACGTCGCCTTGAGATCGTTCGACCCATGCGCGGCCAGCGCCTCTGCCGCGCCGCGCGTAAGGCCGGGGAACAGGCCGAAGGACAGGTTGGCGGCGGAGACCATCTCGTCCAGCATGATCTGCACGGTGCGCGGCAGGCCCTGGCCGCCATATTCGGGGTCACCCGCAAGGCCCGGCCAGCCCGCCTCGACGAATTCGGCATAGGCATCGGCAAAGCCGGGGGCGGTCACCACCTGTCCGTCCACGAGTTGGGTGCCTGCCGCATCGCCGGGCAGATTCAGGGGAGCAAGGCGCTCTGCGCACATGCGTCCGGCCATCGTGAGGACTTCGGCCGCCAATTCGCTGGTCACTTCCTCCAGCCCCGGCAGCGCAGCCATCTGCGCATCGAAATCGAGCACATGCTCCAGCAGGAAGCGCATCGTCGCGACTGGGGGCTGATAGGTAGAGGGCATCATGGTCTCCGCAGGTCTTGCGCGCTTGCGCGTCTTGATGCGTCAATGTACCAAACGATCGTTACAATCAAGCCGGGGGTGTCATGGTCCGTCAAATCCCTTGCCGATCTGCGCGCATGGCGGCATCGCGGCACCGATGACCGCCATACCCCCCACCAAGCCCAACCCCACGCGCGAGGACGAGGTTCTGGCCGCTGCCGCAGCGCTCTTTGCCGAGCGCGGCTATGCTGCCACCAGCATCCGTGACATCGGGGAGCGGGTAGGGCTGTTGGGCGGGTCGCTCTACCACTACATCAAGAGCAAGGACGCGCTCTTCGTGCGGCTCCACGATGCGGCGCTGCAGGGTGCGGAAGACCGCATACGCGCGGCTATTGAGGGCGTCGACAATCCGGCAAGGCGGCTTGCCATGGCCTGCCGGGTGCTGCTGGCGATCCAGCTTGATCCTGAGTCACTGACGATGCCGCTGATGAACGATCTGCGCGCGGTGCCCGAGGGCGTCCGCGCGCAGCTTATCCAGCGGCGTGATGCGTTCGAACGGCTGTTCTCGCAGCTGGTGGACGCTCTGCCGCCGCATCCCGGCCGTGATCCGGCGATCTACCGCATCCTGCTGCTTACCACGCTCAATTCAGCGGGTGCATGGTATCGGCCGGGGCGCCTTGGGGTGGAGGCAATCGCCGACCAGATACTTGCCCTTTACGGGATAGACGGCTGAACTTCGGCCCGTAAACCGATTACGGTTTCGGCACGCTGCGACAAAGCCCTTCCTGCGCGACACTGGCCACCAGCGTCCCGGCGCGGTCGTAGATGGCCCCGCGCGCGAAGCCCCGGGCATGACCCGCCCAGGGGCTGTCCATCGTGTAGAGCAGCCAGTCCTCCACGGGCGGGGTGGAATGGAACCACACAGCATGATCGAGGCTGGCAACCTGCAGGTCAGGCGTGAAGAAGGTCTTCGCGTGAGGAAGCACGGCGGTGGAAACCAGCGCGAAGTCGCTGGCATAGGCCAGCACCACGCGTTTGAGCACGTTGTCAGCTTCCATCGGTGCGGCCAGCCGGAACCACAGGAACTGGCGCGGCGTGTCGCCTGCTTGCGTGGCCGGAGGTCCGGGGCGCACATCGAATGCGGCCAGCCGCTCCAGCATCGCCTGCGGGAATTTCTGGCCCGCCGCCGCCAGCGCATCGACCAGCGAGGGGCATTGTTCGGGCGAGGGAACCTGCGGCACGGCGGCAGCGTGAGCGAAGCCGCTTTCCTGCCGGTGAAACGAGGCGGCAAGGTTGAGGATCGGTTTTCCGCCCTGCATCGCAACGACGCGGCGGTTGGCGAAACTGCCGCCATCGAAATCGCGCAGTACACGGTAGATGATGGGCCGGGTCGTATCTCCGGCTCGAAGGAAATAGGCATGAAGCGAATGCGCCTGCCGGTCGACTTCGCTGTCCTGCAATCCGCGTGCGGCGGCGGCCAGAGCCTGCGCCACGACCTGCCCGCCGAATACGCGGCCCGGCCCTTCGGCGGCGGCCGCGCCGCGAAACAGGTCCGTGTCGATCTCTTCCACTTCCAGAAGAGCCCGCAGTTCGGTGACTGCTGCTGCTGCTGCGTCAATCATCGACTGGTCTTATCGGTGAGCCATCAAGCCATGCAAGCGCCTGCCGCTCGATCGACACAAGTTCGTCCAGGGTCTGTTCGATCGCGTGCTTCTGCTTGCGCAGGTCGGTGATGCGCTCTGCCACTTTGTCCTTCAGCGCGCGGACCTGTTCATGGTGTTCGGGGTCGACGTCGTAGAGGTCGAGGAACTCCTTGATCTCGCGGATGCTGAAGCCCAGCCGCTTGCCGCGAAGGATAAGCTGCATCCGGCCGATTTCCCGGCGCGAATAGATGCGCATGGTGCCGGACCTGTGCGGCGCGATCAGGCCCTTGTCTTCGTAGAAGCGCAAGGTGCGCATCGTAACGCCGAGCAGCGTGGCAGCTTCCTGGATGCCAAGCAGCTGAGGCGGTTCAGGGGCGGGTGCGGTGCTCAAGCGGCAGTTCCGGCGGCGGTTCCGGCGGTCTGCACAGCGGCACGCTTTGCAGCCTCTTCAGCGACCAGATCCTTCTTGGACAGCTTGCCGACCATCGTCTTGGGAAGCGAATCCCTGAATTCGATGGCGGCCGGCATCTCGATCTTGTTCAGCCGCTCCCGCAGGAACCCGAGCAACGTATCCTGATCCAACAGATCCCCCGCATGCAGCACCACGAACGCCTTGGGGGCCTGGCCGCGATAGGCGTCAGGAACGCCGATCACCACTGCCTCTGCTACCATCGGATGCTCGTAAAGAGCTTCTTCGATGATGCGCGGATAGACGTTGTACCCCCCGCACAGGATCACGTCCTTGATCCTGTCTACCAGGAACAGATAGCCGTCCTCGTCGAGATAGCCAATATCGCCGGTCCGCAGGGCGCCGTAGATGAAGGTCTTCTCCGTTTCGTCCGGTCGTCCCCAGTAGCCCTGCATGATCTGCGGGCCACGGGCGCAGACTTCGCCCTTTTCGCCCGGCGCGCAAAGGCGGGATGCATCGTTGGGATCGCGGATTTCGAGCGCAGTGCCGGGAAAGGCCGGGCCGCAGGAGTTGTCCTTGACCAGACCTTCAAGGGGATTGCAGGCGATGATCGGGCTGGCTTCGGACAGGCCGTAGCCTTCGACCACGTTCACGCCGGTCTTCTCTTCGAATTCGCGGCGGACTTCCAGTGGCAGCGGTGCGCCGCCCGAAATGCAGACGCGCACGTTATCGAACTCGCCATGCAATTGCTGGCCGTTGAGCGCGGTGTAGAGCGTGGGCACCCCGAAGAACTGTGTCGGCTTCGTGCGTTTGGCAGTGGCAAGGAAGGACTTCATCTCGAAGCGCGGAAGCAGGATCATTTCCGCCGCCGTATCGACCGAATAGTTCAGCACCGTAGTCAGCGCGAAGACATGGAACAGCGGCAGGACGCCCAGCGTGCGTTCCTGATGTTCCGGCATGTGGCCGACATGGGCGATCATCTGCGCCGAATTGGCGGCAAGGTTCGCATGGCTCAGCATAGCGCCCTTGGGCACGCCGGTGGTGCCGCCGGTGTACTGCAGCACGGCAAGGTCGTTGGGGTGGCGCTCGACCAGGTCGGGCTCCGCATCGCGGGCGATCAGGTTGGCCCAGCGGGCATAACGCAGATCGTGCGGTTCGTGGGCGATGTCATGCCGTTTGAACAGCAGGAAGGCGCGCCGCTTCATCGCGGGCAGGGCATCGGCAAAGGGGCAGACGACCACGCGCTTGAGGCAGGTCTTGCCGACCAGCGGCTCCAGCTTGGGCAGGCACAGGGCAAGGTCGGTGGCGATCATCACCTCGCAGCCGGAATCGGTGACCTGATGCGCCATCTCGCGCTCGGTGTAGAGCGGGTTGAAGTTCACCACGACCGCGCCGATCCGCAGCACCGCGAAGTAAGCGACTACGTAGTAGGGCGTATTGGGCAGACACAGACCGACGCGGGTGCCCTTGGTCACGCCAAGATCCTGCAGGCCACGGGCGGCGCGCTTCGCAAGCGCGCCGATTTCCGCGTAAGTCCACTTGCGGCCCATGAAATCGACCGCCGGCCAGGCTCCATGCGCGTCAACCGCATGGTCCAGCAGATCGGTCAGAAGACGCGGCGCGATCGGCGGCATCTCGTCCGTCGTGACAGTTCCAGTGGCGGGAGCGACCCCGCCGATCGTCGCCGCTTCGGTCATTAGAAGTGCATCCTTGCGCCAAGGGAGAAGACAAGTGCGGAAGCGTCCGTCAGGGAGCCATCCGTTATGATCGGCGTCTGTGCCGCGGTGCCGGCATAGGCCGCGGTGATGCGGTCGATGGGGGCATCCTTGAAGAAGATGTAGGACGCGGCGGCATCGATCGTGAACGCCGGGCTTGGCGAATAGCTGGTGCCTGCCGAAACGTTCCAACGGTTGCTGTCAGGTACGCGGGCGTCGCGGTCACCGTTACGCGTCGGCGTGATGCCGCGCTGGACGCCGGTGCGCAGGGTCCACTGCGGGTTCACTTCGTAATCGGCGCCGATCGCCCAGGTCCAGCTGTTGCGGTAGTTTTCGGGGATCGACTGGTTGAGGGGGGCGCCAAGATCGATCGAATCGAACTCGCTCCAGCCCATGCGCACGACCTGCGCGTTCAGCGTCAGGCTCTTGCTCAGCTTCGCGCGGGCGCTGCCGATCACCATCCATGGCGTGCTGAATTCCGCCGTCGCGTCGATCGAACCGTTGTTCGCCGCCAGCGGAGCCTGCAGACCTTCGATGGTCACGGTGCCGTCCAGCTTGTGCTTGACCGAGGACTTGTAGGCGAGGCCGAGCGAGACGGGGCCATCGTGGAACTGCATGCCAGCCGACCAGCCCACATCCCAGCCTTTGCCCTTCAGCGTCTGGTGTCCGTCTGCCAGCAGCGGGGAAACGTTGGGCAGGTAGTTGCCCAGCGTTGCATCCACGTATTCGATGTTGGCGGCCGCGCCGATGTAGAGGCCCTTGGCAACCTCGACCGCGACGGAGGGCTGGATATCATATGTGCGCAGCTTGGTCTTGTCCGCGCTGTAGCGCGCCCAGCTGTCTTCTTCGTAATTGGTGGTGAACGAATAGGGCGCGGTCAGGGACAGGCCCACCGCGACGCGGCCAAAGCCGTAGGCGATGGCACCGGAGGGGAGATAGCCGTTGTCGATCGGGTTCTTCGAGACCCCGTTGCCGCCGACGGGAGCCGCTGCCTGCCCGGGCCGCACGATCACGGTGCCGTTGTCCACGACCTTGCCGCGCGGCAGGATGGCGCTGGCGCGCACGGCGGCTTCACCGCCCTGCATGCCCGCGATCGAGGCCGGGTTCCACCACAGGGAATCGACGCCGGTGTCGGCCGCTTCGCCAGAGAAGGCGCGGCCCTGTCCGCGTACGGACTGCTCCTGAAGATAGAACGCCTGCGCGCTTGCCGATCCACTCCACGCGATGGCGACGACGCCCGCCGCGCTCGCAAGAAGGATGCGGTTGTACTTGGTATGCATTCCGTACTCTCCCTAGGTAATTGCTTTTGGCAGGTATTTAACTGCCGCGCGGCTTACTTGATCCGCGTCCATGTCTGCGTTTTGCACAGCGGCCAGACGATGCAGCCCTTGAGCTTGAGGGTGTCCGCACCGGCGGGCGTGATCGTCGCTTTGTAAGTGCCGCCGTCTTCGGGGTTGTAGATCGACCCGCCCGACCAGGCATTGCCGTCCTGCTTGAACCCGCCCAGGATCTGCAGTCCCTTGAGGCGGCGGTCGCGCTTGGCGGCGTCCTTGTTGTTGACGTCCTTCAGGTCGGGGTTCTTCAGGATGTTCTCCGAAGAGATCAGCTTGCCGCAGATCGACCCGCCGCAGCGTTCGATTTCGATGACACCGTGCTTGGCCGGTGTGCGCCACGAGCCAACCAGCGATCCCGCATCGGCCGCCAGCGCCGGCGATGCCGCAGCGATGAGCGCGGAACCCAATCCCAGCGTGGTAAGTTTAACGAAGTGCATGTGCGACCTCTCCATCTCTCTCGCCCGGATTTCTTTGCTGGAACCGCGCCCCTGACTTCGCAGGTGACAGGCGATCCCGAACCGGATGGACTCGGCATATCCGAAAATTCTCTTGACGTATAGGGAAAGATTCGCACCTTTAGGGAAGACGTTCGGGAGAACGAGGATCGCTTAGGATTCGGCACTCAAGCCGGCCGGGTCCACCCATGGAGAGGAATAGATGCAAAGCGTCGTGATCGCGGGATATGCCCGTTCGCCGTTTCACCTTGCAAACAAGGGCGCGCTCGCCCGTGTCCGCCCTGATGACCTTGCCGCGCAAGTCATCCGCGGGCTGATTTCAAAGACCGGGGTGGAGCCTTCGGATATCGAGGATATCATCGTCGGCTGTGCCTTCCCGGAAGGGGAGCAGGGGCTCAACGTGGCGCGCCTGATCGGGCTGCTGGCGGATCTGCCGATCTCGGTAGGCGGCATGACCGTGAACCGCTTCTGTGGTTCGTCGATGAGCGCGATCCATACCGCGATGGGCCAGATCGCCATCGGCGCGGGCGAGGTATTCGTCTGCGCGGGCGTCGAATCGATGAGCCGGGTGCCGATGATGGGCTTCAACCCGCTGCCCAACCCGGCACTGGCGAAGAAAAGCGCCGCCTACATGGGCATGGGCGAAACGGCGGAAAACGTCGCCACCAAGTACCAGATCGCGCGGGCAGAGCAGGAAGCTCTGGCCGTTTCCAGCCAGCACAAGGCCGCTGCGGCGCGCGATGCGGGCAAGCTGGTTGACGAAATCGTGCCGATCGAAACCAAGGGCGGCACCGTCAGCGAAGACGGCACCATCCGTGGCGAGACCACGGCAGAAGGGCTTGCTGGTCTCAAGCCCGCATTCGACGCCAACGGTTCGGTAACGGCGGGAACTTCCTCGCCGCTGACAGATGGCGCCAGCGCGGTGCTGGTTACTACGGAAGAATACGCCCGCGCGCATGGCCTGCCGATCCTTGCCCGGATCAAGGCGGTGGCGATTTCCGGCTGCGCGCCCGAAACGATGGGCCTTGGGCCGATCCTGTCCAGCCAGAAGGCGCTTGAGCGCGCGGGCATTTCCGCCGGTGATCTCGACGTGGTGGAACTGAATGAAGCCTTCGCATCTCAGGCACTTGCCTGCATCAAGGACCTTGGCCTGGATACGGCGAAGGTGAACATCGACGGCGGCGCCATCGCCATCGGGCACCCGCTTGGTGCAACCGGTGCGCGCATCGTTGGCAAGGCGGCGTCGCTGCTCAAGCGCGAAGGCGGCAAGTATGCGCTTGCCAGCCAGTGCATCGGCGGCGGGCAGGGTATCGCCACTGTTCTGGAGGCGGTGGAATGAGCCGGCCTATCCAGAAAGTCTGTGTCATCGGCGCTGGCACCATGGGGGCGGGGATCGCTGCGCAAGTCGCCAATGCAGGCGTGCCGGTGCTGTTGCTCGATATCGTCCCCAAGGAGGGGAGCAATCGCAACGCCGTGGCCGAAGGCGCGGTGGCAAAGATGCTCAAGACCGAACCCGCACCCTTCATGAGCAAGGCCGCCGCGAAACTCGTCGAAACCGGCAACATCGAGGATCATCTTGAAAAGGTTGCCGAATGCGACTGGGTGATCGAAGCGGTGATCGAACGCCTCGACATCAAGCAAGGGCTCTACGCGCGGCTTGAGGCCGTGAAGCGCGAAGGGACGGCGGTGTCGTCCAACACGTCGACGATCCCGCTGGCACAGTTGGTCGATGGTCGCTCTGACGCCTTCAAGCGCGACTTCCTCATCACCCACTTCTTCAATCCGCCGCGCTACATGCGGCTGCTGGAAATCGTGACCGGGCCGGATACCGATGCCGGTGTTGCCGCGAAGGTGGAGCAGTTCGCCGATGTGGCGATGGGCAAGACGGTGGTGAAGGCCAAGGACACGCCCGGATTTATTGCCAACCGCATAGGCACTTACTGGATCCAGCTGGGCCTTAACGCCGCTTTCGATCAGGGGCTGAGCGTGGAACTGGCCGATGCCGTGGCGGGCAAGCCGATGGGCGCTCCCAAGACGGGCATCTTCGGCCTTGTCGACCTTGTCGGCATCGATCTGATGCCGCACCTGCAAGCAAGTCTGACCTCCACGCTGCCCAAGGACGATCCCTACCACGCCATCGCCCGCAGTCATCCGCTGATCGAAAAGATGATTGCGGACGGCTATACCGGCCGCAAGGGCAAGGGCGGATTCTATCGTCTTAACAAGGATATGGGCCGCCGAAAGGAGACCATCGACCTTGCCACCGGCGAATACCGCGAAATGATCCGCGCCGCGGGTCCGTCGGGCAAGGCGGCGCGCGGGGATCTGCGCGCGCTGGTGGAAACCAAGGGGCCGATCGGCGACTATGCCTGGGCGGTTCTGGGCGGAACGCTGGCTTATGCCGCATCGCTGATACCCTCGGCGGCGGACGATGTGGTGGCGATCGACGATGCGATGAAGCTTGGCTACAACTGGAAGGCCGGCCCGTTCGAGATGATCGACAGGCTGGGCGCCGCCTGGCTGGCACAGCGTCTTGAATCCGAAGGAAAACCCGTTCCCGAAATCCTCAAGGTAGCGGGCGACCGGCCGTTCTACCGCGTGGAAAGCGGGGTGCGGCAGTACCTGACACTCAACGGCACTTACGACGACATCAAACGTCCACAAGGCGTCCTCAGTCTTGCCGATGTGAAGCTGGCGGGCAAGCCGCTGCTCAAGAATGCATCGGCGGCGTTGTGGGACATCGGCGATGGCGTTACCGCGCTGGAATTCACCGGCAAGATGAACGCGCTCGACGGCGAGGTCATGAAGCTGATCGTCGAGGCGATTCCGCTGGTGGCGTCGAAGTACAAGGCCATGGTCGTTTACACCGATGCCGACAACTTCTCGGCAGGGGCGAACCTTGGCCTTGCGATCTTCGCGGTGAACATCGCTGCGTGGAGCGAGATCGAGAAGCTCGTGGCCGGTGGGCAGATGGCCTACAAGGGCCTCAAGTACGCGCCATTCCCCGTGGTCGGCGCGCCGGCGGGCATGGCGCTGGGCGGCGGGTGCGAGATCCTGCTTCACTGCGATGCGATCCAGGCGCATGCCGAACTCTACATGGGCCTTGTCGAATGCGGCGTGGGCCTTGTTCCGGGCTGGGGCGGCAATGGCGAGATGCTTGACCGCTGGCAGCAGAGCAAGCTGATGCCCAAGGGGCCGATGCCCGCCGTCGCCAAGGTGTTCGAGACGGTGTCCACCGCCTCGGTGTCCAAATCTGCGGCGCAGGCGAAGGAGATGCTGTTCCTGCGCGCAGACGATGCGATCACCATGAACCGCGATCGCCTGCTGTTCGACGCCAAGCAGAAAGCGCTCAGCCTGGTCGACGGCTACAAGCCGCGCGAAGCGCCGCATTTCCGCCTGCCGGGTGAGAGCGGCCGCACCGCGCTGGGCATGGCGGCCGACGGCTTCCACAAGCAGGGCAAGGCGACCGACTATGACATGGTCGTCTCCGATGCGCTGGCGACGGTGCTGACCGGCGGCGATGCCGATCTGGTCGACGTGGTCAGCGAACAGGAACTGCTCAAGCTGGAGCGTGAAGCGTTCATGCGACTGGTGCGCGAGCCCCGCTCGATCGCCCGTGTCGAGCACATGCTCGAAACCGGCAAGCCGCTGCGCAACTGACGGCAAGGGGAATGGGCGAGCCACCCAACATCGCCCATTCCCCGACGGATTTTAACGCAAGGTTCGGCGCAGTGGCAAAGACCATCGCCAACCCCGCGAGGAGAGTGACACATGCAAGTCTATGAGGCGCCCCTGCGCGATATGCGGTTCGTGATCCACGAACTGCATCAGGACGATGGCTTCGGCAATCTGGAAGCGCTTGAGGAATTCAGCCCCGATCTGGTCGATGCCGTACTGGAAGAGGCGGCCAAGGTGGCGCAGGAAGTGCTGCTGCCCCTGAACCGTTCGGGTGATATAGAGGGCTGCGCGCTGGAAAACGGCGTCGTGCGCACCCCGAAGGGCTTCAAGGAAGCGTATGACATGTTCCGCGACGGCGGCTGGTGTGCGCTTGCGTCCGACCCCGAATGGGGCGGACAGGGCCTGCCCGAAGCGGTGAACAAGATGACCGAGGAGATGATCTGCTCGGCCAACCTTTCGTTCAGCCTATACCCCGGCCTGACCCACGGCGGCACCACCGCGATCGAGGCCTACGCCAGCGATGAACTGAAGCAGTTCTATCTCCCGAAAATGGTGTCGGGCGAATGGTCGGGAACGATGTGTCTCACCGAACCGCACTGCGGCACTGACCTTGGCATGCTGCGCACGAAAGCAGTGCCGCAGGACGATGGGTCGTACAAGCTGTCAGGCGCCAAGATCTTCATCTCGGCGGGCGAGCATGACCTGACGCCCAACATCATCCACCTCGTCCTCGCCCGTCTGCCCGATGCGCCGGCCGGGGTTAAGGGCATCAGCCTGTTCCTCGTTCCCAAGTATTTGCCGAAAGACGATGGCACGCCGGGGCCGTCGAATGGCGTTTCGGTTGCGGCGATCGAGCACAAGATGGGGCTCAAGGCATCGGCTACCTGCCAGCTCAACTTCGACGAGAGCACCGGCTGGCTGGTCGGCAAGCCCCACAAGGGCATGGAGGCCATGTTCAAGATGATGAACACCGAGCGCGTCTCGGTGGGCGTTCAGGGCCTTGGCGTGGGCGAAGCGGCCTATCAGTCCGCCGTGTGGTACGCAAAGGACCGCCTGCAGGGGCGCTCGCTTTCGGGCGTGAAGAACCCGAATGGTCCGGCGGACCCGATCATCGTCCATCCCGATGTGCGCCGCATGCTGATGACGATGCGCGCCTACAACGAAGGCTGCCGCGCACTGGGCGGCTGGGTCAGCCGTGCTCTCGATGCCGAGAAACACGCCACCGACCCTGCCGTGAAGCAGAATGCCGAGGACTTCATCGCGCTGATGACCCCGGTGGTGAAGGCGCTGTTCACTGACCTTGGCCATGAAAGCGCCAATCTGGCGGTGCAGGTTTACGGCGGCCATGGCTACATCGCGGAAAGCGGCGTGGAGCAGTACGCCCGCGATGCCCGCATTGCGATGATCTACGAAGGCACTAACGGCATCCAGGCGCTCGACCTTGTCGGTCGCAAGATGCCCGCGCACATGGGGCGCTATCTGCGCAGCTTCTTCCATCCGGTGTCCAGCTTCATCGAAGCGAACAAGGCGGATGCCCAGTTCGCGCCCATGATCGTGGGGCTGGAAAAGGCGTTTGGCGCGCTGCAGCTTTCCACCGGCACCATCGCCCAGAAGGGGATGAAGGATCCCGAGGAAGCAGGCGCTGCAGCAACCGACTATCTGCGCCTGATGGGGCTGGTGGCGATGGCCTACTGCTTCGCCAAGTCGGCGCTGATCGCGCGCGACAAGCTGGCGGGCGGTAGCGAGGACGCCGGCTTCTACAAGGCCAAGCTGGCGACGGCACAGTTCTACTTCGACCGCATCCTGCCGCAGGCAACGGCGGCATTCCTTGCGATCAAGGCGGGCAAGGCGTCGATGATGGCGCTGGACGAAGCCGCGTTCTGATAAAAATAAGGGGGCAGCGCAGGCTGCCCCCTTGCTTCGATATCGAGAGGTTTTACGCCGCCACCATTTCCGGGCGCATCAGTTCTTCGGCCATGCGATCGGCCACCACGGGCGGCGGCAGGCCATCGCTGGCGGCGGTGTCGAGCAGTTCGCGCATGCGCGGGCCGATGGCCATGACCCGGCCGCGTACTTCGTTTTCGCTTTCGCCCAGATACTCGGCCGCGACGTTGATGATGCCGCCCGCGTTCGCCACGTAATCGGGCGCATAAGCAATCCCCCGCTCCATCAGCATCTCGGCGACATGCGGCGCGGCAAGCTGGTTGTTGGCCGCTCCGCAGACCACCTTCGCGCGCAGTGCCTCGACCGTTGCGTCATCAAGCGCGCCGCCCAGTGCACAGGGCGCGAAGACTTCGGCCTCGATGGCGGCGATGCCGTCGATCCCCATGATGCGCGCGCCGGTTTCTTCAGCCAGACGGGCACAGCGCAGCGGGTCGATATCGGCAACCACCAGCTGCGCGCCCGCTCCGTGGAGCAGCCGCGCCAGCCCCGCGCCGACATTGCCGACGCCTGAAATCGCCACCGTCACGCCCGCAAGACCGCTGCCGTAGCGGAATTCGACGGCGGCCTTCATCGCCTCGAATACGCCAAGCGCCGTCCAGGGGGACGGATCGCCGCCCGCAAGGCCTGGCAGCGCGGTGCGTCCGGCAACGTGACGGGTATGCAGCGCCACGTATTCCATGTCGGATACTCCGGTGCCCACGTCCTCTGCGGTGACGTAGCGACCATCCAGCTTCTCGACCGCTTCGCCGAACGCCTCGAACAGCGCCCTCCGGACCTCTGGGCGGTCGAAGTCACCGGCCGGTCGGCGCAGCACGGCCTTGCCGCCTCCAAGCGGAAGGCGGGCCATGGCATTCTTGTAGCTCATGCCTTCGGCCAGTCGGAAGGCATCGCGCATGGCGGCTTCGGGGTCGTCGTAGGTCCACAGGCGGCAGCCGCCCGCCGCCGGGCCGCGCGCGGTCGAATGGATGGCGATGATGCCGTCGAGACCGGCAGCTTCGTCGGACAGGCGGACATATTCGATCGGCGGCATCATGCGCCGGGTCTGGGCAACCATCGTCAAGGCTCCATGCGGGAGTGGTATTAGCTTCCGCATTATGCCGATGAGGGGCGGGACATTCTGACCTCATTTCAGCCCCATGGCGGAAAATCCGCCGCGACAGGAGGGGTGCAGGCGTGATATCAGGTCAAAATGACCGACCTTGATCCATATGAGCGAAAAATTCTCCGCGAACTGCAGCACGACGCGAATCAGACTACTGCGCAGATTGCGGAGCGGGTGGGCCTGTCTCCCTCTCCCTGCTGGCGGCGGATCGACCGGCTGGAGCGCGAGGGCTTCATCCAGCGCCGCGTCGCCATCGTCGATCGGCATAAAGTGGGGCTTAACGCACATGTCTTCGTGCAGGTGAAGCTGAACGCCCACGGCCGCGCGAACCTTGACGAATTCGCCGCCAAGATCCGCGAATATCCCGAGGTTCTGGACTGCTACGTGCTGCTGGGCTCCGTCGATTTCATGATCCGGGTGGTCGCGGAGGATATCAGCGCCTATGAGCGCTTCTTCTTCGAGAAGCTGTCCCAGCTTCCCGGCGTTCAGGAAATCACCTCAACGGTAGCGCTGTCAGAAATCAAGGCGACGACGGCGCTTCCCCTTTGACGTGGGCTCCTGATAACCGGTGCAGTGGGACGCGTCGAAGCGAACTTCCGGCGAACCCGGACGACGAAAGGTCTTAGATGTCGCAACCCCTCACGATCGAGCCCACCCCTGAAGCCCCGCAACTGACGGACAGGATGCGCCTCAAGGCCATCGTTGCGGGTTCTGCGGGCAATCTGATCGAGTGGTACGATTTCTACGTCTACGCCTTCACCGCGCTCTATTTCTCGTCCGAGTTTTTTCCCAAGAGCGATGCGCTGGTGCAGGTCATGGCCACTAGCGGCATCTTTGCCATCGGCTTCCTGATGCGGCCCATCGGCGGCTGGTTCTTCGGGCGCTATGCGGACCGGCACGGACGGCAGAAGGCGATGGTCGTGTCGGTGCTGATGATGGGTGCGGGGGCGCTGCTGATCGCCTGCCTGCCCACGTATGCCACGATCGGCGCGGTCGCTCCGGCGCTGCTGCTGGTGGGACGCATGCTCCAGGGTTTCTCCACCGGCGGGCAATACGGCACGGCGGCGACCTACCTTTCCGAGATCGCCGGACCGAAGCGGCGTGGCTTCTGGTCCTCTTTCCAGTACGTCACGCTGATCGGCGGGCAACTGACCGCGACGCTGGTGATCCTGCTGCTGCAGCACCTGCTGGGAGAAGCCGGGATGAAGGCGTGGGGCTGGCGCATCGGTTTCCTGATCGGCGCAGCGGCAGCGGCCTGCATCGTGATCCTGCGCGACCATATGCACGAAACCGCTGACGCCAAGGACCGTGAGGGCTCCGAAGCCGGCAGTCTGGCCGAACTCTTCCGCCATTCCACCCGCGCTTTCCTGATCGTTGCAGCGCTGACGGCGGGCGGCAGCCTGATGTTCTATTCCTTCACCACGTACATGCAGAAGTTCCTCGTCCTCACTGTGGGCATGTCCAAGGAAACGGCGACGGTGATGATGACCGCCGTGCTGGTGGTGTTCATGATCCAGCAGCCGTTGATGGGTCTGCTTTCGGACAAGATCGGGCGGCGTAACAACATCGTCGCCTTTGCCGCGCTGGGCGTGCTGTTCACGGTGCCGCTGTTCAGCGCGCTGGCGGTGACGAAAAGCCCTGTCACCGCCTTCCTGCTGATCGCGGCGGGCCTGACGATCTGCAGTTTCTACACCTCCGTCAGCGGGCTGTTCAAGGCAGAGCTGTTCCCCGTCCATGTCCGCGCGCTGGGCGTGGGCCTTGCCTATGGCGTCGCCAACGCGCTGTTCGGCGGCACGGCGGAGAACGTTGCCTTTGCCTTCAAGCAGGGCGGCATGGAGCAGGGCTTCTACTGGTACGTCACGGCGTTCTGCGTCGTATCGCTGGTGGCGGCGCTGATGCTCCCCGACACGCGCCGCGCCAACCCGCTGGACCGCGTCGCCACGGCTTAGGGTACTATATCTCGCTGTGTATAGTTATATTGTCTGCAGTGATGAATAATGTTCAACATTGCATGCAATGGTGATGCCATGGCGGAGAGCAACTTATCCGGGCACTATGGGTTGATGGTCACATAGGGCGCGCCTTGGGCAAGGAAGGCGCGAACCGGCTGCGGTTCTGCCGTGGTCGTCCCGTAGCAGAAAGCATCACCCATGACGGAAGGATACGGAGCGATTTCCCGGCGCGACGTTCTCAAGACCAGTGCGGCAGGCGCGGCGATTGCCGGTTCGCTTGGCCCCGGCAATGTGGCCATGGCGCAAGGGCAGGCTGATGCCCCGCCACATGCGGCAGTGACGCTCAAGGTCAACGGCGAGTCGACGCGGCTGGAACTGGACACCCGCACCACGCTGCTTGACGCCCTGCGCGAGCATGTGAAGCTGACCGGGACCAAGAAGGGCTGCGACCACGGCCAGTGCGGCGCCTGCACGGTGATCGTCAACGGCCGCCGCATCAATTCGTGCCTGACCCTTGCGGTGATGCACGAAGGCGACGAGGTCACCACGATCGAGGGGCTCGGCAGCCCCGACAACCTTCACCCGATGCAGGCCGCCTTCGTCGAGCATGACGGCTACCAGTGCGGTTACTGCACGCCGGGCCAGATCTGCTCTGCCGTCGCGGTGCTGGAGGAAATCCGCGCCGGGGTTCCCAGCCACGTCACTGCCGACGTCTCCAAACCTTCGCCGATGACCACCACGGAAATGCGCGAACGCATGAGCGGCAACATCTGCCGCTGCGGTGCCTATTCGAACATCGCCGAAGCCATGGCTCAGGTTGCAGGAGTGAAGGCATGAGGCCGTTCACTTATGAGCGTGCGAAGAGCGCGCAGGACGCCGCCGTCAAGGCTGCCACGACGCCGGGCGCGCGCTTCATCGCGGGCGGCACCAACCTGCTCGATCTGATGAAGCTTGAGATCGAAACGCCGACGCACCTCATCGACGTCAACGGCTTGGGCATGGACAGGATCGAGCCGATTGACGGCGGTGGCCTGCGCATCGGCGCCCTTGTGCGCAACACCGATCTTGCCGCAGATGCACGCGTGCGCAAGGACTACGGCGTGCTGACCCGCGCACTTGTCGCAGGCGCGTCTGGCCAGTTGCGCAACAAGGCGACGACGGCGGGCAACCTGTTGCAGCGCACCCGTTGTCCGTACTTCTATGACGTCAACATGCCCTGCAACAAGCGCAAGCCCGGTTCCGGCTGCGCGGCGATCGGCGGGTTTTCGCGCCAGCTTGGCGTGATCGGCACCAGCGACGCGTGCATCGCCACGCATCCCAGCGACATGGCGGTGGCGATGCGCGTGCTTGACGCCTCGGTCGAGACGATCCGCCCTGACGGTACTACCCGCGCTATACCCATCGCCGATTTCCACACGCTGCCGGGCCAGACCCCGCACGTGGAAACCGCGCTGGAAAAGGGCGAGATGATCATATCCGTCGCCCTGCCCAAACCGCGCGGGGGCACGCATATCTATCGCAAGGTGCGTGATCGTGCCTCTTACGCCTTCGCGCTCGTCTCCGTCGCGGCAGTGATCGGCAAGGACGGGAAGGGCGCCGTCGCGCTTGGCGGCGTTGCGCCCAAACCGTGGCGGGTGGAAGGGGCTGATGCCCTGCTGCCCAACGGCTCGAAGGCCGTGGCCGACCGTCTCTTTGCCGGGGCTGCCCCGCGCGAAGACAATGCATTCAAGCTGACCCTCGCCCAGCGCACTATCGCTGCGGTTCTCGCGGAGGCAAAAGCATGAAGTTCGATACCCCCGCAGGGACTAACCCTATCGACCGCATGAAGGTCGTCGGCCAGCCCACCACGCGCATCGACGGTCCGCTCAAGGTCGGCGGCCATGCGCCTTATGCCTATGAGCATCAGGAGCTGCCCGGCAAGCCAGCTTATGGGTATGTCGTAGGCTCGGCGGTGGCCAAGGGCACCATCCGTTCGATGGACACTTCTCGCGCCGAACGCGCGCCGGGCGTGGTCGCGGTGGTCACGCATCGCAACGCGGGCAAGATCGCCAAGGGCAACTTCAACACCGCGATGCTGCTGGGCGGACCGAAGATCCAGCATTACCACCAGGCGATCGCCGTGGTCGTGGCAGAAACGTTCGAACAGGCCCGCTCCGCCGCTGCGCTGATCGACGTCGATTACGCGCGTGACCGCGGCGCCTTCGACCTTGCCGCTGCGAAAGTCGATGCCCCGGACGCCACCGGGTCCGACGCGCCGACCGCTGTGGGCGACTTCGCCGGGGCCTTCGCCGCCGCGCCGGTGCAGATCGACCAGACTTACACTACCCCCGACCAGAGCCACGCGATGATGGAGCCGCACGCCACCATCGCCGCGTGGGAAGGGGACAAGCTGACGGTGTGGAGCGCCAACCAGATGGTGGCGTGGGGCGCGGGAGATCTTGCCCGCACCCTGCAGATCCCGCCTGAGAACGTGCGCCTGATCTCGCCCTATGTCGGTGGCGGCTTCGGCGGGAAGCTGTTCCTGCGTTCGGACGTGATCATGGCCTCTCTGGGCGCGAAAGCGGCGAAGCGGCCGGTCAAAGTGGCCCTGCCGCGTCCGTTCATGGGTAACAACACCACGCACCGCCCCGCGACGATCCAGCGCATCCGCCTTGGCGCGACGCAGGACGGCACGCTGACCGCCATCGGCCACGAAAGCTGGTCGGGTGATCTGGAAGGCGGCGGCCCGGAAAGCGCCACGCAGCAGACCAAGCTGCTCTACGCGGGCGCCAATCGCATGACCGCGCTGCGCCTTGCCGTGCTGGACCTGCCCGAAGGTAACGCCATGCGCGCGCCGGGCGAGGCTCCCGGCCTGATGGCGCTGGAAATGGCCGTCGATGAACTGGCCGAGAAGCTGGGCATGGACCCGGTGAAACTGCGCGTCATCAACGATACGCAAGTCGACCCGGAGAAGCCCGAGCGCCCGTTCTCTCAGCGCAACCTCGTGCGCTGTCTGGAAGAGGGGGCAGAGCGTTTCGGCTGGGCGCGGCGCAAGGCGCCGGGCCAGGTGCAGGAAGGCCGCTGGCTGATCGGGATGGGCGTGGCCGCAGCGTTCCGCAACAACCTGAACATGAAGTCCGGTGCGCGCGTTCGCCTCAGCCCCTCGGGGCAGGTTACGGTCGAAACCGACATGACCGACATCGGCACCGGCACTTACACCATCATGGCGCAGACCGCGGCAGAGATGATGGGCGTGCCGCTTGCCAAGGTGACGGTGAAGCTGGGCGACAGCTCGTTCCCGGTCTCTGCCGGATCGGGCGGTCAGTGGGGTGCCAACTCTTCGACGGCGGGGCTCTATGCCGCTTGCGTGAAGCTGCGCGAAGCGATCGTGGCGAAGCTGGGCTTCGGGCCGGGAGAGGCCACGTTCGAGAACGGGCAGGTCCACGTCGGCAACCGCGTGGCTGACATTGCTAGCGCGGCCAAGGGCGGCGAGATCGTGGTGGAGGACTCGATCGAGTTCGGCGATCTGGGCAAGAAGTTCCAGCAGTCCACATTCGGCGCGCACTTCGTCGAGGTGGCGGTGGATCGCTACACCGGCGAAGCCCGCGTGCGCAGGATGCTGGCGGTCTGCGCGGCGGGCCGCATCCTCAACCCCACCGCTGCGCGCAGCCAGGTGATCGGCGCGATGACCATGGGCGTGGGCGGCGCGCTGATGGAGGAACTGGCGGTCGACAAGCGTTTCGGCTTCTTCGTCAACCACGACCTTGCCGGGTACGAAGTGCCGGTCCACGCCGACATTCCGCATCAGGAAGTTGTGTTCCTTGACGAAGCGGACGACAAGGTTTCGCCGATGAAGGCCAAGGGCGTCGGAGAATTGGGCCTGTGCGGCGTCGGCGCGGCGGTCGCGAACGCGATTTACAACGCAACCGGCGTGCGGGTGCGCGATTATCCCATCACGCTGGACAAGCACCTCGACAAGCTGGGCGAAGTCGTCTGATCCATCACATTCCTCCCCGAGCGAGGCTTGGGGAGGAATTGAAGCGGCGTGCTTTGCGTCTTACGCTGGGGCCTTCATCTTCAGGACACATCCGTAAATGCCCTTCCGGCGTTCCGACCTTGCCGATCTTTCGTACTTTCTTGCCATCGCGCGGCACCGCAACTTCCGCAAGGCGGCAACGGAACTGGGTGTCAGCGCCTCGGCGCTCAGCCATTCGCTGCGGGGGCTGGAGGAGCGGCTCAAGGTTCGCCTTGTCAATCGCACGAACCGCTCCGTCACGCTGACGGCGGCCGGGGAGGATCTGCAGGCTGCCATCCGCGATCCCTTCGCCGCAATCCATGAGGCTGAGGACCTGCTCAATCTTCATCGCGATGCCCCCACCGGCCGCGTGCGCCTCAACGTGCCGGATGAAGCGGCGATGCGGCTGCTGGCGCCGATCCTGCCCGAGTTCGTCGCGCGTTATCCCGATGTGGAACTGGATATCAGCGTGGACAACACGATGGTGGACGTGATCGAGGCGGGCTTCGATGCCGGCATCCGCTTCGGTGGCACAGTGCCGGAGGACATGATCGCCCAGCGCGTTACCCCCGATTTCCGATGGGTGGTGGCCGGTGCGCCTGCCTATTTCGAAAAGCATGGCGAGCCCCAGCATCCCGACGACCTGATGCACCATCAGTGTATCCGCATCAGGCTGGGCAATGGGCGGATATATAACTGGGACTTCGACCGCGGAGAGGAATCGCTGGCTTTGACAGTGCCCGGCGGCATCATCGTCGACAACGGCAGCATCAGTCGTGCGCTGGCGCTGAACGGGATGGGACTGATGTACGCGGCGGAGCCGGCGATCGCGCCGCTGCTGGCCGAAGGATCGCTGCGCGCGGTGCTGCAGGAATGGGCGTCGCCGGGGCCGGGCTATTTCATCTACTATTCCAGCCGCCGCCAGGTGCCGAGGGGGCTTCGCCTGCTGATCGACCTGATCCGCGAGATGAAGCCCCTGGGGTGACGCCTCAGTAATCCTCGGTATCGATGGAGGCGTTCATCGTCGGCGAATAGCGGTGACCGCTGACGGTCTGCTGGTTGATGATCTCGCCTGCGCGCACGATCACTTCGGCGGGAATATCGAGCGCCATCGTGGCATGGTTCTGGTCGAAGTGCGCAATGGACCGCGTGCCGGGGATCGCGTGCAGATGCTCGCCCTGTGCCAGCACCCACGCGAGCGATAGTTGCGCAGGCGTAGCCCCGGCCTCGGCGGCTAGGGCGGAAAGCTGTTCGATCAGGGCCAGATTGGCGGGCCAGTGTTCCGCCGAAAAGCGCGGCATCGTCAGGCGGATGTCCTTGCCGCCAAGCTGTTCCGGCGCGGTGATCTCGCCGCACAGCGCGCCACGACCGACGGGCGAGAACGCGACCAGCGCGATGCCCAGTTCGCGCGTGGTGTCCAGCACGCCCAGTTCGACGTTGCGGGTCCAAAGCGAGTATTCGGTCTGCACCGCGGCCATCGGATGCACCGCATGCGCTTCGCGGATATGCGCGCTCGACCATTCGGAGACGCCGTAGGCCCCGATCTTGCCCGCTTCGATCAGCCGCGCCATTGCGCCGACCGACTCCGCGATCGGCGTGTCACGATCCAGCCGGTGCATGTAGAACAGGTCGACATGGTCGGTGCCGAGCCGCTTGAGGCTGGCGTCGATCGATGCGGCGATGCTATCCGGGCGGCAGTCGGTCCCGCGCCGTTCACCGTCGAGCACGATGCCGGTCTTGGTGGCAAGGAAGAATTCGTCGCGCCGGCCCATGATCGCTTCGCGCAGCGTTTCTTCGCTGATGCCCATGCCGTAGATGTTGGCGGTGTCGAAGTGATCGCACCCGGCGTCCAGCGCATGGCGGAACAGCGATACCGCATCCGCGCGGCTGGGCGCTTCGCCATAAGCCCACGCGATGTTCATGCAGCCGAGGCCGATGGCGGCGACTTCGCGGCCGGCGAGAAGGCGTTTGGTCATGGGGATGTCCTGTATTCGGAGCGTGGCAAGGGGGAACGACGAGGTCGGCCAAATCTAAGGGCCAGTCAAGCGCGTGGGATGCACCGGGCTTGCAGAGATTGCATGCAAATTTATGCAACTAATTCGCAATAGCGATGGACAAGGCAGTCTTGCGGCTTATCTAACCCTTAGAGGACATTGCTTGAAGCGAAGGAGATCTCGAAACCATGGAAACCCGCCGCGAATCCGACAGTATCGGTGAAATCGACGTACCCGTCAGCGCCTATTGGGGCGCGCAGACGCAGCGTTCGATCGAGAATTTCCCCTTCGGCGAAACCGAGCGCATGCCGATCGCGATCGTCCATGCCCTGGCGCTGGTGAAGCAGGCGGCGGCGCGGGTGAACCGCAAGCATGGCCTTGACGGAAAGATCGCCGATGCCATCGAAAGCGCCGCGCAGGAAGTCGTCTCGGGCAAGCTGGACGACCAGTTCCCGCTGGTGATCTGGCAGACCGGATCGGGCACGCAGTCCAACATGAACGTCAACGAGGTTATCGCGGGCCGCGCCAACGAAATCCTGACAGGCACGCGTGGCGGCAAGTCGCCGGTCCATCCCAACGATCATGTGAACATGGGCCAGTCCTCCAACGACAGCTTCCCCACCGCACTTCACGTTGCGGCGGCGCGCGCGGCGACGGATAAGCTCTATCCGGCGATCGACCAGTTGCACGCCTCGCTGCAGGCCAAGGCGGATGCATGGAAGGATATCGTCAAGATCGGCCGCACGCACCTGCAGGATGCGACGCCGGTGACGCTGGGGCAGGAATTCTCCGGCTACGTCCATCAGGTCTATCGCAGTCGCAAGCGTATCGAACCTGCCGTTTCGCACGGTATGACCGCGCTGGCGCAGGGCGGCACGGCGGTTGGCACCGGGTTGAACGCGGCGCCGGGCTTCGACGTCGACGTGGCCGCGGAACTGGCGGACTTGACGGGGCTGCCGTTCCGTCCTGCCGAGAACAAGTTCGAGGCGCTGGCATCCAACGACCCGCTGGTGCATCTTTCGTCCACGCTGGCGACGCTGGCGGTGGCGCTGACCAAGATCGCCAACGATGTGCGCTGGCTGGGCTCCGGCCCGCGCTCTGGGCTTGGCGAGCTGGACTTGCCCGCTAACGAACCGGGCAGCTCGATCATGCCGGGCAAGGTCAACCCGACCCAGTGCGAGATGCTGACGATGGTGTCGGCGCAAGTCATCGGCAACCATCAGGCGGCGACCGTCGGCGGCCTGCAGGGCGCCTTCGAGCTGAACGTGTTCAAGCCGCTGATCGGCGCGGCGGTGATCCGGTCTATCGACCTGCTCTCTGTCGGCATGGTCAGTTTTGCCGAGCGCTGCGTGGATGGGATCGAGCCCAACCGCGCGCGGATAGCCGAACTGCTGGACCGTTCGCTGATGCTGGTCACCGCGCTGGCGCCCGAGATCGGGTACGATAACGCAGCCAAGATCGCCAAGCACGCACATACCGAAGGACAGACGCTCAAACAGGCGGCGCTGGAACTGGGGCTGGTGGACGAAGCGACGTTCGACCGCGTGGTGCGGCCTGAAACGATGGTATGAACCAGGGCAGGGGCTTCGCTTGTCGAAGCCTCGCTGTGCAATACCCTGCTCTAATTTTTGCAATGATCCGTTCCGATCATTGCGTTTGATCGCGCAGGTCTGGCAAGGCAGTTAGGACCCAGGTGCGGGGCGCGGACTTTGTGGCCGCGCGGCGCACCTTTTCCTGACCCTTCCGACTGCGCGAGACCATGGCCGAAACCCCCGTATGCCCCCGTCCTGAAGCCTCGCCCGAGGTGCCTTTGGGCGAAGCGGAAATCGCTGCCGCAGCGTATGCGCGGGAAATCACGATACCGGCGGAATGCGCGCCGGGCGTTGCCGCCAACCTGGCCTTGCTGGCCCGTCACTTGCGTACCATGCGTGGTGAACCGGCATGAGGGCGATCGCACAGACCGCCGCTGCCGTGCGAGCCGGATCGCTCAGCGCCCGTGCCATGGTGGAAGAAGCGCTGATCGCGCTGGTCGCGGACGAGCACGTCGCGGTCACTTGCGTACTGCATGACCGTGCCCGTGCCGAGGCTGATGCCGTCGATGCCATGGTGGCCGCCGGGCGCGATCCCGGGCCGCTGGCAGGCGTGCTCTATGGCGTTAAGGATCTGTTCGACCTTCAGGGACTGCCGACCACGGCGGGCTCCACGCTCTATGCCGATGCCGCGCCTGCAACCAGTGATGCCGAGGCGGTAGCGCGTTTGCAGGCGGCGGGCGCGATCTGCGTGGCGACGCTCAACATGGATGAGTTCGCTTACGGCTTCGCGACCATTAACGCGGCCTATGGCACCACGCGCAATCCGCATGATCCCTCGCGTCTGGCCGGTGGTTCGTCGGGCGGGTCGGCGGCGGTGGTGGCGGCCGGGCTGCTCGCCTTTGCGCTGGGATCGGACACCAACGGATCGATCCGCGTGCCTGCCAGCCTGTGCGGGCTCTATGGCCTGAAGCCCACGCACGGCGGCCTGCCTCTGGGCGGTGTGTTTCCTTTCGCGGAAAGCTTCGATGACATCGGCCCGTTCACCCGCTCTATCGAGGAAATGGCGCTGGTGTGGCAGGTGTTGGGCGGGCGCTCATCGTCACGCAGCGGCGACTTGCGCATCGCGCGTCTTGGAGGGCGGTTCCGGGAGAATGCGGAAGATGACCAGCTGGCCGCGATCGACGCCATCGCGCCCGGCGCCCCGCTTGTCGAGCTGCCCGAGATCGCGCGCGCCCGTTCCGCCGCGTTCCTGATCACCGCATACGAGGGTGGCGCGCTGCATCGCAAGGCACTGGCCGCGAACGCGATGAGCTTCGATCCGCAAGTGCGCGATCGCCTGCTGGCCGGCGCGCTGCTGCCCGATGCGCTTTATGCAGAGGCGCAGGCATTCCGCGCCGAGTATCGCGCCCGGATCGAGGCGCTGGTTGCCGATTACGATGTGCTGCTCGCCCCCGCGACGCCGACTTTCGCGCCGCCGATCGCCGATCCGCGCATCCTCATCGACGGCGCGCTGTCCCCGGCAAGGGCCGACCTTGGCATTCATACCCAGCCGATCACCTTCACGGCATTGCCGTCGCTGGCAGTTCCGCTCTACCGACCGGGCAGGCTGCCGATCGGCCTGCAACTGATCGGTGGTCCGGGGCGCGAAAGCGACCTCTTCTCCTTCGCCGCGATGCTCGAGGCGCAAGGGATCGTCGGATATTCCATGCCGCTGGGCACGGCGCGCACTTATGATTTTACGCCGCCCGAGGCGGCGAGGGGGTAATACCGTGACGCAGATCTCAACCACCATCGATGTCCCGGAGGGGGCGCAGGAAACGCCGGCGCCCTCCGGCAAGCTCGACCGCTATTTCTCGCTGAGCGCGCGAGGCACCACCGCGCGGACCGAAGTGCTGGCGGGGGTGACGACCTTCCTGACGATGGCTTACATCGTGCTCGTGAACCCGGCGATCCTGGGCAGCGCGGGCATGCCCATCGCCTCGGTCGCGGCGGCGACGTGCTTTGCGGCGGCCTTCGCCTCGATCCTGATGGGCGTGGTCGCGAACACACCCCTGGCGCTGGCGCCGGGTATGGGGCTCAATGCCTATTTCAGCTATACCGTCGTCCAGCAGATGGGCGTGCCCTGGCAGGTGGCGCTGGGCTGCGTGTTCATTTCGGGCGTTGCGTTCCTGCTGCTGACCCTGACGGGTATCCGCCAGCTTATCGTCAATTCCATCCCGCAATACCTTTTCGCGGCGGTCGCAGGCGGCATCGGCCTGTTCATCGGCTTCATCGGCCTCAAGGATTCCGGCATCGTTGTCGCCAATCCGGCGACGTTCGTGGCGCTGGGTGATCTCAAGGCTCCGGGAGCGGCGCTGGCGCTGTTCGGCCTTGCGGTGATCGGTACGCTATCGGTGTGGAACGTGCGTGGAGCGATGCTGATCGGCATCCTTGCCACCACCGTGGTGGGCTGGATCGCGGGCATGGTTTCCATCAGCCCCGAACCCTATTCCCTTGCCGCGCTGACCGGAACCGCGTTCCAGCTTGACCTCGGCGGCGTCTTCGGCCTTTCCGGCAAGCACGGGCTGGGCCTGCTTGAGATCCTGTTCGTGTTCCTGTTCGTCGATCTGTTCGACAACATCGGCACCCTTGTCGCGGTGACCAAGCGGGCCGGGCTGATGGACGCGGCGGGCCGTATTCCGCGCCTCAACCGCATCCTTATCACGGATGCCACCGCTACCATCGTCGGCTCGATGGCGGGCACCAGCACCGTCACCAGCTATGTCGAGAGCGCGGCCGGCGTGCAGGCGGGCGGACGCACCGGCCTTACCGCCGTAGTCACCGGCGTGCTGTTCCTGGCGATGATGTTCGTGGCGCCTTACGCACAAGTGATCCCGCTGGCGGCGACCGCTCCGGCGCTGATCATCGTCGGCGGCCTGATGCTGCTGCCGCTGACCGAAGTGGAATGGGAAGATCCGCTTTCGGCGATCCCCGCGTTCCTGACCGTGGCGATGATCCCGCTGACGTTCTCGATCGCCAACGGGCTTGCCTTCGGCATCACCGCCCATGCCGCGCTCAAGATCGTGCGCGGGACAATCACGAAGAAGGACGCCTTCCTGCTGGTCCTGGCGCTTCTTTTCGTGGCCCGCTTCGTCTGGATGGGAGCCGCCTGATGCGCGCTGCCGTCATCACCGCAGCGCTTGCGCTGACACTGGCCGCAAGCCCCGCTCTGGCGGATGAGCGGCTGGACCTCACCCCCCGTACCCTGGTGATGACGGCATATCAGCCCGAATGGAATGCTCTGGTTCATTCGGTGACCGAGCAGAAGGAATATACCCTCAACGGCTCCACCTACCTGACCGGCGTGATGGAGGGTAAGCCCGTCCTCCTGATGCAGAGCGGCGTGTCGATGGTGAACGCTGCGATGAACACCCAGCTGGTGATCGATCGCTTTACCGTGAAGCGCATCGTCTTTTCCGGAATCGCGGGCGGTGTCGACCCGGCGCTGACCATAGGCGACGTCATCGTGGCGGAAAACTGGGGCCAGTATCTGGAAGTGAACTTTGCCCGCAAGGACGGGCAGGGCGGCTGGAAATCGCCCGAAGCCGTCTCGACGGAGGCGCCGGGCAACTGGAATTTCATCTTCCCGCGCGGTGTGACGGTGCCCAATGCGCAGACCCCGGCCCGGCGGTTCTTCACTTTCGCGATGGACCCTGCACTGCTTGACCTTGCCCGCAAGGTGGCGCCCACAATTACCATGGAACGCTGCGTGGCGCCTTCGGAGCACCAGCTTCCCGGCAGCGAGCTATGCATCGCCCGGCCGCCCAGGGTCGTCGTCGGCGGAACCGGCGTCAGTGCCGGCGTCTATGCCGACAACGCCGAATTCCGCGAGTATCTGCACAAGGCGTGGCACGCCCGCGTGCTCGACATGGAAAGCGGCGCGGTGGCGCAGGTGGCCTATGCCAATCAGGTGCCCACGATCGTGTTCCGTTCGCTTTCGGACCTTGCGGGCGGTGATCGCGACAAGAACATGGAGGACACTTACGAGCGCCTTGCCTCGGTGAATTCCGCCCATGTGGTGCGCGCCTTCGTGGCGGCCCTTCCAGATTGATGACGCCGGACTGAGAGGCCATCCATGCAGACCGTAAACGCCAGCAACGGCATCGTCACCGCGCCGCATTTCCTTGCAGCGCAGGCCGGGCGCGATGTGCTTGCCGAAGGTGGCAGCGCCGTGGAAGCCTGCGTCGCCATCGCGGCGGCGCTGGCTGTCGTCTACCCGCACATGACCGCGATCGGCGGCGACGGGTTCTGGGTGATCCGGGAGCCCGATGGGACCGTCCATTCTATCCACGGCTGCGGCGGGGCAGCGGCGAAGGCTGACCTTTCGCTTTATGCCGGGCTGGATGCAGTGCCGACGCGTGGACCGCTTGCCGCGAACACCGTGGCGGGCACGATCTCGGGCTGGGCGGCGGCGCTGGAGGCTGATTACTGCAAGCTGCCGCTGGAACGCCTGCTGCGCGATGCGATCGCCCATGCGGAAAACGGCGTTGCGGTCACGAAGGGTGGCGCGGCGATCGCGGCGGGCAAGGGCGATGAATTGCGCGGGGCGCCCGGCGCCTATGCCGCCACGTTCGAGCCTGATGGGCGCCCGCTGGAGGAGGGTGACCTGCTGCGCCTTCCCGCATTGGCGCAGACGCTGCGGATGCTGGCTGCGAACGGCCTTGACGATTTCTACACCGGAGAACTCGCAGCGCTGATCGCGGCCGATCTTGAGGCGCTGGGAAGCCCGGTTTCGGCAGCCGACCTTGCCGCACACAGGGCGACGAGGCCCGATCCGCTGCATACCGTGATCGGCGGCGCGGCGCTTTATAACGCAACGCCGCCGACGCAGGGTTTTGCCTCGCTGATGATTCTGGCGCTGTTCGACCGGCTCAAGGCCGACGCGGCGGATGGTTTCGACCATGTCCACGGGCTTGTCGAAGCGACCAAGCAGGCCTTCCTGCTGCGCGACGTTCACGTGGGCGACCCGCTGTATACTGGTTTCGATTTCCAGCACCTGCTGTCTGACTCTGCCGGACTGGACGATATTGCCGCGCGGATCGATCCCGCACGGGCGCTTGAATGGCCGCAGCCGCCGCAGTGGGGGGACACCTGCTGGTTCGGCGCCGCGGATGCAGAGGGCCGGGTGGTTTCATGCATCCAGTCCACCTACTTCGAATTCGGATCGGGCCTTGTGTTGCCGCAGACCGGGATCACCTGGCAGAACCGCGGAAGCTCGTTCCGGCTGGCCGAGAACGGCTGGAATGCTCTCAAGCCCGGTCGCAAGCCGTTCCATACGCTCAACCCCGCGCTTGCGGTGTTCGAAGATGGGCGCGTCATGGCCTATGGCACGATGGGCGGGGAAGGGCAGCCGCAGACGCAGGCCGCGCTGTTTACCCGCTATGCCCGTTTCGGCATGGACCTTCAGGCCGCGATCAGCGCCCCGCGCTGGCTACTGGGCCGCACCTGGGGCGATGTCACGACCTCGCTCAAACTGGAAGACGGTTTTAACGATGCGCTTTACGCTCAACTTGCCGAAGCCGGGCATGATGTGGAGCGCGTGGGCCCGCTGACCGCCACCATGGGCCATGCGGGCGCCGTGGTGCGGCTTGCCGACGGCTCGTTCGAAGGCGCAACTGACCCACGCAGCGATGGCGAGGCGGCGGGATGGTGACCGAAAACCCCGGCGGGGCCCGCGCCGTTGCCCGGTGCGATGCCCTGCGCGTTGCTCCTTACAGTGACATGGAAGGTGGCCTGTTCCGCGCATACCTGACGCCGGCCTATGCCGCTGCGCAAGGCGCCGTGGCGGGATGGATGGAAGCGGCGGGAATGCGCGTCCATGTCGATGCGGCCGCCAATCTGATCGGGCGCTATGACGGGCACCTTGGCCATGCACCGGCGCTGGTGATCGGCAGTCACCTCGATTCCGTGCGTGACGGCGGGCCGTATGATGGGCCGCTGGGGATCATGCTGGGCATCGAGGCTGTTGCCGCGCTTCATGCACAAGGCAGGCGGCTGCCGTTTCCGATCGAGGTCTACGCCTTCGGGGACGAGGAGGGCTCCCGCTTTCCCGCCGCCATGCTGACCAGCCGGGCCGTGGCGGGCACGCTTGATGTCGCAGCGCTCGATATCACCGACACGGCGGGCGTCACGCTAGCGCAGGCTTTGGCTACCACGCCCGATTACCTTTCCGCAGCCCGCGCGCCGGATACCACGCTCGCCTATCTCGAAGCGCATATCGAGCAGGGGCCGGTGCTGGAGGCGGATGGTCTTGCGGTCGGCACCGTTACCGGGATTGCGGCGCAGTTGCGCTATGCGGTTACCGTAAAGGGGATGGCGGGTCATGCAGGCACCGCCACGATGCGCCTGCGCCGAGATGCGCTGGCGGGCGCTGCGGCGATGGTGCTGGCGGTGGAGCAGATCGCGCGCGCAGACAATTCTGACGTCGTCGCTACCGTGGGCCGGCTGGAAGCACTGCCCGGCGCGCCCAATGTGATCCCCGGCGAAGTCCGCTTCACCATCGATGTGCGTTCGGGCGCGGAAGACAGGCGCAATGCGGTGGCAGAGGCAATCCGTGCGCGTATCGATGAAATCGCCACCGCCCGCGGGCTTGAACTGGCCATCGCGCTGATCCACGATCTTGCCGCCAGCCCCAGCGATCCGGCGCTGATGGACATGATGGACGCGGCGCTGGCTGCGGCCGGTCAGCCGGTGCGCCGTCTCGTTTCGGGCGCGGGGCACGATGCCATGAACATGGCCGCCTTGTGCCCCACTGCCATGCTGTTCATCCGATGCCGCGAAGGCATCAGCCACAATCCGGCCGAGCATGTCGAACCTGAAGACGCGCAGGTCGCGTTGCAGGTGATGCTTGGCTTCATCGAACGTCTGGGAGAATCCGTTGTCGCTTGATCCGCATCTTTTCGGAGAGATCGACCCGCCGCAGCGCCTGTTGATGGGGCCGGGGCCGATCAACGCCCATCCGCGCGTGCTGCGCGCGATGAGCGCCGACCTGCTGGGGCAGTTCGATCCTGAGATGACCGGGTTCATGAATCAGGTCATGGCGCTCTATCGCCCGATTTTCGGCACGCAGAACCGCTGGACGATGCTGGTCGACGGCACCGCGCGCGCCGGGATCGAGGCGGCGCTGGTCAGCCTTGTTTCGCCCGGCGACGTGGTGCTGGTGGTCAACTTCGGCCGTTTCGGCCTGCTGCTGACCGAAATCCTCCAGCGCATCGGCGCGATCATCGAGACGGTGGAGGCGCCGTGGGGCGAAGTCGTGCCGATGGATCGCATCGCCGATGCCATCGCCCGCTGTCATCCCAAGATCGTGGCGACCATTCACGGCGATACGTCCACCACGATGGCGCAGCCGCTGGAAGGCTTCGGCGAGCTGTGCCGGCAGGCTGGTGCGCTGTCCTACGTGGATGCCACCGCGACTATCGGCGGCATGGAACTGGCGGCAGACCGCTGGGACGTGGATATCGTCACCGGCGGCCTGCAGAAGTGCCTGGGCGGCCCCTCCGGCTCGGCCCCGATCACCATTTCCGACCGCGCTGCAGAGCATATCGGCAGGCGTCGCCATGTGGAGCAGGGCATCCGCAGCGCCGGAATGGTGGACGGTGCGGGGCCGCGCATCGGCTCCAACTATTTCGATCTGGCGATGATCATGGACTACTGGTCCGAAAAGCGCCTGAACCACCATACCGAAGCGACATCGATGCTCTACGCCGCCCGCGAATGCGCGCGCATTGCGCTGGGTGAAGGGTTGGAGGCGCGCTATGCCCGCCATGCCTCGGCAGGCCGGGCGATGACGGCGGGCCTGCGCGCGATGGGCCTGACGGTGTTCGGCGACGACCGCTATCGCATGACCAACGTGACCGGCGTGTACATCCCCGATGGCGTGGATGGCGAAGGCGTGCGCAAGGCCATGCGCGAACTGTTCGAGATCGAGATCGGCACCGCCTTCGGCCCCTTGCAGAGCAAGATCTGGCGCATCGGCGCGATGGGCTACAATGCGATGAAGCACAAGGTTCTGCTGACGCTGGCGGCGCTGGAATCGTGCCTGCGGATGCAGGGCTTCGCGCTGCCCGCCGGTGAGGCAGTGACGGCGGCGATCGGGGCATGGCCGGAAGGCCAAGGCGCATGAGCCCGCGCGATCTTGCCGGCTATGGACAGACCCCGCCGGACCCGCAGTGGCCGAACGGCGCGCGCGTGGCGGTGCAGTTCGTTATCAATTACGAGGAAGGCGCCGAGAATTCGGTGCTGAACGGCGACAAGGGCTCCGAGACGTTCCTGTCCGAGATGGTTGGCGCCGCCAGCCACCCTGACCGGGCGATGGCAATGGAAAGCCTCTACGAATACGGCAGCCGCGCCGGGTTCTGGCGCCTCCACCGCCTGTTCACGGAGCGCGGTCTTCCCGTCACCGTGTTCGGCGTGGCGAAGGCCATGGAGATGAACCCCGATGCGGTGGCGGCGATGCTGGCGGCCGACTGGGAGATCGCCAGCCACGGCTTGCGCTGGATCGACTATCAGTATCAGCACGAAGACGTCGAACGCGCTCACATCGCAGAAGCCATCGCGCTGCACGAAAAGCTGACCGGTCAGCGCCCGCTCGGCTGGTATCAGGGGCGTACCTCCCCCAATACTGCGCGGCTGGTGGTGGAAGAGGGCGGCTTTGCCTACGATGCCGACAGCTATGCCGACGATCTGCCGTATTGGGATACGCAATATGGCAGGCCGCAGCTGATCGTGCCCTATACGCTTGACGTCAACGACATGAAGATCGTGGCGCTCAACGGCTTTACCGAAGGCGAGCAGTTCTTTCGCCATATGCGCGATACCTTCGACCAGCTGCGCGAAGAGGGCGGGCGGATGATGTCGGTCGGCCTCCATGCGCGGATTGCGGGCAAGCCCGGTCGTGCGCGCTGGCTGGCGCGGTTCCTCGATCATGTCATGGCCAGCGGCGATGCCTGGGTGGCGCGGCGTATCGATATCGCGCGGCACTGGATGGAGGTGCATCCTCATGCAGATCAATGATCCGGTGCTCCTCGCCGAAGTCACCCACGCGTTCCATGCTTATGAGACGGCACTGATGGCGGACGATATCCCGGCGATGGATGCGCTGTTCCACGATGCCCCCACAACCAACCGCTACGGCGTGGGCGAAGTGTTGTACGGCATTGAGGAAATCCGCGAGTTCCGGAAGGGGCGCGGCGGCTCTCCGCAGCGCAAGCTGGGCCGCGTTGCGATCACCGTCTACGGCGACAGCTTCGCCACGGCCGACGCCGAATTCTTCCGCGAAGGTTCCGATCGAAGGGGCCGCCAGACGCAGTCCTGGGTGAAGTTCCCTGAAGGTCTTTTCGGCGGCTGGAAGGTCGTTTCCGCCCATGTCAGCCTTGAAGGGACTACATCGTGACCGCCCTGTTCGAACACAGCCCCTGGGTAGAGGCACGTGCGGATGCGCTGCCGTCCACCGGCGATCGTCACGCCGATCTGATGGCGGTGATGTACGCGGCCACCGCTGAAGAGCAGCTTGCGCTGATCCGCGCTCACCCTGAACTTGCGGGCAAGGCGGCGATCGATCGCACGCTGACCGATGCCAGCACGGCCGAGCAGGCCAGCGCCGGGCTCGACCGTTTGACGCCGCTTGAATACGCCGAATTTCACCGCCTGAACGCGCTTTATCGCGATCGCTTCGGCTTTCCCTTCATCATCTGCGTGCGCCTGACCGACAAGGCTGGTATCCTTGCGGCAATGGAACGCCGCCTTGCGAACGATCGCGAGGCCGAAGTGGCGACGGCGCTGGAGCAGATCGGCGAGATCGTCCGCCTGCGGCTGGAAGACATGACATGACTGACAAGATCGGCCTTCCTGCGCTTGAGGCGCAGCTTGCCCGCGAACTGGAGTTGATCGGCTTCGCACGGCCCGAATGGGTGCGCCCGCGCACGCTGGACGGTGCGGCGGTGCTGGATGTCGCGGTGATCGGCGGTGGCCAGTGCGGCCTCTCCGCCGCGCTTGGCCTGCGCCGCGAAGGCGTGACCCATGTGCGCGTGTTCGACGAGAACGAGGCCGGGTTCGAAGGGCCGTGGGAAACCTATGCGCGCATGGTCACGCTGCGCACGCCCAAACACTTGAACCCGATCGATTTTGGCGTGCCTTCGCTGACCTACCGGGCATGGTGGGAAGCTCAGTATGGGCTTGCGGGCTGGAGCGCGGTGGACAAAATCGCGCGCGGCGACTGGATGGAATACCTGCGCTGGTATCGCCGGGTGCTTGACCTGCCGGTGGTCAACGGCGCGAAGCTTGAGCGGATCGAGCCTCTGCCCGATCTGGGCCTGCATCGCCTGCATTTTGCGGGCGGCACGGTGGAACATGCGCGCAAGGTCGTGCTGGCCACCGGTATCCAGGGTGGAGGCGAATGGCACACGCCTGCCATGGTGCGCGAAAACCTGCCCCGGCACTTGTGGGCGCATACCAGCGAGCCGATCGATTTCGCTGCGCTGCACGGCAAGCGCATCGGCGTGCTGGGCGGGGGCGCTTCCGCTTTCGACAACGCCAACTTCGCTTTGATGCAGGGCGTGGCAGCGGCCGAAGTGTTCATGCGCCGCAAGGAACTGCCGCGCATCAACCCCATCCGTTTCATGGAACGCGTGGGCTTCACCGCCCGCTATCCCGCGCTGGACGATCAGACCAAGTATGCCGCGATGGACGCTTTCCTCGGCCACAACCAGCCGCCGACGAACGACACGTTCGAACGCGCGGCATCGTGGCCGGGCTTTGCGCTGCACCTTGGCGCGCCGTGGCTGGACGTGAAGGAACATGACGGCCTCGTGCGCGTCACGACGCCGCATGGGGTGCATGATTTCGACTTCGTGGTGATCTCTACCGGCTTGCTGAGTGATCCGGGCCTGCGCCCCGAACTGGCGGATGTCGCGGATATCATCGCCCGCTGGTCAGACCGTGTGAGCCCGCCGGGCAAGCGCAACGCGCTGATCGATGCGCATCCCTATCTTGGCAGCGCCTTCGAATTCCTGCCGCGCGATGGTGTGGACGGCGCGCCGCTGCACGGGCTGTTCGCGTTCAATTATTCGGCTCTTGTCAGCCTTGGCCTTTCCGCCTCGGCTCTCTCCGGCCTGCATAATGCCCTGCCGCGTCTGGTGAAGGGGATTGCCGACCAGTTGTTCCTTGATGACCGGGAAGCGCTGGTGGCCGACTTCCTCGATTACGATGAGCACGAATTCCTTGGGGAATGGCCCCGTGCCAAGGAGGCCGCCGCATGAGCAGCCTGTCCACCCACGTCCTCGACACCACGCACGGTTCACCCGCGACCGGCATTTCGCTGTGCCTGGAAACCGGTTCGGGCACGATCCTTTTCACCGGCGAAACCAATGGTGACGGACGCTGTCCCGGCCTGCCGGCGCTACCTACGGGATCCTATCGCCTGACATTCGCGGTTGCCGCCTATTTCCGGGGCAAAGGGATCAAGTTGCCGGAGCCGCCTTTCCTCGATCACGTGTCGATCGACTTCGGCATCGCCGATCCTGACGGGCATTACCACGTGCCGCTACTTGTCTCTCCCTTCGGCTATTCGACGTACCGGGGGAGCTGACGTGGCGGTGCGTTTTCTTCTCGACGGTGAAATGGTCGAACTGGACGCGGTCGATCCGACCGCCACGGTGCTGGACCATCTGCGCTACACGATGCGCCGCACCGGTACCAAGGAAGGCTGCGCCGAGGGGGACTGCGGTGCCTGCACGGTGCTTGTCGGTTCGCTGGAAGGCGATGAACTGGCATGGCGTGCGGTCAATTCCTGCATCCAGTTCCTGCCGATGCTGGACGGCAAGGCGGTGATGACCGTCGAAAGCCTCAAGGATGTGGGCGGCGCGCTCAATCCGCTGCAGGAGACGATGGCCTGCAACGGCAGTTCGCAGTGCGGGTTCTGCACGCCGGGCTTCGTCATGTCGCTGCACGGCCGCACCATCGGCGCGCGCGGGTGCGAACTGCCTGTGGAGGATGTCATCGCGGGCAACCTGTGCCGCTGCACCGGCTATGGCCCGATCATCGAGGCGGGAGAGGCTGCGGCGCCCTTCGCGCAGGACGATGCGGCGGTCGTCACCGCCCTTCGGGGGCTGCAGGGCAGCGCTTCGGGCGAATGGCAGGGACGCCGCTGGTTTGCGCCGCGCTCTGCGGACGAACTTGCCCGCCTGCTGGCCGAACATCCCGATGCGCGTATGATCGCCGGGGCAACCGATGTGGGCCTGTGGGTGACCAAGGGCTTGCGTGATCTGGGCACGGTGATCTTCCTGGGCGGGATCGCGGAACTGGCGGTGATTGAAGAAAGCGCCGATGCTCTGACGCTTGGGGCCGGGGTGCGCTATGCCGATGCCCATGCTGCGATGGCGCGGCTGCACCCTGAGCTTGGCGAACTGGTGCGCCGCATCGGCGGGCTGCAGGTGCGCAATGCCGGGACCGTGGGTGGCAACGTGGCCAATGGCTCGCCGATCGGTGATGGGCCGCCCGCGCTTATTGCGCTTGGCGGCGAACTTACGCTGCGCAGCATGGCAGGGCGGCGGACGATGCCGCTGGAGGATTACTTCCTTGGCTATGGCAAGCAGGACAGGCAGCCCGGAGAGTTTGTCGAATCCATCCGCATTCCGCGCCCATCGGCGGATGCGGTGATCCTGATTTCCAAGCTTTCGCGCCGGTTTGACAGTGATATTTCGGCCGTCTGCGGCGCTTTCATGCTGCGGGTGGAGGACGGTGTGATCCGTGACGCCCGCGTGGCCTTCGGCGGCATGGCTGCAACGCCAAAACGGGCCGCCCGGTGCGAGGATGCGCTGCTTGGCCAGCCCTTTGCCGAAGCCACCTTCGCCACAGCGGCGGAAGCATTGAAGGCGGATTTCGATCCGTTGACCGACGTGCGCGGCTCTGCGGCCTATCGTGTGGAAGCTGCCGCCAACTTGCTGCGCCGTCTCTGGCTGCGCTCGCAAGGGGTTGCCGTAGCGGTGCTGGAGGCGCTCGATGGCTGAGCGTGATCCTGCCTGGAAGGTATTGCCCAAACCTTCGCATCCGCACGACAGCGCCCGGCTCCACGTTGCGGGCGAGGCGCGTTATGCGGACGACCTGACCGAACCTGCCGACATGCTGCACCTTGCGTTCGGTCAGTCGAGCGAGGCGCGCGCGCGCATTGTCTCGATGGATTTGTCGAAGGTGTTGGCTTCCCCCGGCGTCGTTGCGGTCTACACCGCTGCAGACATTCCCGGCGCGAACGACGTCAGCCCCTTTGCCGGCGACGACCGCCTGCTGGCCGATGGCGAAGTGCTGTGCCATGGACAGGCCGTGTTCCTTGTCGCCGCGACCAGCCAGCGCGCGGCCCGCATAGCCGCGCGGCTGGGGCAGATCGAATATGAGCCGCTGCCCGCTGCGGTAACCGTCGCCCAGGCGCAGGCTGCCGGATCGCATATCGAACCCGCGCAGCGCATGGCGCGAGGAGATGCAGCCGCTGCACTTGCCGCCTCGCCGCACCGGCTGTCCGGCCGTTTCGCGATGGGCGGGCAGGATCACTTCTACCTCGAAGGGCAGGTCTCGGTGGCGACGCCGGGAGAGGACGGGCAGGTCCATGTCCTGTGCTCCACCCAGCATCCGAGCGAGGTTCAGCACCTTGTCGCGCATATGCTGCATGTGTCTTCTGCCGATGTGACGGTGGAAGTGCGGCGCATGGGCGGTGCGTTTGGCGGCAAGGAAACGCAGGCCGCGCTGTTCGCTGCCGCCGCAGCGCTGGTCGCCAGCAAGACCGGCCGACCCGCCAAGTTCCGCTGCGATCGTGATGACGACATGGTCATGACCGGCAAGCGGCATCCCTTCGAGATCGCGTATCAAGTCGGCTTCGACGATGCGGGCCATCTGCTGGCGCTGTCGCTGCATCTTGCCTCGGCCTGCGGGGCGACGGTGGACCTGTCTCCCGCGATCAACGACCGCGCAATGTTCCATTCGGACAACTGCTACTTCCTGCCGGATGTCGAAGTCGTGTCGGAGCGGCTGAAGACCAACACCGTGTCGGCCACCGCCTTCCGTGGCTTCGGCGGGCCGCAGGGCATGCTGGCGATCGAACGCGTCATCGATGACGTGGCGATGGCACTGGGCCTTGATCCGCTCGACGTCAGGGTAGCCAATCTCTACGGGCCGGGGCGTGAGACCACCCCTTATGCGATGACCGTTGCCGACAACGTCGCGCCGCAGATCATCGCCCGGCTGCGCCAGACCGCGCGCTATGACGAGCGGGCGCGCGCGGTGGAGGCGTTCAACGCCGCCAATCCGGTACTCAAGAAGGGTATCGCGCTGACGCCGGTGAAGTTCGGCATCAGCTTTACCACGACCCATCTCAATCAGGCCGGTGCGCTGGTTCACGTCTACGCGGACGGGTCGATCCAGGTGAACCATGGCGGCACCGAGATGGGGCAGGGCCTCTATACCAAGGTCGCGCGGGTGGTGGCAGACGTCTTCGCGGTGCCGATGGAAACCATCCGCATCACCGCGACGCGGACCGACAAGGTGCCCAACACATCGGCTACGGCAGCCAGTTCGGGCGCGGACCTCAATGGCATGGCGGCGCACAATGCGGCAATGACGATCCGCGACCGGCTGACCACCTTCCTTGCCCGCACATATGGGCTGGAAGAGGGAGCCGTGCATTTCACCCCCGGCGGCGTGATCGTCGGTGCGGAGACGCTGGATTTCGGGCAGGTCGCGCGCAAGGCGCATATCGGTCGCATCTCGCTGTCCTCCACCGGGTACTACGCGACGCCGGGGATCGAGTACGACCGTTCGGTCTTCAAGGGCCGTCCGTTCTACTATTTCGCCTATGGCGCGGCGGTAAGCGAAGTCGTGATCGACACTCTGACCGGAGAGCACAAGGTGCTGGCCGTGGACATCATCCATGACGTTGGACGGTCGCTGAACCCGGTGATCGACAAGGGCCAGATCGAGGGCGGCTTTATTCAGGGGCAGGGCTGGCTGACGACCGAGGAACTGGTCTGGGATGGCAAGGGCCGTTTGCTTACGCATAGCCCTGCGACCTACAAGATTCCCACCGCGTCCGACCGACCGAAGCACTTTACTGTGACGTTGTGGGACGGTGAGAACGTGGAGCCGACGATCAATCGCTCCAAGGCGGTGGGCGAACCTCCGTTCATGCTGGCGATCTCGGTGTTTTCGGCGCTCAACCGCGCGGTTGCGGCGACCATGCCGGACAAGCGCGCGCTGCCGCCGCTGGATGCTCCCTGTACGCCCGAGCATATTCTCAAGGCCATCGCGGCGCACAAGGCGGCCGTATGAGCCAGTGGATTGGCTGGCTGCGGCGGCTGGACCGGACGGTCCCGACCGCGATGGTTTCCGTGCTGGCCAGCGAAGGCTCGGCCCCGCGCGGGGCGGGTACGCGGATGCTTGTTACCGCGCAGGGGCAGGAAGGGACCATCGGCGGTGGCCAGCTGGAATACCGCGCGGTCGATCAGGCGCGGGCGATCCTTGACCATCCTCCCGGCACATGGCGGGTGCAGGACTATCCGCTTGGCCCGCTGCTGGGGCAATGCTGCGGTGGCCGGGT
Organism: Novosphingobium guangzhouense; assembly: GCF_002896965.1. Classification (GTDB taxonomy): domain Bacteria; phylum Pseudomonadota; class Alphaproteobacteria; order Sphingomonadales; family Sphingomonadaceae; genus Novosphingobium; species Novosphingobium guangzhouense. Next base: position 90,974 of record NZ_LYMM01000002.1, read on the forward strand.
GCGCGTGCTGGTGGAGCATCTCGATGTCGATGCGCTTGACTGGCTGCATGATGCCGAGCCCGGCCGGATGCTGGCGACCCGGTTTTCCGAAGATGCGCTGGAACGCCGCGTGTTCGACCGTGAGACGGCCACGCGCCAGTCCGCGCGGGGTGACAAGCCCGAAGTGGGTGCCCGGATCGTCGAGCCGGTGGGCGAGCGGCCACGGCCGGTCTATCTGTTCGGCGCGGGTCACGTTGGGCAGGCCATCGCCCGGCACATGACGGGGCTTCCGCTGCAACTGGCGTGGTTCGATACGCGGTCCGAGCAGGCGCATATCGATGGCGTCACCGTAGTGCCGGAAGAAGAGATCGCATATTGCGTGGCCGAAGCACCGGCGGACGCGGCCATGCTGATCCTGACCCACGACCACCCGCTGGACTATCACCTGACGCTGGCGGCGCTGGGGCGCGATCCTCTTGCTTTCGTGGGGCTGATCGGCTCATCCACCAAGATCGCCCGCTTCCGTTCACGACTGGCCGCGGATGGCATCCCACCCGAGGCACTGGAGCGCCTTACCGCGCCCATCGGCGTGCCCGGCGTCTCCGGCAAGGAGCCGGACGTGATCGCCATCGCCGTTTGCGCGCAATTGCTGCAATTGAGAGGACTCTGATGATCCGCGCCTACCGCGCCGAATTGCTTTCGGTCGCGCATGATCCCCGCGACGCGGCCGATGCCGTTCGCCACGAACCTGACGGCCTGCTCGTCGTGGAGGATGGCGTGGTCATCGCGCGCGGCGCCTACGCCGACCTTGCCGATACTTATCCCGATGCCGAAGAGCTGCCCGGCCTGGTCGTGCCCGGTTTCATCGATGCCCATGTCCACTATCCCCAGACCGACCGTATCGCATCCTATGGCGAACAGCTGCTCGACTGGCTCGACAAGCACATCTTCCCGGCTGAAAAAGCCTTTGCCGACAAGGCTCATGCTGATGCCGTGGCGGCGTTCTTCCTTGATGAACTGCTGCGTAATGGCACCACCAGCGCGCTGGTCTATCCCACGGTCCACGAGCAATCGGTGGACGCCCTGTTCGAAGCGGCGCTGGAACGGCGCATGCGCATCGTTTCAGGCAAGGTGCTGATGGACCTTGGCCCCGACGGGCTGCAGGACACCGTCACCTCCGGCCGTGCGCAAACAGAGGCGCTGATCCGCCGCTGGCGCGGGCGCGGCAGGCTTGGTTATGCGGTGACGCCGCGCTTTGCGCTGGCTTCCAGCGATGCGCAGCTTGCCGATGCGGGGGCGTTGCTGGCCGAGCATCCGGATGTGCTGATGCACACGCATTTATCGGAAAACGTCCATGAAGTCGCCGCCGTCGCCGCCCGTTTCCCGGACAGCGCGGATTACCTCGACGCTTACGACCGGTTCGGGCTGGTCACGCCGCGTTCGGTCTTTGCGCACGGCATTCACTTGTCCGACCGGGCCTGCACGCGCCTGCATGAAAGCGGCGCGGGTGTGGCGGTTTGCCCATCGTCCAACCTGTTCCTGGGGTCCGGGCATTTCAATTTCGGTCAGGCGGACCGCCATGCGCTGCGCCTTGGGCTTGGCACCGATATCGGCGCGGGCACCTCATTCTCCATGCTGCGCACGGCGGGCCTTGCCTATCAGGCGGCACTGGCGCGCGAAGACCGGCTGGACCCGTTCCGCGCGCTGTACCTCGCCACGGCAGGCAGCGCGTCGCTGCTGCACATCGCAGACCGGGTAGGCGCACTGGAAGTGGGGCAGGAGGCGGACTTCGTCGTGCTGGACAGCGCCGCCACGCCGCTCATGGCGCGGCGCACGGCAAAGGAAAACGGCGGGGCCGACCTTGCCACGCGGCTCTTCGCACTCCAGATCCTTGGAGACGAGCGCGCCATTTCCCGTACTTACCTGCTGGGCGAATGCGCGTACAAAAGGACACCATGACCGATCTTTCCCAGTTTATCGCCGGCCTGCCCAAGGCCGAACTGCACCTGCACATCGAAGGCAGCCTTGAGCCCGAACTGATGTTCGAACTGGCGCAGCGCAACAATGTCGCCATTCCCTACGCCTCGGTGGAGGAGGTGCGCGCTGCCTATGACTTCTCGAACCTGCAGGACTTCCTCGACATCTACTATGCGGGCGCGGACGTGCTGCGCACGCGGGCGGATTTCCACGACCTTGCGATGGCCTATTTCGCCCGCGCCGCTGCGGACGGCGTGGTCCATGCAGAGATCATGTTCGATCCGCAGACCCATACCGATCGCGGCATTCCCTTCGCGGAAGTGATCGAAGGGCTGCTTTCGGCCATGGCGGCGGCAGAGGCCGAATACGGACTTACCTCGCAACTGATCCTCTCGTTTCTGCGCCACTTGTCGGAAGAGGCGGCGTTCGCCACGCTGGCGATGGCCGAACCCTGGCTCGACCGGATCACGGCGGTGGGACTGGACAGTTCGGAAGTCGGCCATCCGCCTGCCAAGTTCGCGCGCGTCTTTGCGGCGGCGCGTGAAAAGGGCCTGAAGATTACCGCCCACGCCGGAGAAGAAGGCCCGCCCGCCTACGTGCATGAAGCGTTGGACCTTCTTGGCGTCGATCGCATCGATCACGGCAACCGCGCGCTGGAGGATGAGGCGCTGGTTTCCCGCCTTGCAGCAGAGGAAATGACGCTGACGGTCTGTCCGCTGTCCAACCTCAAGCTTTGCGTGGTGAACGACCTTGCCGATCACCCGCTGGACCGGATGCTGGCCAGAGGGTTGAAGGCGACCGTGAATTCCGATGATCCGGCCTATTTCGGCGGTTACGTGGCCGACAATTACCGTGCCGTGGCACAGGCGCGCGGGCTTTCCCGTGCCGATCTGGTGACGCTGGCGCGCAACAGCTTCACCGGCTCGTTCCTGCCGGCCGAAGCCGTTGCGCGGCATGTAGAGCGGCTGGAGGCTTACGCGGCAGGGTGAGCGCCAACTGGCGCGCCGCGCTTGACCGCAGCAATGTCCTGACGGTCCTGGCCGCATTCGATCCGCGTGTGGCCGGGACGTTTCCGTTGGGCATCGATGTGCCGGGCAGCGATATCGACGTCCTGTGCCATGCACCTGACGCCCATGCCTTCGCGCGCGTGGTGTGGGGGGCGTTCGCGGGTGCGCAGGGCTTTGCGATGCACCAGTGGGCGCACGATGAACGGGCCGTGGTGGCGGGGTTCACGATTGCGGGCGTGCCGTTCGAACTGTTCGGCTCGCCGGTGCCGGTTGATGCGCAGATGGGCTGGCGGCATTTCGAGATCGAACGTCGCCTGCTTGACGAGCGGGGCGATGATTTTCGCGCATCGGTGATGGCTGCGCGGCGTCGGGGGATGAAGACCGAACCCGCCTTTGCGCACGTGCTGGGGCTGGAGGGTGACCCTTACGCGGCGCTTTTGCGTATGGCGGATGGGGCTTCGACAGGCTGATCCTGCCCAAGCCCCATCGGGCCGACCTTAGACGTCCTGCGCGCCGAGCCAGTGCTCGTTTTCGGGCGGGACGAAGTTGACGATGCGGTCGATCATCGTTTCGGGATCGCTTTCCACCAGCAGCATCGCGCGGTGGCGCGGCTGGAGGAAGCCTTCTTCCACCACGTTGTCGATGAACTGGCGCAGGCCCGAATAGAACCCGTTGACGTCCAGCAGGCCCACCGGCTTGTTATGGTAGCCCAGCTGGGTCCAGCACCAAGCCTCGAACATTTCCTCGAACGTGCCGATGCCGCCGGGCAGGGTGACGAAGCCGTCCGAAAGGTTGGCCATCATCGCCTTGCGTTCGTGCATGGTCTTGACGACGTGAAGCTCGGTGATGCCCTGATGGTCGTGTTCGCGCGCGCGCAGGGCTTCGGGGATAACGCCGATGACTTCGCCGCCAGCCGCGCAGGCCGCGTCCGCGACCACGCCCATCAGGCCCACCATGCCGCCACCGTAGACGAGGCCGATGCCGCGCTTGGCAAGCAGGGTGCCGAACTGGTGCGCGGCTTCACGGTACAGGGGGTTAACGCCTGCGGACGATCCCAGATAGACGCAGATCCGCATGATCAGCCAAGCCTTTCAGGAACCGAGCGCGCTTCCTCGACGATGGCGTCCTTGGTGCCGACCGACTCCCAAGGGAACACGAACCAGCGCTTGTCCTCGTCACGATCGATGGCGTCGACGTAAAGTTCGGCGACGGCCTTGGAGCGGGTGTTGTTGATCATCACGGCAAAGCGCAGGTTGCCATGGTCGCAGCCGCTGTCGCCCAGCAGGTTGCGGATATATTCGATGGTGCCGCCGCTGTCGTTGATGTCGTCCACGAACAGCAGGCGCCGTCCTTCCGCGCTCATGCCGGCAACCTTGCCGAGCAGCTCGTCGGCGAAACCGGGAACCTTGGCCGAATGGTCGATCGACAGCATCGGCAGTTCCAGCTGGTGCGAGATGTAGACCGCGGGCACCAGGCCGCCGCGGCCGACGCCGATGATGAATTCGGGCTGCCATTCACTTTCGCGGATCTTGCGCGAAAGGATGCGGACTTTGGCAAGGAAGTCCTCGTAGTATTCGAGGTAATGCAGTTGGGGTTCGGGGTTGTGGCTCATGCGGAGCGAATCCTGTCCGGCGATGTCGGGAAAGTCCCGCGAATATCGCCTGCCTGCGTTCAGGGCAATCGCCTGCGAAGCCGTTTTACCCGCCGGGCCGCATGGATTCGAGATAACTGAGCCTGGAAAAGCCGTTCTCGATCTCGCTCAGCACGATGCCGGCGGCATAGGACGGCGTGCGCGCGGAGTTGGTGCAAAGCGCCAGCGTCATCGGCCGAAGCATGGCATCGGAGATGCGCGTGAAGGAAAGCTGCCCGGCCTGCACCTCGGTAATCACGTCGAGAGAGGACAGGATGCCGATGCCAAGGCCCTCCTGTACCAGTGAAGTTATCATCTGGATGTTGTCGGACGTGGCCTTGCGGTCCATCTCCATCCCGGTTGCGCCTTCGAGCACGGAAATCTGCTGGCTTACCGCCAGAGGTTCGGAGGGCAGGATCAGCGGCAGGCCGGTACATGCAGTGAAGCGCGCCTCGTCCTGCAGGCCAAGCGGATGGCCCGCCGGCGTGACGAAGCCCAGCACCACTTCCACGAAAGCGCGCACGTTGAGATCGCGGTAGCTCTGCGGTTCGAACATGATGCCGAAATCCGCATCGCCATTGGCCACGGCTTTGCGCACCTGATCGTTTTCCAGCACTTTCACGTCCACGGTGATGCCGGGATAGCGCTCGTTGATGGAGCGGATCGCGGCAGGGATGTGGCCCTTGGCCAGTGCCTCGATCACCGCCATTTCCACGTGACCGCGTTTCAATCCGCGCAGATCCTCTATCTGGGCGCGGATATCCTGCATGTTCTTCTGCCAGCGGTTGCCCGCCGCCATCATGATTTCGCCCGCTGCCGTCAGCCGCAGGCCGGTAGGCAGGCGTTCGAACAACGGAGTGCCGATGTCGGCCTCCACGTTGAGGATCTGGCGGGCGATCGCCGAAGCCGAGACATTGAGTTCGTCGGCGGCCTTGCGGATCGATCCGTGACGGCCAACGACCATGAAATAGCGCAGAAAACGGGAAAAGGCGGGCATGGCGACTTCAGACCTGCTCTAATTTTTGCAACGGACTGTGGGATTCATTGAGTTTGCTAGCACTATCTCCTGTGCCGTACCACCGCTAGCAATACTGCAAGGTGCGATCCGACGGCCGCGATTTCCCGATCCTCTCCCTACAGGGGGATCGTTGATCGCCGGAGCCGCGCTTTTTGGTAAGGGGCGCGCCGGTGCCGGGTGAATCCACCGAACCTGCGTGGCGCGCCCCCATTCTCGGGGTTCAAGTTTACTATGATTTCTGTTCGATCCGGCCGCCCCATGAGGGCTTCCTTGCGTGCGCTGGCGCTTGCCGCAGCGGCGGGCCTGCTTGCGCCTGTCGCCGTGTCGGCCGCAGAGCCGGCGTTGCCGGAAATTCCCAAGGTTGCGCCGATCCCGGTGAAGGTCATCGTCGTCGCCACGTTCGAACCGGGCGAGGACAAGGGCGATGCCCCCGGCGAATTCCAGGCCTGGGCCGAGCGTGAGCATCTGGACGAGGTGATCCCGGTCAAGGGCACGCTTCACCCGCTGCGCCGCAATGCCGATGGTCTATATGGGATGGTCTGGGGCAGCCTGGACACGCTGATCGGCAGCGTTTCGGACCAGCTGACCGCGCTGCTCATGGACCCGCGTTTCGATTTCACGAAGACGTACTGGCTGTTCACCGGCATTTCCGGCGTCGACCCGCAGCTTGCCTCGGTCGGCAGCGCGGCATGGTCGCGCTGGGTGGTTGATGGCGACAAGCTGCGTGAATTCGATGACCGCGAAGTGCCCAAGGACTGGCCCTATGGTCTCTTCGCGATCGGCGCCGACAAGCCCAACACGCTGCCCAAGGCGACGGAGGACTTCGCCGGCTTCACCGATACCCGCAAGCTGGCGATGTCGGCAGAGCTGAACCAGGGTCTCGCATACTGGGCCTATGGGCTCAGCAAGGACGTCAAGATCCCGGATTCGCCCGAACTGCAGGCTGACCGTGCCCGTTGGAAGGGCTGGCCCAATGCCCAGAAGCCGCCGTTCGTGCTGATGGGAGAGACGCTGGGCGGCCTGCGTTACTGGCATGGCCCCAGCCGCACGCAATGGGCGCGCGACTGGGTAAAGCTGTGGACCGATGGCAAGGGTCGCTTCGCCATGACCAACATGGAAAGCCAGATCCAGCAGGGCTCGATCCTGATCGCGGCCAAGAACGGGCTGGTGGATCCCAATCGCGTGATGGTGCTGCGTACGGGCTCCAACCCGTCGATGCCGCCGCCGGGTGTCTCGGCGGTGGACAGCGTAGCCAACGAAGGCGCGGGGCAGAAGGCTGCGTTCGAAGCGAACTACCTTGTCGGTGCGCCGGTCGTGCATGAACTGCTCAAGCACTGGGACAAGTACGAAAACACCGTGCCGGTGGCCCCCGTACCGTGAGGCGCCTTCTATCAACCCTGCTGACGACGCTGGCCCTTCCGCTTGCCGCTCCGGCGGCACATGCGGATGAGGCGGCGGCTTCGGCCATGCTTGATGAGATGGCAGGCAATGCCGGGCGTTTGCGTGTGTTCCTGCAGGCGATGCCCAAGGGCGGCGACCTGCACAACCACCTTGGTGGTTCGGTCTATGCGGAGGATTTCCTCAAGGTCGCGGCTGCCAAGGGCATGTGCGCGGACGCGGGCATCACCCGCATCGTGGCCGGTCCGTGCCCGGAAGACCTGCAGATCGGCCGTATGGCCGAGAAGGATCCGTTCACTTATGCAAGGCTGATCGACGCGATTTCCACGCGCGGCTTCCAGAAGGGGATCGGCCCGGCGCTGGTTTCCGGGCACAACCAGTTCTTCTCCAGCTTTCGCAAGTTCGGACCCGCCGCCGAAGGGGAGGATGCGCGCTGGCTGGCGGATGCCTTCGCAAGCGCCGGGCGCAACAACCTTGTTTACGTCGAACTGATGCACAACCCGGACAGCACGATCCCGTTCATGCTGTCCGCCCCCGATGGACCGCTTGACGCCGAAGGCATCGCAGCCGCTTACAAGCGCGATCTTCCGGCGGCTCAGGCGCTGGTGGCCCCGGCAATGGCGGAAGTGGACAAGGAAGAAGCCTTCGCGAAGAAGCGCCTGTCCTGCGGGGCCAAGGCGGCCGATCCCGGCTGCGATGTGGCGATGAACTACATCTACTCGGCCATGCGCGGCTTGCCGCCGCAGGTCGTGTGGCGGTCGATGCTGGCGGGCTTCGTGCTGGCAGACAAGGATCCGCGCTTTGTCGGCGTGAACATCGTCATGCCCGAGGACGATCCTGTTGCCCTTCGCGACTATGACCTGCACATGGCGATGTTCCGCTTCCTTGAGGCGAAATATCCCAAGGTGAAGGTCACCATGCATGCGGGTGAACTTGCGCTTGGACTGGTGCCACCCAAGGATCTTGAGGATCACATCGGCAAGGCCGTCGCCTCGGGAGCGCGGCGCATCGGGCATGGCGTGGATATCGCCTACGAGGTCAACGCGCCCGAAACCCTTGCCCGCATGGCGCGTGAGGGCGTGGCGGTGGAGATCAACCTTACCAGCAATGCCGTCATTCTCGGCGTGGAAGGCGGGGTCCATCCGCTGCACCTCTACCGCTCGATGGGGGTGCCGGTGATGCTTTCCACCGACGACGAAGGCGTGCTGCGGTCGGACATGACCAACGAACATGTCCGCGCGGTGCAGCAACAGGGGCTGCATTACGCCGACCTCAAGGAACTGGCGCGCAACAGCCTTGAATATTCCTTCGCGCCGGGCGCCAGCCTGTGGGCGGGCCGCCGTTATGGGGACGCGGTGGCGCCATGTGCGGCGGATTTCGCCGCCGCATCCTGCAAGGCGTTTCTCGTGAAGAACGAGAAGGCCATGCTGCAGGCGCGGCTGGAAATGAATTTCGACCGGTTCGAGCGTTCGCTGGACCGGTTCAAGAACAAGAACGGCGCGGCGGGGGACTGATCCCCCGCCGCGATCGCGGATGCCGGCCGTCAAAGCAACGGGGCACCGTCAACAGGGAACTGCCAAGAGAAGTGCGGGAGAGGAGGGACACCACAGCACATAGCGGGGGCACAGACATGCCCGCCGCGTAAAGGGGGCATACCATGAGGGAAATGATCCGCTTCACCACGCGCAAGACGGTATTGGCCGCAAGCGCGCTGCTTTCCTGCACAGCACTCACCACACCCGCCTTCGCTCAGGACGCCCAGAGCGACACCAGCGAGGATGGCAAGGACATCGTAGTCACCGGCTCGCTCGGTGCGCTGCCGATCGAAGGTGTCGGTTCCGTCTTCGGGTTCGACAAAACCGTGACCGAGACGCCGCGCGCGATTTCCACCATCAGCACCGAGCAGATCGAACGCTTCGGCATCACCGATATTTACGATCTGGTCGCGCAGTCGCCGGGCACGTTCACCAACTCGTTCTTCGGTGTCGGCGGTGCGCTCGATATTCGCGGCACGCCGGGCGAAGTCTATTTCCGTGGCATGCGCCGTCTCGACAATCCGGGCAACTATCCGACCCCGATCGCCGCGTCCGACCGCATCGATATCGTGCGCGGCCCGGCATCGCCGATCTATGGCCCGTCGAAGACCGGCGGCTACATGAACTTCGTGCCGAAATCAGCGCGCGTGCAGGGCGGTTCGTACCTCGCAAGCCCCGAGGGCAAGATCAGCTACACCGGCGGTTCCTGGTCGCGCAACGACCTGTCGGCGGAAATCCGCGGCCCCGGCAAGCTGGGAACGCAGGAATTCGGTTACAGCCTCTATGGCGAGATCGAGGATTCGGGCAGCTACTACGATAACATGTCGACCAAGCAGACCATTCTGCAGGCCGCGTTTGACACCGATATCACCCCGAACCTGCGGTTGGAATTCGGCGGAATGTACCACCGTTATCGCGGTCAACAGAACGGCGGCTGGAACCGCCTGACGCAAGACCTTGTCGATAACGGCACGTATATCACCGGCGCAGCGCAGTCGCTGGACTTCGATGGCGACGGGCAGATTTCGGCCGCGGAAATCCGTTCGATCGGCGGCGCCAACTACATGTCGCCTTTCGCACTGTCGCCCACCGGCTTCACCGATGCCAGCTTCGATGCCTATCCGCTGCTGGCACTGACCGATACCGGCACCACCAAGCTGAGCCGCAAGAAGACGCTGACCGGCCCGAACGACCGGCTGGATAACGATGCGACCACGCTTTACGCCGACCTTATCTGGACCGGCCCCGGCGATATCGAGATCAAGAACCAGCTGTTCTACGACAGCTATGAAAACATGAACGAGAATGCTTACGGCTTCTCGCAATTCCACGATTCCTACGTGATCGAGGACAAGATCGTCGTCTCCAAGACGTTCGAGAACGATGCGGGCAAGTTCGCGTTCCAGCTGTCTCCGTCGATCCGATACACCAATTTCAAGCACGGCGAGGACTTCACTTACGAATACTTCCACCGTGTCGACCTGGCCGTGGGCTACACGCCGGCAAGCGACCGCCTGTTGTCTACCGAATGCGACTGCGACTACACCAGCTACGTCAGTGGCCATTACACCGATATTGCCTTTGCCGGGCTTGCCGACCTCGACTTCAAGTTCGGCCTCGATATCACGCTGGGCGCGCGTTACGATCGCATCAAGGCGGTGTCGAACTTCAACATCCCCAAGATGGAATTCGCACCCGACATTCCCGGTGCGTCGGACAGCAAGGGGGCCTGGTCGTGGTCGGCAAGCGCCAACTACAAGCTGCCTTTCGGCCTGATCCCTTACGCCACGATCGCCCGCCAGTCGGTGGTGATCGCCGGGCAGGGTGCCGAAATCGCGCCTGAGAATATCGCAGGCGGCACCTTCATCACCGCGTCCAAGCTTTACGAAGGCGGACTCAAGGGCAGCTGGCTGGACGATCGCCTCTACGCGGCGGTCTCGGTCTACAAGCAGAAGCGCACCGACTACAACGCGCAGTCCTCCACCGTGAACCAGGCGGTTGAGACAAAGGGGCTCGAAGCAGAAATGCGCTGGGCGGTGGACGATCACCTGTTGATCACCGGCGGCTACACCCGCACCAAGGTCTACAACCTCAGCTTCCTGGAAGCGGGCAGCACGTTCAGCTTCCTGGGTATCGAGGATCTGGTGAACGTCACCGATCCGACGCTGTACCTGGGCGGCCAGCCGGGCGGCCTTATTCCGATCCCGGACAAGGAAGCATCCCGCCGCGCGGGCATTCCGACCAACCTCTATTCGCTGACGGCGACGTATGCCTTCGACAACGGCATCGCGCTGACCGGCAGCATGGTGAAGGTGGATTCGGTCTATTCCGGCCAGTCGCGCGCGGTAAAGCTGCCCGCCTACACCCTGTTTGACGTGGGCGCCTCGTTCGAGACGGGACCGTTCCTGTTCCGCCTTGTTGTGAAGAACGCCACCAACGAGAAGTATTTCCGCGCCAACTTCACCGAACTGTTCGGTTCCACCATCGTGCTGCCGGAACGTCCGCGCAGCTTCCAGGGGACGATTTCCTACAAGTTCTGATCCCCCCGAGGGGGAGCGTCGGCTATGGCCGGCGCTCCCTTCTTCCTCGGATACTCATCGAAAGGTTCATCATGCGCTCCCAGACGCTCGCGACCCTCCTGGCGGGCGCTATGCTTGCCACGGCCGCACCGGCGTTCGCCGCCGACGCACCCGCCTCGGCATCGGCTTCGGTTCCCGCCTCGGTTTCCGCTTCCTCCGTCACAGATTGCGATCCCGGTGCGCCGTGCGATCATCCGCTGCCGGTCAAGGTGGTGATCGTTTCGCTGTTCGAGATCGGCAAGGACGAGGGCGACGTCGCGGGAGAATTCCAGCTATGGAAGGCGCGCCGGGGCCTGACCCAGCGCATTCCCTTCCCGCAGTCGTTCCACGATCTTTACTACAATCCCGAAACGCAGGTGCTGGGCATGGTGACCGGGATCGGCACCGCGCGTTCCACGGCGGCGACGATGGCGCTTGGCCTCGATCCGCGCTTCGATCTGAGCCAGGCGTACTGGCTGGTCGCGGGCATCGCCGGCATCGATCCCGAGGATGCCTCGATCGGCTCGGTCGCCTGGGCGCGCTACGTCGTCGACGGCGATCTTGCGCACGAGATCGACGCTCGTGAAATCCCGGCCGACTGGAAGACCGGCTACTTCGCCCGCAACACCAAGGGCCCGAACGACAAGACCGCCAGGCCCGATCCTTCGGGCGGGGAGATGTTCCAGATCAACCCCAGCCTTGAAAAGTGGGCGTATGATCTGACGAAGAATATCGAACTGCCCGATAGCCCGGCAATTGCCGAGGAGCGCGCCAAGTTCGTCGACTATCCTCATGCACAGGAAGCGCCCTTCGTGCTGGAAGGCGATACGCTGTCCGCCATGACCTTCTGGCACGGCGAAAAGCTGACCGACTGGGCCAACGACTGGGTCCGCTACTGGAGCGGTGGCAAGGGCGAATTCGTGACTTCGGCGATGGAGGATACCGGGGTCATGCAGGCGATGACCTACCTCGACAACGTGGGTCGCGCTGACCGCGATCGCGTGCTGGTAGTGCGCGCCGGGTCCAACTTCACGATGCCCCCGCCGGGCGTCGATGCGGCGACGTACCTGCTGCGCGAGAACGAGGGCTATGCGGGTCTGGAGGCAGCGGTGGAGAACCTCTACACCGTGGGTTCAAAGGTGGTGGACGAACTGCTCGGCAACTGGGACCGTTACAAGGACGCCACCCCCTGATAATGACGGCACGCGCGCCCGCTTCAGTATGCGGGCGCGTTGCCGAACTGGAAGCCGGTTGAAACGGCCCACGCGAAAGCCACGGCGATCGCAATGCCGATCAACGCCTTGACCGGCGACCAGCGCAGATCCTGCGTCGGTTCTTCGGGAGCGGCAGGGCGCTTTCCGGTGATCATCGGACGGACAAGGTTCTGGCGCTTCCACACCAGATAGAACGCCACGGCTATCACGTGCAGCGCCACCAGCGCCAGGATCACGTTGAAGATGGTGGAATGCAGGTCGGACGCGGCGGAGGACTGGTCGAACGACACGTATGTCGCCAGCGGACCATCGTAGAGCATGTCGATGTCGCTGGCGAAAAGCCCTGCGGTCACCATCGCCCCCACGGCCAGCAGCATGGCGACGACGCTCCATCCGCCCAGCGGGTTGTGGCCGTCGGCATGGCCGGCCTTGCGGCTGCCAAGCGCCTTCAGATATGCGACGACCGCGCCCGGACCACGCACGAAGCTGGCAAAGCGCGCCGTGCGGGGGCCGAAGAAGCCCCAGTATACGCGGAACACCAGCAGGGCCAGAATGCCGTAGCCGGACAGGCGATGGCGTTCGAGGTCATGCTGTTCCCCGCTCCACCACGAAAAGGCGATGAGCGCGACCAGCAGCCAGTGGAACAGGCGGATGGTCGGGTCCCAGACGGGCGTAATGGAGCGGGTGGTCATCGATGGCCTCAGTTGTCGGCGCGGAACTGCTTGTGGCACGATGCGCAGGTGCCGCCCACGGCCTTGAACTGCGCGCCGATGGCGGCGGCATTGCCGGTGCCGGCTGCGGCAACGAGCTTGTCGGCCTGCGCAACATAAGCCTTCATCGCGCCGTCGAAAGCCGCGCGGTTGCTCCACACGGCGGGCAGGGCGTCGGTCTTGATGCCTGCCGATGCGCCCGAGCCGTTGGGGAACAGCGTGGCTTGCGCACGGCCGGTTGCGGCAAGGGTCTTTGCGGCGGCGACGGCCTGCGCCTTGTCGATGGAGCCGCTGGAAAGCTGGTCTTTCAGAACCTTCATCGCGCCGCCTATCTTCTTGAAGTTGGCTTGACGCGTGGTGATTGCGGTCTGCGCGGGAGAGGCGGCAACAGCCATGGTGCCGGTAACGGCGACCACGGCGGCGGACATGCCGAGTACGGCAAGCGAAAGCTTGTTGGAAAGCGTCATGGTGTGTCGATCCTGTGGGTTGTTATGATTCAGGGCCGCGCATTGGCTAACACGGGCGCGCCCGTTTGGCCAAAGACTTGATCGTAGACTGCTTTTACCGTCGCAAGACCGCCTTGCGCCATCTGCGCGGGCGTTGTGCCGCGCGCATTGGCAAGGTCGGGGCGGGCGTGGTGCGCGGCAAGCACCCTGAGCATCGCGCCCAGCTGGTCATGCATTCCGCCGCCCAGCACGAGATGCAGCGGCGTGGTTCCCCTGGCGTCGGCGACATTGGCGTCAGGGGCAAGGGCAAGCGCCGCTTGCAGCGCGTCTGCACTGCGCCCCGAAGCGGCGGCAAGCACCACATTGACGCCGTTCTCGGCCACGAAGCGGGGATCAGCCCCGCGTGCGACCAGTAGCTTCATCGCTTCTACCTGTCCGGCCTGCGCTGCCATCAGCAGGGGCGGCGTTGGCGGTACGGGGGGCGGGGCGACGCCGAAGTTCGCTTCCGTCACCCAGGTGATGCGCGAAGGGCCGGTCAGGCCGTTCACGTCTGCGCCTTTCGACAGCAGCGCATCGAGCAGGGCGATATCGCCGCTTGCCGCCGCCACGTGGAGCGGTTGTTCGCCGTTGCGGTCCCGCTCGGCAAGGTCGAAGCCGCGCGCGGCAAGCATTTGCGCCGCGCGCCAGTTCTTCTGATACAGCGCCAGTTGCAGCGCGCTGGTGTTCTCCGGTCCGCGATGGGTCGTATCGGCACCCGCGTCAAGCAATACGCGGGTGGCATCGGCCGAACCGCTTGCGATCGCGAAGAACAGCGGGGTGAACCCTTCGCGCGTCACGCGATTGGCTTTCGCGCCTGCCTTGAGCAGCGCTGCGATCGCGTCGATGTTCCCCGCAGAGGCGGCCCACATCAGCGGCGTCTGCCCGCGCGCATCGGCGGCGTCGGCCCTTGCGCCCTTGTGCAGCATTTGCTCCACCACCGCCGCCGATGAATAGCGCGCGCAGATCGCCAGCGGCGTGGCGCCGTCCGGCCCGGCCTTGCGTGCATCGGCGCGGGCATCAAGCAACTGCCGCACGATCCGGGCACTGCCGCGTTCGCAGGCGAGCGACAGGGGACTCAGGCCCTCGGCATCCACCACATTGGGCTCCGCGCCGTGTTGCAGCAGCACGGCGACGAGCGCGGGATCCTGCGTCTCGATCGCGCGGGCGAGGGGGCTTTCGCCGTACATCAGTACCGCGTTCGCATCGCCGCCTGCCTCCAGAACCGCTGTCACCGCAACCGGATCGGCGGTGGCAAGGGCATCGGCCAGCGGGTCAGCCTGTGCGGGGACGGCCAGCGTGACCAGCGCTGCGCCCGTCAGCAGCCTAAGCATGGGTCAGCTCGCTGAGTGGGGCGGTGCTGTCACCGAACTTTGCGGCCGGTACATCCAGGGCATGAAGGCCTGCGAGCATCAGGTTGGACATCGTGGTGCCCTTTTCGACTTTCGTGTGGCGGCCACCCTTCACCAGTCCGCCCGCCACGATCACCGGCAGGTCCATGTAGTCATGTTCGTTGGAATCGCCGAAGGCAGAGCCCCGGATCACCAGCGTGCGGTCCAGCAGCGAGGCGTCTCCATCGCGCGTGTCCTGCATCTTCTGGAGGTAATAGGCGAAGAATTCCATGTGATAGCGGTTGATCTTCGCCAGCTGCGCCATCTTGTCCGGGTTGTTGCCGTGGTGGCTGAGCATGTGGTGCGAATCCGGCACGCCGATTTCCGGGTACGTGCGGTTCGACAGCTCGCGCCCGATCATGAAGGTGCCGACGCGGGTAATATCGGCCTGCATGGCAAGCACCTGCAGATCGATCATCAACTTCACATGCTCGGCAAAGTCGTCCGGAATGCCGGCGGGTTGCTGGAGGTTCGCCGCCTGCGTCGTGGCGGGCGAGGCGGCGCTGCGCTGGATGCGCTTTTCGATGGCGCGGGTGGCATCCAGGTATTCGTCGAGCTTGCGCTTGTCTTCCATCCCCAGCTGGCCGGACAGACGCCGGGTGTCTTCCATCACGAAGTCGAGGATCGAGGACTGGCGGCGCAACTGGGCAAGGCGGCCCGCTTCATCGGTATCGCCATCGCCGAACAGCCGCTCGAACACGGCGCGCGGGTTGGCCTCTACCGGTAGCGGCACCGTGGGGGTCAGCCATGAGATGCCGTTGGTATAGGCACACGAATAGTTGATGTCGCAAGACCCCAGCAGGCTGGCGGTGTCGATCCCCAGTTCCAGCGAGGCCAGCGGGGTGGCATCGCCAAGGTGCTGGGCGAAGACCTGGTCCATCGATACGCCGGCCCGGATATCCGGCCCTTCGGTCTGCTTGGCATGTGCGCCGGTCAGGAAGGCGGGGCAGGAACGGCCGTGCCCGGCGGGGCGGTCGCCCATGGCCGCCGCCTGCGGATGGCCAAGGCAGGTGATGACGGCGATCTGATCGCGATGTGGCGCCAGCGGCTGGAGCGAGGAAGGCAGCGCGTAATCCGCGCCGGTGGTGGCGGGCACGAAATCCGGCATTGTCATGCCGTTGGGGGAATAGAACACCTGAAGCCGCTTGGGGCGCGAAGAAACGTCAGCGGCCTTCGCGGCTGGCATCATCGCTTCGAGGAAGGGCAGCGCCATGGCGGCACCGGCACCGCGCAGCAGTGTGCGGCGGGAGAGGGCGGGGCGGATCACTCTCATCGGGTCGGGTTCCTTGGGGCGAGATACGCTGCTCCATACGCCGCCCCATACGCTGCCTTGAACGGCTGCGGCACGCGGCGCAGGGTGAAGGCGGGGCTGTTCGCGATGCCGCGCACGATGGTCTGGATGCGATACTGGTTCGCAGCGGCGTCGGAGGCGATCGCGCGCACCGTGGGCATGTCGTTGGCGGAAAGCCCGCGCGCCACGGCGTAAGTCATCAGCCGTTCGGTGAAGGCACGCGTGAATTCGTCCTTTCGGTCCATCAGCACTTGCTGAAGGCCGGTGAGGCCGTCGAACCGGAAGCCGTCGGGCATCGTCGCGATCGTGTCGATCGGCTGGCCCGCGTCCACGGTTCGCCATGCGCCCACGGCATCGAAGTTCTCAAGGCTGAAGCCCATCGGGTCCATCTTCACGTGACAGGCGGCGCAAGTCGGGTTCGCGCGGTGCAGTTCCAGCTGCTGGCGCGCGGTAAGCAGGCGGCCATCGTGGCTGGTCTTGAGCGCGGGCACATCCGGCGGTGGCGGTGGCGGCGCGGCGGCGAGCATGTTCTCAAGGATCCACTTGCCGCGCTTCACCACGCTGGTGTGGTTGCCATAGGACGTGACGGTCAGGATGCTCGCCTGCCCCAGCAGCCCGCCGCGATGCCATTCGGGGCGCAGTGCCACCCGGCGGAACGCGGGGCCGGAGACGCCTGAAATGCCGTAGTGTTCGGCAAGCCGCTGGTTCAGGAACGTGTAGTCGGCGCTGATGAAGTCCAGCACCGGCCGATCGTTGCGCAGCACGTCCGCGAAGAACATCTCCGTCTCGGTCGCCATCGCGGATTTCAGCCGCACGTCGAACTGCGGGAAGACCTCGGTGTCGGGGCGCTGCTGATCAAGGTTGCGCAAGTAGAGCCACTGGCCCGCGAAGTTCGTCGTCAGTGCCTTTGCGCGCGGATCGGCCAGCATGCGGGCCACTTCGGCATCAAGCACGGCGGGCTGGGCCAGCCTGCCCTGTTCGGCAAGGGTCAGCAGGCGATCGTCGGGGATCGAACTCCACAGGAACAGCGACAGGCGCGTCGCCAGTTCAAGGTCCGAAACACGGTTGACGCTGCCGGGCATGGCGCCTTGCGGATCGCGCTCCACCACGAACAGGAATTCGGGCGAGACGAGCACGGCTTCCAGCGCTGCTTCGATGCCGTGTTCGAAATCGGAAGCCTTGCGCTCGTCGGCGTAGATGCGCAGCAATGGAGCCACGTCGAAACCGCCGACCGGACGACGCCATGCGCGGCGGGCAAGGGTGGTGACGATCTTCGTCGCGCACGCCTCTTCCTCGCTGGCCTTCTTCGGGCGGCAGAGGAACACGGCGCGGCGGCTGGGGGTGTCGGGCATTCCCGACGCGTCAAACGGGCCTGCCACATCCACCTGCAGCACGTCGCGCGGGAAGTTCGCTTGCGAATAGCGCTGGTGCATGCGGTAGCTGGGCACGTTCAGCGTACTGGCCAGCTTGCCGTCTACCCACACGTCGAGTGGCAGCATCTTCGGCTTGTCGAGCGGCAGCGGCACCTTGTCGGTATCGTTGCGCAGCACCTGCACGGCTTCGGAAGGCGCGATGGTGCGCCGGAAGGACAGCGCCACGAGATGGGAGCCTGCCTTCATCGGCACGCGGGCGGTGACCTTGTCCTCCGCCAGTCTGTCGGTTTCGTTGTTGGTATTGGCGTTGAGCCAGGCCGAGATGTCGTACTGCCCGTCACGGCGCGCATAGTAACGTTGGGCATAGCCCCCGCGCGATGCCAGCGGCAGCATCGCACCCGCACGCTCGTTGTAAGCCGGAACGCCCGAATTCTGGACCGAGCCATCCTTGGGCACCTGCCATGTCGTCACCACTTCGCGGGACGAAGTGAGGCCGGTAGCCATGCGACCCACTTTGCCCGCGACTGCGACATAGCGCTCCATCAGCGTGGGCGATACGGAGAGCACGTCGGCGATATTGTCGAAGCCGAAGCCGGAGTTGTCGGCGGGAAGCTCACGGCTGAAATCCACGTCGAGCGCCAGCAGGTCGCGCACCGCGTTGGCGTATTCCATGCGGTTCAAGCGGCGGATCGTGGCGCGGCCCGGATCGGGGTTGGCGGCAAGGTAGCCCGCGCGCGACGTGTCGAGCCAGTTGACGAAGGCGGCGCGCATCTGGGCAGAGGGCTGCGTCTTGCCGTGCGGCGGCATTTCCCCGGCGGCGACGCGGCGCAGGATCTTCTCCCATTCCTCCGCATGGCGGCCGGTGCGGATATCGTCCGCCTTGAGATCTTCCACTGAAAGATCGGCGATCATGTCGATGTCGTTGTGGCAGCGCGAACAGTATTCGCCCAGCATCGGCTCCACGAAATCGGCGGCCTGCTGCGGGGTCATCGTGGCGAAATCGGGTGATTTGTCCTGCGCCGATCCCTGCGTCGCCGCGTAGACGGTGGCCGCAGTGACGAGCGCGCTCAGCGCAAGCGTCGTCCTGCCAAGGTTATGCCGCCCGAAAAGGCTCATTGATGTTCCCGACCCCATGGCCGGCGCCGCGTCATCGCGGTTGGTCCGGCGTGCCCTGTTCCGCCGAAGCGGACCTGTGTTGGGCGATCCCACTATCGGTCGGTGGTGTTGACGTCCAGCGTCAATAACCGGACATGGTGTTCGGGAAATTAGAGCGGGGGCGCAACAAGCCCCCCGCTCAAACTGACGCGAAGGTCAGAGCGAACCGATTGCCAGGAAGCGCTCTTCGCGCTGGCGGATCAGGTCGGCGCCGGACAGGCGGCCAAGCGCATCGAGTTCGCGGCCGACCGCATCGGCCAGTGCGCGCGCCGTCGCCGTCGGATCGCGGTGCGCACCGCCGATGGGCTCGGGCACGATGCCGTCGATGACTTTGAGGCCCAGCAGGTCCTGCGCCGTCACTTTCATCGCGGTGGCCGCATCGGCTGCCTTGTCAGGCGTGCGCCACAGGATCGAGGACGCGCCTTCGGGGGAAATTACCGAATAGACCGAGTGCTCCAGCATCAGCACGGTGTTGGCCGCGGCGATCGCGACCGCGCCACCCGAACCGCCTTCGCCGACGATCACCGCCACCATCGGCACACCAAGCGCCAGACAGGCTTCGGTAGAACGGGCGATGGCTTCGGACTGGCCGCGTTCCTCAGCCTCGACACCGGGGAAGGCACCGGCGGTATCGACCAGCGTAACGACCGGCAGGCCGAACTTGCTGGCCATTTCCATCAGGCGGATCGCCTTGCGATAGCCTTCGGGCTTGGCCATGCCGAAGTTGTGCTTGATGCGCGTGGCGGTGTCGTGCCCCTTTTCATGGCCGATCACCATGACCTTGCGGCCATCGAGCGTTGCCAAGCCCCCGATGATGGCAGCATCTTCGCCATACGTGCGGTCACCGGCAAGGGCGACGAAATCGGTGAAGATCAGGCGCAGGTAATCTACGAAGTGCGGGCGCTGCGGATGGCGGGCGACCTGCGTCTTCTGCCAGGGCGAAAGCTTGGCGTAAGTCGTCTCCAGCATGCCTGCGCTTTTCTTCGCAAGCTTGTCGATCTCGCTCTCGATGTCGAGGTCGCTGCCGTCGGCGGTGGCGCGCAGTTCTGCGATGCGCGCTTCCAGCTCGGCGATCGGCTTTTCAAAGTCGAGAAACGAAATCATGATCTTCCAGTCCGTGTCGTCGGCCATTCAGCCGATACCACAATGCGTTACTTCAAACGAGGAGGGGCGAGCGCAAGGCCCGCCCCGTCCGTTCAGTCGGCGGCCCGTTTGGCCAGCCAGTCTTCCAGCCACTTGATCGTGTAGTCGCCGGTCTTGAACTCGGGATCTTCCAGCAGAGCCTGGTGAAGCGGGATCGAGGTCTTGACGCCGTCGATCACCATTTCCTCCAGTGCGCGCTTGAGGCGCATGATGGCCCCGTTGCGGCTGCGGCCCGACACGATCAGCTTGCCGATCATCGAATCGTAGTACGGCGGGATGCGGTAGCCCGAATAGAGCCCCGAATCGACGCGCACGTTCATGCCGCCCGCTGCGTGGTAGTTCGTCACCTGACCCGGCGAGGGGGTGAAGTTCCACGGATCTTCCGCGTTGATGCGGCATTCGATGGCGTGACCCTTGAACTCGATCTCGTCCTGTCGGAACGACAGCGGCTGGCCGTCGGCGATGCGGATCTGTTCGCGCACCAGATCGACGCCGGTGATGGCTTCCGTCACCGGATGCTCCACCTGCAGGCGGGTGTTCATCTCGATGAAGTAGAACTCGCCGTTTTCCCACAGGAACTCGATCGTGCCCGCGCCGCGATAGCCCATGTCGGCCATCGCTTTCGAAACGATGCCGCCCATGCGGTCGCGCTCTTCCGGCGTGATGACGGGGGAGGGGGCTTCTTCCAGCACCTTCTGGTGGCGGCGCTGCAGTGAACAGTCGCGCTCGCCCAGATGGACGGCTTCGCCATTGCCGTCGCCGAACACCTGGAACTCGATGTGGCGCGGGTTGCCGAGGTACTTTTCCATGTAGACCGTGGCGTCGCCGAAGGCCGCCTTGGCCTCCGAACGGGCCTGGCCCATCTGGCTTTCCAGTTCCTCGGCCGAATTAACGACCTTCATGCCGCGGCCGCCGCCGCCCGATGCCGCCTTGATGATGACCGGATAACCGATCTTTTCGGCAAGGTCGCGCGCCTCTGCGAAGTCTTCGATCGCGCCGTCAGAGCCGGGGACCAGCGGCAGGCCCAGCGCGCCTGCGGTGCGCTTGGCTTCCACCTTGTCGCCCATCGTGCGGATGTGCTCGGGCTTCGGGCCGACCCACTTCAGGCCATGCGCCTCGACGATCTCGGCGAAGCGGGCGTTTTCCGAAAGGAAGCCGTAGCCGGGGTGGATCGCGTCGGCCTGCGTGATCTCTGCGGCAGAGATGATCGCGGCGACGTTGAGGTAGCTGTCCTTAGCGGCGGGCGGGCCGATGCAGACCGCGTGGTCGGCAAGGCGCACGTGCATCGCGTCGGCGTCGGCGGTGGAGTGCACCGCGACGGTCTCGATGCCCATTTCGCGCGCGGCGCGATGGATGCGCAGCGCGATTTCGCCGCGGTTGGCAATCAGGAGGCGCTTGATGGCCATGTCCGGTCCCGTTCTCAGCCGATCACGACGAGCGGCTGGTCGAATTCGACCGGCTGCTGGTTGTCGACGAGGATCGCGGTGACGGTGCCGGCCTTGGGCGCGACGATCTGGTTCATGACCTTCATCGCCTCGACGATGAGGAGCACGTCGCCGGCCTTCACGGTCTTGCCGACGGTGATGAAGTCAGCCGCGCCCGGTTCGGGGGCGAGGTAGACGGTGCCGACCATCGGTGACTTCACGGCATCGACCGGCGCAGCGGCAGCGGCGGGCGCAGCCTCGGCGGCAACCGGAGCAGCCGCGACGGGCGCGGCAGCAGCCGGGGCATAGCCCATCGGCGGCAGGGCCGCGGCGATCTGCTGGGCCATCTGGCGCGAGACGCGGATCTTGCGATCGCCATCCTCGACCTCGATCTCGGTCAGGCCGGTGTCGGCCAGCAGTTCTGCGAGTTCGCGAACCAGGGCGCTATCGATATTCACGCGACTTCCTTTCGTGCAAGATAACCGAGCAGCGTTGCCAGCGTGTCTTTCAGGTCCTTGCGGTGGACCACCATGTCCACCATGCCGTGGGCATGGAGGTACTCGGCGCGCTGGAAGCCGTCGGGGAGTTTTTCTCGGATGGTGTCCTGGATCACGCGCTGGCCGGCAAAGCCGATGAGCGCGCCGGGTTCGGCAATCTGCACATCGCCAAGCATGGCGTAGCTGGCGGTCACGCCGCCGGTGGTGGGATCGGTCAGGACAACGATATAGGGCAGGCCCGCAGCGGCAAGGCGGCGGGTGGCCACGGTGGTCTTGGGCATCTGCATAAGGGACAGGATGCCCTCCTGCATGCGCGCGCCGCCCGCTGCGGTGACGATGACATAGGCGCAGTTTTCAGCGATCGCCTTTTCCACGCCGGCGACGAAAGCCTCCCCCACGGCCATGCCCATCGAGCCGCCCATGAACTTGAAGTCCTGCACGCCCAGCACGGCCTTGGCGCCGTTCACGGCACCGTAGGCGTTGGTCAGCGCATCGGGGTAGGGATTGGTGGCGCGGGCGGCCTTGAGGCGATCGGGATACTTCTTGGTATCGCGGAAATTCAGCGGGTTCTCGGGAACCTTGGGCGTCGGCAGGACCGTGTAGCCGGTGTCCAGCAGCAGGTCGAAGCGCGCCTTGGCGCCGATGCGGCCGTGGTGCTCGCACTTGGGGCAAACCGAAAGATTGGCCTCGAACTCCTTGATGAAGAGCATCTCGCCGCAGCTGGCGCACTTCATCCAGAGTTCGTCGGGCGTATCGCGCTTGGCGAGGCTCGATATGGAATTGCGGACTTTGTCGAGCCAACTCATTCGATTTCGTACCAATCTTCGTGGAAAAAGGGCCTTCGAGACTGGCCTTTTCCCCATGTGTTTCGGCGCGTCTCGTGCGTGTACGGCGGCGACCCGGATAGAGCGCCGGAGCCATACAAGGCGCGCCCATTAGAGGAATCCGCGTGAAGGCCGCAAGCCAATTCAGCCCAACCTGTGGGCAACTGGGGCGCAGAGGGGTATTCCCGTCGCGCGGCACGGCTGCTTTCCCTATTGGGCAACCTGAAAGAAAATCATTATAAATCAATCCTATGGAAAATCTGGTCTGGAAATTGGGTGATCGGAAGGGCCAAATAGGCTTTGTAATCCTTTGCAGCAGCTTCGACGTGGCGTTGGGGCGCTTTTGTGTGTTGGAGTGAACACTGGAACAGCTTGCTGACAGTCCCGGCGCGGTGCGCATCGACCTTCGCCGCACCACGTATGACGGCGCAGAGGGAGACGCTTTTGCGTCCCCCGTCCCGGTCGAGGCGCCTGTTGCGATCGAGACAAACGGCATCGCTTACGCGGTGATGATGGCGACACCGCTGGCGCTGGAGGATTTCGTCACAGGTTTCCTGATGGCCGAGGGGCTGGCGCTGGCCGGGGAGGTCGGTGAAGTGGCCGTTCATGCGACGGACAATGCCGAATGGGGCAAGGGCTATGTCGCGCGGGTGAACCTGCCGCCCGAACGGCTCGGCCCGATCCTGGAACGCGCGCGGCGGCGGGTGGGAGATAGTTCCTGCGGCATCTGCGGGATCGAGGGGGTGGAGGCCGCATTGCGCCCGTTGCCCGCACTTTCCCTTGCATCTCAGGCCTTTGCATCTCAGGTCAGCCCGCAGGCGATCGGTCGTGCCCTTGATGCCATGCGCGCAGGGCAGGTTCTGGGCTCGCTGACCCGTGCGACCCATGCCGCGGCATTCTGCAGCGAGAAGGGGGAGGTTCTGGCGCTGCGCGAGGACGTGGGGCGGCACAATGCGCTGGACAAGCTGGTGGGCGCACTGGCGCGGGCCGATGGCGGGCGGGGCATCGATCCGGCGCAGGGCTTCATCGTCATGACATCGCGCTGTTCCTATGAACTGGTGGAGAAGACGGTGCGGGCCGTGTGCCCGCTGCTGGTTACGATCTCTGCCCCCACCGACCTTGCGGTGCGTCGCGCGCAAGCGGCGGGACTGAGGCTGGCGGTCGTGGCGCGTGGGGATTCCATGCTCATGGTCGATCCCGGTCAGCGGTTCGTCGAAGGCTGAACCCCGGTTATCCTTGCAGACAGGCGTGTGCGCACATAGGTTCGCTGACAACCGGGTTTTCACAAGGATTACACATGGCCACCGGCCCCGCATTCGGCACTGATACCGCTGGCGAACTGAAGCTGACCCCGCCCGATCCGGTGCCCACCGTGGCGCCCGAGCGCGCGGCGGGCCTTGTCGCCATCGGGGACGAGGCGAAATCCAAGCTGCAGGTGCGCGTGGACGAGTTCGTGAACGACCTTGTCTCCGAAGACGCCGCCTCGCCGGAATTCGGCCGCAAGGTGGATCAGATCACCAACATGGGTCGCAAGGAAATTTCGGACGCCTCCAGCCATTCCAACCGCTTCCTCGACCGCCCGGTGCGGGCGATGGACAAGGATGCAGGCGTGGGTGCCGACCTTGCCGAACTGCGCCGCACGGTCGAGGATCTGGATCCCAGCCGCAAGGGCAAGCTGCTTGAACCGCGCAAGATCTTCGGCGTGATTCCGTTCGGCAGCAAGTTGAAGAACTACTTCGACGGCTACCAGAGCGCGCAGGGCCATATCAGCGCGATCCTGGCGCGCCTGCAGGGCGGCAAGGACGAACTGCTGATGGACAATGCCGCCATCGACGTGGAACGCCAGAACCTGTGGGCCGCCATGGGCAAGCTCGAACAGATGATCTACATGGCGCGCACGCTTGACGACGCGCTTGAGCAGAAGGCCAACGATCTCGATCATACTGACCCGGCCAAGGCCAAGGCGGTGCGCGAATCGGCTCTGTTCTATGTGCGCCAGCGCACGCAGGACCTGCTGACGCAGATGGCGGTTTCGGTGCAAGGGTATCTGGCGCTGGACCTTGTGAAGAAGAACAACGTCGAACTGGTGAAGGGTGTCGACCGCGCTTCCACCACCACGGTCGGCGCACTGCGCACGGCGGTCACGGTGGCGCAGGCGATGGCGAACCAGAAGCTGGTGCTGGACCAGATCACTGCGCTCAACACGACGACCGCTAACATCATCGACGGCACCGGCCAGATGCTCAAGGACAATACCGCCCGCATCCACGAACAGGCGGCGAATTCCACCATTCCGCTGGAAACGCTCAGCCGCGCGTTCCAGAATATCTACGACACGATGGATTCGATCGACACCTTCAAGCTCAAGGCGCTGGATTCGATGAAGCAGACGGTGACCTCGCTGGAAGGGGAGATCGGCAAGTCCAAGGCCTATATCGCCCGCGCGCAGGGGCAGTCCGAAGGGCTGGCGGCAGGCGACGATGCCGCCGCGAAGACATTGCTGGAGGCACTGGACTAACCCACGATGGCTCAGGTTCCGGCCAAGAACTCGCAACGCGTATCGCAGGAAATCGTGCGCGCCGCCCGTCGCCAGCGGGCCGCGCGGCTGTACAACGCGCGCAAGGATCAGTGGCGCTTTCGCATGCGCCGGTTGCGCCGGGCGTTTCTGGCGATGGTGGGCATCTACATCGCCGGGCTGGTCGCGGCGCTGGCGCTGGGTGGAGTATCCTTCACGGCGACGATGCTGACGTTCCTGCTGGGCATCGCTGTGTTCGTGGTGCTCTCCATCTTCCCCGCCACCCCGCGCACGCATGTGGAGGATCTGAACGCGGCCAGCCTGCCCGAACTGGCCGGGTCCACCGAACTGTGGCTGGAAGGAAAGCGCAAGGCGCTGCCCAATGCCGCTGTCGATGCGGTGGACATGATCGGCGTGCGGCTGGAACAGCTGGCACCGCAACTGGCCGTGCTCGACGAACGCGGGCCTGCAGCGCGCGAAGTGCGCAAGCTGCTGACCGAACATCTGCCCGAAATGGTCAACAGCTACACCCGCATCCCCGCGCAGCTGCGCGGGAAGCAGGGTGCGGGCGGTACTTCCCCGTCAGAGCAGTTGGTGGATGGCCTTTGCGTAATCGCCGACCAGATCGAGGCGATGAGCGAGGATCTGTCCCGCAATGACGTGGATGCCCTGGCCACGCGTGGCCGTTTCCTTGAAGTGAAATATCTCGACAAGGAGTGATCGGAGGGAGGCATCGCCGGGGCGGCGCGCGCCCGTTTCGGCGGCGTGCTATCGGGGCGGGATGCACAAGATCCTGCTGTTCATGAAGCGCAGGCCGGACATATCGGTCGAAGCCTTTCGCGACTATTACGAAACGCATCATGCGCCGCTTGCCGCGAAGTATTCGCGCGGGGTTACGCGCTACATCCGCCGCTATATCGATGCGCAGCCGCACCCTGAAACGGGGGCGTTCACCGATGGCCCCGACGTCATCACCGAACTGTGGTTCGCGGACGAGAAGATCTTTCGCGCCACGCTGGCCTATATCACCACCAGCCTGATGCCCGACATCATCGTCGAGGATGAGAAGAACCTGTTCGACCGTGCATCCTTCCGCATCGCGACGGTGGTGGAGCAGGAGACGGACCTGGGGTGAGGGGGCTGGCGGCGCCCCCTGTTCGGCGCGCGAGGATGCGGCTGCTTACCACCGCAACCCTTCCTCCTTGGGCTTCCACGTGATCGGCCGTTCGTAAGACGGGTCTTCCCGGCTCCACTGGTGCTTGAGGAAGCCCTTCACCGCGTCCGAGAAAACCCAGTTCGGATCGGCATCCGCTGTCATCTCGATCGTGCAGCGGCGCACCAGGATGCGCCATTCGCCGTCGCGCTTCTCCAGCCGGTCTAGATAGCGGCCGAACGCGATCGAGGTGTGGCTGGAATCCTTCCAGAACAGCCCGCCCACCACATAGCTTTCGCAATTGGCCGTATCGCCGTCGATCTCGCACAGGTGGTTGGTGATGTTGTGGCTGGTCGCCTGAAAGCCCCAGCGATGACCGGCATTGGCGCGTTCGGGGTAGTCGGGCGCGAAAGTCACCACGGCGCCGTGTTCGTCCACGCCGTCCTCCCACCAGCACGAGGCGATCTGTTCCACGTCCTGCCGATCGCGCGCGCGGCATTCACGCACGATGCAGTCCAGGATGTCCTGCCGGTCCTTGAGGTAGGCGACGGTGGCGGCCAGATCGCTCATTGGGTCGCTCATTGGCCGCTGCCTTTCGTGTTGAGCAGCCCGATGATCCCGCCATCCACGCGGATATCGACGCCGCTGACATAGGACGCGGCGGGGGAGCACAGGAATTCCGCCACCGACGCGATTTCATCGCCCTGGCCCATGCGCCGTTGGGGCACCATGCCGATCATCGCCCGCAGCTGTTCGTTCGCTTCCGCCTCGGCATTGCCCATGGGAGTGGCGATGAAGCCCGGCGCGATCGAGGCGATGCGCAGGCCCCGTTGACCGAAGGCGGTCGCATCACGCTCCACGATGCCGATGACCGCCCGCTTGGAGATCGCATAGGCCATGCCGGGGTGGTCCATGTAACCGGAGATACCATCGCGCTTGCCGGTCAGTACGAAATCGCGGATCGATGCCAGCAGCGCCGGATCGCCCAGCATATAGGCCGATACCGATGATATCAGCACGGCGCAGCCGCCGGCCTCGAAGTGCGGCAGCAGGCCCGCCACCAGCCGTTCGGTTGCATCATAGTTGACCGCGAAGATGCGCGCGCCGTCGCTCATCGTGGGGGAAAGCCCGGCGGTGTGGATCAGGGCCGAAATCGGCGCGCCGCCCAGCGTGGCGAGGATCTGTGCCGGAAAGTCTTCTGCGGCGATATCGGCGGCCAGGATGTCCACCTTGCCGGCAGCAGGGCGAAGCTCCTGGGCCAATGCTTCCAGCCGTTCGGCGTTCAGATCGCACAGGAGAAGCGGGCGTCCCTGCGCGGCAAAGCGCTGCGCGGCGGGGCGTCCCATGCCGCCTGCCGCTCCGGTGATGACGACGGTTCCGGTGGTCATGCTCTCTCCTTGGAAGGCTTCTGTTTGCGCAGGTGCTAGCTTGGCGGAAGGCGGAGTGACAGCATTCCTGTCTCGTCATCGCCCCGGCGTCAGATCAGGTCGAAGCGGGTCGTCCCCACCTTGATGCCGGGCACAGCCGACCGCCCGCGCCGGAGGGAGGAAGTGCCCGAAAGCGGCCTTCCCGTCCTCAGGCATTCCCCCGCGTCGGCGGGGACAAGGGTAATGTAGATATCGCATCCGTCCACGCCGCCAAAGCGTACTTGCGTGGTCGCGCCGGGCGGGGTGGTGACGGGAGGCAATTCCTTGCCCGCTGGCGTAACGCGCCGGATGATGCCGGGCGAATATACGCCGGGTATCCAGACCGTATCCTCGCTGTCTATCGCCAGCCCGTCGCAGTCGTTGCGGTCAAGCAGCACGCGGCGGTTGGTAAGTTGCAGATCCGGCGTCACATCCCATGCCAGTGCCTGCCCGAACGTCTCCGAGCAATAGAACTGCGCCAGTCCGGGATTACAGGCGATGCCATTGGTGAAGCACAGTCCATCGGCAAGCAGGTGCGTCTGTCCGTCACGCGTCAGTCGCCACAGCTGGGTCGGGCGCGCAGGACGGGCGGCGATGACGCTTTCGATGTCCAGCGTGCCGAAGAACATGCCGCCTTCGCCGTCGGGCCACATCTCGTTGATGCCGTTGACGGGGGAGCCGCCCAGCGTGTCGATCAGCCAGCCGCCGCGGCCGGATTCGGGATCGTTCCAGCGTATGCCGCCCTGACCGCTGGAGAGGACGGCGCCGTCCGCATTGACGAGGATGCCGCCGGTCCACATCCGATCCGGGTCCAGCACGGCGACCTTGGTGCCTTGCGGGGTCACGCCATGGATGCCGCCGGCAACCACGTCGCTGTACCAGATCACGTTGCGCTGGTGATCGACCGCCAGTCCTTCAAGATAAGTGCCTTGCGCCAGCGTGGCGTATTCTCCCGGCAAAAGCTGGGCCATCGGCAGCATCCCCTCTCATCGCGCATCTGACGTGCGCCGGGTGATGGTACCAGCGGGGCGCCGTGCGACGAGGCGTAAAGGCAACGCCGGGGCGGTATCGTCATGGCTTGACCCCGCGGGTTGCCGGAACATGAGATACACAATCGCTCATAACCTCTTGCATCCGGTTCGTTCCCGGCGTTCAATCCGGGGTAACGAGAAGAGGCTGGGGAGATACCGGAATGCAGATGACGGGCGAGCAGCGCATCGCCGCACCCCGGCCGCAAGTCTGGGAGGCGCTGAACGATCCGCAGGTGCTGGCCCAGTGCATTCCCGGTTGCCAGAGCCTTGAGCGGGACGGCGACAGCGGCTTCCTTGCCGTTGCCGAAGTGAAGATCGGCCCGATCGGCGCGCGGTTCAAAGGCAATGTCACACTGTCGGACCTCGATGCGCCCAATGGCTACACGATTACCGGATCGGGCAGCGGGGGCATCGCGGGGTCGGCGAAGGGCGGCGCGAAGGTGCGCCTGTCCGACGTCGAAGGCGGCACTCTGGTTTCGTATGACGTCGATGCCGAAGTCGGCGGGCGCATGGCGCAACTGGGCGGGCCGATCATCGATGCGACGGCGAAGAACCTTGCGGGCAAGTTCTTCGAACGGTTCGGGCAGGTCGTCGGGGGACAGGGCAAGGTTGCGGCGGCGTCAAATGCTGCCGCGCCGCCGGAGGTCGCAGGGGGAGCGATCCCGGCGGTTGCGCGCATGGCCCCGCCTCTGCCTGCGCCGGGCGCGCTGTGGGGCTGGGTGGCCGCCGTCGTGCTGGCGCTGGTGACGGGGTACATGCTGGCGGCGACGGGCACGGCGACGATGGTGGTCGTGGCGGTCCTGCTGGTGGTGACGGCCGCCGCCGCTTATGAGGCAGGGCGCCGGGGCTTCGGGCATGGGAAAGGACGCGGCGCATGAAGCCCGCGCCGTTCGATTACGTCCGCCCCTCCAGCGTCGAGGAAGCTTGCCGCGTGCTGGCTGAGGCGGGCGGCGGCGCCACGGTCATCGCGGGCGGGCAGACGCTGATGCCACTGCTGGCCCTGCGGATGAGCCAGCCCTTTATCCTTGTGGACATCAACCACATTGCCGCGCTCAAGGGCGTGACGCGCGTGGCGGGGGGCACGCGGGTCGGCCCGGCTACGCGGCAGGCCGATGCCCTGCGTGATGAAACGCTGGCGCGCCATCTCCCTGCCTTCGTGACGGCGCTGGGCCATGTCGGGCATTACCAGACGCGCAATCGCGGCACCGTGGGCGGTTCCGTCGCGCTGGGCGAACCGGCGGCGGAAATGCCCGCGACGGCAGTGGCGCTCGGAGCGCGGATCGAGATTGCGTCGGTGCGCGGCACCCGCACCGTCCCGGCCGACGAATTCTACCTTGGCCCCTACATGACCGTGCTGGAGCCGGACGAACTGGTGACCGGCGTGGTCTATCCCGACTGGCCGGACGGGCATCTGGTGCTGTTTCGCGAAGTGGCGCAGCGGCCGGGGGACTTCGCGCTTGTCGGCCTTGTCGGAGCGCTGGCGCTGGAGAGTGGGCTGATCGCGCGCGCCGGGGTCGGCTGGTTCGGGATGGGGCCAACGCCGATCCGGGCGCGACAGGCCGAAGATGCACTTGTCGGCTCGGCGCTCGATCGTATCGACCCGCAGGCCATGGCGCGCCTTGCCCTTGCCGATACCGCGCCGTTCGATGACCACCATGTCAGCGCCGAATACCGCCGCACCGTGGGCGCGCGCATCTTCGCGCGGGCGCTTGCCGAAACGCTGGGCATCAGGAGCGCCGCATGAGCGAGCATGTCATCGATCTGACCGTCAACGGCCACCGCCATTCCGCGCGGGTCGAAGCGCGCACCGGGCTGGGCGAATTCCTGCGCGATACCCTCGGCTATACCGGCACGCATCTGGCCTGCGAGCATGGGGTCTGCGGCGCCTGCACCGTCATGGTGGACGGGGTGGCCATGCGATCGTGCCTGATGCTGGCAGTGCAGGCGGACGGGGCCCAGGTGACCACCGTGGAGGGGCTCGCCGCGCCGGACGGCACGCTGCATCCTGTTCAGCAGGCGCTGAAGGACAACTTCGGGCTGCAATGCGGCTTCTGCACGCCGGGGGTCGCGATGACGCTTGCCGCCGTCACGCGCGACCACGCGGGAGAAGGGCTTGAGCACGCGCTGACCAGCGCGATGTCCGGGCACTTGTGCCGTTGCACCGGCTATCAGGGCATCCGCCGCGCAATCCGCCAGCTTGCAGGTGACGGGATGAGGGAGGGGGCATGAACGCCGGGGCAAGGGGTATCGGCGCGGCGCGCTATGTCGGCACGCGTCAGCCGCGCAAGGAGGACGGGCGGCTGCTTACCGGGCGGGGGCAGTTCACGGACGATGTGCGGGTGCCGGGAATGCTGCACGTCGCCTATGTACGCTCCGCCGTGGCGCGGGGGCGGATCGTTGCGATCGACCTTGAAACGGCGCGCACGATGCCCGGCGTCCATGCGATCTACACGCAGGCCGATCTCGCGGCGGTGCCGGTGCGGTTCCAGACTTTCTTTTTCACCCCCATGGAGGCCCCGGTGACGCTGCTTGCGGACGGGCGCGTCGCCTGTGTGGGCGATCCGGTCGCTATGGTGATCGCGGAAAGCCGGGCACAGGCGGAGGACGCCGCATCGCTGGTCGAAGTGACGATCGAGGAGGAAGCACCGGTCGTCACCATTGCGGATGCGAAGACCGGCCCGCTCGTCCACCCCGATCGCGACGATAACGTGGCGGCCGAGATGGGAGACGAGGACACGCGTGATGCGATCCAGCCGCTGCTTGATGCTTCCGCGCATGTCGTCAGCACCCGCGTGCGCCACCAGCGCATCGCCCAGTCGCCGATGGAGGCGCGGGCCTGCGCCGTGTCGCCGGACGGCGCGAACGAGATGACGGTCTGGCTCGGCTGCCAGAGCCCGCACCTTGCCGCGCGCTACATTGCGCAAGTGCTGGAGCTGCCCGCAGAGGCGATCCGTGTCATCGCCAGGGACGTGGGCGGCGGCTTCGGGCTGAAGAACATCCCCTGGAAAGAGGAGATGGCGGTGATCGCGGCGGCAAAGCTGCTGCGCCGCCCGCTGAAGTGGATCGAGGACCGATTCGAGGCGCTGACCGCCTCCAGCCACGCGCGCGAACAGGACGTGACGCTGAGCGTGGGGTTCGATGCCGATGCGCGGCTAACCGCGGCGTGGTGCGATTATGCCTGCAACAACGGCGCCTGGCCCATGGGCGAGGATGCGAACATCGCGGTGCACATGTTCATGTGGCCCTGCTACAAGCTGCCGGCCTACGGCTTCGTCACGCGTGGGTGGTATACCAATACCATGGGCCTTGGCGCTTATCGCGGGCCGTGGGCGATGGAATCGCTGGTACGCGAGACGCTGCTGGACAAGGCCGCGCGGCGGATCGGCATCGATCCGGTGGAACTGCGCCGCCGCAACCTCGTCTATCTGACCGACCAGCCGCATACCTCGACGCTGGGCATCCCGGTGGAGGACATCACGCCGGGCGAATGCCTTGATAAGCTGGTCGCCCATGTCGATTTCCCCGCGTTCCGGCGCGAGCAGGCGCAGGCGCGCAAGGAGGGGCGCTATCTTGGCATCGGCGTGGCGACTTATGTGGAGCCGACCGGCGCTGCGGGATCGATGGCGCCGATGACCGGCGAGACGGTGCATCTGCGGATCGAACCGACCGGCAAGGTCGTCGCCATGCTTTCTACCCATTCGCAAGGCCACGGCACCGCGACGACGATGGCGCAGGTCATCGCAGAGCAGCTTGGCGTGCCTTACGAGGACGTCGCCGTGTACGAGGGGGACAGCGCGATCGGGGCGTTCTCTCCCGGCGCGGCGGGCAGCCGGCAGGGCGTCATCGCGGGTGGGGCAACATGGAAGGCTGCGCAGTTGCTGGCCGAGAAGGTGAAGATCGTCGCCGCGCACTTGTCCAATGCCAGCGTGGAGACGGTGACGATCGAGGGCGGCATGGTCCACATCGACGGAGCACCCGAAATGTCGCGCCCCCTGCGTGAGATCGCGGAGATCGCCTATGGGGAGCCCGGCCGCCTGCCCGAAGGCGCGTCCACAGGGCTGGAGGCGCAGTTCCGTTACCAGCCGCCGCCGATGACGATGACCAGCGCCGCGCATTGCTGCATGGTGGAGGTCGACGCGGAAACCGGCTTCGTGAAGATCCTGCGCTGGATCAGTTCGGAGGACTGCGGCACCGTCATCAACCCCGGCGTGGTGGAAGGGCAGATTGCGGGCGGGCTGGCACAGGCGATCGGGCAGGTGCTGCTGGAAGACATGCCTTATGATGCGCGCGGCAACCCGCTGGCGGCCACGTTCAAGGACTATATGCTGCCCACGATCTTCGACGTGCCGGATTTCGAGTATCTCCACGCTAGCACGCCCTCGCAGACGATCGGCGGAATGCGCGGGGTGGGAGAGGGCGGCTGCATCATCGGCCCGCCGACGCTGGTGAACGCCATCGCCGATGCGCTTAGTCCGTTCGGGGAGATCGACGAACTGGTGCTGCCGCTGACGCCCGCGCGCATACTTGACGTGATTGAGCAGCGCGATGTTTCCGGCCGACACGCCGGTCCAAAGGCGGCTCCTGTGGTCGAGGACGCGGCGCCGATCGACGTTGTACCCGAAGCTCCGGTTTCCAGCATCGACGGCGGTATCGAAGGCGACTGGGCCATGGTGCTCAAGACGCCGATGGGGCCGCAGGAGATGGTGGCGCACTTCGATTGCGATGGCGATGCGGTGTCCGGCTATCTCGAAGCGCCGGAGGGGCGGCAGGACTACGCGGGCGGCGTGCTGAGCGGCAATCAGCTGAAGTTCGAGATGAAAGTCGAAAAGCCGATGAAGATCACCCTGAAATACGATCTGGTCTTCGCCGGGGATACCGTGTCGGGCAAGTGCAAGATGGGTATGTTCGGCTCTGCGAAAGTGACGGGTGCCAGGGTGAAATGAACGTGGGCAGGGCCTCTACTTCACCTTGTAGCGCGCGTAGACCGGCGGGGCAGCTCCCGTTCCGTCGCGGGAGGAGGGCGGGAACCGGCCCGCGATATCGGTGATCCCGTATTCGCGCCCCAGTTCCGCGCCGATCACGGTGCGTCCGTTGTGCCGCATCATCTCCGGGTCGTTCCACAGCGCCCAGGCGAGATGGCCGGTATAACCCGCCGATTCCAGTGTGCCTTCCAGATGGGCGAAGCGTTCGGGCATCTGTTCCATCATCTGCATCAGCCGTTCCGTGGTGAGCGAGCCCATCCAGACCGACACCGCCGCCACGTTCGCGCCCGCATCCGCAAAGTCCACGCCCATGTCGAAGGCCATCTTGTCCAGCCCGGCCTTGTGTGCGCCATACGCGGGGCCGAAGCAGTAGTGCATCGACCCCGGAGAGGATGTGAACAGCACCAGCCCCTTGTCCTGCCGAACCATGTGCTGCGCGGCGTGCCAGCTGGTGACGAAGCCGCTGCGCACTCCGATGTTGATCATGTTGCCGATCTCCACCGGCTTTTCCCAGAACTGGCCGGGGGCGGAAAGACTGTCGAGCACCGCGCAGGCATTGTTGACGAGGATATCGATCCGGCCCTGCTCTGCCATCACCTGTTCGATCAGGGCGGCGACTTGCGCGTCATCGCCGCTGTCGCAGGCGACGGCGATTCCCTTGCCGCCCGCCTCGGTCACTTCACGCGCGGTGGCGTGGATGGTGCCGGGTATCGAGGCGTCGCCTTCTTTCTGCGAGCGGCCGGTGACGTAGACCGTGCAGCCGTGCGATCCCAGCGCGGCGGCAATGCCGCGCCCGGCTCCGCGGCTGGCGCCGGTCACGATCGCTACGGGTTTACGGTCGGCCATTGGTTCTCTCTCCCTGCGTGGGCACCCTGATGAGGCTCCCGCAGGCGGTCAACGCGGCCGCGCGCATCACCGTCCAGGCGATCAGCTGCTTACGTCCTTGACCGTTTCCATCGCCACGAACGTGGATGTGCTGGCGACGTGCGGCAGGCTGGAGATCTTTTCGCCCAGCACCACGCGATAGCGGCGGATATCGGCGGTGCGCACCTTGAGCAAATAGTCGAAGCTGCTGGCGATCATGTGGCATTCCTCCACTTCGGGAATGCGGCGCACGGCGCGGTTGAATTCGGTCAGCGCGCTTTCGCGGGTGTCCGACAGCTTGACCTCCGCGAAGGCGACATGGTCCAGCCCCAGGCTGGCGGGGTCGACCACGGCGCGAAAGCCGCGGATGACGCCGCTTTCGACAAGGCGCCGCAAGCGCACCTGGCACGGCGTTTTCGACATGCCGACCGCTTTGGCAAGGTCGGTCACGGTGATCCGGCCATCGGCGCGCAGAATTGCGATAATCTTGCGGTCAAGTTCGTCCAGTTCGACCGTTTGGCTGGGCTTTGCCATTCTATATGCCTTCAAGGGTGCGAAGAATAAGTCGGAATGGATCGTCCCGTGCCTCTGAAAAGGCAGAACGACAAGCGGAAATCGGATAGCATCGGCGGATGAGCACATCTCCCTTCGCCCAGTTCTCGCCCGCCGTCGGCCCGATGACCCCGCTGCGCCGCGCCATTGCCGACGCCCGCCGCCGTGACGAGGCGGAATGCCTTGCCCCGCTGCTGGATGCCGCGACGCTGGATGCGAATCTCAAGGCGAAGGTACGTGAAACGGCGACGGCGCTGGTCACCACGCTGCGCGCCAATCACAAGGGCACCGGGGTAGAGGGGCTGGTGCAGGAATATGCGCTGTCCAGTCAGGAAGGCGTGGCGCTGATGTGCCTTGCCGAAGCACTGTTGCGCATCCCCGACCATGCCACCCGTGACGCACTGATCCGGGACAAGATCGCCGACGGCGACTGGAGCGCGCATCTGGGCGGCGGCAAGTCGCTGTTCGTCAATGCCGCGACGTGGGGGCTGGTGGTGACCGGCAAGCTGGTCGGATCGGTGGACGACAAGGGCCTTGGCGCCGCGCTGACCCGTCTGGTGGCGCGCGCGGGCGAACCGGTGATCCGGCGCGGCGTGGACCTTGCCATGCGCATGATGGGCGAACAGTTCGTTACCGGCGAAACGATCGACGAAGCCGTGAAGCGCGCCCGCGAACTGGAGGCCAAGGGTTTTCGCTACAGCTACGACATGCTGGGCGAAGCCGCGACGACCGCCGCCGATGCGCGCCGGTACTACGCCGATTACGAAAACGCGATCCACGCCATCGGCAAGGCGTCCGCCGGCAAGGGTATCTATGAAGGCCCCGGCATCTCGATCAAGCTTTCGGCCCTGCACCCGCGCTATTCGCGTGCGCAGGCCAGCCGGGTGATGGGCGAACTGGTGCCTGCGGTGAAGGCGCTGGCGCTGATGGCCAAGGGCTATGACATCGGGTTCAACATCGACGCGGAAGAGGCCGACCGGCTTGAACTCTCGCTCGACCTGCTCGAAAGCCTGGCGCTCGATCCCGATCTGGCGGGCTGGAACGGGCTTGGCTTCGTGATCCAGGCCTATGGCAAGCGCTGCCCCTTCGTGATCGACTGGATCGTCGATCTGGCTCGCCGCGCCGGTCGCCGGATCATGGTGCGGCTGGTGAAGGGCGCTTATTGGGACGCCGAGATCAAGCGCGCCCAGGTGGACGGCCTTGCCGATTTCCCGGTCTATACCCGCAAGGTCCACACCGACGTCGCCTATGTCGCCTGCGCGAAGAAGCTGCTGGCTGCGCCCGACGCGGTGTTCCCGCAGTTCGCCACGCATAACGCGCAGTCGCTGGCGACGATTTACCAACTGGCCCCGACCATTCTGGGAACCGACTTCGCGCCGGGCCAGTACGAATTCCAGTGCCTGCACGGCATGGGAGAGCCGCTCTATTCGCAGGTCGTCGGCAAGGACAAGCTGGACCGCCCCTGCCGCATCTATGCGCCGGTGGGTACGCATGAAACGCTGCTGGCCTATCTTGTGCGCCGCCTGCTGGAAAACGGCGCCAATTCCTCTTTCGTCAACCGGATCGCTGACCCCGCGATTCCGGTGGCCTCCATGGTAGCGGACCCGGTAGAGACGGTCCGCGCCATGGCAGTTCAAGGAGCCCGGCCGGGCGCGCGGCATGATCTGATCGCCGGCCCTTCCGCGCTCTACCCCAACCGCCGTAACTCGGACGGCATCGACCTGACTGACGAGATCGCGCTTGAAGCGCTGGCGCAGACGCTGGAAGCCTCGGCCGCGATTCAGTGGCGCGCGGAACCGGAAGGCGGGACGGGTGAGGGCAGGCCGGTGCGCAACCCGGCCGATCATGACGATATCGTGGGCACCGTGGTCGAACTGGCAGCCGAACATGCCGCTGCCGCCGTGGCGCGCGCCGCTGCGTCGAACTGGAGCACGACCCCGGTGGCCGAGCGCGCCGCGATGCTCGAACGCGCGGCGGATGCGATGCAGGAACGGATCGGTTCGCTGATGGGGCTGGCGATGCGCGAGGCCGGAAAGTCGGCTCCGAACGCCATTGCCGAAGTGCGTGAAGCGATCGACTTCCTCCGGTACTATGCGCAGCAGGCTCGGGACACGTTCGGTGCCGCTCAGGTGCCGCTGGGTGCCGTTGTGTGCATCTCTCCGTGGAACTTCCCGCTGGCGATCTTCACCGGACAGGTCGCTGCTGCGCTGGTTGCGGGCAACCCGGTGCTTGCCAAGCCGGCCGAGGAAACCTCGCTGATCGCGGCCGAAGCGGTGCGCATCCTTCACGAAGCGGGCGTCCCCGCCGACGCACTGCAGTTCATGCCCGGCGCCGGAGAGCTGGGCGCCGCACTGGTTGCCGCGCGTGAAACCGCAGCGGTGATGTTCACCGGCTCCACCGAAGTCGCGCGCCTGATCCAGCGCCAGCTTTCGGGCCGTCTATCGTCCGAAAACCGCCCGATCCCGCTGATTGCCGAGACGGGCGGCCAGAACGCGATGATCGTCGACAGTTCCGCGCTGGCCGAACAGGTGGTGGCCGATGTCATCGCCTCGGCCTTCGACAGCGCCGGCCAGCGCTGTTCCGCACTGCGCGTGCTGTGCCTGCAGGAAGACGTCGCCGACCGTACGTTGACCATGCTCAAGGGCGCGCTGGCGGAGCTGACGGTGGGCAACCCCGCACGCCTTGCCATCGACATTGGCCCCGTGATCACCGCAGAAGCGCAGGCCAACATCGAACGCCACGTCGATGCCATGCGCGCGAAAGGCTGCGGCGTCGAACAACTGGCGCTGGGCGCGGGCACGCAGAACGGCGCCTTCGTTGCGCCCACGATCATCGAGATCGCCGGGATCGACCAGCTGGAGCGCGAAGTCTTCGGCCCTGTGCTGCATGTCGTGCGGTTCCGCCGCGACGACCTTGGCAAGCTGGTGGAAAGCATTAACGCCACCGGCTATGGCCTGACGTTCGGCCTGCATACCCGCCTTGACGAGACGGTGGCGCGGGTGACGGGCGCCGTTCGCGCAGGGAACCTGTACGTCAATCGCAACACCATCGGCGCGATCGTGGGCGTGCAGCCCTTCGGCGGGCGGGGCCTTTCGGGCACGGGGCCCAAGGCGGGCGGACCGCTCTATCTGGGCCGCCTGACGCAGCAGGCCCCCGCCGTGCTGGCACAGGGCAAGGCGCCCGCCGTGCTTGCGACTTTCATCGATTGGCTGGAAAGCAGGGGCGAACCCGCCGCAGCCGCCTCTGCCCGCGCATTGGGACAGGCATCGTCGCTCGGTTTGGAGAGCGTGCTGCCGGGGCCGGTGGGTGAAAGCAACATCTACGCGCTTCACCCCCGCGGGCGCATTCTTCTGCGGCCTGCCACGTCTGAGGGGCTGCTCGGCCAGATGGCGGCGGTTCTGGCGACCGGCAACCGGGGCACCGTGGAAGGGGTGAAATTGCCGGATGGCCTGCCCACCGAAATCGCGGCCTGTTTCGCGCCGGACAAGGAGGAACCATTCGCCGCGTGCATCGTCGAAGGGGACGCGCAGGCGGTGCTGCGCGCCTGCGACTCGGTGGCCGATATGCCGGGACCGATCGTGCCGGTTCATGTCTGGGATGAGCGGGGAATTGGGCCGAACGGGGCATGGCTGTTGGAAGAAGTCTCGACTTCCATCAACACCACGGCAGCAGGCGGCAATGCCAGCCTGATGATGATCGGCTGACAACCCTTTGTGAAAACACGTAATCCGAAGCCGCTTTGGGCGGCTTCGGCTCGTGTTGTCGCAAATGGGCAACATTCAGCCGGAATCCGCGAAACCAGCGTTCGAGTCGATGATTAGGCTCGTTACGACCACACCGCATTCGATTACAATGCAGGCGGGAGTAGGACATATGGGCAGACTGATCGTCGATGCCGCCTCCAGCCTTGACGGGTTCTGGGCGGATGCTCGCGGACGAAGCGTGCTGGGCGCGGGCGACCTTCATGGGTCGGGCCTGTCCGGAAAGCTGAACAGCGTGTTCGGCGCGGTGGTAATGAGCCGCCGTTCCTTTGAACAATCCGACGATATCGGATGGATCGCCGATGCCTATTCGGGCAAGGCGCCGGTATTCGTCGTCACCGATGCGCCGCTGCGCATTCCGGCGCGCGGGGACTTCCACTTCCTGCCTACATATGCCGATGCCTTCGCCGCCGCCCAGCAAGCGGCGGGAGACGCCGCCGTACTTGTCGTGGGAGAGGCAGGAGCTGTGCGCGCCGCGCTGCGATCAGGCGAGGCTGACGAGATCTGGCTACGCCTCATGTCGCGCACGCTGGGCAAAGGGTCCGCCGTGTTCGAAGACGGCATCCCGGTAGAGAATTACTTCGTGTCCGAACTCGATACCACCGCAGACGCCGTCCACATGCACCTTGAGCGCAAGCTGGACGCCTGATCATCCACTGATCCTCAGGCGCCCTTTTGCGGCTTTCAGGCGGGGCAGGCTTCCATCGTCTCGCGCTTGTGCAGCGAGACGGTAAGCAGAAACACCGCAAGGCCGCCCAGCGCCAGGCAGGCACCGATCCAGCCGGTCGACGTCAGGCCATAGCCTGCCGCGATGGCCATGCCGCCCAGCCATGGGCCGATGGCGTTGGCGGTGTTGAAGGCGCTGTGATGCGCGGCGGCGGCCAGTGCCTGTGCATCGCCGGCAACGTCCATCAGGCGCGTCTGCAGGATCGTGCCAAGGCCGCCGCTGAATCCGATCAGCAGCACCACGATGCACAGCGTCCAGATGTTGCCCGCCATGATCGAAAACAGTGCCAGCGAAGCCGCGCTGAACAGCAGCGCGCAGATCGCGGCCTTCGTCTGTGCGCGGTCGGCAACCCAGGCCCAGAACAGGTTGCCCACGGTCATGCCGACGCCGAAAACCGCAAGCACGGCGGGAACCAGCGCTTCCGAAACATGCGTAACCTCGATCATGGTCGAAGCGACATATGTGTAGACGCAAAACAGGCCGCCGAAGCCGATCGCGCCGGTCAGCAGCGTAAGGAGCACCTGCGGACGACGCAGCGCGCCCAGTTCGCGCAAGGGGCTGGCGCTTTCGTCGGCAGGCTGGTGCGGGGCGTAGAGCGCGACGAGGGCCATCGTCACGATCGCAAGGCCGGACACGACCGCGAAGCCGCTGCGCCAGCCAAGCGCCTGTCCCAGCCAGTTCGCGGCAGGCACACCGATGATCGTGGCGACCGTCAGGCCCGACATCACCATGGCTACCGACTGCGCGCGCTTGTTGGCGGGCACCATCGATGCTGCGACGAGCGCGGCGATGCCGAAGTAGGCGCCATGCGGCAGGCCGCTGACAAAGCGGCAGAGCAGCAGCAGGTCGTATGTCTTGGCCAGCGCGGAGATGCCGTTGCCGATGGCGAAAAGCGCCATCAGGCCGATCAGCAGCCGGCGGCGCTCGATCTTTGCGGCCAGCACCGCGATGACCGGCGCGCCGACCACCACGCCCAGCGCATAGGCGCTGATCGCATGGCCTGCCTGCGGTTCCGTCAGGCCCAGATCGCGGGCGAAGAAGGGGACGAGGCTCATCGCCGCGAATTCGGTGGTGCCAATGGCGAACGCACCCATTGCAAGCGCAAGGATGACGAGCGCGGGGTGAGTCGCGCGGGTGGGGGCGGAATTGTGCTGAGTCATGTTGCGTTGCAACATAGAAACATTCAATCGATTGGGCTACCCGCCGGGCGGTGCAAATTGCGCAACGTTGCCGTGAGTATTTCGCATCAGGGACTGCGCGCCGGCGGCGGATATATGCCAGCTCTGGCGTCCTTCGAAGAGCCGCTGTAGGGGCCATGGCGATTTAAGGCAATTCAGGCAGACCCATGGCCCGCAAGTATTCCAAACACGGCCCCCGCGAGGACCTTTACCGCGACGAGGAAGAAGAAACCCCGGCCGCGCCGGTGCCGTGCTGGCTATGCGGACGGCCCACGGGCGAAACCATCGTATGGCATCATCCCGTGCCCAAGAGCCGTGGCGGGCGGGACGTGGTGCCGATGCACCCGATCTGCCAGCAGACGCTGATCGCCAACTTCACCAATTCCGAACTCCAGCGCTACGGCACGGACGTGGATGCCTTGCTGGCTTACCCCAACATTCGCAAGTTCGTGGACTGGGTGGCGAAGAAAGATCCCGATTTCAACGCCGCCATCACGAAGAAGCAGCGCTGAAACGGATCAGAATACCGGATCGAAGCCGGGGGGCAGTTCGCTTGCGGGGCCATCATCCTTGCCGGGGACATGGATACCGCATTCGGTCTTGTCCCAGCCCTTCCAGCGGCCAGAACGCGGGTCCTCGCCCGGCGCCACCTTGCTGGTGCAAGGCATGCAGCCGATCGAGGGATAGCCTTCGGCAACCAGCGGATGAGCGGGAAGCTGGTGTTCCTCGATATAGGCGGCGAGCCGCTCGGCCGACCAGTCGATCAGCGGGTTGATCTTCAACCGACCCTGCGCGTCCGTCGTGTCGATCTCGAAGCGCGGCAGATGCGAACGGGTCGAGTTCTGGAATGATTTGCGACCAGTGAAAGAGGCGTCGTACTGCGCCAGCGCCTTGGCCAGCGGCTTCACCTTGCGGATTTCGCAGCAGCCGTCCGGATCGAACGACCAGCGCAGTCCGTTTTCGTCCTTCTTCGCGATTTCCGCTTCGTCAGGCGTCAGGTTGATCAGGTTCGTCAGGCCAAGGCGGGCCACCAGCGTATCGCGATAGGCCAGCGTTTCCGGGAAATGCTTGCCCGTTTCCAGGAACAGCACCGGCACGCCGGGGTCCACGCTGGCGACCAGATGGAGCAGCACCGCGCTTTCCGCGCCGAAGCTGGAAACGATCGCCACATCGCCCGCCATTCGTTCCTTCAGCAGCGTTTCAAGCATCTCGCTCGTGTCGGTGCCGCGGAACAGGCGGTTGAGACGCACCGCGTCCGCCTCGGTAAACCGGGCGGAGGTGTCGATGCGGTCCCTGATACGGTCTTCGTTTTCAGTTTCGGTACGGAACATAGGGATATCCCTTCTGGCCCTTGGACTTGTACGGCCCCTCAGGCGGGGTGGCGCTTTGCCCAGATGGCCTGGCGACCGTCGACGACGGTGGCCTGGTACACGTTGTCCCACCGCTCGAAGGCGTTCTTCGCATCGGTGGGGTTGAGCGCCTTGTCGGGCGCAAAGGCATCGAAGCCGCAGCGGCGCATGTGATGCAGCATGTCGATCACCAGATCGCCCACGCCGCGCACTTCGCCGGTGTAACCGGCTTCGCGCAGGATGCGGGCCGCGGAATAGCCGCGCCCGTCAGTCCATGCCGGGAAGTTGACTTCCACCAGCGCCAGACGGTCAAGGTACGGCAGCAGGGCGCGGGCATCCTCGCCCGGTTCGATGCGTACGGCGGTGGCGTTGGACTGTTCGGAGAACGCGTCCACGGTGACGGCGGGGTCGTTTACGGCTTCGTCGTCACGGAAGCGGAACTGGACATCAACCATAGATGGCCTCCTTGAACGGGTCCATGCCGATACGGCGATAGGTGTCGAGGAAGCGTTCCTCGCCCTGCTTGTTGGCGAGATAGACCTCTGTGGCCTTTTCGATCGCATCGACCACGCCGTCCTCGGTGAAACCGGGGCCGATGATCTTGGCGAGCGAGGTGTCCGCACCTTCGCTGCCGCCGAACAGGAGCTGGTAGTTTTCCAGGCCCTTCTTGTCGACGCCAAGGATGCCGATGTGGCCCGCGTGGTGGTGGCCGCAGGCGTTGATGCAGCCCGAGATCTTGAGCTTCAGCTCGCCGATCTCGGCCTGCTT
This sequence comes from Novosphingobium guangzhouense, assembly GCF_002896965.1. Classification (GTDB taxonomy): domain Bacteria; phylum Pseudomonadota; class Alphaproteobacteria; order Sphingomonadales; family Sphingomonadaceae; genus Novosphingobium; species Novosphingobium guangzhouense. Next base: position 133,866 of record NZ_LYMM01000002.1, read on the forward strand.
CTGCGCCGACCCGAAACGTTCGGAGATCTTCTGCGCGACCGGGATCGAGCGGGCGTTGGCAAGGCTGCAATAGTCAAGGCCGGGGCAGGCGATGATATCGCCCACGGTGTCGAGGTTGGCGGTGCCAAGGCCGGCTTCGTCCAGCGCCTTCCACACGGTATAAAGGTCCGCCTTCTTCACGTGCGGGAAGACGATGTTCTGCGCATGGGTGACGCGCAGTTCGTCGAACGAATACTGCGTGCCCAGCTTTGCCATCAGGCGGATCTGGTCGGCCGAAGCGTCGCCGGGGATGCCGCCCACGGGCTTGAGCGAAACCGTGGCGATGATGTAGCCCGGCTGCTTGTGTGCGGTGGTGTTGCGTTCCACCCAGAGGCGGAAGTCGGGATCGGTCAGGTCCAGATCGTCCGACAGGCCGGTCTCGAAGGCGGGGTCGACGAAGTGCGCCTTGATGCGCTCCAGCTCTGCCAGCGGAGGTTCGATCGCCAGGGTCTGCAGGTGCGCGAACTCTTCCTCGACCTGGCGGACGTATTCGTCACGGCCCAGTTCGTGGACGAGGATCTTGATGCGCGCCTTGTACTTGTTGTCGCGGCGGCCATAGCGGTTGTAGACGCGCAGGCACGCTTCGGAATAAGTGATGAGCTGGTCCAGCGGCACGAATTCGCGGATCAGCGGCGCGATCATCGGCGTGCGGCCCATGCCGCCGCCGGCGTAGAACTGCGCGCCGATTTCCCCGGCGTCGTTCTTCACCATCTTGATGCCGATGTCGTGCAGGCGCATCGCCGCGCGGTCCTTTTCGGATGCGATGACGGCGATCTTGAACTTGCGCGGAAGTACCAGGAATTCCGGGTGGAAGCTGGACCACTGGCGCAGCAGTTCCGCATAAGGGCGCGGATCGACGATTTCATCGGCGGCGGCACCGGCGAACTGGTCCGAACTGATGTTGCGGATGCAGTTGCCGCTGGTCTGGATCGCGTGCATCTCCACCTTTGCCAGTTCGGCGAGGATGTCGGGCGTCTCTTCCAGCTTGATCCAGTTGTACTGGATGTTCTGCCGGGTGGTGAAGTGGCCGTAGCCGCGGTCGTACTTGTCCGCGATATCGCCCAGCAGGTGCATCTGGGTGCCGTTGAGGGTGCCGTATGGCACCGCCACGCGCAGCATGTAGGCGTGCAGCTGAAGGTACAGGCCATTCTGCAGGCGCAGCGGCTTGAACTGGTCCTCGGTCAGATCGCCGGCAACGCGGCGGCGGACCTGGTCGCGGAATTCCGCGACGCGGGTGTCGACCATCTGCTGGTCGTATTCGTCGTACTTGTACATCAGATCACCCAGTTGATCGCGTCGGGGTCGGTAGGCTTGAGCGTAAGATCGGGGCGCACGGTCGGGCCAAGCGCGCGGATACGCTCCTTGATGTGCGCGGGGCGCACGCCTTCTTCGGTCTTTTCGCCATCGACGACATAGGCCGCGAAGACGTTCTGCGCGCCTTCCTCACGCGCGATGATCGCAGGTCCATGGTCGCCCACGTCGGCGCTGTCGTTCACGTCGAGGGACCAGCCGAAGCCGGTCCACCAGACGACGGCGCCGCTTTTCAGGTCGTTGCCGGTCAGGATCTTCACTGCATTGCCTCCAGCGCCAGGGCGCGAATGGTGTTGTCCGCCGCGTCATGGTTTTGTGCGGCGACTGAGCCGATAACGATAAGCGCGGGGCTTTGCACCCTTTCGCTGTCCACGAGGTAGGCAAGGCCGGCCAGCGGTGCGCGAAGGACACGCATGTCGGGGCGGGTCGCCTTTTCGATCACGGCAACCGGCACGTCGGGCGCAAGACCGTCGGCGATGAGTTTTTCGGAAATCTGGGCGGCGGTGGCGAGACCCATGAAAATCACCAGCGTGCGTCCCTTGCCTGCAAGGCCCGACCAGTCCTGCTCGGAAAGGCCCTTGCACTGGCCGGCCACGAAGCTGACGATCGATGCGTGATCGCGGTGGGTCAGCGGGATCTGCGCAGCGGCCGAAGCGCCAAGGGCAGAGGAAATGCCGGGCACGATCTCAACCGGCACGCCCGCAGCCTTGCAGGCTTGCGCCTCTTCGCCGCCGCGGCCGAACACGAAGGGGTCGCCGCCCTTGAGCCGCACGACATCGTTACCGGCCAGCGCCTCGCGCACGAGCAGGGCGTTGATATCTTCCTGCTTCATCGTGTGGCGCGAACGGGCCTTGGCCACGGAAACCAGCCTGGCGGTTGGCCGCGCCATGGCCAGGATCGCGGGATCGACCAGGCCGTCATGGACGATCAGCGACGCGCTCATCAGCAGGCGCGCGGCGCGCAGGGTCAGCAGATCCGGATCGCCGGGGCCTGCGCCTACAAGATGGACCTTGCCCCGGCGCGCATTGGCGTGGGCATGGGAAGAGGGATTCTCGGTCATGGTTTGCGGCAGATGGGCGCAATCCCGCCGGGATGCCAGCCAGAATGGCTTTGAGGGGGCTAAGGGCAGCTTTACGCGACCACAATTGCGGGAAAATCAGTCAGGATTTCCGAAATATCACCATCGGCGTCGGCGCTTCATTAGTCCGGGTACTAACCAAATCTTAACCTAACGAGTGGACGTTCGTTGCACCAACGGAGGTGGACTGATGCCCATTGCGGCCCATTTTGAAGCGCCTGAAGCACACGGCCGCCCTCGTGCGGAGCGGCGACGCCTGTTGCTCGAAACGCAGGGGGCGCTGGAATCGGGCGTGCAGACCCAGGTGGTAATCCACAATTTCTCCGCAACCGGCGTGCTCCTTGAAAGCAAGCTCGACCTTGAAATCGGCGAGGTGCTGGAACTTGACCTTCCTGAAGCGCCGCTGGCGCGGGCACGGGTGATATGGGCAAGCGGCACGCTATACGGATGCGCATTCGACGCCCCGATCCCCAGTGCAACATTGCGAGCCGCGCAGCTGCGCAGTGCCGTTCAGACTGAACTTGGCCTTGGCGCGGCGCCTGCGCCAGTGGGTGCAGGGGCGATCGGCGGTGAAAGCCTTGGTGAGCGTCTCCACCGGCTGCGCAAGCTGCGCGGGCTGACGCAGGGCGAACTCGCAAGCCGTCTGGGCGTCAGCAAACCCACCGTATGGGCGTGGGAGCAGGGGCGCGCCCGCCCGATCGAAGAACGGCTGGATGCGATTGCAGAAGCGCTTGGCGTCGAGACGGCGGAACTGCGTCCAAGCAGGACCGTGCCCGGTCTGACGGACCTGATTTCACGCTGCCGGGAACAGATCGCGGCCGCCGTGGAAACGACGCCGGACAAGGTCCGCATCATGATAGAGCTTTGATTCAGGGTCTATCCGTTTTTCCGCAACGACAATAACCAACTATCGCGCAGGATGGGCGATCTGTCCGCGCGATATATTTTTGTATTCTCAATCCAAAATTTAAATGGTAAATTTGGGCTTAAATAATTCTTAACAGTTGTATTGTTAACTTACAAAACTAACAGCCTATGATGATTAACAAAATATCTATGGTTAAAGCTGTTAATTTTATTGGCGGAGTGTTTTAGGCAAGTTCTGTGAGTAGATTCGATGCGGCCTTGCGGTCGTTAACGGGCGGCTCACAGCAGGCACCGGGACGCATTCGGTATGGGCATGAATTTCACATTCCAGGAAAGCTCCGTCCTCTACGGAATGCTTGCCGAGAGCACGACCGACGTGATTCTCAAGACAGACCCGAAAGGCTTCATCGTGCATGCCACGTCAGGCATAGCCGATCTTGGCCACCGGGATGCCCACCGGGATGCGGTACGCGGCGATGCGGGGATGCTGGTTGGTCCCCATATCCTTGATCTTGTTGCCCCCGAGGCGAAGCAGCAGATTTCCAAGGCGCATGCCCGCGCCATGGCGGGCGAGGATGTCGACTGGATCGAATTTCCCGCATTGACCCGCGATGATCGCAAGCGCTGGTTCGAACTGCGGATGCGGGCACTGCTGCGGCACGATGGCGCGCCCTATGGCGTGCTGGGCGTGATGCGCAACGTGGACGAACTGCGCACGTTGAGCGAGAAGCTGTTCACTGCGACTTATACGGATCCGCTCACCGGCCTGACCAATCGCACCGCTTTCATCTCGATGCTTGAACATATGCTCGATTCGCAGATGGGCGGGTGTCTGGCACTGTTCAGCATCGATTTCTTCCGCACGATCAACATGCAGCACGGGCAGAGCGTGGGCGATGAAGTGCTGACCGTGTTTGCGGACCTGCTTCGCGAACTGCTTCGCAGCGAGGATATCATATCGCGCATCGGTTCGGAGCGTTTCGCCGTCATCCTGCCGCGCGTAACGCCCGCTGAGGCGGAAGGTATCTGCCGCCGCGTCGTGACGACGCTGGCGGATCTCAAGCAGACGATCGGCGACGGCAGCTTTGCGATGACCGCAAGCGCCAGCGTGGCCGCCGTCGACACCAGCCTGGATTCAACCATCGAACGGGCGGAAATGGCGCTTTTCGTCGCCAAGGCGAAGGGCCGCAATCGGCTGGAGATGGAAAAGCCGGTTCGCCTCGCGGTAGGCTGATCACCGCGAAAAAGAGGGGCGGCGCCGTTGCCGGGACCGCCCCTTTCGTCAGGTTGTGGTTTCTTGGATCGCTGTTGCGGTCAATTGAGCAGTCCGGCGTAACGGTCGAGTGCGGCCTGCGGTCCTTCCGGCCAGCGCGAAAGCGTCAGCAGGCGCTTGTGGCCGCCGCCGATGGCCAGTTCGTCAGTCACCCCCATGCCGCCGTGGAACTGGATCATCTCATGTCCCAGCCTTACTGACGCATCCGCGATGTAGGCCCGTGCGCCGTGGACGTTATGGGCGAAATCGTCGCTGCCCCAGGATACCAGGGCAAGGTTCAGCAGCGCACGGCTCTGCTCCATCGCCGCGTATTGCGTCACCATGCGGTGCTGGATGGCCTGGAAAGAGCCGAGCGCGGAGCCAAACTGATCGCGCGTTCGCAGATAGTCGATGGTTTCGGCGAAGATCCGCTCCATTATTCCCAGCGCCTCCGCGCTGCGGGCAAGGGCGGCGAGGTCGCTGGTTCGTGCGATGGCAGCAAGGCCGTCATCGCACAGCTTGTGATCGGCAGGCACGACCACGCCGTCCAGAGTGAGCGACGTGGCGACGCTGCCGTCTGCCATGTGCCAGTCATGCAGCGACGTTCCTGCAGCGTCTGCCGGTACAAGGAACAGGGCCACGCCCTTCGGATCGCCGGGCTCACCGGAAATCCGGGCGGACACGATGTAGGAGTCCGCCCCGCCGCCGGCTGCGCAATATGGCTTTGCACCGTCGAGTTTCCAGCCGCCGTCGCAAGCGGCAGCCGATGTTTCGACCCAATCCAGCCCGTCGCGGGCCTTCGCCTCGACATGCGCCAGCGCAAGGCGCTTGCTGCCGGCCAGCAGTTCATCCAGCCAGAGGTTGCGAAGCGCTTCGGGCGCGGTGGCGGCGAACAGCCGTCCGGCCATGACCACCGCTTCGGCAAGCGGTTCCACCACAAGGCCGCGGCCGAGCGCTTCGAACACCGTCGCGATTCCCGTGGCATCCAGGCCAAGGCCGCCAAGCTCTTCCGGGAATGGTGCCGCGATCAGGCCCAGTTCGCCCAGAAGCTGCCAGTTTGCATTCGAAAACCCGTTCGGTCCCGACAGGAAACCGCGACGGCTTTCGTGATCGTAATGGTCAGTGACGAAGCGCTCGGTCAGGGCCTTGAGCATTTCTTCGTCTTCGCTGAGATCGAAATTCACATTCCACTCCCGGCGGGGCATTCCCGTTTGGGATCCCCGTTACTCGGCCGGGTCTACCACCAAGCGACGCAGCGTGACCGCTAGGCAAAAGACTAGTCATAAAAACGCGCTATCTGGGCACTTCAAGCGATTGTGCCCCCCGATTCAGCGGGCTAAGGAAAGGGCCACGAGAGGACATCAATGCAACTTCTGTCACAGGAAAACATCGACGCCGTCCGCGTGACGTCGCCCGAAGGCATCCGCCCGGCCGCCGAAGCGCTGCATCGTATCGCGCTGGAATGCGGCATGCGCGCGGCCCCTGCTCATGACATCGCTGACAAGCGCACCCCGGTGGATGCAGACGGCAACCTGCTGGCCACCGAAGTGTTCGGCTGGGGCGATGGGGACCGGGTGTGGTGGCGCAATTCGCGCATTGCCCTCGACAGTCCGCTGACGACCGCATGCCGCTTCGAAAGCCAGCCTTTCTGGGCCAATGCAGAAGGCTTCCGCACGCTGGAGCCCAACGCTTATCTATCCTCCATCGATATCGGCAACTTCGAAACGCGCGCGCTGACCCGCGCGGCGATCGGGGTGCCGGTGCACTTGCCGTTCGGCCAGATCGGCGCCGTCAGCTTCAACCCGCTGGATCGTGACAAGACCGATCTTTCTGAAGACTTCGTGCGCTACTCCGATGCGCTTGGCCTTTATGCGCGCACGTTCATCGCAACTTACGTGCAGATCATGGGGTCCACGCAGGCGCTGCCGCCGGAATCGCGCCTTTCCAAGCGTGAGGTCGAATGCCTGCGCTGGGCTGCCATCGGCAAGACTGACCTTGAAATCAGCATGATCATGTCGCGCAGCCGCGCCACGGTGCGGTTCCACATTCACAATGCCGCTACCAAGCTGAACGCCGTCAACCGTAGCCAGACCGTATTCAAGGCTGCGCAGCTGGGTTACATCTCGCTTCAAAACTGATGTAGCGGCGGGGAAGTATCGCCGATGCGTGTCGCGTTACCCTCTTTCGCAACCCGATTTTGTTGATACACTCGGGACACAACATAAAGAGAGGGATGCCGATGGAACGCAAGATGCATACGGCCTTGCTATTCAAGCTTCTGGTGATTTTTGCCGCCTTCGCGGCGCTCTTCGCCCCGCTTCGTTCATGGATACTCAATTCGGTGGGGTTCTAGCCCGCAAGGGTGGCGACACATTGCATTGAGCGATGGTCGCCACCTTTATCCGTCAGGGATCAGCGGTCCTCCAGCATCAGTTTTGCCCCGCGCAGCCCGACGGCCATGGCCGGAGCGTTTGTGTTGCCGGTGACATGCCAGGGCATGATGGAGCAATCCGCCACGCGCACGCCCTGGACGCCGTTTACCCTGAGGCGCGGATCTACCACGGCGTCGGGGTCCGACCCCATGCGGCATGACCGGATGGCGTGAAGGCCGCAGCTGGACAGGCGGCGGAACATCGCCAGCACGTCCTCGTCACTTTCGATTTGGGCGCCGGGCACCAGCTCCTCACCGACCATGTTCGCCAGCGGGCCTGCGTGGACATAGTCGCGCATGGCCCGGACCAGCGCGATCGCAGACTTGCGATCATGCTCGGTGGACAGGAAGTTGTGCAGGATTTCGGGAGCGTCACTGGAGGAAAGCCCGGTGGCACGCACGCTGCTTTCGCTCGTCAGGCGCAGAAGCTGGCCGTAGATGGTGACGCCGGGCTTGGGGTCGATCTTGTCGAGCGGTACCGGATCCTTGTCGTCGCCGACCTTGAAGGTGTAGCCGCCAAGATAGAACTGCGCGTCCGTGCGCCCGTCAGGATGGGCAACGTTGCAGAACGCGCCAACTTCGAACGGGCCGGTTGCCAGCACGCCGTCGCCGCGCAGCAGATAGCGCAGCATGGCGAAGGCGGCGCCGATGCCGAAGAAGCTCTTGTTGGTGCCTTTGCCACGGTCCAGCCGGAACGGCATCGAGATCGAAAGGTGCTCGATCATCTTTTCGCCGACGTCCGGTGAATGCGCCACCAGCGGAATCCCGGCCGCAGCAAGGCGTGCAGCATCGCCTATCCCTGAACGCTGGAGCAGCAGGGGGCTTTCCATGGCGCCCGCGCTCACCACGATTTCGCCGTTTGCCGCCAGTGCGAAGCGTTCGGGCCTGCCGTTGACGGTGGCTTCCAGCGCAACGGCGCGGGTGCCTTCGAAGGCGATGCGATCGGCCATGGCGCCCGTAACGACCGTAACATTGGGCCGCTTGCGCGCCACCGCCAGATACGTCCGCGCGGAAGAATCGCGCCGGCCCTTGCGGATGTTGTGGCTGTAATAGCCGACGCGCGGGCCGGGAGTGCCGTTGAGGTCGTCGACACGCTTCAGCCCTTGCGCTTCGCCCGCCTCGATCATGCGTTCGGCCAGCGGATAAGTGTAGCAGGCCGGATCGACGCGGACGAGGCCGCCGCTGCCGCGCATGGGCGCGGGACCGGCCTTGTGGTCCTCCAGTTCGAGGAAGGCGGCGGTCATGCTGGCGCCGTTCCAGCCGGTTGCTCCGGCCTCGCGTTCCCACGCGTCGTAGTCTGCAGGCTCGCCCCGGCTCCAGATCATCCCGTTGATGGAGGACGATCCGCCAAGGCCCTTGCCGCGAATCCACACTTCGCCCGCGCCCGGCTCGTTGGCGCCGGGATCTCGGGGTTGCGCGACGTGGTAGGCCCACATGTGCTCCGGCCGCTTGACCAGCTTGGCAACGCCCTTGGGCAGCGTGACCCAGAAGCTGTCGTTTTCGCCGCCAGCTTCCAGCACCAGCACTTGCGTCCGGCCGTCCGCGCTCAGCCTTTCGGCCATGACGCAGCCTGCCGAGCCTGCGCCCACGATGATGTAATCCCACTGCTTCGGCATGGTGCGTCTCTCCCGCGGCCTGTTGTTGGCCAAGGCGTCGCACGAACTAGCGCAATGGCTATCCTATCGTTTTGGTGAGTCACAAATGCTGCGGCGACGCGCTTAAACCGAATCCATGGCCGGACTTTCAAGTACCGGCGAACGTTGAAGGATCGGGAGCGAGATGAAAGCGATTGCCGAAGGCCTGTTTACCGAAGAGACGCCCCCGCGTCTGATCGGCGGCAAGGACCGGGAAACCGGCCGCATCGTCTTTCCGTGCCCGTCGTCCGAAACTTATGAACCCGTCGCGCTGGGAAGCGAAGGAACGCTGTGGTCCTATACCGTCCAGCGTTTCCGCCCCAAGACGCCGCCTTATGCCGGGCCCGAAGCGTTCGCGCCGTGGGTCGTCGCCTATGTCGAACTGCCGGGGCAGGTCATCGTCGAGGCGCGGCTTAACAACGTTGCGTTCGACGATGTGAAGGTTGGCATGGCGGTGCGTTTTGCGCCGTCGCCGCTGAACCCGGAGCTTGCGGACAGCCCTTATATCCCCGCCTACGTACCCGTATCGGCTCCGGCAGCAGGAGGCGCAGCATGAGCGGCGACGTATGCATCGTCGGCATCGGCATCCACCGCTTCGGCCGTACCGATGGCCTTTCCGGCGTCGATCAGGGCGTCTTCGCCGTGCGCGAGGCGCTGGCCGATGCGGGCGTCGAATGGCCGCAGGTCCAGTTCGCCTATGGCAGTTCGGATGCTGCGGGCAATCCGGATACGATGGTCGACCGCCTTGGCCTTACCGGCGTCCAGTTCATCAATGTGCGCAACGGTTGCGCGGCGGGCGGATCGGCGCTTTTCAGCGCGCAGATGGCGATCAAGTCGGGTGAGTTCGATCTTGGCGTCGCGGTCGGCTTCGACAAGCATCCGCGCGGCGCCTTCAATGCGCTGCCCAGCGAATACAACCTTCCCGACTGGTACGGCGAAGTGGGCCAGATGGTCACCACGCAATTCTTCGCAGCCAAGATCATGCGTTACATGAGCCTCTTCGGCATTTCGCAAAAGAGCCTGGGCATGGTGGCGGAAAAGGCGTTCCGCAACGCCGTCCACGCACCTCATGCATGGCGCCGTCAGCCGGTGTCTCTGGAAGAGATCCTCGAAGCGCCGCTGGTGAGCGATCCTTATACCAAGTACATGTTCTGCTCTCCGGCAGAGGGCGGCGTGGCGCTGATCCTTGCCAGCGAGAAGAAGGCCCGCGAACTGGGCAAGCCGCTGATCCGGCTCAAGGCGGCGACCATGCGCACCCGTCCGCCCAGCAGCTTCGAAGTGTTCGCGCCCTCGGTGGACGTGGTGGCCGATGACAGCGGCCCGCGGGGCACGGCTTCGCGCATTGCCTCCGCCGATGCCTATCGCCTTGCCGGGATGGGGCCGGGCGACATCGACGTGGCCCAGTTGCAGGACACCGAAGCAGGCGCCGAACTTATGCACATGGCCGAAAACGGCTTCTGCGCCGATGGCGAGCAGGAGCAGTGGCTGGCCGAGGGACGCACCGAGATCGGCGGCGCGCTGCCGGTCAATACCGATGGCGGCTGCCTTGCCTGTGGCGAGCCGATCGGCGCGTCGGGCTTGCGCCAGGTTTATGAAAACGTCGTGCAACTGCGCGGAGACGGCGGCGGTCGTCAGGTGCCCGGTGCCCCGAAGACGGCCTACAGCCACGTCTATGGCGCACCCGGCGTGTCCGCAGTCACTATTCTGGAACGCTGAAGCGAATGGACATCGAACTTTCCCCTGAAGACGCAACGTTCCGCGAAGAGGTCCGCGCTTTCCTGCGCGATCACCTTCCGGCAGAGGTCAAGGCGGGCGCTGCGGCCACCCCGTCGGTCTTCGTCGAGCCGGAAATCGGGCAGGCGTGGAACGCGGTGCTGCACAAGCAGGGCTGGCTTGGCTACCAGTGGCCCGCTGAGCACGGCGGCACCGGCTGGACGCCGTTGCAGCGCTACCTGTTCGAAAAGGAATGCGCGGCGGCGGGCGCGCCGAACCTGACGGTGCTGGGTCTCAAGCTGCTGGCCCCGGTGATCTACAACTTCGGCAGCGATGCGCAGAAGGCGCAAGTGCTGCCGCGCATCCTTTCGGGTGAGGATTACTGGTGCCAGGGCTTTTCCGAGCCGGGCGCGGGGTCCGATCTTGCCAGCCTAAAGACGCGGGCGATCAGGGAGGGGGACCATTACCGCGTCAACGGCTCCAAGATCTGGACCACCCACGCGCATCACGCCAACCGCATGTTCACGCTGGTCCGCACAAATACGGAAGTGAAGAAGCAGGCGGGCATTTCCTTCCTGCTCATCGATCTGGCGACACCCGGCGTCTCGGTCCGTCCGATCCTGACCAACGCGGGCGACCACGAGGTCAACCAGGTCTTCCTTGAAGACGTGATCGTGCCTGCCGAAAACCTTGTCGGTGGGGAAGGGGATGGCTGGACCATCGCCAAGTTCCTGCTCGAAAACGAACGCGGCGGTTCTTGCCATGCCCCCAAGCTGGGCTACGATCTTGACCAGATAGAGACGGCCGCGAAGGGGGAGAGCGATGGCAAGGGCGGCATTCTGGCCGACCAGACCGACTGGCGCCGCCGGGTGGCGAAGGCCCGGCTTGCGGTCAATGCGCTGGAAATGATCGAACTGAAGATCATCTCTGAAATCGCCAAAGGCCGCCCGGCAGGTCCGCAGACATCGCTGACCAAGCTGCTGGCCTCCAATTTGCGGCAGGAGATCGATCTGCTGGCCGTGGATCTTTACGGAGCCGCCGGCCTCCAGCTGGAAACCACACGCCCGCTTTATGGAGAGGGCGCGCCCGCCGCAATTCATTCCAGCGCCGCGCAAGTCGCAGCGGCGCGTTATCTCAACAGTCGTGCCTGGACGATCTTCGGCGGCACCAATGAAGTTCAAAGCACCATCATCGCCAAGTCGGTGCTGGGCCTGTGATGCTTCGGCAAGCTCAGCATGAGCGGGGCGGGATGAGCAACCGGCTCTCAAATCCGCTCAGGCTGAGCCTGTCGAAGCCCCCGCGTATCAACGCCATCAACGAGAGGAATCCGAAATGCAGCTGAACCGCGAGGCGCTGACCCGCGCCTATCGGCAGATGAAGCTGATCCGCGAATTCGAGGAACGGCTCCATGAGGAAATCCAGACCGGCGAGATCGCGGGCTTCACGCACCTTTACAGCGGTCAGGAAGCGGTCGCGGTGGGCGTGTGCGAACATCTGACCGAGCGTGACAAGATCGTCTCGACTCACCGTGGCCACGGTCACTGTCTTGCCAAGGGCTGCGACCTTGAAGGCATGATGAAGGAAATCTGGGGCAGCCAGGAGGGCCTTTGCAACGGCAAGGGCGGTTCCATGCACATCGCCGACATCGACAAGGGCATGATGGGCGCAAACGGCATCGTGGGGGCAGGCGCCCCGATCGCGGTGGGCGCGGCGATTTCCAACAAGATCGACGGCCCGGACGAGAACGGCAAGCTGGCCGTCTCGATCGCCTTCTCGGGCGACGGGGCCTGCAATCAGGGCACGACGTTCGAAGCGATGAACCTGGCCGTCGTCACCAAGGCGCCTGCCATATTCGTCTTTGAAAACAACCACTATTCCGAGCATACGGGCGTCGACTACGCGGTGGGCACGGCGAACGACATCGCCAGCCGCGCCGAAGCCTTCGGCATGAAGGTCTGGCGCGCCGATGGCACCGATTTCTTCGCCGTCTACGACACCTTCCGTGAAGTGCTTGAGTACGTGCGGACGCCCGGCAACGGCCCGGCAGCGGTTGAGTTCGATACCGAGCGTTTCTTCGGTCACTTCGAGGGCGATCCGCAGCGCTATCGCGGCGACGGCGAACTCGATCGTCTGCGGGCAGAGCGCGATTGCCTCAAGATCTTCCGCGCCAGCGTGACCGGCGCGAAGCTGCTTGAGGACGTGGACCTCGACACGATCGACACCGAGTCGCTCAAGGCCATCGAGAACGCGGTTCAGGCTTCGCGCGCGGCACCGCGCCCGCAGCCGGAAAACGTCCTCGACAACGTCTACATCAGCTACTGACGGCAGGAGCGAGACCCATGGCAAAAATGATGTATCGCGAAGCCATCCGCAACACGATCTTCCAGGAAATGCAGCGTGACGAACGCGTCGTCGTGCTTGGCGAAGACGTTGCCGGGGGAATGGGCACGGCGGGCGGGCCCGAAGCCATCGGCGGCATCTGGTCTACTTCGACCGGGTTCTACGACGCCTTCGGCCCGAACCGCGTGATCGACACGCCGATCAGCGAAAGCGCCATCATGGGCGCGGCGGGCGGCCTTGCGCTGGCCGGAAAACGCCCGGTGGCGGAGATCATGTTCGCCGACTTCATCGGCGTTTGCATGGACCAGTTGTGGAACCAGATCGCCAAGTTCCGCTACATGTTCGGCGGCAAGTCGGTCTGCCCGGCGGTAATCCGCATGCCGGTGGGCGCGGGCTATAACGCCGCCGCGCAGCACAGCCAGATGATCAGCCAGTTCGTGACCGGAATGCCCGGCATCAAGGTGGTCATGCCCACCACGCCGGAAGACGCCTGCGGCCTGCTGCGTCAGGCGATCCGCGATGACGATCCCGTGGTCTTCCTGGAGCACAAGTTCCTTTACGCGATGAGCGGCGAAGTGAACGACGACCCGGACTTTTGCATCCCCTTCGGCCACGCCCGCCTTGCCCGCGCCGGGCAGGACGTGACGATCGTCGCCAGCGGCATGATGGTCCGCTACGCCGAAACGGCGGCAGACGATCTGGCGCAGGACGGCATCGGCTGCGACGTGATCGACCTTCGCACCACTTCGCCTCTGGATGAGGAAGCGATCCTCGATTCGGTCGAAGTGACCGGCCGTCTGGTGGTGGTGGACGAAGCCCCGCCGCGCTGTTCGCTGGCCACCGACATTTCCGCGCTCGTCGCCCAGAAGGCTTTTGCCAGCCTGAAGGCGCCGATCGAGATGGTGACGCCGCCGCATACGCCGGTGCCCTTCGCCCGCGAACTGGAAAGCGCCTACCTGCCGAGCCCGGCCAAGGTCGCCGCCGCTGTGCGCAAGACGCTCGAATACCGCTAAGGGGAGCGCTGACATGAGCCGCATCCGCGCATTCACGATGCCCAAGTGGGGCATCGAAATGACCGAGGGCACAATCGCCGAATGGATGGTGAAGGAGGGGGAAACCTTCCAGCGCGGCCAGACGCTGTGCCTGATCGAAACCGCCAAGATCACCAACGAGGTCGAGGCCGAATACGAAGCCACCGTGCGCCGCATCATCGTGGGTGGCGGCGCGGGCGAGGAACCCGTCGGCGCGCTGCTGGCGGTGTTCGACGAAGGCGCGCACTCGGACGCCGAGATCGACGCCTTCGTTGCCGAATTCCGACCCGCCGAGGGCGGCGTTGCGAAGGGGGCTGAGAAGGCCAAGGCACCGCAACCCGCACCGGTTGCAGCCGCCGCGCCCGCCCCTGAGAAGCAGCGTATCAAGATCGACACCAACCGCCCGATCAGCCCCGAGGCCCTGCGCCTTGCGGAAGAGGAGGGCGTCGATATCGCCGGGATCGAAGGTTCGGGCCGCGGCGGACGTATCACCCATCAGGACGTGGTGAAGGCGCTTCGCGGCACCGGCAGCCCGTCTCTCAAGGGTACGGTCCCGGTCGAGGTGGACGATCTCAAGGTGCTGGCATCGCCGCTCGCCCGTCGCATCGCGGCGCTGCACGGCCTTTCGCTTCAGGGACTTACCGGCACCGGCCCGCGCGGCCGCATCTCCAAGGCCGACGTTCTGGCGCTGGTGCCTGCGCCCAAGGCCTCCGCTGGCGCCATCGGCACCCCTGAATTCGTGGCGGGTGAGAACCGCCCCGAAGTCGTTCCCTTCGACCGCGTCCGCAAGGTCGTGGCGCAGCGGCTTACGCAGGCGAAGCAGGAGCTTCCGCACTTCTACCTGCGCATGTCGGCCAGCGCCGATGCGCTGCTGGAAATGCGCAAGACGGCGAATGTCGTGCTGGGCTGCAAGGCTTCGGTGAATGACTGGATCGTCAAGGCTTCGGCCATGGCGCTGGCGAAGCACCCGGACGTCAATGTGCAGGTGCATGGGCAGGAAATCCATCGCTTCCCGCACGCCGATGTGTCCATCGCCGTGGCCAGTCCCAAGGGTCTTGTCACCCCGGTGGTACGGCAGGCGGACCTGATGCGGATCGACCAGATCGCGGTGGAAACCCGCCGCCTGATCGACAAGGCGCAGGCCGGAAAGCTGGGCATGGAAGACATGGAGGGCGGCACGTTCTCCGTCTCCAACCTTGGCATGTTCGGGATCGAGAACTTCGATGCGATCATCAATCCGCCGCAGGGCGCAATCCTTGCCGTGGGTGCGGCGCTGCGCCAGCCGGTGGAGACGGATGACGGCGGTGCTGGCGGTTCCTGGGCCTTCGAAACGCGCATCTCGTTCACCCTCTCGGTCGATCACCGCGCCATCGACGGCGCTGCCGGCGCGCAGTTCCTGCAGACGCTCAAGGGGCTGATCGAGGCGCCAGAGGGCCTGTTCGCCTGAAAGGACACACGATGACCACAACGGCACTCAACACGACCACAACGGCACCCGGCCCGCTCAAGCGGCTGGGTGACGTGATCCAGCTGGCCTACTTCCCGACCGACTTCGATGCGACGATGAAGTACTGGATCGAGACAGTCGGCGTCGGCCCGTTCTTCGTCCTCAACGACGTGCGGCTCGATGACATGAAGTACAAGGGCCAGCCTACCGAGGCCACGTTCACGATGGCCATCGCCTACTGGGGCGATATCCAGATCGAGCTGATCAAGACCGATTCCGATGCGCCTTCGCTCTATTCGGGCGAATATGCGGTGCGTGACAGGCTGCACCATGTCTGCGTCTTCGTCGAATCGATCGAGGAAGCCCGCCGCGCCTGCGCCGAAGCCGGGGCAGAGGTGATCGTCGAAGGCAAGGTGGGCGCCGATGGCGAGGTGATCTATGTCGATCCCGGCCAGGGACCGGGCCACGTAATCGAATACCTTCAGCCCCTTACCGGCACCGAAGGTCTGTTCCAGATGATGAAGGACGCCGCCCGCGACTGGGATGGCTCCGATCCGATCAGGGTGCTGCAGTGATGACCGAGATTTCCCCCTACGCAGCTGACATGGCGGCCAAGGTCGAGGCTTTCGTGCGAGAGCAGATCGTCCCTTACGAGAACGATCCGCGCCGCGATCATCACGGCGCGCCGACTGACGAACTGGTCATGGAGATGCGCGCGCTGGCTCGTGAGGCGGGCGTGCTTACCCCGCATATCAGGGCGGACGGATCGCACCTGACCCAGCGCGAGACGGCAGTGGTTCTGATCAAGTCGGGCCTTTCGCCGCTGGGGCCGCTGGCCTGCAACACCATGGCGCCGGATGAGGGCAACATGTACCTCATCGGCCACGTCGGCTCGCCCGAACTGAAGGCGCGGTTCCTCAAGCCTTTGGTCGAGGGCAAGGGCCGTTCTGCCTTCTTCATGACCGAGCCCGCCGACTGGGGCGGGGCGGGTTCGGACCCGTCGATGATGAAGACCACCTGCCGCCGCGACGGCAACCACTGGGTCATCAACGGCCGCAAGACCTTCATCACCGGCGCGCAAGGGGCGATGGTGGGCATCGTCATGGCCGCGTCCGAGGAAGAGGACACCAAAGGCGGCGCCTGCATGTTCCTGGTGGACCTGCCCGATGCCGCGATCCGCATCGACGAGGTTCCCAACACCATCGACACATCGATGCCGGGCGGCCACGCCACGCTGACGATCGACAACTTGCGCGTTCCCGCCGAGCATATGCTGGGCAATCCGGGCGACGGCTTCAAATATGCACAAGTCCGCCTGAGCCCGGCGCGTCTTTCGCACTGCATGCGCTGGCTTGGCACCTGCATGCGCGCGCATGAAATCGCCAGCGACTACGCCTGCCGCCGCCATGCCTTCGGCAAGCAGCTGATCGAGCACGAAGGCGTCGGCTTCATGCTGGCGGAGAATGCCATCCTCATCAAGCAGTGCGAACTGATGATCGACTGGTGCGCATCGGTGCTCGACACCGGATCGCTGGGCACGGTGGAAAGCTCGATGGCGAAAGTCTCGGTGTCCGAAGCGCTGATGAAGATCGCCGACAACTGCGTGCAGGTGATGGGCGGGACAGGCGTTACCGAACGCACCATCGTCGAGCAGGCGTTCCGCGAAGTGCGCGCCTTTCGCATCTATGACGGCCCCACCGAAGTCCACAAGTGGAGCCTCGCCAAGAAGATCCGCCGTGACTGGCACAAGGCGCAGGAAGCGGCGGCATCGAAGCAAGCCGAACCGGCATGACGGACGTTGCGCCCGATATCGCGGACGCCAACTCGGGCACCACTGCCGTGCGCGAAGGCTATGCCTTCGACGAGGCGGCGCTGACCGCATGGCTGGAAGCCAATGTCGAAGGCTTCGCCGGGCCGCTGACGGTCGAGCAGTTCAGGGGCGGGCAGTCCAACCCGACCTACAAGCTGGTGACGCCTTCGCGCAGCTATGTCCTGCGGCGCAAGCCGCCGGGGCAGCTGCTGAAAGGCGCCCACGCGGTTGAGCGTGAGGCGAAGGTGCTCACGGCTCTCCACGGCGCGGGCTTCCCGGTGGCGCGGGTCTATGGCCTGTGCGAAGACGATGGCGTCATCGGGACGTGGTTCTACGTCATGGAAATGGTGGAAGGCCGCATCTTCTGGGATGCGACCGTCCCCGGTGTCTCCAACGACGAACGCGCGGCGCTGTTCGATGCGATGAACGCCACGATGGCACAGCTCCATTCGCATGATCCTGAGGCGATCGGGCTGGGCGATTACGGCAGGCCCGGCAACTATTTCGCGCGGCAGGTCGGCCGCTGGTCGAAGCAGTACTTCGAGGACGAGGCGGCGGGCCGCAACGCGGATATGGACGCGGTGATCGCCTGGCTTGAGGCGAACATGCCTGCGGACGATGGCGCCTCCAGCGTGATCCACGGCGACCTTCGCATTGATAACATGATCTTCGCGCCTCACGAGCCGCGCGTGCTGGCGGTGCTGGACTGGGAACTGTCGACGCTGGGCCATCCGCTGGCCGACTTCGCCTACAACGCGATGATGTACCACATGCCCCCGCACATCGTTGCGGGGCTGGGCGGGGCGGACATCACCGCCCTCGGCATCCCGACCGAGGAGGAGTACGTCGCCGCCTATTGCCGCCGCACCGGGCGCGATGGGCTGCCGGACTACCGCTACTACATGGCCTTCAACTTCTTCCGCCTCGCCGCGATCTTCCACGGTATCAAGGGCCGCGTGATCCGGGGCACCGCATCCAACGCGCAGGCGAAGGAGCGGGCAGAGGCATTCCCCGAACTGGCAAGGCTCGCGCTCAGCTTCACGCGGGGGTAACCCTTTCGGGGTGAGGCGAGGGGCCGCGATCTCTCGGGGTAATTGCCGATACACTGCAAACGCGAAGCACATAGGCTTGTGCCCTGCATGCAAGCACTTTCGCCTTTGCCTCGCTTCCTGTCCGCTTTTGCGTGGCGTACCGCAGCGTTTCTGCCTGTGCTGGCGGCCTTTTGCAGTGCCGCATCCGCATCCGCCGCAGGCCCCGGCGATGACGTTTCGGAGATCGAGGAGCAGATCGAAGCCGCAGCAAAGGCGACGGACATCGCCATAACGCCTGGAAGGGACATTCTTGCAGTGCCGTTGCCGATCACCAGCCCGTCGCTGGGCACGGGCCTCGTCGCGGCGGGGGTGGCGTTCTACAATCCCAACGGCGCGCCTTCGCCATGGATTTCGGGCGGGGCAGTCATGAAGACCAGCAACGGCAACTGGTTGGTGGGCGGCTTTCATTCCATGTCGCTTGACGACGACCGCATCCGCTTGAACGGGCTGGTCGCCACGGGCAAGATCGTGGCCGATTATTACGGTATCGGCGCGCAGGCCGGTGACCGGAACGTGTCGACCGAGCTGGACCAGCGGATGACGGTGATCCGTCTGCAGGCACAGACGCGGCTTGCCAACCGTACGTATCTGGGGGCGCGCCTGATGTATCTCGATATCGACGCGTCAGGCGATGCCGAGCCTGAATATCCGGACCTCGTCGTGCCGGACCGCATGGCTGACAGCCGATTGGTGCAGCTTGGTCCGGTCGTCACGTATGACTCGCGCGATGATAGCCTCAACCCCGGATCGGGGCTCTATGCCCATGCCGAATGGCTGTTCGACCTGAAGGCGCTGGGTGGCGATTTCGGATCGAACCGGCTGACTGCGGGGGTTAGTTACTACCGCCCCGTTGCGGAAAGGTCGGTTCTGGCGTTTCATGCCGGAATTTGCGCGGCCTCGTCCAATGCGCCGTTCTATGGCCTTTGCCTGTATGGCCAGAACAACGATCTGCGCGGGTACAAGACCGGGCGCTATCGTGATCGCGCCAGCTGGGCGATGCAAGGCGAACTGCGTAGACGGCTGAAAGGACGGCTGGGCGCAGTGGTCTTTGCCGGGGTCGGAGGCATCGCGCCGTCTCTAAGCCGTATCGACGATAGCCGCTTCCTGCCCGCAGCCGGGGCCGGGCTCAGGTTCCAGCCATCACGCGATACGAACATCAACGTGCGTCTCGACTTTGCCGTGGGCCGCGATTCGTCGGGGCTGTATCTGGGAATTGCGGAGGCGTTCTAGGCCATGCCGCCCGGCGCCGCCATTTCCTTGACTTTCGCCGCCTGCGGCCCTAATTGCGGCCCTTTCCGATCCCACAGATTCTTTACCGGGAGTGCCCATGGCGCGCGTTACTGTCGAAGATTGCGTCGACAAGATCCCCAACCGCTTCGACCTCGTCCTTCTCGCAGCGCAGCGTGCGCGTGAGATTTCGGGCGGCGCGGAGCTGACCATCGACCGCGACCGTGACAAGAACCCGGTCGTGGCCCTGCGCGAAATCGCCGAACAGACCGTCACGCCGAGCAACCTCAAGGAAACGCTCGTCACCTCGATGCAGCGCGTGCTGCCCGATGATGATGACGAAATGGACGATATCGGTTCGCTCAGCCAGTCGGCCGAAGCCCTGCGCATCACTGCGTCGGCTCCGACCCGCAACACGTCGCTGGGCGGTGATTACGACGGCTGATCGTAACCGTTGACTGCCGGCTTTCGGCAGGCAACGATGCGGATGTGTCCGCTAAATCGAAATTGCCACGTATCATCGGATTGACCGGGGGACCGCCCAAAAGGGCCGGTCCCCTTCGTGCGTCCGAGGGGGAGCAGGGTTCTCCAGCCGGCAGCGGCGCCACCATCGCCATCTACAGCGTCAAGGGTGGCGTCGGGAAAACGACCTTCTCCGCCAATCTGGCATGGTGCTCTGCCGTGCAGAGCGGGCATCGGACCTTGCTGTGGGATCTTGATGCAGCAGGCGGATCGGCCTTCCTCTATGGCCTCGAACCGCAGGAAACGCGGCTGGCAGAAGAAGTCTTCGCGCGCGAAAGACCGCCGACGCGGTTGATCCAGCGCACCGCGTTCGACGGGCTCGACGTGCTTCCCGCCGATGAATCGATCCGCACGCTCGATGCGCAGCTGGTAAAGATCGGCAAGCGCAAGCGACTGGCAAAGCTGACCGAAGAACTTTCGGCCGATTACCCGCGCATCATCCTGGATTGCCCGCCGGTGATGAATGAACTTTCGGCGCAAGTCGTGCGCGCGGCGGACCTTGTGATCGTGCCGTTGCCGCCATCGCCGCTTTCATCGCGCGCCTTCGACCTCGTGGTCCGGGAGATCGCCGGGAACACTAAGCGGCATCCGCCGATCCTGCCGGTGCTCTCGATGCTCGACATGCGCCGGGCGTTGCACAAGCAGGCGCATGAAACGAACCCGAACTGGCCTGCCATCCCTTATGCCAGCGCCGTCGAACAATGCGCCGTCCAGCGCCAGCCGGTAGGGGCGCTGGCACCGCAAAGCACGGCAGCGCAGGCGTTTGCGCGGCTGTGGGGCGCGATTGAAAAGAAGCTCGGTCAGCGCAGTTGAAGCGCGGATAGGCGCTATCCCCGTCCGCATTGCACGGATGGCGATCCCGGCATAGGTTTCGTCGATCTTCAAACGGGGGGCGAAGATGAGCGGGATCAGTGAAGGATTGGCGGAGCTTGGGCAGGGCACCGCAGCTGCCATGGCGGTCGAACCGAGGCATGGGGCGGCGCAGGATGGCCACACGCATGAAACGGACTGCCTGAATTGCGGCACGCATCTTGTGGGATCGCATTGCCATGCCTGCGGTCAGGCAGCGCACGTGCACCGAAGCCTGGGGGCATTCTTCCATGACCTGCTACACGGCGTTTTTCATTTCGAAGGCAAGATCTGGCGCACGCTACCGCTGCTGGCGTGGCGCCCCGGACGCCTCACGCGTGAGTATATCGATGGCCGCCGCGCCAGTTACGTGTCGCCGATCGCCTTGTTTCTTTTCTGCATCTTCCTGATGTTCGCGGTTTTTCACGCGACCGAAGGGCATGAGGAACCCTCGACGCACACGGGCAATGCGCAGGGCGTGGAGCACAGCATCAAGCGGATCGAAGGTGAGATCGCCGCCCTGGAGGCGAGGCAGAAGGCGGCCGCGGCAAAGGGGCAGACGATTGCAGGCGTCGACGCGCAATTGAGCGCGCAGCGCGAGGCTTTGAATACGTTGCGCGACGTGGAGGCAGAGGGTGTCGATCTGAAGGTGGACCCGGACCGGCGGGTCAGCGATATTCCCACGCTGGACAAGGCGATCAAGAAGTTCCGGTCCAATCCCGATCTCGCAAGCTACAAGCTTCAGACATACGCTTACAAATACAGCTGGGCGCTGATCCCCATATCGGTGCCGTTCCTGTGGCTTTTGTTTCCGTTCAGCCGCCGCTTCCACTTGTATGATCATACCGTCTTCGTGACGTATTCGCTGTGCTTCATGACACTGCTGGCCATCGTGGCGATGATCGGGGGGGCATTGGGTGCCGCAGAGATCGCGGCATTCCTGATCTTCGTGCCGCCTTTGCATATGTATCGCCAGCTGCGTGGAGCCTACGGCATCAGCCGGTTCAGCGCCTTGTGGCGCGGGGCAATGCTGCTTGTCTTTTCGGGCCTGGCCCTTGCCATGTTCTTCACCATGATCATGGCCCAGACCAGCCTGTAGGGCGGCGGCAAGACGGGCGACAAAAAAGGGGCGTCAGGTCCTGCCCTGACGCCCCTCCTGCATTCTCCCTTGGGGGAGAACCCGTGGACCGGGGGTTTACGCGCCCTGCGGTGCAGTTCCGCTGAAGCGGCGGCCTGCCTTCGGGATCGCAGAGCCGGTCAGCGGCCGCGGAGCCGACGGACCGCGCGGTTCCGAAGGACGGCCGATATTGCCGGTTTCGAGAAGCTGCTTGATCTCGTCGCCGGACAGGGTTTCGTATTCCAGCATCGCCTGCGCCAGCGTGTGCAGCGCCTCGTTCTGGTCGTTCAGGATCTGCGTTGCGCGGGCATGGGCGTTTTCGACAAGCGCGCGGATTTCGCTGTCGATCAGCTTGTTCGTTTCGCCCGAACCCATCGTGCGCTGGGTGCCGCCCATGCCGAGATAGCCTTCCTGGCTGTCTTCGTACTGGATCGGCCCAAGCTTGTCCGACATGCCCCACTTGGTCACCATCGAACGCGCCAGGCTGGTGGCGTACTGGATGTCGGACGATGCGCCCGAAGACACCTTGTCATAGCCGAAGATGATCTCTTCCGCCACGCGGCCGCCCATCGCGACCGACAGGTTCGCCAGCATCTTGTCGCGGTGATAGGAATAGCTGTCCCGCTCAGGCAGGCGCATGACCATGCCCAGCGCGCGGCCGCGCGGGATGATGGTGGCCTTGTGGATCGGGTCCGAAGCGGCTTCGTTCAGCGAGACGATGGCGTGACCGGCCTCATGATAGGCGGTCATCTTCTTTTCGTCTTCGGTCATGACCATGGAACGGCGTTCCGCGCCCATCATGACCTTGTCCTTGGCGTCCTCGAATTCCTGCATGGCGACAAGGCGCTTGTTGCGCCGTGCGGCGAGCAGGGCAGCCTCGTTCACCAGGTTGGCAAGGTCGGCGCCGGAGAAGCCCGGAGTACCGCGTGCGATCACGCGCGGATTCACGTCAGGCGCCAGCGGCACCTTCTTCATGTGCACGGCGAGGATCTTTTCACGCCCTTCGATGTCGGGCACCGGCACCACGACCTGACGGTCGAAGCGGCCGGGGCGCAGCAGCGCGGGGTCGAGCACGTCGGGACGGTTGGTTGCCGCGATGATGATGATGCCTTCGTTCGCTTCGAAGCCGTCCATCTCGACCAGCAGCTGGTTGAGCGTCTGTTCGCGTTCGTCGTTCGAGTTGCCGAGGCCATGGCCACGGTGGCGGCCGACGGCGTCGATTTCATCGATGAAGACGATGCAGGGCGCGTTCTTCTTGGCCTGTTCGAACATGTCGCGCACGCGCGATGCACCAACGCCGACGAACATTTCGACGAAGTCGGAGCCCGAGATCGTGAAGAACGGCACGCCGGCCTCACCGGCGATGGCGCGGGCCAGCAGGGTCTTGCCGGTGCCCGGCGAGCCGACCAGCAGCGCGCCCTTGGGGATCTGGCCGCCCAGCTTGGAGAAGCGGGTGGGATCGCGCAGGAATTCGACGATTTCCTCCAGTTCCTCACGCGCTTCGTCGATGCCGGCGACGTCATCGAAGGTGACTCGGCCCGAACGTTCGGTCAGCATCTTGGCCTTGGACTTGCCGAAGCCCATCGCGCCCGAGCCGCCGCCCTTCTGGACCTGACGCAGCGCGAAGAAGGCGATGCCGACGATCAGCAGGAACGGCAGGGTCTGCGCAAGGATGTAGAGCAGCAGGCTGCCCTGTTCGGCTTCCTTGCCCGAATACTTGACGTCGTTGCGCTGGAGCAGGTCGGTCAGCGTGGTGTCGCCGGGGACCGGGACGGTGGTGAAGCTGTCCCCGTTCTTGAGCTTGCCGTCGATGCGGTCTTCGGAAATCTCCACCGAGGCGACGCTGCCTTCGGCGACCTTTCCGCGGAAATCGGAGTAGGGAATCGCGGGGCCCGTGGTGGCGCGCGATCCGAACATCGAGACCACCATCAGAAGGGCGAGGAAGATGCCGCCCCATACAAGCAGGCTCTTGACCCATGGGTTGCCGTTGGGCTGGTCGTCGTTCATTTTGCGGGAATCCGTCCTTTCGCGCTCCAATGTAGGCGCATGGCGCTGAATCACAAGTTAGCGCGGGAGCAACCTCGGTCGTTTCGGCGCGATATCCGCCATAACAGGCGCAAGCCGCGCATCTATGCCCCTTCGGCAAGGCGGGAAGGCGGCAGTTCCAGCGTCATCCGGGTGCCGGCTTGCGCATTTTCGAGGGCGATGCGTGCTTCCAGCTGACGGCTGAGCACGCGTGAGATGCGCAGCCCTATCGAGTCGGCCGAAGCCGGGTCGAAGCCCGGCGGCAGCCCGTGCCCGTCATCCTCCACGTGCAGAACCACGCCGCCGTTCTGGCGGGTGACGCGCACGGTGATGGTGCCGTCACGGTCATCGGCAAAGCCATGTTCTATGGCGTTGGCGATCGCTTCGGTCACGATCAGCGCCACGGGTACGGCGCTGTCCGGCCGCAGCACGATGTCGCCCAGCGCCTCGACGGAGCAGGTGATGCCGGGGCGGGCGCTGGAGGACATGGTCTTGGCGCAGACTTCCTGCAGGAATCGGTCAAGCGGAACCAGGCGGCCATCGTGATGGTAGAGCTGGCGCTGGATGTTGCCGATCACCTGCAGGCGGGCGGCGGCATCGGACAGGGCGCGGCGGGCGACCGGCTCCTGAAGGTTGCGCATCTGCAGCGACAATACGGCGCCGACCATCTGCAGGTTGTTGCCGACCCGGTGCTGCATTTCCTGAAACAGCAGTTCGGACCGCTCTGCAAGCTGGCGGCGTTCCTCGGCCAGTGTGCGCACTTCCTCTCTTGCGTGGTGGAGGCGGGCGTTGGCGGCCTGCATGAAATGGACAAGCGCGATGTCTACCGCCACGACCCCGGTGTAGAACAGCATCGCGGTGATCGTGCCGTGGTCGAAGCCGAAGGTCATGCGCGGCGGGATGAACACGTACCATGCGAAGATGCCGCAAAGGATCGCGGCAAGAACGCCGGGACGCGGCCCGAACAGGAACGAGCTGAGGATCACCGCCGGGAAGAACGTCAGGAACGGATAGCCCGGCGGGAATGCGCTATCGAGCGCCCAGCGCAGCCACAGCGCGAACAGGCACAGCGCGATGGTTGCCGTGTAACGCACACCCGGCCTGTCCGGCAGGAAGGGGAGGCGTTCGGTGAATCGGCTCAGGCTGTACAACGCGGACCTCAATCACCTCTTCGCGCGATCCGCGCCCATTGCGGGATATCGCATGACAGAGACGCGCGAAAGAGGCGGCGGTTGCGATCCGGCGCAAATGGTTCAGCAGCGGACGAGCTGATAGTCTCCCGCGTCGTCGACTTGCGCGGTCCAGCCGGGGTAGACGACGATGGTGGTGAAAGTCTCCTCGATGATGGCCGGACCCTGCAGTTCCATGCCGGGCGACAGGCTGCGGCCGGAGTGGATCGGCACCATCGCAAAGCCACGGCCAAGGTTGGCGCGTCGGGTACGTTGCGGCGGCGGCGGCGGGCCTTTGCTTACGAAGCCGCCGGCGGCTTTGGGCGAGGGTGTTTCCACCCGCGCGGCAAGGCGCACGCCGGAGATCTCCGGCACCTCGTTCTCACGCACGTGGCCGTATTCCGCCATGTGCCGCGCGTTGAACAGGGTGATGGCGCGGGCGGGGAAGCCTTCGTCGACGAAGCCCAGGTCATGCAGAGGCGCATCGCCCTCTACCGGGAACGAGAGCGAGAAGTTCTGGCCCGGATAGCGCATGTTGAGTTGGTAGCTGGCCTGCACCGATCCGGGGGAGAATCCGGCGGCGCTGAAGTGCCGGTCCGCCCGCTCGCACAGCTGGCTCCACAAGGCGCGGATGCGGTCAAGATCGAGCGCGGCAGAGGATGCGATGTAGGAGCGTTCCTCGTCGATGGTGGGGTTCGCGACCAGCGTGCCGAGGGCGGAGAACGTAGGCGATGCCTTGGGGATCAGCACTTTTTCGATGCCCAGCTCCTCTGCCTGGATCGCCGCGAAGGCAGGGCCGTTGCCGCCGTAGGCCAGCATCACGAGGTCGCGCGGGTCGATCCCCTTGCCGGCGGTGGTGCGGCGCACGCCCTGGCTCATGGCGGCATTGACCACGCGCCAGCAGTCGAATGCGGCCTGTTCGGCGCCCTGTTCGTCGTTGGCGCCCTGTTTGTCATTGGCATGGCCAAGATCGCGGGCCAGCGCGCGAAATGCCTCGACCACACCCTTGCGCGATAGGGTGAAGCTGCCCCCTGCGAACCCTTGGTCGGTGGAAAGGATGCCCAGCATGACAAGGGCGTCCGTCACGGTGGGCTCGGTTCCCCCGCGCCCGTAGCAGATCGGGCCGGGTTCCGACCCGGCAGAGCGCGGGCCGACCTGCAGCATGCCTCCGTTTACGTGACAGATGGAGCCTCCGCCGGCGCCCAGCGTCTCCACTTTCACCATCGGTACGCCGACAAGGTAGCGGTGGTGCATGTTCCAGCCCGCTTCGGCCGGGGCCTGCCCGTCGATCACCAGGGACATGTCGTAGCTGGTGCCGCCCATGTCGACGCAGAGCAGGTTGGGGCATCCCTTGGCCGCGCCGCAGTGGGCAGAGCCGATTACGCCGCCCGCCGGGCCGGAGGCAAGAACGCGGATCGGCGCGCCCTCGATATAGTCGCGGCTCATCACCCCGCCCGACGCCTGCATGACCATCAGCTGCCTGCGATAGCCGCCATCGGCCAGCCGCTGGACCAGCTTTTCGAGATAGCCGGTGACGCGCGGGCCTACATAGGCGTTGACCACGGTGGTGGAGGTACGGTCGTATTCGGGCGCGCGGGGCAGCACTTCGTGGCTGGCGCAGACGTAGGCATTCTGGATTTCCTGCCGCACGATCTCGTGCGCGCGGCGTTCATGATCGGGGTTCACGAAAGAGAACAGGAAGCTGATCGCCACCGCCTCGACGTTCTGCAGCCGCAGCTTGCGGCAGGCTTCGCGCAGGGCGTCCTCGTCAAGCGCGCGGTGGACGGAACCATCGTGCAGGACGCGTTCGGGAACCGTCAGGCGGCGGCGGCGGGGGGTGATCTGCCGGGGCGGTTCCAGCCGGACGTCCCAGATATCCTCCTTGAAGCCGCGCCGGTATTCGATCTCGTCGCGGAAACCTTCGGTGGTGATCAGCCCGGTCAGCGCGCCGTTCATCTCGATCAGGGTGTTGTCGGCCACCGTCGTGCCGTGGACGATCGCATCGCAGCGGGAGAGGAAATCCGGCAGTGACAGACCTTCCTGTTCCGCCAGTCGGCCCAATCCCTCCATCACGCCCAGCGAGCGGTCTTCGGGCGTCGAAAGGTTCTTGTGAACCACCACTTCGTCGCCCTTGAGCAGCGCGAAGTCCGTGAACGTGCCGCCGATGTCGATACCAACGCGATAAGCCATTCTTCTCCCCCGGCACTATGACCCTTGTCCTCCCCCGTTTCGGGGTGAGGCGCCTTTCCTACGCCGCCATCTGCGCCCGCAGCGCTTGCGTGGCTGCGTGGTCGACGGCGAGCGTGTAGTCTTCCAGCCTGCCGGTCAGCACGACGCCGTATTTCGCGCGCGCCGCCTCCGGGCTGACGTATTCGTCGAGCACGTCTTCCTTCACGCTTTCCGGGTCGCGCCGCAGCGCAGGTCCGAAACCGCCGCCGCCGCCGTGCTGGTACGCGATCACGGCGCCCGCGGGCAGCAGGTCCTGCGCGGTGTGGAGGATCGGCCGCTCCGCAGGGGAGCCCACTTCAAAACGGTTGGTATAGGGGATGGCATCATCGCCGCCGCACATGCCGCTCAGCGGGTGCTCGGCCGAAACCATCCATGCCGTGGCCGACGTGGGCTTGAGCACCTGCTTGACGTTGAGCGATCCCGGCGCCCCGCGCCACTGACCCGCGCCGCCGCCGTCTGTGGTCATCTCGCGGCTGATGTTGAGGATCGGAAAGCGGCTTTCGGCGTCCTCCGCTTCGGAAAGGATCAGGCTGCCCAGCGCGCTGGGGCATGAACCCCAGCCGTCGAGCCCGGCCACCGCCGACACGTCCATCGATCGGCAGTCCACGCCCTGATCCATCCACATCATGCCGTCATCGTCGAAGCCGACCACCATGTTGGGCATGCCGATCTTGTAGAGCTGCGGCTGCGAACGTTCGGGCGCGACGTGGGACAGGGCGATGCACACCGCTTCCGTGATTTCGCAGGCGGGGTGGAAGGAGCCGAGCGCGGCGGGTTTGTTCGGCGGTGGCTGGGCGATGCACCCTTCGGGAACCACGATCTCCACCGCGTCGAAGTAGCCTTCGTTCTTGACGATGGTGGGGTCCATCGCGGCCACCACCTGGCACATCACGTAGCTGCGGGTGTTGGCGAAGGTGTTCCACACGCCCACCAGTTCGGGCCGGTCGTCAGTGCCGGTGAGGTCCACGGTCAGCTGGTCCCCGGCGATCGTGCAGGTGACGTGGACCCGCACGTCCCGGGTGCCGGCGGTGTCATGGTCGATGAAGACGGTGGCTTCGTGCGTGCCGTCGGGCCACTTGGCCACTTCCTCGCGCACGCGGCGCTCGGTCTGCGCGATGGACTGGTTGATCGCCGCACGGATGACGTCGGCCCCCCACTTTTCCACCAGCCGGTCGAGCATGGCGACGGCGTGCTGGACGCCGCCGATCATGGCCGCGATATCCCCGCCGAAGGTCGCGAAGCGGTTGTTGCGCACCACCGCGTCGAACACGTCGCGGCGCAACTCCCCCCGGTGGACCAGCTTGAGGCAGGGATAGATCACGCCCTCGGTGAACAGGTCCGTCGCGTCGAGCGAGAAGCCGCCGGGGTCCTTGCCGCCGGTGTCCCCCTGATGGGCCTGCAGGGTCTGGATGCAGACGAGCTTGCCTTGTGCATCGTAGACCGGCGCATAGACGCAATAGTCGGGCAGGTGGCCACCGCCATGGTCGGGGTCGTTGGCAAGGAAGACGTCACCCGGTCCCCAGTCGTAACGCTCCTGGTTCATCAGGCCCCAGCGCGTCTCCATCTGGTTGACGAAAGTAAGGTGCGGCGTGCCCACCGCGCCCATCGCCAGCCGGCCATGCGCATCGACGATGGCGGCATTGCGTTCGTTGGACTGGTTGATGATCGGCGAAGATGCCGCGCGGCCAAGGTAAGTTGCGCTTTCGAAGCATACCGTCTCGAACGCGCCGCGGATGATATCGGCGGTGACCGCATCGACGTGCGCGTCGGTCGGCAACGGCGCGCGGCGGGCAGCCAGCGCGCGGTTAAGTTCGTAGGACATGCCTTGTGTGTTCCTCTTCCCGGACGGTTCGGGAATAAGTCCGGCGGCGGCGGGCTTCTCGACAAAGCGCGCGGGGCGACGTGCAATTTGCGAAAGGGGCCGCTATCGCCCTTGCCGAGAAGCCGTGCCGGAGCCGCCCCCTCGATGAAGACCATCAGCCGCATCCATCCCGTCTATGCCGAGATGGGGACCACCGTGTTCGAGCGGATGTCGGCGCTGGCGCGGGAGGTCGGCGCCATCAATCTGGGGCAGGGCTTTCCGGATGGGCCGCCGCCTGCCGCGCTGCTGGATGCCGCATCGCGCGCGCTGCACGAACGGTCGAACCAGTACCCGCCCAGCGCCGGGCTGCCCGAACTGCGTGCGGCGGTCTGCGCCCATTACGCCCGCACACAGGGGCTGGACCTTGCCCCGGCGCAGGTGACGGTCACATCGGGCGCGACGGAGGCGATCGCCGCAGCCGTGCTTGCGC
Organism: Novosphingobium guangzhouense; assembly: GCF_002896965.1. Taxonomy (GTDB): domain Bacteria; phylum Pseudomonadota; class Alphaproteobacteria; order Sphingomonadales; family Sphingomonadaceae; genus Novosphingobium; species Novosphingobium guangzhouense. The sequence continues at coordinate 163,339 of NZ_LYMM01000002.1, forward strand.
TTGTGGCGCCGGGGGACGAGGTGATCCTGTTCCAGCCCGCCTACGATGCCTATGCGCCGATGGTGCGCCGGGCCGGGGGCGTTCCGGTCAGCGTCCTGCTGGAGCCGCCGCATTACCGCTACGAGGCGGCGGCGCTGGAAGCGGCGGTTACGCCGCGCACGCGGGTGATCATGCTCAACGACCCGCTCAACCCTGCCGGAACTGTCGCCGGCGAGGCGGAACTGGCGGCGATCGCCGCGTTCTGCATCGCGCACGATCTTGTCGCCATATGTGACGAGGTATGGGAGCAGGTACGCTTCGACGGCAGGACCCACCGTTCGCTGATGGCCTGCGAAGGCATGGCGGGGCGGGTGGTGAAGATCGGGTCGGCGGGCAAGATCTTCGGGCTGACCGGGTGGAAGATCGGCTGGATGGCGGCGCAGGGAGATCTCGCCGTCGCGCTGGGCCGGGTGCATCAGTTCCTGACCTTCACCACGGCAGTGCCGCTGCAATGGGCCGTGGCCGAAGGGCTGGGGCGGGGGGACATCCTTGATGCGCTTCATGCCGAATGGTCCGCATCGCGCGATCGGCTGAAGCGGGGGCTGGAAGCGGCGGGCCTCGTCGTGCTGCCCAATGCGGCCACGTGGTTCCTCTGCATCGACCTTGCCGCATCGGGCATCGCGCTGAGTGATGCTGAATTCAGCGAAAGGGCCTTGCGCGAAGCGGGGGTGGCGACGGTGCCGGTCAGCGCGCTCTATGCGGGCGGCAGCGAACGGACGCCGACGCATATCGTGCGGCTGTGCTACACCAAGCCCGATGCGGTGCTGGACGAAGCGCTCACCCGCATCGCGGCATGGGTGCGCAGCTTGTGAGCGGGCTGCAATGGCGGGCGATGCGCGCGTCCGATATCGACGGGGTGGTGGACGTGGCCCGCGCTTCGTTCCCCGATCACTTCGAGGCCCGCGCCTGTTTCGAGGAACGGCTGGCCCTCTTCGCGCAAGGCTGTTCTGTGCTGGCGGACCCGGCGGATGAAGCGGTCAGGGGCTACCTCATCGCCTATCCCTGGCCGCTGGGCGCTATCCCGCCGCTCGACAGCCTGCTGGGCAGCGTGCCGCAGGCGCGGACGGCATACTACCTGCACGATCTGGCACTCCATCCCGATGTGCGCGGGCAGGGCCATGCTTCCCCCGCCGTCAGGCAGTTGTTCGCCGTATTGCGCGGTCTTGGCGGGGACGAAGTGGCGCTGGTTTCGGTCAATGACACCGCAGCGTTCTGGCAGGGGCAGGGCTTTGCCGCCGTGCCGCCCGATGCCGCGCTGCAGCGCAAGCTGGCAAGTTATGGGCCGGATGCGCGATACATGCGCAGAGCGCTTTGACTGCGCAGATTCAGCGCCTGACCGTCTGCCGGAGAGCGATGAAATCAGGGGCTTGACGCCATGCTGCGCTGCGGCATCCTTCGTCCTTTCCAGTTTCAGGTGGGGGCCGGATGGATCACGTTCAGACACATGCAGCCGGGGTCAGTGGCGCGGCCGGAGACGACACGCTCTGGAATGCGGACCTTGCCCCGACCGATGCCGCGCAGCGCAACTGGCGCTGGTGGCACTTCGCGGCGCTGTGGGTGGGCATGGTCGTTGCGGTGCCGACTTGGATGCTGGCGGCGGGCCTGATCGAACAGGGCATGTCGGCGACGCAGGCGGCGGTCACGGTGGTTCTCGGCAATGTCGTGATCCTGGTGCCGATGCTGCTGATCGGGCATTCCGGGACGCGCTACGGCGTGCCATTCGCGGTGCTGGTACGCGCTTCGTTCGGCACGGTCGGCGCGCGGCTTCCCGCGCTTGCCCGCGCGCTGGTGGCCTGCGGGTGGTACGGTATCCAGACCTGGATCGGCGGCGAGGCGCTGCTGACGCTGCTGGGCATTTTCCTTGGCGCGGACCTGCGCGGCGCGCCGCTGCCGTTCTTCGGCATCGGTATCGGTCAGTTGCTTGCGTTCATGGCCTTCTGGCTGGTGCAGCTGCTGTTCGTGCGCAAGGGGCTGCTGACGATCCGCCGGCTGGAAACCTGGACCGCGCCGCTCAAGATCGTGGCCTGCGTGGCGCTGCTGTGGTGGGCGATCGACGCTGCGGGCGGGATCGGCCCGATCTTCTCCGCGCCGTCCGCCTTCGGGCCGGGCGGGGCGAAGGAAGGGCAGTTCTGGGCGGTATGGCTGCCTTCGATGACGGCGATGGTGGGTTTCTGGGGTACGCTGGCGCTTAACATCCCGGATTTCACCCGTTTTGCGAAGACCCAGCGGGACCAGATGATCGGCCAGACCCTTGGCCTGCCGCCGACCATGGGCCTGATCGCGCTGATCAGCGTCATGACCACGTCTGCCACCGTCGTCATCTACGGCCATGCGATCTGGGATCCGGTGGCGCTGGCGGGCACGCTTTCGGGGCCGTTCGTGTTGCTGGGCCTGATCGTGATCGCGGTAGACACGGTATCGTGCAACATCGCCGCGAACCTTGTGTGTTCGGCCTATGACTTCGCCTCGCTCAGCCCTTCGCGCATATCCTATCGCACCGGAGCGCTGATCACGGCGGTGATCGGCCTTGTCATCATGCCGTGGAAGCTGATGGCCAGCACCGAAGGTTACATCTTCACCTGGCTGACCGGCTACGGCGCGCTGCTGGGCCCGATCACCGGCATCCTGATCGCCGACTACTGGCTGGTGCGCGAAACGAAGCTGGACGTCGAGGGGCTCTACAGCGAAAGCGGCCCTTACGTTTACGGCAACGGCTGGAACCCGCGCGCGCTTATCGCGCTGGCGCTGGGCATTGCCCCCAATGTGCCGGGCTTCCTCAAGGTGTCGGCGCCGGGCCTGTTCGGCAGCGTGGGTGAAATGTGGTCCGTGATCTACACGTATGCGTGGTTCGTGGGCGTGGGCGTTGCGCTGGTGTCCTACGCGCTGATGATGCGCGGCCGCACCGCGCCGCCGCTGACGCTGGAGCCGCAGGCGGCCTGATTGGTCAGACCCTCAATTCTCAGGCGTTAAGACCGCCATTGATGCTGAGCACCTGCCCGGTCATCCGGCGGGCGCCGTCGCTGCACAGGAACAGCGCCAGCGGGGCGATATCGTCGGCGGTGGGCAGGCCAAGGCCCGCGCGTTGTGCTGCCTTTGCCATCCGTTCCGACCCCATCCGTCGCGCGCTTTCGCTGCCTTCGACATAGCTGGGGGAGATGACATGGGCGCGGATGCCGTCGCGTGCGGCCTCTACCGCGAAATTGCGGACGAACCCGATCGTCCCTGCCCGCGCCGCCCCGATCAGCGTCTGGCGCGGCGCGGCGTAGATGCCGGCATCCGAAACGAAGGCGATCAGCGTGCCGCCCTGCTGCGCCAGAAGTTCGTATGCGGCATGGGCCAGCCGCTGGGTCCAGCCCACCGATACCCTGAGGAAATCGCCGAAGACCTCGGGCGAAGTGCCTGGAAACAGCCCGGTTATCCCTTGCGGGCCGGTGGCCGTGCAGTCGATCACGGCATCGATCCGGCCGTATTGCTCGGCCACTTCGGCGATCAGCGTTTCGGCCGCATCGTCTTCGCGGATGTCGGCGGCGAAGCCGTCTATCGTGCCGAAATCGGATAAATCGACGACCACGTCCTGAAGCTTTTCGGCGTCGCGGCCGTGGAGCGCCACCTTCCAGCCCTGTTCCAGCGCAAGCCGGGCGATGGCGCTGCCGATCGAGCCCGAGCCGCCGGCGATGAGGATAACCCTGCCGTCAGTCACTTTCGAACGCGGCGCGCATGTCATCGGGCGCAAGGTCGGAGAACTTGGTGATGCGCGCCTCGAAGCGCAGGCGCACCTTGCCGGTGGCACCGTGACGCTGCTTGGCGATGATCAGTTCCGACAGGCCGGTGACTTCCTCCATCTTGGAGCGCCAGGTTTCCCACTTGTCCTTGACGTCGGGACCATCGGTGTCGCTGGGGAACTTGGGCTCGGTCGCCTTTACGTAGTAGTCTTCGCGGAACACGAACCAGACCATGTCGGCGTCCTGCTCGATCGATCCCGATTCGCGGAGGTCGGACAGCATCGGCCGCTTGTCGTCGCGCTGTTCCACCGCACGGGACAGCTGCGAAAGCGCGATTACCGGCACGCCCAGTTCCTTCGCCAGCGTTTTCAGCCCGCGCGAAATCTCGGAGATTTCGTTCACGCGGTTGTCGGTGGCACGGCCCGAACCGGACAGCAGCTGCAGGTAGTCGATGATGACGAGGCCGATGTTGTGGCGGCGCTTGAGGCGGCGCGCGCGGGTGCGCAGGCCGGCGATCGTCAGGCCGGGGCTATCGTCGATGTAGAGCGGCAGTTCGGCAAGGCGCTGGCTGGCGAAGGACAAAGACTGGAAGTCCTCGCGGCTGATCTTGCCCATGCGCAGCGCTTCGGAACTGATGTTCGACTGTTCGGCAAGGATACGCGTGGCCAGCTGGTCCGCGCTCATTTCAAGGCTGAAGAAGGCCACCGGCGCGCCCACCGACTTTTCATGCGGCATGCCGTCGCGCACGGTGTCGTCGACGTAGCGCTGCGCGGTGTTGAAGGCGATGTTGGTGACGAGCGAGGTCTTGCCCATGCCGGGACGTCCGGCAAGGATGATAAGGTCGGAATCGTGCAGGCCGCCGATCTTCTGATTGACCGAAGTGAGGCCGGTGGTCTTGCCCGAGATGTGGCCGCCCGAATTGAACGCCTTTTCAATGGCCTGGATCGCAACGCGGGTGGCGGAGCCGAAGCTTTTGGCTTCGTTCGCGGTCGCGGCGCCTTCGGCCACCTTGTAAAGCGCGGCTTCGGCGCGTTCGATCTGCTCCTGCGGCTCCACCGATTCGGAGGTGTCCATCGCTTCGGACACAAGGTTGCGACCGACCGAGATCAGTTCGCGCAGCAGCGCAAGGTCGTAGATCTGGTCCGCCAGTTCGCGCGGGGCGAGCAGGCCCTGGCCATCGGCCGTCAGCCGCGCAAGGTAGGCGACGCCGCCCAGTGCCTTGAGCGATTCGTCGGCCTCGAAGTAAGGGCGCAGGGTAACCGGGGTGACCACGGCCTTGCGGTCCAGCAGCTGCAGGATCCGCTCATAGATGCGGGTGTGGACGGGCTCGAAGAAGTGCTGGGGGCCAAGCTGTGTCTGCAGTTCCTCGATCACGCGGTTGTCGATCAGGACGGCGCCCAGGAAAGCGGCTTCCGCCTCCACGTTTGCGGGCAGGGTGCGGACTTCCGCATCGTCGGGGCGGGCAAGGGCAACAGGCTGGACCATAAGCGCGGGACAATGCGCCGCCAGCGTGGCGCGAACAAGTCGGACGGGGCGGGATATTAATCCACAAGCTGTGGATGCGTGGGGACATGCCCGGTGCCGGGACGGCAGGGGGATGCCTGGGAGGCGGCCTGGGGCGCGGCTTGGGGGGCGCTGGGCGCCATGCCCACTTGCCCGCGCCCGCTGCAACCGCGTAAAGGGCATGCCGTAATGGCCGACCCGCGCATATCCCATATCGAACTCGACGATGCGACCATCCTGTGGCGCAATGCCGATATCGAACAGGAACGGCGCATCGCCATCTTCGATCTCATAGAAGACAATGTCTTCAAGCCCTTGCGTTCCACCGACGCGGGCAACGAAGGGCCTTATCGGCTGCGCCTGTCAGTGCAGGACGGGCGGCTTTCGCTGCAGATCACGGCCGAGGACGGCACCCAGCTGGAGACGCTGGTGCTTGGCCTGGCCCGGTTCCGGCGTCCGATTCGTGAGTATTTCGCGATTTGCGAAAGCTATTATCAGGCGATTCGCAAGGCCACCGCGCAGGAGATCGAAACCATCGACATGGCCCGCCGCGCGATCCACAACGAGGCTTCGGAACTGCTGCTCGAACGCCTTCACGGCAAGGTGGAGACCGATCATCCCACGGCACGGCGGCTGTTCACGCTGATCTGCGTCCTGCATATCCGCGGCTGAAGGGGATATCGTGGCACGCAAGGGAAGGACCGCTTCGGGCGGCAGGCGGCTGTTGTGGCGCGCGGCAGGGGCGTTGCTGCTGCTGGCGATGATCGCCGGGGCGTGGGGCTGGTGGCATCTGCGCCACTGGACGCCGGAGCGATCGATCTATCCGCTGCAGGGCGTGGAAATCGGCGTCGATGACGGCGAAGTCAGCTGGAAATCGCTGAAGGCGATCGGCGCCGACTTCGCTTATATCGATGCCAGCGCCAGTGCATTTGCCCGTGATCCCGCTTTCGTCGACAATTTCGATGCGGCCAAGGCGGCCGGGATGCAGGTGGGCGCGCTGCACCGCTACGATCCGTGCCAGCCGGCGGGGACGCAGGCGGCGAACTTCGTCACCACCGTACCGCGCGATGCCAAGCTGCTGCCGCCCGCCGTCGAACTCGACATGCTGGCCGACAATTGCCCGGTGAAAGTCTCCGACGCGCGGGTCGAGAGCGAGCTGATGACGTTTCTCAACCAGGTGGAGACACACGCAGGCAAGCCGGTGATCCTCAAGGTCACGCCCGCGTTCCAGTCGCGCTACACCATCGCGCACAAGCTGGACCGCAACCTGTGGCTGGTGCAGGACCGTTTCGAGCCGGGCTATGCCGGGCGGCCGTGGACGATGTGGACGGCGAACCATTCGCTTGCCAACGAGGTTGCGCAAGGGGGGCTGCGCTGGGTAGTCGTGCTGCCATGACGACCGAGATCAACGGCGATACCCGCGACACCCTGATGGCCGCCGCCCGCACCGCCGCTGGCGGTGCCTATGCGCCTTATTCCAACTTCCACGTGGGCGCTGCGCTGCTGCTGGGTGACGGCACCGTGGTGACCGGCGCCAATGTGGAGAACGCCAGCTACGGCCTGTCGCTCTGCGCCGAAACGGTTGCGATCGCGGGCATTCTGGCGAAGGGCGACCGGCCGCAGCTGCAGGCCGTGGCGGTCACCGGCGGTGCCCCCGGCGCGGCAGGGCAGGGGCCGCAAGTGACCCCGTGCGGCCGCTGCCGTCAGGTCATCAACGAGATCGCGCAGCTTGGCGGCACGGACCCGGTGGTATGGTGCGACGGCGCCGAAGGCGTGTTGGAAACGCGGCTTTCCGAACTGCTGCCGTATGCTTTTGGACCTGCAAACCTGGGCTGAGTCTGCCTGAACCCTCATGACCACACATCCAGCGGCAGGCTCCGTCCGTCGCATGGCCTATTGTCTATCTTTTGAGTTGAGATAATCTCCAGGGCAGTCGGCCAGCTCATTCGAACTCATCCAGAGTCGACCGGCGGAACTTCGATCAACTGGAGATTCCCATGGCTACCCTTCCCAATTCGCCTGAACATGACACGCCGCTGATCCTGCTGGTGCCCGGCACCCCGCTTTCGCCGGGGCACTGGATGAGCCGGTGGGCGCAGTGGAGCGAGGACTGCCGCGTGGTGGAACTCGGCCTCTGGGACGAGCCGCACCGCAATACCTGGGTCAACAAGCTGAACCTTGCGATCCGCCGCGCGGACCGGCCGGTGGTGGTGGTGACCGACGATATCGCCGCGCTGGCTCTGGCATGGTGGGTGGAATTCGAGGCGGCCGACGCACAAAGCCCGGTGATCGGCGCGCTGATCGTCGATGCGCCGAACGTGGACCTGGCCGGCGCCGACCCGCGCCTTGCCGCCTTCGGGGCCTGCCCGCGCGCAGTGCTGCCGTTCACTTCGTTCCTTGTCGCCGACCTTGACGGTTCGGCGCAGCGTTCGATGCTGCGGCTGGCGAGCGACTGGGGCGCCTGCCCGATCGCGGACGAGCCGCGCGGCGACTGGGCCGGAGGCTGGGTGCTGCTTCAGTCCATCGTCGGTGCGCTGGGGGTGGAACTGGCCGAACCGCACTGGGCACGCGGCGCAGTGCAGGCGGAACGGCGCAGGGCCGCGTTCTAGGGCCTGGCGTGGTCCCGGAGCAGATCCGGGACCACCCTCATCAGGCTGTTTCGCGCTCCACCAGCCATTCAAGCAGCGCGGCCATGCAATCGCGGCCAAGTTGTGCCGAACGCTCCGGGCTCCACCCCTGCGCCTTGTCCGCCGCAGGGTTGTGGTCCTTGAAGGGCATTTCCAGCGTCATCGACACGGCGCCGTAGCGCTCCGCCAGCTGGTTGGTGGACATCGTCAGGTTGCCCTTGCCCGGCCGGGTAAGCGGGTAGCCCACCTTGGTCTGGAAATCGGGCGTGCGGCGTTCCAGCAGGTCGGCGTAGCGGGTGTAGCCCGCCTGCTGTTCGTCCTTGAGCGACGGGATGCCTTCGAAACCGGCAAGGAACACGGCCGGAATCGCCTCGTCACCATGGACGTCCATCGCGAAGTCAACGCCGGTTGCGTCCATCGCATTGCGGATCGCCAGCACTTCGGGAGACTTTTCAGGCGTGGGTTCGGCCCATTCGCGGTTGAGGTTCACGCCTGCCGCATTGGTGCGCAAGTGCCCCCGGCGCGAACCGTCGGGGTTGGCATTGGGCACGACATGCAGGGTGCAGCGCTTGCGCAGTTCGCGGCCGACCGAACTGGCGGGATCGGCCAGCAGGTCAAGCGCGCCTTCCATCCACCATTCCGCCATCGATTCGCCGGGGTGCTGGCGGGCGTAGAGCCAGACCTGCAGCGGCCCGTCGCCCATGTCGAGGCAGTCGATCGCCTGCCCGTCCAGCGTGAGGCCGAGAGAGCGGTGCGAAACGCCGTCTGCCCCTGCGATCGCGGCGACGAGGTCGTGGTGGCGCTCCATCGAATAGGGCGCGAAGTAGGCGAACCACGCAAGGTCGCCGACGGGCTCATACCGGATCGTCAGGGTTCCACCGTCGCGGCTTTCGTCGAAGGTGCTTTCCGCGCGGCTCCAGTATTCGCGGTCTTCAGAGACGACGGCGTCGTAATTGGGCCAGCCCATCGGATAGGCCGAACCGTTGAGGCCGGTGATCCGCAGCACCACTTCGCGGCCCGCCGCGCCCGAGACGCGGAAGTGGAACCACTGGAAGAAGTCGGACTGGTGATCCTTGCGGATCGACAGGCTGGCCTCTGGCCCGGAGACGGAGAGGACTTCGATGTTGCCGGAATCGAACGAAGCGGTGATCTGGATGTCGGTCATTTAACCTGAATAGTTTCGCCCGACTGTCCCGGAAACCCCTTGAACAGCGCTTCGGCAACTTTCGCAGAGCCGAGCGGTGCCTGGGCCAGCGGCGAATCGCCGCGCACGACGAAGCCCGCGCGCCCTTCCCACAAGGCGGTGGCGGTGGGGGCGGCGCCGCGCTCGCGGATGGATACGAACACGCGCGTTTCCACTTGTTCCTTGGGCTTGCCGGAAAGGTCGAAGCCGATTCCCAGCCCCACGCCCGATCCATAGCCGCCGGTGCCGCCGCCCACGCCGACAGAAACGGGGCTGTTCGAGCGCTGGGGCTGGTAGGTGTTGCGCTCAAGCGTCAGCAACGCGACTTGCGCGCTGGCCGTCGATGAGCCGCTCTGGCCGGGGAGGGGTTCGGTGTATCCGATGCGGGTCAGTTCACGCGCGACGGCCGCAGCGTAAGTGCGGAACTCAAGGCTGTCTGCCTGCCCCGGCGCAGGCTCCACGCGGATCGTGCCCTGGCCAAGGCGCGACATATCGGGAGCGTGAAAGCGCGTGACTTCGACCGGGCCGACCGGCGCGACGCAGGCGGACAGCGCCAGCGCGGCAGCCAGTGTAACGAATGCGGGCAGGGTGCGCATGATATCGAGTCCTCTTTGCGGGCCTTGTGGTCCTTGCCTCAGTGCCCTGCCGAGGGGGCTTCGACAAGCGTCGCCTCAGCATACGCCATATAATCCGCCGCGGGGGTGGGCGGTTCCGCCCTTATCCTTCGCGGCCCACGCCATCCGGCTCGATCTGGTCGGCCTTGGGGAAATTGTCGAACAGGGCGCCGGCCAGCTTGGTGGCGATCATTCCGTCGGGCCATTTGTCGTCGCCTTCGCGGGTGGCGATCGTGGCGTAGCCTTCCCACAGCACCTTGCCGCTGGCGCGATCGAGGATGCGCGCGTCGAGGCGGGTGGAGACAAGGGCCGACCGCGGCTTGGTCATGTCGATGTTGATGCCAAGGCCATAGGCCTGACCATAAGTGCCCACTTCCATGGCGGCGGTGCCGCTGACCGGGCTGCGCTTTTCCTCGGCCGGGGAGAGCACCTGGCGCGAAATGCGCAGCTTGGTGATCTGCGGCTGCGGCGTGTCGGGGTGAAGCGTATCGTAACCGGCGCCGACAAGGGCGTCGATGATCGCGGCCTCATAAGCACGGCGCGCACCGGCCTCGACCCATGCGCCGTCACCCGATTCGGATTCGACCGATACCGGGCCATGGCCAAGCTCTGCAGTCGCGGCGGCATCGGGAGAGACGAAGCGGCTCACTTCGACGTGGCCTTCGCGCGAATCCTTCGAACGGGTCTGGACGCGCTGCGAATCGAGCATCGATCCGCCCCAGCCGGGCCGCCCCCAGCCGCTGCCATAGCCGTCCCGCCAGCCTGATCCCACTGGGCCTGATCCCACTGGGTCTGGCCCCCATTGGGCCTGAGCGGAAGAGCCGAGCAGCGAGGCTGCGATCCCTGCGGCGATTCCCGCAGCTTTGAGCATTTTCCCCGGGGCTTCTATTAATTTCATCGTGTTCCGGTCCGAATTCGGTGGCGTCGCGCCCGTCTTTTGTCTTATGCGGGCCGCAACTTGCCCGCGCCTGAACGAAGATAGGCGTTGGCCGGGGCGCCCGCAACGGCCGGTAACGCTTGACTTTGCCGGTTCTGGCCACTAACGGCGCCACTTCGAATTTCCGGCGGTCGGTAACCGCCACGACCACACGGACGAGAAGACCATGAAGATTCGCAACAGCCTCAAGTCGCTCAAGGACCGCCACCGGGACAACCGCGTGATCCGTCGTCGCGGCCGCACTTACGTTATCAACAAGACCAACCGTCGCTTCAAGGCCCGCCAGGGCTGATCCTGTACGCCCGCTTCGGCGGGCGATGACAGGCGGACGGTTTCGTCACGTGCATGAGGCCCCCGCCGATCGCGGGGGTCTTGTCATGTCTGCAGTCCGCAAAATCGATGCTCCGGTTGATGGCCCCGTAAAGGCTGTGGTCTTCGATGTCGGCAAAGTGCTGATCGAGTGGGACATGCGCCTGTTGTTCGGCAAACTGATCGCCGAGCCGGAACGGCTGGACTGGTTCATGGCCAATGTCGTGACTCACGACTGGCACTTCGAGCATGACGCCGGACGCGATCTTGCCGAGATGGTGGCCGCCCGCAAGGCGGAGTTCCCCGGCCACGACCACCTGCTGGACGCTTACGCTACCCGCTTCGCAGAGACGATCCCCGGCAATGTCCCCGGCAGCCATGAAATCGTGCGCGACCTGTCGGCGCGCGGCGTGCCGCTGTTTGCGATCACCAATTTCGCCAGCACCTTCTGGCGCGAATACCGCGCCACGGAACCGCTGTTCGACCTGTTCGGCGATATCGTCGTCTCGGGCGACGAGAAGCTGGTGAAGCCCGACGCGCGCATCTTCGACCTGGCGGCCCGCCGCTTCGGGCACGATCCGCAGGCGATGCTGTTCGTGGACGATAACGCAGCGAACATCGCGGCCGCGCGCGATCTGGGCTGGCAGGCCCATCACTTCGACGGCGCCGAGGCGCTGCGGGTCGATCTGGCCGGGCGGGGCCTGCTTGATTGACGATCGGATCGCTCCGATTTCGCGGCTTTTGCCGTCTGGTTAAATTTCTTTCGCACTTGCAGCGAGACTGCTTGGCAAGTCCCGATTCCTGTTGCATCAATTGGTCAACAGGGAGTCACAATGGCGACTGCGGGCAGCAAGAACTTCGACGAGATGCTCAATGCGGACGGCTCCGTTCGTCCCGCTTACGAAGATTTCCGCCAATGGTTCGACGGTCAGGACACCACCTGGCTGCGGCGGCAGGATGCAGAGGCTGAACGCTTCTTCCGCCGCATCGGGATCACCTTCAACGTCTATGGGGATGACGCGGGCGAAGAACGCCTGATCCCCTTCGACATGATCCCCCGGATCATCACCGCGCGTGAATGGCGCAAGCTGACACTGGGGATCGAACAGCGGGTGCGCGCGCTGAACGCGTTCCTGCAGGATCTCTACCACCGGCAGGAGATCATCCGCTCCGGCCGCCTGCCGATCGAGGCGCTGCGCAACAACGAAGCGTTCCTGACGCAGATGATCGGCTTCACCCCGCCCGGCGGGGTCTATACCCACATCGTCGGCATCGACCTTGTCCGTACCGGGCCGGACGAATTCATGGTGCTGGAAGACAACGCCCGCACGCCCTCCGGCGTCTCGTACATGCTCGAAAACCGCGAGACGATGATGGCGATGTTCCCGGAACTGTTCACCAAGGTTCCGGTCCGCCCCGTTTCCGACTATCCGCGCCGGCTGGCCCGGTCGCTGCGGGCCTGTGCCCCGGCGGCTTACGATCCCGCGAAAGTCGGCGGCAAGCGCCCGGTCGTGGCGGTGCTGACGCCGGGTATCTACAATTCCGCCTACTTCGAACATGCCTTCCTGGCCGACCAGATGGGCGCCGAACTGGTGGAAGGCAGCGACTTGCGCGTGATGGACGGGCGCGTGTGCATGCGCACGACCACCGGCTACAAGGCGATCGACGTGATCTACCGCCGGGTGGACGACGATTACCTTGATCCGCTGACGTTCAACCCCGATTCCGTGCTGGGCGTGGCGGGAATATTCGACGTCTATCGTTCGGGCGGCGTCACCATCGCCAATGCGCCGGGCACCGGCATTGCCGACGACAAGGCGATCTACAGCTACATGCCCGAGATCGTGGAGTTCTACACCGGCGAAAAGCCGATTCTGCAGAACGTCCCGACCTGGCGCTGCTCCGAAGCGGATTCGCTGGGCTATGTGCTGGATAATCTGGCCGATCTGGTGGTCAAGGAAGTCCACGGTTCGGGCGGCTACGGCATGCTGATCGGCCCGACTTCCTCGAAGAAGGAGATCGCGGAATTCGAGGCGAAGCTGCGCGCCAAGCCGGGCAATTACATCGCCCAGCCCACGCTTTCGCTGTCCACCGTGCCGATCTTCACCAAGGAGGGGCTTGCCCCCCGGCACGTCGATCTGCGGCCCTTCGTGCTCGTATCGCCCGACGGGATCGACATCACGCCGGGCGGGCTGACGCGCGTGGCGCTGAAGAAGGGGTCGCTGGTGGTCAATTCCTCCCAGGGCGGCGGCACCAAGGACAGCTGGGTGCTGGACGAATGAGCGCCGCGGGAACGATGGGGGGAACTCTCTGATGCTCGGACGGGCCGCAAACGGCGTCTACTGGATGAGCCGCTACCTGGAACGGGCGGAAAATACCGCGCGCCTGATCGACGTGGGCTTTCACCTTGCGCTGACGCGGGGCAGCCGGCGTTCGCAGGATGAGGAATGGCGCTCGGTGCTGACCACAACCGGCCAGCTGGAAGCCTACAACGAACTGCATTCCGAGATTACCGGCCCGCAGGTGTTCAATTTCCTGCTGCGCGAAAAGGACAATCCCGGATCGGTTCTGGCGATGGTGGAGAACGCGCGGACCAACGCCCGCGTGGTGCGCACCAGCCTGACCAACGCGGTCTGGGAAACCACCAACGAAGGCTGGATGTCCCTGCGCGAACTGCTGGCGCGGCCGGTGCGGGAAACCAATCTGGGCGAAGTGCTGATGCAGATTCGCCGCACCGGCACGCTGGTGCGCGGCGCGCTGGAAGGCACGATGCTGCGCAACGAGGTATTCAACTTCTCGCGTATCGGCACGTTCATCGAACGGGCGGACAATACCGCGCGCATCCTTGACGTGAAGTATTACGTGCTGCTGCCGTCGACCGCGTGGGTGGGCTCCAGCCTCGACAACGTGCAGTGGGATACCCTGCTGCGCTCGGTCGCAGGCAACCGGGCCTATTCGTGGCTCAACGCCGGATCGATGGACCCGCGCGGCATTGCGAAGTTCCTGATCCTTGACGGTCAGTTCCCGCGCAGCCTGCTGTTCTGCTACGAAAAGATCCGCAGCAACATGGCGGGGCTGGCCAAGGAATACGGCCATGAGGTGTCCGCGCATCAGCTGCTGCGCGATGTCGGCGCGACGCTGCACCAGACCACGATCGAGGAAATCTTCGATCAGGGGCTGCACGAATACCTGCAGGACTGCATCACCAAGATCATCGAGATCGGCAACGTCATCGCCGCCGATTATCGCTTTACCGAGTAGGAGGGCGCCAAGGTGCTCCTGACCGTCAAGCACACTACGCGCTATGTCTTCGCGGACAAGGTAAGCCACGGCCTGCAACGTCTGCGCCTCAAGCCCAAGTCCACGCACGGGCAGGAAGTGCTGGACTGGCGCATGACGCTGGAGGGCGCGCAGCCGCAGGCTTCCTACGAAGACCAGCATTACAACCATGTCGACCTCGTCTCGATCGAACCGGGCGTGCCTGAAGTGGTCGTGACCTGCGAAGGCACCGTGCGCACGATCGACAACAACGGGGTGGTTGGCCAGAACTTCGGGCTGATGCCGCTTTGGTGCTTCCTGCGGCCCACGAAGCTGACGAAGCCGGGGCCCAGGGTGCGCCAGCTGCTGGCCGGGATCGAGGCGGATCGCGCGGACATGCTGGGCTATCTGCACACCCTGTCGCGCGTGATCGGAGAACAGGTGGAATATGTCCCCGGAACCACCGATTCGCAGACGACCGCCGAACAGGCGCTGAGCGCGGGGAAGGGGGTGTGCCAGGATCATGCGCATATCTTCATCGCGGCGGGGCGGATGCTTGACGTGCCGATGCGCTACGTCGGCGGCTATCTCAGGATGGATGGCCGCACCGAACAGGAAGCCGGCCACGGCTGGGCGGAGGCGCACGTGTCCGGCCTTGGCTGGGTGGGCTTCGACATATCGAACGCGATCTGCCCCGATGAACGCTATATCCGTGTGTCGACGGGCTGCGACTATTCGGAAGCTGCGCCGGTCACTGGAATCGCCATCAATGCGGGAGAAACCCGGCTGGACGTTCATCTGTCGGTAGATGAAAGCGCGGTAGGATCACAACAGCAGCAGCAGTCCGCGCAGGGCGGGCAGCAGCAGACGCAAGGCAGCTAGACCCCTGTGGCCCGGTGGGGTACGGGCAGCACGGGTTTGCACGGGGTTTGACGTAGTACCATGACTTATTGTGTCGGCATGATGCTCGATCGCGGGCTCGTCCTGATGAGCGACACGCGCACCAATTCGGGCGTCGATAACATCTCCACGTTCCGCAAGATGGTGCACTGGGAGATCCCCGGCGAACGCATCATCTCGGTCATGACGGCGGGCAACCTTGCCACCACGCAGGCTGTCATCAGCCAGCTGGAAGAGCGCACCAAGGCGCCGTCCGAAAGGCACAATTCGCTGCTGGAAGCGCCGACGATGTTCAAGGTCGCCTCGATCGTGGGCAATCTGCTGCAGGACATCATCGAGGAACGCGCCACGGACAACGGCCAGAAGGCGGCGGCAGGCACGTTCAGCGCATCGATGATCGTGGCGGGCCAGATCAAGGGCATGGAACCGCGCCTGTTCCTTATCTACCCCGAAGGCAACTTCATCGAGGCGAGCTTCGATACCCCCTTCTTCCAGATCGGAGAGACGAAGTACGGCCGCCCGATCCTGATCCGTGGCTACGAACGCGACATGAGCTTCGAAAGCGCGGTGAAGCTGCTGACGGTATCGTTCGATTCGACGCTCAAGGCGAACCTTTCCGTCGGTCTGCCGCTGGACCTTCTGGTGATCGAGCGGGACAATTTCGCGCCCCGTCACGAACGGCGGATCGACGCCAACGACCCCTATTTCCAGTCCGTCTCCACCAGTTGGAGCGAGGCGCTGCGCAACGCGCTGGATGGCTTGCCCGACTACCGGATCGACTAGGCTGTCACGTCCGGTCCCATACCAGCGGCAGATTGCGGATCGATAGAAGCCCTGGAAACACCGTCGTGTCGGAGCCCGGTTTCGGACGGAATTCCGGGATGCGATTGAACCATTCCTCCAGCAGCACGCGCAGTTCGCGCCGCGCCAGATGCGCGCCCAGGCAGATGTGGACCCCGCCGACGAACGTGAAGTGCCGGTTGGCCTTGCGTTCGGGATCGAAGGTGCGCGGATCTGCAAAGCGGGCGGGGTCGAAGTTCCCCGCCGGGTTCAGGCACTGGAACGAATCGCCCTTCCTCACCTGAATCCCGTGCCATTCGAAGTCCTTCGTCGCCGTGCGCGTGGATGACAGGATCGGCTGCGTGCGCAGGAATTCCTCCACCGCGCCGTTGATCAGTTCGGGCCGTTCGCGGATTGCGCGCTGGATTTCGGGCTGCAAGGCCATGCGCCGGAACATCTGCGCGATCGTGGCGGCCACGGTGTCCAGCCCGCCAAGCCACAGGAACCAGACCATGCCGATCTTCTCGTCCTCGGTCGGGGGGCGGCCTTCGATCTTTCCGTGAACGATGGCGGAGACGAGGTGGTCGTCGGGCGTGCGCTCCTTTTCGGCGATGAAGGCGCGCAGGAAATCCAGCACCCCGCGCAGCGCCGCCTGCATCTTGGAGAGGTCGCCGGAGTGCAGGATGTCCCATTCCCAGTCGAGGAACTGTTCGAACATCTCTTCGGGAAAGCCCATCAGGCCCATGAAGATGCGCACCGGATAGACCCGGCCAAAATCCCAGGCCATGTCCACTTCGCCCTTGTCGGCGACCGCGTCGATCATTTCGACCACGACCTTGCGGATGCGCGGTTCCAGATCGCGGGTGATCCGCGCCGGAGAGAAGTAGGGCATCAGGTAGAGCCGGTATTTCTGGTGGTCCGGCGGATCGATGGCGAGGGGGATCGACTTGAACGTTTCGCCGATCAGGCGCTGGAATTCCGCCGTGCCGGCGTTCGAAAAGTGGTCGTTGTCGGTATAGACCCGTTCGATATCGGCATAGTGCGATACTACCCAGTTGCCGCGCTGGTTGCCCGAAATCGCGCCCAGCCCATGGCGCATCGGCGGATTGTAGAGCAGCCGGGGAATCTCTTCGCCGTTAAGCCAGGCGAAGGGTTCGTAGGGATCGACAAGGTCGTTCGGCTCGCTGCCGTTGGCGAACGAGAGATCGACCACCCGGTCCTTCGGCACGTTGTCCGGCGCTTCATAGTCCACGCGGATGTCGTCAAGCGTTCGCGATTGTGGCATAGTCGTCTCCCGGACGAATAGATGCCCGGACGGCCGCTCCCCAACAAGAGGGCCGTAGCTGCGCAGAATGACGCAATTGCGCCACCTCGCGCCCCGCAACGCCAGTCATCGTCCCGGCGTTGCCCTGCGCGATTGTGCGAACCCGGCCCGATTGCGAAATGAAGCCTAATCGTTTTTTCGGGAGATTGAGAGATGGCTGAGTCTGACACGCAGGAAATGGCCGCGAATGCGCGCAAGTACTGGTCTGCGGAAGGATATACCGAAGGCGGCGTGATCCGCGAGGTGGACTATGCCTCGCAGTCGGGCGGGCTCGACCCGATGTTCGAAGGCATCAAGATCGTCGATACCGACACCCACATCACCGAAGCGCCGGACCTGTTCACCAGCCGCGCTCCGGCGGGGTGGAAGGACAAGATGCCGCGCGTGGAACGGGTCAACGGCACGGACCGCTGGTTCGTGGGCAACCGCGATTTCGGCACGCTGGGCGGCAACGTCATCCGTGCCGACAATAACAAGCTGCTGGGCCGCCTTGCCTTTCCCAAGCTGGAGCAGGCGCACCCCGGCGGCCATGAACTGAAGGCTCGCCTTCAGGCGATGGACGACATGGGCGTCTACGCGCAGATCTGCTTCCAGAATTCGGGCGTGACGCAGGCCGGTTCGCTGATGAGCCTGGGCGATCTCGATCTCGCGCTCAAGGTCATCCAGATCTACAACGATGCCTCGGCAGAGTTTCAGGAAACGTCGGGCCAGCGCATCTTCAACATGGCGCACCTGCCGTTCTGGGACCAGAAAGCGCTGGAAGCAGAGGCAAAGCGCTGCCACGACATCGGCCTCAAGGGCTTCGTGCTGCCCGATACCCCCGAACGCGTCGGCGTGCCCAGCTTCAACCACGATTACTGGACCCCGTTCCTGGAGATGTGCGAAGCGACCGGGATGCCGCTGAACTTCCACCTCAATGCGGCGATCGACCCCAACACGCTGACCTGGGAAGGCTTCCAGTTCGAACAGACCCTGTCGGTGGTGGCGACGATGTTCTCGATCGGCAACGCGGCCACGCTGGGCAACTGGATGGTTTCGGGACGGCTGGATCAGCATCCCAAGCTCAAGATCGGCCTGATCGAAAGCGGCGCGGGCTGGGTGCCCTTCGCGGTTGAGGCGCTGGAGCACCAGTTCCGCGAAATGCTGCCGATCAAGCGTGACGTGCTCAAGAAGCAGCCCTGGGACTACTTCCGCGACCATTTCTTCTGCACCTTCTGGTTCGAGAAGATCGCGCCCAAGTACCTGCTGGAAATCATCGGCGTGGACAACGTGATGTTCGAAACCGATTTCCCGCATCCCACGTCGCTCTATCCGGGCGTGCAGGAACATCTGAAGGACGTGCTGGGCGGCTACGACCACGCCACCCGCAAGAAGGTGCTGCAGGACAACGCGGTGCGCCTCTACAACCTGCCGTTCTGACGATGGCATTCCTCCCCGAGCATGCTCGGGGAGGGTATCAGTGCCGGTAGAACAGCGTTACCGATGCAACGTGGTTCACGCGGGTTCGGCCGCGTGTCTGGTCGATGGCCTGGTTGAGATAGCCCAGTTCCAGCGTCGAGGCGCCCGGCAGGCCCACTTCGGCGCCGATAAAGCTGCGCAATTGGTCGAACCCGCCGCGCGCGCCCCAGTCCGTATCGTTGAGCGCCACGAAGCCTTCGGCATAGACAAGCGCGTTCACCGCGTCGCTGCCGGACTTCAGAGGGTGCTCGTAGCGAATCATCTCGCGCAGGCGCCAGCCCATGTCGCCCCCGTCCGATCGCCAGCGCTGCTCCAGCCGCGTGCGCGACGACAGTTCGCCGCCCAGCGGCTTGCCCAGCGCAAGGTTCAATTGCTGGAAGCTGCGCTCCTCATTGATGTCGCGGGCGCCCTCGATGGGGGAAGCGATATGCGCATAGCCCTGATAGAGCGTTGCCGAAGGGGACAGCTTGACCCCTACCGCGCCGCGCAGCAGCAGGTGTTCCACGCGCGATATGCCGTCGCCCATGCGCGGCTGGAATTCCGCGAAATAGACCACATCGCCCGCGATCGGCCCCATCGCCGTCAGGTTGATCCACGCCTGTTCGTCCTGCGTCGTCTCGGCAAGGGCCGGGGTGGCGGCGGTGAGGGCGAGGGGGGGAAGGGCGGCAGCGGCGAGCGCGAGGAATGCGGGGCGAAAAGGGCGCGGAATCATGCCGCCGGGATATGGCTGGAACGTGTCGCGTTGGTTGCCGCGTCGTCAGGTCTTGTGTCGCCGCCGATGCGTAAAGCCCTCTTTCGCAAAGCGCGATCCCGGCATAGTCTGGCGGTCCAATAAGAAGCAGGAGAGGTGTTGCATGTTCGTGAAGTTCACCGGGGCAGACCGTACCGCCATCGCCATCAATGCCTCGCAGGTAACCTTTGTGTCGCAAGTGACCGAAGGCACCCGCGTCCGCTTCGGAGAGGGCCGCTCGGTCACCGTGGTAGAGCCGCTCGACGAAGTGATGGAGCGGCTGAACAGGACACTGTCCTTCCCGGAAACCTGACGGCCTATTCCGGTTTCCACCGCCGCAGCCGGGCGCGCACTTCGGCGACCAGTTCGTCGAAGGTCGCGACCCGCGTGATGCCGTAGCGTTCGGCGGTGATATCGACGTTGCCCTTGCGCCAGAACCCGTCCGGGCAAAGCAGCACCACTTTCCCGCTGCGGCCGTGCAGGCCCAGTTCCAGCAGGCTGATCGGGCTTTGCGTGCCGGGCGCCAGATACATGACGATGACGTCCGCGCTGTCGAGGGCGGAGAGTTCCCATTCGACCTGACGGCGGAACTGCGGCTCCTCGGCCACCGGCTTCCAGGCCGGATTCCAATCCGGGCGGCGCGGGTTGAGCAGGATCGCGGGCTCGTTCGCCAGGGCGGCGATCAGGTCGGCCTGCCAGTCGCGCGCGACGCCCATCTCGATGCTGCCGCCCAGGAACACGCGCGCACGTTCATGCGTGGCGGGCAGGGGCGCGGGCGAGGTCACTACTTCGGCCGCGGTTGCCGAAGTGGCGGCCAGCGGCAAGGTCAGCAGGGCGGCGGCCAGACTGCGCAACGCCATCAGAACGTATCCTTGGCCGCGCGCAGGGCCGCGAAAGTCGCCACCGCATCGCCGGGGTGGCCCCAGCGTTGCTGGATGTCCGGGGCGTCGGCGCGCAGGAAGGGATTGGTCCGCAATTCGCGCTCAAGCTTGGTCGGCACCGTCGGCAGACCCTTGTCGCGCAGGCGGGCGATTTCTTCGGCATAAGCCTGAAGGTCCGCGTTGTCCGGGTCGGCATGGAGCGCGAAGCGCGCGTTGGACGCAGTGTATTCGTGTGCGCAGTAGATCATGGTTTCGCCGGGCAGCGCTTTCAGCCGTTCCAGCGAGGCCCAGAACTGCTCCGGATTGCCTTCGAACATGCGCCCGCAGCCCAGCGCGAACAGCGCGTCGCCCACAAAGGCGATGGACGATCCGCGCAAGTGGTAGGCGACGTGCCCGTCGGTGTGCCCGCCGACATCGATGACAAGCGCCTGCCGGTCGCCGATGGAGACGACATCGCCCTGGCCCACGGTGCGATCGACCGCTTCGATTTTGCCCGCATCGCCGGTCGGAGCCGTGATCCGGCAGCCGGTGGCGGCCTTGATCGCCGCATTGCCGCCGGCATGGTCGGGGTGCCAGTGGGTGTTCCAGATCTGCGTGATCTGCCAGCCCTTGCGCCCCGCCTGCCGCAGATATTCGTCGGCATCGGGGGTGTCGATGCACACCGTCTCCTGGCTTGCGGGATCGTGCAGCAGGTAGCCGTAGTTGTCGGACAGACAGGGGAACTGGTGGACTTCGAGCATCGATACTCTCCTTGCGGAAAGTGATGTAGGCGCTTGCCGCCCGCCGGGAAAGGGCGCGCCTGCATCACTTTTCCGCAAGGCAAAGGCACAAAGCAAAAGCCCGCCCGGATCGCTCCGGACGGGCCTTTACTGTTTCAGCTTCGATGAAGCCGAAGAACGTTCTTACGAACGGTTCTTCAGAGCTTCTCCGAGGATGTCGCCGAGCGAAGCGCCCGAATCCGACGAACCGTACTGCTCCACTGCTTCCTTCTCTTCAGCCAGCTGGCGGGCCTTGACCGAGAAGTTCGGCTTCTTGGAACGGTCGAAACCGGTGACCATGGCGTCCAGCTTCTGGCCGACCTGGAAGCGGTCGGGGCGCTGTTCGTCGCGGTCGCGGCCGAGGTCCGAACGCTTGATGAAGCCGGTGGCGCCATCGTCGCCAGCCTGGACTTCCAGACCGCCGTCGCGAACTTCGAGAACGGTGACGGTGACGACCTGGCCACGGCGCAGGTTGCCTTCGGCAGCCGACGAACCGCCAGCGGCCGGAGCGCCACGCTCAAGCTGCTTCATGCCGAGCGAGATGCGCTCCTTCTCGACGTCGACGTCGAGAACCACGGCCGAAACCTGCTCGCCCTTGCGGTGCAGGGCCAGCGCGTCTTCGCCCGAGATGCCCCATGCGATGTCCGACATGTGGACCATGCCGTCCACGTCGCCGTCGAGGCCGATGAACAGACCGAATTCGGTCGCGTTCTTGACTTCGCCTTCGACCTGCGAACCAACCGGGTGACGTTCTGCGAACGCTTCCCAGGGGTTCTGCTGAGCCTGCTTGAGGCCGAGCGAGATGCGGCGCTTGTCCGAATCGACTTCGAGCACGACCACTTCGACTTCCTGCGAGGTCGAGACGATCTTGCCGGGGTGGACGTTCTTCTTGGTCCAGGACATTTCCGAAACGTGGACAAGGCCCTCGATCCCGGCTTCCAGCTCCACGAAGGCGCCGTATTCGGTGATGTTGGTGACAGTGCCCTGCAGCTTCGCGCCGACCGGGTACTTGACCGATGCGCCTTCCCACGGATCGCTTTCGAGCTGCTTCATGCCGAGGCTGATGCGCTGCGTGTCCGAGTTGATGCGGATGATCTGGACCTTCACGGTGTCGCCGATGGCGATCACTTCGCTCGGGTGGTTGACGCGCTTGTAGCTCATGTCGGTGACATGGAGCAGGCCGTCGATGCCGCCCAGGTCAACGAACGCACCGTAGTCGGTGATGTTCTTGACGACGCCGTCGATGACCTGGCCTTCGCTCAGCTTGTCGATCAGTTCGCTGCGCTGTTCGGCGCGGGTTTCTTCGAGGACGGCGCGGCGCGACACGACGATGTTGCCACGGCGACGGTCCATCTTCAGGATCTGGAAGGGCTGCGGCACGTCCATCAGCGGGGTGACGTCGCGCACGGGGCGGATGTCGACCTGCGAGCCGGGGAGGAACGCAACGGCGCCGTCGAGGTCGACGGTGAAGCCGCCCTTGACGCGGCCGAAGATCACGCCTTCGACGCGCTTGCCTTCACCGAATTCGTTTTCGAGCTTGTCCCACGCAGCTTCGCGGCGGGCGCGGTCGCGCGACAGCATGGCTTCGCCGTCGGCGTTTTCGACGCGGTCGACGTAGACTTCGACTTCGTCACCGACCTTCAGGCCGTGGTCGTCTTCGCCACGAGCGAATTCGCGCAGCGACACGCGGCCTTCGCTCTTGAGGCCCACGTCGATGACAGCCTTGTCGTTCTCGATCGCGGTGACGGTGCCCTTGACGACGCGGCCTTCGAAGCCGTCATCGGCGACGCCGCCGAGCTGCTCGTCGAGCATCTTCGCGAAATCGTCGCGGGTCGGATTGGCAACAGATGCCATTAAGACATTTCCTTCGTTCGATTTTTCCGGCCTGGCGGTTGGATCCGCCGGTCTTTTCTCCGCTGCCTGCACCATGCAGGAAAACGGGCCAAAGGGGCCGAACTGCCGCGGCGACCGGATGCCGTTCGCGGCGTCCTTCGGGCAGATGCCTTTCTGGACCCGGCGCCCATACGCGCGAGACGGGCGAAATGCAAGGGTTTTGGCGGTGCGGGTGCGTGTGGATAGAGGGCGATGGGGGGCTGTAATGGCCGGTTGGCGACCGTCTGGTTCGGAGCCGGCTTGAAGAGATAGCCAACGTTCAGTCGGAGCGAGTCGCTGGCCTTGAATGGGCGGGCAGGTACCATCCATGATTTCCGCTACGATCCGAGACAATAGCGCATGAAGCGCGCATATTCTTGCAAAAATAGAGAATGTGTTTCCCGACCTCGCCTCCTTATCCGGCCTGCCCAACACTCGTAGTGTGTCCCCATCAAGCTGACGCTGGCTGCTTAATGTCAGCGTCGATCTTGTGAGAGAGGACAAGATGGTCGCACACGTTCCCGAGAAGTCCTTCCAGGCTGACAAGCCGGAAATCGACGGAAGCTATTTCGTCGAGGAAGGCTCTGCCGAAATCGTCAATTCACGCATGGGCGATGCAGCCAACCCCAGACTTCGCGAAGTGCTGGGCGCGATCACGCGCCACCTTCACGCGGCGGTCAAGGAAGTCGAGCCGACGCACGAGGAATGGTTCGCTGCGATCGAGTTCCTGACTAAGACCGGGCAGATCTGCTCAGACTGGCGCCAGGAATACATCCTGCTTTCCGACGTGCTGGGCGTGACCATGCTTGTCGACGCCATCAACCACCGCCGTCCGAGTGGCGCGACTCCCAATACCATTCTCGGCCCGTTCTACGTCGAGGGCGCGCCGCGTTATGCCAACGGCGCCAACATCTGCCTAGACCACAAGGGCCTGCCGACGCTGGTGCGCGGCCGCGTGTCGGACATCGAAGGCAATCCGATCGCCGGCGCCACGCTGGACGTGTGGCAGACCAACGACGATGGTTTTTACGACGTGCAGCAGAAGGGTGTGCAGCCCGACTACAACCTGCGCGGGCTGTTCACCTCGGAGGCTGACGGGCGGTACTGGTTCCAGACCGTCAAGCCGCGCTTCTATCCGATCCCCTACGACGGACCGGTCGGCAAGCTGCTCAAGGCGGTGGATCGCCATCCCAACCGCGCGGCGCACCTGCATTTCATCGTCGAGGCGCAGGGTTTCCAGCAGGTCATCACCCACATCTTCACGCCTGACTGCCCGTACATGCAGCAGGACGCGGTGTTCGGCGTGAAGCGAGAGCTGGTGGCCGAATTCCAGGAAATCGACGACCCGCAGATGGCGGCGGAATACGGGATGCCCAATCCGTTCCTGCTGGTCGAATGGGACTTCGTGCTCGCTCCGGCGAAGTAAGCCAGGCGCGGCGCGCGACCCGTCTCAAGCGGGCGCGCAGACTTCATACAACTGAGATGGATGCTATCATGAACATTAAGGATATCGAGCTGTGCGCGTCGTACTGGACGGTCGCCGGCAACACCTTCCCCGGCGACGGCAGCGAAATCAGCCCGTTCCCGCTGCGTGACCGTGCCGAGGCGTGCGGCCGCACCGGCTGGAAGGGCATGGGCTTCGTTCTCGCCGACATGAAGGCGACGATCCAGCAGATCGGCCTGGCGGACGTGCGCAGCATCTTCGCTGACAACGGCATCCGCCACGTCGAGCTCGAATTCCTGGTCGAGTGGCAGCACACCGACGCGCGCGGCATCGCCGCCGAGACCGCGTTCAGCGAGATGCTGGACCTGTGCTCCAAGCTCGATGCGAAGAAGATCAAGCTGGGCGGCGGCGTCCTTGAAGAGGGCGAGCCGGACATTCCGATGATGCGCGATGCGTTCGGCAAGCTGTGCGAGCGCGCGGCGCCGCTCGGCATCGACCTCGTCGTCGAGTTCCTGCCCTTCGCGCAGATCAACACCATCGACCGCGCGATCGCGATGACCGACATCGCCGGCATCACTAACGGCGGCATGCTGGTGGACAACTGGCACATCGATCGCGGCGGCATGACCGCCGAGGACATCCGCAAGATTCCGCCGCATCTGCTCAAGGCGGTGGAACTCGACGATGCCGGTCCGGAAGTTGTCGATAGCTTCTTCAATGATTCCACCCACTACCGCCGTCTGTGCGGTGAGGGCGTGATCGATATTCCGGCACAGATCCAGGCGATCCTCGATGTCGGTTACACCGGCTACTGGGGCGTCGAGGTGATCTCTGCAGAGCACCGCAAGCTGTCGCTCGAAGATGCCGCCCGCCGTGCTTTCGACACGACGATGGCGCAGTTCGAGACCGTCACCTTCCCGCAATCCGTTACCGCCTGATCGAGGTCAGGTATCGTCCGCCGCCGGAGAGTCTCTCTTACCTCTCAACCTCCGGCGGCGGGCGAATTCTCCTTTTATCTCAATACCGAATTCCACACTGGGAGTTGGAAATGCTTCGTATCGCAGTTCTCGGTGCCGGCCGTATCGGCCGCATCCATTCCACCAATGTCGCCGCGCACCCCAATGCGAAGCTGATTGCGATCGCCGACCCGGTCGCTGCCGCCGTCGATCCGCTGGCCGAGGCGCTGGGCGCCGAGGCGATGAACGATCCGATCGCCGCGATCGACCGTGACGACGTCGACGCGATCGTCATCGGCACGCCTTCGGACAACCACGCCGACCTGCTGCTCCACGCCGTCGCCAAGGGCAAGGCGGTGATGTGCGAGAAGCCGATCGATGCCGGTATGGAACGCAGCCAGGCGGTGGTCGACGACGTCAAGGCCAAGGGCGGCAAGGTCATGATGGCCTTCAATCGCCGCTTCGAGACCAGCTTCGCCGCCATCCGCAAGGCCATCGAGGCGGGCGAGATCGGCGAAGTGCGTCAGGTCATCATCTCCAGCCGCGATCCCGGCCTGCCGCCGGAAGACTACGTCAAGTCGTCGGGCGGTATCTTCCGCGACATGACCATCCACGATCTCGACATGGCGCGCTTCATGCTGGGCGAGGAACCGGTCGAAGTCAGCGCCACCGCCAGCCGCATCGTCGATGAAGCGCTGACCGCGAAGTACGACGACTACGACACCGTGATGGTCACGCTCAAGACCGCCAGCGGCAAGCAGTGTCACATCAACAACTGCCGCGAGGCCGTCTACGGCTACGACCAGCGCGTCGAGGTGTTCGGTGCCACCGGCATGCTCCAGCACGACAACCTGCGCCCGACCACCGTGCGCCGCTGGACTGCGGACATCACCGAGGCACAGGAGCCGCTGCTGAACTTCTTCCTGCAGCGCTACGCCCAGGCATACGCCTCGGAACTGGACGCCTTCATCACCGCGCTCGTCGAAGGCAAGCCGCTGCCCACCAGCGTCGAGGACGGCCTGAAGGCCCTCGCGCTGGCCGAAGCCGCGATCGAGTCTGTCCGCACCGGCCAGACCGTTCGCCTCTGATCCCCCCAATCGAGAGAGAAGCCCAGTGACTTACGCAATCGGAACCGAGCCCACCATCGGCGTCGCCTGCCTCGGCATCACCCACCCGCACACCTCCGGCCGCGTCAAGGCGTTCCAGCGCATGACCGGAGCGGTGATGAAGGGGGCCTATGACGACAGCCCGCTGCTCGATCCGTTCTGCGAGGCGCTGGGCCTCGAAGCGCGCACCAAGGAGGAAATCCTCGCCGATCCCGAAGTTCACGCCGTCCTGATCCACCCCAAGAGCTACCTGATGGCCGAATGGGCGATCGAGGCGCTGAAGGCAGGCAAGGCCGTATTGTGCGAAAAGCCCGCCGGGCGCGGCTCGATGGACACCATCCGTCTGGTCGAGGCGGTCGAGGAAACCGGCGGTCTGTTCCAGGTCGGCTACTGCTGGCGCTATGCGCCTTCGGTCGACAAGATGCAGGAAGTGCTGCAGTCGGGCCGTCT
Organism: Novosphingobium guangzhouense; assembly: GCF_002896965.1. Lineage (GTDB taxonomy): Bacteria > Pseudomonadota > Alphaproteobacteria > Sphingomonadales > Sphingomonadaceae > Novosphingobium > Novosphingobium guangzhouense. Next base: position 190,190 of record NZ_LYMM01000002.1, read on the forward strand.
CGGCAAGGTGCTGCAGGTGCGCGCCCATGCCGGGTGCTCGCATGACGAGGCGGGCACCAGCCACATGAAGCAGCCCGGCGACATCGGCGGCGCGCTCTATGTCATCGGCTGCCACACCATCGACCGCCTGCTGCTGCACTTCGGTATGCCTAATTCGGTCAACGCGCGCGTCACCAAGTTCGCCGGGCAGATGGACGAGACCGCGCGCGAGGATGCCGCGGGCGCGGTGCTCAATTACGACGACAAGATCATAACGCTCGATTTCATGTCGTGGGATCCGCTGCCCTGGACCGAGAACTGGGACATGACCGCCTACGGCACCGAGGGCGTCATGTCCTCGCGCCCGCTGCCCGCATCGTACAAGATCTACGACAGCGGCAGGAACGGCTATCAGGAGGGCTGGACCGAATGGAACGAGACCAGCTTTCCTGAGATCTGGGCGGTGCGCAAGACGGTCTATTCGCCCGAACTCGCCGAGATCGGCAACCCGGTCTATTTCGATCGCGAGGCCGAGAAATTCGTCAACTCGCTGTGCACCGGTGCGCCTTCGAACGTGCCCGCGACGCAGGCGCACAACATCAATCTCATTCTGGAAGCGCTGTTCGAATCCTCGGCCCAGAAGGGTTCCGAGGTGCTGCTGACCCCCTGAACCGGGGGCGCAGCGCAGGAATACCAAACGATATAACGACAAGAAATAAGGGGAAGAGTGGTGAGAAAAAGGAGGATTGCGGCAGCCGCGATGGCGTTGACGGTGCTATCCGTCGCGCTGACCGGCTGCAACGAGCACAAGTCTCCGAAAGGCACGATCGGCATTACGCTGACCAGCAAGACCGAAGCGCGCTGGGTGTCGGACGGCAACAACATGGTCAAGGCTCTCAAGGCCATGGGCTATGACGTCGATATCCAGTACGCGCAGTACGACGTGCCGGTGCAGCTTTCGCAGGTCGAGAACCTCGTCGCCAAGAAAGTGCGCGGCCTGATCATCGCGCCGATCGACGGCACCACGATGGTCAACGCGCTCAAGCAGGCGCATGAGCAAGGCATCCCGGTCATCTCCTATGACCGCCTGATCCGCGGCACGCCCGACGTCGATTACTACGTGACCTTCGACAATCGCCAGACCGGCGTGCTGCAAGGCAAGGACATCGTCGACAAGCTGGGGCTGAAGCAGGGCAAGGGCCCGTTCAACCTGGAAATCTTTTCCGGCGCGCTCGACGATAACAACGCGCATGTCGTCTACGCGGGCGTCATGTCGCAGCTCAAGCCGTACATCGACAGCGGCAAGCTGGTGGTGCGCAGCCATCAGGTGAGCCTCAACCAGACCGCCACCGCGAACTGGGACGGCGCCACCGCGCAGGCGCGCATGGATAACCTGCTGAGCGCGTTCTACGGCAAGGACCACCTCGACGCGGTGCTGGCGATGAACGACTCGATCGCCACTGGCGTCGTCTCCTCGCTCAAGAGCGTAGGCTATGGCTCGGGCGGAACGGCGATGCCGGTGATCACCGGGCAGGATGCCGAAGTGCCCAACGTCAAGTCGATCGTGCGCGGCGACCAGACATCCACGATCTTCAAGGACACCCGCGCGCTGGCCAATGCCGCCGCGCAGATGATGGACGCGAAGCTCAGCGGGCGGCCGGTCACCGTCAACGACACCAAGTCCTACGACAACGGCGCGAAAGTGCTGCCCTCGCTGCTGCTACAGCCCCAGCTCATCGACAAGAGCAACTGGCGCGAGAAGCTCGTGACCAAGGGCAAGTTCTACACCGCCCAGCAGATCGAGAAGTGAGGAGGAGGCCACATGCTTGACGAAACGCTCATGCAGGACGCCATCCTGCTCGCCGCCCGGCAGTCCGAATTCATCCTCGAGATGGCGGGCATCAGCAAGAACTTCGGCCCGGTCCAGGCGATCCGCGATGTCAATCTGGTCGTGCGCCACGGCGACATTCACGCGATCTGCGGCGAGAACGGCGCGGGCAAGTCGACGCTCATGAACATCCTGAGCGGCGTCTATCCGCACGGCAGCCATGGCGGCACCATCCGCTTCGACGGTGAGGAACGTCACTTCCACTCGCTGCGCGACAGCGAGAAGGCGGGCATCTGCATCATTCACCAGGAACTGGCGCTCGCCCCGCTGCTCTCGATCACCGAGAACCTGTTCCTCGGCAACGAGATCGCCCGGGGCGGCGTGATCGACTGGGAGGAGGCGCATGACCGTGCCCGTACCCTGCTCGATCGCGTCGGCCTCACCGAAGACCCGCGCACGCCGGTGGGCGATCTGGGCATCGGCAAGCAGCAACTGGTGGAGATCGCCAAGGCGCTCGCCAAGGACGTGCGGCTGATGATCCTCGACGAGCCGACCGCCAGCCTCAACGAGCGCGATTCCGATCGCCTGCTCGAACTGATGCTGGAATTCAAGGCGAAGGGGGTCACCTCGATCATCATCTCGCACAAGCTGAACGAGATCCGCCGCGTCGCCGATGCGGTGACGATCATCCGCGACGGGGCCACCGTCGACGTGATCGACTGCGCCGACCATGAAGTGGACGAGGACCGCATCGTCACCGCCATGGTCGGGCGCGAGTTGTCGGACCGCTACCCGGCGCGCGATCCGAAGATCGGCGAAGTGCGCTTCGCGGTGAAGGACTGGCAGGTCGCGGATCCGCAGCATGCCGGGCGCGATGTCATCCGCAACGTCAGCTTCAATGTGCGGCGCGGCGAGATCGTCGGCATCTCCGGCCTCATGGGGGCCGGGCGCACCGAACTCGCGCTCAGCCTGTTCGGGCGGCTGCACGGCAAGTACGTCTCGGGCGAAGTCAGCCTCGATGGGCGGGTGATCGACACCCCCACCGTCGCCAAGGCCATCGACAGCGGGCTTGCCTACGTGACCGAGGACCGCAAGGGCGCCGGGCTGGTGCTGGAAGAAAGCATCGCGCGCAACACCGTGCTTGCGAACCTGGGCAAGGTGTCGAAGTGGGGCTTCGTCGTCGACGCCTTCGCGGTGTTCGACACGGCGGCCGAATACTGCCGCAAGATGCGCACCCGGAGCCATGACGTACTGCAGAAGGTGGGCACGCTGTCGGGCGGCAACCAGCAGAAGGTGGTGCTCAGCAAATGGCTGTTCACCGATCCCGAAGTCCTGATCCTCGACGAGCCGACACGCGGTATCGACGTCGGCGCCAAGTACGAGATCTACAAGATCGTCAATGATTTCGTCGCGGCCGGAAAGTGCGTCGTGATGATCTCTTCGGAGATGCCCGAACTGCTGGGCACCTGCGATCGCATCTACGTGATGAACGAAGGGCGCTTCGTCGGCGAATTCGCCGGAGCGGAAGCGTCACAGGAAAAGATCATGCGCGCCATTCAGAACAACCAGTCGATCGGCGCCTGAGGGGAGAGGTCCAATGGCAACTGCATTTCAATCCACGAAGATGCCGGAGGCGCAGGACGCGCCCCGGCCGGACATGATGGCCACGCTGCGCCGCGCGATGAGCGAATACGGCCTGCTCGCGGCGCTCGTGCTGATCGTCGCGTTCTTCCAGATCACCACCGACGGCGTGCTGCTGCAGCCGCTCAACATCACCAACCTGCTGCTCCAGAACAGCTATGTCGTCATCATGGCGCTGGGCATGCTGATGGTCATCGTCTGCGGCCATATCGACCTTTCGGTCGGCTCCGTGGTCGGCGTGATCGGGGCGCTGGCGGGGTGGCTGATCGTAACGCATGCGGTCGATCCGGTTACTGCCACCATCGTCTGCCTTGTCGCCGGTGCCGTCGTCGGCGCGATGCAGGGTTACTGGGTGGCCTACTGGCGCATGCCTTCGTTCATCGTGACGCTGGCGGGCATGCTGGTGTTCCGCGGCATCACCATCGCCATCTCGGACGGCGCCTCGGTCGGGCCATTCCCGGAAAGCTTCACTGCGATCAGCTCGGGCTTCCTGCCCGATCCCTTTGCGGCCTCGGGCGTGCATCTGCTCTCGCTGCTGATCGGCGCCGTGCTTGCCGCTGCCTTCGTCACCGTCGAGACGCGCGCCCGTGCCCGCTCGGCATCGCGCGGGGCCTCGGTGCCTTCGGTCCCGGTCTTCGCGCTGCGGGTCGGTGCGATCAGCGCGCTGATGCTGGCGTTCTGCTACATGCTGGCGAGCTATCGCGGCATTCCCACCGTCGTCGCGATCATGGCCGTGCTCGTCGCCGCCTATACTTTCGTGATGAACCGCACCGTGCTCGGCCGCCGCATCTATGCGGTGGGCGGTAATCTCAAGGCGGCCCGCCTGTCGGGCGTCAACACCGCGCGCATCACGTTCATCACCTTCGTCAACATGGGCGTGCTGGCCGCCGTCGCGGGCCTGATCTTCGCCGCGCGCCTCAACAGCGCCACCCCGCGCGCCGGCACCGGCTTCGAGCTGGACGTCATCGCGGCGGTCTTCATCGGCGGTGCTTCGGCATCGGGCGGTGCGGGCAAGGTGCTGGGCGTGGTCATCGGCGCCTTCATCATGGGCGTGCTCAACAACGGCATGTCGATCATGGGGCTGGGGGTCGACTACCAGCAGATGATCAAGGGCCTGGTGCTGCTCGCCGCCGTATTCATCGACATCTACCAGAAGAACCGGACGGCCTGAGCGCCGTCCCTTCACCCCGGAGAACGCTATGATCAAGCACATCGTCATGTGGAACGTCCGAGGTGACAGCGTGGAGGAGCGCGCCCACGGCGCGGCCTTCGTGAAATCCTGCTTCGAGGGGATCGCTTCGGCTATCCCCGGGCTGCTGCACCTTGAAGTCGGCATCGACACCAGCCGCATCGACTACGCCTGCGACGTCGTCCTCTACACCGAGTTCGAGGACCAGGCCGCGCTCGATGCCTATGCCGAGCACCCGGAACACCTGCGGGTGAAGGCGGAACTGGGCGATCTGCGGACCGCCCGCCATCAGGTCGACTATGCCGTGCCGGCACCGGCTCTGGCTGCCGTTTTCTGACCGCTTCTTCGGACAGCGCCCTCTGACACTCTCCGATCGCAACTACAGGTAACAGATCATGCTCGATTTCACGTATGTCGCCCAGCCCTCGCGGGTCGTGTTCGCCAAGGGAAGCCTTGCTTCGGTCGCCAGCGAGGTCGAAGCGCTGGGCTGCAGCCGGGCGTTGGTACTCTGCACCCCGCCCCAGCGTGATCAGGCCGAAGCAGTGGCCAAGCTGCTCGGCCCGCTGAGCGCAGGCGTGTTCGACGGCGCGCAGATGCACGTGCCGATCGAGAATGCCCGCAAGGCCCGCGAGCATGCGGCTGAGGTCGGCGCGGACTGCTGCATCGCGATCGGCGGCGGCTCCACCGTGGGGCTGGGCAAGGCGATCGCGATGGAATCGCCGCTTCCGATCATCGCCATCCCGACCACGTATGCGGGTTCCGAGATGACCCCGGTTTACGGCATCACCGAGAACGGCGTGAAGCGCACCGGCAAGGATCCGGCAGTGTTGCCCAAGACGGTGCTGTACGATCCGGACCTTTCGTCCACGCTGCCGGTCGGCATGTCGATCGTCAGCGGCATGAATGCCATCGCCCACGCCGCCGAGGGGCTTTATGCCAGGGACGGCAACCCGGTGATGTCGCTGCTGGCCGAAGAAGGCATCCGTGCCCTGGCCAAGGGCATGAAGGGCATTGTCGTGACCGCCGACGATGCCGAGGCGCGCGGTGACTGCCTCTATGGCGCGTGGCTGTGCGGCACCGTGCTCGGCCATGTCGGCATGGCGCTGCACCACAAGCTTTGCCACACGCTGGGCGGCAGCTTCAATCTGCCGCATGCAGAGACCCACACGATCGTGCTGCCGCATGCGCTAGCCTACAACGCCCCGGCCGCGCCCGAGGCGATGGCGCGCATCGCCCGTGCCATCGGCGCCGAGGACGGTCCGCTCGGCCTGCACGAACTGGCGAAGCAACTGGGAGCGCCGACCGCGCTGAAGGATCTCGGCGTCGAGGAGAAGGATCTCGACAAGGCCTGCGAGATCGCACTGTCGAACCCGTACTGGAATCCGCGTCCGATCGAAGCCGCGCCGCTGCGTGCGCTGCTCCAGCGGGCCTGGGAAGGCGCGCCGCCCGCGGCGTGACCTGACGCCGGCCCGCGAGGGCCGGCCACCACCGAACGGCAATCTGCTGCAACGTCAAGGACATGCGGTCCTTGCGGCGAGAGCAATTGTCATTTTCCAAATGAGCGCCCGCAAAGAAATGGCGCCCGATCAACGCATGAATAGGGAGAGGGCATGAACACCATAAGCATCAACCGTAAGCCCCGCAGTCGATTGATCGCTCTGCTGGGTACGTTGACCACCCTGCTGCTGGCAACGCCCCTAGCGGCACAGACCAAGGCCGAAGAGGACGCTAGCTGGCGAACAGGGCTTGAAGAGGACGGCGTCAAGTTCGACCTCAACTATCGCTCAGAGGATCTTGCGGCGATATCGGGCGCCGACAGCAAAGATCTTATCCATTCCGGGCAGATCGCGCTGATCACTGATTTCGACATGGAAAAGCTGGTGGGCTGGCAGGGCGCCAAGCTGCGCGCCAGCCTGGCCTACCGCGACGGCGACAACATTAATGACGAGTCCGGTGTTTCGGCCCTGTTCGGACCGCAGGAAATCTTCGGTCGCGGCCACTATCTGCGCCTGACCCAGTTCTGGCTTGACCAGTCGCTGGCCAACGGCAAGGTGGCCTTGCGGATTGGCCGTCTCGCTCCCGGCGAGGATTTCCAGGCGACCGAGTGCAGCTTCAACAACCTGTCGTTCTGCGCCAATCAGGCGGGTAACTTCGTGGCCGACTACTGGTACAACTGGCCGATCAGCCAATGGGGCGTCGCGGCGCAGGTTAATCTGGGCGGCGACAAGTACGTCAAGGCCGGTGCCTATCAGGTCAACCCGCGCAACCTGCGCGGCGATTTCCTCGTGGTGCTGAGCCCCAAGGGCGGCACCGGGGTACTCACCCCGTTCGAGTTCGGCTGGACCCCGACGAGCGCCTCGGGCCTGATCGGCGAATACAAGATCGGCGGCTGGTACAGCAGCGCCGACCGCAAGGACGTCTATTACGATATCGACGGCAATCCCGCCTCGGTCACCGGTCAGCCCTTCGGCGAGCGTTCGGGCGCCTGGGGCGCGTTCTTCAGTGCGGTGCGCCAGATCACGCGCGGCGACGGCACCAGCCCCAAGAGCGGGCTGCGCGCCATCGTCAAGGGCTCGATCGCCGACGTGCAGACGAGCAGGGTCGATCGCACATTGGTCGGCACACTGGTCTACACCGGCCCGTTCAAGGGGCGCCCGGCCGACGACATCGGGCTTGGCATCGCCTTCAACCATCTCAACGACCGCATCGCGCGCTATCGGGCCGAAAGCCTGGCACTGGGCGAGGACAGCCTGCTGCCGGGCGGCACCGAACGCACGATCGAGGCCTATTACAGCTTCCAGTTCGGCAAGCATCTGATGGTGCGTCCGGACGTGCAGTGGATCCACAGTCCCGGCGGGATCGACCAGCGCGACGACGTGCTGATCGTCGGCAGCCGCATCGTCGTGTCGCTCTGATCCCATGGACCAGTTCAAGGAGATGGAGCTGTTCGTCGCGGTGACCGACGCGGGCAGCATCAGCCGGGCGGCCGAGAAGCTCAATATCTCGGTCTCGGCTGCCAGCCGCCACCTCCTGAACCTTGAGGAACGGCTGGGCGTGCGGCTGATCCAGCGCTCGACCCGCCAGCTGTTCGTGACCGAGGCGGGGCAGGAGTTCCAGCGTCGTTGCCGGGCGATCCTGTCCGACCTGCGCGAGGCGGAATCGGCGATCCAGGACACCACCGTCCAGCCCACCGGCCTGCTGCGGGTGACGGCCTCGCTGTCGTTCTGCCTGCTCCACATCGAGCCGATGCTGCCCGAATTCACCGCGCGCTATCCGGACATCACGATCGACGTGATCGCCGCCAACCGTTACCTCGACATCATCGACAACAGCGTGGACGTGGCGATCCGCACCCGTCCGTTCGAGGCGGACAGTGCGATCACCATCCGCAAGCTGGCCGAGACCAGGCGCATCCTTGCGGCTTCGCCCGGCTATCTCGAACGGTTCGGGCAGCCGCAGGTGCCCTCTGATCTCAAGGACCATCGCCTGCTCATCTACGATTATGCGGTGAACCCCACCGAACTGCCGTTCCGCAAGGACGGCAAGCTGCAGACCTTCAAGGTCAAGCCGTTCATCTCCACCAACGACGGGCAAGTGGTGCTCAAGGCTGCGTTCGACGACATGGGCATCCTCGTGCAACCGCAATACATCATCCATGAGGCGATCGGGGCGGGCAGCCTGGTGCCGCTGCTGAGCGACTGGGACCTGCCGCGCCTGACGATGAACATCGCCTTCCAGACCCGGGCCTTCATGCCGAGCAAGGTGCGCGTCTTCGTCGAGGCGCTGGTCGAACGGTTCCGTGCCAACGACTATACCCGGCTGTGGACGCAGTGACGGTCAGAACGTGAAGCCATCCCCCAGTTGCGCTAGCGTCGCGTGGAATTCGTTCTGGATGAAGTCGACGAAGGCCTTGAGCCGCCGGGGCTGCCAGTCGCGCGCGGGATAGACGATCTGGATCGAATGCGGCGCGCCCTTCCACTGCGGGAGGACGCGCACCAGCCGCCCCGCCGCCACGTCGTCGAGCAGTTCCCACGCCGACAGCTTGGCAAGGCCGACACCGGCCAGCGCGGCGGCATGGGTCACCGCACCGCTGCGGCTGAGCAGCGCCACAGGGACTTTCACCCGCCGCGTCTCCTTGCCGTCCGACAGCGTCCAGCTATCGCGTGAGGCGTTGTCCTGCACCAGACAGCGATGACCGGCGAGGTCTTCGGGCTGCGTCGGCGTGCCGAACTGCGCGAGGTAATCGGGAGAGGCGCAGATCCAGTGCGCATCGGGCACCAGCCGCCGGGTTATCATCGATGAATCCACCCCCTCGGCCTGCCGGATCGCCAGGTCGATGCCGTCGGCGACGAGGTCGACGATCTCGTCGGTCACCAGCAGATGTACCTGTACTTCGGGATAGCGTGCCAGAAAGCGGGTAAGGCGCGGGGCGATCTGCCACTGGCCAAGCCCGTTGGTGCAGGTCACGCGCAAGGTGCCGCGCGGCTTGGCGCCGGGGCCGTCCATCGCCTCTTCCGCGCGTCCGGCACCGTCGAGTATGGGGATCGCCTGGTCGAACAGGGCCTGCCCCTCGGCGGTCAGGCTGAGCTGGCGCGTCGTGCGGTTGAGCAGCCGGTGGCCGACCTGATCCTCCAGCCGCTTCAAGTGCTTGGAAATGTAATTGACCGACAGGTCTAGGTCACGCGCGGCAAGCGACATGCTGCGCAGGCGCGCCACTGCCTCGAAGATGCGGATGTCAATAAGGCTGTCGAGTTGACCCATCGCTCGCGCCTCGCGGCGTTCCTCTCTCTGTTCTCTGTTGTCCTCTAGTGACTACACCAGACCGGTCGCCGTCAACTCCCTCGCGCATCGCCGCAAAGACGGCAGGTATTGCGTGCGCAAGTCGGCGAGCGAGACGCGCGAGGCCTGCGTACCGACATTGATCGCGGCAACCACCCGTCCGGTCATGCCGAATACCGGCACCGCGACCGAGCGCAGCCCGGTTTCGAGCTCCTGGTCGATGATCGCGCAGCCTTCCTCCGCCACTTTGTCGCAGAGCGTCTGAAGCCGCGCAGGCACCGTCTCAGTCTGGTCGGTGCGGGCGACGAGGTCGGTGCGGCGGAAATACGCCGCCCGATCTTCGCGCGCCATGCCGGCGAGCAACACGCCGCCCATGGATGTCGCGTAGAGCGGCAGGCGGCTGCCCACCCGTAACGCGATCGACATGATGCGCGATACTTCGGCGCGGGCGATGTAACAGACCTGATCGTCGTCGACGATGCCGAGTGAACAGGACTCGCCGAGCTCATCACGCAAGCGATCGAGCAGCGGCTGTGCGCGCAGCGCCAGCGGCGTCGAAGAAAGATAGGCATAGCCCAGCGACATCACCTTGGGCTGCAACGCGTAATTGCTGCCGTCCTGCACTGCATAGCCGAGCTTTGCCAAAGTTAGCAGGCATCGCCGCACCGCAGGGCGGCTGAGCCCGGTGAGGCGGCTGGCCTACGCAATCGTCATCGGGCGCTCCTGTTCGGCGAAGCAGCGCATAACCGCTAACCCGCGCGCCAGCGAACTCATGAATTCCGGGTCTCCAGGTGCATCCATTATGACCTGATCCATATCGCTCTCAATAATAACCGATTACCGGACAATATTCCGTTAATCGATTGGCGCAAACAAAGTGTGGATGGAACTAGGGCCAACGAAACAAGCACTGGAGAGTCTTCGTGATCGACAAGAGCGTGGCTTCCGCCACAGCCGCCGTCGCCGACATCACCGATGGCGCGTCCATCATGATCGGAGGGTTCGGTACCGCCGGGATGCCTGACGAACTGATTGACGCACTGATCGACCGCGGCGCGCGCGCGACCTCACCATCATCAGCAATAACGCCGGCAACGGAGAGACCGGCCTTGCCGCGCTGATGAAGGAGAAGCGCGTGCGCAAGATCGTCTGCTCTTTCCCGAGGCAGGCGGATTCGCATCACTTTGACGCGCTTTACCAAGCCAGCGAGATTGAACTGGAACTGGTGCCGCAGGGCAACCTTGCCGCCTGTATCCAGGCGGCCGGGGCCGGGTTGGGCGCGATCTTCACGCCAACGGGCTATGGCACGCTTCTGTGCGAGGGCAAGGAAACGCGCGAGATCGACGGGCGCATGTATGTGCTCGAATATCCTATCCATACCGATTTCGCGCTGATCAAGGCATTGCAGGGCGATCGCTGGGGCAATCTGGTTTATCGCAAGACGGCGCGCAACTTCGGCCCGATCATGGCGATGGCGGCGAAGACTACGATTGCACAAGTCGCGGACGTGGTGGCGCTGGGCGCGCTCGATCCTGAAGCGGTGGTGACGCCGGGCATCTTCGTGCAGTGCGTAGTATCGATCGCGCCTGCCGTGGCGATCGCAGCGTAACAAGGGAGAAAAACGATGGAACGTCTCGATCGCGAAGCCATGGCCCGCCGTGTCGCCCGCGATATCCCGGAAGGGGCTTACGTCAATCTGGGTATCGGTTTGCCGACAAAGGTCGCCAATTATCTGCCGGCCGACAAGGACATCTTCCTCCAGAGCGAGAACGGCGTGCTGGGCATGGGCCCGGCACCCGCTCGGGGCGAGGAAGACCCCGAACTCATCAATGCCGGCAAGCAGCCGGTGACCCTGCTCGCAGGCGGGTGCTTCTTCCACCATGCTGACAGCTTCGCGATGATGCGCGGCGGCCACCTCGACGTCTGCGTGCTGGGTGCGTTCCAGGTCTCCGCCAGCGGCGACATCGCCAACTGGCACACCGGTGCGCCGGGAGCCATACCGGCGGTCGGTGGGGCGATGGACCTTGCCATCGGCGCCAAGCAGATCTTCGTGATGAGGGAACTTTTCACCAAGTCGGGCGAGAGCAAGCTGGTGGAGCACTGCACTTATCCGCTGACTGGCATCGGCTGCATTTCGCGGGTCTACACTGACCTTGGTACATTCAGCGTCGGCCCGCACGGTGCCGGCGTGATCGATCTCGTGCCCGGCTTCGGCCTTGACGAGGCGCGTGCGCGTACCGGCTTGCCGCTGGACGCGGCCGCGCTGGCTGCCTGAGGAGACGGGGCATGAACGAAGCCTATATCTGCGACGCTGTGCGCACACCGATCGGCCGCTACGGCGGCGGTCTTGCAAGGATCCGCGCCGACGATCTCGGTGCGGTGCCCATGAAGGCACTGCTGGCGCGCAACCCGGGGCTGGACCCCGCCGCGATCGAGGAAGTCTTCTATGGCTGCGCCAATCAGTCGGGAGAAGACAACCGCAACGTCGCTCGCATGAGCCTGCTGCTGGCGGGGCTTCCTGCGGGCGTTCCCGGCGTGACGCTCAACCGGCTCTGTGCCTCGGGCCTTGAGGCTGTAGGGCAGGCCGCGCGTGCGATCCGCCTCGGTGAGATGGACCTTGCGCTGGCCGGCGGCGTCGAGAGCATGACTCGTGCGCCCTTCGTGATGGGCAAGTCCGACACCGCGTTCGGCCGCGCCCAGAAACTGGAGGACACCACGATGGGCTGGCGCTTCGTCAACCCCGCGCTCGATGCGCCCTACGGCACGGAGACGATGCCGCGCACCGGCGAGAACGTGGCCGAGGACTACGGTGTCAGTCGCGCCGATCAGGATGCCTTCGCGCTGCGCAGCCAGCATCGGACTGCCGCGGCGCAGGCGTCGGGATTCCATAGCGAAGAGATCGTGGCGGTGACGGTGCCGGGCCGCAAGCGTGGCGAGACGGTAGAGATTACCCTCGACGAGCATCCACGCGCGGATAGCAGTATCGAGGCACTGTCCGGCCTTAAGCCGCTGTTCGGCCCTGCCGGTACGGTCACAGCGGGCAATGCCTCGGGCATCAACGACGGCGCGGCGGCGATGATCGTTGCCAGCGAGGCGGCGGTAAAGGACCACGGTCTGACCCCGCGCGCGCGTATCCTTGGACTCGCATCGGCGGGCGTCGAGCCGCGCGTGATGGGCATCGGGCCGGTGCCGGCGACGCGCAAGCTGATCGCGAAGCTGGGCCTTGGGATCGCCGACTTCGACGCCATCGAACTCAACGAGGCTTTTGCCAGCCAGTCCTTGGCGGCGCTGCGCGAACTTGGCCTTCCCGACGATGCGGCGCATGTGAACGCCAATGGCGGCGCGATTGCATTGGGTCATCCGCTCGGCATGTCGGGCGCACGTCTAGCGCTGACGCTCGTGCATCAACTGGAGAAGAGTGGCGGCAAGCGGGGCCTTGCCACGCTGTGCGTCGGCGTGGGCATCGGCCTTGCGCTGGCCGTCGAGCGGGTCTGACCCTTTATCCTTGACCACCAGGGGGCGCCCGGTTAGGCGCCCCCGCAGACGGTCGGCAAGCTGCCGATCGCGTAAGCGTTAACGTCAACCAACGCACCTCATCGCCGCCGGATGCTACCAATGCATGATCCGGCGCGTCCGAAGGATGTTGACGTGCGCGCCAGTTCTCAATCCCGCCATGCGGGTTCCTCCCATGCTGCTTCGACCGCGGTCGCTTTTGGTATCGTCCTTATCGGCGCCAACTTGCGCATGCCGATCACGGCGATAGGCCCGCTGCTTCCCTATATCCGACGCGACCTCAGCCTCGACACGACGCAGGCGGGGCTGCTCAACGCGCTGCCGCTGCTGATATTCGCGTTGCTGTCGCTGGTAGCGCCAGTCATCGGCCGACGCTTCGGCCTGCGCGCGGTGCTCGCTGCCTCGATCGGTGCGATCTTTGGCGGAACCGCGCTGCGCTCGATCGCGGTGCCGGGGATGATCTGGCTTGGTATGGCGGTGTTGAGTGTCGGAATCGCACTGGGCAATGTGCTGCTGCCGGCGCTGGTCAAGCGTGAATTCGCTGACCGGGCCGCCTCGCTGACCGCCCTCTATGCGGCTGCAATGGCGACGTTTGCCGGACTCTCGGCTGGACTCGCCGTGCCGCTGGCCGATGGCCTCGGGATGGGCTGGCGCGGTGCACTGGCCTTGTGGGGCGTCCTAGCGCTGATCACGCTAGCGGTCTGGCTGCCGCAGGTGCGCCACGAAGGCACCGTGACGATGCGGGGGGAAGGCCAGACGCGGTCGTTCGTGTCGACTTGGCGCCATCCGCTTGGTTGGCAGGTCTCGCTGTTCTTCGCCTGCCATTCGCTGGTGTTCTACGCGCTGGTCGACTGGTTCCCCTCCTATGCGGCGAGCGCGCGCATCGCACCGGCTTCCGCCGGTTTCATGATGATGGTCTATCAGATCGTCGCGGTGGCCACGAACCTTGCGAGTGCCTCGGCGATCCGCCGCTTCGCCAGCCAGAGTTGGCTCGGCCTATGCTGCGGCATGTTGCTGGTGGTGGGCACGGGAGGCCTGCTGGTCGCCCCGTTGCTCTCGCTGCTCTGGCTGGTCGTGTGTGGTCTTGGTGCCGGGATGGCGATGGTCACGAGCCTGTCGCTGTTCTCGTTGCGCACGGCTCATCATGATCAGGCCGCCCGGCTTTCCGGCATGGCGCAGTTCATCGGTTATATCGGCGCAGCGGCGGGACCATTGCTGGTGGGCATCCTGCGCGACGCAACCGGAGGATGGACTCCGGCCTTCGGAGTCCTCGTCGGATCAAGCGTGCTGACCGCCCTGTTTGGGACGCTTGCGGGACGCGCGCGGACTATGGCGTAGACGGCAAATCGCGAGTGCAGTCACCGGCTGGTCAAGTCGCTCGGCGATTGCCAGAAGGGAGGCATTATTTCGGTTTATGGAAGAATGGGATCTCGCGTGGCACGGATCGAGCACATCGTCGACTTGCGGCTGTTCGAAGCGATCGGCCGCACCCGCAGCCTGACCGACGCGGCGCGCGATACCGGGCTGTCGCTAACGGTGGTGTCGCGACGCCTCAAGCAACTGGAGACGGCGCTAGAGGTACGGCTGGTGCAGCGCTCCACCCGCCGCCTGCATCTGACCCCCGAAGGCGAGCAGTTCCTTGAAAATGCCCGCACCGTGCTGGCTGCGCTCGAAATTGCGGAGGAAGTCGGCAGCGATCGCGGCTCGCTGCGGGTGACCGCGTCGGTGGCTTTCGCTAAGCGCGTGCTCGCGCCCCTGCTGCCCCGGTTCATGGACGTGCATCCCGGTATCGCGGTTGAAGTGCTGGCATCGAACGACGTCGTGGATCTGCTGCAACAGCGGGTCGATCTGGCGGTGCGGCAGGAGGCGCTGGAGGACAGCCGGCTCGTCATGCGCCGGGCCGCCGCCGATGCGCGCATCCTGTGCGCGACGCCCGATTATCTGGCGAGCGCCGGGGCACCGCAGGAACCTGCCGATCTGGAGCACCACCGCTGCCTTAGCGTTGGCATCCCGCCGCGCCGCTCGTGGACGTTGCTGCGCGACGGTGAGCGGGTGGAGGTGCCGATCCGGCCGATGGTCTCGGACAACAACGGCGAAGTGATCCATGCGGTGGCGCTGGCGCACGGGGGAATCGCGATCAAGTCGGTGTGGGACGTCATGGAAGACCTGCGCGCCGGGCGGCTCGTGCGGGTGCTGCCCGAATGGCAGGAAGGCGCCGATCGCAGTATTCATCTGGTGTTCCCCGATCGCCGCTATATGCCGCGCCGGGTACGGCTATTCGCCGATTTCCTGATGGTGGAACTGAACGCGATGCTCGACCGCAACGCCGATCTGGGGCTCTGGCCATCGGCGTGAGCTAAGGGGGCTTACGGCCTTTCCGGCAAGCTGAATGCAAGACACCCTGAAGCAGCGTGACGCTGCCTCGGGGTGTCTTTCGTCCGCAATGCGTTTCAGCTGCCGAGGGGGGCGAGCCGCTGAAGGAAGGCTCGGCGCGCCGCACGTTGGGAGGTGCGGCGCGCGTCGGCCCGGCATCGCGCCGAAAGGTATTACAGCGAGTAGGCGATGACGTAGTCGCCGCGATTCTCGTTGGTGCCGGTGCGGGTTTGACCGCCGGCGGTTACGACGATGTACTGCTTGCCGTTCTGCATGTACGTCATCGGCGCGGCCTGGCTACCGACCGGGAGACGGCCCTGCCACACGACCTTGCCCGAACGGTTGTCGAACGCGCGCAGGTACGAGTCCATCGTGCCCGAGAAGAAGGTCAGGCCGCCTGCGGTGACGAGCGGGCCACCCAGCGTCGGCAGGCCGAGCGGGATGTGGATGCTCGGCTTTGCGGGGCTGTCCTCTAGACTGCCGGCCGGGACCTGCCAGCGCTTCTTGCCGGTGGTCAGGTCGATCGCCGCCATCGAGCCGTAAGGCGGCGCGATGCAGGGAACGCCGGTGGGGGACAGGAACATCGAGCGCTCGACGCCGTAGGGCGTGCCCTTCTGTTCCGAATATTCGCCTTCGGTGGTCGGCTTCAGGCCACGGATGTGAGCGTCTTCGCGGTGAACGAAGCGGCCCCACTGTGGCATGCGGATGTCGTTGACGTAGAGGGTGCCGGTGCGTTCGTCGATTGCGCCGCCGCCCCAGTTGAAGCCACCGTAGTAGCCGGGGTAGATCAGCGTCTTCTTGAAGCCGACCGGGGTGAACGGACCTTCGTAGTGCATCGACTTGAAGGCGATGCGGCAGGCCATCTGATCGAAGATGGTGCCACCCCACATGTCGCTTTCCTTGATCCTGTCGGTATCGAGCGACAAGGCCGAGAACGGCTGCGTGGGTGCCAGGCGCTGGCCCTGCGGGGCGCCGTCGGTGGGGACCTTGCGGTTGGTGACCGGGATCACCGGCTTGCCGTTGCGACGGTCGAGTACGAAGATCTCGCCGCGCTTGGTCAGCGCCACGACCACCGGGGTCTTACCGCCCTTGCCGTCAGGCATGTCGTAGAGGATCGGCTGCGCCGCGACGTCATAGTCGTAGAGGTCGTGGTTGGCGGTGCGGAAGTGCCAGCGGGCAGCGCCGGTCTTGACGTCGATCGCCACGATCGAATCGGTATATGCGTCGGACTCGGGCAGGCGGTTGCCGCCCCAGAAGTCAGGCGTCTGGTTGCCGGTCGGCACGTAGATCAGGCCCAGCTTCGGGTCGAAGCTGGCGGTGCCCCAGAAGTTCGGGGTTTCCGGCGTGTAGATCTCGCCCTTAGCCAGCGGCGTGGTGCGGCCCTTGGGATGGGTGGGATCCCAGGCCCAGCGTTGCGCGCCGGTGCGCACGTCGTAGCCGCGCACGACGCCCGAAGGCTCGCCGGTCTTCTCGTTGTCGTTGACGTGTCCGCCGACGACGACGACGTCATCCGCGACGAGCGGAGCGGACGTCGGGTAGTACGAACCCGGACCCGACGGGCCCATGCCGGCCATCAGGTCGACCGAAGTGCCCGAGCCGAAGCCTTCGCAGGCCTTGCCGGTCTTGGCATCGATGGTGATCAGGCGGGCGTCGATGGTGGTGAGGACCACGCGCTCCTGGCAGGGATCTGCAGGGTTGGCGGTCGGGGTCTTGGCATAGGCTACGCCGCGGCAGCGCTGCCAACTCTTCTGGTGCGCGTGGGGGTCGAACTTCCAGCGCAGCTTGCCGGTCGCCGCATCGACGGCCGAAACCTTCGAGTAGGGCGAGCAGACGTAGACCGTGTTGCCGACCTTGAGCGGCGTCATCTGGAACTCCGCGCTGTCGATCGCGAGATCGCCGGTGCGGTAGGTCCATGCCACCTTCAGGTTCTTCACGTTGTCCGCGTTGATCTGCTGGAACGGCGCGAAGCGGCTGCCCGAAGTGGTGCGGCCGTAGCCGGTCCAGTCGTTGGTCGCGGTCGCCGGTGCGGCATCGCCGAGTATCTTGAGCGCGGCGCCATCACCCTCGAGAGTGGCGTGCGACGAGAACATGCCCGCGAGCATCGCGACCATCGCGATACCCAGAACGACCGAACCGCTCGCTGCCTTCTTGCCTGAAAGCGCGGAGGCGCCGGGGCCGGAGAGCCACGGGGCGAACATGACGGTGACGAGGGCGATGCCCAGGAACACCATGATGCGCGAGAAGAAGGGCCAGAAGGTAAAGCCGATGTCGGCGTACGACCAGACGGCCGCGATCACCAGCAGGGCAAGGGCGATCCAGGTGGCGTAGATGCTGCCGCGAAACAGGCACACGCCTGCCGCAGCGGCAAGAATGCCGGCGATGAGGAAGAAGGGTGAGCCCCCCAGTGCGATGAGCCAACCGCCCCCGACGACGAGGACGGCACCCATCAACAGGCCGATCGCTCCGACGATCCGCGCCAGAATTGATGCTGTGCGTTGCAAGACTGAGTCTCCGATAGAATCGTCGCCTCTTAGCAACGTATCGGCGCAAAAATTCACGGTGGTTCGCAATTGATCTTTGCAATTTACGTAACAATCCGCGGTGCCCGAACGCGCTGGCACCCGCGGAATCCGGCACATCAATCGGCGTGGAACAGGCGGCCGATCTCTTCGAGCGAGCGGCCGCGCGTCTCGGGGATCATGCGCCAGGTGAACAGGAACGCGACCGCGCCGATGCCTGCGAACAGCAGGAACGAACCGCCGTTGCCGAGCGCGGCGTTGATCGACGGGAAGACGATCGTGACGCCAAGGTTGGTGGTCCAGACCACGCCGGCGACAAGGCTCATCGCCCGGCTCCGGATCGCCTGCGGGAAGATTTCCGAAGCGATCACGTAATAGACCGAGCCCAGACTCACCGCGAAGAAGGCGATGAAGCCGCCCAGGCATAGGGCCGCGAACAGCAGCGATTCCTGACCCGCGAAGGCGCCGAGCCCGAAGGCGATCAGCATGACGTCGATCCCGCCGATGCCCCACAGCAGCAGCGCCCGGCGCCCGGCGCGATCGACCAGACGCAGCGCCACGAGCGTGAACAGCACGTTGACGAAGCCGACTGCGGCAGTCGAGAGAATCGCGAGCGCAGGGGTGTCGGCGCCCGCCTTCTCGAAGATGCGCGGAGCGAAGTAGAGCACCGCGTTGATGCCGGTGGCCTGCTGGAAGAAGCCCAGCAGCACGCCTACGGTCAGGACACGGCGATAGCGCGGCTGGAACAGGGTCGCCCAGGTGGCGTCCTCTTGCTTGGCCTGCTGCCGCGCGTCGCGCTTGAGCAGGGCGAGTTCGGCATCGACGGCGTCGGCCGGGCGCATGTGGTAGAGCACCTCGCGCGCGTCGTTGAAGCGGCCTTGCGAGGCCAGCCAGCGCGGGCTTGCCGGCAGCAGCATGATGCCGAGCGCGAGCAGGGTGCCGGGCAGCACGCCGAAGCCCAGCATCCAGCGCCAGCCCTCGGTCCAGTCCACCATCCAGTACGAAAGCAGATACGACCCGAACATGCCCGCCACTATGCACAGCGAATTGAACGAGACGATCGTGCCGCGCTGCGCCGGGGGCGAGATTTCCGCCAGATAGATCGGCGTCACCATCGAGGCGATGCCTACCGCCACGCCGACCAGCACGCGGCCTGCGATCAGCGTCCACAACTCCGGCGCGATGCCGCAGATGACCGAGGCGACGATGAAGACCAGCGCGCATACGAAGATCAGCAGTCGCCGCCCGATGCTGTCGGCAAGATGGCCGCCGACCATGACGCCGCCGACCGCACCGACCAGCGCGGCCCCGGCGACGACACCTTCCATCAGGGTGGAGAGGCCGAATTCCTCGCGGATGAACAGGAGGGCTCCGGCGATGATGCCGGTGTCGTAGCCAAACAGCAGGCCCCCGAGCGAGGCGATTGCGGCAACGAGCCAGAACCGGGCGGGCGGACTGTCGCTGCTACTGTCGGTTTCGGCGAAATCGGATGATAGTTCTGGTACGCTAACCTGCATCGGGTGGCTCGAGGCTCCTTGCTGGAACCGGATCGCGCAGCTCGAAACGGCCGCAACGGCAGCGCATCGCGACTGCCTTTCCGGTGTGGCGGCCGCTCAAAGAAGCGGCGCGTTTGTGGCATACGTGGGGGTGCATGATCGTGCCCCCCGCGTGCCGAACGAAACGCAGGTGTAGCACAAGGGTTCTTGCCATGGAGGCAAGAGATATTTGCTGATACTGCAACAATGGCGCGCCAATCATTGCGATTGGCTGCATTTGTGAGAGAATCCGCGACGCCCTATCGGTCCGGATGCAGCCCGTTGGCAAGATAATCCATGAAGGCCTGCGTGCGCCGGGATACCTGACGCCCGGCGGCATGGACCGCGTAAAGGTTCATGTCATTCAGCTTGAAGCGATCGAGCACCGTTTCCAGCCGCCCGGCCTCCAAATCCTGCGCGATGTCGTAATCCGACTTGAGGACGACCCCGGCGCCCGAAATCGCCCACTGGCGCAACATGCCGCCATCGTTGGCCATGCGATCGCCGCCGATGTGGACTGTGATCGGTGCACCGTCCTGCATAAAATGCCAGACGCTCTGCGGTGCGCCCCTGCGTGACTGAATCAGGCAATTGTGATCGACAAGGTCGCTTGGACTGCGTGGGCGGCCGCACCGGTCCCAGTAGGCCGGGGCCGCGCAGACCGAACGGCCGCACCGCACGATCAGCCGCGTACGCAACCGGGAGTCGGAAAGCGGCCCGGTGCGGATGCCAAGGTCGTAGCCGCCCTCGACAAGATCGACCACTTCATCGCTCAGCGACAGTTCGAACTGGACTTGCGGGTGGAGCGCGATGAAGCCGTCGATCAGGTGCGACAGGCGTGAGCGGCCGAAATCGTTGATCGAGGTCAGGCGGACGAGCCCGCGCAAAGGGCCGTCCCCCGCGACACGCTCGATCGCCTCGTCGAGGTGCTGCACCAGCTGGCGGCATTCGACGACGAAGCGCTCGCCCGCCGAAGTGAGCGCCAGGCTGCGCGTGGAACGCAGCACCAGCCGCGTGCCGACGTGCTCCTCCAACCGTCGCAGGCTGGCGGTAACTGCCGAAGGCGCGAGGCTGCGCGCCCGCGCCACTTTGGCGAGGCTCCCCCGGTCGGCGATCTCGATGAAGATGCGGATGTGGGCGATCAGGTCCATAATGCAGATTATGTGCATAATGCCTTCATTGGAAAGGTCATTATTCTGCGGAACTGCGCTTCCTAAGTTCCCTTGCACGCAAGCGACACAAGACATGGAGACAAGGCATGGCGCAACTCGACGGACAGAAGGTACTCGTGGTCGGCGGCAGCTCGGGGATCGGTGAGGCCACCGCTGCGCGGCTCAAGGAGCTGGGCGCAAGCGTGACGCTCGCCTCGCGCAGCCGAGACAAGCTGGAGGCGGCCGCCGAGCGGATCGGCGGCGCCGACGTTGCCGTGCTCGATACCCGATCGGACGAAGGCGTCGCGCAGTTCTTCGCCGACGCGCCGCAGTTCGACCACATCGTCATTTCGGCGGCGCAGACGCCCGGCGGCAAGGTCAAGGAACTGCCGCTCGGCGATGCCTATGCCGCGCTCGACAGCAAGTTCTGGGGCGCCTACCGCGTCGCGCGCGCCGCACAGATCCGTCCCGGCGGGACGCTGACGTTCATTTCCGGCTTCCTCAGCGTCCGCCCCGGAGACTGGGTGCTGCAGGGCGCGATTAACGCGGCTCTGGAATCGCTGGCCCGCGGTCTTGCGCTTGAACTGTCGCCCACACGCGTCAACGCGGTATCGCCTGGCGTCATCGCCACGCCGCTGTGGGGCGGCATGGCCGAAGCCGACCGACAGGCGATGTTTGATGCTACCGCCGCCGGGCTGCCGGCCAAGCGCATCGGCCATCCCGAGGACATCGCCAATGCCATCGCCTATCTGGTGATGACGCCCTACGCTACCGGATCGACCGTCCTCGTCGATGGCGGCGGCGCCATCGCCTGACCGGCATCACCCGAACGACGGAGCATTGCCATGACCCAAGCCATTCACCGCGCCGACCCGCTGATCTGGGGCGAGGGACCGCGCCTGTTCGAAATGTTCCTGGAGCCGACCTGCCCGTTCTGCGTGCGCACGCTCGGCAAGCTCGACGCGCTGCTCGATGCGGCGGGGCGTGACCGGGTGAGCGTGCGCATCTGGCTGCATTCGCAGCCCTGGCACATGTTCTCGGGCGTCATCGTGCGCGCGGTCCTTGCCGCATCGATGCTGCCGGGCGGGCGCGACAATGCCCGCGCCGTGCTCGACGCGATCGCCCCGCGCCGCGAGGAGTTCGAGTTCGAGAAACACTGCCGTGGCCCCAACATGGACGCCACGCCCGCGCAGATCATTGCCCGGCTGGAAAACTACACCGGCCTCTCCCTCGCCAAAGCCTTCGAGTTTCCCGAGCTGGAGGCCGAGATCAAGAAGCACACCCGCTACGCCCGCCAGAACGGCATCCATGTCTCGCCCACATTCCTGATCGACGGACTGGTGCAGGCGGACATGGGGAGCGGCGACCCGGTCGAGGACTGGGCGCACAAGCTGACGGCCTAGCTCACGTTCGGAAAGGAGATCTTCCCATGAAGCACGCACTCATCGCCGGTGGCCTCGGCGTCATTGGCCGCAATCTCGTCAAGCACTTCGCCGGGCTCGAAGGCTGGCAGACCACTGCGATTTCGCGCCGTACGCCTGATGACGACATGGGCGCGCGGTTCCTCTCGGTGGACCTGCACGATCTTGCCGCCACGAAAGCGGCGCTGGCCGACCTCGGTGACGTGACGCATCTGTTCTATGCCGCCTATCAGGAACATGCTGATCCGGCCGAGCAGGTTTCGGCCAATCTCGCGATGCTGACCAATCTGGTCGAGGCTGCCGAGGCCGCCTGTCCGTCGCTGGAGCGGGTAGTGCTCTACGAGGGCGGCAAGTATTATGGCGCGCACGTCGGCGCCTTCACCACCCCCGCGCGGGAAGACGATCCGCGCGTGATGCCGCCGATGTTCTATTACGATCAGGAGGACTGGCTGCGCGCCCGCGCCGAGGGCAAGCGCTGGGACATGGTCGTGCTGCGCCCCGACGTGGTGTGCGGCTTCGCGATCGGCAATCCGATGAACCTGTCGATGGTGATCGCGGTCTATGCGGCGATCTCCAAGGAACTGGGCCTGCCGCTGCGCTTCCCCGGTTCGGTGGGCTGCTATGAGCGGCTGGCGCAAGTGACCGACGCCGCGCAGCTGGCCGCCAGCTCGCAATGGGCGGCCGAGGCAGCGCCGGGGGGCGAAGCCTACAACGTCACCAATGGCGACATCTTCCGCTGGAAGCACGTGTTCAAACAGGTCGCGCGCTGGTTCGACATGGAACTGGCCGATCCGCTAGCGATCAACCTGCAGGCCATGATGGCGGACAAGGGCCCGGTGTGGGATCGCATCGTGGAGCGCCACGGTCTGAGCGCGGTACCGTTCGAAAAGGTCGCGGCCTGGGGCTTCGGAGACTTCATCTTCAATTGCGATTGGGACGTGATCTGTTCCACAACGAAAATTCGTCAGGCCGGCTTTGCGCCGGTCGTCGATTCCGAGGCCATGTTCCTCCGCCTCTTCGAAGAATTCCGCGAAAGGAAGATCATCCCTTGACCACCCACACCGGAAGCAAGGCGCTGGCGCTGCTCGTTGCCGGCACCTTCTTCATGGAGAATCTCGACGCCACCGTCGTCACCCCCGCGGTGCCGGCGATGGCGAAAAGCTTCGCGGCCGCGCCCGTCGATCTGTCGGCGGGCGTTTCGGCGTACATGATCGCGTTGGGCGTGTTCATCCCGGTCAGCGGATGGGCGGCGCAGCGTTTTGGCGCACGCCAGATATTCGCCGCTGCAATCGTGATGTTCACGCTGACCTCGCTGCTGTGCGGGATGGCGCAGGACCTGCCGCAGTTCGTCGCGGCGCGGGTGCTGCAGGGTATCGGCGGCGCCATGATGGTCCCCGTCGGCCGCCTCGTGGTGCTGCGCGAGACGCCCAAGGAGCGGCTGGTCTCCGCGATCGCGGTGCTGACCTGGCCGGCGCTCGTCGCCCCGGTTCTCGGCCCGCCGCTGGGCGGGCTGATCGTCGATCATGGCGACTGGCGGTGGATATTCTGGCTCAACCTTCCGCTCGGCGCGATGGCGCTGGCGGGTGCGCTGCGGCTTGTGCCGCATCTTGAAGCAGAACCGCAGCGGCGCTTCGACTGGACCGGGTTCCTGCTGCTGGGCGGCGCGATCTTCGCGCTGATGCTGATGGCGGAGGACATGTCGCGCCCCGATGCCTCGCTACCGGTTGCAGCGACCGGAGTCATCGTCGGCCTTGTCCTGCTGGGCCTCGGCGTGCGCCATCTCAACCGGGCCGAGACGCCGATGCTGCGGCTTTCCGCGCTGGAGACGCAGACGTTCGCGGTGACGATCTGGGGCGGATCGCTGTTCCGCATGGGGGTGAGCGCGGTGCCGTTTCTGGTGCCGATCATGTTCCAGGTGGGTTTCGGTTATACCTCGTTTCAGGCTGGCGGGATGCTGATGGCGGTGTTCGCCGGAAATCTGACGATGAAGCCGTTCACCACCGCCGGCATGCGCCGCTTCGGGATGAAGCCGGTGCTGCTGGTCAACGGCACGCTCAACGCCGCGATGATCGCCGCCTGCGCGCTGTTCGGCGCCTGGCTGCCGCTGTGGGCGACCTGCGCGATCCTGTTTCTGGGCGGCATGACCCGCTCGATGCAGTTCACCGTGTTCAATACCATCGCCTTCGCCGATGTCCCCAAGGACCAGATGACCGATGCCAACACGCTGTTCTCGACCGCGTTCCAGCTGGCGATGGGCATGGGCATCACGCTGGGCGCGATCGCATGGCGGCTGGGCGAGGTGCTGGGCCATGGCGGCGATCCGGCGGCACCGTTCCGCATCGCCTTCCTGATCGTGGCCGCAGCATCGGCGCTGGGCATAATCGACAGTCTGAAGCTGGCCCCTGATGCCGGTCGCATTGTCGCCGGCCCGAAAGCTTCCCTGACGAACTCCCCGCAACCCCCCAAAGGAGAACCCAAATGAACAAGCGCGCACTCGGCAGGACCGGTCTCGATATTGCGCCGCTCGTGCTCGGCGGCAACGTGTTCGGCTGGACTGCCGACGAACAGGCGAGCTTCGCCGTGCTCGATGCCTTCGTCGATCACGGTTTCGATACGATCGACACCGCCGATTGCTATTCCGCATGGGCGCAAGGCAATTCCGGCGGCGAATCCGAGGCGATGATCGGGGCCTGGGTCAAGGCACGACCGGGGATGCGCGACCGGGTGAAGATTTGCACGAAGGTCGGTTCGGTCACCGGCGGCCCGCATCCCGGCGGGCTGAGCGAGACTTATATCCACGAAGCGGTGGAACGCTCGCTGGAGCGGCTGGGGATCGGGACGATCGACCTCTACTTCGCGCACTGGCCCGATCCGGCGGGCACGACTTATGCCGAGACGCTGGGCGCCTTCGCGAAGCTGATCGACGCCGGCAAGGTCAAGGCGATCGGCGTGTCCAACGTCGATGCGGGCCAGTTGGCCGCGTCGCTGGAGGCGGCCGAAGCAGCCGGGCTTCCGGCGTACCAGGTGCTGCAGCCCGAATACAACCTCTACGACCGCGCGCAGTTCGAAGGGCCGCTTCAGACGCTGTGCCGCGAACGGGGCATCGGCGTCGTCACCTACTACAGCCTCGCTTCGGGCTTCCTTTCGGGCAAGTACCGTTCGGAGCGGGATTTCGGGCAGTCCGCGCGCGGCGGAGATGTCGGCCGTTATCTCGATGCGCGCGGCAAAGCGATCCTCGCGGCGCTGGACGGGGTGGCGGACAAGCATGGCGCGGCACCGGCTGAAGTGGCTCTGGCATGGCTGCTGGCGAAACCCGACGTCACCGCACCGATTGCCAGTGCGACCAAAGTCGCGCACGTTGAAAGTTTTGCGCGTGCGGCGGCGCTTTCGCTCGGCATCGACGATATGGAGCTGCTGGACGCTGCAGGCGCCTGACGATGATCGCTTCCTCGCCGACGGAAAAGTCGTGGCTACTCGGCCGCAACTTTTCCGTCGGCGCGCGGTATGTCGCTTTTCCCGTAACGATTATCCCGGATATAGGGAATTTGTTTCCCGGCATTTCGGCTACCAAGCGCCGAGAACCTTTATATCATGGCGGCATGATAAGCGACGGCAGTGAGTTGTCGCGACAGGGATGATCGGCTTCGTTCGCCGCCTGGGTGCCATTGGCGCTATGCGCCGCCGCGTGAAGGGCCATGACGACTTCCAGCTCCGGTCTTCTCTTGGTGAGAGGTTTGGTCGGATATGCAGGTCGCTACTTCCATGGAATTTGCCGGTTCGGATTTGCCGCGCCGAGCAGCCCCTAGGCAGTTTTTGCTTGTCGTGGCGGTCGCCTCGCTTGGTGGCACGCTGTTCGGCTACGACACTGGCGTTATCGCCGGTGCGCTTCTGTTCATCCGCGATCAGTTCGCGCTTTCGGAATTCATGCAGGGCGCGGTCGTCGGTATCGCCCTGTTCGGCGCGCTTGTCGGCGTGGCGATCAGCGGCACTC
This sequence comes from Novosphingobium guangzhouense, assembly GCF_002896965.1. Lineage (GTDB taxonomy): Bacteria > Pseudomonadota > Alphaproteobacteria > Sphingomonadales > Sphingomonadaceae > Novosphingobium > Novosphingobium guangzhouense. Next base: position 216,109 of record NZ_LYMM01000002.1, read on the forward strand.
TGTCGGACCGATACGGCCGTCGCCTGCCGATCGCACTGTGCGCGCTGTTCTTCATCCTAGGCTCGCTGGCCTGTGCCTTCGCGCCAGACGTTGTGATGCTGATGATCGGCCGCGGACTCATCGGCGTCGGGATCGGCATCGCCAACTCGGTCACGCCCATCTATCTGGCCGAGATTTCGCCACCCGACCGGCGCGGCATGATCATTTCGCTCAACTCGGTCTGCATCGTCGCCGGGCAGTTGGCCTCATTCCTGCTCGATTACTGGATGATCGACTGGAACCACAATTGGCGCTGGATGCTAGGCTTCGGTGTGCTGCCTGGCGTGCTGCTGATCATGGGTATTGCCCTGCTGCCTCAGAGCCCCCGCTGGCTGGCGGCAAAGGGCCGGCTGAAGGACGCCGAAGTCGTTCTGCGCCGGATGCGTAACCCGGAAGGGGTTGCGGCGGAAGTCGAGCTTCTTGCTCGCGATGCGGCTCAGGAATCGCAGGCATCGCTGACCGACAACCACAAGCCTATGGCTGCGGAAATGTCGTGGAAGACAATGTTCAAGCCGCGCTATCGCCGGGTGCTTCTGGTCGGTCTGCTGCTGTCGTTCTACCAGATGGCGACCGGCATCAACGCCATTCTCTACTATGCGCCAATCATTTTCGAAAAGGCGGGCGCGAACACGCCTGCGCTCGCCCTTCTGGCGACCTCGGCGCTGGGTCTGGTCAATACCATCTTCACGCTGGTCGCCATGCAACTCGTCGATCGCGTGGGCCGCCGGGCGCTGTTGCTGGCCGGGCTGGGCGGCGTGATCGCGACGCTGGCAATTCTGACGGGCGGCATTCTTCTTGGCCTCAGCTCGATCTGGTTCGCGACGCTGTGCCTGTGCGGTTTCATAGCCTGCTTCGCGCTGAGCCTGGGGACCGTCTATTACGTCGTCGTCGGCGAGATGTTCCCGCAGGAAATCCGTAGCCATGCCATGGGCCTGTCCACCGGCATGGTCTGCGTGACCAACCTGTTAGTCACGATCGCTTTCCCGGTGGCCAACGCCGCGTGGGGCAATGCGGGATCATTCGCCTTCTTCGCGGTGATCGCGGCGACTGCCTTTCTCTTCATCCTGCGCGCGCTGCCCGAAACGAAGGGGCGTGACTTGGGCGAGATGCGCACGCTCTTCGGCATCCATTGATCAGGGACCGTCATGACACTTTCCGCCACTACCGAGCAGGCAGCGATCGCACTGCGCTCCGACGTCACGTTCTCCATGCCCTGGGCAATGGTGCAGCATTTGCCCTTCCGGGAGCAGGTGCGTGCGGTGGTCCTGGCAGGCTTCCAGGAGATGTCGCTCAGCCCGATCGACATCATCAGGTCGATCTGCGCGGGCGTCTCGCTGCACGAGATGAAGACGGTGCTGGACGGCGAAGGCATCGTCGTCGGCCGCGTCGATCCGCTGACCGCTTGGGTGCCGAACTGGAAGGCGCACAACTTCGATTTCGATTTCAGCTTCACCACCGCAACCGACCCACAGGCGATCTTCGACGTTGCCGATCATTTCGGTGCGAAGCACGTCAGCCTCAACGCGATGTGGCATCCGGACACCTATACGCAGGCGGAACTGGTCGAGCATTATGCGACGATCTGCCGGCGTGCCGCTCCCCACGGGCTAACCTGTGACATCGAGCCGATCCCGATGTGGGGAATTCCGCGGCTGGAGGATGCGCTGAAGATAATTGAGCTCTCCGGCGTGACCAACAGCGGCATCGTGCTCGACACGACGCATTTCTTCCGGGGAGAGACCCCGCTGGACATTCTGGCGTCGATGCCGGGTGATCTGGTCACCACGGTTCAGATCTGCGACGGCTACATGCCGGCCACGGCCAGCCTTGAGGATGAATGCTTTCACCGCCTCTGGCCGGGTGAAGGCGGTTTCCAGCTGAACGCGATGATCGACTTGCTTGACGATATCGGTGGGTTGAAGGCGGTAGGCCCAGAAATATTCGCACCCACTTATGCGCTTGAGAGAACCCCTGCTGAGGACATTGCTATCATGGCTAGGGAGAGCATGTTGCGCTTTCCGAAGTTGACGGCCATCGGGTACTCGCCGCCGGGTAACTATTGATATTGCATGGAAGGTTTCGGGATCAGCACCCGATGACCTGAGTGACTGATTTGGGCGCAAATCCGCCAGTCGCTTTCCTACACATGGCGCGTTCCGGTACATTGCGTTTCATGTCCAGCGACTCTCGCATCCGCCACGCAAGGTTACACCTCAAGGTGACACATCGGCCTTGCAAGGTGACACCTGTAACCTTGCAGGTGTCACCTTGGCGGGCAAATGTGTCACCTTGCGCTCATAAGGTGACACTTTCCGGCCCCAAGGTGACACCTTTTCCCTCTGGACCGTGTAAACCGTGTAAACCTGCCTCTCGCAGCCGCCCGGTGCCGTGCGAAGCGGCTGGTCGAAATCTTCCGGCGCGCTATCATGGCGGGTGGGAGAAAAGATATGTCCGAAAGGCTCGTGCGTCATCTGGCGCAATATGCGGCGTATCATCGGGACCGGCGCAATGTGATGACGCACATGGTCGGGATTCCGATGATCGTGCTGGCGGTGGAGGTGCTGCTGGCGCGCCCTCGGGTGGAGATCGCAGGGATCGGCCTGGCGGCGGTGGACTTCGCGATCGTGGCGGTGTGCTGCTTTTACTTCACGCTGGATCGCAAGCTGGCCTGCGGCATGGCCGTGGTGCTGGCGGTGGGCAAGGTGATCGGCGGCAAGCTGGCGCAGCAGGATGCCGCCGTCTGGCTGGGCTGGGGGCTGGGGCTGTTCGTGGTCGGCTGGGTGTTCCAGCTGCTTGGCCACAAGTGGGAAGGGCGCAAGCCCGCCTTCCTCGATGACGTGCGCGGCCTGCTGATCGGCCCGCTGTTCGTGCTTGCCGAAGCGGTGTTCCACTTCGGCAAGCGGCTGGAACTGCGCGGGGCGATCGAAAGGCGGCTTGAACCGGGGCCGGCTCAGGCCGACTGAGTCAGCGCATCGACCGCGGCGATGGCGGCGGCGATGGCTTCTTCGCGGCGCAGGGTGGACGTGTCGATCACCACGGCATGCTCTGCGGCGCGAAGCGGGGCGTCCTTGCGGCTCCGGTCGCGTTCGTCACGGGCGGCGAGGTCGGCGGCGATGTCCTCCAGCGAAACGTCGCGGCCATGGGCCTGCATTTCGAGGAAGCGGCGCTGCGCCCGCGCCTCGACCGAGGCGACGACGAAGAGCTTGGCGGCCGCCTCCGGCGCGATGACGGTGCCGATGTCACGCCCGTCGAGCACCGCGCCGCCGGGCTGGGTGGCGAAGTTGCGCTGGCGTTCGAACAGGGCCTGGCGCACCGTCGGGTGGATCGAAACGCGGCTGGCAAGGCCGCCCGTGGCTTCGGAGCGCAGTTCGGGATCGCTCAGCAGTTCGGGCGCGAACGTGCAGGCCGTAAGCGCATCGACCGGATCGTCGGGGTTTCCGCCGCTCAGCAGGCACTGGCGCCCTACCGCGCGATAGAGCAGCCCGGTATCGAGGTGCGGCAGATGGAAATGCGCGGCAAGCGCCTTCGCAATGGTGCCCTTGCCCGATGCGGTCGGCCCGTCGACGGCGATTATCATGCCGTCAGCCCTTCGAGCATGGCTTCGAACACCGGGAAGCTGGTAGAAATCGGGCGCACGTCGTCCACTTCCACGCCCGCCCGGCTGGCAAGTCCCGCCACCGCCATTGACATCGCGATGCGGTGGTCGAGGTGGGTGGCAATGGCATGTTCGGTGCCGGGAAGCGGTTCGCCGCCGGTGCCGGTGATGATCATGCCGTCCTCAGTCTCGCGCACGGTCGCCCCGGCAGCGGTCAGCGCGGCGGCCATCACCGAGATGCGGTCCGATTCCTTGACGCGCAGTTCCTCCAGCCCGGTGGTGGTGGTGACGCCCTCTGCCAGAGCGGCGGCGACGAACAGGACGGGGAATTCATCGACCATGGCGGGGACAATGGCGGGATCGACTTCAACGCCATTGAGTGCGGAATGCTTGACCAGCAGATCGGCCACTGGCTCTCCCCCGACTTCGCGGGGGTTCACTTCCTCGATGGAGCCGCCCATCTGGCGCAGCACTTCGACGATGCCGGCGCGGGTGGGGTTGAGCCCGACATTCTCGATCAGCACTTCGCTGCCCGGAATGACGAGCGCGGCGACGATGAAGAAGGCCGCAGAGGAAGGGTCGCCCGGAACCTCGATGGTCTGGGGCTTCAGTTCGGCCTCGCCCTTGATCGAGATGACGCGCGCGCCGTCGGCATCGGTCTCGACGGCAAGGTCCGCGCCGAAGCCGCGCAGCATGCGCTCCGAATGGTCGCGGGTGGGCACGGGTTCGACGACGGTGGTGATGCCGGGCGTGTTGAGGCCGGCCAAGAGGATCGCGCTCTTAACCTGCGCCGAGGCCATCGGCAGGCGGTAGCGGATCGGGACGGCGGGCGATGCGCCCTTTAGGATGAGCGGAAGGCGCCCTCCTTCCGAAGCCTCGAAGCTGGCGCCCATCGTCGAAAGCGGATCGATTACCCGGCCCATCGGGCGCTTCGACAGTGAGCCGTCGCCGATGAACGTCGCGGTGATCGGGTGGCTGGCGACAAGGCCCATCAGCAGGCGGGTGGACGTACCGGAATTGCCCATATCCAGCGGTGCCTGCGGCTGAAGCAGCGCGCCCACGCCGACGCCGTGGACCGTCCAGGCGCCTTCGCCGGTACGCTCCACGGTGGCCCCCATCGCGCGCATCGCGGCAGCCGTGGACAGCACGTCCTCGCCTTCCAGCAGGCCGGTGACTTTGGTTTCGCCAACCGCCAGCGCGCCCAGCATGATGGAGCGGTGGCTGATCGACTTGTCGCCCGGCACCCGGATTCGGCCCTTGAGCGGCCCGGTCGGCAGGAAGCGGCGGGGGCGCATGGTCAGGCTGTCGTGGCTCACAGGTTCGGGTCTTTCCGGGCTTGAATACTGCAAAAACGGGGCGGCTTTTGACAGCGCCTGTCCGCTATGGCAAGGCGCGCGCCCTGATGCAGCCTGCGCGCTTGATTTCGGCAGACTTGATTAAGTACGCAGGCTTTCCCATCAAGACACGGTATTTTTCGCCCGCGCCATCCGGAACGGGCCAGACGAGGACTTTCCATGGCCAAGCCTGAATGGGGCGCCAAGCACGGCTGCCCGAAATGCGGCACCCGATTCTACGATCTGGGCAAGGACGACCCGGTCACCTGCATTGAATGCGGCAACGAATGGACGCCCGAGCCGGTGCTCAAGTCCAAGCAGCCGATTCCCTATGAGGAAATCCAGAAGAAGGAAAAGGTCGAGACGGAAGACTCCGATCTGGCCGAAGACGATCTGGATATCGACGACGACGGCGATTCACCCGACAACGACGTTGACCTTGGCGGTGACGACGATCTCGGCATCGGCGGTGGCGACGACGACGACGACATCGAGAACTGATGTAATGTGGTGCGGCGCCGGTATGTCCTTCCGACAAGGGGAGGGCGTCCGGCGCCGTCGCATCGGCTTCGGCCAGGGTGCGAAAACTGGATGCCGAAAAAAATCGACGTCACGCAAATTTTCCTCTTGCCAAGTTTTCCGACCGCCCCTAGATGGCGGCCTCCCAAGCGGAGGCGCTTCTGAGAAACGCCGGAAAGCAAGGGAAACGGGTTGGTTCTCCCAGAACTAACTTGCTGAAATGATTGGGGCCTTAGCTCAGCTGGGAGAGCGCCTGCATGGCATGCAGGAGGTCAGCGGTTCGACCCCGCTAGGCTCCACCATTTCATATATTACTGTTTCGCATGATTGCGGGCACGCTGGTTGACGAGGTTTCGTCCACTGGCGTTTTTTGCTATCAGGTCATGCACGCGTCGGTCAGCGAGGTTTCGCCCACCGGCGTTTTTGGCGTGTTTCACGCCGTCTGAGATGGAGTGAGCGCCGAATGTTCGACAGTCTTTCAGATCGCCTTGGCGGCGTCTTCGACAAGCTGCGCGGCCGTGGTGCGCTCAAGGAGCAGGACGTTCTCGATGCCATGCGCGAAGTGCGCATCGCGCTGCTCGAAGCGGACGTCGCGCTCCCGGTGGTGCGCCGCTTCATCGATACCGTCACCGAAAAGGCCATCGGTCAGAACGTCCTGCGCTCGGTCACACCGGGGCAGCAGGTCGTCAAGATCGTCAACGATGCGCTGATCGAAACGCTGGGCGGTGAGGATACCCCTGGTCTCGATCTTGAGGCCGTTCCGCCTATCGTAATCATGATGGTCGGCCTTCAGGGTTCGGGCAAGACCACCAGCACGGCCAAGATCGCCAAGCTCCTCAAGGAGAAGCAGGGCAAGAAGGTCATGATGGCCTCGCTGGACGTGAATCGTCCGGCCGCGCAGGAGCAGCTGCGTGTCCTGGGCGAACAGGTTTCTGTTGCTACTCTGCCGATTATCGCAGGTCAGCAGCCGACCGAGATCGCCACCCGGGCCATGCAGGCCGCGCGTTTGCAGGCCGTGGACGTGCTGCTGCTCGACACCGCGGGCCGCCTGCACGTCGACCAGCAGTTGATGGACGAGATGAAGGCGGTCGCCGCCATCTCGAATCCGCGCGAAACGCTGCTTGTGGTCGATTCGCTGACGGGTCAGGACGCGGTCAACGTTGCGCAGTCGTTCTCGGGCCAGGTTGATCTCACCGGCGTCGTGCTTACCCGCATGGACGGCGATGCGCGCGGCGGTGCGGCGCTGTCGATGCGTGCGGTCACCGGCAAGCCGATCAAGTTCGCAGGCACCGGCGAAAAGATGGAGGCCCTTGAGGTCTTCCACCCCAGCCGCGTCGCCAACCGCATTCTGGGCATGGGCGATATCGTCTCGATCGTCGAGAAGGCGGCAGAGGCGGTCAAGGTCGAAGAGGCCGAGGCGCTTGCCAAGCGCATGGAGCAGGGCAAGTTCGACATGAACGACCTGCGCATGCAGCTCAAGCAGATGCAGAACATGGGCGGTCTTGGCGCTCTGGCCGGCATGATGCCGGGCATGAAGAAGGCCAAGGCGGCGATGCAGCAGTCAGGCATGGATGACCGCGTATTGCTGCGCATGGATGCGATCATCGGTTCGATGACTCCCAAGGAGCGCGCGAATCCCGCGCTGCTCAATGCCAAGCGCAAGATCCGCGTGGCCAATGGCTCCGGCACTCAGGTTCAGGACGTCAACAAGCTGCTGAAAATGCACATGGAGATGTCCAAGGCCATGAAGCAGATCAAGAAGATGGGCGGCCTCAAGGGGCTGGCCGCGATGTTCGGCAAGGGCGGTCTCGATGCCGCGATGCCGGGCCTTGGCGGCGCCGGTCTTGGACCTTCGGCCGGGGGCTTCCCCGGTCTGGGTGGTGCGGGCGGGGCTCCCGATCTCAGCAAATTCCTGAAACGATAATTCCAGACATTCCAGAAATAATAGAAAGGTAATTCAAATGGCAGTTTCGATCCGTCTCTCGCGTGGTGGTGCGAAGAAGCGTCCGTACTACAAGATCGTCGTCGCCAACGCGACCGCGCCGCGCGACGGCAAGTACCTGGAGCAGGTCGGTACCTACAACCCGATCCTCGCCAAGGACGATGAAAACCGCGTGCGTCTGGTCGAAGACCGCGTGCGTTACTGGCTCGGCGTTGGCGCGCAGCCGACCGACCGCGTCGCTCGTCTGCTCGACAAGGCCGGCGTGAAGGAACGCGCTGCGACCAACAACCCGAACAAGGCTGAGCCGGGCAAGAAGGCCAAGGAACGCGCTGAAGAAAAGGCTGAAAAGCTGCGCGAAGCTGAAGAAGCTGCGAAGGCTGCTGCCGAGGCTCCAGCCGAAGAGGCTGCTGCCGAGGAATCGACCGAGGCATAAGCCTTGGTACAGCCCGGTAAGGATCGCCCCGTCACGCTCGCCGCCGTTTCCGGCGCGCATGGCGTGACGGGCGAGGTTCGCCTCAAGCTGTTCGGAGAAGGCGTGGCGGCGCTCAAGCGCTACCGCGCCTTCAACGATTCTTCGCTTACGCTGGTGAAGCTGAAGGATGACGGCAAGGGTGGCGCGATCGCTCGCTTCGACGAAGTGAAGGACCGTAACGCGGCGGAGAAGCTGCGTGGCACGGTGCTCACTGTCCCGCGCTCGGCAATGCCGGCGCTGGAGGACGGTGAATACTACCACGCTGATCTGCTGGGCCTGCCTGCGCTCTCTGAAGAGGGCGAAGCGCTAGGCATCTGCATCGCGGTAGAGAATTTCGGTGCAGGCGATGTGCTGGAGATCGAACGGCCCATGGGCGAGGACGGCAAGCGCCGCCGCTTCATGGTTCCGATGACGCCCGCAGCCGTGCCCGAATGGAACGGCGATCGCATCGTCCTCAATGCGGCCTTCGCGGAAGAATGACGTTCTCCGCCACAGTCCTGACTCTCTATCCGGAGATGTTCCCCGGTCCGCTCGGCGTCAGTCTGGCGGGCAGGGCGTTGTCCGAGGGCAAGTGGTCGATGGAACCCGTCCATATCCGCGACTTCGCGAAGGACAAGCATCGTACCGTCGACGACACGCCCGCAGGCGGCGGCGCCGGAATGGTGCTGAAGGTGGATATCCTCGCCGCGGCGATCGACCATGCGCGATCTGCCAATCCCGGGGCGCCAGTGATCGCGATGACGCCGCGTGGCAAGCCGATTTCTCAGGAGCGCGTGAGACAACTTGCAGATGGCCCCGGCGTCATCTTGCTTTGCGGACGTTTCGAAGGCTTTGACGAGCGCATCTTCGATGGTCGCGAGGTCGAGGAGGTGTCGGTTGGCGACATCGTGCTATCCGGTGGAGAATGCGCCGCTTTGATGGTACTCGACGCTTGCATTCGGCTGCTTCCCGGCGTAATGGGCGCGCCTTCCAGCGGGACCGAGGAATCGTTTGAGGACGGTCTTCTCGAATACCCGCATTACACCCGACCCACTGAGTGGGAAGGGCGCACGATCCCTGAAGTGCTGCGATCGGGGGATCATGCGAAGATTGCTGCCTGGCGGAAACAACAGGCGCAGGACGATACACGGTCACGCAGGCCGGACCTCTGGGAGCGTCACAGGGACGCTCGGGTTCAGCCTGCCTCTGGCGCGCGGCGAACGAAGAAGGATTTGGGTTCATGAACCTGATTCAGCAGATCGAAGCCGAGGAAATCGCCAAGGCTGGCAAGGATATTCCTGAGTTCCGTCCGGGCGACACCGTCCGCGTCGGCGTGAAGGTCGTCGAAGGCACCCGCACCCGTGTCCAGGCTTACGAGGGCGTGTGCATCGCGCGCTCGAACCGTGGCATGGGTTCGAACTTCACCGTGCGCAAGATGAGCTTCGGCGAAGGCGTGGAGCGCGTTTTCCCGCTCTACTCGCCCAACATCGACTCGATCACGGTCGTACGTCGCGGCGTCGTGCGTCGCGCCAAGCTGTACTACCTGCGTGGTCGTACCGGCAAGCGCGCCCGTATCGCTGAGCGTCGTATCACCGACAACGCGTAAGCGTCGGCACTGGCCCGGTTCAACGCCGGGCCTGCATCAAGAGGCGGTTCGGATTCGGGCCGCCTTTTTTTGCGCCTTCTCATGATTTGAGCAACTGTGCCGGGGTGAAACGTCAAGTTCGTTTTCGGCTCAGTCGCACAAACGCCATCGGACTTAGGGCTCCCCAACGTGAGTCGGCCAGCACTCTGGCTCCGTTGCTGCATTGCACAACGCTTCGTCTCTGTGAAAACGGCGGAAAAACGCGATTAACTGCCAGTTTTGGCTCGATTTGGGCCTTGCCACCCGCGGGAAAACCCGCTCAATTCCGTCGCTCCTGAGGCGATTCAATTTTCTCAACCATCCGCTCCACTGAAAGGTAAGGGGGTTCCCATAATGAACAAGAACGATCTCATCAGCGCAGTCGCCGATTCGAGCGGGCTGACCCGCAGCGACGCCACCAAGGCTGTCGAGTCCGTGTTCGACGCGATCTCGGGCGCGCTGAAGAAGGGCGACGAAGTGCGCCTCGTCGGCTTCGGCACCTTCTCGGTTGCCAAGCGCAAGGCTTCGACCGGCCGTAACCCCCGCACCGGCGAGCCCATGGAAATCAAGGCTTCGGCTCAGCCGAAGTTCAAGGCCGGTAAGGGCCTTAAGGACGCCGTCAACTAAGACGGTCGACGGGCCTGCAACGCCTCGCAGGCTTACCTGAAAAGCGCCGCGCCAGCCCCGTCAGGGCCGGCGCGGCGTTTTTCGTTCGGGATGAAGGGGGGCTTTCGGGGTGGTGCTCGACGGCACATAACGTGCTCTTATGGGCACCCAACACCCGGCCATGCCCTGCTGGTGCCCGGGCCTCCATGGTGTCATGGCGCCCGGGCGGCTGCGGTTGTCGCGTTTATTCGGTTTCGCGCGTGGCGGCCGCGTAAAGTGCGATCGCTGCGGCATTGCTCACGTTGAGGCTTTCCATCGCTTCGCTGATCGGCAGCTTGGCGATGGCGTCGCAGTGCTGGGTGATATTGTGCCGCATACCATCGCCCTCCGCGCCGAGCACGAGGGCGACCGGGCCGGTGGGGAGGGCTTCGGCCAGCGTTGATTCGGCTTCGCCGTCAAGGCCGATGCGCCAATAGCCGGCTTCGGCGATCTCTTCGAGCGCGCGGGCAAGATTAACCACTCGAACCCAGGGCAGAACTTCAAGCGCGCCGGATGCGGATTTTGCGAGCGTGCCCGATTCGGGCGGCGCATGGCGGTCCTGCGTGACGATGCAGCAGGCATCGAAGGCTGCTGCAGAGCGCATGATGGCGCCGACGTTGTGGGGGTCGGTTACCTGGTCAAGCACAACGACCGGGCGCGAAGCGTCGCCGTCCAGCACGTCGCCCAGGAAAATGTCGTCAAGCGGCGCGCATTCGAGCACGAGACCTTGATGCGGCGCATCCTTCGCCACGAGACGGGCGAGGTCGGAAGGTTGTGCCCATTCCACCGGGAAGTCGCTGGGCAGCTCACCGTCGAGCGATTCGACGCCTTCGCGGGTCGCCCAAAGTTTGCGATGGCTGCGGTCGGGGTTCTTGAGTGCGGCCTCGACGGCATGACGGCCCCAGAGCCGCACCATGCCCGTGGAGGCGCGACCGCTGCCGCGACCGTTCTTCATCCGGCCCGCGCGGCCGCGCAGAGCCTTGCCCCGACGGCCTTCCCCCTCGTCTTTACCCTGGGGGCCGGCGTGTTCGCCACGCTTGGTCATTTGTCGTCCTTTCGAAAAATAAACGCGGTAAATGCAAAAATCTTGCCCCCTCTGACAGGGAGGGCATTGACAGGCAAGGCTCGCTTCGGCAAAGGCGCGGCTCCTCGGCAACGGGGCACCTTCGGGGGCCTCGACCAACGCCGGATTTCCAAGCTTTTGCTAGGATTTCCAGCCGCCAACAACTGGTGTGGACAGGTGGCCGAGTGGTTAAAGGCAGCAGACTGTAAATCTGCCCGTGCAAGCGTACGCTGGTTCGAATCCAGCCCTGTCCACCACCATTGCTCTCAAAGGCGCAGAACTACTGCCCTTTGGGCGGGTTAGCCAAACCGGGTTCGCCAATCAGCTTTCGCATCGCCTCATCAGCAAGCCGTCCACGGTCGGCCTTCGCCGCGTAGTGAGCGAACGTTGCGTTCTTCTTTTGGCCTGTGACGGCACGTCCCTGCGCATCGGTGGCGCCAGCCTCGGCTAGCTGGCGTGACATGGCTTTGCGCAGGCCGTGCAGCGACCCCGGACAGCCGGCGGCACGAGCCCATTTCCGAAAGCGATTGCCAAGGCTTTCGATCGTGTACGGGCCACCGTGTTCGCCGGTGATGAGCCAGCGAATCGGAGCGGCGGGAAGGGCCTCGATCGCAGCTCGGGTTTCCGCCGTGATCGGCACGCTGGTTTCGTCGGTGCCCTTCGCATGGATGACGTTCCAGCGCCCGCCCTGCAGCTGCTTGCGTTCCAGCTCTGCAAGGTTGCAGCGGCGCGCTGCCGTGTTGAGGGCAAGTTCGAGCGTCAGGCGCGCGGTCGTACCCAGCGCGTGATAGGCGCGGTACCGGTCGATTTCTTCGTCAGTCCACGTGTGGAAGCCCGGACCCGATCGAAACGAATCAGTCTTCTCGGCCGGGTTGACCGTCATCCACCCCAGCTTGATCGCATAGTCGAACAGCTTCTTGAGTGCTTTGCGCAGGTTGTTCGCGCTCGCGGGTGTCGCAGCAAGCTCTGCGATATGCACGTCCAGGACGCCGACCGTCGCTCGCTTTGCAGGGTAGGTGCCGTATCGGACACCCCGTTTGTCTACGCGAGCAAGGTACCGTTCGATGATCCGCCTGTATGTATACTGGCTAGAAGATTTCATGCGGAGCCAGCGCGGCGCGGCGAAGAGCTTGCGAGCGAGATCGTCCATGGATCCCGGAGCGACGGCATCTGCGGATGAGATGCCGATCGGCGCCGCGCCGGAAGCGTCACGATATTCGTCCATGAATTCGATCGTTCCCGGCTCCGCCTTGAAATAGTACGGCTGCTGGCCCGTTTTCCGATACCTGTATCGGGTCCGACCGTGGCGATCCTTGTAGGCCGTCACATTGTCGGGCAACCAGCGCTGGGCTTTACGACGCGGCATCGTCGAGACCTTCCTCCCATGGGTTAGGCTCCTCGGCAGCGTCGGGCGCAGCAGGCGACTGGACGATTCGCGGCTCCGGGGCGGGATCAATTATCATCCGGCCGGTACGAGGTTCAACGATCAGCACTGCGCCCAGCTTTTTAGCTGCGCGTAGTGCTCGCTCAATATCAGATTGGAGGATGCCAGCGCGGGATGTCATGGGGTCTCGTTTTGTTCCCACGCTGAGCGAATTCGTTCTACCGCAGTCGCAAAGTGTTTCGCACTTTTCTCGATGCCGGTGAAGATTTTGCCGTGGCGAATCGCGGAGACGCCCGTGCTGCCGGTACCCATGAACGGGTCTATGATGGTCCGGCCAGCCATGTTCCGCACGATCTTATCCATCACAGCGAGCGGTTTGACGGTGGCGTGTTTAAAGGTCTTGGCGGGCATGGTGCCCGAGGTGACCCAGCGGTGCATATCGTGATGTTTGCCGACTGGATGATGGCCGTGGTTCCAGGCATGCACGTAGGGCTCGACATCGGCGAGGTAGTGCTTGTTGCACATCGGGCTGGGGTTCCGCTTGATCCAGCCCAGCAAACAGAAGCGCTGGTATCGGCGGTCGATGTATTCGAGCAACTCGGGCAGTTGGTCGTTGTGGCAGAAGATCACGATGGATCCGGCGCGCAGCGGGTTGATGATCGAAATGTCAAAGCCCTGATCCAGCTTCTCCGCGACGATCATATCTGCACCGGTGCGGCTTTTGCGGAACGCGCCGCCGCCTCGGTTGTCGAAGCGGTACGGCGGATCCATGAACTCAGCGTCGAAGAAGCCGAGCCTGTCGCGCAGGCGGTAGGCGTCGCCATGGTAGAGGGTGTGGGGGCCGATCCGGACCACGCCGTAGTCGCCGCCGGGCTCGCCGGCGTCGTATCCGATCGTGACGGGCGCACCGTGTCCGCTCTGGCAATCGCATAGGTCCATGCAAAGGCCGGCGTGGTCCCTGTACCCGGTGTTTGCGCAAATGGGGCAGAACGGTTTCATGCAGCAACCCCCATGCACCCGCAGCCGCTTTCGTCGGCCGAGAAGAGATGATTGCGGCGCTCGCTCATGCTTGCACCTGCGAGCTATAGCGGAGGCGATGGCGCGCGAGCATCTGCAGCGCCCCGTCGTTGTCCAAGATGCCGACTGCAGCCATGTGCGCTGCGCGTTCGGGCGCATATCCCTGCAGGATCAGGGCGCGCCCGAACTCCTCGCGATCTTCGGCAACGACGGGGACCATCTGTGCGGATCGGGCAAGTTCGATCAGACTTCCGGGTGTGAGGTGATCGTGCGTCACTCCGTACCTCCTCGGTAGGGCAGGAAATGTTCACAGCCGATGTTACCGCGCGTATTGCAGTGCGGGCATGGGGCGGGGCTGGAGGCTTGGCGGGTCGGAGCTGGCCTTTCGGCACGGCGAGGCTTCGCGCGAAAGGCGTCCGCAACGCGGGCGCCGTCGATGTGCATTATCCGCTTCGGGGTGCGGCCGGCAGCGCGGCGCGCTTGCACATCGCTCAGGTGCGAAAGGAACTCGGCCATGGCTTCGTCGTCCGGGGTGATCGTCTGAGGCGTCATGCAGGCGTCCTCCTGGTCTCTTGGAATTGCGGCTCGAGGTGAGCGCGGTTCATGGTGGGAGCGAGTTTCAACTTTCCGGCGGCGACCAGGGCGAGCTGTTCCTCGAACGACTTCGGCCGCCGCGCTTCAGTTTGCGCTTCCTCCCGCCGTTGTCGCCGCCAGAGAGCCTTCGCATCATCGAAGTCGTGGTCGCGCAGGAGGGCGCGGAAGGCAGCGAGGCTGGCCGATCCCTTTGGCGGCCAGTGCGCCTGGTCATAAGTGCCAGGCCGGACGCGGCCGGGTAGGGATGGCGCGGCAAGGCGCTCACCCCGCGCGGCCAGTTCGGCGGCCAGCTGATCCCGAATGCGATACGCGCTGGACGTTCCTATCGCGGCCATTGCGGCTGCGCGGCGGACCGGGACGCGATCAAGCAGCAAGTCGCAAAGCGCCTGGCGTTGCGAAGGCGGAATGAAGAGCGTGCTTTCGGCGACGGTGCAGCGCTTACCGGCCAGGTCACAGCCAGGCAATGTTTCGCCTTTGCGTTTGAGCCGCTTGATCAGACGGTTGCGGATTCGCGTGCAGCTAGTTTTCGACACGCCGGTGTGCTGTGCGACTTTGGCGGTGCCGAACCCCTCTAGAAAGCACTGTTCTACTTCGATGCGTTTCGCCTTGGTCAATTTCACGCCCGAGTAGGCTTCACCAGCCCCCGGCGGCGGCAGAGTGGCCTTGCCGCGGTTCTGCAGGTCACGATTGTAGCGGCGGCGCTGTTCGGCAACGCAGGAAGCTGAAACGCCGAGGCGAAGCTGGATGTCGACGCCTTTGAGCCCCTTCTTCAAGGCATAGCGCACGCGTTCGCGACCCTGTTCCGTCAGGCGGCCGTGCGGGTCGCGCTCGGCCGGGGTGAAACCGCGCCGAGTGCATAGCGCGATCAGCACAGCGTTGTTGGCACTTGCTTCCGCCACGCCGAATTTCGCGCCAATGCGGGCGAAAGACCAATGTTCTTCTTCGCGAAGGCGAATCGCCTCTTCGAGGTCGGTACCGGAGAGGCGTGGCTTGGGTGCCTGGGCTACCCGGCCTGATTTAAGCCCGAGCTTGTTGGCTTTGACGTAGATGGAATGCCAGGAGCGTCCGGGAAGCTGGCCAGCCACGTCAATACCCAGTTCCGGGTATTGCGCGCGGAGGATTTCCAGTTCGCCTACAGTCCAGCGAGGAGTGCGGTGCGCGGGCATCAGGCGATCACCTCGTCCGGCGTCAGCCAGTTCCAGAAGCCCTGCCGGCCTTTCATCGCGATGGGCAAGTCCCAGGGCTCGACCTCGAGCATGGGCCAGCCCCAATTCGCATGCTGGTCCCGATCACTGTCGTTGGCGCGGGGGACACCGAATTCCGCGGCGATCTCCAACCCGTTACGCGGCTCGCCTATGATGGCGGTGCCGATGCCAGCGGACATGGGCAACGGGTTGTCACCTGGTGACCATGCGCGAGCAAGAATAGGGAGGGCCTTCTCCGCATGCAGGCATGTCATGGCGGCATCGGCGCGGTGATCTTTGCTGAGATCCCGATCGCGGAGGGTGACGAACAGGTCGACCACCTCCGGGAGCGCAATTTTGCGCGCGGCGGCGTGGATGACGATGCGCTGCCCGATCAGCGAGCGCGGTGCGCGCCAGCCCCGGAACTCATAGGGCTTGGCGCCGGCGACGATCAGTGACGCCCACGGTTGCCAGATGGTGAGCGCCTTCATGCCGTGCCGCCTTCCGCATACCGGCCTTCTGCCCGAGCGATGAATTCTTTCATCATGGTGATCATGTCGGCGCGGGTGCCGTTGGAGATGTAGTTGACCCGGCCGTTGTCGATCTGGCCGAACTCGGCCACGAGCATGACGAAGCCGAGCCTTTTGGGCTTCACTTTGCCGTTGAGCGTTTCATCGATCGCAGATGCGAGCATGTTCATGTTGGCGCGGTGGCGGGGATCAATCGGACCGTGTGTCATTTGCGGGGCACTCCTGATGGAAAGGATCAGCGCTCGCCGAGGAGGCGCTGGTTGAGTTCGAATGCGCGCTGGGGCGTGATCGCGGCCGCGACGGCAGGGGCAGCGACGCTGGCGAGGTGCTCGGCCGCGCGGCGGCAGGCGCGGCGCCAGTCGGCCTTGCGATGCGCCTGGTGGGCGTCGATGATCGCGGTGCGGATATCGCCGGGGAGTGCGGCGTAGTGCTTTTCGCACAGGCGCTGCCAACGCTTGCGCGTGGTATTGCAGCCGGGAACATCGCAAAGGTGGGCCTTAGCCATGGGCAGTCTCCATCGTGTTGAGGAAGGAATCGAGGTCGATGCGCGAGTGCGGCGGCCCGCCCCACGCGTGGGGAATGAGTTGCTGGGGGAAGTGGGTGAGCGGAACGACGCTGACGACGAAGGCAGCGACCTCGCAAAAGCGCATCAGCACACGCGCGGTGGGGAGACGGACGACGCGGGCACCGAAGCTGGCGGCGGTCCTGATCGTCGCGCTGGAGAGCGCCGAGACGGCCGCGTCCTCAGTCCCGCCGATCCGCTCGACATAACGCGTTACCGCATGTGCGGTGATGATGACGGGTACCATCGTCACGCTTCCGGCATGCGAAGCGGTACCGCGTAGAGCGGTGCGCCGGCGAAGGTTGGAATGGATGGCGGCTGCAGGATTTCGATCGAGCAGGGATGGCCGGGGCGCAGACAGACAAGGCCGCGCATCTGCAGACCATGCAGCAGGCGATGGATCCCCGATTTGGACGCAAGCCCGAGATCAGCGGCGCAGCGTTGATAGCTGGGAGACACACCGCCATGTGCGAGGTGATAGCCGTGGACGTAGCGCAGGAGCGCAAGCTGGCGGACAGTGGGGGCCATGGTCAGGCTCCGATCCGCATGAGTTCGTCGATCCGCTGGCTGGCGGCATTCGCGCCGTAGGACCAGTACCGGGCGCGGAACGTCCGTGAGCTATAGGGATTGCGAGCGGGTGGGCCGTTCTGCAGTCGTTCGGCGACGACGGCATCGCGCCCTTCGCGCTTGTAGATCTCGGGCCGGATCATCGGGCGATCCAGTTTGCGATCTGCGATATGATGACCACCGCACCCATGAGCGAGGCCGCAAGCATGAGCGTGGGAAGGATGCGGCGGCGGTAGATGTTGGACAGCAAGGTAACTTGCCTCTGTAGGCGGGCAACGTCGGGATCATTGACCACGACGATGTGGCGGTGGATTTCGGGGCGCATCGACGGCTCCACGATCAGGACCAGGACGAAAGGGAGGCGATGACCGCCGCGCCGAGCCACGCCACGGCAGCGAGACCGATACCGATCGCGGTGGTCAGCAAAGCGATGCGCAGGACGGGCGATATGTCGGCCGCGCTTGGGTGCCGCGGGGCGCACTGAGGACAACGGCAGTAGATGGCATGGATACGATCCCTGGACATCAGGCAGCACTCCGGAGCAGAGCCGGGGCGGCATTGGCCGCCCCGGCATTCTTGCGCGCCAGATCAGCGCGGATCTTGTGGGTGATGGCGGCGAAGAAGTGGGTTTCGCGCTCGGGCTCGAGATGCCAGCGCATCGCGATCACATGCTGCGCCTGCAGCGCGAGTTCGCGGGTGAAGCCGCGACGTTCGCCGGCGATCTGTGCGATCGTGTCGAGGCTCCCATCGAGCGCAGCTTTTCGGGCATCGAGCGTGGGGAGGGACGCGCCCTGGCCTTCGCCGGTGACGATCCAGCGCCAGTCGGCGACGATCGCGGCATAGATGGCGATGGTGCTGTCGGCCTGCGACTGATCCATCTTCCCGGCCCTCACCAGTTCCGGGAACCGCTTCTGGCGGGCGGCCAGCATGCTTTCGGCCATGGCGAGCAGATCCGGGTAGTCCCCGGCCGCCCAAGGCGTGTCACCTTCTACGGTCAGGCTGCGCCAGATGCCGACCGTGAAGCGGTCCATGAAGGTGCGGGGGCGGTTCATATGATCCGCTCCGCCTTCTTGGGCTGTTCGAACATCCAGCAGGACATGACGCGCCCTGCCGGGTTGTTGACGTTCTTCGTCGCGATCCATTTGCGCGATTTTGAATTGCGCAGCAGCTTCTTGAGCTGGTCCATGTTGGGCGGGGCGATGCCGGCATTGCGGCAGCGGGCTTCGAAGTCGACCAGGTTGACCGCGATGTAGCTGTCGCGTTCGCGGTGCTGATTGACCGATTTGCCTTCGCCATGGTCCTCGGGCTTTTCCCGCTCGAGCAGGTATTGGACCTTGTCCCAAAAGTCGGAGACCGTGGGGTGATCGCCGCCGCACGAATTCTGGCGATCGAGCGCCATCGCATCGACCAGCTGCAGCGTCTCCGCAATCCAATCGGCCCGGACGGTGGGGAACAGGTGGACGAGGGCCTCAACGCCGGCCGCCAGCTGGCTGTGGCACTTGATGGGGCGGGTGTTGCTGAGCCCTTCCACCCGCTTGCCCATTTCAGCGTCGTGATGGGCGAAGCGATCGAAATAGAATTTGAGGTACTTGGCCTCGTTGCAGATAACGTGGACGATGGTCCCGGAAACCGACTCGATCGGCCAGTTTTCCAGCTGCACCGCTGCCGTCTTGGTGGCCGGTGACCAGCGCGACTTGTCGATGTCCATCGACATGAGGCGCTCCAACACGGCAGGGATCGCATCGATCCGCTCATTCTGCATGAGGTAGATCGAGCCGAGGAAAGGAGGCTCGGAGGTTTCGAAGCCGCCACTCTTCTGGCCGGTGCCGCGCGGGGATCGGCCGTTGTAGAGGACCAGCAGCTCGTTATAGTCGAACTGCTTATAGCCCTTGGCCTTGTCATCATCGCGGCCGCCCTCGATCAGGCCGACCGGAAGGTTGGCGACCTTCATCAGACTGCGGGCGAGGAACGCCGTAGTGCCCTTGTTGGGATCGAACCCTTCGTATCCGGCGCGGCCTGCCAGCTTCCACAGGAATTCCACCAAGGTGGATTTGCCCGAACCGGGAAGGCCGGTGATTTCCAGGAAGCCGAGCGACTTCTGCTTTTCGCGGATCTGCACCGCGAAGAAGGACATGGTGAAGAAGGCGAGGGCGATCAGGCCCTTCGGCCCGAACGCGGTCCACAGCACTTCTACCCAGTCATAGGTGATCTTGTCCGCATCGTATTCGATGTCGAGAATGCGTTCCGCGCTGCGCAGCTTCACGGCTTGCTTGCCGAAATCGAAGTAATTCTCGGAGTTGAGCTTGACGACACGGCCCTTGCGCACCGCCATGTCACCCAGCAGCCATGCGCTGTGCGTGGCGGAGTACCCGGTGAAGGGGATGGGCTCGACCACCTTGAGGGCGCGGGTCTGGTTGCGGATGATCCGGTCCAGCTGTTCGCCGGATCCCATCCACGTGCCGGCGAACGCCATGAGGCGCTTCTTGAACTCGCCCGAGTTGGCGCAAGCTGACGATGAAAAGCGTGCCTTTACCGGCGTGTCGTCATCGGGGAAGTCGATCTGCAGGAAGTAATTGGTGTCGTCGGCGATCTCGTCCCGCTCGCGGTAGAGGAGCCGGAACGCGCAGTTGCAGATCTCCTCGAGCTGCAGGTTGCGCTTCTGGTCGCCGTCGTCGCCTTCGTAGTTGACCTTGCACCACCAGAGGCGATCGTCGAAACGGAAGTCGAATGACGAGAACTTGAGGCCCTCGTGCAGCATCTTGGCCTTGGCCCGCGCCGAATCCGCCACGGTGACCGCGCCATTCCATAGATAGCGCTGGATGGTTTCAGGGCCGAGCGGTGCGCGATCCTTGTCGCCGCGCCAGTCGAGATGCTCGAGGAGGAGGTCGTTCCAGTCCTTCGTGGTGCCCTCGCCATCGGGGCGCACCTGAGCGGCAGTGGCCGTCCAGCCTTCCTTCTTGGCCCGCTTTACGAAGCGGCGCGACCAGACGACGCCGGCGGCGCCGGGATCGTAGGCGAAGACGAGACGGGGGCGGGTGGCGCGCTTAAGGCGCTGCAACTCCCCGCGAAGCTGGCTGAGGAAGTGCTCGGGCCAAAACATGCAGGACATGCCGGACACAGCCAGTATGTCCGCGCCCTGGTAAAGCGCGGCAGCGTTGAAGATGCCCTCGGTGATCCAGATGTCTTCTGCGAGCGCCAGCTGCTCGAGCGTGATCTTCGGCGGGATCCAGCAGTGCCCGCCCGGCTTGCCGCCATATGCGAAATGGGCCTTGCCGGAGAACCGGCCCGGCTTGTCGATGATCCGCTCCCAATAGGTATCGCCCACCTTGAAGCGCACGGTGGCGCTGGTGTTGCCCGTCTTGGCGTCCCGATAGGTTTCCTGCGTATAGCTACCGCGCAGGTGCTGCAGATCGAGGCCGCGCCCGTCGCGCAGGTACGCATCCGCCGCAGCGGTGGGGTCATCGTGCGTGACGGGGTGACGCGTGGACCATTCTTCGAACAGTTCGGGCAGTAGGTTGCGGACGCTGTCTTCCCAGCGGCAATTTCCCTGCCGGCCGCAACGCACGATCTTGGGTTCGACGGCGGCGCAAAAGGCTTCGTGCTTGCCGCACTTCGGGCACTTGCCCTCGCGCAGCCATTCTCCGGTGTCCTTTCGGAAACCGAACTGAGACTTGAGATCGCGGATGATGTCGTCTTGCAGGCTCACCGGGTGGCGTCCTCGCAAGCGACAGTCCATTCGAAGACCATGCCGAGCCAGCGAAGGGTTAGCGTCCACCCCTCGGCCTGCCAGTCGTCGGCACCGATGGTGCAGCCGACTAGCGAGAGGTGCGGCAAATATGTGCGGAACTTAGGCAAAGCTTCCCCCTCGGCCGCAGCGCGGCCGTGAAAAATCGTCATCGGTTTGGGTGGGTGGCCCCGGCCGTCAGGCCGAGGCGAACATGCTTATCTGGCTGTCATCGTCCGGCCCGTCGCGGCTAGGCGGCAGGACGTGCGGGATCTGTTCCGCAGGGCATTGCGGCAGATCGAGGTCGGGCCGGTGGATCAGGCCGGGGTTGAAGCTGTGCACGAACACGATTTCGGACATGAAGGTGTGTCCGCAGCCGGTGTTGGTGCAGTGGGCATGCAAGTGCTTGACCGTCGCCGTCACCCGCGTGCTGCGACGGATAAAGCACGGTGCTTCGCACTTCGGACAGGTGATGAGCGCACTATCCTTCGACAGCGCGCCCCCGGAGCGAAGGCGGAATTCCAGCGGTGCATGGATCAGCGGCCCCCCGCGAAGTATCCCCTCGCCACTCATTTTCGTGTGTCCTCCGCTTCCTGCTGGTCCAGAATCGAGAGCCCATCGGTCAGGCTCTGGATCGCTTCGTGAAGTTCCTGCTGCGCCTGGCGGCGCACGCGCGGGTCGCCCGAACTGGCGGCGGCGATCAATGCGGCGATGGCCTCGCCGGTTTCCTTCGCAGCGTCGCCGGCGACGGTGATGAGGCAGGGGTTGGGCGCTTCGCGGTTCGCCAGATCGATGCGCAGGCCGTGGAGGCGGTGGAACGGGGCGTAACCGCCACCGTGTTCGATAAAGGCCCGGTCGAGCCGTTCGGCATCGATCAGCCGGATTTCCTTCTCGCAGTCCGGATCGGACCAGTAGCGCACGGTGCGGTCGGAAGTGACACCGCAGATCGCGGCGCAACGGTCCCACCCGATCTGCGCGGCGATCTCGGTGAGCGTTCGCTCGTAAGTAAGCGGTTCGCGTTCCTTGGTCACAGGCGCGCCCCGTTCGAAATCTGGCGGCGATTGACCGCGACCCGGCGAGTCCGCGCGTCTACGCCGTTGCTGCGGGCACCGGCGCGCTGATCGATGCCGGACCAGCGAGAGGACGCCTCGGGCATTTCGACAGGGTAGATATCGGGGCGAAGATGATGACGAGAGACGCCGGTCGCGGCCTCCACGCGGAGCACATATTCGGCGGGAAGCCGCTTTGAGCTTTGGACCCATTTCCAGACGGCGGTGGATGACACCTCCGCCATGCGCGCAAGAGCGGATTGCGATCCTGCGATCTCAACTGCGGCCATCAAAGCCTCATAAGGCGTCATGTCTTCAACCATGGTTGCAGCTATGTCGCACACTAAGGTTGCCGTCAACCACCAAATTCATAGAGCGTAGTTGCAACTTCGGTTGTAGGGCATTCCCGTGATACTACCGGATCGCCTTAATGCCGCTCTCAAAGCTCGGGATCTAAGCCAAGCGGCTCTCGCGCGCGCTGTTGGCGTGAGCTCGACGATGATCAACAAGCTGGCGCGCGGAGAAGCGCGCGAGAGCGCGCACATTTACGCAATCGCTAAGGCGCTTGGGGTAACCCCTGAATATCTGTCAGGTGATAGCGAAGAAATATCAGGCGATGTTGCCCGTCATACTTCGCGTGATGTCAGGGCGCTTGATGAAGATGAAATTGTAGAAATCAAGGAACTTGATCTCGCTTTTGGCATGGGTGGCGGGAGCTACCTTGATCTTCCGGTAAAGGAAAAGGGCCGGAAGATCGCGCGTGATTGGCTGCGGCTTTACACCAACTCCCCTGCCAGCCGGATTTTTCTCGCACGAGGGATTGGGGACTCGATGTCGCCAACCATCCAGAATGATGACGTCGTAATCATCGATACCGCACAGACTTTAGTCGGCATGGGTGACCAGATCTGGGCAATTTCCTACGGCAACTTCGGGCTGATCAAGCGCCTTCGGCCTCTGCCTAGCGGCGGGATCAAGATCATGTCGGACAACCCGCATGTCGAATCAGAAGTCGCTTACGATGGTGAACTGCACCCGATCGGAAAAGTCGTTGCAATCATTCGCAAGATGGCGGGATCATGAAGTTCGACAACCCTCTTGTCGCGGTATCCCTCGCCGTGGTCGGCATTGAATTCGACAATCGTGATGGTTCTAACCGTCGCTTTGCACTCGCGATGTGTGAGGTCGGCGACCGAATTGAGCTTCGGCTTGAGCCTGATAACCCCGCCGATGAAAATGCAGTTGCTGTCTACAGCGCGGGCGGAATGCAGATCGGCTACATTACTTCTGTGCGGGCAGTTCGCATCAGTGCGCTGTTGCGTGACGGGCGTGAAATCCAAGCCGTTCTACAACGAAAGACCAAATTTGGCGCGTGGATCCGCGTCGCGTTCGACGGGGAACGGCCTGCGCTTACCTCTGCGATGCTGGAAGATCATGACGAACCGGAGGCAGAGCCGGTGCGTGAAGAGCCAGATTTCTATCCTGATGAAGTTTGGCCGGACGACTAAGCGTTCGGTGTTTACGTAAGGGGGATCATTACGTGAGTGAAAACAAGAAGGCGGGCATAGGGAAGAAGCTCGGCATGGGATGCCTTGTTGTTTTGGGCATCTTTGTCGGCTTGGGTGTGCTCGGTGCGATCGTAGGCGACAAGGATAAGGATCAATCGACACCGATCGCATCATCAAGCAAACCTCTGGAGGCACAGCAAGCCAACCAGATTGTGGGGGAGCCAGCTGATAGTCTAACTGGTCCTCAGCGAAACGCAGTACGGTCAGCAACGCAGTATATCGAACTGTCTGGGTTCTCGCGACGCGGTCTCATCGACCAGTTGTCGTCCGAATATGGCGCGGGTTTTGATGTTTCTGACGCAACCATCGCAGTGGATAGCCTGAACATCAACTGGAATGAGCAAGCTGTGAGGTCTGCGAAGTCTTACCTCGAACTATCTGGGTTCTCATGTCGGGGACTTATCGAGCAGCTAATGTCAGATGCAGGGGCGCAGTTTTCAAAAAGCGAAGCTACCTACGGTGCTCAGCAAGCGGGGGCATGCTGAACCGAAATCAAAACTGATCGACGGTTACGAGTTTACAAAAGGGAAGGGCGAGAAATGAATAATTCTGAAGAAGAAAGTGTCTTTGGCGTTTTTATGAGCGGGGACGATTACCAAAAGCATTCCTATCAACCGCGCCCCTCTACTCCTCGTGAGAGCGGGGGTGGCGCAAATTCCCAACCCATGCCCGCGCCCGCGCCTTCCAGCCCGCCTCCTCCTCAGCGCGGGGATTGATCGGGTTCAGACGCACGGCGATCTTTCTAACGCGATCCTTCGGGATGTAAGTGACCATTGCGCCCCAATCGTCGCTGAAAGTCCCGAGGGCTTCGCGGTCTTCTCCCTTTGCTGTTGTAGTGCGGTCTACGTACATGAGGATGTCGCCGGTGGTCCCCAAGACGTAAGGCCCGAAAGGGAGATGGCCAACGCGTGCAGCGTTCGAGCAGTAAAGGTAGCGGCCATCGTCTAGTTCGACTGTTAGTTGGGTCGGGCCGTGGTCCGTCACTTCGAACAGACGATCCCATGCATTAGGCGTATCATCTGACCAGGAGTAATTCGCCCTGGCGGCTAACCGACGCAAGCCGGAGCGGATCACGGCCCGCCAGAAGATACCGGCACCGATGCTGGCGAAGAACGCGGTGGATCCGCGTATCCAACCTGCGATCTGCCACGGCAACGTAAGCACTAGCAGTGCAACCAAGCCAAAAGCCAGCGAGGCGAAGATCGTATCGGTCGCCTTATGATTGTAGCGGATGCCGAGATAGGCGATCAGATACCCGCAATATCCGCTGGCGAGGACCAATTGAGTGGTCCAAGGCAACGCGGCTAGATCGGTAAAGGTTTTCGGGTCCATCTGGTCCTCCTGAGGCGTGGATGACGGTCAAGCTGGCAGATATCAAGCGCTCTCGAGCGTGATGCGTTGCTTCAATCCAGCGCTTCCCATGGTGGTATCAACGGATGCTACCAGCCATGTGATGGCGTCGATCGTCGTGTTCCAGCCCGATAGTGTCACCCGCAAGTTAGGCTGGAGCCGCGTGTCGGCAGTCGCCAGCTCGTATTCGAACTGGAATGCGCCGCGCTTGCGCTTCGCGGCCTCTGCATCCGTGGCCTGCTGGGCATCGGCCTCGCTTGCATAGACCCGTTTCAGGCGCTTCTTTTTCCCGCTCCCGGTGGATACTTTCTCCTTTTTGCCGGTGACCTGATTGTGCCACGCGGCTTCCGCGCCGCCATATTCGTCCCGCTGCGCGCGCGTGAAGCGCCAGGACCACCCATCGCGCTTCGTGAGGGCGAGGGAGCGCAGCGTGGCACCGCTGGCGGTGGTGGCGCTGCCCACCGGCATGAAGATCAGGTTGCGATCCTTCCAAGTCGCCACGGCATCATAGCGACTGCCGAGATCCTTCACGAAGGCCATGTCGCTTTTGCCGTGCTGATCGATTGCGGTGATCGCCTTGTCCGCCAGATCGGGATGGACCTTCGCAGCGATTCCGTTGCGGGACGCGATGTCCTGCAGGATCGCGCCGACGGTGGTGTTCTTCCATGCGGTGGTGCGGCGTTTGCGATATTCGCCATTCAGGTCGGCGGAGCGGGCGCGGATCTGTACCTGGTCGGGCGGGCCGGTCAGTTCCACTTCGTCCACGGTGAATCGCCCTTTGTCGACCAGACCGACCGTCACATCCGTGCCCGACTTCCACCCCAGCGCGAGCGAAATAACCTTGCCCGGTTCGGGCAGGGCTAGTCGCCCGTCCGCGTCGTGCAGCGTGAGCGACAGTTCGTCCGCCTCACCGCCGCGCTTTTCAGACAGGGAAAGACCGACAAATCGGGGATTTATCTTGTCCGCCAGATCGACCCCGTCGAGCGTGAGCCGCAGTCCCGCGATGTTGGCGTCGGCCATCAGTCCACCCGTGTGAGCTGGATCTGGAAATCGACGGCGCGCGGGATGCCGCCCGCGAGAACCATCCGGTGCGTCGTGTCGAGCCGATCGATGCGGAAATGCCCGAGAACGCGGCCGATGCCATCGACCAGTGGCCAGTTGTCGCCAGTGTCGGCCATTTCCACCAGGCGATCGAGCGAGCCATAGGTGCCGAAGATTTCGGGAACGAGGAGGCCCGCGAGTGTAATGGTATCCTCTCCGGGGCCTACGAACTGGCTGGCGGGTCGGGCCATGTGCCGATCGGTCCCTTCATGGCGCCACGCCTGGCTGCGCTGAAACTCCGAATACGCGGCAGTGTCCATGCCGAACAGGAACATGCCCAGCGTCAGCAGGTTGCCCGAGGACAAGACAGGGCTGGAAGCCATCAGCGGTCCTCGAACGCTGAGCGGCTGCGACGGGCCTTTCGCCGCTCGAGGATGTCAGCGAGACGGTTAGCCAGTTCTTCGCTGCTCTCGCCGGGAAGCTGCTGGATCGAAATATGGTAGGTATCGCCGGTGCCGGCCGACATCCCGGTGCCGCCCGATCGCGCTGCAGCTTGCATCGGCGTCAGTGAAATTGCCCCAGCAGCGGCAACGCCAGTCGCCATGCGTCCAATCGCTCGCACCGGGCCGTGGCGGTTCTTGTCGATCCCATGCTCAAGGCCCGATGTCAGGTGGCCACCCATAGTCATGAACAGCCGCGAGGGGGACTTGATACCGAAATATCGTTTGAAGGCGGTTACGCCGTTTTTCGCGACGTCGATCAGCTTCACCGCCAGCGCCATAGGATTGATGGCCATGAGCAGGCCTTGCATCATCATCGAGCCGATGTTCTTGAGCCAATCGGGCATCGCCTGCAGCTTGCCCTTCACCCACGCGACGCCGGCAGTGAAAGCCGCGTTGATCTTATCCCAATGGGTATAGACGAGATAGGCGGCACCCGCGAGCGCGGCGACGATCAGCGTGATCGCCAGCACGATCGGGTTTGCCATCATGATAAGGCCCGCCTGCATGACGCCTCTGGCAAGGAACAGGGCGGCGAAGCGTATAAGCCCGAAGCCGCGCATCGCGAGGCCCCCTGCCTGAATGGCGACGCGGGCGAATACGCCTAGATGACGCCCGAACGCAGATACGCCTTCGACCTTGCGGAAGTAGGGCAGAAGCTTGGCAATTGGACCCAGCAACCCGCCGAACGCGAACTGCGCAGCGCCAAGGCCGACGCGCAGCGCGACAAGGCCTGTCACCAACTGAAGCAGGCCGGAGGAGAGCTGGGGGTGCTCCTTTGCCCAGGCGCGGAAAGAATTGGCGATTGTGACGATCCGCTGGGATGCGGACATGACGGTGGGCAACAGCGCTTGTCCGAGCGTGACATTGACCGCTTTCAGGGCGTTGAGCGCGAGGCCGGTTGCACCCTCGGTTGTGGCAATGGCGGACAGGTACTCCTTCTGCATCGATCCGGCATACTGCGACTTGTCGGCGACAAGGGCGAAGTTCGTCTGCAGCTTGTCGAGGTTGGTCAGCATTGGCGCAATGGCCGACACCGATTCGGAGCCGAACAGGTTAGTGAGAAGGCCTGCCTGCTGCGCCTTGGGAACTTTGCTGAGGCGCTGGAGGACATCGGTGATCGCGCCGCCAGCATCCTTCTGCATCCGCTCTGCAAGGTCCGTCGCATTGAGCCCCAGCGACTTGAGGGCGGCTGCCTGGCTCTTCGTCGCGGCATCCCCCTTGGTCAGCGAAAGCATCATGTTCTTGATGCCGGTGGCGGCAACCTCTTCCTCGACGCCGACGCTGTTGAGCAGTTGGGCCATGGCTGCGACCTGAGGTGCGGTAACACCAGCCACCTTGCCCAGGGCACCGATGCGCGTGACGATGCCTGACACGTCCGTTGCAGTGCCGCCATAGGCATTGGTGAGGGCGTTGATCTGGTTTGACAGCGTGTTCACGCCGTCCTGGTTCATCGCGAATGCGGTGCGCCATTTTGCCATCATCGCCCCGGCTTCGTCGCCGGAGATATCGAAGGCGACGCCCATCTTGGCCGCCTCCTGAGCAAAGCCGAGCAGTTCCTCGCGCGGGATATTTGCGCGGCCTGCGGCAGCAACGATCGCGGCGATGCCCTCCGCTGCCATGGGAATCCGCGTGCTGAGATCGAGAACATCGTCCGACATCTGCGCGAATGCCTTGGGCGTGGGGAAGTCCACCACCTTGCGCACATCAGCCATGGCGCTTTCGAAGGTCATCGCCTGACGCGTGGCCGCGA
The DNA here is from genome assembly GCF_002896965.1 of Novosphingobium guangzhouense. Classification (GTDB taxonomy): domain Bacteria; phylum Pseudomonadota; class Alphaproteobacteria; order Sphingomonadales; family Sphingomonadaceae; genus Novosphingobium; species Novosphingobium guangzhouense. The sequence continues at coordinate 244,144 of NZ_LYMM01000002.1, forward strand.
TCAACGGCAGGGACATGGCAGCGCCGGCAAGTACGCCCTCTGTGCCCTTTGAGCGCAGATCGCGAGCGCGCGAGATCATCGCTTCGCGATCGGCGTTGATCGCGAGAATGCGTCGCTGGCGTTGCAGCTGTTCGTTGGTACCGGCCAGGCGGCGCTCTAGGTCACGCTCCCGGTTCATCAGTTCGGTGACGTTTCCGGCGCTGCCCGCGAGTTCCCGCCGAACCTTCGCCAGCTCCCGTTCCAACTTCTTCGATTCGCCGGTAAGCGAGCGGATCGACGTGGAGCCCCGGCGGCCGAGGCCCACGATGTTGCGCAGCGCCCCAGACATTTTGTCGACGCCGAGGAAATTGACGATCAAAGAGAGCTTGTTGCTCACGTCGAGCCTTCCTTTGGCGTGTTCATCCGGTTCCAGATAGCCACGGCGCGTTCACGCCATGCGATCAGGGCATCGACGGGCAGGGCCTCAAGTTCGCTTAGCGGCCAATGGAAGACCGCCGCGATTTGCGCGATGAGGTCTTCGGTCGATGTTGCGCCATCAGCGCTTCCACGGCCGCCAGTTCGGCCTTCGTCATAAAAAAACCGCGCACGATCCCGCCTATCTCCGAGAGGTCTTCGGTTTCGAGGTTGTCCACCTCGTCTTCGTGCAAAGGTGGGTCGGTCACGCGCGGGATCAGCGTGAGCAAGGCGGTGATGTCGGTGCTGAGCACGTCCTGCAGGGACAGGTTGCGCAGTTCGCCGGCCTTGGGCTTGCGAATGTTGAGCGTCTCGATGCGCGTCTCGCCGCGCACGATGGGATAGGCGAGTGTAACCGTCTTGAAGCGGCTCTGCGGCTCGGTAGCGGCGGCGATATCGGCATTGTCGGCCATGTGCGGGGCTCCTGATCTGCGGGGCGGTCAGGGCCGGGAAGGGGGAGAAAGAATGCCGATCCTCCCCGGCCCACCACCTGGACGGCGCCCCGCAACAGGACCGCCCGGTGGATCTGGAATATGCGAAAAGGTCAGCCGAGCAGGATCGCCATGATCTCTGCGTAGCGATCGATGCCATCGACAATGAAAAGGCCGTTGACCATGTCGATCTCCACCTCGGTGACGCCATCCACGACGCGGCGATAGTAGGAGAGCGGTGCGGTGTACTTGTGCTCGGTACCGTCGCCAGCCTTGCTCTTGCCCTCGTCGATCTCGGTGAAACGGCCGCCGATGTAGATTTCGACCGACTGTGCGGCGGTGCCGTCGTCGGCGCGGTACGCGCCGACCAGGCGGATCGTCACGCCGTCCACCGCCGTTGTGCCGAAATAGCGGATTAGCGCGCGCTCATGGCCGCCGAAGGTGAGCGTCGCTTCCAGCGGCTCAAGGCCCATATCCAGCTTGACGCCGCCAAGCATGCCGCCGCCGCGCCAGTCTTCGGTGGCGATGGCGAGCTTGGGCTGCTCGAATTCGGCGATGCGGCCGAGATAGCTGACGCCGTCGACGTGGGCGTTGAGGTTTACGAGCTTGCGCGGGAGGCCCATGGCCGGATCCTTTCAGGGGGAAGGTCGGGTTCGGCTCAGACCAGCTGGTCCGCGAAGTCCGAGTAGTAGAAGTCGGTGATCTGCAGATCGATGGTGGGATTCTCCATCGGGGCGCAGGGGGTGAAGCGGATGCGGAACTTCGGCTTGCCGGAGGCGAGCTGAGCCGAGGTGTTGGCGTCCTTGTCGAAGAAGCACTCGGCACCGACCACCTTGCCGTCGCGGACCAGGGCGCGGAACGCGGTATTGATCTTCTCGAGGAAGTTCTTGACCTGCGCGACCGCGATCGGGTGGTCGATGAAGGGCTTGATGGTGGAGGCGATGACGTCCTGCAGCGCGTAGCTGGTCCGCGTCGCGGTTTCGAAAGCGAAGTCGGGTTGATCGTCGCCAGCCGTGGTGCGGTTGCCCCAGAAGCGATAGCCGTCCGACTGGATGATGGTGGTGACCGGGGCGTCGTTGAGGACGCCGGCGTCGGTTGACGCGTCCAGCAGATCGAAATGCACATCCTTCGTGATCGACAGGACACCGTCCATGGCAACGTTGGAGATCGTCTTGTGCCAACCGATCTCCTGGTCGATCCGGGCACGCAGGCCGAGGGCGCGGGCGACGGCATCGCCGGTCCAGTCGTTGGTGTCCGGCCAGAGCAGCATAAGTTCGCGCGAGGAGAAGTGATCGCGGTAGGTGACGGCGGCGGTAACGTCGGCGCCGATCGCGCGAGCGTAGGCAAAGCCGCGCAGCTTCTTTGCGCTGATGACCAGTTCGGTCGCGACGGCCTGCGTATCGAGGCCGGGAGCCCCGATGATGCGCGGGCGCACGCCGAGCAGGCTTTCGGCGGCAAGGAGGGCCTGCAGTCCGGTGTAGCTGCTGCCGTTGGTGGAGCCGATGACGTTGGCATCGGTCTCGGCGACGGTTTCGCCCTCCGCGACGCGCACTACCACGACAATCGGGCTGGACTGGTCGCCGATCGCCTCGAGCGCCTTTTTCAGCGTACCCAGCGAACCCGCATTGCCTGCGGCGGCATCCACGCTGGTCACCAGAACCGGCGTGTTGAGGGGGAAGGCCGCGTCGATCTCGGCTGCAACATCGTCCGGGCCGGCCATGGAGGTGGCGACAAGGCCGATGATCGACATGCTGGCGGGAGAGGCCGAGACGGTGCTGTCAGCGGATTCGGTAAGGGTGAGACCGTGGGTCATGTCGCGTCCTCAGTTCGGGATCGGGATGGAGAGGGTGACCTGCGCATTCGGCTCGGCAACGTCAGTGCGCTTGCCTGCAATCGAGATCGAAAGGGTGCCGTCCGCGAAACTGCCGGCAACGCCGATCTTCGCAATCGAGAGGCGGGGTTCCCACTTGCGGATCGCCAGCGCTGTGGCGGCGCGCATGAGCATCACGTTGGCGGCGTTGGCGGGAAAATCGATCAGGTGGAACAGCGCCGAACCGAACTCCTCGCGCATCTGGCGCGAGCCGAGCGGGGTTGTGAGGATCTTGCCGATCGACTGCGCAAGGTGCGCGGTGCCGTCGAGCTGCTGTCCGGTTGTGGCGTTCATCCCGATCATGGGAGTAGCAAGAGCGCCAAGCCACGCGTTTTATCTAGGGGCGGGCGTGGTAACGGCGGGCTTCACCCAAGCACGGGAACCTCAGGCGCAATAGGCCGTTATTTCCAACAGCATTGCGAACCCTATAGCATGCGACCCGAAAACCTTGACCCTCGCCGTTCCACCACGTCCGGCGAGGGTCTTTTATGTCAGGCAGGCGGGCCGGATTGCGCGGCCCCGGCCTGCACGCCGGAATGCTTATGGCTCTTGAGGCTGATGCCATCGGCTATAACGTCGCCGCTGGTCGTAATCGTGCCCTCCACCGTCACGTCCCCCCGGATCGTCACCCCACCGGGCGCTTCGATAGCTGCGGTTCCACCTGCCGGCAGGATAGCCGTGAGGGCGTGGGCCTCGGGGTCATAGGTGATCAGCGCACCATCCTCGAATTCAACGCCTTCGGTCAGCCCCCATGCGGGCAAGGGGAATGCGTCCTGCTCAATGCCGATCAGGGCGATGGCGGCAGCAAGCTGGCCATCGGGGCAAAGCAGGATGGCCTGTTCGCCAATGCTGGGCGGGCTCCACACCTTCGTCTTGCCGCATCGCGGGGCGAGCCAGCGGATCGGGGGCGTGGTTGCGCCACTATCTTCGTCGTCTTCATCGCCGTAGAGCACTGTGCAGCGTTTCGCGGCCAGGTCGACAGAGGCGATCGTTCCGAGACGGATCAGCTCCGAAAGGTCGGCGGGAATGTCCTCCTGGTCTTTCATTCGGCTCCCCCCGCCCGCATCCGGGCGTCATGATCCCTGATCGCATCGACCTTCGCGGCGCAGCGCTTGAATGCCTTGATGTAGATGCTGCGGCTTTCGATTACCGACGCCACCGTCTCCTGCCGCACGTCCTGGACGGTGCACGGCTCCATGAGGCCGGCCGGTATGCCTTGATAGGAGGGCGGCGCGGCGGAGACGACTTCACCTTTGCTGCTCGAGCAAGCGGCGCAGATCATCAGGCAGGCGACGGGCCATGAGTTCGCGAACTTGCGCATTGCTGTTCTCCAGATCCTTGAGTTGCGCAGCGGCGGCGACGTTCTGCCCCTCGATCAGCGCGAGTTTGTCCTGCAAAAGCAGGACGTTCTTCTGTTCGAGTTCGCGAAGCTGGTTCTGCTTGGCCGCGTAGGCGGACCAGCCCTTGTTGGCATCGGACAGATCGCCGATCTGCCGGTCCTTCACTGCCATTTGATCGTTCTGGCGCTGGATGTGCAGATAGCCGATCACGGTCGCGCCGATGCCGCAGACGGCTAGCACGCCCACCATGGCGAACAGTTCGGATTTCCACGGGGCCAGTAGGTTGAGAAGCCACTTCACGGGCGATCCTCCTCTTGAGCCTTGGCGGCACGGACGCGCTTGTCAGTGTTTGCGCGCAGCTTCACGCCAAAGCGTTCATAGACGAAGCCCTCCAGAAAGCCGATCGTGACGTTCGCCCCGAGCCATCCGAAGACGCCTACGATAGGGCCGGTCCACAGAGGATCGATCTTCATGGCCTGGCACATCAGCATGACGAGGAAGCCCACGAAGCCAGACGACACGGCCTCGCTCAGCGCTCGCCACCCGTTAAGGGGGTTACCCTTGTCGTATTCGCGCATGACATAGGCCAACAGGCCCCCCACCGCGGCGAGGATGGTATATCCCACCGCCGTCAGCCAGGCGCCCAGATCGAAATTTTCCATTAGCCCCGTGCATCCTTCATGCGGCGGTGAGGAACTGATCGTTCACCCACGCCGTCTTGCCCTGGTAGGTGATGCGAACCCAGTCGCCGGTATCCTCAAGCACGGTGACGGCCGTGCCGCGCTTCAGCGATCCCAGCTTCGCGGCGGAGGTTGATGGACCACTGCGCACGTTCAGACCGGAACCGGCGTTGACCACGCGCACATCGGCCTTTGCGACGGGTAGCGGCTGCTTGACGCATGATGGCGCCGCGCTCTCGTAGAGTGCCGCTTCGTCAGCGCGGCGGCTCTTGAGGCCGTTCATCGGCTTGCCATCATTGTAGATCCAGCGGGGGAACTGATCGGCGGCATCGCCGAACCGGCCAGCCTTGTGCATCTGGCCCAGCGTCGACGACGCGATGGCCCCGGTATTGTAGTGGAACGACACCAGCGCATCGAACTGGTTCTGCGTTGTCGGCGCAGCGCCAAGGAACGCGGCGACTTCCTCGACATACTCCACGATGTCCACGTCGAACCGCGCATCGCACTGCGCCTGCGTCCAGATGACACCGGGCTTCACGTCAGGGCCGGTCGAACCCCATCCGATGGTCCAGGGCTTGCCATCCTTGCTGCCGGGATCGGGATAGGCGTCGAAGCGGCCATCGGCGCGCTTCTTCCCGCAGCCTTCCCATTTCTTGATGAGCGTCGCGCCAGCCGTGTCGAGATGGTACGTCATGTGTGTCCTCCTTCGACGTCGTCAGGCTGCCACCAGCCCCGGTTTGTAGATGTCGAGCAGCGCTTGCGTGATCTCGATACGCAGGTCATCGTTGGCGGGAAGGTTCAGGTCGAACGGGACAATGATGATCTCGAAGATATCACCGCAGAAGCCGCCGGTCGGACCTTGCGTCGGCAAGCCCGCAGCCCCGACGCGCAGATAGCGATTGCCAAGCGTTGTATTAAGGCTGGTGAACGCGCCGCCAACACGGCTGTCGTCGAGAACACCATCAACCCACAAGCGCGGAATGCCGCCCGGAGCCGGCACGCAGCCGGCAGCGACGTGGATCAGCCCATCGCGCTTGTCGCCGCCCACACTGGTACGGGCACCATCGCCCTTGTCATGGAAGTTGAGAACTCCGTCGCCTGCGGCCTGGTTGCCAACGCGCATTCCCCACCAGCGGGCGTTGCCAGTCGCGTAGATTTCGCTTTCGTTGAGCTGGGCACCGAAAAGAAATCCGCCGCTTTCGGCTTGTTCTGTGACAAGAGGGCAACGAAAAACCTTGACGATGGAAAAGCTACTGTCGGGGATCATCTGTGCCGTTGGGGTCAACTCCAGTGAGCCGCAATCGGTCGCCATCAGAGGCAGAAAGGTTGCGCCCGTTCCTGCTCCGCTGGTGTTGATCTGCTGAAGAACCGCAGCGGGCTGTTCCTCGAACTCACCGTAATCCTCGATCACGAAGTTGCTGTCGTTGCTGAAGGCTCCGGTGGTCGCGCCGGTCTTCCGGATCACGACTCCGCCAGTAAGTTCCACCGTATCGCCGGGTGCATACCCGGCGCCCCCGGCCATGGTGAACAAACCCGCCAGCCTCAGGGTGCGGCGGGTACCGTCATATCCGAAGCGCAAGAAATTACGACCGACCTGCAGATCGAGCCCCAAAGTGGGCTTTGCGGAACCTGCCGCCCGGAAGCTGTTGGGGAACATGTCCGTGTCGAGCAGATGCTTCCAGCGCGCGGGGAGAGTTGAGCCTTCCTTGAGGCCCTCCGCCATCCCGGTTGCAGACCACCATGCGGTGATCTTGCCGCTGCGCAGCAACTGTACCAGCGCCTGATTGTAGATCATCGGAAGCGACTGTTCGTCGATGCTGTCAGCGCCAGTACGTTTGATCGAAGGCATGGAGATGGTCCTCAGGAAAGAGAGAGAATGGACCCGCGCTCGGTCAGGCGACCGGCGAGGTTGGGGTAGGGCTGATCGTGGACGGCCGCGCCCGAGACGAGGTTGTCGAGATACCATGCGGCATTTTCGCCAGCGGCTTCGCCGCGAATGCCGTAGTTTGGCTCAAGCCGATCAGGCGCCCACGCAAGGTGCGTATTGCCCGCGCATACGGGCACGATGAGGTTGCGGCTCTTCAGGGCAAGAGCAGGCCACATCATTTCCGCAGGCATCTGGTAAAGCGCGGTCTTGGCTTCCTGTCCGGGCCATGGACCCTCGACAGCGATGCGGTCGTTGGCATTGATGCTGCCGTTGCGCACCCACTGGCGCAGCAGGGAATGCATGTCCCAGCTGTAACCGTACAGGCCGATCGAGGTGGCCTTCGTCGGCGTGCCGCCGTCCGCGACCGGCGCCTGATCGAAGTAACTCATGATGTATTGGGCGATAAGCCGGCGGCATTCGCGAACGTATGTGTGCGGCGGAAAACCATTGCCGAATTTCGACGACTGGAACTCGTCCGCGCACAGGCCCAGAGGGCCGACATGAGCAAACCCGTCAGGCTGGGTTACGTCATTGAGATCGTCCTGCAGGGCGGCCAGTCCGTATTCCCGCGCCTTCGGATCGAACGCAATGAACCAGAACAGGCTCTTGGATATGAAGGCATGCTCATCGAGCATCGTCGAACGCTTGGCCCGGTTGCCTTCAGCATGCCCGATCTGGAAATTGAGCAAATCCAGTTCGTTGAATTGCCAGCGGTTGGTGATCGGCCCATCAGCGCCGCGCGCGCTGAACATAGGGTAGCGCCACCCGAAACTGTCTGAATCTCGGCAGATGGTCGGTTTGAGATATGCCCCGGCTCCCGCTGCGAGGTTCATCCGCTGAGCGATGCGTTCAAGGAACGGCAGGCAATAGCGATAGTCGTAACCTGCAGGCTTTTCGAATGGAACGTAAAGGTCAGGATCGCGCGTCAGGTTGAGGCGGAAGTTGAACGCCTGGACGTTACCGTCGGCCTGCCCTGCCGTCGCCTGCGGATCGTCGATCAGCACAGGCAGATCGGTGGGGATGCTGCTGAAATCGAGCGGCGCGCCGTCTCCGGTGTAATAGGCGTAGGACGAACTCATTTGAGGGAAGACGATGCGCGGGGCTACGCCAGCCCATGCCTCTCCCGTCTCCTCCTGGCTCTCGCGGCCCACGCGGTAACCTGCCTTGCCGAGCGCCGCCGCGCCCAGGTCCATTTCGTAGGAACAGTCGAGGAAGACATCGCCCGAGATGTAGCCCTCGCGCGTGAAAACGCCCCGGATGGTCTTCTCACCCGTCATTGCGTTGGTGTCGATGCGCAGGCTGCGCGGGCCGTCGATCTGCACATCGGCGATGGCAAGGTCGGCGTACTCAATCAGGATGTTCTGGGCGACCTGCTCATAGACGTGTGCTGCCGCCTGCCATTTCAGGTCAGGGTCTTCGGTGCCGACGATGTTGGCAACGCTTTGGAAGTAGAGCGAGCGCGTCAGGCCGCCGATACATTTGATGCTATCCGCGCCGCCCTGCAGATTTGTCGGGCGATCGACCATGCCGAGCCCGCAGGCGTGCATGCCGCCAAAAATCGTGTAAGGCTCCAGAACACAAACGCTCTTCCCACGCAGCTTGAGCCGTGCCGCTGCCATGAGGCCTGCCGGGTTGGAGCCGTAAATCACCGCATCGAAATGCCGGATGCCTGCCGCCGTCGCCGCGCCATAGGTCCAGCCCCGCGCAGCATCATACCACCAACGCCGTCCGGCCGCGTCGATGATGTACGAGGTACGATCATCGTTCGTGCCCGTTACTTCGCTGATCGTGCTGGTGAAGCCCGGAACGAACACATCCACATCATTGGCGGCGGTGTCCGTCAGCATTGCTGACAGGCGCCCATTGATGAACCGCCACTCCCGGCCATCTACCGTTGAGAACTTTGCGGCACGATCATCATTGAAGATCGCGCCGGTCGAGACGGAGAGGTCCGGGTAGCCGGGAATGAATACGTCGACCGCGCCTACGAATTCTGCAACTTTCGGCTCAATTTCGTCAAGTGTGGCGGCTACGGTGCGGCCGTCATAGTCGACCAGCGCAGCGGCTTTGGGGATTTGACTGAGCTTGGACATCAGTGCGCCTTCAGAACTTGATGCAGAAAAGGAGGGCGACGTTGCGCGGGCGCGTTTCACTGCCGCCTGTCGCGGACGTTCGACCCAGCGTCGGTACCGTGAGTGTGCTGTGAAGGATGTACTGGGTGTCGCCGCCCGCAGTGCCTTCCAGCGCGACATAGGTATCCCCGGTGAGTATCCCGCCGGTGGCTGCGTTTGCAGCTATCAGGTGCTCGTGCTCACGGAGCATGTCATCCTGTGCCGATCCGAGGGAACGATCAGGATCGATGCCGCGCCCATCGTCCAAGCCGCGCACGAACTCACCGCGAATGTCCGGAAGATTGAAGGTCGTTGCGCCGTCGCCTTCGCCAAACTCCGTGCCGATAGCGGCGAACAATGCGGGATAGTCGGCGCGCGACACGGCAGCGCCATTGCACTTCAGCCAGCCTGCAGGCGCCGCCGCCATCGCGAATTGCCCGACGAAGCCAGGCGGCATGTACCAGCTTGCAGCCTGACCGCTCAGGCGATCGGCATCCAGTGCGGGGGAAGCTGGATCGCGATCTGCCAACCAGTATGGCGCGGCCTCCTTGCCAGTGGCAGGGGTAATCACCGCCAGCGGCTCTTCGCCGGCCTGCGCTTCGGCTGCGGTGGCCAGTCGGGCAACGCCGCGCGTCTGCTCGGTTGCGGGCGGATAGGCGAAAACCGCGTTTCCGTACTCGATATTGGCGGCGAGATCGGAATCGAAGGCTATGTCGAGGGCGAACAGGGCAAACGCCATTTCCGACTTCGACATGATGACCGTGGGACTGGTATAGACGGCAAAGAGCACACCATCGGCCATGAACAGACCAAAGCCGGTTGCACTCCACACGTCTGTCGAGGTGTCATAGGCGGTCAGGTGCGTGATGTTCGGTGCAGCGGCGATGCCCGATGCCACTTCGATCCGCTTGAACTCGTCCGGTAGCGCGGTCAGCGTCGGTGCATAGTCGAACGGGGTGGCGGTAAGGCCAAGGTGTGAAAGAACAACCGGGTCGGATCCCGCCTCTCCTTGTACGGCGGCGAGTCCCGCATCCGTCAGCTTGAGCGCAAACGCGGGCATTATTCATCCTCCAGAAAATTGCCGTCTTCGTCGCGGATCGGCTCACCATCGTCGGTCTGGAGGATCTTCGACCAGTCCCGGCTTGTGTCATGAGTGACGGCGTAGTCTTCGCGAAACATCGTGCCCGCCATCCCGCCTGCAGCCATGAACAGCGTGGCTTGCACCTCGAGCAGCTGGACGAAGTTGAAGTGAGATCGCAGGGGTTTCGCCGCCGCGACGTCGCGAATGATCGCTGCGGCGGTCTGGGGCGTCAGAAAGTCCGCGCCGATTTCGATTGCGGGCGCGTGCACCTCGAAGGTGTGGGGACGCGGTGAAACCATTCCGTCGCCTTCCACTACCGTCAGCAGCGGATGGAACCGGTCCAGGACTTCCTCCACAGCCGCGCGGGTGCCCTTGATCTTGTGGAAGCGCATGGCATTCGCAACGGCATCGCGCTTTTCCTGCAACGTCCATGCGGAATCCCAATGGCTGATGGCAAGGCCCCAGGCGAGGAAGGGCAGCACGCCGGGGAGGCACGTGGCGGGGTTCCATTCGGTGCCGATTGCGGAGAAGTCGATACGCGAGAGCATCGCGTCTTCGATAGCGCGCTCAGCCGCGGTGGAATTGGGGGGTAGAAGGCTCACAGTTCTGTGCCCGCTATCGTGATCGAGACCGAAACCGGGTTGCCTACCTGAAACCAGTCAACCACGACATCGGTAGGGGGCTGGAGCAGCTCGACGCGCTGGACGTTGCCGACGTGAAGCGCTGCGATGATCGCGGAGCGGGCGGCGTCGCGATCGAGCTTGCGAATATCCTCAAGATGCGCCGCGAGGGAGTCCTGCGCTGTCGAGAGGATCAGTCCCTGATCGGGACCGGCGAAGACAAAGAGGCGCGCTTCAATTGCAAAATCGACCGGCTCGGCCGGCTGCACGATTACAATATCGGTCATCGGGCGCACCGGCCCTTGCAGCGCAGTGTCGACGGCGGACAGCACATCGGGCGAGGGAACGCCGTCGCCACTCGCCGCCAGCACCGCAATCCGAACCACTCCCGGCCAGTCGGCATCGTCGAGCGCGTCAGCCATTGTGGCGATAAGGTCTGCGGCGGCTTCGTTGTCCGCGAGGAGATCGAGCACCAGAGCCTTTATGTCGTCCGGGTTGGGCGCAAATGCCTTCACATCGGCGATGTCGCCATGAGCGGATCGGGCATGGAATACGTAGGCCAGTTCCGGTCCTGCCACCGAGAACCGATGCGGGGCGAGCTGAATGCGCTGCCGATAAGCGGTGTCGCCTTCCATGGCGGCAGCAGCGGTATCGGTTGCCGCAGTGACGGTGAGGCGGGGAACATCCATGAGCGCGCCGAGGTGATCGAGGTTGGCGCCGGTGGCGAAGGCTAGCAGAAAGCCCCTCGCCATGTCGTTCACCGCCTGCGCCAGAACTACCTCGTCGTAGGTGTCTGCCTGCAGCAGCAGCATGGCGGGGTCACTTTCCACCAGCGCGGAGAATGCCGGCATTTGCGCGATGAGGCGCGCCATCTTCGCTGCGAGGCGGGTTTCGAAATCCGGCTGCGCGACCAGAACCGGCGCGGGGAGCGTCGAAAGATCTACGGCGGGGGAGGATGCAATGGAGCCGACCATGGCCAAAGGCATGGGCCAGCGTCGTGCGCGCGCGGTAGGGTATGCCGGGGTAGAGCCGAACTCTACCCGTTAATTTTCGGGCTGCAGGAGGGATGCGGCGATTTCAAGGGCGGTATGCTCGTCATCGGGGGCGAATCCGAGGATGCGTCGGACGGGATAGCGAGCGCGGATCGGTGCTCCGCCCCGCAGGTAGCCCACTGTCGCGACTTCACCGTAATGACTGACTGAGGCGACGCGATCTACATTCCCGCCCGCAGGGGCAATTGTTACGCCTTCGGCATCGGCAATGATCTTCCAGTTGCGCAACTTGCGAAGGCCCTTGAACATTTTGCCGGACTGGCGCTTGCGCAGTTTGCCGGGGCGATCGAGGCGCGGTTTGCGCGGCACCATCGGCCGTCCATCAGGCTCGACGTTGTCGGCGACGCGTTTGAGGTTGGAGCGTCGCAGCGCCTGGCCTAGCTTGAGGGCGGCCTTGCGGCGCTCAGCCGGGGCCATGCCAGCGAGGATCTGGCCGAACCATTCATCCATGCGGGAAAGGTCATTGTCGGCCACGTGATCACGGCTCCCAGGGCGGGGTGTCTTCGTCCACCTCAAATCCGGTCAACACCGGGGCCGGTTCGGGTTCGAGAATGCTCATAATGCTGGTGTCGAATGGATCCGGCTCGCCCTGGTACTGCAGATCGAAACCGCCGTCGGCGCGCGGGGCCGCACTCACCGCCTGATCAAGCTGTAACTGCAGGAGAACGTCCGCCGTGCCATTGTCCAGGATCTCGGCGTCGAAGCCTATGGCGTCGGCATTCGGCATCATCAGATCGGGTTGGTTGACGCGCATCCACTGGAACACGGCTAGAAACAGGATGGAGATGTCGCTGGCCATTTCCACCACCAGGACATTGAGCTGGAAGGCATAGGCAAGACCGCGCGTCCCGGTTTGCGTGGACTTGGCGGTCCCGCGCTCGATCCAGATCCGGATTCGATCAGGATCGGTGCCCAGTTCGGGAAGCGCGGCAAAGATGGCGGCTTTCAGGGTGTCGATCTTGCGCACGCAATCAATCCCACAGCTTCACGGTTTCGAGGACGGCCGGGGCAGCCTCGGTCAGATCGGGCAGGGTGATGACGGTCCCGGCAGGCAGGCGGGGACCGAGAGCGGCGATGCCGGGGTTAAGGGCAAACACCTGCTCCGTAACGCCGCGCGTGCGGCCCAGCTCGCGCCAGCAGATTGCGGCGATCGTGTCGCCCTGCCGAGCGGTGGCGGTGTTAGGCACGGCCTTCTTTCTGTGCGAATTCGATGAAGGCCTGCTCGATCGCATGGCCGTCGTCACCGTTCGAAGTATCGTCAGGGCCGAAGTTTATCTGTTTGCCGTTGCGCATCGAAAAGCACAATTTCGGGCGTCCACCGGGAGCCGCCGCAGCGACCCACCAGTGCGATATCTCTTCGATGACGATGGCCTTGTTGCCAACGCGGAAGATTCTCATCAGATCAATTCCACCCGATTTCGCCCGACCGCTACTTCCGAACCAATGCTCAGCAAATCTGCAACGGCCGCTAGCGCAATGCGACGCGAATCGTCGGCGGTTAAGACCTTCTCCGCAGCTCGGTCGAGGCCGTCATCGGTCGCGGAAATGTCGCGATACTGGCCCTGCAACTCGGCCGCCGCGAAGTAGATGACCACCCGCTCCCACAGGACCACGGCGAGGTTGCGGGTGTTGATCGACTGGCTGGTCACTTGCTCCAGCGCGCTCGCACCGGTGGCGGCGCGCGCGCTGCGCCAGGCGGACAGTTCGCGGAAGGCGTGGAGCATGCCGCCCTCGATCGCCGCGATCAGCCGTTCTGTCGGGACGACGCCATCCCCGAGGCGCGGGATTTCGCGGGCCGTTGCAAGCTTCACCGGCGGAAACCACCCGTCCGCAACGACTTGCGCGTCAGCGGGATCGGCTTTGGGTGCGGGATAGGAGACGAGGCCGGTACTCATGGATGGTTCCTCGGGAGACGTTTTCGGGGGGTGGGGACGGTCTGACCGGCAAGCCGCGAGCGGTTCCCGTCGTGACCGTCCGCCCCCCGAGCGCCGTGGGGCGTTCGGTTATGCCTGTTGCTCGGCGTCGGCGGAGAGCACGCGGAGCTGGCGCTCCAGTTCCTGAATGTCCTTCTTCACACCTACGTCGCGATGCAGCGCGAGCGCGCGCTGCATGTGCGTCAGTGCTTCCGATGCGAACGCGGCCTTACCGCCGGCAGGGGCGTTGTCAGCGCTCGGATCGAACGCGTCGGCCTTGCGGCGGTAGGCGCGGCCGATGGCCTTGTGGAGCTTGGCCTTGGCCGGGTCGGGCATGTCCGCGCCTTCGACCAAGGCGAGCACTTGCAGGAGCTGCTCGAGCGTCACCAGTTCGTGCTGGCCCAGCGAGACGGTGGCGATGTCTTCGGCGAGGAAGCATGCGGCGGTGCGGTTGTAGCGCTCGGGCATGACGAGATTGAACTTGAGCACATGTGCGCCGATGCGCAGCGCATACTCGATGTCCCGGTAGTCGATCGCCCATACCATGTTGGTGACGACGATTTCGTCCTGCGCCGCGCGACCCTGTTCACCGGCGAGCAACACGCCTTCGATCCAGTCGGCGAACGCCTTGGCGAACTCCGCCTTCATCGGATTACGGGCCTCGATGGAAGCGACGTCGGCGAGCTGGCGCAGGTTGTCATGCAGCAGCACGCGCAGTGCGGAGTATTCCTGCCCCGCAACGGTGTCGGCGGCGAGGGCTGGCGGAGCCGTGTCGGTGCGGTGGCTGACGTGGTTGGGCCCTGCGCTTTTGAGGCCGCGAACCATCTGCTGGTGACGTCGGAAGGGGCTGACCATGCGGGGCTCTCCTGTGGTTTATCGGGTGCCCGCTCTATCCGGCGGCGGGCGGGGGAGCGTTAACGGAACCCCCTCTCTATTGGCTCTGGCGGTGCCATCCCGGATGACAGGTTCCGCCGTCGACGCCCTCGGGTATTACGGACGGGCGCCGAAGGTGATGTTCTCGGCCATGACTGCAAAGTCGGTGTCCTCGAAAACATAGCCCTCGTTGACCGAGTTGTAGTCCACCAGCTGTGCCATGTTCTCCGGCTCATCCTTGATGAAGCGGCGGCGCGAACCCTCCTGATAGTAGATCGAGAGGTTCTTGAGCGGGGTGACCAGCATCGTGCCCTCGGGGAAGAAGGGCACGATGGCCGCCGGACGTCCGCCGATCTGCCGCGCCGACATGACGATGTCGGAGACGGTTTCGTCGCTGGTGGACTTCCCGCCGTCGATCGTGTCCGCCAGCGGGCGGTTGATCATCGGGAAGTACTTCTCGTCCACCAGATCCTGGCTGACGACAACGACATGATCGGTCGAGCTGCGCGCCCAGCTGGGCATGCCGGCGATGAGATCGTAGGCGAGCGCGTCGATGTTCTTGTAGTCGCCGTCCTCGTGATCCGAGCCGGCGCCGATGTAGATGGGCGCAGCGGCTCCGGTAGCCGTGGTGACGTCGCCTGCCGTGACGGTGGCGCGGCCCATGACGTGGTCCGGCTTTTCGAGGCGCAGCTTCTGCAGCCACCCGATATTGACGTCCTCGCCAAGCGGGTTGTCTTCGGGATCGGTGTCGGCCGCTGCCTCGATACCATGCCAGCCCACCATGATGCGGCTGAGGGCGACAGAGGTGGCGACGTGCTTGGCGTAGCGCTGTGCAAAATCCGGGAACTTCGACCAGGCATCGACCAGTTCCCAAGGCAGCCAGCTGTCGAACAGCGTGGTTTCCAGCTTGAACTCCCGATCCTGCAGGCGACCGACGTACTGCGGACGGCGAGGCAGGTTGGCGCGCGAGCGGCGGCTTGCGATCATGTTGTTCGCACCGATGCCGATGACCTGGCCGATGAGATCGCGCACGCCGATGACGTTGATGCGCTCGAGGAAGCCGACCTGTTCGCGCTGCAGATCCTCAAGACGCTGTTCGCTGGTGGGGGCAAGGGCGAAGTTGCGGCTGACATCGCGCGCACCGTTGGCCTGCCCGATGGCCGTGAAAAGGCCGTCCAGTGCCCTGCGGCCGCGATCGGAAAGATTGTAACCCATGATGATGGTCCTGTGTGAATTTAGCGGGGCGGGCGGGAGAGGGGCGCGAAGGTCAGAAGATGCCGGCGTAGCCACCGGCATTGCCATCCGAGGCAGGGCGACGGTTGTACTGGTGGGAGGGAGTGGTCTCCCGTTCCTGTTCGAGCTTGGTGAACTTCACGCCGAGCGCATCGACTTCGGTGCGCAGCTCGGTGCGAAGCGACCCGATCTCGTCCGCGATCATCTTGCCGTGATCGGTGAAGAGCTGCTTGAACGCGGCGAAATCGAGACCCTGTGCGGGCGGATCCTTGGGGGCGGGATCGGCTGCGGGCTTTTCCTCCGGCTTGCCGCCGCTGAATTTTGCAAATGCCCCGTCCAGGATGCCGCTCAACTTGGTCAGGAAGCTGTCACCGGCATCGTCGGCGCCCGCCTCGGCGAACTCCAGCAGGGCGGCTTCTTCGCCCGCGACCTTGAGTACGCCCGGAAGCGAGCGGTTGAACTGAAGGCGTTCGGTCGCGATCGAGGCGGGGCTGTCGGTCAGTGCGCAGCCCATCATGTAGGCGAAGCCCTTGCCGCCGAAGTTGGGCTCGATCTCGATCGAGGGATAGACCTTCTGGCCTGCGTCGTTGAGCTGCTTGGCATCGTCCATGACGTCGAACACGCCATAGAGGCCGAGGCGCTTTTCCTTCTTGCCGTTGAAGTTCACCTCGACCTCGGCGGTCGAAAGTTCGAGCACGTCGCCATAGGAGCGGAATGGGCCGTCGCCGGTGAAGCCGCGCAGATGTTCGATGTTGAGCCGCGCGCCGTAAGTCTTCGGGTCGTAGCTGTCGGCCATTTCCTGCAGCATCTTGTCGTCGATGGTGCGACCGTCGACGGTCGAGCCGGCAGTGGCGAGGAGGAAGGACTTGGTCTTCATGGGGCGGCTCCGCGTTCGGTCCTGAAAAGGGCGGTTGCGGCGCCCGGCGTCTGATGACGTGTTCAGGCCCCACCGGCGGCAATCTTGCAACGCGCGGGCGCGGTAACGCTGGATTTCACCCGCGCTGCCCATCGCCAGAAGGGGGTAGACGCGGTGCATGGCATGCCCATGCCCCATGCCGCCCCCAAACCTGCCAAAAGCGAAGGAGCCGCGATCAGCCGGCAGGTTGCCCGCGCGCAGCGCCGCGAAGCGCGCTCGCTGTTCTGGCGCGGGTGGAGGCTGACCCAGATCGAGGAAGAGCTGGGCATCAACTACAATACGCTGGCAAGCTGGTCGCGCCGCGACGGGTGGGAGACGAACCCCACGGTCGATATAATCGACGATCGCATTGAGGTGGCAGTTGGCAACCTGATCGACAAGGATCCGCTCACCGAAGGCGACATGAAGCGGATCGACTTCCTGACCCGCCAGCTCGAGCGCACGGCGCGGATCCGCAAGTACAACGAAACCGGCAGGGAGGGCGACCTCAACCCCAAGGTCGGCAATCGGAACAACGACCAGGCCAAGGCCAAGCGCGCGGAGAAGCGCAAGAATTTCCTGACGCTGGAACAGTGGCAGGATCTGCTCGACGATTTCCACGACCGCAACTTCGAATATCAGGAGCTGTGGTGGGAGCAGCGCCACCAGCGCACGCGAAAGATCCGCAAGAGCCGTCAGGTCGGCGCGACATGGTATTTTGCGCGTGAGGCGCTCGCCAAGGTCGGCGAGGCTGTGCTGGCGGGGCAGGGCAAGGATCGCTTCGCGCTCGAGGACGCTCCGCGCAACCAGATTTTCCTTTCCGCGTCCGAGCGCCAGGCGCTCAAGTTCCGGCGCGAGATCGTCAGTTGGGTACGTCGCGTCACCGGCGTCGAACTCAAGGGCAAGATCATCACCCTCGACTTCGCGGGTCAGTACCCCGAGGACGAGGAGGGCGACGCCACCGGCCCCGCACTGGACCAGGTGGGCTTCTATTTCCTGTCGACCAACTCCGCGACGGCGCAGGGAGAGAGCGGCGACCTCTACTTCGACGAATATGCCTGGGTCCACGGCTTCGCTGAACTGAACCGTGTCGCCAGCGGCATGACGACGCACAAGATCTACAAGGAAACGTATTTCTCGACGCCGTCGACCAAGACGCATGAAAGCTACGCCTGGTGGGCGGGTGAGGAGTGGAACCGGGGCCGCGAGAAGCGCGCGCAAAAGCCGTTCGACATCAGCCTGAAGAACCTGCGTCGCGGTGCCATCATGCCCGACGGCAGCTGGCAGCAAATCCTGACGATCCACGATGCCTGCGCGATGGGGCTGAGCCGCCTTGTAGATGTGGAGATGCAGCGGGCCAAGTATTCGGAAGAGGCGTTCCGCAACCTCTATGAGTGCGAGGACGTCGATGATTCGGAGAGCAGCTTCCCGTTCGCGCGAATCGCCCCGGCGCGGGTGGACAGCTTCTATCGCTGGCGCGACTTCCGGCCCGCCCTGATCGAGATTCCCGGCGGCCGCCCCTTCGGCGACAAGCCGGTGTGGGTGGGTTACGATCCGAACAAGCAGGGCCGTGACGATGCAGCGCTGATCGTCGTCGCTCCGCCGGAGCAGGCAGGGCGGGGCAAGTTCCGTGTGCTGGAGAAAATCCGGCTCCCAAACCTCGACTTCGCGGGGCAGGCTGCGGAGATTCGCAAGGTCTACGACCGCTACCGCGTAACCGATATCGCGATCGACACCACCGGCCATGGTCTCGCTGTATGGGAACACGTGCGCAAGTGGTTCCCGATGGCCCGCAAGATCGAATACTCGGTGGCGAGCAAGACGGCGCTGGTCCTCAAGGGGCAGAACATCTTCCGCACACAGCGCATCGAATTCGATGCCGGGTGGAGCGACCTCATGGCCGCGCTCATGGCGATTCGCCCCGCGCTCACCGGCAGCAAGAAGGGCGTGACCTACATCGCCACGCGTAACGGCGAGGTCGGCCACGCCGATGTCGCGTGGGCGCTTCTGCACGCCCTTTCCAATGAACCGCTCGACGTCGGCACCGCCGCAGAGGGCACCGGCGGCACGATCCGCTTCCTAGACTGACAGGAGCCACTTCCATGACCGATGCCCTTGCAACCGAAGTGGTGGAGACCGTGACGGCCGATGCCGTAAAGCACCCGGCCCACGCGGCTGTCTTCTCGTTCGGAGATCCCGAAGGCGTGCTCGATCGCCGCGATCTCAGCATGTATTTTGAGGTGTGGCACAATGGGCGCTGGTACGAACCGCCCATGCCCATGGGCAAGCTGGCGCAGGCGTTCAACATGAGCCCGCACCATCGCAGCGCCATTGCTCTCAAGGTCAATCTGCTGGTGGCCCAGCAGCAGCCCTCGCGCTGGCTGTCGTCCGACGCATTCGAGCGGTTCGCCCTGGACTTCCTGCAGATGGGCAACGGCTATCTCGAGGACGTGCCCAACATGGCGGGGCGCAGCGCGCGGGCCGAGCATACTCCTGCTATCCATACCCGTGCCGGCATCGCACCTGACGTCTACTGGTTCGTCAATCAGGCTATCGGACAGGAGCACGAGTTTCAGGCGGGGCGCATCTTCCATCTCCAGCAGCCCGACGTCGCGCAGGAAGTCTACGGGGTGCCGGAATGGCTGTCGGCGCTGCAGTCGGGCCTGCTGGCCGAGAACGCCACGCTGTTCCGTCGCCGCTATTACCTCAACGGCGCGCATGCCGGCTTCGTGTTCTACGTGAGCGATGCCCTGGCGGACCAGAAGACGGTCGATATGCTCGAGGACAAGCTACGCTCCGCCAAGGGCGTGGGCAACTTCAAGAACATGCTGGTCTACATCCCGAATGGGAAGAAGGATGGCATCCAGATCATGCCGATCGCCGATGTGACGGCGAAGGACGAATTCTCGGCGGTGAAGAACATCAGTCGCGATGACATGCTCGCGGCGCATCGTACCCCGCCCCAGCTGATCGGCATCATCCCGCAGAACAATGGCGGCTTCGGCAAGATCAGTGAAGCGCGCGATGCCTACTACGAAACCGAGATCGTGCCGATCGCGCGGCGCATGTTGCGCATGAACGAATGGTTTGGCTCGCCGGTACTTGCATTCGCAGACTACGTCTGCGCGGACGGCAGCATCATCCGGCAGACCGGCGACGGTTTCCGTAAGCTGCCCGCCGGCACCCTCTAACCCCGCCCCGTCGAAAGGCGGGGGACCGGGGCGCGGCAACGCCCCAAGTCCGACGAACCACGCTCGTCATGATCCAGATCGGTCCCGCCTCGGGACCATCCCGCCTGCCGAATCGGCGTGCGAACAAATAGAGAACGATCATGTCAGTGTCGATCCCCGAATGCACGTTTACACCCGTCGATCCCACGCGTCCGCTGGCGCCCTATATCGGTGGCAAGCGCCAGCTCGCGAAGCGTCTTGTCGCCCTCATCAATTCGATCGAGCACACCACCTATGCCGAAGTGTTTGTCGGCATGGGCGGCGTGTTCCTGCGCCGCGATCAGCGTCCGAAAGGCGAAGTCATCAACGACTGGTCCGAGGATGTTGCAACCTTCTTCCGCGTTATCCAGCATCATTACGTCGCCTTCCTCGACATGCTGCGCTTCCAGATCACCACGCGCGCCAACTTTGAGAAGTTACTGGCATTAGAGCCCAGCTCACTGACGGACCTGCAGCGTTCGGCGCGCTTCCTCTACCTTCAGCGCCTGGCATTCGGCGGAAAGGTGAGGGGAAAGACCTTCGGCGTCGTCATCGACGGGCCGGCGCGATTCGACGTGACGAAGCTCGGGCCGATGATCGAGGCCGTTCATGACCGCCTGACCGGGGTGGTGATCGAGCGCCTGGGGTGGAGCGACTTCATTCGCCGGTACGATCGTCCCGGTACGCTGTTCTACCTCGACCCTCCCTACTTCGGCTGCGAAGGCGACTATGGCCGTGATCTGTTCGACAGGAGCCAGTTCGAGCTGATGGCGCAGCAGCTGCGCACGATCCGGGGGCGCTTCATCGTCTCGCTCAACGATCACCCGGAGGTGCGCCGGATCTTCGCCGGGTTCACCTTCCGCGAAGAGCGGCTGTCATACAGCGTGGGCGGCAACGGGAAGGCGAAGGCCGTGGGCGAAGTCATCATCACCAACTGACAAGCAATGAGGCGGGCGAACGTTTCCCATGCACCCGCCTCATACACTAGTGGTATGAGCGCAACGGATGAGCCCCACTGAATGATGCTCAAAGGCGCAGATTTTCGCCGTTCCTCAGGGAACCATCCGGCTGAAACTGACCACTAGCTGAGATATCGCGGTTCCTCGACTGGCCAAGCCGATTCGCCCACTTTCGGATTTCTAAAGCGTCCGACAGCCTCAATTAAATCATGGTATCGAGTCATGTCGTTCAGAGGTGGTTTTTCATTATCCCAATCTATAGCGGTAGATGCTGCTATAATTCCGACAGATGCATTGTTTTCACTGTATGATTTATAGAATTCGCTCTTAGATATCTTCGACGAGTAAATAAAATCTTCAGCCAATCTATGTATAGAAATATCTTCAGTTTGTATCTTTCCGTTGTTGTTTATGCGGTTGCGATATCCGATCGTGTGATCGGTTGGGCGGTCAGGAATTTCGCCAGCCGGCTTACCCTTCATATGACCAATCGCAAGAGGGACTAATAAAGCGCCATGCAGTTGTTTGCCCTCGGACAGGGATACTGACGTTTGAAGAATGTCAATTAACTGAAAGCTGTCTCGAGCAGTGAGCTGATAGATCTGCATATACCAAGAAATAATTTCGGCTAGATCCTTCGCTTGCAGATGAGATTTAAAGTTCATAATTTGTGGAAACGCTATCTGTGCTGAGCCGATCCCGGCTTGCAAACACTGCTGTCTTACCAGTTTGTCAAATTCAGGCTTGGCTAGTTTATACTGCCGATCGATAAATCGTTTCAGATAAGAAATTCCATCGAATTTGGACCCGTATGCCCCTGCAACAGAATGAGACAGTTGTTGTGTATTTATACCTAAAATAAAAACTATTCCGCTAACGTCGAAAAGGTGCTTAATTTCCTCAAGTAATTTTACTGCATAAGTTGGGCGACAGCGGTCGAGTTCGTCTATTATGATTATAATTGGCGGGTGTGATGTTGTGTGCTCCAATGCGTCAATAAGGCCGGAAAGACTGTCTTTCATAGACTGGATCGCTGCTCGCCCGGCTTCAAACTCATCAATTCGAGTTTGCATGAGGTCGTTAGCTCCGACGCTGGTGATTCCATTCGCGGTGTCATCGACCAGTCCTTGGCCTACGTCCGCCATTCCATCTTCGATTACTTCCTTAACCGCGAGGTCTGTCGATGCGAGCACACTATCTATTCCATCGACGGCTCCACCGGTGATCACCAAACCCAGCCCGCGTCGAAGCAGGCCGATTCCTGCAATCTTTGCCACCTGACCAGATTTGCGCAGAAATGTTGCCATTTTCCCTTGGATCAGTGGCTCGGTCATGAATGGCTTGAGGGCTGTATTTAAAGTGGCCGCCAAGGCGGTGAGCGGTTGGTCGGCCAGATCATCTGCCCAAGCATCAACGAACGCCACCGGGTGATTTTGGCTCATGTGATCAGCGAAGCGGCGTAAGAAGAAGCTTTTTCCCTCGCCGTACCCTGCATCGACGGCAATCGTAAAGGCGCGCTTGTCTTCCCGTGAGGAAGGGCGCTCGGAAACGCTTTCGATATACGCTTGCAGAAGCAAAGCTTCTTCTCGGCGGCTGAACAGATCGCCCTTCCAAACGTCGTCATCTTCCAACACGGTGTTCTGTTCCATCGGTTCCTCGGCTTCTGTATCGCCGCATGCGGCAAACGGATTCGCCACCGATCGTAGCGAAACGACGTAATTAAACCACCTGCGCCCGCGCTCGCCCCCACGCCTCGCTTCCCCCTTCTTCGTTGAAAATTGTGCATTTGGGCCAGGGCTCCGCGCGGCCAGCAGAGTACCCCAGACCTTGCAAAGGCCTAATATTCCTAACCTGCCCAAAAAATGGCCCGAAAAGCGGCGGAAATCTGCCGTTTTTGATATTAGGTCGCGGACCTAATCAGACATAATATTTTTTTGGCTCCGACCTTATATCATTGAAAACACGCGATTTCCGACACGGCTAATATTATCTCTCTTACATATAATCTCATTATAACAATATTAGGAATATATTAGGCCGCAACCCTTTGAAAAAATGGCGATGTTAGGAATATTATGTGGTTGCGACGCATACCCCCCACTGTCAGGTGAGTGACGGTAGACTGCGGGTTTCAGTGCGTCGACGCTTTGAGCGTAACGAAGGCCGACAGTGCGACTGAGGTTGTGCGGATTTGTGCGCTACAGTGCGCAGCGGCGATCAGAGGTTGCGAGACCGGCGAGCTTGCTGGCGCATGACGTGGCGAGCCTGTTCCGGCGGCAACGGGGCGCTGACGCTATCCCTCAAGGCAAGGCCGCTAATCACATCATCGACATCGTGGTTCGCGCGGATACGGGCCTCGAGCGCGTGCAGCTCTGCATAGGTACGGCAGTCGGCCGCCGAGAAGATTGCCAGCGGCTCGTCCGTCTCGATGTCGACCAGATAGAAATAGGAGGAGGGTATCATCGCCATGGTTTGGCGAGGCCGCTCGCGATCAGGTAGCTGCCCGCATCAACGCCATTGACGGATAAGGTCGCGAGGGTGCGCCCATAGCGATCGGAGCCGTTGCGCTGGATCGATGGCAGGCCGCTGGAGAGGAACGCGCGCAGTGCGTCGCGACTCGCGCTGCCGCGTTCGGTATCGCACCACGGCGGATTTTTCGAATTCGCGAGGCGCGCTCGGTTTCTTGCGGTGCATCGAGGTGAACCAGCGACTTCTGGCGCGTCGATGTTAGCCAGGCGCACCCGCTCGCCGGAGCAAAGCCGGACGGTATCACCATCATGGACGGAAGCGATGCAGGCTGCGGCGAGAATCAGTGACACCGCCGGCCGGTAGCAAAATGAAAACGGCCCGCGCAACTGAGTTGAGCGGGCTGAAATGGATTATGGTATTGGTTCGCCAACTACTTCGGGACTCGGCAGAAATGCGTGGGTGGAAAACTGAGGGGTGACAAACCATCTATTTGAAACATAGGAAAAGTCGGACACCAGCCCTGTCCACCACCAGCTGACCCGGCGAATGAGCGCCGGCCCCCTTAAGGGTTTTCACTCTGAAAATCGATGCTGTCCCGGTGCGAGGGGGCGATAGCCGTGCAGGCATTTCGAGCCTTTCCCGTGGACAGGGAACAACCCGCGCGCGGTAGCATTGCGGTACTGACGCACACTGGCTAGACGAGAGCGATGCCCGGAAACATTCTCGATAATCAAGGTCGCGGCGAAGCGTCGTGGCAATGGCCCGCCATTCACAAGGAAGGCCGCAAGTTCGGCGCCATCGCAGGCGTTGTGGCTGCGATCGTATGGATTTTGTGGGGGCCGTGGTTCGGCTGGCCGCTGGCCTTCCTGACGGTTTGCGTGCTTGCCTTCTTCCGTGATCCGATCCGCGTCACTCCGCAGGATGAGCGAGCGATAGTCGCGCCTGCCGATGGACTGGTTACACTGATCGGCAAGGTTTCGCCCCCGCGTGAACTCACCATGGATGATGGCAGCGGCAACGCGCCGATGCCGACTGATCTGGTGACGCGCATTTCCATCTTCATGTCTGTGTTCGATGTTCACATCAATCGCTCACCGATCAGCGGCACGATCAAGCGGGTGATCTATATCCCGGGCAAGTTCGTGAACGCGGATCTCGACAAGGCGAGCGAAGAGAATGAACGTCAACACATTCTGGTGGAGCGTAACGATGGGCTGCGTATCTGTTTCACGCAGATCGCCGGCCTGGTCGCCCGCCGCATCGTGCCGTTCGTGAAGCCGGGCGACATCATCGCATCCGGGCAGCGTATCGGCCTGATTCGTTTCGGCAGCCGTGTCGACGTTTATCTTCCTGCGGGCGTCGAGCCCAAGGTTCTGATGGGTCAGAAGATCGTGGCGGGTGAAACAGTGCTGGCTGAACTCGGCAGCGCGCCGCTGATCGAGGGCATTGCCCAGTGACCGACGAGCAACCGGGAATGGATCTCGATGAAGTTCCCGGTAATGCGCCGCGTCGGCGGCTCGCTCCCGGCCTTTCAGTCCGTGCCGTGGTTCCCAATGCGATCACCGCAGCGGCGCTCTGCTCCGGCCTGACGGGGATTCGCTTCGCGATCGCAGGGGATTTCGAGAAGTCCGTGCAGGCAGTGATCCTTGCCGGACTGCTCGACGGTATCGACGGCCGGGCCGCAAGACTTCTCAAGGCGCAGACGCGTTTCGGGGCCGAACTCGATAGTCTGGCCGACTCGATTTCCTTTGGCGTGGCTCCTGCGCTGATCGTCTACTTATGGACGCTCCATCAGCTCCCCAGCATGGGGTGGATCGCAGCGCTGGCTTTCGCGATCTGCTGTGTGCTTCGGCTTGCGCGGTTCAATGCGCGGCTCGACATGCTGGATCAGCCCCACAAGTCGGCGGGCTTCCTGACCGGGGTTCCGGCGCCGCTAGGCGCGGGTCTTACGTTCCTGCCGCTCTACCTGTGGGTGGCGAGCGGCCAAATGCCCGAATTCGCGAATCCGATCCTGGTGAGTGGATGGATGGTCCTTGTGGCTTTCCTGATGATTTCAAGCATTCCAACGCTGGCCTGGTCGCGCATGCGCCCTCCGCCGCATCTGCGGCTTGGTGTGCTTGCGCTGGTTGGCTTGACGATGGCGGCGCTGCTAATCGAGCCGTGGTTTACCCTTGCGGTGGTGACTATCGTATATCTGTTGCTGATCCCGGTCGGCCTTGTCACTTACACCAGGGTTAGGCGGCAAGATCCATCGGCGCTGTACCCGGCCATTCCAGACGCGACGGAACACGGCGGGCCTGGCGCTTCCTGAGCGATGCGAGCGTGGGCACCTGCACGCGCTCGATCACTTTCCACGTCACAACCATAGTTCCGGGGCAGGCCGCGAGTTGGGTCGGAAATGTGATGGCATGGGGGCCATAGCGGCGGATCGTCATCAGGATCGAAAATGCCGAAGCCATCGCGGCGAGGGCAAAAAGACAGGCAGCGAATGCAGTCATGACCGTTCCTTTATAACCTTCGCCCTTGCCTGGCCGGCGGGCTGTGGACAACTTGTGAAAATCAAAAATCTGTTCTAATAATGTTCCGATAGGGCTTAGTTCACTTTTTGTTCCAACTGAGTCAAGCGCTTTTTGAATCCTGCCCGAAATCAACCTTCAAGCGGCGTGTGTACGATTTGCATATCGATGCCGACGGTGCGTGACCGGCTTTGGATGGCGTTGCTTGTGCACCCGTCGGCATCGGCGTGCCTCTGCAGCATCGCGTGTTTGGAGGGTTGTTATCCGAACCGGCGGCGCAGCATCACCGGCGCAGAGCATTCGGTGCAACGATCGGAGTGTGGGCAGGGCCGTGGCGATGCTGTTCCAGATCGTGATCATGGCTGCTGCAGCAGCGAGGCCGAACAGGATCGATGTGACGATAGTCATTTGCGAGCGACCTTCTTATTTCGGTTTCGCGCCCACCCCGCCTTTCTTGGCGCCCCTTTCGGTCGAAACCTGAGCATTTTCTGATGTTTGGCTCGTTAACCAACTTATCACCAGCTTTGCTTCGAGAAAACCGCAAGGCGCGGTGAGTTCCGACGAAAGCCCTTGAGAAAGGCGGAAATCGGTCACTTTGACGATGAGGTGACAAGGGTTTGCGGCGAATTGGGGCTGGATTTTATGGGTCAATCCGTCTAAGGGCGCCCCGTTCGCTTGGAGATCGGCCGGATTGCCCGGTGCGACTCGGGGCGGGCAATCCACATGGAAGGCGCAAATACCGGTGCTTTGGCGGGGTCTCCGCCGGGTTCCTGTCTTCCAGAGGTTCAACCGGAAAGGAATTCTACTATGGCGGCACCTGTCGTCACCATGTCGCAGCTCATTGAAGCTGGCGCCCACTTTGGCCACCAGACCCACCGCTGGAACCCGCGCATGAAGCCGTACATCTTCGGCGCGCGCAACGGGATCCACATCATCGACCTGTCGCAAACCGTGCCGCTCTTCGCGCGCGCTCTCGAATTCGTTCAGTCGACCGTCCAGGCCGGTGGCAAGGTTCTTTTCGTCGGCACCAAGCGCCAGGCGCAGGAGCCGATCGCGCAGGCTGCTCGCGCTTGCGGCCAGCACTACGTCAACCACCGCTGGCTGGGCGGCATGCTGACCAACTGGAAGACCATCTCGGGTTCGATCAAGCGCTTCAAGGCTCTTGAAGAGCAGCTGGCTGGCGACACCGCCGGTCTGACCAAGAAGGAAGTCCTTCAGCTGACCCGTGAGCGTGACAAGCTGGAACTGTCGCTCGGTGGTATCCGCGACATGGGCGGCATCCCGGACGTGATGTTCGTGATCGACGCCAACAAGGAAGAGCTGGCCATCAAGGAAGCCAACGTACTTGGCATCCCGGTTGTCGCCGTGCTCGACACCAACGTAAACCCGCAGGGCATCGCGTTCCCGATCCCCGGCAACGACGACGCAAGCCGCGCCGTTCGTCTGTACTGCGAAGCGATCGCTCAGGCCGCGACCAAGGGTGGTCGTGCCGCCGTGGTCGACAGCGGTGCTGATATCGGTTCGTTCGACGAGCCGGTCGCCGAAGAGGCAGTCGAGGCTTAATAGCCCGGCCGACGACACTTTCGTCACGGAATTGTCGCGCGCCGGGTCCATGTGGCCCGGCGCGCACCTGTTTCAAGGAGCCCGAACAAGGCTCCCCACTCAACAAGAGGATTTGAGCGATGGCTTACACCGCCGCTGACGTGAAGAACCTGCGCGAGCGCTCGGGCGCCGGCATGATGGACTGCAAGAAGGCTCTCGACGAAACCGGTGGCGACATCGAAGCTGCGATCGACGCGCTGCGCGCCAAGGGTCTGGCTGCTGCAGCCAAGAAGTCCAGCCGCACCGCCGCTGAAGGTCTGGTCGGCGTTGCCGTGACCGGCACCAAGGGCGTCGCGGTCGAAGTCAATTCGGAAACGGACTTCGTCGCCAAGAACGATCAGTTCCAGGACTTCGTCCGCAAGACCACCGAAGCTGCCCTCGGCGTTGCAGGTGACGACGTTGAAGCGCTCAAGGCCGCTGCCTACCCGGGCGGCACCACTGTTGCTGACGCGCTGACCAACAATGTCGCGACCATCGGTGAGAACCAGCAGGTTCGCCGCATGAAGACTGTCGAAGTCGCCCAGGGCGTCGTCGTTCCCTACATGCACAATGCGGCTGCTCCGAACCTCGGCAAGATCGGCGTGCTCGTCGCTCTCGAATCGGAAGCTTCGGCCGACGTTCTCGAAGCACTTGGCAAGCAGATCGCGATGCACATCGCTGCTGCCTTCCCGCTGGCCCTCAACGCGGACGACCTCGACGCCGATCTGATTGAGCGTGAGCGCAAGATCGCGCAGGAAAAGGCAGCCGAGTCGGGCAAGCCCGAAGCCGTGCAGGCCAAGATGGTCGAAGGTGCAGTCGCCAAGTACGCCAAGGAAAACGCGCTGCTGTCGCAGATCTTCGTCATGGACAATAAGACCCCGATCCAGCAGGTCGTCGACCAGGCAGGCAAGGAAGCCGGCGCGAAGATCGTCCTCAAGGACTACGTCCGCTTCCAGCTGGGCGAAGGCATCGAGAAGGAAGTCACCGACTTTGCAGCCGAAGTGGCTGCTGCGGTGGCTGGCTGATTTCAGCCCTTCCTTGCTGAAGAAACGCGTGGGCCGCAGAAGCATCAGCTTCTGCGGCCCGTTTCGTTTCCGCACTATCGCCTCGTACCGGCCCGGCGAGATTCGCGCGCAACCGGAGAGGCCTTATGCGTGTCGAACTCGCTCCCCAGCCGCACAATCCGATTCCAGACCTGTCGCGTGAGTATTCGCCGGAGATTGTGCAGACGGCCGGGGCTTTCACCATGGCGCCTTACCAGTATTCCAGGCTGTCGCTGCGACTGTTCGAGGCGGTCCGCATCGCGACGGCCGTTATCAATGGCTGTACGGTATGCATGAACTGGCGTGCGCAGCGGGACTTGCGCATTTTGGGTTACGAAGGTGGCGTGATCGCACAGGCTGAATCTCCGGGCGAGGCAATGTATCAGGCCGTACTTGGCGGTGATCTGAGTGGGCTGACGGAAAAGGAGCGGCTTGCCGTCCGGTATTCGCAAAAGATGGGCACCGATCCGCGCGGGCTGCCTGAGGGTGAAACGTTCTGGGCAGAGTAGCCCACGTGCTCGGCGTCGATGGTGTGTGTTCAATCGGCGGGGCGCTGGCGGAGGCGGCCTGAAGCACCGGGCCTTCCGGCCCTAGTTCAATATGCTGCCGTAAACCGTGCCCGTGAATGCTTGTGGGCTTCCAGTTCATCGATCATCGCGGTTGCGTAGTCGGCGAAGCTGATTCTGCTTTCGCCGGCCTCGTCCGTAACCAGTTCATCGCCGCCTAAGCGGTAGTTTCCGATGCGTGGTCCTTCAAAGATCAGGGCAGCGGGAGAGAAGAACGTCCAGTCGACGTCGTTCACCTGGCGCAATGCGTCGAGGAATGTGATGCCGCCCATGGCGAAGGGTTTCCATTCCTCGGGGAAGTCCGGGGTGTCAATCAGGCGTTTGTCGGGGCCGACCCGGAGGCTGGCAGCGCCGCCGGTGACCAGCAGGCGCGCAATGCCGGCCTTGCGGATCGCGGCGAGCAGGGTTTCGGCGCTAACATCGAAATGCATGGCGCTGATGACGGCTTCGCTGCCTGCGATCAGCGGGGCGAGGGCGTCCGGGTCTGAAGCATCGCCTGCGGTGGCCGAGACGCCGAGGATGCTGGGAATCTTGGCGGGGTTGCGCGCGATCGCGACGACTTCATGGCCACGGGCGGCAGCTTCTTTGGTGATCTCCGATCCTGCCCGTCCACTGGCGCCGAGGACTGTGATCTTCATTCCCGTTCTCCATCAGGTATCTAATAGTGACCAGATGTGATATCGGTTGTGGTCATGCAAGAAGGCACTTTTACCGCACCGGGTTACTCCGGAGAAACCGCCCGCCCGGCGCCGAACGTCTATGCCGCCGATTGCCCGACGCGCCTGCTGCTCGATCGCATCGCCGACAAGTGGAGTGTATTGATCCTGACGACGCTTGGACCTGGAGAGAGGCGCTTCAATGGGCTCAAGCGCCATATCGATGGAATTTCGCAGAAGATGCTGAGCCAGACGCTCCGCTCGCTTGAACGTGACGGGTTGGTGCAGCGCGATGTGGTGCCCACGGTGCCGGTGTCGGTCACTTATGCCGTCACGCCGCTGGGTCGCGAACTGCTTGACGCGTTGCAGGCAATGATCGACTGGGCGGAGCGGCGGATGGGAACGGTGGCGTCGGCGCAAGTCGCTTATGACCGGCGTGAGGAGGAACTGTCCTTGATCGCGTGATGAACCGCGCTCATCCACAGTCCAAGCCCCTTGGCAATTCGCGCTTGCCCTCCTAAAGCCGGGGCCGTTCCAGTATTTCCGGCCCCCAACAGGAGACCCAGCGGCATGTCATCCCCCTATAAGCGCGTCCTGCTGAAACTCTCGGGCGAAGTGCTGATGGGGAGCCAGCAGTTCGGGATTGATCCTGATTTCGTGGCGGAGCTTGCCAAGGAAGTTAAGGCAGCCAAGGAAACGGGCCTTGAGATTTGCCTTGTGATCGGCGGCGGCAACATCTTCCGCGGCATGGCAGGGGCCGCTCGCGGTATGGACCGGGCGCAGGCCGACTACATGGGCATGCTGGCGACCGTGATGAACGCGTTGGCGATGCAGAACGCGCTTGAGCAGCTGGGCGTGGAAACCCGGGTGCAGTCGGCCGTACAGATGGACCAGGTCTGCGAGCCGGTGATCCGTCGCCGCGCCGAGCGGCACCTTGAGAAGGGCCGCGTGGTCATCTTCGCCGCAGGCGTCGGTGCTCCCTATTTTACCACCGATTCCGGTGCGGCGCTGCGTGCAGCAGAGATGCGCTGCGATGCTCTTTTGAAAGGCACCAGCGTTGACGGCGTTTACGACAGCGACCCCAAGCGCAATCCCGACGCCAAGCGTTACGATACCGTCGATTACGACACTGTCCTCGCCGACAATCTGCAGGTGATGGACGCTTCCGCCGTGGCGTTGTGCCGCGACAATGCAATTCCGATCGTCGTGTTCTCTATCCGCGAGAAGGGCAACCTTGCCACTGTTCTTGCCGGTGGCGGCACCAAGACGGTCGTTCAGAAAGGAGCCTGAGCCATGGCAAAGTACGATAAGGCGGATCTTGAACGCCGCATGAAGGGCGCGATCGACGCGCTCAAGCATGACCTTTCGGGTCTGCGCACCGGCCGCGCGAACACCGCGCTTTTGGAACCGATCACCGTGACTGTCTATGGCAGCGCGATGCCGATCACTTCGGTCGCAACGATTTCCGCGCCGGAACCGCGCATGCTTTCGGTGCAGGTGTGGGACAAGTCCAACATCGGCCCCGTCGAGAAGGCGATCCGTTCGGCAGGTCTGGGCCTCAACCCGATCAATGACGGCAACACCCTGCGTCTGCCGATCCCCGACCTTACCGAAGAACGTCGCAAGGAACTGGCAAAGCTGGCAAGCTCCTACGCCGAAAAGGCCCGTGTTGCCGTGCGCAACGTGCGTCGTGACGGTATCGAGGCGCTGAAGACCGACGAGAAGAAGAAGGAAATTTCGGAAGACGACCGCAAGCGCGGCGAAACCGAAGTCCAGAAGCTGACCGACGAAATGGTGAAGGGGCTCGACGAGGTCTTCGCGGCCAAGGAAAAGGAAATCCTCGGCAAGTGAGGCCACTGTGCTTCGTCGAGAAGGGAGCCTGATGGCCAAGGACGTCAAAGCCGGTGAGGGAGAGCTTCGCGCCCGTCACGTTGCCATCATCATGGACGGTAACGGGCGCTGGGCCAAGAAGCGCCTGCTTCCCCGCGCGGTGGGGCACCAGCGCGGCGTAGAGGCTGTGCGCCGGGTGGTGCGCGGTGCACGCGAACTCGGGCTGGAAGCGCTGACGCTTTACGCCTTCTCGACCGAGAACTGGCGGCGGCCCGAGGACGAGATATCGGACCTGATGAGCCTGATGAAGCGCTTCATCCTTTCCGATCTCGACGAATTCGCTGCGGCCGGCGTGCGCCTCAAGATCATCGGCGATTACAAGGCGTTCAAGCCCGAACTGGTGGAACTGGTTGAAGGTGCGATGGCAAAGACCGCGCACAACACCGGGACGACGCTGGCAGTGGCGTTGAATTACGGTTCACAGGACGAGATCGCCCGCGCGGCGACGAGAGCGGCGGCCAAGGGGCCGATTACGCCCGAGACGATTGCTGCTGAACTCGACACGGCGGACCTGCCGCCGCTCGACCTGCTGATCCGCACGTCAGGCGAAGTGCGCCTTTCGAACTTCCTGCTGTGGCAGGCGGCTTATGCCGAAATGCTGTTTACTGACGTTCTGTGGCCGGACTTCACTGCCGATCACCTGCGTGATGCCCTGAGCGCCTTCACTACCCGCGAGCGACGTTATGGCGGGCGCTGAGCCTCCTGCGAAGGGCACGTCCGATCTCAAGGTGCGGACACTGTCGGCGATCGTGATGGTCGCCGTGGCAGGAGTCGCATTGTGGCTGGGCGGGCCGGTGTGGATCGCCTTCGTCTGCGCCGTTTCGGTGGGCGTGCTGTGGGAATGGATCCGCCTCGCGCGCCGCATCACGCCGGGGCCGGGCGCGCGCGCGGCCTGGAACTTTGTGGGCATGCTCTATGTCGGAATCGGCGCGGCCATGCTGCTGTTCTTGCACAACGACGCTTTCACTGCTGCGCCGATTCTGACGCTGCTTGCGACGGTTATCGCGGTGGATGTGGGGGCCTATTTCACTGGCCGTACCTTACGCGGCCCCAAGATCGCCCCGTCGATCAGCCCATCCAAGACCTGGTCGGGGCTGATGGGGGCGGCGCTGGGCGCAACGCTGGCGCTCTTCACTGCGGCACGGTTGTGGCAGGAAGGCGCGATTCGGCTGACGCCTGATGTGTCGGCGGCGAACGCGGTGTCGTGCTTCGGCACGCAGCCCTGCTGGTACGCCACGGCGGCAGTGACCCCGCTCTTCGTCACATGTCTCATTGCGGGGCTGCTGGTCGCCGTCTGCGCGCAGGCGGGTGACTTCTTTGAAAGCTGGATGAAGCGGCGCGCGGGCTTGAAGGATTCGGGCAACCTTATTCCGGGGCACGGCGGGTTTTTCGATCGGGTTGACGGATTGCTGGCGGTGCTGTTCCTGCTCGCAGTGGGTATCGTGGTGTTGTCATGACGGGTGCTGTGCGTTCCCTTACGGTGCTTGGCGCTACCGGCTCCATCGGCGCATCGACGCTCGACCTGATCCGGCGCAATCGCGACGAATGGCGTGTGGTGGCATTGACTGCGCATTCCAACGCCGCCGACCTTGCCGGGCTGGCACGTGAATTCGGCGTGGAGATCGCGGTTGTTGCCGATGAGGCGCACTTGCCTGCGCTGCGCGATGCGCTTGCCGGTTCCGGGATCGAGGCGGCAGGTGGCCCTGCGGCGCTGATCGAGGCGGCGGCGCGCGGCGCTGACGTGACGGTCGCGGCTATCGTGGGCTGCGCGGGCCTTGCTCCGACGATGGCGGCGATCGAGCAGGGCGGTATCATCGCTTTGGCCAACAAGGAGGCGCTGGTCTCCGCAGGCGAGGTGATGATGGCCGCTGTCGAGCGGTATGGCGCCACGCTGCTGCCCATTGATTCGGAACATAATGCCATTTTCCAGTGCCTGACGGGCAACGAACGCGCGCATGTACGTTGGATCACGCTGACCGCCAGCGGCGGCCCGTTCCGCGACTGGTCGTGGGAGCGCCTGAGTGCAGCCACCCCGGCCGAGGCGATCCGCCATCCCAACTGGGACATGGGCGCAAAGATCAGCGTCGATTCGGCAACGATGTTCAACAAGGGCCTTGAACTGATCGAGGCGCATTACCTGTTTCCCGTCGGCCTCGATCGACTGCGGATCATCGTGCATCCGCAGTCGGTGGTCCATTCTATGGTGGAGTACCGCGACGGTTCGACGCTGGCGCAGCTTGGCCCCTCGGATATGCGCGTGCCGATCGCCTCCGCGCTGGCATGGCCTGCGCGGATGGATACACCGTGTGCGCCGCTCGACCTTGCGGAGATCGGTGAACTGACCTTCCGCAAGCCCGATGAAGTGCGCTTTCCCGCCACCCGTCTGGCGCGTGAGGCCGCCCAGGCGGGCGGGGCGATCCCGGCCGTGCTCAACGCCGCGAACGAAATCGCGGTTGCCGCGTTCCTTGGCGGTCAGATTTCGTTCACCCGTATCTCTGCACAAGTGGAAGACGTGCTAGGTTCCTACGCACCGCCTCCGCCGGGCAGCCTTTCCGACGTCCTTGATGTGGACATGGAAGCGCGGGCGAGGGCGCGCGTACTTGTGACCAGCACCTGAAGAGAGGCAAAGCTTGACCGGTTCACCAGGAATTCTGACGACGATTTTCGCCTTCCTCCTGGTGCTGGGGCCGCTGGTCCTGATCCATGAACTGGGCCACTATCTGGTCGGTCGTCTGTTCGGCGTGAAGGCGGATGCCTTTTCCATAGGCTTCGGCAAGGAACTTGCGGGCTGGACCGACAAGCGGGGTACCCGCTGGAAGCTCTCTGCACTACCTCTGGGCGGATATGTGCAGTTTGCGGGCGACATGAATCCGACAAGCGCGCCCAATCCGGACGACGCGCGCCTTTCCCCCCGAGAGCGGTCGCAGACATTTCATTCCAAGCCGCTGTGGCAACGTGCCCTGATCGTCTTCGCCGGACCGCTGACTAACCTGCTGTTGTGCGTGGCGATCTTCGCGGGCTTCTTCTCTATCTACGGGCGCGTCGTGAATGACGCGGAGATCAGCGGCTTTGCCGATAATTCGCCTGCGCAGGCGGCCGGTATGCAGGTGGGCGACCGCATCATCGCGATCGATGGCGACAAGGTCGACGGCGCCGCGGAAGTTCCTGCGCGGGTCGCCTACTTCCCCGGCAAGACGCTGCCGATCGCCGTGGAGCGGGAAGGGCGCACGATCACGTTGCCGGTCAAGTTGACGACGCAGGAATTCAGCGACCAGTTCGGCAACAAGGCGAAGATCGGGGACCTCGGCGTGCGGATGATGCCGCCGGTCGTGGGCGGTTTTTATGGCGATTCGCCGGCAGAAGCGGCCGGGCTCGAAGTGGGTGACCGTATCGTCGCGGTGAACGGCACTGCCATTACCAGCTTCGAGGATATACCCGACCTTATCCGCCCGCAGGCCGGACGCACGGTCGACCTTTCCGTGCGGCGCGGCAATGACGTGCGCACCTTCGCGGTCAAGGTGACCGAAGGCTCTGTGCCGGATGCGCAAGGCAAGATGCAGAAGGTCGGCCAGATTGGTGTGCGCGCCGGCCGCTTCGAAGATGTCGGTCCGATAAGCGCCGTGGCTCTGGGTTTCGAGCAAAGCTGGCGCGCCATGGCCAATATGGTCACGGGGATCACGCAGATATTCACAGGCGACCGTTCGGTGCGCGAACTGGGCGGCCCGATCAAGATCGCGCAGTATTCCGGGCAATCCTTTACGCTGGGCTGGGAAGCCTTCGTGGAGTTCGCGGCGCTGATTTCGATTAACTTGGCATTCATCAACCTCCTGCCAATTCCTGGCCTCGACGGCGGACATCTGGCTTTCTACGCGGCTGAACTGGTCCGACGCAGGCCTCTGGGTGTACGCAGTCAGGAATGGGCCATAAGGACGGGCGTGGCGCTGGTGCTGGCGCTGATGGTGTTCGTCACGGTCAATGACCTCGCCTCTCTCCCTATTTTCGGGGGATAGCCTGAAGGGATTTTCAAGCGATCACAATATTGCCGGGTTTTGTCTGCTTGATTGGGCCGGCTCCATCGGGCAGATGGCTGCGATTGCCTGCGAGGCTGGGTGCGCCCTCGCCGGGTGGTCTGTTTTTCATCGCGAAAGCGAATACGGGATTTTGCGTAGAATGATCGGACGGGAAATGGTTCGCGGCACTGGAGCACGTTTGGGTTCGCACGTGGCAGCGGTGCTCCTCGGGACCACCATTCTTGCGGGAATGCCGATGGAGGCTTCCGCGCAGGGCGCAAAGCGTGCGCCGGTACCGGCGGCGCCTGCCGCTCCTGCCCCGGCCGTCGTGGCGCCGGTGGAAGAAGGTCAGCCGATCCAGACAATCGTGGTGAAGGGTGCGGAGCGCCTCGAGCCGCAGACGGTGCTGTCCTACATCAAGATGCGCGTCGGTCAGAACTACACCAAGGTTTCCGCCGACGCTGCGCTCAAGGACCTGTACGGGACCGAACTGTTCAAGGATGCGCAGGTCGCGTTCGACAACGGCGTGGTGACGATCACGGTCCAGGAGAACCCGGTCGTCAACCGCATCATCCTTGAAGGCAACAAGCGCATCAAGGACGACAAGATCCTGCCGGAGATCAAGGTCGCTCCGCGCCAGATCTTCACGCGCTCCAAGATCCGCGCCGACGTTGCGCGAATCATTGAACTGTACAAGCGGCAGGGCCGCTACGCGGCGACCGTCGAGCCCAAGATGGTGTCGCTCGACCAGAACCGCGTCGACATCGTCTTCGAGATCACCGAAGGCGACAAGTCGAAGGTCCGCCAGATCAACATCATCGGCAACGACAACTTCTCTGACGGGGAGTTGCGCGGCCAGATGGTGACTAAGCAAGCGCGCTTCACCCGTATCTTCAGTTCGGGCACCAGCTACGATCCCGATCGCATGGCCTTCGACCAGCAGAAGCTGCGCCAGTTCTATCTGACGCAGGGTTATGCCGATTTCCGCGTGGTTTCGGCTGTGGCCGAACTGACGCCGGACAAGAAGGACTTCATCATCACTTACGTGGTGGAGGAAGGGAAACGCTACAAGTTCGGCGATGTGAAAGTCGAAAGCCAGCTGCGCGATTTCGACGGCGAAAAGATGGCTTCGCGCCTGCCGATGCACAAGGGTGACTGGTATAACGCGAAGCAGGTCGAAGACACGATCGACAGCCTGAACGAGACTGCGGGCGCGTTCGGTTACGCCTTCGCGGACGTGCGCCCGCAGTACGATCGCGACAAGGAAAACCTCACCATGGGGTTGACCTTCGTGATTCAGGAAGCGCCGCGCGTCTACGTCGAGAAGATCGACATTAACGGCAACACGCTGACGCAGGACAAGGTCATCCGCCGCGAGTTCCGTCTGGCTGAAGGCGACGCGTTCAACTCGCTGCAGGTCAAGCGTTCGACGAACCGCATCAAGTCGCTCGGCTACTTCCAGGAAAAGTTCGAGGTCGAGCAGAAGCCCGGCAGTGCTGATGACCGCATTCTGCTGGAAGCCAACGTCGAAGAGAAGCCGACCGGCGAACTGCAGCTTTCCGCCGGTTTCTCCAGCCTTGAAAGCTTCATCTTCCAGGCGTCGATCCGTCAGCGCAACTTCCGTGGCCGTGGCCAGACGGTGGGCCTGTCGGGCAGCATCTCGCGCTATTCGAAGAGCGTCGAGGCCAGCTTCGTCGAACCCTACCTGTTCGACAAGAACGTGTCACTGGGCGTGAACATCTATCGCCGCGACTACAACAGCTTCAACTACTACAACTCCGATCGCAACACGACCTACGAACAGTCGACTACCGGCTTCCAGGTCCGTGCGGGTGTGCCGCTGACCGAATACCTGACTGCCGTGGCCAGCTACACGCTGAACTACGATGATGTCAGCTTGGACAAGGCAACGTACTATTCGTACCGTCAGGATCCGGACGTTTATCAGTGTGACCCGCTCTACGCAGGCCGTTATCTGTGCGACGCGATCGGCAAGCGGCTCAGCTCGATCATCGGCACGTCGCTGATCTACGACACGCTCGATAACCGTGTGCGTCCGACGCGCGGTATCACCGCTTCGATCAACGTTGATTTCGCCGGGCTGGGCGGCGACGTGAAATATGCGCGCATCCGCGGCAACGCGTCGAAGTTCATGAACCTGGGGCACGGCTTCATCTTCTCGCTCTCAGCAGAGGGCGGCGCGATCAAGGGCCTGTCCGGTCAGGATATCCGCCTGACCGACCGCTTCTATCTGGGGCAGCCGCAGTTCCGTGGCTTCGCGATCCGCGGCGTGGGCCCGCGCGTGCTGCGCAAGTATCTCGACAGCGATGGTGAGCCTTCGACCAGCCGCAGCAACTGGCAGGATGACGCGCTGGGCGGCAATTACTACTACATGGGCCGCGCGGAGCTTGAAATTCCGCTGGGTTCCGGCGCGCGCGAAATGGGCCTGCGTCCTTCGATCTTCGCTGACGTTGGTGCGGTGTGGAGCGTCAAGGAGCCGGTTCTGACGCAGTGCGACCCGGGCTGTAACCAGATCTACCTTGATGCGGACGGCAACCAGACGACGACTGTCACGTCCACGCCTTATCTGGTTGATGGCGTGGCGCAGTATCAATCGCGGTTCGTCGAGGAATTCGCCGGCGATACCTGGAAGCCGCGTGTCGCTGTCGGCATCGGCGTGAACTGGAACTCGCCGTTCGGCCCGTTCCGTATCGACTTCTCGCGCGTGCTGCTCAAGCAGGACGGCGACGATCCCAAGGCATTCAACTTCAACGTGGGAACCCAGTTCTGATGACTACTCTTCTCAAGTCCGCCGCGCTGGCTTCCGGCCTCGCTCTCGCTGCCGTTTCCGCGCAGCCCGCACTGGCGGCCAAGCCCGCTCCCGCGGCCCCCGCTTCGGGCGGCACCATCGTGCAGGGCCTGGGCATCGCGAGCTTCGATGCAGTGATCGCCAACTCGAACGCGTTCAAGACCGCTGAGACCCAGCGCCAGACTACCTTCAAGGCACAGTTCGATCAGGCGCAGACCCGCCAGACCGCGCTCAACGCTCAGATCAAGCCGCTGATCGACAAGTTTAATGCCGACCGTCAGGGTGGCAAGGCCACGCAGGCCCAGCTTGAACAGCAGGCCGGCAACATCCAGCAGATCCAGGAAAGCGGCAAGGCCGAACTCCAGCGCATCCTGCAGCCGGTTGGTCTGTCACAGGCCTATGTCAACGAGCAGATCGAAGACAAGCTGAATGACGCAGTGAAGGCCGCGATGACCAAGAAGGGCGTCTCGATCCTGATCTCGCCCGACGCGATCCTTGCGGTCAATGGTGGTGCGTACAACCTCAATCAGGACATCCTGAACGAGCTGAACACGGCTATCCCTTCGGCGCAGCTGGTTCCGCCTGCTGGCTGGGAACCGCGTCAGGTTCGTGAACAGCGTGCGCAGCAGGCAGCGGCACAGGGTCAGCAGGCCGCTCCCGCCGCTGGCGCAGCGCAGCCCTCGGGCCGCTGATCCGGAAAGCACGGGCATGAGCGACAAGACCGAAGTGGTGTACGATACCGCGAAGATCCTGGCGGCGCTTCCGCACCGCTACCCGATGCTGCTCGTGGACCGGGTAGTCTCGATCTCCGACGAGGAGATCGAGGCCGTCAAGGCGGTGAGCTTCAACGAGGACTTCTTCCAGGGGCACTTCCCCGGCCGTCCGATCATGCCCGGCGTTCTCCAGATCGAAGCGCTGGCACAGGCCGCAGGCATCCTCGCGATCGAAAGCCTTGGCCTCGCCGGGACCGGCAAGCTGGTGTATTTCATGGCGATCGAGGACGCGAAGTTTCGCGCGCCCGTTACGCCGGGTCACCTGCTGACGCTGCGTACCGGCTTCGTCCAGAAGCGTTCGCGCGTGTGCAAGTTCTGGGGCAAGGCCTCGATCGACGACAAGGTGACCTGCGAGGTCAACTTCACGGCGATGATCGCGGATAGCTGATCGCTCTGCGCTCGCGCGTGGCGCGGCGCAGGCGGCAGCTCGGATACGTGTTGCATTTCGGCGCGCTTCGCTGTAAGCGCGCCGCTTTCCAAGCCAGGCCGGTCGGAACCGGCCACATGCGAAAGAGATTGACCCATGAAGGCCGATACCCATCCCGACTACCACACCATCACGGTGCAGATGACCGACGGCACCACCTTCCAGACCCGCTCGACCTGGGGCAAGGAAGGCGACACGCTGGTTCTGGACATCGACCCGACCTCGCACCCGGCTTGGACCGGCGGCACCAAGCAGTTGAACGAGGGCGGCCGCGTCGCTCAGTTCAACAAGCGCTTTGGCGGTCTCTCGCTCAAGAAGAAGTGATTGCGCGGGGCCGATCGGCCCCGGCACCTGCTTCACGAAGAAGGCGGTCTTTCGGGCCGCCTTTTTTGTTGCCTGCCTTGCAGGAACACTTCCGGCCGAAATTTCGCAGCTGCTTGCGATTGCCTTTCATGTGCAGCGCTTTAGGGTCGTGCCGGACCACGTGGGACGGGGGAACGTCAATGCGTGCGGCTGCGTTTCGCAGCCATCCAGCCTGAAACACCGGAGATACGATATGAAGCTATCCTCCCGCATCCTTGCCGGCTCGGCAGTCCTGCTTTCGCTTGCCGGCTCGGCCAGCGCCGCCGACGAGCATACCGGACATTCCGCCACCACCGCAGCGGCCGCGCCGATGATCCACGCCGATCTGATCGGACTGGACGGCAAGTCCGTTGGCATGGTCATGTTGCAGGAAACTCCGGCAGGCGTCCTCGTCAGCGCTGAGGCAAAGGGTATCCCGGCGGGTGAGCACGGTTTCCACTTCCACCAGAAG
The DNA here is from genome assembly GCF_002896965.1 of Novosphingobium guangzhouense. Taxonomy (GTDB): domain Bacteria; phylum Pseudomonadota; class Alphaproteobacteria; order Sphingomonadales; family Sphingomonadaceae; genus Novosphingobium; species Novosphingobium guangzhouense. The sequence goes on from NZ_LYMM01000002.1 coordinate 284,345, forward strand.
GGAGTGTGTGACACCGCGACCAAGTTCGACAGTTCCGGCGGCCACTTCACCGGCGGCGATCACCAGCATGGCTACATGGTCGCCACCGGCCCGCACGGGGGTGACATGCCGAATCAGAACGTCGGCGCCGATGGCCTTCTCAAGACGCAGGTGCTCAATTCGGGCGTGACCCTTTCGCCGGGGCCAAAATCCTTGCTGGATGCCGACGGTTCGGCGCTGGTGATTCACGCAGGCGTTGACGATTACACCAGCCAGCCTTCGGGCAATGCGGGCGGGCGTATCGCCTGCGCGGTGATTGCCGCGGCAAAGTAAACGGTCGGAGCGGCCCTGGGATCAGCCCCAGGGCCGTTCACGATACCATTGCGTGATCACGTACTTGCGACCCTTGCGCACCTTCATGGCGTGATGGAGCGTTGCCGGGTTGGGCCGGCCGTCTGAGCGGCGGTTGTTCCAGCCGATCAGCTTGCCGGTTTCGGGCTGGATCACCTTGTCTATGACCTTGAAGCGGGTGGCACCGCCAGCCTCCACGTTGTTCAGGTAAATCATGAAGGTCCAGGTCCGCTGGCCGGGCACCTTGCAGTATTTGTCGTAATCCGCAGCGTTCGGCTCAAAATAGTCGGTGTGGGCCTTGAACTCCTGGCCTACTTCGTAACGTTGTCCCTGAAGCGGTTCGGCGTGGGCAAGGTCGATGCCGGACAGGGTGGACAAGCCCTGGGCCAGTTCCGCGACGATTGGGTAATCGCGTGACAGGTCACAGGTAGAACTCGTGCGGAAGGCATCATCGCCGTTATAATCTGCAATCGTGGAGGGGCGGTTGTTCGTCTCGATCAGGTCGATCAGCTGCGCGCAGCGATCCGCGCTTAGAAAATCGCGTAGAATGAACAGGTCGAGCCTCGATGACGGAAAGCGTTGTACGCCGGGGTGCGATAGCAGTCGTGCAGTCGATGATTCGTCGGGGCCGTCCATGGGCAGACCTTAGCCACGCGCGGTGCGCAGGAAAATCGAGCGCAGGGCATCCTGCAGCTAAATTTCATCAAGCGTCATTTTTGCTTTGCAAGAATCTGCCGGCTGTGCAAAAGGCGCGCTCCGCACAGGACGCAACAGCGTTCGATGCAGGATGCAGCGGCCGCAAGGCCTGCTTGTGGCGATCGTAGCTCAGTTGGTTAGAGCGCCGGTTTGTGGTACCGGAGGTCGTGGGTTCGAACCCCATCGATCGCCCCATTTCCTCTCTTATATCACAGCATGATGCCTTTCATGGCATTATGAAGGCAATGCGCGATTGGCGCATGAAAAGCGCTGTGCTTTGATCTGAGTCACTTGCTCCTTTCAACACGCACTATAGAAGCGCGCCTGTCATGCACGGCTTTGCCAACCCCGCCCGTTTTCTGCGCATCGCCCGCTGGCTGATGCCCCTGTGCATGGGCACGGGACTTGTCGTGGCCCTTCTTGCGCTGGGATGGGGCCTGTTCGTGGCCCCGGCAGAGCGGTTGCAAGGTGAAACCGTTCGCATTGTCTATCTCCATGTGCCTGCGGCCTGGCTGGGCATGGCCGGCTGGATGGGGATCGCCGGCGCAAGCTTCACTGAAATAGTATGGCGCCACCCGCTTGCGGGGATCGCGGCCAAGGCCTGTGCTGTGCCGGGCGCGGTGTTTACCGGCGTGTGTCTGCTGACCGGTTCGCTCTGGGGGCGCCCCGCCTGGGGAACCTGGTGGGTTTGGGACGGCCGGCTCACGTCGATGCTGGTGCTCTTGTTCCTCTACTTTGGCTGGATGGCGCTTTCGCAGGCGAGCGAGGCTTCGGACGGTGGGCAGAGCGCAGGCCGAGTCGGCGCGCCTGCCATCTTCGGACTTGTTGGGGCGGTAAATGTGCCAATCATCCATTATTCGGTGATCTGGTGGAACAGCCAGCACCAGCCGCCAAGCATCACCATGGGCAAGTCGGCGATGTCGGGCGATTTTCTCATGCCGCTGCTGGCTGCGATGCTGGGCTTCACGCTTATCTTTGCAGGCGTGGTGCTGGCCCGCATGCGCGCGATCCTGGCAGGACAGCAGGCCGAAGCGCGGTTGCGCCGCAAGGCGCGCGCCGAAGTGGAGGCGTTCTGATGCGTGAGGCAATGGACCCGTGGATTTTCGTGATCGCATCCTACGTGATCGGCATTGGGGCGACGCTTGCGATGGTCGCATGGTCTTTGCTAGCCATGCGCCGGGCGGAAAAGCGTCGTGATTCGGCCAGAAGCGCAGGGCGTGGTGCGGGAGCGAATTCCTGATGGCCACCGCAGCCCGAACTCCGCTGAAGGCCAAGCACCAGCGCCTTGTCCTGCTGATCGGAGCGCTTGTCGTGCTGATTGGCGCCGCGTTGCTTGCGGCTTGGGCGCTGCGCAATCAAGCAAGCTACTTCTACGTGCCGAGCGAGATCGTCGCCACCCCGCCCGAACCGACCCGCGCCGTGCGCCTTGGTGGCATGGTGGAGAACGGCTCGCTCAGGACGGCGGCCGACGGCGTCACCGTCAATTTCGTGGTTGGCGATGGCAAGGCAAGAGTGCCGGTGACTTTCAAGGGCATCGTCCCGTCGCTGTTCGTGGAGGGCTCGGGCGTAGTGGCAGAAGGCAGGATGCAGGCTGATGGCACCTTCGTCGCCGATAACCTCCTGGCCAAGCACGACGAGAACTACGTGCCACGCGAAATGCAGAACATGACCAGAGAGCAGGCCGAAAAGGTCATCAAAGAAACCAAATGATCGCTGAACTGGGTCTTGCCGCCTTATGGCTGGCTGCGGCGCTGGCCGGTCTGCAACTTGTTGCCGGAAGCCTTGGTCTGTCCACCCGCGGAGCAGTGCTGGGAGAGGCGGTTCGGCCTGTCGCGGTTGTGCAGGGGGGGCTGGCGCTGCTGGCCTTCGCCTGCCTTATTTACGTGTTCGCGGTTACCGACCTTTCGGTGAAGCTGGTCGCGCTCAATTCGCATTCGATGAAGCCGCTGGTCTTCAAGATTGCCGGAGCCTGGGGCAACCACGAAGGTTCGATGCTGCTGTGGGTCACCGTGATGGGGCTGGGCGGAGCCTTCGTGGCTCTTGTCGAGAAACGGCTGCCGGAACGCACCATGCTGGCCACGCTGGCTGGTCAGGCGTTCGTAAGCCTTGGGTTCTATGCATTCCTGCTTGTCGCTTCGAACCCGTTCGAGCGGCTTTCTCCCGTACCGGTGGAGGGCAACGGGCTTAACCCGCTGCTGCAGGACCTTGGCCTCGCGTTCCATCCGCCTACGCTTTATCTCGGTTATGTCGGGCTCTCGATCGCGTTCAGTTTCGCGATCGGCGCGCTGGTGACGCGCGAGGTCGGCCCGGCCTTTGCCAAGGCCATGCGCCCCTGGGTGCTGGGCGCGTGGATCTTCCTGACTATGGGGATCACCGCAGGCTCGTACTGGGCCTATTACGAACTGGGCTGGGGCGGCTGGTGGTTCTGGGACCCGGTGGAGAATGCCTCGCTCATGCCCTGGCTGGCGGCGACCGCGCTGCTTCATTCATGCGGCGTTCTGGCGGCGCGCAACGCGCTGCGTGCATGGACGATCATGCTGGGCGTGGTTGCGTTCTCCATGTCGATGATCGGCACGTTCCTGGTGCGATCCGGCATCCTGACGAGCGTGCATGCCTTTGCCGTCGATCCGCAGCGGGGCACGTTCATTCTGGCCTTGCTGGCGATCTACATCGGCGGCGCGCTGGTGTTGTTCGGCCTGCGTGCCGCGACCGTGACTGAGGGTGAGCGCTTTGCATTCGTCAGCCGCGAAGGCGCGCTGGTGGTGAACAATGTGATGCTCTCGGCAATCCTTGGCATCGTCCTATTCGGTACGCTTTATCCGCTGTTCGCCGAGGCGATGGGAGCCAAAGTCTCGGTTGGGCCGCCGTACTTCAACCCGATGAGCGCGCTCTTTGCTGTGCCGATGCTGGTGGTGCTGATGGTCGGCCCGCTGCTGCGCTGGCGTCGGGACAAGTTTGCCCGGGTTGGGCGTAGTTTGGTGATTCCGGCGATGCTGGTCGCTACCGCTGGAATTGCCCTGCTGGTGGCGGGTGGTATCGCGTTGCTGCCATGGCTGGGCCTTGCGCTGTCGGCTGGGCTGGGCTGGGCAAGCATCCTGCCGCTCAAGGCGCGCAATCTGCGCCGCACGCCTCTGCCGATCTGGGGCATGGTGGTGGCGCACTTCGGGATCGCCGTTTCCCTATTCGGCATGAGCAGCGAAAGCGCGTTCTCTATTGAAAAGCTGGTTGCCGTGCGCGCGGGAGAAGTCACCCAGGTTGGGCCGTGGGGTGTCAAGCTTGATACGGTTGAACCGGTGGCCGGGCCAAACTGGACGGCGATGGAAGCACGCCTGTTGGTGCGTTACGGTGTTGACAGAAAGGTCACGCGGATGCTTCCGCAATCGCGCAGCTTCTGGGCGCCGCCGCAGCAGACCAGTGAATCGGCGCTGCTGACGCGCTGGAACGGCCAGCTTTACGCTGTGCTCGGCGGGGAAGCGCCCAAGGTCGCTGGTGAGAAGCAGGCCCGCTGGCAGCTTCGCCTGTGGTGGAAGCCTTTCGCGCCGCTGATATGGATCGGGGGCCTGTTGATCGCGCTGGGCGGCCTGCTTGCGCTGATTGGCCGGGTGGCGGCAGATGTGCGGCGGATCGTTGCCAAGGACAAGATCGCCTATCGTCGCGAGAAGCAGGGACGATGAGCGAGCATACTCCCAAGAGCGCCCCGCTTGCCGGGCGCTGGGCGATCTGGCTGCCGCTGGCGCTGTTCCTCGGTTTCGTGGCGTTGGTCATCGTCGGGCTCTATCGCCCGGCGGACCGCAATGTCGCCTCCGCGCTGGTCGGCAAGCCGATGCCGCAGTTCGATCTGCCCGCCGCCTTGCCCGGGCGTCCAGGGCTGGACAGCCGTGTGCTTGCCAATGGCAAACCGCACCTTGTCAACATTTTCGCCAGCTGGTGCATCCCCTGCCGGGTCGAGGCTCCGCAACTAGGGGCGCTGGCCAAGGCGGGCGTACCGATCGAAGGCATTTCGGTGCGTGATACGACCGAGAACCTGCAAGGCTTCCTTCAGCAAAATGGCGATCCGTTCCAGCGCATCGGCGCGGACGACGACGGCAAGGTGCAACTGGCGCTGGGCTCTTCCGGTGTTCCGGAAACTTATGTGGTCGATGGCAAGGGGAGGATCGTTTACCAGCACATCGGCGAAATCCGCCCGGAACACCTTGGCCTGCTGCTTGAGAAGCTGAAGGAGGCAGGACAGTGAAGCGGCTCATCGCTTTGATCGCGTTCGCTCTTGCTGCGCCGGTATTCGCGCAGGAAGAGCAGTCCTCCGCGCCTTACGCCTACCGCCAGCTCGACGATGCCGCGCAGGAAGCCCGGGCGCAGGATCTCATGGAAACGCTGCGCTGTCTCCAGTGTCAGGGCCAGTCGATCGCCGATTCGGATGCACCGATCGCGGGCTCCATGCGATCGCTGGTGCGAGAACGGATCAGGGCGGGGGAAACGCCTGAACAAATTCGCGGCTGGCTGATCGAGCGTTATGGCGACTATGTCAGCTACAAGCCGCAGTTGACCGGCCTGACATGGCCGCTGTTCGCGGTGCCTTTGGCGTTTGTGCTGATCGCCTTCTTCCTGTTGCGCCGCCGCTTTACAACGAAGGGGAATGGGCAGTGACCTGGGTTCTCGTCATTGGCCTTGCGGTTGCGGTATTGGCAGTGCTGCTCTTCGTGCTGAAGGTGCCGCGGGGCGCGCGCGAGGCTGTCGCCTCGGCGTTGCTGCTGGGCATTGCCGGCTATGTCACGCAGGGCTCGCCGGGCCTTGTCGGAGCGCCGAAGGATGCGGTGGAATCCGTTTCGGCGGACCCGGCCGCGCTGGTGGAGGGGCGCGCCAAGGTTACCAACAGTGGAATTCCCACTAATAACCGCTGGGTTATCATCGCGGACGGCCTTGCCCGCAACGGTCAGTATGCCGATGCGGCCGAAGTCCTGCGCGGTGCTATCGAGGATGACCCGAAGAATGCAGACGCCTGGCTGGCGCTGGCCAATTCGCTGGTTGCCCATGCCGACAACATGCTGACACCGCCCGCGCTTTACGCTTTTGATCGTGCGATCGACGCAGAGCCGGGTGCGCCGGGCGCAAGATTCTTCCTGGGCCTTGCCTACGCGCGTGAAGGCAAGCTGGCCGAAGCGCGTGCGCTGTGGATCGAAGTTGTGAAGAACGCACCCGAGGATGCGCCCTGGCGGCTTCCGCTGGCGCAGCAGCTCATGCGTCTCGATGCAGCGATCGCTGCGCAGAAGGGCGCAACCCAAGGCGAATCGCCACTCGTTCAGGACTGACTACTGGTTCCCTGAACGGGACATGGCCACCGGGCGCTCAGATTGTAAGTATCGTTGCGAGCCCCTATTCATGCTGCTAACGGGCCAAGCCTGCCGCAGTCGCCTCGTGCTTCTGCGAGTCCATGACAGGACGCATGAATGAGTGATTCTCCAGCGGACACGACCTATGTGCCTTCCACGGCGGTCGAGTCTCACAGCGCGGGCGGCCATGGCGGCTCGGGCAATATCACCAAGCTGGCGCTTGGTGCCGTCGGTGTCGTTTTTGGCGACATCGGCACCAGCCCCCTCTACGCCTTTCGCGAAACTTTCGTCGGTCCTCACCCGCTGGCGATCGACGAACTGCATGTGCTGGGCGTCGTCAGCCTGATCTTCTGGTCGATGACGCTTGTCGTTTCGGTCCAGTATGTGGGCGTGCTGATGCGGGCGGACAACAAGGGGCAGGGCGGTAGCCTTGCGCTTGTCGCGCTGATCTCGGGCGCTATCCGCAAGTCCGGTTTTGCGCCGCTGGTGGTGCTGCTGGGGGTCTTTGCGACCTCGTTGTTCTACGGCGATTCGATGATTACCCCGGCGGTTTCCGTGCTTTCGGCGGTGGAGGGCCTTACTGTTGTCCAGTCCGATCTGGCGCCTTTCGTGCTGCCGATCGCGCTGATGCTCCTGATTGCGCTGTTTGTGATCCAGAAAAGCGGCACGGCAAGGATCGGTGCGCTGTTCGCGCCGGTGATGGTCACCTATTTCACGGTGCTTGCCGTGCTGGGCATCTATCATCTGGTGCAGATGCCCGAAGTGCTGGTTGCGCTGAACCCGTGGTACGCGATCCAGTTTTTCCTCACCGACAAGATCCTCGGCTTTCTTGCGCTCGGCTCTGTCGTGCTGGCGGTGACGGGGGCAGAGGCGCTCTATGCGGACATGGGGCATTTCGGCCGTGGCCCGCTGCGCCTTTCGTGGTTCGCCTTCGTGATGCCATGCCTGCTGATCAATTATTTCGGGCAGGCCGCGATGATCCTGGGGCTGGACGATGCACAGGCCGCGGTTGCGATGGAGAACCCGTTCTTCAATCTTGCCCCCGAATCGCTGCGCCTGCCGCTGGTGATCCTTGCGACGTGCGCTACTTTCATCGCCAGTCAGGCCGTGATTTCCGGTGCCTTCTCGATCACCCATCAGGCGATGCAACTGGGCTTCATTCCGCGCCTTTCCACCCGCCACACGAGTGAGCACGAAGCGGGGCAGATCTACATTCCCTTCGTCAACTGGGCGTTGATGACCGGTGTGATCGTGCTGGTTCTGGTGTTCCAGAACTCGTCCAACCTCGCTTCGGCTTATGGCATCGCGGTAACCGGCGCGATGCTGATCGACACTTGCCTGATGGCGGTGCTCGTGATCGTGCTGTGGAAGTGGAAGCTATGGCTGGCGGTGCCGGTGATCGTGACCTTCTTTGTGGTGGACGGCGCCTATTTTGCTGCCAACGCCACCAAGATTCCTGACGGCGGCTGGTTCCCGCTGATGATCGGCGGCATCGCCTTCACGCTGCTGACGACGTGGAACAAAGGCCGCCGCCTCATGCGCGATCGCATGACCGAGGCCGCATTGCCGCTCAACGTCTTCGCCAAGAGCGCGCACGGCAGCGCCACGCGCGTGCCGGGCACGGCGATCTTCATGGCTTCCAGCAACATGGGCGTGCCTTCCGCGCTGCTGCACAACATCAAGCATAACAAGGTGCTGCATGAACGCGTGGTGGTGCTGACCGTCGAAGTGCAGGACGGCCCCTATGTTGAGCCGGAGGACCGCTTCACCGTCGTCGATCTGGGGCAGGGGTTCTATCGTCTGACCCTGCGCTACGGGTTCATGGAGGAAACCGATATTCCTGCTGCGCTGGCTCATGCACCGATGTGCGGCGGCCCGTTCGAAATGATGAAGACCAGTTTCTTCCTCTCGCGCCAGACGCTGGTGCCTTCGGAGAAGCCCGGCATGGCGATCTGGCGCGAAAAGTTGTTCGCGTGGATGATGCGTAACGCAGCCAGCGCAATGGAGTTCTTCCGCCTGCCTACCAACCGCGTCGTCGAACTGGGTAGCCAGCTGGAAATCTGAACTGGATCGGTTTCGGCGCCCGATCGGTTCGGATATGGCGCCGAAACGTCCTTGTAGTGTCTTTGCGGGATGTTAGCCTGATCACCTTGACGCAGGAGATTGGGCATGGTGGCGGCCGCTTTGGCATTTCTGGTTCTGGCGGCTGCGCCTCCCATACCTCCTGTGCCTGTTGCGGCTGGTGGAGCAGAGCGGGCTCTTGCCGCATGGACGCCGGGCGAAGTGCGGTGCGATGGCGGGGTGGTGATCGCGGATGCTCAGGTCCGGCGCCCGCTTGGCACTCTTGCCTGGCGCGCGCCGAACGCCCGTCAGGAAATCACGCTGCGCTTTGAAATAGATGCAAGCGGGCGGCCCATCTCCATCACGCGTGAAGGGACCCGCTTTCCTTCGAACGACGACATTGCGCCTTCCCTTGCCGTCAGCCGCTTCCCTGCGAAGGCGCAGTCTGCGTGTTCGGTGACATACACGGCGCGGATTGAACCGTTCGCCTCGGCTCCGGTGGCAGACCTTGTATCCTACAGCGTGAGCCCGCTGAGCGGACGACTGCCGCAGCAGGGCTGGCAGCGTATTCGCGAAGGGGGCAATTGCGCCGATGCGCCGCGCCAGCAGCCTTTGAACCGTGTATTCCCGGATTTCGCTGCGCTTCCCGCTACTCCCGGCGTCCGGGAGTGGACGTTGATCGCTTACGATACCAATGCATCAGGCAAGCCGGTGAACGTGCGGGTGCAGACCGGCACGGGCAACAAGGCGTTGGATAATGCAGGCGTGGACGCGATGCGCAAATCGCGCTTCACCGGCGGTGCGCGCACGGGCTGTACGTATCCTTACTGGCGTTCGCCCGAGACAGTGCCGGCCCCGCTGATGCCGGAAAAGTCTGCATTCGGTTCCGCCGAGGGCTGTCCGAGCGCGGGTGAATGGGCGTCTGCCCCGGTGCTGCGCTTCCCGCAGGCTTACAGCCGCCGTCGGATCGAAGGCTGGGCTGTAGTCAGCTATGATATCGCACCCTGGGGGGCAGTAGGTAATGCAAAGGTGCTTGCCGCGCAGCCGTCCGACGATTTTGGCAGACAGGCGCTGCAGGTGATCCAGTCCGCCCGGGCTGCGCCATCACAGGAAGGGCGTAGCGGCTGCGTGGAGCGTATTCGTTTCGCGATGGAGCCCCGGGATACGGCGGGTGAAGCAGATGCGGAGCCGATCACCTTCCAATAAGCTTATCGGCAGAAATCCGCTCCGTCCGCTTCCAGGTGGAAGTGGTTTTCATGTGCCGCATTATAGGCGGGGCCCAAAGTTGTGCCGAAGCGTTTGCAGGCGCTGTCGTGTACCACGCGCAGGAACCGGCGTTCGGCCGCGGTGCCGCCGTTCCAGTCCTGCAGCACGGTGATGCGCCGTCCGTCGCCCAGCACGAAACCCGAAACGTCGATGGCGTTGGCGCTCGCATGGCCGGATCTGCGTGATGTGCCTGCGACATTACGGCATGAATAACTGCCGAAAGTCTCGATCTTCACCAGCCTGCTGCCAAGGATTTGCTGCGCGGCCCGGTCCACGCCGAAGCGCGCCCAGCCAGCGAATGCCGTCGACGTTGCGCACGTCACGGGGCCAAGGCCCGACACTGTCACGGTGGCATTATCCGTGTTGAGCGCTGCAAGTTTGACGGTGCCGACGGTGGAGCAGGCATTGCCATACCAGCGATCCTGCACCGGCGTGAAAACGGCGTGCTGCGCGCTCAATGTCGAAAGGCACTGGCGCAGTTCGGGCCGGGGCGCCGTCGGCCGGGGCCGACTCGCAGCCTGATTCGGACGGCGGTTAGAAGGCGCCGGTCGATCGATACACCCGCTCATCAGGGCGAGGAGGGGGAGGGTAAATAAAATTCTACGCATGGTTCAAGCTCTTGGGGGGAGTGCCTTAACCTGCGCTTATCCGTGCCTTACCGGGCGACGGGGCGCCATAGGGGGGCGATCGTTTTGCACAGTGAACTGATGGGCAATACGATTGACATCCCGGTGCACGACATTAGGAGCGGCATCGGGCCACGCGGTCCCAACGCCGCGCGTGCTCTCTGCAAGGAGAGTCAGAAATGACTGATATTACGGTTCCGGCGCGCAAGCCTGCGCGTCCGCATTTCTCTTCGGGTCCGTGCGCCAAGCCGCCGGGCTATTCCCCTGAAAAGCTGAGCATAGAATCGCTTGGTCGTTCGCATCGTGCGAAGATCGGCAAGACGCGCCTGGCCTATTGCATCGACTTGATGCGCGAAGTGCTGCAGTTGCCCGACACCCACCGCATCGGCATCGTTCCGGGTTCCGACACCGGCGCTTTCGAAATGGCCATGTGGACCATGCTCGGCGCGCGCGGCGTGACCACGCTTGCATGGGAAAGCTTCGGCGAAGGCTGGGTGACGGATGCTGCCAAGCAGCTCAAGCTCGATCCTACCGTGATTCGCGCCGATTACGGCCAGCTTCCCGATCTGACCCAGGTGGATTGGAGCACCGATGTGCTCTTCACCTGGAACGGCACCACCTCGGGTGTGCGCGTTCCGAACGCAGACTTCATCCCCGACGATCGCGAAGGCCTGACCTTTGCCGACTCGACCTCGGCGGTGTTCGCCTACGATATCGACTGGTCGAAGATCGATGTCGCCACCTTCTCCTGGCAGAAGGTTCTGGGCGGCGAGGGTGGTCACGGCGTCCTGATCCTTGGCCCCCGCGCGGTCGAGCGTCTGGAAACCTACACCCCGGCATGGCCGCTTCCCAAGGTATTCCGCTTCGTTTCCAAGGGCAAGCTCGCAGAGGGCGTGTTCAAGGGCGAGACGATCAATACCCCTTCGATGCTTGCCGTCGAAGACGCGATCTTTGCGCTGGAATGGGCCAAGGGGCTGGGCGGTCTGGAAGGTCTGAAGGCCCGTTCGGACGCCAACGCCGCAGCGCTGGGCAAGATCGTTGCCGAGCGTGACTGGCTGGGCCATCTCGCCACTGATGAAGCCAGCCGTTCGAAGACTTCGGTCTGTCTGACGGTCGAAGGCGCCGACGCGGACTTCATCAAGAAGTTTGCTAGCCTGCTCGAAAAGCAGGATGCTGCCTACGACGTCGCCGGATATCGCGATGCCCCTGCGGGTCTGCGCATCTGGTGCGGGGCCACCGTGGACACCGCGGATATTGAGGCGCTTGGCCCCTGGCTCGACTGGGCCTACGCCACCGTCAAGGCCGAACTGGCCGCGGCCTGATCGATCGTTGTCCCGGGCCTGTGTCCGGGACCGTCGGTTGGGCCTCGCCCGATCATCGGCTCGAATGCCATGGCGGGGCGACCGACCGCTCAATGCTCTCCTAATGACCGCCGCACGATCTCTTTCGGCACGGCGCGCGAAGGATACCGAACATGACCAAGCCCAAAGTCCTCATTTCCGACAAGATGGACCCCAATGCCGCCCGTATCTTCGCCGAAATGGGCTGTGACGTCGACGTCATCACGGGTGAAACGCCCGAACAGCTGATTGCCCGCATCGGTGAATATGATGGCCTTGCCATCCGTTCGTCGACCAAGGTGACCAAGGAAGTGCTGGCTGCCGCCAAGAACCTGAAGGTCATCGGCCGCGCCGGTATCGGCGTCGACAATGTCGACATTCCGGCAGCCTCGGCGCAGGGCGTCGTGGTGATGAACACGCCGTTCGGCAACTCGATCACGACTGCCGAACACGCCATCGCCCTCATGTTCGCGCTGGCCCGCCAGCTGCCCGAAGCCAACGCACAGACCCAGCAGGGCCTGTGGCCGAAGAACGGCTTCATGGGCGTTGAAGTCACCGGCAAGACGCTTGGTCTTATCGGCGCGGGCAACATCGGCTCCATCGTCGCCAGCCGCGCCCTGGGCCTGCGCATGAAGGTCGTCGCTTTCGACCCGTTCCTGACGCCTGAACGCGCCGTGGAAATGGGCGTCGAGAAGGCCGATCTGGAAACGCTGCTGGCCAAGGCAGACTTCATCACGCTGCACACGCCGCTGACCGACCAGACCCGCAACATCCTTTCGGCCGAAAACCTCGCCAAGACCAAGAAGGGCGTGCGCATCATCAACTGCGCACGCGGTGGTCTGGTGGACGAAGCCGCGCTGAAGGCGGGCCTCGATTCGGGCCACATCGCGGGCGCCGCCCTCGACGTGTTCCAGACCGAGCCGGCCAAGGAATCGCCGCTGTTCGGCACCCCGAACTTCATCTGCACCCCGCACCTTGGCGCATCGACCACCGAAGCGCAGGTCAATGTGGCGCTGCAGGTGGCGGAACAGCTTGCCGACTACCTCGTCAACGGCGGCGTCACCAACGCGCTCAACATGCCTTCGCTGAGCGCAGAGGAAGCTCCGAAGCTCAAGCCCTACATGAAGCTGGCCGAAGTGCTGGGTTCGATGGTTGGCCAGCTGACGGTGGATTCGGTTCCGCGTATCTCGATCCACGTCGAGGGCGCTGCCGCCGAACTCAACCAGAAGCCGATCACCGCTGCCGTGCTCGCCGGTTTCCTGCGCGTCCAGTCGGACACCGTGAACATGGTCAATGCGCCGTTCCTTGCCAAGGAGCGTGGCCTTGAGGTTCGCGAAGTCAAGACCGAGCGCGAGGGTGACTACCACACCCTGATCCGCGTTTCGGTGAAGACCGAAGCGGGCGAACGTTCGGTCGCGGGTACGCTGTTCAACAACGTTGAGCCGCGTTTGGTCGAAATGTTTGGCATCAAGGTCGAAGCCGAACTGGCCGGCAAGATGATGTACATCGTCAACGAGGACGCCCCCGGCTTCATCGGCCGCATTGGCACCCTGCTGGGCGAGAACGCGATCAATATCGGCACCTTCAACCTGGGCCGCCGCGAAGCCGGTGGCGAGGCGGTGCTGCTGCTCTCGGTCGATGGCGATCTGTCGCCTGCCGTGCTCGAACAGGCTCGTGCGCTGCCGGGCGTGAAGAACGTAAAGGCGCTGGCTTTCTGAGCTGACGTTTTAGAGCATTTTCCGATCGGCGGCGTCACCTGATGTCTCGGAAAATGTGGCAAACCAAAGCTTAAACAGGCTCTCAACGGAAGAGGGGTCGGCGTGAAAACGTCGGCCCCTTTTTCCTCCTGCGCACGACAAACTTCTAAGGCGGGTCGAATACCGAGTTCATGCGGGCTGCGTCAGTACCGCACGTGCACGGTGACAGTATCGGTATAGGTGTCGGGCCGGTAATTGGCGCTCGGCACCGAGACGTAGACGGGGATCGCGTCGGCGGCGCCGGTTCCGGTGCCACCGACGCCGTTGCCGACGCTCGTGGTGGTGGCGGTATCGCCCCAGATGGGGCCGGTGTCGCTAATCGATCGTAACTGGTAATTTGGAGTGTCGGGGTTGCCGCTGGTGCCGGCGAGGCTGCCCAGCCCGTCCGAATTGCCATTCGAGGGCATGAGGCCCACGTAGTAAGGCACGTTCGCCGGACAGGTGACGCTGATCGTGGTCGATCCCGTTGTGTTCACCGCAGTAGTCGGCACGGTGCCGAGATTTGCGGGATTTCCGGCTTCTACGATGCAGGCGGTGGGGCGCTCGGCATTGACGACGAGGGTCATGTCGGCACCGTTGAAATCCGGCAGAATCGCGTTCTGACAGCGTGGATTGCCTTCCTGGATGAAGCCGACGATCGAATCGTAGAAATAGGCGGTGAAAGCGCCGGAGGTGCCGCGCACGGCGGGCGTGATGCGTCCGTAGTAGTTGAGGCCGACAGTGTAGCGCGATGGATTGCCCGCTGGCATCGTCACCGGGGTGCTTACAGGGTTGTCCTGCGTCCATACCACGCTCATCGCGGCGTCGTGGTAGACGTTGAAAGGGATCTGCTGCGTTCCGGTGTCGTCCTGCAGCATGGGCTGGTCCACGGTGCCCGGATAGCTTGGTGTGCCAAGCCCCGCGCAGAGCGTGAACGAGACGGGCGTATCGCTGTAGTTGTCGCACTCGACGAGTACCGATCCGGTCGCAGTCTCCGAACTGCCGAATAAAAGATTGGTCCCGGAAACGACGCCGCAGGTCACGTTGGCGTGGGCCTTCTCCGGCACGAGCAGAGCAATCGAGAGCGTCAGCGATGCCAGCAGGGCCAGCAGCAGCGCGATCCTGTGCGTCGAAATGTTCAGGTACCGTTGCATATGACTACTCCTGCCCGCCCTGCCTGTTCTACCGGCGGCATTGGGGGCACAGTGGCCCGGCATTCGCCGCCTTCGCGCGTGACGATCACTTGCGCGCCGGGTCGCGCCTCTTCCATGTAGAACTGCCCATCGAAACCGACCGCCATCGGGCCGCCCGCGCCATCGGCATAGCGGACGCGCGAACCTTCTGGAATGAAGCCGCCCGACGCATCGACGAGCGTGAGGAGCATCGAGCGGACCTCGTCGACTGGGAAGTGCACCAGCACGCCAGCGCGATCGGCGGGGACGGCTTCCTGGTGAATCTGCGTGATAGCGATTGAGGGCGGCAGCTCGTCGGGGTCTATCGCAAGGTCATTGCGCTGATAGGCATTGAGCCCGGTGACTAGAAGCTTGCCGTATTTGTTGGTGCGCCCGAATTCACGGTTGAAGAGCTGGACCGGCACGTCGGGAACGCCGCTGGTCGATACGACCGCGAAGGAATCGTAGATCGTGCGAGCCGGGTAGACGCCGCCGTCCATCAGCACGATCGAGCCGCGATAGCCGACATATCCGGTCGGATCGCCGTTGTAGATGTTGGCCCCCGCCGATGCATCGCCATAGCGGGTGCGGTATTCGAGGCGGCCGGTCCCCTGCAGGTCACTGTCGCCGTCGGCCTGGGTATTCCACACGTTTAGGTTCCATCCGAGCCCGCCTTCGAGCGGGGCAGGACGGCGCACGTTGAGGTCCACCCGTGTCTGGCCGTCCTGCTTCTGGAAGCCCAGGCTCACGTCGTCGCGGCGGTTGGGTGACCATGTGAGCGAGAGGAACACCGCCTCGCCACGGTCGCCCGACAATCCCTTCTGCGCCCGTGCGCCGATCCACCACTCGCGCGAGATCGGCTTGTTCCAGGCCAGTTCGACATAGCGATAGCGTTCGTAATCAGGGTATCGCTGGCTGACGTAATTGATGCCGATGGAGCCGATCACGCGGCCATAGATCGATGCATAGGCAAGGTCGCGTTCGCGTGGGTAGGGGGCGCCGTTGCGGCCGGCAAGGTCGGTGTAGTGGCGCGAGGCGCGCATGATCTCGCCGCCTACGCGAAGGCCATGGCCCATCCAGCTGTAGCCCACCGTGAAGTTCGAGCCCGAGCGGCCATCGGCGCGGCTTGCCGATCCGGACGCAGTGATCACGCCCAGCAGGCCAAGCCTTGCCGATGCCCCTGCGCCGCCATTGACGAAGCCGTCGCTGCCCTCGGCATGGCCTTCCAGAGTCAGCCAGTTCGTGAGGCCGTAGCGCACGTCTGCCGAGCCGAAGGGATCGTTGCCGTAATCGAACGAGCTTATGCCCCACCTGCGGCGCGCGACGCCTGCCTCTGCCGACCATTCGACAAGCCCCTGACGCAGCAGCAGCGGGGTTTCATAGATGCGAAAGTCGATCGAGGTAGTCCGCCCGGTCACGTCGGTCAGCAGGACCTGCGCATCGCCCGCGCCGTTAATGCGGGAGTAGCCGGGTTCCAGCACGAACGGGCCGGCGGGCACGTCTCCGGTGTAGCGGCGCGCGCCGTTGATGAAGAGGTCCACCTTGGAAGGCAGCGTTGCGCTGCCGAGGAAGGAGGGCAGCGGCGCGGTGATGAGATAGGGCTGCAGCAGGTTGTTGGTGCCGATCTGCACGCCGCCCATGCGGGTGGTGCGCGTCCAGCGCGAGGCCACCGTCAGCGTATCGCCAAGGCGCGCGGTGATGCGGCTTTCCGGCCAGGACCACGAGAGCGCGCTGTCGAGGCGGGTGAAGCCGTCGGTCCGCTGGCGCGCTCCACTCGATTCGCGCAGCATCCCGGTCGAGTTGATGACCATGTTGCCGTTGAAGTATCGCAGTTCATTGAAGCCCGAGATGGTGTAGTTGCCCCGCCCGAACACGATCGATGCGTCGTAGTTGACAAGGAGCCCCTGCGCCGATTGGGCAACGGCCGCAGCGCGTGTGCCAAGGCTGCGGCGGGTGGGCGCGAAGGTCAGCATCTGGGGCTGCACCATGAGGTCCAGCGACTGTTCGCCCGCATTGTACGTGGCCGAAACGCCTGCGATCCTGCTCAGCGAAACCAGCGTTTGTCTATCTTCCGTGCTCCCGGCCGGGATGGAAAGCCCAAGGCTGCGCAGCGTCTCGGGGCGGGTGCAGACCTCGCCCGCGATGAGCGCGAACTGGTGGAGCCCGGCATCCATGCCGTTGATGCGCACCTGCAGGATCAGCGGGGTGGCATCGTCCGCGCTTTGCGAAGGCGCCGTGGTGCCGAGAATGGATGGCGAGAAGACCTGCTCGTCCGCCGCCGCGCCGAGCATGGAGGCGTCCATCGGCGCCGCTTCGTCGGCAAGGGATCTTCCGCATGGTCCGAATGCAACTATAAGAGCTGTCTCACTGACCAGAAGAAGTCCGCGCCAGTGGCTGCGCGACTTTCTTGCCATTCACCGTCACCTCTAATGCCGAACCCTGGGGCGGCAGTCCCGCTCGTGGGCCGAGCGTGAAATTGATCGTTGATCCCGGCAGCACGTAGCCGACCAGCCCTTTCGCCAGCGGTGTCCGGCGACCGTCCGGCGTGACAATCGCGGCATCCGCAAGCTGTGCGTGGATCAGGCCCGTGTTCGCCACCGCCAGCGTACCCGCTGCCGGAAGTGCGAAGGATAGCTTCGGCTCCTCCTTGCGGCAGGCGCGCGAAGTCACGAAGACCGGGACCGAATAGCTCATCCGGTAGCGCAGGCCGTTGCCATCGGGCGGCGCGGCGGGATTGGGCAATTCGTCTATCGCTATCCGATAGGCATCCTCGCACGGGGCGCCCGCGCCGCCCGGCATCGAGCGACGCACCAGGCGGACAAGCTGTTTTGCTCCGCCGGAAAGCTCCACGAAGGGCGGGCTCGGCAGCACCTCCTCGGTCGCGGCGTAGGCATCTCTGCCGCTGTCCTGCGTCCAGTGAAACACCCGCACTTGCGCGCGCATCGCAGTTCCACCCGAATTGGTAAGCCATACCGTGCTCGACCGTTCCATGATGCGGACGAGGACCGGAGAAACCTGAAGGCCGCTGGCCAGCGCCGGAGCGCAGACCAGCGAGCCTGCGGCGAAACATGCCGCAGCAAAGGCAGTTCGGGACAAGGGTTTGCCTCGCCGTCAGTAGAATACAGTGACCGTCACCGTGTCGATGTACGATCCGGGCGTATAGTTGGTGCTGGCGACGCCTGCGTAGACGTCATAGGTCTCGTCCAATCCCGTTCCGGTGCCGGCAAGACCGTTCTGCGGATCGCCAAGAGCGGCAGAGCCCCACGCGGTCGTCCCGGCGTCGCTGTAGAGCTGGTAGGGCACGACGTCGGTTATGGCCGCGTCGGTGCTTTCCATTTCGCCGGCGCCCGTGGTGTCGGCGTTGGAAGGCGTCAGGCCGATCGTGTAAGGTGTCGTGAGCGAACAGTTGACCGTGATCACGCCCTGTTCGAGCAGGTCGGTTTCGGTCGTCTCGACCTCACCGAAATCGATGTTGGCGGGACCACCTGCGGTAACCGTGCAAGTGTCGACGATGGTGATCTCGACCGAGAACGTGTCGGTTACTTCCGCCGCGTTAGCGATTGCGGGAACGAGAAGCGCGGAAGCTGTCGCGATGTAAGCGGAAATCTTGCGGTAGACGGGCATGACGGCTCTCCAGAGGCTGGATGGAGTGTGCCCGTCAAGACTATCGCAAGCGCAGCATAGGGTCATCTTGGGATTAACCGCCGCGGATATCGGTATTAAACCCTATTGTTTGAAATGCCGAGAAATTGTTTTGCGCCTTATTTGGCGTCGCGTCTAATACTAACGCGTATTTAAGGCTGATGCACGTTACGCTCAAGGCCCATCGATTCGCAAGCGGCGATGGGGTCCGGGCCTAGTGTGGAGACTGGGCATGAGCTAACTGGACTGGCTGCCGGACGATCAGATGGCGCGGCCGTGATCGACGTCTCCGGGCGAGAGGGCGTCATTGCCCTTCTTCGCCTTGGGGCGCGGCGTTCGATCCCGATCATCGTGCAGCGCCGTCCTTTATGGGAAGCCTTGCAGGAACGGCGTTACAGTCCAGTGGAAAGCTTGGGCAAAGGCAGCATTCCGACGGTCGTGGATCAGCAGGATTGACCGGGTGGGCAGGGCGGAGGCCCGCCGGCAGGAGCCCCCATGGGACCACCCGGCCTGCGCATCCGCTGTCCGTCCTTGTCTCTGGGGCGCAGTTCTTCCATCGATAGATAGCCGTCGTGGTCCGTATCGGCAGCGTCGAACAGCTTTCCTTCGTAGGCCAGCAGTTCTTCAAGCGAGATGCCCGCATCGTAATTGGTGTTGGCGCGAGCGATGACCGTTCCGCTGAGCGGTTCGATCAGGGCGGCGAGCTGGCGGTCGTCGCCTGCATCGGGCATCACCGCTTCTGCGATCGGACCGTTGCGCTCGCCGGTCGCGGCGTCCTCGCTGGAGGCGGCGGAGCCCATCTTGCCCTGCCATGCAGTGAATTCGGCCATGGAGATCGACCCGTTGCGGTCGGTGTCTATGGTGATGAAGCGCTCCTTGATGATCGCCGCGCGGCGCGCTTCGACCAGTGCGTGCAATTCATCCAGCGTCACGGTGCCGTCGTGGTTGGTGTCGGCGTCGCGGAACATGTCGGTGACGATCTTGTCGAAACGGGCGCGCTTGATCGGCTTGGGCGGCTGGGGAGGACGACCGGCACCGCCGCCGCCACCGGGAGGGCCTCCGCCACCCCCCATATCGCCGCCGCCCATTCCTCCACCACCCATGCCTCCATCCATCCCGCCGGGCATGCCCTGGGCAAGCGCGGGAGGTGCAAGGGTGATGAGCAGGGCGGCAAGAAGCGGGGTAATCGTGCGGGCAGGGCGCATCGTCGTGCCTTCGTTGTTTCAAGGGCAGCGTCCCGCCAGACGCTTCGATCTGCGCTTAGCGGGTTGCAGCGTCCGCGCCGATGAAAAATTCGTCGCCAATCGTCGCAGATTTGCACATTCGACAATGGCGCGATCTCGGGTTAAGGGCGCGGCCATTATGCAGGAAAACGACCGCGATCTTCTGCCCGAAGGACTGGGCGACCGACTGGTGCAGCAGGCATGGGCCTCGCAGACGGTGCGCCGCGCCGCGCATGATGTTCTGGCAAGCCACGGATATGCGCGCGTGGAAACCCCGGTCCTGGAATTTGAGAAGGCCCTGGCCAGCCGCATGGCGGGTGTACAGGTGCGCCGCATGTTCCGCTTCGTCGATCCCGTGTCGATGCGGATGCTGGCGTTGCGTTCGGATATAACCGCACAAGTTGCGCGCATTGCGGCGACCGGCCTTGCCGAAGCCGCGCGCCCGTTGCGCCTGTCCTATTCGGGGCAGGTGGTGACCATCAAGGGCGACGGCCTCGACCCTGCGCGCGAACGCCTGCAGCTTGGGGCTGAACTTGTAGGCGCCGATTCGACCGAGGCGGTGGCAGAGATCGTCGAACTGGCGATCGAGACGCTGCGTGCCGCAGGGGCCACCGGCGTTTCGGTGGACTTCACGCTGCCCGACCTCGTCGACACGCTGAGCGCCGGGGCGCTGCCGCTGCCTGCGCAGAACATCGAGGCCGTGCGCCAGATGCTTGACGCCAAGGACGCGGGCGGACTGGTCGATGCAGGGGGCGGGGCCTATCTCCCGCTGCTTTACGCCGTGGGGCCGTTCGACAGCGCGATAGAGCGTCTGGCTGCTTTCGATGCCAATGGTGCGCAAGGAGGCGGGGTGCTTTCCGGTCGTATCGCAGCGCTGAAGGCGATCGCCGCGCGCGTGGGCGGCAAGGCCCGCCTGACGCTTGATCCCTCGGAGCGGCATGGTTTTGAGTACCAGTCGTGGTTCGGCTTCACGATCTATGCGGACGGTATTCCGGGCAGCATGGGGCGTGGCGGTACTTACGCGATCCTTGGTCAGACCGGCCGCAATCCCGAACCCGCGACCGGTTTTTCGCTCTACCCCGATCCGCTGATCGAGATGGTGGCAGCCGCATCGGGCGAGGAGCGCCGCCTGTTCCTTCCACTTGGCCACGACCGCGATGTAGCGGCGCGCCAGCGGGCGATCGGCTGGTCGACCGTCGCCGCGCTGTCGGACGCGGACGATGCGCGCGCGCTGGGCTGCACCTATCGGCTTGAGAATGGCGAGGCGGTGGCGCTCTAACCGAGCACGCGGGCCAGCCAGCGGTCGACTATGCCGGTCGCCGCGTAAGTCGGGTTGCCCAGTTCGCGGTTGATCTGCATGTGGCCGGGCAATCCGCGGCCGGGGAAACCTTCGCGCTCCACATGCGTGCCTGCCTTGCGCAGTGCCGCCTCCAGTTCCTCTGCCTGACGCACGCCGTCAACGCGCTGGACGTGGAGGAGCAGGAATTCGGGCGCATTGGGCGCAGCGGTCTGGAAGGTAGGCGAAAGCGCACGTTGCCGCGCCGCATCGGTGCCGAATGTCTGCCGGTAGGTGGCGCCCATCATTCGCCCTGCGTCCTGCATCTGACCGGGCACGTCGTAGGCGGCGCCGTCGATCGGGATGACGCCCCGGATATCGGCATAGGACAGGCCTGCCTTGCGCAGATATCGCGGGTCGGTGCCGACCAGCGCCACCAGATGGGCGCCCGCGCTGTGGCCCATCAGCACCACCCTCCCGCGCGCGATGCCCAACCTGTCCGACTGGCGGAGCAATGCGGCCAGCGCATCGGCGATGTCCTGCGCCTGTTGTTCAACCGTTGCATCGGGGACGAGGCGGTAGTTCACGCTGGCGAAGGCGTATCCCCTGCCGGTGTAGTGCGCCACCTTGTAGGGGCCGGTGGCGCCGTCCTTGTCGCCGCGCTTCCAGCCGCCGCCGTGGACGAAGACTACCAGCGGCGCGGGCACCTGACCCGGCGCGCGCCAGAAATCCAGCTTTTGCAGCGCATCTGTGCCGTAGGAAAGGCTCTGGGCCTGTGCCGCAGCGGGCTGCTGTGCGAAAGCGGGCGAAGCCGCCGCCATCAGCAGCGCGCCGATCAGGGAGGTAGTAGTGATCAGGGGGGATTTCTTCATGGTCGCAAGCTCTCTCGATGTGCCTGCAAGGTTGCAATCGGAGGGGGCAGGGGCAAGTCGCGAAGTGTAATCAAGGGTAACCCGTCGGTAAATGCCACGCCGTCTTCGGGCCTTGACTAGCCGCCCACCTTGCCCTTAGGGCGCCGACCGAAAAGCCGGGGCGCTCTTGCCCCAAAGACAATCCTTATCGCCGAGTCCTGTCGAAGGGCGTTATAGGATCCACCGTGGCAGGGTGGAGGAGTATATCCATGGCCAACGTAACCGTGATCGGCGCCCAGTGGGGCGATGAGGGTAAAGGCAAGATCGTCGACTGGCTCGCCAGCCGCGCGGATGCCGTGGTGCGCTTTCAGGGCGGCCACAATGCAGGGCACACGCTGGTCGTGGGCGAACAGGTCTACAAGCTGAGCCTGCTGCCTTCGGGCATTGTCACTGGCACGCTGTCGATTATTGGCAACGGCGTGGTGCTT
Source organism: Novosphingobium guangzhouense (assembly GCF_002896965.1). GTDB lineage: Bacteria > Pseudomonadota > Alphaproteobacteria > Sphingomonadales > Sphingomonadaceae > Novosphingobium > Novosphingobium guangzhouense. The sequence goes on from NZ_LYMM01000002.1 coordinate 306,379, forward strand.
GACCCGTGGCACCTCAAGTCCGAAGTCGAGAAGCTGCGTGGCCAGGGTGTCGAGATCAATCCCGAGAACTTCGCGATTGCCGACAACTGCCCGCTGATCCTGCCGGTCCACCGCGAACTCGATGGCCTGCGCGAAGCGGCCGCGGGTGCGGGCAAGATCGGCACCACCGGTCGCGGCATCGGCCCGGCTTACGAGGACAAGGTCGGTCGCCGCGCGATCCGCGTGTGCGACCTTGCGCACCTGGACGCGCTGGAGCCGCAGCTGGACCGCCTGTGCGCGCATCACGACGCGCTGCGTGCCGGTTTCGGCCAGCCCCCGATCGATCGCGAAGCGCTGCTGAACGAACTGCGCGAGATCGCGCCCTTCGTGCTGCAGTTCGCGCAGCCGGTGTGGAAGCGCCTCAACAAGGTCCGCAAGGCCGGCGCCCGCATCCTGTTCGAAGGCGCGCAGGGTGTTCTGCTTGACGTCGACCACGGCACCTATCCCTTCGTCACCAGCTCCAACACGGTGTCGGGCACGGCCGCCAGCGGTTCGGGCCTAGGCCCCTGTGCCACAGGCTTCGTGCTGGGCATCGTCAAGGCTTACACCACCCGCGTCGGTTCCGGCCCGTTCCCGACCGAACTTGAGGACGAGACCGGCCAGCGCCTTGGTGAGCGTGGCCACGAATTCGGCACCGTCACCGGCCGCAAGCGCCGCTGCGGCTGGTTCGACGCGGTGCTGACGCGCCAGTCCTGCGCAATTTCCGGCGTCACCGGCATTGCGCTGACCAAGCTCGATGTTCTCGACGGGTTCGAGAAGGTGAAGATCTGCACCGGCTACCGTCTCAACGGCAAGGTGCTGGATTATTATCCCAGCCACGCAGCGGATCAGGCCGCGGTCGAGCCGATCTACGAGGAAATGGACGGCTGGCAGGGGACCACCGCAGGCGCTCGTTCGTGGGCGGACCTGCCCGCGCAGGCGATCAAGTACATCCAGCGCGTCCAGGAACTGATCGAGACGCCGGTGGCGCTCGTCTCCACCAGCCCCGAACGTGAGGATACCATCCTCGTGCGCGATCCGTTCGTGGACTGATGACGATGCGGGGCGTCCTTCGGTTCGCCCCGCTGATCCTGCTGCTGGGCGCGACCGATGCGGCCCCGATGCTGGCGCCGAGGTCGGCCCAGCCGCTGACACTGCCCGATATCGCCATGATCCGCGTGCGCAAGGCGGCGCGGATCATGGAGCTTTACGCAAGCGAGGGCGCAGGGTTGCGCCTTGTTCATCGCATCGAGAACATACAACTGGGCGATGAGCCCGTCGGCCCCAAGCGGTTCGAGGGCGACGAGCGGACGCCGGAAGGGCGCTATGTCATCGACTGGGGCAACCCGGGCAGCGCGTACCACCTCTCCCTCCATATCTCGTACCCCAATGCAGCCGACAGGGCCTTCGCCGAGGCGCGCGGGCGCTCCGCAGGCGGGATGATCATGATCCACGGCCAGCCCAACGGCTGGGCCGCAACGGCAGGCGCCAGCCGCGTGCCGGGTGACTGGACCGATGGCTGCATCGCTGTCTCCGACGATGAGATCGAGGCACTGTGGGAAGGCGTTGCCGACGGAACACCGATTGAAATAGAGCCTTGATGCGGACACCTTTCCACGCAACCTTGCGTGCAGAAAGTCACGCTTGCATGAATTGCAATTTCCGGCATTGCTGGATTGTAAAACGCAAGGGCAACCCGGTTGCCGCTTAATAGTTAGGAGCCTAAGTACCCGCTCGAAGCAAGCCCCCCGGAACCCATGACAGACCGATCGAGCCTAGCCCATGACCTGGCCACTCAACTCGCGCCCGTTGCGCGGGCGTGGCGTCAGCTTGCCGATCGCATTCTGGCGTCGCTGGAGATTTCCAATTCGGCAGGCTGGGCGCTCGTCCATCTGGAGCGGCTGGGGGCAGGGGCGCGGCAAGCCGAACTTGCTCGCGCCATCGGCATCACCGAAGCATCGTTGACGACCACCGTGCGCCAGCTGGAAGGCGCAGGGCTGGTGGAGCGTATTGCCGATGCAGAGGATCGCCGCGCGAACCGCCTTCACCTGACGCATGACGGCGCGCGCATCGCTCGCAAGGCTGAAGCGCGACTGGTGGCGCTGCGGGGTGAACTGCTGGACGGTATTCCCGATGCGGACCTTGAAGCGGCGGTTCATTTGATCGCGAAAGTCGGTGACCGCATCGCAAACATGCGAGGGCGGCCATGAACGCCCGTGTAGCCGCGCGCTGGGGCATTCCGGCCGCAATCTTTTCGCTCAAGGCTTTCGCCGCTGCGATCCTTGCCGCCTACATCTCCTTCTCGATCGGGCTGGAGCGGCCTTACTGGGCATTTCTGACCGCCTATATCGTGGCTGCTCCGCTGGCGGGGGCGGTAGTGTCGAAGGCGCTGTTCCGCGTGGTCGGTACGTTCGTGGGCGCGGCGGCCTCGGTGCTGATGGTGCCGCCGCTGGCTCATTCGCCCGAACTTCTGACGCTGGCGCTGGCGGCGTGGCTGGGGCTGTGCGTTTTCGTTTCGCTGCTGGATCGCACGCCGCGCGGCTACATGTTCGTGCTTGCGGGCTACACCGCCTGCCTGATCGTGCTGCCCACCGTCAGCACGCCCGACCTTATCTTCGAGGATGCCGCGCTGCGCGTGCAGGAGATCACGCTGGGCATCCTGTGCGGCAGCCTGATCCACGGGGTCGTGCTTCCCGGCTCCGTCTCCACGTTCCTGCTCGGACGCGTGGCGATGATGTTGCGCGATGCCGAACGATGGACCCGCGATTCGCTGGAGCTTGAACCTGACCCCTCGATCGAGGCGGAAAAGCGGCGTCTTGCGCAGGATGTCACCGAACTTCACCAGCTGTCGATCCACCTGCCGTTCGAAACCAGCCGGCTTGCTCCGCGCGTGCGCACCGTGCGTGCGCTGCAGGATCAGCTTTCGCAGTTGATGCCTCTGGGCGCCGCCGTTGCCGATCGCATCGCAGCGCTGCGCGAGCGCAACGGGTTGAGCGAAGAGGCGCAGTCGCTGCTGGCCGACACGCGTGAATGGCTGGCCAACATCGAACGCAGCCGTGACGAGCGTGAGCGGGTTGCCGTGGAGCTGAAAGCGCGCTGCGCCGCGCTGGAGCCACAGGTGGAACCCGATTCGGACTGGGACGACATGCTGCTGCTCAGCCTCGGCTCGCGTCTTTCCAGCCTGATCGACGCGCATCTGGACTGCCGTGATCTTGCGGCCCAGCTTGGGACCCGCAATCGCAAGCCGGTGTCCGCGCGCATTCCACCGCTGCTCGAAGGGCGCCGCAACCGCGAAGTTCACCGCGATTATCGCGGCGCACTGCGCGGTGCGATGGGCGCGGCGCTGACGATCATCCTGGGCTGTACGCTCTGGATCGGCAGCGGCTGGAATGACGGGGCGACGGCGGTGATGCTGGCGGGCGTGTTCCTTGCGCTGTTTTCGGCATCCGACAACCCGCTGCTGCCCTTGTGGATGTTCTTCAACGGCACCCTGATCGCGACGATCATCGGCATGATCTATGCCTTCGCGATCCTGCCACGGATCGACGGGTTCCCGATGCTGGCGATGAGCCTTGCACCGCCGCTGCTGGTGCTTGGCTCACTGATGCATTCACCGCGTTATGCGGGGGTGGCGCTTCCGGCTCTGCTCGGCATGGGCAGCCCTTTCATTATCGCGGTGAAATACAACGACAACTTCGTGACCTTTGCCGACAGTTCGATCGCGCAGCTGCTGGGCGTGCTTTTCGCGATCACCATGGCCCGCCTGCTGCAGACTGCGGGGCTGGAAAGCGCGATCCGCCGCACCTTGCTGGCAGGCTGGCGCGATATTGCGGAGCGCGCGAACGTCTATGGACCGCCCGACGTGCGCGGCTGGGTCAACCGGATGCTTGATCGCATTGCGCTGCTCAATCCTCGGCTGGCGCTGTCCGGCAAGCAGCCGGGCGCGCCGCTCTACGATGTGCTGCGCGATTTGCGCACCGGCGTTGCGATCGGCGAACTGCGCGAACTTCGGCTTGGTCTGCCCCCCGCCCGCAGTGCTCCGCTGAATAGCGTACTTGCGGACGTGGCGAACTATTACCGCCGCCTGGAGCCCGATCACCGTCCGCCTGCCGCACCCGAACTGCTGGCGGACATCGATTCCGCGCTGCGGATATTCACCCGTGACGAGGACCGCATGGTGCGGCGCAAGGCCGCGCTGGCGCTTGTTTCCCTTCGTCGCAACATCTTTCCAGAAGCCGCCGCGCTGAAAGGCCAGCCATGAACGGCGAAGTTTCCATCATGGGCGTGTTTCTGCCCACCCTGCTGCTGATCGCGGTGATCGCATCAGTCCTGACCATGCTGCTGATGCGCGTGGCAGACTTCGTGGGGTTCTATCGCATCGTCGCCTATCGCGCGCTCGTCGACCTGTGCCTTTATGTCATGGTGTTCGGCGCGCTTTCCTTCCTCGCCACCTACTTTGGTCTCCACCCATGAAGAACCTGCTACCCACCATCGGCCGCAGCGCCGCCACCATCGTCATCGTCCTGCTTGCCGCGTTCATCGCGTGGTGGATGTGGATGCATTACGAGCGCAGCCCGTGGACCCGCGACGGGCGTGTCCGCGCCGATGTTGTGCGTGTGACGCCCGACATCGGCGGTCTCGTCACGTCGGTGGCGGTGCGGGACAATCAGATGGTGAAGGCCGGTGATCTGCTCTTCGTGATCGACAAGCCGCGCTATTCGCTGGCGGTGGAGGAAGCGCAGGCAAGTCTGGCCAGCGCCAAGGCAACGCTGGGACAGGCCCAGCGCGAGGCATCGCGCGATCTGGCACTGGGAGACCTTGTCGCCACCGAATCGCATGAACAGAACGTCGCCAAGGTGGCCACCGCCCGAGCGGCTGTGCAGGAAGCGGTGAGTGCGCTCGATCGTGCAAAGCTGGACCTTCAGCGCACGCAGGTTCACGCGTCGGTCAACGGCACCGTAACCAACCTTGACCTGCACCCCGGCGATTACGTGGCGGCGGGCAGTCAGGCGATGGCGCTGGTCGATGGCGATTCGATCCGCATCGAAGGCTACTTCGAGGAAACCAAGCTGCCGTTGATCCGTATCGGCGCGCCGGTCAGCGTCAAGCTGATGGGCGAACAGCAGATACTCGAGGGCCGCGTGGAAAGCATTGCCGCGGGCATCAATGACGATACCCGCAGCGATTCGGGCAACCTGCTGCCCAATGTCGACGCGACGTTCTCGTGGGTCCGGCTGGCGCAGCGCATCCCGGTGCGGGTGAAGCTGACGCATGTGCCCAAGGACGTGCGCCTGATCCTTGGCCGCACGGCGACAGTCACGGTGGAGCAGCACGGCGAGGCTCAGGGCCAGAAGCAGGGAAGCAATGAAGCGAAGCCCGCGGCTACGGGAGCAGCGCAGTGAAACTGGCGCGCTGCTTGTCCTCGGCGGCGCTGGCGCTGGCTCTTTCGGCCTGTGCCACGGCCGGGCCGGATTACCATCCGCCGGAAAATGCCGTGTCCACCGCGCCCTCTGCGCAAGGCGCCTTCGCTTCGGCCAAGGGCGCGGCATTTTCGCAGGAGCCGCTGCCCGATCGCTGGTGGAAGCTTTACGAAGACCCCGCGCTCGATGCCCTGGTGGAGCAGGCGCTGGCGGCCAACACCGACTTGCGCGTGGCTGAGGCCAATCTTGATCGTGCCCGCGCGGTGCTGAATGAAGCCGCTGCGGCGCGAACTTTGTCGACTTCGATAAGCGGCGGCGTCGACGTGTCGCGTCAGTCGTCCACCGGGCGCGCATTGCCGGGGGTGGTAACCGATAACCTTGGGCTGGCGCTCAGCTACCCGCTGGACCTTCGCGGCAAGCTGCGCCGCGCGATAGAGGCCAGCAGCGCGGACGCCGAAGCGACCGAGGCGGCCCGCGATGCCGTGCGCGTGAGCGTGGCTGCCGCGACGACGAGCGCTTATGCAAAAGTCTGCGCGGCCAACTACCAACTGGCGGTGACCCAGCGCGTGGTCCAACTGCAGCGCCAGACCCTGGATGCTACGCGGCGGCTGCAGAAGGGCGGGCGAGGCACCGCGTTCGATGTCAGCCGCGCTGCCGCTGCGGTGGAGAGCAGCGCTGCCGCGCTTCCGGCTTTCACCGCCGCGCGGCAGAATTCGCTCTATCTGCTGGCGACGCTGCTGGGGCGGCCGCCTGCGGATTTCCCCACAGAAGTGGCCGGATGCGCCACGCTTCCGCGCCTTGCAGGGGCGATGCCGGTGGAGGATGGCGCCGCGCTTATCCGTCGCCGTGCCGACATTCGCGCTGCAGAGCGCACCATTGCGGCCGACACGGCCCGCATCGGCGTGGCCACGGCCGACCTTTATCCTTCGGTCAGCATCGGCGGTTCGCTGGGCTTTTCAGGGCCGCTGCACGAATTCGGCAGCGGGGACAGCTTCAACATGAGCCTTGGGCCGCTGCTGAGCTGGACTTTTCCCAATCGCCCTGCGGTGCGCGCGCGGATCGATCAGGCAGATGCGCAAGTGCGCGCCGATCTTGCCAGCTTCGACGGCACCGTTCTGGAAGCGCTGCGGCAGGCAGAAACGGCGATGGAAACATACGCGCGCGATCGTGAGCGGGAGGCGGCGCTTGGCCGTGCGGCGAATGCTGCCGGGCTTTCGGCGCAGCAGGCAGGCAAGCTGTTCCGTTTCGGCCGCAGCGATTTCCTTGATCTGCTGAGCGCGCAGGCCAGCCTTGCATCAGCGCAAGTCAGCCACGCTTCCGCGCAGACCGCATTGGTAGACGACCAGATCGCGGTGTTCCTGGCGCTGGGCGGCGGCTGGCAGCAATAGGGGCCCGGCTGACGCGCAAGCCTCAGAAATCGATGGCGATTCCTTTTTGCACCCAGTCGCCGTAGCGGGTGGGTGAAAGGCCGTCGGGATCGCTTTCGTCCTTGGCCTTGACGGGCTGGGGAGCGGGGTCGTTGGTCCAGTGAGCGGGCTTGGTGAAGGCCGCCGGACGTTGAGTGGCGCGCTTGGTCATGCGGTGCATGTGGTGCGGGTGGCGGAAAAACGCAATCCGGTATAGGGGCCGGCCATGGACATTCCCGGATTGCCCGCGCGCCGTGCCGCGCTAAACCTTATCGATGCCGTGTTGCGCAGGGGCGAGACGCTCGACCAGGCCGGCGGCTCCGCGCTCGCCCGCATCAAGGGCGACGCCGACCGCGCGCTTGCCCGCGCCATCGCCGCAGAGGCGCTGCGCTGGCGCACCGACCTGGATGCGCTGATCGATTCCGCCACCCGCCTGCCGCTGGCCGACGATGCGAAGGCGCGCGCGGTGCTGCAGATCATGCTGGCGCAGGTTTTGCGGCTGGAAACGCCTGCACATGCCGTCATCGCCACCGGGTTGCCGCTGCTGATGGGCGGCCCGCGCCGTCTGGCGCACGGTGTATTCTCTACGCTGACCAAGCGTGAAGTGACGCTGCCCGAAGTCCCGACCCTTCCCGAACCGGTGATGGAACGCTGGGGCGCGCGGGCCGAGGCGATCGCGGCCGGTCTTGCGGTGCCGCCGCCGCTCGATCTGGCGCTGAGAGATGCCGAAGCGACCGCCGAATGGGCAGAGCGCCTTGGCGGCGTCTCGCTCATGCCCGGACATGTGCGCCTGCCACGCGGGATCGCGGTGGAGCATCTTGAAGGGTTCCGCGACGGCGCGTGGTGGGTGCAGGATCTGGCGGCCAGCCTGCCCGCGCGAATGCTGGATGCCGGCAAGAGTGGCGGTGAGGGCAGGCGTGTGCTGGATTTGTGCGCCGCGCCCGGCGGCAAGACCATGCAACTGGCCGCCGCCGGCTGGAAGGTGACCGCGCTCGACAATGCCAAGCGGCGGCTGGAGCGGCTGCGCGAGAATCTGGCGCGTACCTCGCTGGAGGCCGAAGTCGTTCTGGCTGATGCCTTTGCGTGGGAGCCGGAAGAGGAGTTCGATGCGATCCTGCTCGATGCGCCATGCACGGCCACCGGCACGTCGCGCCGCCATCCTGACGTGCTTCACCGCATCGGACCGCGCCAGATCGCAGAGTTGGCCGAAGTGCAGCAGCGCATGCTGGCCCGTGCCGCGCAGTGGCTCAAGCCGGGTGGCACGCTGGTCTACGCCGTCTGTTCGCTGGAGCAGGAAGAAGGTGAAGATCGCGCCGCCGAGGTCGAAGGGCTGACGCTGGCCCCCATCACTGCCGATGAACTGCCCGAGGGACTGGCGCCGACCGGCGAAGGGTGGCTGCGCACCGATCCGGGGATGCTTGCCGAAGCGGGCGGCCTCGACGGCTTCTTCATCGCCCGCTGGGTGAAGCCCTAGGTTTCCGGTCTTAACGCCGGTTCGGATCGAGAGCGGACCGTCCGGCGCTGCGCGGCACTGACGTCATGGCGGGGCGCGGCTGAGCGCGGGGCGGCATCGCGCCGCCGTCCATCGCCATCAGCGCGGCGATGCGTTTTTCGGTGGCTGGATGGGTGGAGAACAGGTCCGACACCGAAGAGGGCACGATGTAGAGCTGCGCCGCCGCCGGGTTGCGCTCTACCGTCGGGTTACGCAGATGGGCGGCAGGCCCGGCGATCTTCTGCAGCGCCGATGCCAACGCGCGCGGGTTGCCGCTGATCTCTGCACCCGCCTTGTCCGCGCCGTATTCGCGGGTGCGGCTGATGGCCATCTGCACGATCATCGCGGCGAACGGGGCCATGACCATCGCGGCAATGGCGGCCATCGGGTTCGGGCGATCCTCCGAATTGCCCATGTGGCCGAAGAACATGCCGAAATTGGCGATCATCGAGATCGCGCCCGCAATCGTGGCCACCATCGTCATGACCAGCGTGTCGCGGTTCTTTACGTGGCCCAGTTCATGCGCCATCACGCCGGCCACTTCATCACGGCTGAGCATGTTGAGCAGGCCCGTGGTTGCGGCGACGGCGGCATGTTCGGGGTCGCGGCCGGTGGCGAAGGCGTTGGGTGCATCGGTGTCGATCACGTAGACACGCGGCATCGGCAGTTGCGCACGCTGCGCCAGTTCGGCGACGAGCCGGTGAAATTCGCTATCCGGGCCGACTTCGCGAGCGTTGTGCATTTTAAGCACGATGCTGTCGGCGTTCCAGAAGGTGAACAGGTTCATGCCCGCCGCCACGACCAGCGCGATCACGGCGCCGCCGGTGCCGCCGAACATGTAGCCCAGCCCCATGAACAGCGCCGTCAGCGCCGCCAGCAGCATGGCCGTCTTCATTCCGTTCACTTTCAATTGTCTCCTTGAGCGTTTCTCCCCGCGAATCTAGGGTCGGGCGCAAGGGTTTCAATGGCGTGCGCCGTACCCGACATATCCCGTTACGCGAACGAAACCGGCAGGAAAGATTGGCCAGCTCCGACCCGAAACCCGCAGTCCCGCAAAGGCGCCGTCGCCGTTCCTCCGAGGAGGTGGCCGACCGCATCCTTGAAGCCGCCGCCGAGGAGTTCGAAGCCTGCGGCTACGCTGGCGCGACGACGGCCGCGATCGCCCGCCGGGCCGAAGTGACGGAAGCGCAGATATTCCGGTTTCACGAAAGCAAGCAGGCGCTGTTCCATGCGGCGATCTTCACTCCGCTCAATCGCCATTTCGCGGACTTTCAGGCCCGCACTGCCGGAGCCGGGATGGATGTGTCCGAGGGAAGAGACGTGGCTCGGGCCTATATCGGCGAACTTCTCGATTTCATGGCGAGCCACTCGAAGATGTTCCTCTCTCTCGCGGTCGCGAATGCCTATTCGCCAGAGGCCACCGGCGGGATCGAGGCGCTGGACGGGCTGCAGGCCTACTTCCGCAAGGGCGAGGCGATGAGCCATGCGCGTGTTGGCGATGCCTCGCGCATCGCCCCTGAGCTGATGGTGCGCGTGTCTTTCGCGGCGGTGCTGGCGAACCTGATGTTCCGTGACTGGCTGTTCCCGCCCGGCATGGCGTCCGAGACACAGATCAGGGACGCCATCGCCGCCTTCGTGATCCAGGGGATCGAGGCCAACGGCCCGGTATAGCCGTTTCCTCTCCGAAGTTGCTCAGGCGGCGGGATCAGATGCTGAACCCGAACACCCGCGCCGCATTCTCCGACAGCGTCGTGCGCGTGTCCTGCGCGGTCAGATCGGCCGTCATCTTCAGCGCCACGTCGCGTGAGTGGGGCCAGATCGTGGCGGAGTGCGGATAGTCGGACGAGAACATCGTCATGTTTGCCAGCCAGGGCCACAACCCGGTCTGGATCATCTGGTAGCCGCAGTAATCGTCGACGTTGGTGGTGAAGACGTTGCGGCCGATGAACTCTGTAGGCGAGTGCTTGAGCTTTACGGGGAACCACGATTTCTGGATGTCCCAGTGATGCTCCATGGTCTGGACCCAGAACGGCGCCCAGCCGCAGTCCACCTCGGCGCCGACCATCTTGAGGTTGGGGTAAAGATCGAAGATCCCCGCGAAGATCAGGTACGAGAAGGGCTTCAGACAAGAGAAATAGCGCGTCACGATCCCGCCGATTGAGACCTTGTCTTCCTGCAGCCGGTCCCAGTCGGTTGCATCGGGCGGACCGCCGTGGTTGCGGTGCATGCACAGCGTCAGCCCCAGTTCGTCCGCCGCCTGCCAGACAGGGTGATAGTGCGTGGGGTGGTTGTAGGGGATGGTCGGATTGCCCGGAATGTACATCGCCCGCGCGCCCTTTCTGGCACAGCGGCGCATCTCGGCGACGGCGTGATCGATGCCCAGTTCCGTGGGGTTGATGGCAAGCCCGCACAGGCGGCTGGGATCGGCAGACTGGAAATCGTCCAGGATCCAGTCGTTGTAGGCTACGAAACCGGCTGCGGCGACTTCCTTGTCCGGGTGCGTGTAGAACGAGGGGCTGAAACCCGGATACGTGACAGAGGCCCAGACGCCGTCGATATCCATATCCGCCAGATGCGCTGCGCCTTCGTAGTTGCCGCGACGCAGATCGGCATGGCGCAGGCCCGACATGCGGTATTCGCTTTTGTCGAAGCCCGCCATGCATTCAAGGCCGTAGGTGCGTTTGGGCGGGGTGCCGTCGATGCTCCACCCTTCGCCGCCGTCGCGTCCCTCGATCACGCGCGGGGCCTTGTCCTTCAGATGCGCGGGGAACCGGTCGAGGAAGAGATTGCGCGGTTCGTTGATGTGGTTGTCGGCGCTGATCAGCTTGATGCCCAGTTCCTCGATACGGTCCTGCGGTCGTGCCAGAGCGGCGGTGGCCATGGCGATTCTCCCTTGTCTGCTTACCCGCGATCATACGCCTCTCAATTTATGTAGCAAGCGCTTGCTATTTCGCTGCCGCGATGGACAAGCGCTCTGGCGTTCAGGGCAGTCCGCCCTGCTTGAAGGGCCGCGCGCCATGCCATAGCCCCGGTGCGATCCAGCAAGAGGAGTCGTGACCGCCATGCCATTCAAGACCCGCGTTACCGAGATGCTCGGCATCGAACATCCGATCGTCCAGGGCGGCATGCAGGGCGTGGGCTATGCCGAACTGGCAAGCGCGGTGTCGAACGCGGGCGGCCTTGGCACGCTGACCGCGCTGACCCAGCCCAGCCCCGAAGCCCTGCGCGAAGAGATCGAGCGCTGCCGGTCGATGACGGACAAGCCGTTCGCGGTGAACATCACCGTGCTGCCCACGATCCTGCCGCCCGATTACAAGGCCTATGCGCAGGCGGTGATCGACGGGGGCGTGAAGATCGTGGAGACGGCAGGCACGCAGCAAGTCCGCGAAATCTGGGAAATGGTGAAGCCCCACGGCGTCACCGTGCTCCACAAATGCACCGCCGTGCGCCATGCGCTTTCCGCCGAGAAGCACGGCTGCGATATCATCTCGATCGACGGGTTCGAATGCGCCGGGCATCCGGGGGAGGACGATATTCCCGGCCTGATCCTGATCCCTTCGGCGGCGGACAAGGTGAAAATCCCCATGCTGGCGTCGGGCGGCATCGGTGACGGACGCGGGTTGGTCGCGGCGCTGGCGCTGGGGGCAGAGGGTATCAACATGGGCACCCGCTTCTGCGCGACGAAAGAAGCCCCGATCCACGACAATGTGAAGGCCAAGTACGTTGAGAACGACGAGCGCGGCACGAACCTGATCTTCCGCAAATTCAAGAATACCGCCCGTGTCGGCAAGAACGACGTGTCGGACGAAGTGGTGACCATTTCGCAGCGACCGGACGCGACGTTCGACGATATCCGTCATCTGGTGGCAGGTGCGGTGGGGCGCGAACTGTTGCAGAGTGGCGATCTGACCAAGGGGATATTCTGGGCCGGGATGGTGCAGGGCTTGATCCATGACGTGCCCACCTGCAAGGAACTGATCGAAAGGATCGTTGGCGATGCCGAGGCAATCGTGAAGGAACGCCTTGGCGGCATGCTCGCCTGATCGTACCGAGAGAGGGAGATTCCATGAGTTACGAGCACATCCTCTACACGCTGGAGGACGGCGTCGCGCGCATTTCCCTTAACGATCCCAAGACGATGAACGGCGTGACCGAGGCGATGGGGCTTGAGATGGTCGATGCCCTGGACATCGCCGCGCGCGATGCCCGCGCGGTGCTGCTGACGGGGGAGGGCAAGGCGTTCTGTTCCGGTGCGAACCTTTCGGCCGCGCAGGACATGCTGACAGACCCCATGCGCGATATCGGCGGGCAGCTCGACCGGGCGTTCAACCCCGTGATCATGCAGATCAAGACGATGGAGCAGCCCGTCGTCACGGCCATTCGCGGCCCGGCAGCGGGCTTCGGCGCAGGGCTGGCGGCGGCGGGTGACGTGGTGCTGATGGCGGAAGGCTCGTATTTCTTCTGCGCCTTCTGCCACGTTGGCCTCGTGCCCGATGGCGGCGCTACCTATCTGCTGGCGCAGGCGGTGGGCCGGGTGCGGGCCATGCAGATGATGCTGCTGGGCGAGAAGGTCGATGCCGCAACCGCGCTCGACTGGGGTCTTGCAACCAAGGTGGTGCCCGAGGAAGAGCTTGATGCAGAAGCCATGAAGCTGGCAAAGCGGCTGGCCACCGGCCCGCGCTCGCTCGGCCTGATCAAGCGCATGGCGTGGGATGCGCTGGATTCCAGCCTTGAAACCGCACTGCAGGCCGAACGACGCGGTCAGCGCGAAGCCGGTCGCACCGAAGACTTCCTTGAAGGCGTCAATTCCTTCCTCGAAAAGCGCAAGCCGGCCTTCAAGGGGTGTTGAGGGTGCGATGGCATCGTCCCGGATCGGGTCCGGGGCGATGCCTTCACCTTGTTCATCCGCCGAAGTTTACCTTCAGCCGCATACCGTACATGCGCGGTTCGCCGACCGATGCGGTTTCGAAGCCGACTTCCTCGGAACCCAGTCCGGCAGCATAGGTGTAATACTTTTCCTTGGTCACGTTGGTTGCGAACAAGGTCAGGTCCACCGGCGATCCGGCGATCCGCTCCCATCCGAAGTTGAGGTTGAGCAGCCCCAGCGATGGCAGCGTGCTGAATGCGGCGATAGCGGGATTGGGGTTTTCGCGGTCGATGTAGTTGACCAGCATCTTGGTGCGATAAGTATAGTCCGCTCCGAACGAGATGCGCCCGATGCTGTCGTCCAGCGGCAGCGTGTAGCGACCAGAGATCGTGAACTTATGCTTGGGTGACAGCACTTCGGGGTCGCCCACCTCGAACGGGGCGGCCAGCGTGAAGTTGGGGTCGGTATAAGTCAGGAGGCTTTCCGGCACCGATTTGATCTCGGTGTGAAGGTAGGTGTAACTGCCCGAAAGCGACAGCCCGGTGAAGGGGGTGATCGAAGCCTCCGCTTCCAACCCGTAGATTTCCGACTTGCCGGCATTGACCGGCGCTGCGGTGGACGCCTGCCCGCTGCCCTGCACGGCGTTGAAGCCGACCTGCAGCTGCTGGTTCTGGAAATCGTTGTAGAACGCGGCGAGATTGAACGTGGCAGGGATCGCGCCGTGGAAGCTGCTCTTGAAGCCGACTTCGTAGCTGTCCACGCGCTCTGCATCGACGAGGTTGAGTGGTGCCGACACGTTTGGCGCGATCGTGGCGGCGCGGTAGCCGCGCGCGTACTTGGCATAGGCCATCGCATCCGGCGTGAAGTTGTAGTCGAGATCGATCAGCCAGGTCGGCTTGTCCGAACTTTGCCGCAGCGTCACCACGCAGCCGGCGTCGGTCGATGTCGGATCGGTGCAGCGTGGATTGGGCGATCCGGGCAGGCTGGGGAAGGGACCGTAGCCGGGGGGATAGGCAAGCGTATAGGTCTGGCGCAGGCTGGTGTTGCGCTGCTTGTCCCAGGTATAGCGGATGCCGCCGGTCAGTTTGAGCCTTTCGGTCAGCGCATAAGTCGCCTGCGCATACACGCCGAAGTCCTGGAAGTAGGTGCGCCCCACGGTGTAGTTGACCGAGCCGACGTGGATCGGTGGCAGCGTCGCCGGGTCGGCGCCGGCGCTGAGCGCACCCAGATAGCTCAGGAAACCGATCGGGTCGTTACACTGGAACTGCGCGCCCTGATCGGTGCAGGATGCAAGGAAGGGCGACTGGCTGCCCGCCGTGCCCAGCGGCCGGCTGATCTCGGCATAGCCGCCGATCTGCCAGTTCAGCTTGCCGTCGCTGGACTTTCCCTGAAGCTGGATTTCGTCCGTGAAGGTGTACTGGTCTGCGGTCTTGAGGCCGGGCGGCGGTGATATCTGGGTGAAGGGCAAGTTGTACGTACCGATCGGCAGCTGCCCGCCAGTCAGGGCGTTGAAATCGATCGTCGCCATGACGCCGAATTCGGGTGCGTTCATGTCCTGCTTGTATTCGGCGTAGCTGGCGATGTTCTTGACAGTAAGCTGGTCCGACGCGCGCCAGGTCGTGGTGTTGATCACCTGCCACTGGGTAATCTTGCTGTACGACGTCGCCAGCGGGTTGATGACGTTGTAGAAGCCGGTGCCCTGCTGCGTCATCTGGCCTGCGAACAGACCGCCCAGTCCTTCAGACGGGTCGACCGCGACCAGCTTGGTGATCGGACCGTGCGTATCCGAATGGATGTACGATGCCACAAGGTAGTTTTCGAGATCCGGCGTCAGATCGGCGACGACGCTGAGGCGCAGCGACGTGTAGTCCACATCGTTGAAATCCCTGGGGCCGATGCCGCTCTGGTTCTTCAGGTAGCCGTCACGCACCATGCGGTCGCCCGAAAGGCGCACCTTGAAGGTGTCCGACAGCGGCAGGTTGATAGCGGCCTGGACGCGGCGCATGTCGTAGTTGCCGATAGACCCTTCGACATAGCCTTCCAGCAGGTCCGTTGGCCGCTGCGGCACCAGCAGCACCGCACCGCCCGTGGTGTTGCGCCCGAAAAGCGTGCCCTGCGGGCCTTTGAGTACCTGCACGTTCTGCAGGTCGAAGAAGCTGCCCGGCAGCACGCCATCGCCGGTGGGCAGGCCGTTGGACGCACCGCGCGGGGTCACCACCTCGGCAAAGTACGTGCCCACCGATGGCAATGTGCCGATGTCCTGCGCAAAGCCGCGGATCGCGAAAGTCGTGTTCTCGGTGCCGAAGTTGGTGTTGGAAGACAGCGACGGCGTATACGTCGCCAGATCATTGGCGTTGACCACATTGCGCTGGGAGAGTTGCTCCTGGTTAAACACCGTGATCGAGATCGGCACGTCCTGCAGACGTTCCTCGGCACGGCGGGCAGTGACGACGATGTCGTTCGCGCCGATCACGGGCTGGCTATTGCTCTGGGCAAGCGCAGGAGCCGCGAAGCCTAGCGCGGTCGAGGCGCAGAGCACGGCACGCAGGTGCATTGTGTTCATGATTGTTCTCTCCCTGACGACGCCTTCGATCCGCTGCGACCTGAGTCGAATTGGAAACGTCGTTCTCGCGATACCGTATTGCGCGATCGTTGCTCGGCAAGGGGAGTTGATCGGTTAGACCGGAGTGGGAACTGGTCCGGCCGGTTCAGGCATCCGATTGTTTTTCCGTAACTTTATCGGTTTGACGGCGCGTTCGCGAATCGCGTCATCATATCGCAGGGGGGAATTCTGCCGGACGTGTCCCCAAATGGTGACGTCTTTTGACCGCCAGCTGCCGGCTGGTCGGACCGAAAAAGCGGCTCGCCCTTCCTGTCAGACGACCTTTGCTGCGCGCAGCGCCGCCATCTGCGCTTCATCGTAGCCGAGTTCCGAAAGGATCTCGTCGGTATGTTCGCCCAGCATCGGCGGGGCCATGCGGATCGTCGCGGGGCTGGCGGACATCTTCGCCAGAGGGCTGGCGATAAGATCGACAGAGCCGCTTTCGGCCCATGCGTGCGGTGTCGTTTCGCGCAGCCCGCGATGCTGCACCTGCGGGTCTTCCCAGACGTCGGCCAGTTCGTTGTAGCGCGCGGCCGGGATGCCTGCCCCGTCGAGCATGGCCTGCACTTCGGCCACGGGGAAGCGGCGGCTCCAGCCGTTGATGATGTCCATCAGTTCCGCCCGGTTGGTCTTGCCCCGCTTGAGGTTGGAGTCGAAGCGCGGGTCGGCGTTGAGTTCCGGCTGCTCCATCAGCACCGTCAGGCGGCGCCAGTGTTCGTCGGTGCCGGCAGTCAGGTAGATGATGCCGTCCGCGCAATGGATCAGATCTGCGGGGCCGCCGCCATTGCCGCCGTTGCCGAGACGCGGCGGGGCGTTTCCGCTGATCAGGTAATCCTGCATGATATGGCTGACCATGGCGACCGAACTGTCGAGCAGGGCGATGTCGATATACTGCCCTTCGCCGGTACGGTTGCGGTGCATCAGCGCGCCCAGAATGGCGAGCGCGGTGTTGTGACCGGTGACGAAGTCGACAAGGCTTGGCCCGGTCTTTAGCGGCCCACTGCCGGGCTGGCCTTCGGGAATGCCGGTCACTGCCATCATTCCGCCGGTAGCCTGGAACAGCCCATCATAGCCCGGCAGCGCCGCCATCGGCCCGGTCTGCCCGAAGCCGGTGACAGAGCAGTATATCAGGCCGGGATTGATCGCGCGCAGGCTTTCGTAATCGAGGCCGAAGCGCTTCAGGTCGCCGACCTTGTAATTCTCGATCAGCACGTCGGCGCTCTTCACCAGATCGCGCAGGATCGCCTGTCCTTCAGGCTTGGAATGGTTCAGCGTGATGGAGCGCTTGTTGCGGTTGGATACGGTGAAGAAGCTGGAATGGCGCGTCTCGATCCCGTCCTTGCCGGGCACCCACGAAAAGCCGTAGCCGCGCCCGTCGTCACCCACGCCGGGCCGCTCCACCTTGATTACGTCCGCTCCCAGATCGCCCAGGATCTGCGCGCCCACGGGGGCTGCGAAGACGCGGCTCATGTCGATGACGCGGATGCCTTCGAGAGCGGCTTTCGGGGCGGCTGTGGGAGTGCTCATGATATTCGTTCGCTCGCTTGATGAGCGTTCTGCCTAGCCTCGTGCGGCACCGGGGCAAGGCGGGGGCAGGCAATACCGCCCCGGCGGTTCGACGGGCGGCGGGGGCAGGGCTAACAGGGCGTTCCAACGGTGGAGGACGTCAGAGGTGAAGGTAGCGATCATCACGGGTGCAGGCAGCGGCATCGGCCTTGAAACCGCGAAGATCCTGCACGCGGAAGGTTTCGCGATCGTCGGCGTGGGGCGCTCGAAGGAAAAGCTGGCGGCGCTGGAAGCGGCGATCGGCAACCCGGAACAGGTGCTGGCGATCAGCGCGGACGTGACCGATCCGGCTGCGCCGCGCGCCATCGTCGATCAGGCTCTGGCCCGCTTCGGGCGCATCGATGCGCTGGTGAACAACGCAGGAGTGGGCAGTCCCAAGCCGCTGGACGAGACGGACGACGAAACCCTCGACGGATTCCTTGACGTCATGCTGGTAGCGCCGTTCCGCCTGTGTCGCGATGTCATCCCGCACCTGCAGGAAGGTGCCAGCGTGGTCAACGTGACCAGCACTTTCGCTCATATCGGCGGGCGGCGCGGCGGCGCCTATTCAGCGGCCAAAGGCGGTCTCAAGTCGCTGACGGAGCACATGGCCTGCGAATATGGCCCGCGCGGCATCCGGTCCAACTGCGTTGCCCCCGGCGTAACGATGACCGACATGGTCCGCCACCGCTTCGAGGACGAAGGTTTCAAGCGCGCCAACGTGGAAACCACGCCATACCCGCGCCTTGCCCAGCCGCAGGATGTGGCTTCGGTCATCGCTTTCCTGTGCCTGCCGGGAAGCGAGATGATCAACGGCCAGTCGATCGTGGTCGATGGCGGCTGGACGGCGACAAAGTATCTGTCTCCGCGTGTTACCCGCACCACCTGGGTCGAGCCGGAATAACCTTTCCGGCTTGCGCTCAGGCGGCCACGCGCAGCACGTTGCGGCCGCTGCGCTTTGCAGCATAAAGTGCAGCATCGGCTGCAGCAAATGTGGCCGCCGGCGATCCGCAGGTGAAGGCCAGCCCGGCGCTGACGCCGATCGGGATCAGCGTGCCCTGCCATTCCACCCGTGTCACAAGACGGTTGATGCGGCGGCGCACGACGGCCTCCAGCGCCGTCGCGGGAACGCTGGCGGGCAGCAACGCCGCGAATTCATCGCCGCCGATCCGGGCGATGAGGCGCGCGCCGGGAAAGGCGCCCGCCAGCCGTTCGCCGAAACGCGCGATGCATGCGTCCCCGGCCGCATGGCCCCAGCGGTCGTTGATGCCCTTGAAGTCGTTGAGGTCGAACATCGCCAGCGCGCCGATCCGGGCAAGCCGGTCCGACCCGGTGGGCAGGTCAAGGAATTCGGACTGGAAGCGGGCGCGGTTGCCAAGGCCGGTTAGCGGGTCGTTCTCGGCCAGATGACGCAACTGCTCCCAGCGCAGGCGTTCCTGCGTGATATCCTGCTTCATGCCGTAAAGCTGCACCGCGCGACCGTTTTCCATACGCGTATTGGCGGCAAGGCGCAGCCAGCGGATATCGCCGCCCGGCTGGCGGATCTGCGCCTCCATGGAAAAGCCTGAACAAGTCTCGATCGCCTGCGCGCGCAGGCGCAGCATGATCTCGCGCGATTCCTCGCAATAGAGCGCCACGGTGTCGCGGCGTTCGAAATGGGTATCGCGGGCCAGGCCGAAGATGTCGAAGACGCCGTCTGTCCATTGCAGCTGTTCGCTCGCAAGGTCACAGCTCCACGCGCTAAGACCCACGAGCGCTGCCGCCTGCGATACGAGGTGGCCGTCGGTCAGCGGTCGGATGGCAGTACGATGCCGGTCGGTCTGGAGATGCAAGTCTGGCCCCTTTGCGCCATCCATCCGCCCAATGGACCCACAACCGTTTAAATACCTATAGTGAATCGTTTGCTAACGAAGCTGATATTTGCGGACACTGCTCCTTCAGGGTCAAGCATCCGGCGTTGTCATGGCCGTGCGCGTTGCGGATAGTCCGGGCCCGGCAGGGAACGGGAGAGCGTCATGATCCGCGGCATCCATCACATCGGCATGAATTGCCGCGATCTTGCGCGGATGAAGCGCTTCTACTGCGAAGCGCTGGGCTTCGAGCCGGTGGACGAAGACGGGTTCGGCTGGGCGGCGGAGCCGGTGATGGACCACATCGTCGATCTGCCGGGGTCGGCGGCGAAAGGCTGCATGTTGCGGGCGGGCACCTGTTACGTCGAGATGTTCGAATATGCCGCGCCGCCGTCCGATCTCGATCGTCCGCTGCGTCCTAACGATCGGGGCTACACGCACATGTGCATAGACGTGACCGATATCGAGGCGGACATCGCGCACCTAAAAGCCTGCGGTATGACGTTTAATGGCCGCGATTTCGTCGACGTCGGCCATGTGAAGACGCTTTACGGCTATGACCCGGAAGGCAACGTGATCGAGGTGCAGCAATGTGTGGCGCGCAATGGCTTCACGCTGGAAGAACTGGATGAGAGGTCGGCGGTGACATGACCGGAAACATCGCCGCGGCGACGTCGGTGCGGAGGCGTTTGCCTGCGTGATCCACCGCAGGCAGACTGCCTGCCAAAGCCGCGAAGCCGGCACGAGGGGAGACAGGGCCTTGGGCGCCGAGACACTGACGGCACGGCAGGAATTCGCCCGCCACTGGCGCATGGTGCTGGCGGCGGGGATCGGCTTTTCGTTCACTTCGGTGATCACTGCTGCCACCGGCCTGTTCATCGGCCCGATCAGCCGCGAATTCGGCTGGAGCATCGCGCTCGCATCGTCCGGGGTATCGATCGTGGCGCTGCTGACGTTCCTGTTCTCACCGCTTTTCGGGATATTCATCGACAAGTGGGGCGTGCGCCGTATGGCCTTGCCGGGGCTTGTGCTGCTGGCGCTGGTGATCGCCTCGCTCAGCTTGCTGAATGGCTCGGTGTGGCAGTGGTTTGCGGTCTGGACGGTCTATTCGGTGGCCGCTCTGATGACCAAGTCGACGGTCTGGACCGCGTCGGCCAACAGCACTTTCGATGCCGGGCGCGGTATGGCGCTGGGGCTTGTGCTGTCGGGCGCGGCGCTGGCGCAGGCGTTTACGCCGCTCATAACCGAGTACCTGATCCGCCTTTACGGCTGGCGTATGGCCTTCGTGTGGCTGGCGGCGGGCTGGGGGACGCTGGCGATCATGCTCTGCGCGCTGTGGCTGAAGGACGGCTACGAGATCAGCCGTGCGGCGCGGGGATCGTCCGGCGGGCCGCTGCTGGACGTACCGGGGCTGACCGTGCGTGAGGCGCTGCGCGACCCTGCCGTCCTGCGCGTTGCGGCATCGACATTCATGGTCATGACCGTCACCATCGGGCTTGTAGTCCACCAGTTCCGTATCCTGACTGGTTCCGGGTTCAGCGCGCAGACGGCGGCGCTCGCCTCGCTACCGGCGGGGCTGGCGGGAATCGCCGGAAAGCTGATCACGGGCGCGCTGCTGGATCGCTATCCGGCGCGCTGGGTCGGGGGGCTGACGATCGGGGCGTCGGTGGTGACGTTCATCGCGCTGCTGGTGCCGCAAGCCCCGGCGTGGGTCGTGGTCGGCGGGCTGGTGATCAACGGTTACGCCAGCGGGACCAAGCTGCAACTCGTCGGTTATCTGACGGCGGCCTATACCGGGATGCGCCAGTTCGGCACCATCTTTGGCCTGATGGCCAGCCTGATCGCGGCGGGGTCAGGGCTGGGGCCGGTGTTGGGCGGCTGGATCTTCGATACCTGGCACAGCTACGTGCCGGGCCTGTGGGCCGGCGTAATCCTGACGCTGGCAAGCGCGTGGCTGCTGCTGGGCCTGCCGCCTTATCCGGACTGGAAGCGCGGCGAAAGTTCAGGCGGCGGGGCCTAGCGATCCGCGTTCGACGACTTCGACTTCGAACGGGCCGAGCGAGGGGCCGGTTGCGCCCAGCAATCGCCGCGCCCCTTCGAAAGCCATACGATCCCATGGCAATCGTACCGAAGCGAGCGGGGGCAGCAGACAGCGGGCGAGCGGGGTATCATCGAAGCCCAGCACGGACAGCGCCGCGGGCACTGGCACTCCGGCTTGCGCGGCGGCCTGAAGCACGCCGGCGGCCATGGCGTCGTTCGCGGCAAGGATAGCGGTGGGGCGAGGGCTGATTTCCAGCAGCAGGCGGCCGGCCGCGATGCCGGAATCGAAACTGTCGTCCCCCGGCACTATCAGCGCGGGTCCACGGTCCAGCCCGTGTTCGGCCATGGCATCGAGGTAGCCCAATTCGCGCTGCCGGGCGTTGACCGAGGTTTCCGGCCCGGCGACAAGTCCGATCCGCGCATGGCCCAGCGCTACAAGCCTGCCGACTGCCAGCGCCGCCGCGCCGCGTTCATCGCAGGACAATGCGGGTTCCGTGCCCAGCCGGATACAGCGGGTCCGCATGCGCAGGCACAAATCGGCAAGGTCCTGCCGGGCAGAGAGGGGAGGCATCAGCACGATGCCCGAGGGACGATGCCGTTCGATCACCCCGGCCAGCGTGGCCACTGCATCGTCGGGTGGCAGGAAGAGCGCGGCCGGGAGGTGGGTTCCATCGGCCAGCGCGGCGGCAATGCCGCGTTCCACGGTTTCGCGCAGGCCCTGTTCGTGGCCATCGTGGACCAGCAGGATGACGGCGCTGGCTGCAGCAGGCGTAGCGCCGGGCGCAGTTTCGGCGGGCCGCGGTCTGGCGCGCCGTTCCGGCAGATAGCCCGCCCGTTCGATCGCAGTGGCCTTGTGCGCGCGCGGCCCGCGCGTGGAGACGGGTGCTTCGGGGGATGTCATTGCGCGATCATCGGTGCTGGTGCGCGCGCGACCAACCGCAGTTGGCTCCGAAATCGATGGAAAACCGCGCGGGCTTGCGGTTACCCTCTATTACAACCGGGCGATTGCAGAGAGGTTACAACCCGCCTAATGAGCGCTCAAAGTTGTAAGGCCCCCGTGCTTGGGCCGCCCCTGACCCGCGTGGCGGGCCGAAGACATGACGGATTGCGATGAACCCCGCCCCCAGCCAGCGCCACTATGGAATGGATTGGCTGCGCATCGGCGCTTTCGTGATGCTGATATTCTACCATGTCGGTTTTTCGTTCACGCCCTGGGGCTATCAGACCCCGACGCGCGGTGTGGTGTGGTGGGCGGAAATTCCGCTTCTGGGGCTGAGCGCATGGCGGCTGGCGCTGCTCTTCGCGATTTCCGGCTATGCCAGCGCGGCGCTGTTTTCGCGGGAACGCAATGCCGGGGCTTTCCTCAAGAGCCGATTGCTGCGGCTGGGCATCCCGCTGCTGTTCGGCCTGACGGTGATTGTGCCACCCCAGCCCTACATGGGTCTGCTCAATACCGGCTACACGCACGGCTACGGCTATTTCCTGTTCCATGACGCGTTCAGTTTCCGCCGCGTGATGTACGAAAACCTGCCCGCGATCATGCATTTGTGGTTCGTGATCTACCTGCTGGCCTACACGATTGCGTTGTGTCTGGCGCTGATGGCGATGCCTTCGCGCTGGCGCACGGGGCTGACCGGGGCGGCGCAGAAGGTGCTGGCAGGGCCGTGGATGCTGCCGTTCGGCTGTTTTGCCATCTACGCCGTGCGCGCGCCCGGAGACGGCTGGACCGATACGCACAACCTGCTGACGGACCTTTGTGCGCACCTCCATTACGGCGGCATGTTCCTGTTCGGCTATCTGCTGCGCGGCTCTGAGGCGGTGCGCGGCGCGATCGCGCGGCAGTGGAAATGGGCGCTGCTGGTCGGGCTGGCTGGCTATGCCTTCGTGGTGGTCGAGGCGTGGTACTTCCCCGGCAATGTGCGCACCCCGCGCGCGTGGATGGAGCCGCTGGACTTCGCCAAGGCCGTGCAGTGCTGGGGCACGGTGATCGCGCTGTTCGGCATTGCCGACCGGTTCTGGAACCGCGACGGGCGCTGGCGCGGCACTTTGGTAGAAGCGGTGTTCCCGGTGTTCATCGCGCACCAGACGGTCATGGTGCTGGTCAGCTACTGGCTGCGTGACAAGGGTCTGACGGCTCTCCCGGAATTCCTGACCCTGTGCATCACCGTGGCGGTTGGATCCTGGCTGTTCTACCTCGTTGGGCGCGAGGTGGGGCCGCTGCGCCCGCTGATCGGCCTGAAGCGCGCCAAACCGGTGAAGCGGGTGAAGGCAAGCGTGGCACCGCCGACGGTGGCGTAAGGCACGGCGCGCAAGGTCTGCGCCGTTTTGCGCATCCCCGGCCCCGCAGGAAGGAGAGCCCGCGAGGCCGGAGCTTTCTATAAGTTTGCCTTCTAATCCTTTGCCAGCAGCAGCGCCGCTGCCAGCGGGCCGCCGCCCGAAGTCGCTACGGCCACTTTCGGGTTGCCGGGAATTTGCCGCTCGCCCGCATTGCCGCGCAATTGCGTCACCGCCTCATGGGCGAAGCCGAAACCGTGGAGCCGCCCCGCGCCCAGCTGACCCCCCGCGGTATTGAGCGGCAATTGCCCGTCGCGCGCGATCCGCGTTCCGCCTTCGATGAAGCGCCCGCCTTCGCCCTTTTCGCAGAAGCCCAGGCCCTCCAGCCAGGTGATCGGCAGGAAGGCAAAACCATCATAGAACTGCGCGGTGTCGACATCGTCCACGGTGTAGTCGGTGTGCCGCCACAAGTCTGGCCCCGCATCGTAGGCGGCGGGCCATTCGACCTGATCCCACGAATAGCGATCGACCGACCCGGACATCGCGGCGATGCGGATCGGTTCGCACTTCACTTCGTCAAGCGCGTCCCCGGCCGACACGATCACCACGGTAGAGGCATCGGAAAACCGGTCGCAATCATAGAGGCACAGCGGTGTCGAGATCATCCGCGCCGACATGTACTTGTCCAGCGTCAGTTCGTCTTTGGTGATCGCCTTCGCGCGGGGATTGAGCATGGCGTTCTTCGACCCGTTGATGGCGATCTGGCCCAGTTGCTCGCGGGTAAGGCCGTATTTGTGGACGTGGCGCGCGGCGTACTGTGCGGTCCAGCAGGCGGCCGAAGTTGCCCAGAACGGACTGGTCCACTGCGATGCCCCGGACACGGTATCGGGCCGCGCGCCCATGTAGGTGGCGGGGTCTGCCATGCCGCCCGCCTCGTAGACGGTGCGAAAGCACAGCACATGGCGGCAGATGCCCTGCTGCACCGCCCATGCGGCCATGCCGATCGCGGAAAGCTGCGCAGGCTGTTCAAGCCCGCCCATCTGCCATTTCGACTTTATGCCCAGCGCTTCGATCACTTCGTCGGTGCCGACGGGGGAGAAGGCAAGGTAGCCGGGGCTTTTGCCGGGGAAGGAGAAGACCCCGTCGATCTGCCCGAAGGTCAGGCCCGCCTCCGCGATCGCCTCCTTCGCGGCGTCCAGGGTCAGCAGCAGCGGATGGCGCGGCAGGCGCACGCCCACTTCGGACTGGCCGACGCCGGTGATGTAGGCTTCGCGCGCCATCAGGCCACCTTCTCGAACAAGGGATAGAAAATGCCGTCCTGCTCTTCGAAGACGACGCGCACCGGATCGCCGAACGCCACCGCCTCCACCGGACAGCCGACGATGTTGGTGGTCAGGTAGACACCCGGCACGCCATCGAGCGCGACGCGGGCGATCACGAAGGGCACCTCCAGATCCTTGGCCCAGGGCTGGTGGTTGATCGTGAAGGTATCGATCACGCCCGTTCCCGCGACCGCCTTGGCGGTGATGTTTTCCGACTGGCAGTGGCGGCACAGCACGCGCGGCGGATGGGTATATTGCCCGCAGTCGGCGCAATGGACGATCTTCAGCTTGCCTTCGGAGCCGCCGGTCCAGAACGCGGTGTTCTCCTGATCCAGCTTGGGCTTGGGTCTGGGTGGGCTCATGACTCGCTCTCCGCAGGGTCTGGTATGTTTGTGTACCCTTTGGGTGCCGTTAAGTGCCGTCGAGGGCCGCCAGGTCAAGGCAGTAGTCCAAGGCATCGCGGCGACGCTTGCTCAGCGCACGGCGGGCATGATCTCCTCGGCGATCCACTGGGTATAGTCGTAATAGGCAGCGATCGAGGGGAGCGCCGGGATAGGGACGGAACTCCATGTAATTCCAAGAGAATTAAGATGGCCGAGGCGATCGATGATCTCCTGCTTCGTCTGGCCGGGGCGGGCGGTAGGATCGTCGATAACCGTATGCCCCTCCCCGACGCGGCTGGTGGACATGCCATAGTACACGTCTGCCAGCTGGCCGTTGTAGTCGGGTTGAGAGCGGATGAAGTCGATCCGCGCGGGAATGTCCTCGGGCTTGGTCAGGAATGGCCACCAGCCTTGCGCATAGCGGGACACGCGCCTGAGGACGGGATTGGCGTCGCCCCCGAACCAGATCGGAATGTGCGGTTTCTGGACCGGCTTGGGTTCGAACGCGACATCGCGGAAGGACACATATTGTCCTTCGAATTCAGGTTCTTCCTCAGTCCACAGGGCAATGATGGCCTGAATGTATTCTTCCGCCATCGCGCCGCGTTCATGGAACGGCACGCCAAGCAGGGCGAATTCTTCCTCCAGCCAGCCCACCGCGAACGTGATCGTCACCCGGCCGCTGGAAAGCCAGTCCATCGTCGAAAGCGCCTTGGCCGTGACGATCGGATGCTGCGCGGGCAGGATCGCGATGCACGAATTGACACGGACTCGCTCGGTGGCGCCCGCGATATAGGCCATGGCGGTATAGGCATTGAAGTAGAACGGGCCGGAAAGGTCGACATGGCTTCGGGGAATGACGTGATGTTCGGGAACGGCGATCATCTCGAAACCCAGCTTTTCCGCCCATTTCGCAAGGCGGGTCTGGTCGGCGCCGGTCACCTGTGTTTCCCACGGCTGCATAGTCGCCTTGAGCCGCAGCATGTGCGGCATCGCGAAGCCCAGTTTCATGATGCTCCCCCCGATCAGTTATCTAATCGATCACCTTGCGTGCGATCAGATCGTCGATTTCGGTTTCCCGCAATCCCAGAAGATCACGATAGATGCAGGCATTGTGCTCGCCCAGCAACGGAGCGCCGCGCTCTACGAGGGGCGGGTCAGGGCTGATCCGCCATGACGGACCGATGATCGGGCGGGTGCCGTTGCGATGATCCGAGACCATGCGATAGGCTTCGCGGTCCCAGAGGAAGGCATCGGTCGCAAGGTCCAGGGAACTCATCGATTTGAACGCGGGGACGCCCGCATTTCCAAGCTTTTCAGCCAGTTCTGCCGCATCATGACCAGCCGTCAGCATGCCGATTTCAGTGTCCAGCGCATGGCGGTTGGTCAGCCGCGCGGCAAGAGTGATGAAGCGTGGATCGACGGCCAGTGCAGGGGCATCCAGCGTGCTGCAAAGGGCCTGCCATTCCGCCTCGTTCGCCACGGCGATGCTTGTCCAGCCCCCCCCGGCGCAGGGGTAAGCGCCGTGCGGAGACATCTGCGGGTGGAAGTTGCCGTCTGACGTGGGGACCGCGCCCGTAACGTTCGCGGCGAAGAGGCTGTCGCCCACAAGACTTGTCATCGTCTCCACGGCGGAAAGGTCGATGAACTGGCCTTCTCCGGTGCTTTCGCGGTGATGGAGCGCGGCAACACAGGCAAGCGCGGCGCAGGCGCCTGCGGTCGAATCGCCGTAGCGGATGTTCATGCCCCCCGGAGGCTCGTCCTCATATCCGACGAGCGCCGTCAGCCCGGAAAGCGCAGCGAAGCAGGGCGCATAGCCGGTCTGGTAGCCCAGCGGCCCGTCACTGCCCCACATCTTGATCGAACACTGGATGAGATCCGGCTTGATGGCCCGCAGGCTTTCGTAATCAAGGCCCGAGCGCTCCATCGCGCCGGGGCGGATATTGTCGATCAGGATATCGGCGGTAGCGATCATCCGCTTGACCAGATCCAGCCCCTCTGCGGTCTTCATGTTGACCTGAACGGAGAGGACTTCCTGATTGATCGACAGGAAATACGGTGCAGCATCGATGTCCACGCCGCCATAGGCGCGCATCTCGTCAAGGTTCGAGCGGCTTTCGATCTTGATGACCTCCGCTCCCAGATGGGCGAGGAGCTTGCCCGCATAAGGCCCGGCCCAGACTTTGGTAAGCTCGACCACGCGGATGCCGTTGAGCGGACCGCCCCTGTCACGCATGGCTGACCTCCTGCTGATCCGCGCCGGGGGAAGGTGCGGGCGTGCGCACGCGTACCGGCGTGGCGCTCATCCGGTAACAGGCGCCTGGGTACTCTACCGGGCCGAACGCTGGATGCTCAGCCTGCTGAAAGAAGCCGCGTTCGACGAACTGCGGATGGCGAGGAAGGTCGTCGGCGGTGTTGACGGGGACCATCGCCACGCCGGCCTTCTGCGCGGCTTCGGTTGTCGGCAGTTTGGGGTGCTGCGCGATCCATGCGGTAAAGTGTCTGCGAAAGCGGGCGACGTTGTCCGGGGTACAGTCGAATTCCAGCCAGTCTTCCCGGAAATCGACGGTCCAGGGGGGATTGCCCATCAGTGTGCAGAGGGCCTTCCAGTGCAGGCGCGTGGTCATGAACAGGAAGACATGCCCGTCCACGCAGGCGAAGGATGCGCCGGGGCCGCCCATATCGTAGGCAGTGCGCGCGTCGCTGGGTTCGGCTTCTCCGGCCAGCATGCGGCCGAGTACGGCGTCGATGCGGTTGATCTGCACTTCGACCTCCGAGATGTCGATGAACTGGCCGTTGCCGGTTCGGCGCAGCCGCAGGATCGAGGCCATCGTGCACAGAGCGGCATCGATGCCGGCTTCATAGTCGGAAAGGAATCGGCCAGCGCCTTTGAGCGGAGGGCGGTCAGGTGCGGTTTCACTGGGGCTGTGATAGGCCCAGCCGCCTGCGTTGATGACATTGATGGGCCGCATGTACTGCAGCCGCGCAGGGGCGCCCTGACCGAACGGGGTGACAAGGGCGTGGACGAGCGCCGGATGATCTTCCGCTACGTTCTCCGGCGTTAGCCCGGTGGCCTGCAACCAGCCATCGTCGTGGTCGTCGACAAGGGCGTGCGCGCGCTGGAGCAGGCGATCCAGCAAGGCTCGTTCTCCTGCATCGCCAAGATCGAGGATGACCGACTGCTTGTTGGCATTCAGGTATGCGAACAGTGTGCTTTCACCCTTGTGGAACGGGCCCATGGCGCGGGTGGGGGCTCCGCCGGGGCGCTCTACCTTGATGACCTGCGCGCCCAGGTCTGCCAGCAGCTTGCCGGTATATTCGCCGCTGACCCGCTCGGCGGTTTCGACGACGGTGATGCCCGCAAGGGCGCGGGGGGTGTCGGTAGTCATAGCGATTGTCCATCATCGATGGTGAACGTGGCGCCGGTCACTTGC
Source organism: Novosphingobium guangzhouense (assembly GCF_002896965.1). Taxonomy (GTDB): domain Bacteria; phylum Pseudomonadota; class Alphaproteobacteria; order Sphingomonadales; family Sphingomonadaceae; genus Novosphingobium; species Novosphingobium guangzhouense. The sequence continues at coordinate 335,032 of NZ_LYMM01000002.1, forward strand.
GCGGAGGCATCGGACAGCAGGTAGAGCAGCATCGGATCGAGCGCGTCGGACGCCAGCAGGCGGCGTCGATGCAGGCCCGCGATGTCGGATTGGCCACGCTCGCCGGCGAACCATTCGGCGTTGATTTCGGAAGGAATCCAGCCGGGCTGGATCGTATTGACATTGATCCCCTGCCGTATCCATTCGCGTGCGAACTGTCGTCCAAGGTGAGCGAGCGCCGCCTTCGTGGCGGCATACATCGCGTCTCCGCTGCCGTTCTGCTGCGCGGTGATCGAGCCGATGAGCACGATCCTGCCGCCGGGTTGCTGATTGTGTTCACCGCTGCCGCTGCCGCTGGCGATCAGGCGCCGCGCACCTTCACGCGCGACGAGGTAGCTGCCGACCAGATTGGTATCGACCACGCTCGACAGGCCCGGTGTGGGCACATCCGTGGCCCGGCCTCCGGTGCCCACACCGGCGTTGGCGACGATGCCATGGATCGTGCCGAAGTGCGCCTCGGCCATGTCGAAGGCGGCGATGACGCTGGCCTCATCGGTGACGTCGAGCGGCACAGCAAGGGCGCGTTCTCCGATCTCTGTCGCCAGCGCCAGCGAGCGTTCGAGCCTGCGGGCACCCAGCACTACACGGCCGCCCGCAGCTGCGATGGTCCGCGCAAAGCCTGCGCCGATCCCCGACGATGCTCCCGCGATAAGCGTGGTGCGGCCGTGCAGCGGAAAGTTCACTTGCGTTGCAGCGCCGTCCAGTCCGGCAGTTTGGGTGGCATCGCGAGGTATTTGTCGATCGCCAGTTCGAAGTGCCGGATGCGGATTTCCTGATAGTCGCCCAGCGTCAGGCCCGGCTTGGCGGAGGCTTCCAGCCCTTCCTGCTGCGCATGAAGGTTGTCCGTATCCTGATCGAGTATCACGCCGAAGCCGGGGTCCATACCTTCGGCTTCTGCGAAAGACTGATGATCCTGCAGTACCTGGACCTCGGCCGTTTCCACCGGGCTGCCGTCGCGCGGTTTGGGGCGCATGAACATGACTTCGTAAATGGTGCGCCGATGGTCCTTCGCATCCGGACGGAAGCGATAGATCATGGGCAGCGAGATGCCGGGAAACAGGAAGAGGTTGGGGAAGAAGGTGTAGCTGTAGGTGTCGAGCAGTTCGGTGTCGGAAACCGCCGAAAGATCGGTGTTGGTCGCAGCCTCGAACATGTCGCGGAACATGTCCGCCATGACCTGCCGCGCGCGTTCGCCTTCCTTCAGTTCGGGACGCGAACTGCCCAGCGAGGAACTGTCGCCCAGCGTGAAGTTGGCGATGATGTCCTGTTCCGAATATTTTTCCCGCAGCTTGGGACTGACAACGCCCAGGGTCGAGATGAAGCGGTTCACGTGAGCGCCGTAAACGTCGTACTGCGAATTGACGTCGCCGTTTGCGGGGGCGACTTGCGGGTGCGTGTCGCCGACGTGGTAGGCTTCCATGAAAGCCTCCATCGTCAGCTTCCAGTTGGCCGGATAGCTCTTCTGGACATGGAGGTAGATGTAGCGGTCTTGCAGCTTCCACGCAGCCATGTGCGCCATGATCTCCGGCCCGAGGTAGTCCGCAAGACCCGGAGCATCCGGGTCCATGTTGATCCACACGAAGCCGCCCAGCAGTTCCACACGGGCTTGCGGCAGGCAGTTCCTGCGATGTGCGGTGTGCGCGAAATCCCACTTCTCGGGGATCTGGCGAAGCGATCCGTCGAGGTTCCAGGTCCAGCCGTGGAACGGGCACTTGAGGTCCATCGCATAGCCCGCGGTTGCAGACGGTTTCAACTTGGTGCCGCGATGGAGGCAGGCGTTGAAATGGGCGTGGATGCTGCCTTCGTCATCGCGGGCGACGATGAAGGAGTAAGGCCCGATGTCGTAGACGTAATAGTCGCCGCTTTCCGGGATGTGATCCTCGCGGCAGGCCATCTGCCAGGTGCGTGTCCACATGCGTTCGAATTCCGCCGTCGCGAAGGCAGGGTCGATGTAGCGGTCCCTGGATATGTCCTCGCTGCCAAGGTATTCGTAGCTTTCGCTGGCGGCCCATCGGGGCGCGCAGACCTTGTCGCGGGCGATGATTTCCTGCGTGGTTTCGGCCGGGCAGCGTGCCTGGCCGGGCTGCAACATGCCGGTTTCGACGTTCATGGGCTTTTCCTTATTCCGCAGCCTGCAGGACGGGCGAAACACCGCGCGTGCCGGCACCGAGAGTGGATTTCTGGACCGCGCCGCCCTTCATTACGAAGACGACCTTCTCCGGGCCCGACAGTACGGAAATGTCATCAAGCGGATTGCCGTCCAGAAGGATCAGGTCGGCCAGTTTGCCGACCTCCAGCGTGCCGAGATCGGCATGTCCCATAGCCAGTCCGCCGTTGCGGGTGGCGCAGACCAGCGCCTCGGCTGGGCTGTAGCCGTAATGCTCGACGAAGAACCTCAGGTCGCGCCCCTGCGTGCCCTGAGGGCTCCAGCCAAAGCCATAATCCCCGCCGATCAGGTGCCGGATACCGCGCTTGCGCAGTTCGGAGTGGGTGCGGATGGAGTTTTCGAGCAGTTCGGGAATGTTCATGTACCCGCCGACTTCAGGCGTCAGGCCATGGGCAGACGCTTCGCCCGCCATGATCTGCGCAAAGAGGCCCACGGTGGGCACGACGAAGATGCGATCGCGGGCTTCTTCCATCATGTCGAACAGTTCGTCGTCCGCGTATTCTGTATGGAACAGCGCGTCGACGCCTGCGCGAATGCAATGCTTCGATCCCTCGATAGAGCGGGTATGTGCGTTGATCCTGCGGCCGAAAGCGTGTGCGGTTTCGGTGGCGACGCGGATTTCCTCGAAGGTCATCGGCGTCGTATGGCCTGGCGTGTTGGGGTAGAACGGGTCGCCGGAGACGTCGAGCTTCACGTTGTCCACCCCCTCCCGGCAGTGGAGCCGCACGGCACGGCGCATCTCCTCCACGCCGTCGACGATGGTGGACGGGCCGATGCGCGGATTGTGCAGCCTGCTTTCGTCGCCCATGCCGCCGGTAACGGAAATCTCCAGCCCGCCTGCGCGGATGCGCGGGCCGGGAAGGCGGCCTGCATTGACTTCATCGCGCACGGCCACGGCCAGCTTGAGCTTGGCTTCGGACGCCCCGTAGGCGCTGGTGAAGCCCGCCTCGATCAAGGCCCTTGCTCCGCGTGCGGCCGTGAACGCCTGCGTTTCGGGGCCGGGGGCGATGAGGTCTTCGGTGGCGCAGACATTCTCGAATGACAGGTGCGCGTGGCCCTCGGTCATGCCGGGCATGCAGAACATGCCCTTGGCGTCGATGACGATATCGTCGGGGCGTGCTTGCCCTGCGGGGCCGACAGAGACGATCCTTTCGCCTTCGATCGCCAGTTCGCCGGCAACCACCGGCGCGCCGGTGGCGGGGAACAGCGTCGCGTTGCGGATTACGGTGCGGGCCACGGTCTTCGATCTCCTTGCAGAAAGGAAGACTAGGCGGGGGCAGCACGACGGAAAATGACTGGCCGGGCAGGGCTTGTATCCTCTGGCGGCGGGGCCTTCCCGGCCAGTCAAGCGGCGGGGCCGCCCAGGCAGTTTCCACTCCGGCACTTGCGGCGCATGAGGGGGCGACAACGTGGAGAGGACAGCGCAAAGTATGGGCAACCTGACAGTCACCATGACCGATGCGGAAGGGGGAACGCACACGTTCTCTGACGTGGAGGAAGGCGTCAGCCTGATGGAGCTGGGGCGGCGCAATGGTGTGGCCGGGATCATGGGCGATTGCGGCGGCGGCTGCGCCTGCGCGACCTGCCATGTCTATGTGGACGAACGTTGGTGGGACAAGGTCGGCGCGCCTGACGATGTCGAGTTCGCGATGCTCGACATGGTCGCGGATGTCATGAAGGACACCTCGCGCCTTGGCTGTCAGGTGCGCATGTCGCCGCAGCTGGACGGTCTGGCGGTCACGGTGGCGCCCGCTTCGGGATATTGAGTGCAGTTCGGGACAAGCGCGGGTTCGAGTGCGGGCATGGCCGGGCACCGGCCGCTCTTCCATAACCCGAAGAACAAGACCGGGCATCGGCCGGGGCAGGATGACAGGACGGACATGGCGACCCAGATATCTCAGGGGCAGGCTTTTCAGGACCGCGTATCGCAGCGGCAGCCGCTGACGCCTGAGCAGCAGCAACTCCTTGCCGAAGGCTCGCTGGCTGACACCGCGATTCAGGCGCGCCCGCGCGAATTCTATGCGGCGATGCGCCACGGAGATCCGATCCACTACGATGCCAAACTGGGTTCCTGGCTCGTGACCCGGCACGAGGATATTTCCGCGGTGCAGTCCGACCCGGTCACGTTTTCGGTCCAGCACGGCTATTCCGAACAGCAGGCGCGCGGCATGCGCGATGAGTTCGAGGCTTATCTGCGTGAACATGGCGGGGGCTATTTCCCCGATGCGATCATGTCCGACCCACCTTACCACACCCGCGTGCGCAAGCTGATGGAGCGTGCCTTCACCGCGCACCGCGTCAAGGAACTGGAGCCGCGCATTACCGAAGTGGTGCGTGGGGTCATCGCCGAGGCCGTCGCGAAGGGTGGGGGGCAGTGCGATGCGGTGAAGGACATTGCCATTCCGCTGACGATCCGCGTGATCGTCGAACAGCTTGGCCTCGACCATGGCATGGAAGCGCAGATATCGCGCTGGTCGGTGGCGGTGACGGCGCAGATCGGCGCAATGCAGACTCGCGAGACGATGCTGGAGAATGCCGCCCAGATCGCGGAACTGCAGCAGTATCTCATCGCCCGGATGAAGGCGTGCGAGGAAAATCCCGGCGAGGACATGATCTCCGACCTTGTCCACGCTGAAGTCACCAATGCCGATGGAACCACGGAAAAGCTGACTTTCGCAGAGGCCGTCTCGCTTGTGCGGGCCACGCTGATCGCGGGCAACGACACCACCGCGACCGCGATCGGCAACTTGTTCCACGTCCTTGCCACTCGCCCCGGAATGGCGGATTTGCTGGAGAGCGTGGTCGATGACGAGCGTCAGCTAAACCGTTTCATCGAAGAGCATCTGCGCAGCGCCCCTCCGGTGAGAGCCCTGTCGCGCATGACGACGCGCGAAGTCACCGTGAACGGTACGACGATCCCGGCGCATGCGCACATGCTGCTGGTCTATGGTTCCGGAAACGATGACGAAAGCGTGTTCCCGGAGCCGCGCGCGTTCGACATAACCCGGCCGAATCTGGGCCGTCACGTGGCTTTCGGCGGTGGTCCGCACCGCTGTATCGGGCTGGCGCTGGCCCGGATGGAAGTGAAGGTCGCCGCGCGCGAGATCGTGCGGCAGATGCGCGATATCCGCTTTGCCATCCCTGAAAGCGATATCCGTTACACACGGTCCGTGGCGACGCACACGATCGAATCGCTGCCGATCACCTTCGAAAAGCGGGTCGGCTGAACGGCACACAGCGATCCCCAAGCGGCACCCAGACAGAACAGCACACAGCGGCACTCAAAAGGAACACAAGCGCGGTGGAACAGGAACTTGCGGGCAAGGTCGCGATCGTCACCGGAGGGGCCAGCGGGATCGGCCGCGCCACGGTAGAACTGTTCGTGGCGCAGGGCGCGAAAGTGGTCGTCGCCGACCTTGCCAATGCGGCGGGGCAGGCGCTGGCCGACCGGCTTGGCGATGCGGTGATCTATCGCCATACCGACGTTGCCGATGCCGTGGCCATGCAACTGCTGGTCGACACCGCAGTCGATTGCTTCGGCGGGCTGGACGTGATGTTCAACAACGCCGGTATCTCTACCCGGCCTTACCCCAGCTTCCTTGACGATGAGCTTGCGGACTTCGACCGGGTGATGCGGGTCAACGTGCTTGGGCCCATGCTGGGCACGCGCAATGCGGCGCGGGTGATGCAACGGCAGGGGCGCGGGGGGGTCATCCTCAACAATGCCTCGATCGCGGGGACGCTGGCGGGCATCGGGATGATGACCTACCGGGCATCCAAGGCGGCGCTGATCCAGTTCGCCAAGTCATCGGCCATCGACCTTGCGCAGCATGGCATCCGGGTGAACTGCCTTGTGCCGGGGCATGTGCGGACGGAGCTGTCCTCGTTCGGGCAGGCGGGCGCCGACGCGGCGCTTGCCGCGCGGATCGAGGAGGGGGTGAACGCGGTCTATCTGTCCAACCAGCTGATCAAGCGCCGGGGCGAGCCCGAGGATGTGGCGCAAGTGGCCCTGTTCCTTGCCAGCGACCGTGCGCGGCATATGACCGGCGCGGTGATCCCGGTGGAGGGCGGAGTGACCGTGGGCGACCCGGTCAACCACCTGCAGGATATCCTGGACGCGCGCGCAGCAGCGATGATGGTGGAGGACGCCGGGGTCTAGGGCGTAGGGCTGGCGGTTGAGGGGCGCGGGATTTTGAAGTGCCTGCGGACTGCAGGATTGCCCTTTCCCCCGTTCAGGCTGAGCGGCGTGGGTCTATGATCCAGCGGCTAGCGGGGCTGCGGTAAATTGCCGCATCGCCTGCGCCATTTCTGCCATTCCGATCACGCCCCGTTGCGGACATGCATAAAGCGCGTCATCCTCTGCGAATGTCCTGCAATGAAGTTATTCTTGAAACATCCTTGAGTGCAGACGGATTGAAGCGGTGGGCGCTAGTTCGCCGTCTTGACGGGTTTTTCACTCACTCAGAGGAAGTCTACATAGACTTGCATGACTGTGGTGGGGGCATAGACGGATATTGGTCGTCGCGCGGTTATCGCTCCGGTTTGTTCGATACATTGCAAGCTGCAAAGGACGATGCTTTGGCGGCGCTCCCGTGGCTATCGGAACGGGTATCCCGCCCTAGTTGAACCGAACCGTCCGCTCACCACCCAAACCAGCCCTCCCGATCTCTCTCATCCCAGAAATCGTGCGATTTCCGGCGCGATGACTTCGGGTATTTCGAGGTTGAGCATGTGACCGGCGTGCGGATGATCGATGCGGGTCACGTTCTGGCCCATGGCTGCGATGGCCTGTGCAATCATGCGGAAATCGGGGGTGTCGCGTTCGCCGGTCAGCAGCAGGGTGGGCATGGACAGGTCGCCAAGCCGCTCGCTGTCGGGCAGGGCGGGGCGCTGGGTGTCCTGCACCCACTGGTCGCCGTGGTATGCATCGATCGCCGCGCGCATGGCGGGGGCGGCGGGGCGTTCGCGCAGGGCGTCGAACAGGGGGTGATGCCACCACAATTCGCGCGCCTGCGCCATGTCTCCGCCGCGCGCGGCGCGGCCGATGGCCTTCCAGCGATCGACCCACTCCGCCGTCCAGCTCCACCCCACCATCAGCGGGCTGACCAGTACCAGCCGCCGCACCCGCTCCGGATGGTCGAGCGCAAAGGACAGCGCGGTCGCGCCGCCCAGCGACATGCCGCACAGGTCCGCCTGTGCGATCTCCAGCGCGTCCAGCAAGGCAAGCAGGTCGTCGGCATGGGAATAAGGCTGCCCATCCCCCACCGAACCGCCGAAGCCGCGCAAGTCGTATGTGACAAGCGGGCGCGCCGTGTCCGGCAGGGCGGCGACAAGCGCATCCCAGTCCCGCCGCGATCCGCCGAAGCCATGGGCCAGCACCAGCGGCGTTCCGCGGCCTTCGCGCCGCTCTGCCGCAAGCATGGCGCCGTTCGAAGCACCGTCGATTGGGGCGCCGTCGATCGGGCCACCGATGGAGATGCGCAATTGTGCCGTCATCCCCGAAACCTAGCCCGCACCGGGGCGCGATGAAAGCGCCCCGTACGCGTGCCGATCAGGCCGAGCCCATGTAGCGCCCGCCGTTGGTGCTGATCGTCTGCCCGGTCATGTAGCTGGCTTCCTCCGACGCCAGGAACGCCGCTGCGGCCGCGATGTCGGCAACCTGACCCAGTCGGCCGACGGGCAGCGATGCGCCATAGGCATCGGCATCGATCGGCGCGCCGCGCAGCATGGGGGTGTCGATCGATCCGGGCGGGATCATGTTGGCGGTGATGCCGGTCTTGCCCAGTTCCATCGCCAGCGCCTTGGTCAGCCCCAGCAGCCCGCCCTTGGACGCGACATAGTGGCTCTGCGCGAAGGAGCCGGACTGGGTGGACGATGACGTGATGTTGATGATGCGCCCCCAGTTGGCGGCCAGCATGTCAGGCACGATTTCCTTCGTGACCAGCCAGGGCCCCTTGAGGTTGATGCGGATGACCTTGTCGAACTCCTCGTCCTCCACGTCCATGAAGGGGGTGAAGGGCGCGATGCCCGCGTTGTTGACAAGGATGGTGATGGCGCCGAACGCGGCGCGGGTTTCTTCGGCGGCGGCCCGGATCGCGGCCTTGTCAGAGCAGTCGACCGTGATCGCCAGCGCCTTGCCGCCCGCGGCCGTGATCTGGCTGACGGTTTCGGCGGCGCCTTCGGGGTTGAGATCCCACACGGCGATGGCGGCCTTGTCTTCGGCCAGCCGCAGCGCGATGCCCCGGCCGATGCCCGAACCCGCGCCGGTAACCACGGCGACCTTGCCGTCAAGCGAACGTGTCATGTGAAATGCTCTCCCGGATCATGATGCTGAACATGTGAACAGCATCTGCGCCGGGAGAGTCAAACCGTGCAGGCGATGAGGGCCGGACAGACCCTTACATCTTCTCCGCGAAGCTGCCGTAGCGGCCACGGTGGAACAGCATGGGTTCGTCCTCGCGCACGGTTTCCATGCGCAGCACTTCGCCCAGCACGAACCAGTGGTCGCCCGCTTCGGTCACCGAATAGAGCTTGCATTCGATCGCGGCGATCGAATCCGCGATGACCGGCAGGTTGTGTTCGGAAATGACGTATTCCACGCCAACGAACTTGGCTTCGCCCTTGGCGGTCACGGCCTTGCACACCGGGCCCTGATCGCTGGCCATGACATTGACGCAGAAGTGCCCGGCCTTCTCGATCAGCGGCCATGAGGTGGAGGACTTGTCCGGGAAGAAGCCGACCAGCGGCGGATCGAGCGAAACGGACGTGAAGCTGCCCACGACCATGCCTGCGGGCTTGTCATCGTCCAGCGCGGTGATGACGCAGACGCCGGTGGGGTAGCTGCCCAGAACCTTGCGGAATTCGGCTGGATCGATGGTAGTCGTGGTCACGTGAAAATCCCTGTCATTGCCCAAGCAGGAGCCGGAATTGGGCGGTTCATGGCTGGAGGACTTCCTCCATGTCGCGCACCGTTTCGTCAAGCCACTGGCGGAATAATGCGACGCGCGGCGACTTACGGATGTCCTGGTGAGTCACGCACCAGAATGTGCGGGTTATCCGGCACTCGGGCAGGACCTGGACAAGCCGGGGGTCGCCTTCGGCCATGAAGCAGGGCAGCACGCCCAGCGCCGCGCCCGCGATCACCAGTTGCATCTGCGCGGTGATGCTGGGTGAACGGATATTAGCCTTCAGCCCGGCGTGGATCTCGTCGAGATAACGCAGTTCGGGGGCATAGAGCAGGTCGGGCACGTAGCCGACAAGGGCGTGGGCACTGGCCAGTTCGGCGGGGCGCTGCGGGGTGCCGTGAGCCTCCAGATAGTCGCGCGATCCATAAAGGCGCAGGGTATAGTCGGCCAGCTTGTGCGCCACCAGCGGGCCGGTGCGTGGGCGGGACAGCATGATCGCGACGTCGGCCTCGCGGCGGCTGGGGCTGAGGAAGCCGCTGTTGGCGACAAGGTCGATGGCAAGGCGCGGGTGCGCGGCCTGAAAGCGCGGCAGGTGCGCGGCCAGGAACCACGATCCGAAGCCTTCCGAGGCGCTGATGCGCAAGGTGCCGTGCAGGCCGTCGCCGCCCAGCGCGTCCTCGCCGATGCGGCCGGCGGCGCTGGCCATGGCCTCTACGGCGCTCAGCAGGGTTTCGCCCGCCTCGGTCAGTTCCTGCCCGGTGCGCGATTGTTCGAAGAGGCGGGCGCCCAGCGCCGCCTCAAGCCTGCGCAGCCGGCGCCCGGCGGTGGTCGGATCGACACCCAGCGCGCGGGCACCGGCGGCCAGCTGCCCCGTCCGGGCGATGGCTAGGAACACCTGGTAGTCACTCCAGCTGATCGCGGGTATCGTCACGACGCTATCACACCTCTGACTGCATATTTGCAGCTGTCGATGGCGCATTTTCAGCTTGCCTGCAATTCCCTGTACGGCCACCTACCGGTTCAAAGATGATGCGAAAGGAAGAGGCATGCGTTTGATCGACCACTTCGTCGTGGGCGGTAACGGCGGCGGAGGCGGCCAGGCCACGCGGCACGGTGACGTTTTCAATCCCAGCACTGGCCAGATCCAGGCCCGCGTGGCGCTTGGCGATCAGGCGCTGCTCGACAAGGTCGTGGCGACCGCGCAGGAAGCGCAGCTCAGCTGGGCCGCCACCAATCCGCAGCGCCGCGCCCGCGTGCTGTTCCGCTTCAAGGAACTGATCGAACAGAACATGCAGTCGCTGGCCGAACTGCTGGCCTCCGAACACGGCAAGGTGGTGGACGACGCCAAGGGCGATATCCAGCGCGGGCTTGAAGTGGTGGAATTCTGCTGCTCGATCCCGCACATGCTCAAGGGCGAATATACGCAGGGCGCCGGGCCGGGGATCGACGTCTATTCGATGCGCCAGCCGCTGGGCGTCGGTGCGGGCATCACCCCGTTCAATTTCCCGGCGATGATCCCGATGTGGATGTTCGCCCCGGCCGTTGCGGCCGGCAACACGTTCATCCTCAAGCCTTCCGAGCGCGATCCTTCGGTGCCGGTGCGCCTTGCCGAACTGTTCCGCGAAGCCGGCGCGCCCGAAGGCGTGCTGCAGGTCGTCCATGGCGACAAGGAGATGGTCGACGCGATCCTCGATCATCCGGGTATCGCGGCGGTCAGCTTCGTCGGTTCGTCCGACATCGCGCATTACGTCTACAAGCGCGGCGTCGATGCCGGCAAGCGCGTGCAGGCGATGGGCGGCGCCAAGAACCACGCGATCATCATGCCCGATGCGGACATGGACCAGACCGTCAACGACCTCATGGGCGCGGCCTTCGGCTCTGCTGGCGAACGCTGCATGGCGCTGCCGGTGGCGGTTCCGGTGGGCGAGGAAACCGCTGATATCCTGCGCGAAAAGGTCATCGCCGCGATCGACAAGCTGAAGGTCGGCATCTCCACCGATCCCGAGGCGCAGTACGGCCCGGTGGTCACCGCGATCCACAAGCAGCGGATCGAGGACTGGATTCAGACCGGCGTGAACGAAGGCGCGGAACTCGTCGTCGATGGGCGCGGCTTCAAGCTGCAGGGTTACGAGGAAGGCTTCTTCGTCGGCCCGTCGCTGTTCGACCACGTGACGCCCGACATGAGCGCCTATAAGGAAGAGATCTTCGGCCCGGTGCTGCAGATCGTGCGCGCGAAGACGTTCGAGGAAGCGATCGAACTGCCCACCCGTCACCAGTACGGAAACGGCGTGGCCATCTTCACCCGTAACGGTCATGCCGCGCGCGAATTCGCGGGCCGCGTGCAGGTCGGCATGGTCGGCATCAACGTGCCGATCCCGGTGCCGGTCGCCTACCACAGCTTCGGCGGCTGGAAGCGTTCGGCCTTTGGTGATCACAACCAGTACGGCATGGAAGGCGTGCGGTTCTGGACCAAGGTGAAGACCGTGACGCAACGCTGGCCCGATGGCGGCGCGGCCGGTGACAGCGCCTTCATCATCCCGACAATGGGGTGATGAAAGCCTGGGGGGTGATGGAGGCCGCGCGGGAAACGCGGTTCGGCACTGGCGGGAGGGTTCGCTCTCCCGCCGCCCGGTGCCGGCGCGGGAACATGCAGGGGATCGCGCGCGTTGCCACGGCCACGGCCGTTGCAACGAAAGGAATTCCCGTGCCTGTTTCCGTGCCTGCCTCAAAGCCAGCCGTCGCCCTGCGTTCCGCCTTCATCCTGTCGCTGCCGCTGTTCGCGCTGGCGGCCTGCTCGTCGGGTTCCGATGCGCCGCAACCTTCCGCTTCGGCCACCGAAACCGAGGAAGTCATGCAGGAAGCCCCCGCATCTGCAGAGGCGACCGATACAGGTGACGGCGCGGCAGTGGGAATGTCCGAGATCCCTGAGGCCATTCGCGGCCGCTGGGGCCTTGTCGCGGCCGATTGCACCAGTACGCGCGGCGACGCCAAGGGCCTGCTCGAAGTCTCGGCCGACCAGCTCAAGTTCTACGAATCGGTGGCCAAGCTTGGCGAGATCAAGGAAGCAGGCGAAAGCCGCATCCGTGGTACGTTCGACTATACCGGCGAAGGCCAGAGCTGGACCCAGGACGTCGTGCTCGACGTGCAGGACGACGGCAAGACCATGATCCGGCGGGACTACGGCAAGGATGCCATGCCCGGACCGCTTACCTACACGCGCTGCGCGTGATGAAAGCGCAAACGGCTGTCATCGCCTGCGGTGTGATGCTTGCCGCGCCGGGTTGCGTGACGGCAGATGCGGACCGGAAGGCCGCTGACAGCTGCTCGGCAGCCGGGGGGCAGGCTTTCGTCGGCCGCAGGGCCGATGCGGATACGGGGCTTGCGCTGCTGAAGGCAACGCGCAGCCGAACATTGCGATGGATTGCGCCGCCGCAAACCGTCGTTACGACCGAATACCAGCCTGGAAGGGTCACAGTGGACCTCGACGGGCAAGGGATCATAACGAACGTCAATTGCGGGTAGCTATGCCCGCCAAGAGCAGGATGTCATGACCGAACAGTTTGGCCTCACCGAAGACCAGCTTGCGATCCAGGAAACGGCGCGCAAGTTCACCGCCGACCGGATCACGCCCTTCGCGGCGGAGTGGGACGAACAGCATCACTATCCGGTCGACGTCTGGAAGGCGGCGGGCGAACTGGGCTTCGGGGCGATCTACGTGTCCGAGGAGAACGGCGGCATCGGCCTTGGCCGTCTGGATGCGGCGCTGATCATGGAGGCCATGTCCTACGGCTGCCCGGCGACCAGCGCCTATATCTCCATCCACAACATGGGCGCGTGGATGATCGACAGGTTCGGCGACCAGACCCTCAAGGACCGTTACCTTCCCGATCTGGTGACGATGGAGAAGATCGCTTCCTACTGTCTGACCGAACCGGGCTCCGGCTCGGATGCGGCGGCGCTCAAGACGACGGCGCGCCTTGATGGCGATCATTATGTGCTCAACGGCACCAAGCAGTTCATTTCGGGCGGCGGGGTCAACGATGTCTACCTTGTGATGGCCCGTACCGGCGACCACAAGTCGCGCGGGATTTCGTGCTTCGTTGTGGACAGGGACACGACGGGTGTGAGCTTTGGCGCGCCCGAAAAGAAGCTGGGCTGGAACAGCTCCCCCACCGCGCAGGTGATCTTCGAGGATGCGCGCATCCCGGTGGAGAACCGCGTGGGCGCCGAGGGAGATGGCTTCAAGTTCGCGATGGCGGGCCTTGATGGTGGCCGCCTGAATATCGGAGCCTGTTCGCTCGGTGGAGCGCAGCGCTGCCTCGATGAAGCAGTGGCCTATGCGAAGGATCGCAAGCAGTTCGATCAGCCCATCGCCGAATTCCAGAACACGCAGTTCCGTCTGGCCGACATGGCCGCCGAACTGGAGGCCGCGCGCGCACTGCTCTATCTCGCCGCTGCCAAGGTAACCGCGGGCGCGCCCGACAAGACGCGCTTCTCCGCCATGGCCAAGCTGATCGCGACCGACACCGGTTCTTCGGTGGTGGACCGCGCGCTGCAGGTCTTCGGCGGCTACGGCTATCTCAAGGACTATCCGATCGAGCGCTTCTGGCGCGATTTGCGCGTCCATCGCATCCTCGAAGGCACCAACGAGGTCATGCGCATGATCGTCGGTCGTGACCTGCTGAAGTAAGGGGGCTTCATGACTGACGAAGTGCTGTTCCGGCGCGAAGGCGTCGCAGGCATCATATCGCTCAACCGGCCCAAGGCGATCCACGCGCTGACGCTTGGCATGTGCGAGGCGATGATCGCCCAGCTGACAGAATGGGCGGCCGACGACGCGGTGAAGGTCGTGATGATCGAGCACGCCGAAGGGCGCGGCTTCTGTTCGGGCGGCGACATCAACCTGCTGCGCCAGTCCGCCCTGACCGACGGCGGCGAGGCGGGGCGCAAGTTCTTCCTCGAGGAATACCACCTCAACCATCAGCTGTTCACTTACGAAAAGCCCGTCGTCGCGTTCATGGACGGCATCACGATGGGTGGTGGCGTGGGCATTTCGCAGCCCGCGAAGTACCGCGTGGCGACGGAGAATACCCGTTACGCCATGCCCGAAACCGGCATCGGCCTGTTCCCGGATGTCGGCGGCGGCTGGTATCTTTCGCGCCTTGATGGCCGCGTGGGCCAGTTCCTTGCGCTGACGGGCGCGCGGTTCGACGGGGCGGAGTGCCTGTGGGCGGGGTTGTCTACCCATTACCTGCCGTCTGATGCGCTGGCCGACGCCAAGCACCGGATCGCTGCGGGTCACGAGATCGGCGGAGTGCTCGCCGCGCTTTCCACCAAGGCGCCCGAACCCAGGGTCGCGGCCAATGCCGGGGCGATCCGCAGGCACTTCGCTTTCGATACGCTGGAACAGGTGCTCGCCTCGCTGGAAAGCGATGGCAGCGAGTGGGCGGCGAAGGAACTTGCCACCCTGCGCACCAAGAGCCCGCAGGCCTGCAAGGTCTCGCTGCGCCAGCTCGAAGCCTCGCTGGGGCTGGAGACTTTTGCCCAGAACATGGCGATGGAATACCGCATCGGTGCCCGCGTGCTGGTCCTGCCGGACTTTGCCGAGGGCGTGCGCGCGGTGATCGTCGACAAGGACCAGAACCCCAAATGGAACCCGGCCACGCCCGAAGGCGTGACCGAAGAGATGCTGGACGCGATCTTCGCGCCCCTTTCCCCCGAAGAGGAATGGAAGCCCCTATGAGCACGTATGAAACCATCCTGGTCGAGCAGAAGGGCGGCGTCACGCTCATCACGCTCAACCGCCCGCAGGCGCTCAACGCGCTGAATTCGAAGGTTCTGGCCGAACTGATCGAGGCGTTCGCCGCGTTTGAGGCCGACAAGTCCCAGGGCTGCGCGGTGATCACCGGATCGGGCGAAAAGGCCTTCGCGGCAGGCGCGGACATCAAGGAAATGTCCGACAAGCCGAGCGCGGAGTTTTATTCGGAGGACTTCTTTGCAGGCTGGACCAGCCAGATCGTAAAGACCACGCGCAAGCCGTGGATCGCTGCGGTCAACGGCTTCGCGCTGGGCGGCGGGTGTGAGCTGGCGATGATGGCGGACTTCATCATCGCTTCGGAAAATGCGAAGTTCGGCCAGCCCGAAATCAAGCTCGGCGTTGCCCCCGGCATGGGCGGCTCGCAGCGCCTGACCCGCGCCGTCGGCAAGGCGAAGGCGATGGACATGTGCCTGACGGGCCGCATGATGGACGCCGCCGAGGCGGAGCGTTCGGGCCTCGTCAGCCAGGTCGTGCCGCTTGCCGATCTGCTGGATACGGCGCTCAAGTCGGCCGCGACGATCGCCGCTATGCCGCCGCTCGCCGCGACCATGAACAAGGAAATGGTCAACCTCGCCTTCGAAACCACACTCGACACCGGCCTCGTGCTGGAGCGTCGCATGTTCCAGGTGCTCACTGCCACCGAGGACAAGGTCGAAGGCATGGCCGCCTTCGTCGAGAAGCGCCCCGGAGTGTGGAAGGGCCGCTAAGCGGCCAGATGCGCTCTGCCGCCTGCGCTGCGGGATGACGAATTTGGAGAGTTTCCTATGAAGATCGCATTCATCGGCCTTGGCAACATGGGCGGCGGTATGGCCGCGAATCTCGTCAAGGCGGGGCATGAGGTTCATGCCTTCGACCTTTCGGCCGAGGCATTGGCGAAGGCGGCCGAGAACGGCTGCGCCACCTATACCGCCGTGCCCGATGCGGTGAAGGACGCCGAGGCCGTTGTCACGATGCTGCCCAGCGGGGCGATCGTGAAGGCGGTCTACACCGCCGACGTGATCGGCAAGGCTCCGGCGGGCGCGCTGTTCCTTGACTGCTCGACGATCGATCTGGCCACCGCGCGCGAAGTGACCGAACTGGCGGTCGCGGCGGGTTACGAGATGGTCGACGCTCCGGTTTCGGGCGGGATTGCGGCTGCCAACGGCGGTACGCTGACCTTCATGGTCGGCGGCAGCGAGGCGGCATTCGAAAAGGCGAAGGTCGTGCTGGAACCCATGGCCAAGGCAGTGATCCTTGCCGGTGAAAGCGGCGCGGGGCAGGTTGCCAAGATGTGCAACAACATGCTCCTGGCGATCCACATGATCGGCACGTGCGAGGCGCTGGCGCTGGCCGAAAAAGCGGGCCTCGATCCGCAGAAATTCTATGAGATCAGTTCGAAGTCCACCGGCTACTGCTGGTCGTTGAACGACTATACTCCGGCCCCCGGCATCGGTGCGGCCAGCCCTGCGGACAATGGTTATGCGGGCGGTTTCGCCTCGGCGCTGATGCTCAAGGATCTGCGCCTTGCCATGGGCGGCGCACAAACGGCCGGAGCCACCGTGCCGATGGGCGAGCATGCGACGAAGATATACGAAGCATTCGTTGAAGCCGGAAACGGCGGCAAGGATTTCGGCGCCATCTTCACGACGCTGTGATCCCAAAATCCCCTCTCCGGACTTGTTGAGAGAGGGGAACCTTCTCCGTCAGCCTTCCGGGTCGCTACCGCCCGGAGGTCCGGCGGAGGCGGGGCTGCGCCGTTCCCGTTCGAAGCGCGGCAGTTTCATGCCCTTCGTCCGGCTGGTGAGGTGATACTTGCGGCACAGCCCGCACTTGTAGGGGCGCAGCGGGAAGGGCGCGCGGGCAGCGACTTCCAGCGCCTCGGCCTCGCTGGCGTAGCGCGCCTTGCGCCGGCAGATGCCGGGGCGGGTGCGCATGTCAGGCCGGAATATAGTGCCCGAGAATTTGCGGCCCAAGCAGGGTGAGCATCTTCACGTCGATTGCGTAACCCTGCTGCCGCCACGCGGCAAGCGCTTCGGTCAGCCCGGAAAGCGGTACGCGGTGGACGACGATATCCTCGCTGTCCACGCCGCCGCCGTCGCCGACTTTGACCAGATCGTGCGCGCGAAACAGGGTGAAGCTTTCCGACACCATGCCGGGCGAGGAGAAGAATTCTCCCACGGTTTCCATGCGGCCCGCGTGGTAGCCGGTTTCTTCCTCCAGTTCGCGCGCGGCGGCGATGGCAGCGTCTTCATCGCGGTTGTCGTCATGGTCGCCGACGAGGCCGGCCGGCAGCTCGATGCAGCGCTTGCCCAGCGGTACGCGGTATTGATCAACGAGGATGACGTGGTCTTCCGCATCCACGGCAAGGATCACCGCGGCGCGAATGCCACGCGCACGACCCACATATTCCCACCGCCCGCGGCGCTTGGCCGTGATGAAGCGACCTTCCCACATCGTCTCGACCGGCTTGTCGGCATCGAAGTGGTCGGAAAGTCCAGATGTTGTAATTTCGGTCATACTTCGATCAGCCTGTCGGGAAGTTCGTTGACGTCGCCCGGCAGGCGGGGGACGTGGCGGGAAAGGATGGCGCCGACTTTGCCTACGCCGGCCACCATCGCATCGGCCGTGCGGTCTTCGCGAAGGGCGCTGAGCATGGCGTCGATCGCATCCGCCCAGATGCCGGGCTCCACTTTGCTGGCGATCGCCTCGTCGGCAAGGATTTCGACGCGGTGTTCGCGCATGGACAAATAGATGAGGATGCCGGTGCGCCCGGTGGTGCGTTTTTCCGCGCCGATGCGATAGGCGCGCATCGCGCGGTCATGCACCCGCGTGGTGCGGATCGGCGCGGGGATCAGCCGGAACTTGAGCGGCTGCCACATCTGCAGCAGCATCATGCCCGCGAACTTGATCGCCGCCACGCCCAGCGCCAGCGACAGGATCATGCGCGGGCTCCACTCATGGCCCCAGTCGGCAATCAGCCGGTCGTAGAGCCCCATGTAGAAGTCGGGCACGATCGCCAGCGCGCCCAGCGCAAGAAACGCCACGAACGCCGACCATGCCAGCGCCACGTCGGTATAGCCGTCCGACCTGTCGGCAAGGATGGTCACGATCTCGCCGGAGCTGAGCAGTTCCGCCTCGGCCACGGCCGCGCTGATACGCTCATGGTCGGCTTCGGTCAGGTATTTGGGTTTTGCCATATTACCAGCTCCCGCTTGCACCGCCGCCGCCGAAGCTGCCGCCACCACCGGAGAAGCCGCCGCCTCCTCCCCAGCCGCCGCCACCGCCGCCAAAGCCGCCCCAGCCGCCGTGATCATCGTCGTCATCTCCGCCGAAGCCGCCGGGGAACCAGATGATCGGCGTGTTGAGACCGCCGTACCGACCGCGCCTGCCGCCGCTTGCAGAGCGGATGATGGGCAGGACGAAGAAGAAGATGACAAAGAGGATGAAGATGACGGTGCCGATCGACACACCGCCGCCGCGTTCCTTCTGCGCCTTGTCAGCTTCGGCGGCAATCTTGCGCGCTTCGTCGGGCGGGAGGGTCAGCTGCTTGATGATGGCGTCGGTCCCCGCAGCGATACCGCCAGGATAATCGTCAGCCTTGAAGCGCGGCAGGATCTGGTTGTTGATGATGAGGAACGAGAGCCCGTCCGTCAGCGTACCTTCAAGGCCGTAGCCGACCTCGATCCGCACTTTACGCTCGTTAGGCGCGACCAGCAGGATGGCGCCGTTGTTGGTATCCTTCTGGCCGATGCCCCAGGCACGCCCCAGCTGGTATCCATAATCGGAAATCTCGTAACCGTTCAAAGAGGGCACGGTCGCCACCACGAGCTGGCGCTTCGACTGCTTTTCCAGCGCCTCAAGCTTTTGCGTGAGCTGCGCTTCCTCGGCATCGGGGATGATGTTCGCGGCATCGACGACGCGGCCGGTCAGCTTGGGAAAATCCTGCGCCCACGCCCCCGGCGCTCCCGAAACGAGAGCGACGAGGACCAGAAGTGCGGCCAGCGATACGGCCCGGATGCGGGCCATCCGGATCAGAGCTTTCCTTCGAGGCTCGGCGCGGCTTCGGCACCGGGCGTCACTGCCTTGTAAGGCACCAGCGGCTCTGCGCCGCGCAGGCGGGCGCCGATCATCGAGGGGAAAGTGCGCACTTCGGTGTTATAGTCCTGAACCGCACCGTTGTAGTCGCGGATCGCCACGCGGATGCGGTTTTCCTGACCTTCCAGCTGGCTTTGCAGCATCTGGTAGTTGGTGCTGGACTTGATGTCCGGATAGGCTTCCACACTGGCGAGCAGGCGGCCGATGCCGGCACCCAGGTTTGCCTGCGCTTGCTGGAACTGCTCCATCTTCTTGGGATCGTTCAGGTCTTCGGCGCTGATCTGCACCGAGGTCGCCTTGGCGCGCGCTTCGGTGACGCCGACGAGGATCGACTTTTCCTGCTCGGCCGCGCCCTTGGCGACGGCGGCAAGGTTGGGGACGAGGTTCGAGCGTTCCTGGAAGGCAGCCTCGACGTCGGCCCACTTGGCCTTGGCGGCTTCCTGCTTGGTCGGCACCGAGTTGAAGCCGCAGGCGCTGAGCGACAGGGCCGCGCCAAGAACAAGGCCGGTCTTGATGCTGCGGGCGTTGATGAGCGACATCGGGGTCTTTCCTCCACTGCACACCGGACGAACCGATGGCTTCCACGCGATAGATAGCGCCGGGGCCCGGTGGATCAAGCGGCCTGGGGGCAACCCACACGGTTAACAAACGTTTGTGGGCCCATGCCGAGTGTGCCAAACAGCACTCAGGCAACAATCAATGGCCGGCAGAAGGGGAACCAGGCGCATGGCAATCGTAGACGAATTCAAGAAGTTCATCGCACGCGGTAACGTGCTCGACCTTGCGGTGGGTGTGATGATCGGCGCCGCTTTCGGCAAGATCGTGTCCTCGCTGAACGAGAACATGATCATGCCGGTTATCGGCTGGCTGTTCGGCAGCATCGATTTTTCGAAGTACTTCCTGCAGCTGGGCGATGCCCCGGCAGACTACAAGGGCAGCCTGACCGACTATGCCGCGCTCAAGGCGGCGGGCGTGCCAATGATCGGCTATGGCGAATTCATCACCCAGATCGTCAACTTCCTCATCATCGCCTTCGTGCTGTTCATGCTGGTGCGCTCGGTTAACAAGATGATCGATTCGGTGAAGAAGCAGGAAGCCGAAGCCGCCGCCGCTGCCCCGGCACCCGAAGCGCCGGTCGATCCGCAACTGATTGCGCTGAAGGAAATCCTTGAGGAACTGCGCAAGAAAGGCTGAGCCTTTCCAGCCGTTTCACTTTCACTTCACATTCAGGCGGGAGCCCCTATATGGGCTCCTGCCGGCCTTGGTCGGCTATGAGGATAAATTGCCCCGTGCAATAGACGCAGCGGACCCGGGGGCGGTACCCGGCGGCTCCACCATCACCCGTCTCCGAATGGAGGCAACCCTGTTGTCGCAGGGGTGATGACGGGGCCGAACTAGGATCGACGTGTGTTGAAAAGCGGTGTTTTCTTCCGGGCTGAGTAACCCGTTCAAGGCTCAAAACTCATAAGTGCCAACGACAACGAAGCACTTGCTCTCGCGGCGTAATTCTAGGGGCTAACGCCCTGAAGTTACAAAGTTAGAACACGGTTGGACCCACCGGGTAACAGAAGCGGATTCCGGGGGCTGGGGGCGAGCCTATCAACAGAATCGCCCCACCTCTCCCTTGTTTCAGGCGGCCTTGCGCTCAGCCTCCTGTTCCGGCGCGGCTTCGGCTTTCGCCAGAAGAGCGGCCTTTTCGTACTTGATGCAGTCGAGAATCTTGGCGCCTGCCATGAATACCGCACCCGTGCAGGCCAGGAACAGCAGCTTGCCGCCGAAACCCGGAAAACGCGTAAGATAGACGCTGCCACGTTCGATCGCGCCGAGAGCCAGCGCGTAGATCACCATGTAGGCTTCCCAGTTGCTCTTGATCACGAACAGGCGACCGACTTTTCCGAGCATTTTCATCCCTTTGACAGTGGCCACAGTTCAGCAACGTTCATGCCAGTCCAGCGTTCCCGCGCAATCCGGTGCTTAACCTCTGCTTGAATGTAAGGGTTTCCGACAATTAATAAATCCGGATTAGCCCCGGATCATGTCCCAATCCGCAACGTCCGTCCCGTGACGGGAACGGCCCATGGTTGCCAAGCGCGCCGGGATCGGCCATACGGCAGCAATCCTTCCCCAGGGCAGTTTGGTTTTTACGCGAACGTGGCACGCTATCCGTGCGCGTTCCTACCAGTGCGAGGAAGGCAATGACTGACAGGGTTGATCGTTCGGGGCTGCAGGTCGACGCAGGGCTGGCGAAGTTCGTGGAGGAGCAGGTTCTGTCCCCCATCGAACAGGACGCGGCAGCGTTCTGGGCGGGCTTTGCCGCGCTCTTGGCCGAATACGCCCCGCGCAACCGCGCGCTCCTCGACAAGCGCGATACGCTGCAGGCGCAGATCGATGCGTGGCATCTGGAACGGGCCGGAAAGCCTCTGGAGCAGGGCGAATATCAGGCGTTTCTGCGTCAGATCGGCTATCTCGTCCCCGAACCTGGTGCATTCACCATCGGCACACGCGGCGTCGATCCCGAAATCGCGACGATGGCCGGGCCGCAGCTGGTCGTGCCGGTTCTCAACGCCCGGTTCCTGCTGAATGCGGCGAATGCGCGCTGGGGCAGCCTTTACGATGCATGGTACGGCACTGACGCACTGGATGCGGCGCCGGCCGCAGGGTCGAGCTATGACGCGGCGCGCGGAGCGGCCGTCATCGCGGCGGGCCGGGCGTTCCTTGACCGGGCCTTGCCGCTCAAGGCAGGGACATGGGCGGAGGTTGTAGACGTCGGGGCCATCACGCTGGCCGATCCCGCGCAGTTCGTCGGGCAGACGGAACGGGGCATGATATTCGCCAACAACGGCCTGCATATCGAGGTGGTCGTCGATCCCGCAAGTCAGGTCGGCAGCACCGACAAGGCGGGCATTGCCGATATCGTCCTCGAAGCGGCGCTGACCACGATTGTCGATCTTGAGGATTCGGTTGCGGCAGTCGATGCGCAGGACAAGGTTGCCGCTTACGCCAACTGGCTGGGCGTGATCCGGGGCGATCTGACCGATACGTTCGAAAAGGGCGGGCGCACACTGACCCGCGCGCTGGCGGCGGACAAGGCGGTCACGCTGGCGCAAGGCGGTCAAAAGGCGCTGCCGGGCCGGTCATTGCTGTTCGTGCGCAACGTCGGGCATCTGATGACCAAC
Source organism: Novosphingobium guangzhouense (assembly GCF_002896965.1). Classification (GTDB taxonomy): domain Bacteria; phylum Pseudomonadota; class Alphaproteobacteria; order Sphingomonadales; family Sphingomonadaceae; genus Novosphingobium; species Novosphingobium guangzhouense. The sequence continues at coordinate 357,211 of NZ_LYMM01000002.1, forward strand.
CCGGCGATCCTGCTGCCCGATGGCTCGGAAATTCCCGAAGGCGTCATGGATGCGGTGATCACCAGCGCGATTTCAGCGCATGATGTCCGTGGTCTGACCAGGCATGGCAACAGCCGCGAAGGCGGTATCTACATCGTCAAGCCCAAGATGCACGGGCCTGAGGAGTGCGGCTTCACCAATGCCCTGTTCGATGCGGTCGAAGACCTCCTCGGCCTGCCGCGCCACACCATCAAGGTCGGCGTCATGGACGAGGAGCGGCGCACGTCGGCCAACCTTGGCGCCTGTATCGAGGCGGTGAAGGACCGTATCGTCTTCATCAACACCGGCTTCCTCGACCGGACGGGCGATGAAATCCACACGTCGATGCGGGCGGGGCCGATGATCCGCAAGGCGGCGATCAAGGGTTCTGCATGGATCGCCGCCTATGAGAAGCGTAACGTCGCCATCGGCCTGCGGCACGGTCTTTCGGGCGTGGCGCAGATCGGCAAAGGCATGTGGGCCGCGCCCGATATGATGCGCGACATGATGGAACAGAAGATCGGCCACCCCAGGACCGGCGCGAACACGGCCTGGGTGCCGTCGCCCACCGCAGCCACGCTTCACGCGATGCACTATCATCAGGTCGATGTCTTCGGCCTTCGCGCCGGGATCGCGAACGAGGATGTGCCCGGCCTTGACCTGCTGCTCTCGGTCCCGCTGGCCGAAGGCACCAACTGGTCCGAAGAGGAAGTGCGCGAGGAACTGGACAACAATGCGCAGGGGCTGCTCGGCTATGTCGTGCGCTGGATCGATCAGGGCGTCGGCTGTTCCAAGGTGCCGGACATCAACGACGTCGGCCTGATGGAAGACCGCGCGACGCTGCGCATCTCCAGCCAGCACATGGCGAACTGGCTGCTGCACGGGGTCTGTTCGAAGGAACAGGTTATGGATTCGCTGCAGCGCATGGCGGCCAAGGTCGATGGGCAGAACGCCGGTGATCCGCTTTACGAGCCGATGGCGGGCAACTGGGATGGCAGCATGGCCTTTCAGGCGGCCTGCGATCTTGTGTTCAAGGGGGTGGAGCAGCCCAACGGTTACACCGAACCGCTGCTCCACGCCTGGCGCCTGAAGAAGAAGGCGGCCTGATTTCCCCGGTCCCCGGCCTGCCTCTCAGGCGGGCCGGGGTGTAAATTGCGATTTAACTCCATCTTAGGTAATTTTCGGGTATATCCACCTCGGCTTTTGCAGAGGGACGCGGGCATGTTCATTCACCGGCAGCGGATGGAAACGCGTACGATGATGGCGGTTGCCGCTGTCATGCGTTTCGGCAACCGGGTTGCGGATGTGACGCTTGCAAACGCCTCTTCGCGCGGGGTTCTGGCGATGGTCGATGCCCCGCCGGCCCGCGGTGTTGCCGTGGAACTGACGGTGGGTGACCGCGTGCTCAAGGGGCAGGTCCGCTGGCGCGCGCATGACCGCTGCGGGATCGCCCTCAAGGAGCCGATCGACGTTGCCGAACTGATCGAGGGCAAGGCGATCCCTGTGGTCTACGTGCCCGAAAAGCTGGCCCGGCGCAGCGCGATGGAATTGCTGCGCAGCTTCCTGAACTAGACTGCGACCTGGCGCGCGTCGAATTCCTCCCGCGCGTGTTCAACGCGTTCGAGGTTCGCTTCCGCCCACATCCATACACCGCAGAACGCTTCGCTCAGCGTTTCGCCCAAAGGGGTGAGAGCATAGTCCACGCGTGGTGGCACCACGGGATGGACGGTGCGCGTCAGCATCCCGTCGCGCTCCATGCGGCGCAGCGTCTGCGTTAGCATCTTCTGGCTGATATCAGGCACCGCGCGGGCAATCTGGGTGAAGCGCTGGGTGCCCTTTTCCTCCAGTATTTCCAGCAGGATCATCGTCCACTTGTCCGCCACCCGGCCGATGAGGTCGGTGACGAGCGCCTCCACTCTGGGGTCGATGTGTTCGCAGTTCTTTTCGGGTGCGGGGCGGGCGGCCATGTGATCACTCTCTTTTAGGTAAGTATAAATCTTTTGGGTGCCTTCTTTCCGATCGAATGTGGAGTGCTAGATCGACAGCGTCAATCAAGGAGTGTCCCCATGAAGACGACCGGAAACACCATCCTCATCACCGGCGGCGGCTCGGGCATCGGAGAGGCGCTGGCGCAGCGCTTCCATGATGCGGGCAACACCGTCATCATCGCCGGGCGCCGGCTGGACGCGCTGGAAGCGGCCTGCGCGGGGCGTGAGAACATGCACGCGATCACGCTGGACGTGGAGAGCGCCGAGGGTGTGGCCGCCTTCGCCGCGCAAGTGGTGGAACGGTTCCCCGCGCTGAACGTGCTGGTCAACAACGCGGGCATCATGCGCTACGAACGGATCGACCGCGCGCGTGATCTTGCGGATGCGGAAGCGACGATCACCACCAACCTTCTCGGCCCGATCCGCCTGATCGATGGGCTGGTCGATCATCTGGCGGCGAAGGGTGACGGCGTGATCGTCAACGTCACGTCAGGGCTGGCCTTCGTGCCGCTGCCGGGGACGCCGACCTACAACGCGACCAAGGCCGCGATCCACAGCTATACGGTGGCGCTGCGCGAGATGCTGCGCGGCCGGGTCGAGGTGATCGAACTGGCCCCGCCCGCCGTCCAGACCGATCTGACCCCCGGCCAGCGCACTCGTGAAGGCTATCAGCCGCTGGGCGAATTCGCCGACGAAGTCATGGCGCTTTTCGCGCAGACGCCGACGCCCGAAGAAGTGCTGGTGGAGCGGGTGAAACCGCTGCGCTTCGCCGAAGTGCAGGGCAATCTTGCGCAGGCCATGGGCAATCTCATGGCGGTTACGCGCAAGATGTTCGAACAGCTGGGGCTTTAAGCTACCTAATCTTCGCGGGCGTCGAAGGTGGTGTATTCGCGGCGGGTGAAGCGCCACTCGCCGTCCATCTTCGCCAGTTCGTCTACGTAGCGGCCGCGCAGGCGCATGGTCTTGCCGGATGCCGGGTCTTCGAAGATTTCCGAGGTATAGGAAATCGCAGAGGCCCGGTCGCCCGCCACCCGGATCTCTCCGGGATGGGCGACATAGACCATCGGCCGGGCCGCATTGCCGCCCAGGCCGTAGCTTTTCATCGATTCCACCCAGGCCGCAACGATCGCCTGCTTGCCGGTGAAGCCGCCAAGGTCGGGAAATTCGGGCAGGGCCCAGTACGAATCCTCTGCCCATGTCGATGCCCAGCTTTGCGCATCGCGGGTCATCACCGCATGGGCATAAGTATCCAGCAATTCGCGGATGAGGACGCGGTCCTCCAGCGGTCCGGTGAACGCCATGGCTTTGCTCCCCTTACCAAGCGTGCTTTTCGCCGTTCCACTTGTAGAATTCGCCCGTCTCCTCGATCGTCCAGCTATCGGTAAGGGCAGCGATGGCGGCGGCGCTTTCCTGCGGAGTGATATCGGCCCCCGATCCGCCCATGTCGGTCTGCACCCAGCCCGGATGGATCAGCCCGACGACGATCCCGCGATCCTTGAGGTCGATCGCGACCGAACGCATCAGGCGGTTGAGCCCGGCCTTCGTCGCGACGTAAGGGTAATAGCCGCCATAAGGCCAGGTCGATGCGCCCAGCTGGCTGGAGAAGTTGATTACCTTCGACCCTTCGCCAAGACGCGGCAGGAAAGCGCTGAGGACGCGCAGCGGGCCTTTCAGCATGATCTCGATCGCCTCGTCGAAATCATCCCAGTCGATGCCGTCCAGCTGCGGTTCGGTGCGGCCTGAAACGCCCGCGACGTTGTAGAGCACGTCGATCCCGCCGGAGCCGGTAGAGGCAGCGCCGTCCTTCACCGAGGCATTGTCGGCCACGTCCATACGGTGGATGGAAAGCTTGTCGGCAAAGGATGCTGCAAGCGTGTTCAGTTCGCTCGCGCCGCCCGGGTTGCGGACGAGCGCCAGAACGGTATCGCCCCGGTCAAGGTGCAGCTTTACCAGTTCAAGGCCGATCCCGCGCCCTGCGCCGGTGATTGCCACGTTTGCCATCAGATATCCTTTCCGTTTCGTTCCTGCCGGTTTCCCTGCCGGATTCGTTGGTGCGAAGTCTGGAAGAGCAGGCGCCGGGCCGACACCTGTGACTTATGCGAGAAGATGAGGAAGCTCAGCTGCCCGTTTCGCTCAAGCGTTGCATCGTGTGAGCGGCGAACCTGCGCAGTCGGTCGATGCGCGCGTTGTCGGCAAAGATCGGCTGATGCAGCAGCATCCCCGCGTGGATCGCGCTGGTGAAATCGTGCGCGAGCTTGAGGTTCTCCCAATCCTGGCGGCCCTGATCGTCCTGCCAGAACGGGAAGGCGTCGATCATCTCGCCGGTCCAGATCGCGTCGTAGCGGCGCGCGGCGGGCTCGAAGATGGCGGCAAGTTCGGTGTCGGTGCGCGCGGCGAGGGCCAGTTCCAGCCATGCGGCGTAGTCGCGCGTCTGCACCGAGCGCCAGTGCGCGTCGCAGGCGAGTTCGATCATCGGCTCATCCTTGCGGCGCGATACGGCGTCGAAGTAGTCGGCCAGAAACGTGCGCATGCGGTGGTAGACGACGTGATCGACAACCGCCGCGACAAGTTCCATCCGCGTCTGGAAATGATGGTGCATCGCCCCGCGCGAAACCTCGCAGGCGGTGGCTACGGCGGCGGTGGTAAGGCCGGGATAGCCGTCTTCGACAAGCCGGTCGATCGCGGCGCCCACCAGCCGTTCGCGCATCCGCGCGCTTTTGCGCTGCTGCCATTTCTCGGCAGACCCGTTTTCGGGCAGGCGCCCCAGGCAAGTGGCATGCACCTCCGGCATGAGCGCGCTCAGCATCCGGTCCTGCAGATCGCTGGCCTTCATCCTTTCCATTCCCGTTCTTGCACCCGTTCCGTTCGGAACTGCTCCCCTTGTCCTGCGGCAACCATGCCGGGCAGTGAACCTAGCCTAAGTCGCAGGTGAGAGGCGATGCGCAAGCGTAGCATAAAAAACCGGCAGCTGAGTCGGTTTATGCGTCCAAAGCTGCCGATTTGGCTGCAAGGCGCGCAACCGCAGACGCGCCGTGGCCGGGAACGGGAGAGTGAAAGGCCATGCCCAGCACACGTGCGCCGTCCGTCCGGAGGTTCGCCCCTTGGACGCTGTGACCACCGCCCGGTTCGATCTTGAGGCAGAGGTGCGCGATCTTGCCGCGCGGCGGGACATCGCCGATGCGGTGGCACGCTACATGCGCGGGCTGGACCGGCTGGAGCCGGAATTGCAGCGCAGCGCCTTTCATGACGATGCGGTTATCGACTGCGGGCTGATGAAGGGGACGGCGGACGAATTCGTCGCCTTCGCGCAAGGGCTGCTGGCCGGCATGAAAGCCACGCACCATCTGCTCGGCCAGTCGCGCATTGCCATCGACGGCGAGCAGGCCAGCGGTGAGTGGTACTTTCAGGCGTGGCATTCGGTATCGTCGGAAGACGGCGGCGTGCGCGACCTGTTCATCTCGGGGCGCTACCTCGACACTTATGCCTGCCGCCGGGGGGAATGGCGCATCGTCAGTCGCACACTGGTGACCGACTGGGTCAAGGACGACCCCGGCACGCTCGATTTCTTCGCCGCCAATCCGCAGGCGCCGCGCGGCGGCCGCGCGGGCACGGACCCCAGCCAGAAATAACAACGCGAAAACACAGGAAGCTGCGAACCATGAACATCCAGACCAAGGTTTCCCGCTACTCGCAGGAATTTGATCCGCCGGTGCGCGGCGATACCATCACCGCCGACCGTTACATCTCGAAGGAGTGGATGGACGGCGAGATGAAGAACCTGTGGCCCAAGGTCTGGCATCTTGGCGGGTTGCTGGCGGAACTGGAGGAGCCGGGGGACATCATCCGGCACAATTTCGCCAAGGAATCCGTCATCATGGTCAAGCAGGACGATGATTCCATCAAGGCGTTCTACAATTCCTGTCCGCACCGGGGAAACCGCCTGATCCTGGGCGACATGACCAGCGTGCCGCGCATCGTGTGCGGCTATCACAACTGGACCTTCGACCTCGACGGGACGCTGGCCAAAGTGCAGGATCCCGATGACTTCGACGGCGGCACGCCTTGCGGCAAGGTCCACCTGTCCGAACTGCGCTGCGAAACCTGGGGGCCGTTCGTGTTCTGGTGCATGGACGATGACGTGGCCCCGCTGCACGAATGGCTTTCCCCGTTCCCCGAACGGCTGAAGGGCTACGGCATCGAGAACTGGGTGCGCGTGCTTAACGTCTCGGCCGATGCGGACTTCAACTGGAAGATCATCCGCGACAACTTCAACGAGAGCTACCACCTCCCCACGATCCACCCCGAACTGGCGACCTTCATCAACGACGGCCTGCCTGACACCCTGTTCGAGATGTATCCTTCGGGCCATAACTCGATGTGGATGAAGGGCCATCAGGCAACCACCCGCGTCGATTACCATACTTCCGAAGTACCGGCTCCGCTGGGCGAGGCGGCGCGGGCCTGGGATATCGATCCGGAGGAATACAACGGCCGCACCGGCGATCTGCGCCAAGCCATCATCGAGGCGAAACGCCGCCTTGGGCCGGGGCGCGGCTACACCAATTACGACAACATGAGCGACCAGCAACTGGTGGACTACTTCCACTGCACGCTGTTCCCCAACCTCACGCTGACCATGAGCCCCGAGCAGCTGCAGGTGCTGCGTACCGAGCCGCACCCGACCGATCCCGAAAAGTGCGTGTTCCAGCACTGGTGCCTCTATCCGCCGGTAGAGGGGATGAAGGAGGTGTTCACCCCGCTTGGCATGCTGCCGTTGCAGCATGACGCGGTGGCGCGCCATTCGGTCTATGGCGATGGGGTTTCGGTGGGCTACGTGGCTGATCAGGATCTGTCCATCGGCACCAGCCAGCAGCAGGGCCTGAACTCGCGCGGGTTCAAGGGCTGTATCCTGCCGGGGCAGGAAAAGCGCATCCAGCGCTTTCACGAACTGCTCAACGATTACGTGAAGGGCGCGCCTGAATGACCGCCTGCCCGATCGAGGATCGTCTGGCCATCCAGGACCTGATCGTATCCTACGCCCACGCGGTGGACAGCCTGCACGATCTGGACGGCATCTGCGCCGTCTTCGTCGAGGACGCGGTGTTCGACCTTTCAGGCATCGGCTTTCCCAGCCTCAACGGCCATGGCGAAATCCGCAAGTTCTTCGAGGATACGTTCGCGGCCATGGCGGCCCAGGCGCATTATCTGACGAACTTCGCGGTGACCGCCTACGATGGCGATGCCGCTTCGATCCGCGCCTATGTGATCGGCATGGGCAAATACAAGGCGGGCGGCGGGATCACCGTGAACGGGCGCTATTACTTCGATGTCGTGCGCACCGCACAAGGGTGGAAGGCGAAGCGCTACACGATGGATTTCCTGATCCCCATGGAGGGATAGCGGATCAGGCGAGTTCGGCTTCGTCGTTTGCCGAACCGTCTGCCTCGTCATCGGTGGGGAAGTCCCGTGCGGTCTGCTCGCCCATCACGGACTTCCAGAAGCGCACGATATTCTCGGCGTTGACGCCCCACGAGAAGCGGCTGACGTGTTCCGCCACCTGCGCCTGCGTTGGCGGGTCGGCAAGGATATCGGCCACGGCCGCGGCGATCGCGTCGGGCGTGCGTTCGACGATGCGGCCTGCGCCGGCATCGCTCACGATTTCGCGTGCTCCGCCGATGTCGGGGATGACGATGGGGGTGCCGCAGGCGAGCCCTTCGACCCAGACGTTGGCCAGCCCTTCGCTGGCAGAGGGCAGCACCAGCACGTCCGCCGCGCAGAGCACGTGCGGCAGCAGTTCATGGTCGACCAGACCAAGGAAATGCACGCGTTCCTCTACACCCAGCCGCCGGGCGAGCGCCCTTAGCCGGGCTTCGTCCTCACCGGCACCGGCCAGCGCCAGCCGCGCTTCTGGAAGGCGGCACAGCGCCTCGATCACCATGGCCTGACCCTTTCGCGGGATCAGCGCGCCGGGCGTTACCAGCAGCGGGCCTTCAGACCAGATTCCCAGATTGGGCATCGCGGACACAAGCGCGCGCGCGGCCCCGCGTTCGATCGGGTGGAACTTTTCGCGATCAAGGCCGGTGTAGTGGATCTCGATCCGGTCCGTGGGCATGCCCAGCGCGATCATGTCTGCGCGCAAGGCTTCACTGACGGCCAGCAGCCCGGCGGACTGGTTCGCGGCTTCCAGCATCTGTTTCAGCGCGTGCGGGCGCTGGCCCCAGAAATGGATGTCGGCGCCGCGTGACTTGATCGTCAGCGGAATGCCCAGTTCGCGCGCCACGATCGCGGCGGCAGGGCCATCGGGAAAGAAGAACTGCGCATCGACAAGGTCGAAGGGCTTTTCCCGGTGCAGCTTGCGCACCAGCGGCAGCACGGCCTTTGCAATGCGCCCCGGATTCGTATCGCCGCCGACCTTGGGGAAAGTGGTGAAGCGGGGATAGTGGACCTTGAGGCCCACCGCGTCGCTGACATCGGGAATGTCCTTGAGCCGCGCATAGGGTTCGCGCGTTGAGAGCGGCCAGGGCGGAATACCGATGGGGCTCACCATCGTCAGATCCACTTCGCCGCGAGCGACGACGGCGCGCATCTGATTGCCTACGAAGACCCCGAAAGAGGGTCTTGCGGGGTTCGGAAACAGCGTGGCGATGGAAAGGACGTGCATGGGTTCCCGAAAAATGACGCTTAAAGCTTGCGGACCAGCATCTCGGCAACCGCCAGCCACGCGGGTTGTTCCACCGTGACCGGGCTTTTCCCGCTTGCCGGCGGCAGGACGGTGACGGACCCTGCGCTTCCTTCCGTCAGCCGGCCGAAGGCGAAGCGGCCACCGGGGGCGGGGACAAGCACGTCGCGGTTCAGCAGGGCAGGCGCCTCTTCACGCTGGTGCTGGCGCAGCCAGAGCTGGTCGCCTTCGCGGAATTCGCCAACCGCGCCTTCCACCGAGACGACAACCCAGGGTGCGTCGGCGGAAAGATCGTTGTGCAGGACAGCATCGATCGGCTTCTTGAGCGCATCCGCGCCTTTTGCATCAAGCGTCGCGACAAGGCGGGCGGGTTCTGCCCCTTCGGAGCGCAGCAGAGTTTCCGGCTCAACCTGAAGTGCGGCGGCGATGCGGTTCATCCATACGAGCGACAGATTGCGCATGCCCGTTTCAAGGCGGCCGATCGTTTGCGCTGTTGTCTGCGGATCGCAGGCCAGCGCCACGTCGGCCAGCGTCATGCCCTTCTGGCGGCGAATGTCGCGGATACGGTTGATCATGCTTGCCTCTGTAACCGATATGGTTTCAGGGGGCTATCGTATGATTGCACCGTTTTGGCAAGTCCGGGCCATAAACTGCCGCCGTCGGAAGGATTTTACCCCTCTACCTGCTCCGCCAGTTCCAGCCAGCGTTCTTCGGCGCTTTCCTTTTCGGAGCGGGCCTTGGCGATGGCATCGGTAAGGGCGGCGAACTTCTTCGGATCGCGCGTGTAGAGCGCCGGGTCGGACAGGGCCGTCTCATCCCGCGCGATGCTCGCTTCCAGTTCCTCGATGCGCTTGGGCAGCAGTTCGTAATCGCGCTGGTCCTTGTAGGACAGCTTGCCCTTCTTTGCGGGCATCTGCGGCGCGGCGGCGGTTTCGGCCTTGGCCTTCTTCGCCGCCCCCACCGTGCGTTCGCGGCGCTTGGCTTCCCAGTCGGCATAGCCGCCCGCGATCACGTCGATATGGCCCGATCCGTCGAGGCCCAGCGTGATGTTCACCGTGCGGTCGAGGAAGTCGCGGTCGTGGCTGACGATCAGCACGGTGCCGTCGTAGTCCGAGATCACTTCCTGCAGCAGGTCGAGCGTTTCAAGATCGAGGTCGTTGGTCGGTTCGTCCAGCACCAGCAGGCTGGACGTGGTGGCGAATTCGCGTGCGAACAGCAGGCGCGAACGCTCACCTCCCGAAAGCGTGCCGACCTTCGCCTCGACCAGACCCGGATCGAACAGGAAGTCCTTGAGGTAGCCCTGAATGTGCTTGCGCACCCCGCGCACATCGATCCAGTCGCTGCCCTCGGCCAGCACGTCGCGGATGCGCATTTCCGGGTTCATGCGGCTGCGCTGCTGATCGATCACGGTGGCTTCCATGCTGGCGGCCTGCGTGATGGTGCCGGAATCGGGCTGAATTTCGCCCATCAGGAGCTTGAGCAGGGTGGTCTTGCCCGAACCGTTGGCGCCGACGATGCCGATGCGGTCGCCGCGCTGGATGCGCAGGCTGAAGTCCTTGATGACCGTGCGCTGCGTGTCTCCGGCACCAAAAGTCTTGGTCACCTTGTCGGCAACGATGACCGACTTGGTCTTGCTGTCATTGGCGACGACCGCCAGCTTGGCCGCGCCCTGCGGGCCGACCATGGCCGCGCGTTCGGCGCGCATTTCCCACAGCTTGGCAAGGCGGCCCTGGTTGCGCTTGCGCCGCGCGGTGACGCCGCGTTCCAGCCAGTGCGCCTCGATCTTGAGCTTGGCGTCAAGCTTCTGGGCGGCGCGCGCTTCCTCGGCGTAGACTTCCTCTTCCCACGCCTCGTAGCCGCCAAAGCCGATGTCCTTGCGGCGCAGGCCGCCGCGGTCGAGCCACAGCGTCGCGTTGGTCAGGCGGGTCAGGAAGGTGCGGTCGTGGCTGATCACCACGAAGGCGCCGTTGTAGCGCTGCAGCCAGGATTCCAGCCAGTCGATCGCGGCAAGGTCAAGGTGGTTGGTCGGCTCGTCCAGCAGCAGCAGGTCGGGCTCCATTGCCAGCGCGCGGCAAAGCGCGGCGCGGCGGCGTTCACCGCCCGAAGCGCTCTTGGCCTCACGCGAAAGGTCGATGCCGAGCTGGTCGGCGATCGACTCCACCTCATGCTGCGCAGGCGCATCGTCCCCATGGATCGCGAAATCCAGCAGGGTATCGTAGCCGGTGAAGAACGGATCCTGTTCCAGCGTCACCACGCGGGTGCCGGGTTGGACCGAACGGGTGCCCTTGTCGGCATCGACGATGCCCGCGATCAGCTTGAGCAGGGTGGTCTTGCCGGCGCCGTTGCGCCCGATCAGCGCCAGCCGGTCACGCGGACCGATATTGATGTCGAGGCCCTGAAAGAGCCAGCCATTGCCCTGGACGAGGCCGAGGTCTTCCCAGCTGAGGATCGGTGCGAGTGCCATGGCCCGCGCCCTACAGGGGAGCGACGGGGAAGGGAAGGGGAGGCGGTGTTGGCCTGCAGGGCGCTATAGTGACGCAGTGCGCCATCAGCGTTGCCCATCCGCAACACTGGAAACCTGTCTGCCACCTTCCCGCCACATTCAGGACTTGTTCAAGCCTTCAAGTTTAGGCACCGAAGCCGTGATGAAAAGGATTTCGACCCTCCTTGCGGCGCTGGCCGTGCTTCCCGCCCTGATGGCACCTGCGGCGCATGCTTCCGGCGGCGAGCAGGGCGAACTGCGTCGTGAACGCCGTGCCGGCAACGTGCTCCCCCCGCGCGAGATCGAACGCGAAGTGCTGCCGCGGATGGCCGGGATGCAGTACATCGGCCCGGAATACGACCCGGCTGCAATGACTTATCGCCTGAAGTTCATCAAGAACGGCAAAGTCTACTTTGTCGACGTCGATGCCCGCACGGGGCGCATCATCAGTCAGTCGCGCTGAGGGTGCCGGAAGCGGTATCCCGATGGAGGCAGAGCGGGAACCTGTGCGCTTTCCGTTGCTTGACCGTTACAGCCTTTCGGCCCATCTCCATCCCGTTCATATTAGGAGGACGGTAAATTGCGCATCCTGATCGTCGAGGATGAGCCCACCCTGGGCAACCAGCTCAAGACCACGCTGGAGCAGAACGGCTATGCCGTAGACCTCTCCGCCGATGGTGAGGACGGGCATTTCCTCGGCTCAACCGAAGATTACGACGCGGTGATCCTCGACCTCGGCCTGCCCGAGATCGACGGGCTGACCGTGCTGGGCATGTGGCGCCGCGAAGGGCGCACCTTCCCGGTGCTGGTGCTGACCGCGCGCGACAGCTGGTCGGACAAGGTTGCCGGTCTCGATGCCGGGGCCGACGACTATCTGGCCAAGCCGTTCCAGACCGAGGAACTCATCGCCCGCCTGCGCGCGCTGATCCGCCGCGCTTCGGGCAACACCTCCAGCGAACTGACGGCGGGGCCGGTGCGCCTCGATACCCGTTCGGGCCGCGTCACGCTGTCCGGCGAGCCGGTCAAGCTGACCGCGCAGGAATACAAGCTGCTGTCCTACCTGATGCACCACAAGGGCAAGGTGGTCAGCCGCACCGAACTGATCGAACATATCTACGATCAGGATTTCGACCGCGATTCGAACACGATCGAGGTCTTCGTCACGCGCATCCGCAAGAAGCTGGGTGCCGATGTCATCACGACGATCCGCGGCCTTGGATACAGTCTCGACGATCCCGCCGAACCAGGCCGCGGCTGAGCCGGCCCTGGCGGGAGGCCCCGGTGGCGCCCCTGATGTTCGCGTGAAGCGGGCCGGCAGCACCGGCTCGCTTGCGCGGCGCATGATGCTGATCGCGGCGGGATGGATATCGTTCCTCCTGCTTGCGGGCGGGCTGGCGCTTGACCATACCGTTACCGGCATCGTTACGCGCAACTTCGACGAACAGCTGGGCTACATGCTGACCGGCATGATCGGTTCTGCCGAAATTTCGCAGGACGGCGAGGTGTTCTTCATCCGCCCGCTTGGCGACCAGCGCTTCCTTGAGCCCAATTCGGGTCTTTACTGGCAGATCCGCGCCAAGGGGCACGAGGATTTCCCCTCCCGCTCCTTGTGGGACCGCAGCCTGAGCGTGCCGGACGGCCATTTCGACGCCGAAACCCACGTCTACGACAGCTTCCAGTTCGAGGGTGAGCCGCTGCGTGTGATGGAACGTTCCATCATCCTGCCGGGCAGTGATGCCAAGTGGATGTTCACCGTCGCCGCCAGCCGCAAGGATCTGGACGACCAGATCAAGATGATCCGCTCGATCCTTGTCTACAGCTTCGTGGCGCTTGGCGTCGGCCTGCTGCTGATGGCGGGAATGCAGACCTGGTACGGCCTGTTTCCGCTGCGCCACGTGCGCCGCGCCATCCAGAAGCTGCGCACGACCGGCGCCAGCCGCGTCAACGATCCGCTCCCGCGTGAAGTCGAGCCGCTGGTGAACGAACTGAACGCACTGCTCTCCCATACGGAGCGGCAGGCGGAGGAGGCGCGTACCCATGCGGGCAATCTTGCCCATGCGCTCAAGACCCCGCTCACGGTGGTGATGAACGCCGCCACCGCGCAGGCGCCCGATCTTGCCGACACGGTGATCCGGGAGGCGGCGGTGATGCGCCGTCAGGTCGATCACCACCTTGCAAGGGCGCGCGCCGTCGGTCGCCGCGCGGTCGGCCAATCGCGCGCGGACGTCTGGCCCAGCCTGGAAGCCGTCATGCGTGCAGTCGAACGGCTGTACGACCAGACCCGCTTCGACCTGGACGGCAACCACGAGGTTGTCGTTGCCATGGAGAAGCAGGATCTGGAGGAAATGCTGGGCAACCTGATCGAGAACGCTGCCAAGTACGGCGGGGGCAGTGTCTTCGTCACCGTCGATGCGGCGAAGAACGAGCGGTTCTGCGAAATCTGGATCGAGGATGACGGCATGGGCATCCCCGAAGCCGAACGCACCCGCATCTTCGATCGCGGTGCACGGCTGGATACCGGCAAGCCCGGCACCGGCCTTGGTCTTGCGATCGTGCGCGACGTGGTGGAGATTTACGGCGGCGCCGTCGAACTCGACGAGAGCGAGGATCTGGGCGGGCTGCTGGTGAAACTGAAGCTGCCGCGCATCGGTGGTTGATAGATTTCCGGGGTAACCCGCCCTGCCATGGGTTGCGGTCGCGGGCAGGGGGGCTATCTGCGCCCCATAGCCAATTCAGGAGCATTCATGAGCAAGCCCATCAACGTCCCGCTGACCTCGGACGAGATCGAAATGCTGGTAGACGCACTGGAAGTCGATCTTGAGGGATACCTCGAATCGGCCAAGGAAGCGCGCGGCAACGGAAACCGCGATGACGTCGCCACCTTCACCGAAGCGGCAACGCGCATCCAGACGCTGATGGCGCGCCTGCAGGATCTGGTGGAAGAGTAAGTCTTAAATTCCTCCCTGAGACACGCTCGGGGAGGAATTCCTCAACCTTCGTTCTTGGCGCGTTCGTGGTGGCGGATCACTTCGTCGATCACGAAACGGATGAACTTTTCGCCGAAATCGGGATCGAGATGCGCGTCTTCCGCCAGCTTGCGCAGGCGGGCGATCTGGCGTTCCTCACGGCCGGGGTCGGAGGCGGGGAGATCGGTCTTCGCCTTGTATTCACCCACGGCCTTGGTGATCCGAAAGCGTTCGGCCAGCATGTGGATCAGCGCGGCATCGATATTGTCGATGCTGGAGCGGAAACCCGCGAGCACGGGGTCGACAGTGCCGACGGTCGAAGAAGTCTGCTGAGTCATCGCAGCGCCCGCTAGCACGCCTTTCCCTCTTCTGCCAATCGGGTTGAGGGCACGGCTGATACCGTTTGCACTTGCGTTGCGGGCGGCTTCGCCCCAAAGCGCGCAGCGATGAGCGCAGATATCGTCCCCCTGCAGACGCGCAGGCAGCAACCCTCCCTTGCTCCCATGCTGGCGCTTACCGCGCCCGGCATGAACAGCGTCAATGCCGTCATTCTCGACCGCATGCAGAGCGAGATTCCGCTGATCCCCTCGCTTGCCGGGCACCTGATATCGGGTGGTGGCAAGCGCATGCGGCCGATGCTGATGGTCGCGGCGGCGGAATTGTGCGGCTATCAGGGCACGCGCCACCACAAGCTGGCCGCCGCCGTCGAATTCCTGCACACCGCGACGCTGCTTCATGACGACGTGGTGGATGGTTCCGACATGCGCCGTGGCAAGGCCGCGGCCAACATCGTGTTCGGCAACCCGGCGACCGTGCTGGTGGGCGACTTCCTGTTCACCCGCGCCTTCGAACTGATGGTCGAGGACGGCAGCCTCAAGGTTCTCAAGGTCTTCTCCAAGGCCAGCTCCATCATTGCCGAAGGGGAGGTCGATCAGCTGACCGCCCAGCGCCGGATCGAGACGAGCGAGGATCATTACCTCCAGATCATCGGCTCCAAGACTGCCGCGCTGTTCGCCGCCGCCACGCGCATTTCCGCCATTGTTGCGGAAAAGAGCGAGGCTGAGGAACTGGCGCTCGACGCCTATGGCCGCAATCTGGGCATCGCGTTCCAGCTGGTCGACGATGCGATCGACTACGATTCGGAAGTGACCGAATCGGGCAAGGACAAGGGCGACGATTTCCGCGAGGGCAAGATGACCCTTCCGGTGATCCTGGCTTATGCGCGCGGCAATGCGGAAGAACGCAAGTTCTGGGAAGAAGCCATCGCCGGCTTCCGCACCGAGGACGAAGACCTTGCCCATGCCGTCGAACTGATCAACCGCCACGGCTGCGTCGAGGCGACCCGTGAACGCGCCCGGCTCTACGCCCAGCGCGCGATTGATGCGATCGCAGGCTTTCCGGCGGGCGAGGCGCGCAACGCCATGGCCGAAGCGGTGGAATTCGCCGTCGCGCGGCGGTACTGATCCCGGCATCGTCGAAAGCCGCAGGATGACTGTTTCGCCACAATCCACACCGATTGCGACAGTCTGAAACAAAGCCGTAATTGCAGCGCGAGCATGGCTCGCTTATTGAGGCGCGCCATGCCCTCCTATGCCGACAGGGGCGGATACCAGTCCGGTTCGCCTCGCCAACGCCTGATTTCCTCGCTGCTGTCTGCGGCGATCATCATCGTTGCCCTGTTGATAGCGCTGTACCAGACTACGGTTGCGCCTTTGAAAGAGAAGGCGAAGAACCCCGTCACCTTCAACATCGAGGGCGAGGATGCCGATACCGGCGCCAAGGCTTCCGAACCGGCCAAGAAGGCCGAAAAGGTCGAGAAGGAACAGCAGCCAAAGGTCGAGGTCGAAACCCCGGTCCAGCAGCCGGTCGAACGACCGACGCAGGCGCCGGAAAAGCCCGCCTTCAGTTTTCTCAAGATGTCGAAGTCCGACATGGCCGCAGCCGATATCGGCGGCATGAAGAGTTCGGGCAGCGGCAGTCCTTCCGGCGGCGGCAACAACGGCTCCACCTATGGTCCGGGCGAAGGGCCGGGCGGCGCGGTGCTGTACAACGCAGACTGGTATCGCCGGCCCACCGACGCGCAGCTTGGCGGCTACATGCCTGCCAATGCGCCGCCGCAGGGCTGGGGCATGGTGGCCTGCCAGACCATGGAGCACTACCGGGTCGACAACTGCCAGATCCTTGGCGAATCGCCGCGTGGTTCGGGTTATGGGCGCGCGGTGCTCAATGCCGCGTGGCAGTTCCAGGTGCTGCCGCCCCGGATCAACGGCAAGCCCCAGATCGGCGAGTGGGTCCGTATCCGCATCGATTACGGCGTTCGCGCAGCCGGTTGAACCGGCGCGGCATCGGTTTGCCAGCGCGGAGAGCCGGGCAGGCCAAGATATTCCAGAAGCACGTCCAGCGGCATGGGTCGGGCGATGAAGTAGCCCTGCGCAAGCGAGAACCCGGCCAGCCTTGCGCTTACCAGCTGATTTTCCGTCTCGATGCCCTCGATCACGCAGTCCAGCGAGAGCGAGCGGGCAAGGTGGCGAATGGCGGTGATCAGCCGGCGGCCGGCGGCTTCGTCCAGCCGCGTCGCGAAGCTGCGGTCGATCTTGACCATGTCCAGCGGCAGCTGGTGCAGTGAAGAGAGGCTGGAATACCCGGTGCCGAAATCGTCGAGGGCAATGCGCATGCCCATCTCGCGCAGTCGTTCAAGGGCGGCGCTGGCGATCGCGAATTCGGATATCAGCGAGGATTCGGTGATCTCTATCAGCACCCGGCGCGGGTCGCAGCTTGCGCGCTGCACGCGTTCGAGCAGCGCGTCGATGGTCGCCGGATTGCAGATATCGTTGCCGGAAAGGTTGAAGGACAGGCGAAGCGCCGGAGGAAGCCGGGCGAGCGCGTCAAGCGCCTTGTCGAACAGGGCCAGCGTCACTTCGCGCGCACGTCCGATACGCTCTGCCGAGGCGATGAGCAGTTCGGGCGATACGTCGCCAAGCCGCGGAGAACGCCAGCGGGCAAGGCATTCGACGCCGACAGTGTCGAGATCGTCGGTAGCCACGATGGGCTGATAATGGAGTGACAGTTCGCTTTCGAGGTCAGCGACCTGCAGCGCTGCATCAAGCGACTGTTCGCTGCGGATAAGCCGTTCCAGCTCCTGCGAAAACAGCACGCATTGCCCGCGCTTGTGGTTCTTTGCATGGTAGAGCGCGAAGTCGGCGCGGTCGAACAGCAGGTGCGCGCTTGTTGCCGTCTCGGGATAGACGGCGAGCCCGGCCGAGCATCCCACCGATACCATGACGTCGCCGATGCGGGCGGGTTCGCGGATCGCGCGGCAAAGGTCGTTCGCAACCTGCTCTGCCTGAGGCGGGCCGCTCATGACGATCACGCCGAACTCATCCCCGCCCAGCCGCGCGACGATGGCGTCGGGCGGGCACACGGCATTCATGCGCGCGCCGATGATTTCCAGCAGCCGGTCGCCGTGCGCATGGCCGTGCGTGTCGTTGACCGGCTTGAAGCGATCAAGGTCGATCAGCCCGACGCTGAAGCGGTCTCCGGGACCGGCGCGCTCCAGCAGTCCCTCCAGCGTCGCGAAGAAGAAGCGGCGGTTGGGCATCCCGGTCAAGGCATCGGTCTGGGCCAGCCGGGCATTCTCCTCACCCAGTATCTGGGCCTGCTGTCGCTGCGCATTCAGATCGCGCTGCGACGTTTCGAGATCGACGAAGGAACTATAGGAATCACGCAGGATCTTCAGGATGCCGATCGCAACAAGGGTAATGTTCGTCGCGATGGCGATCAGCACCTCGGTCCCCGCAATCAGCGAGTAGGCCAGGAAGGTGCCCAGCACCGTGACGCAGACCGAAAGCGCTGCGCGGGGCAGGAAGCCGAGGCAGAAGACGCAGCCCAGCACCGTCACCGATATGAAAACCGCGACGTGGCCGTGCTCGTAAGGTCCACCGTACTGGTCGAGCGCGAGGGACCATGCGACGAAAGCCATGGAGAAGCCGACGGCAAAGGCA
This sequence comes from Novosphingobium guangzhouense, assembly GCF_002896965.1. GTDB lineage: Bacteria > Pseudomonadota > Alphaproteobacteria > Sphingomonadales > Sphingomonadaceae > Novosphingobium > Novosphingobium guangzhouense. The sequence continues at coordinate 375,345 of NZ_LYMM01000002.1, forward strand.
TGGGTACGGCGCAGGCGATGCCGGACGGCGTCGAGTTCGAGGTCTGCCGGCTTCACCGGCCGCGCCCAGCGTATCATCCGCCACAGACACGCGACGATCAGAATGCTGGGGATGGTATAGACAAGAACAGCCGGCGCCAGATGCCGATGCGTAAAGGCAAGGACAGCGGCATTGACCGCCAGCAGGCCGAAAAGTGGCGGAATATGCTCCCGCAGGCGCAGATACTGCGCCACGCTGAGAGGATACTGACCGGCAACAATCATGCTGTGCGCATCTGGGGTTCGAGAGTGGAGGGCTCGCAAGTGGTCCTGCATACTATGCAAGTCTTTATGAAAAGTGGACATGCGACCAGAATGATCCCGCTTCCGGCGCGCGCCTTTGATTTTACGCAAGCCCGGAATGTTCTATGGGGCCGAGCGTGAACACGCTTCCCATCCATGCCGTCCTGCCCGATCTGCTTGGCGTCCTGCGTTCCGGCACGGGCGCGGTCCTGATCGCGCCACCCGGCGCGGGCAAGACCACCGCGCTTGCTCCGGCGCTGCTGGGGGAGGACTGGTGCGACGGCACGGTGATCCTGCTTTCCCCGCGCCGCGTTGCCGCGCGCGCCGCGGCAGAGCGCATGGCAGAGCAACTGGGAGAGGCCGCGGGCGATACGATCGGCTATGTCACCCGTCTTGACGTCAAGCGCACCAGCCGCACGCGGGTGGTGGTGATGACCGAGGCGATCTTCGTTTCCACGATCCTTGCCGATCCGGAGCTGCCCGGCGTTTCGGCGGTGCTGTTCGACGAGGCGCACGAACGCCATCTCGACAGCGACCTTGGGCTTGCCCTTGCCATCGAAAGCCGCGCGGTGCTGCGCGAGGATCTGCGCGTGGTGGTGATGTCGGCCACGATCGACGGTACGCGCTTTGCGCGCCTGCTGGGCGACGGCACCCCGGTGATCGAAAGCGCGGGCAAGGCGTGGCCGCTGGAACTGCGCTGGCTGGGTCATGCGCCCGACCGGCGGGTGGAGGATGCGGCGGTGTCTGCCGTGCTGACCGCATGGCGCGAGGCGCAGGGCGATGTTCTGGCTTTCCTGCCCGGCGTGCGAGAGATCGAGCGGGTGGCAGAGGCGCTGGCGCAGAAGCTGCCTGCAGCGCTGGTGCTTCCGCTTCATGGCCAGTGCGATCCGGCCGCGCAGCGCGCCGCGATCCGGCGCGATCCCGAAGGCCGCCGCCGGGTGGTGCTGGCGACGGCGATCGCCGAAACCTCTCTGACGCTGGACGGCGTTTCGGTGGTCGTCGATGCTGGACTTTCGCGCCGGGCGGAGTTCGACAAGGCGGCGGGGGTAACCCGGCTCGTCACGCACCGGGCCAGCCGCGCCTCTGCCGCGCAGCGTGCAGGCCGCGCCGCGCGGCAGCAGCCCGGCGTTGCCTATCGCCTGTGGGAAGAGGCGGCCCATGCCGGACGGCCGGAATTCGATCCGCCGGAAATGCTGACCAGCGATCTTGCGCCGTTGACCCTTGCGCTGGCGCAGTGGGGGGCAGGCGACCCGGAGGCGATGGCCTGGCTCGATCCGCCGCCGCCTGCTGCTCTGGATACGGCGCGCAAAGGGCTTGAGGCGCTGGGCGCGCTTGACGGGGCAGGGCGGATCACCGGCTTCGGTCGCAAGATCGCCAGCCTGCCGATGGACCCCGCGCAGGCGGCGATGATCCTGCGCGCAACCGAATACGGTGCGGGCGATGTCGCCGCGAAGCTGGCGCTGCTGCTGCAGGAACGCGGGCTGGGCGGCCGTAGCGACGATCTTGTGCAGCGTCTGTCGCGCTGGGACGCGGACCGTGCGCCGCGCGCTCAGGCTTCGCGCAAGCTGGCGGCGGGTTGGGCGCGCCGCGCGGCGGGGCTGGT
>NZ_LYMM01000003.1 GCF_002896965.1 Novosphingobium guangzhouense
ACGGCTTTTAAACCGCATCCCGGCCCACGACGCCGACCCGATACACCGCAGGCGACGTGTACCTCGTCACCCCGGATGCTGGGCCATATAGCCTATTTGGTTATAAATGTCAAGAATGCGGCGGATGATCCGCCGTGCGGGCCAGCACTTCGCCATCGAGCCGGCGATAGAAGCAACTGCGGGCACCGGTGTGACATGCCGGTCCCTCGGGGCGAACCCGCAGTTCCAGTGCATCCTGATCGCAATCGACCCGGATTTCTTCCACCCGCAGGAAATGCCCCGAAGTCTCGCCCTTCAGCCACAGCTTCCCGCGCGAACGCGAATGGAAGTGCGCCAGCCCGGTTTCGCGCGTCTTCTGCAGCGCCTCGGCGTCCATGTAGGCCACCATCAGGATCTCGCGACTGTGCGAATCGACGGCGATCGCGATGAGCAATCCTTGTGCGTCGAAGCGCGGCAGGAACGCCGTTCCCAATTCCCGTTCCGCTGGCGTCACGTCCGTCATCTCAAGATATTTCCCTGTTTCCGCTAACAGCGCCACTATTGTTGCACCACAGCCACAGCGACGGATCAAAATCCGCCCCGATCAGCGAAGCCTCTTTCAAAAAAAGACGATTCGATGAAATCTGCCTTTGCAGCTGGGGGGCTGCTTCTGACCCACAGGTCGCTCGCAGGCAAGTGTTCGGCAAGGAACACCGGCCTGAAACGGAAAGCGGGCCACGGTTCAGGGAATGCTACGATGAGGGATCGGACCAGGCGGTATCAGGGGCACCGCTGAACTGCGCAAGCAGGGTTCAACAGTTTCGTCACGAGGACGCCCGGAATCGCAAGGTTCCGGGCGTTTTCGTATGTTCAGGAACACCCTCAGATATCCAGCGCTTCATCCAGCACGCGCGCGAAGCAGGCAATCACCACCCGCTCTGCGCCCGCACGCCGCAGCGCCGAAACACATGCATCGCTTGTGGCGCCGCTTGTCAGCACATCGTCCACAAGCACAACCCTGGCGCCCTTCAGCGCCGCCTTGCGTGCGGGATGTACGGCGATCGCGCCTGACAAGGCCCTCTGACGGGCCAGCTTGCCCATTCCACCCAGCGATCGGGTAGCCTTGCGCCGCACCAGCGTATCCACGCAAAGGCGCGCTCCGCTCCGCCGTCCGATCTGCCGCGCCAGTTCAGCCGCCTGATTGTATCCCCGCTTCCACAAGCGCCAGCGATGCAGCGGCACAGGCACCAGCAGCCAGCCTTCATCGACGAAGTGAAGCTTGGGCATCATGAACCCGACCATCATCGGCGCCAGCGCAATGCGGTTGCCGTGCTTGAACGTCAGCACCAGCTTGCGCGATGGCTCGTTATAGAGTGTGCCCGCCGCGATGCCCGAATGGCGCGGTGGGTCGGCAAGGCACGGCGCGCAGGTCCCGCCTTCGGGCATCATGTTTCCGAAAGGGCGCTGGCAGCTGTTGCATGCCGGATCGCCGGGAATCGCCAGCGTGCTCCAGCAATCCGAACACAGGCCCGATGCGGAACCGATCGCAGCCCCGCACAACGGACAGCGAGGCGGAAAGATCAGATCGATCAGCGGTGCAAAGGCCTGTCCCAGCGACATGGTGCGATCCTATGCATCCCCTGTTGCTCGACAAGCATGTCACGAGGGCATTGCAAGGTTTTCATCGACACGGCAGGGGAGCGTGATGGCAAGCAAGGCTCCCCCCCGCATCTTCTCTCCCACCCGCCGCGTGGCCCAGCGCCGCCGGATGCTGCGCCTCCAGCAGCAACCCGATGCGCCCCGTTACCTGATCGACGACATGGTCGAAGACGTGCTCGAACGTCTGTCCTTCCTGCGGATGCAGCCGAAAACGGCACTGGTCGTGGGGGATTACTCCGGATCGCTGGGCATGGCCCTGCGCGCGCAGGGGACAACAGTGACCGAAGCAGATCCGGCGACGGGTTTCGCCGAGGAACAGCCGCTGAACGGCCAAGGGCCCTTCGAGGGGTTCGGCCTTATCGCCAGTCTCGGCACGCTGGACACCGTCAACGACCTGCCCGGCGCCTTCGTCCATGCGCGCAAGGCGCTGGCACCGGGCGGTGTGCTGATCGCCAGCTTCCTTGGTTCGGGCAGTCTGCCGACAATGCGTGAAGTCATGCTGGCCGCGGATGGGGATCGCCCTGCCCCGCGGCTTCACCCCTCGGTGGACGTGCGTGCCGGGGCGCAATTGCTGCAGCGTACCCTCTACGCCGATCCGGTGGCGGATCATCGCCACGTCGACGTGGGCTTCCGCAGTCTGGAGCGCCTTGTGGGCGACTTGCGCGCGCAGGGGCTAGCCAACGTGCTGGCCGACCCCGGCCCCCCGCTCGGCAAGGCGGCTCTGACGCGGGCGCACGAAGCGTTTGCGGCCGCCGGTGAGGGCGGCCGCACGGTAGAGCGGTTCGAGATCATCACGCTGTCAGGCTGGAAGCCCTCGACCGGCATGAACTGAAGCCAGTCGCCGGGGCGAGGATATCATTCCCCGCCCCGGCTTCGGGATACTTATGCCAGCGCAGCCTGCGCTGCTGCCAGACGCGCGATCGGCACGCGGAAGGGCGATGCCGATACGTAGTCCAGCCCCACCTTTTCGCAGAACGCGATCGATGCCGGATCGCCGCCGTGCTCGCCGCAGATGCCCAGCTTCAGGGCGCTGTAGGTTGCACGGCCACGCTCCGCACCAAGCTGGACCAGCTGGCCCACGCCCTCGACGTCGAGGCTGACGAACGGATCGCGCGGGTAGATGCCCTTCTCGACATAGGGGCTGAGGAACCGCGCCGCGTCATCGCGCGACACGCCCAGTGTGGTCTGCGTGAGGTCGTTGGTACCGAACGAGAAGAACTTGGCTTCTTCGGCGATCTCACCGGCCATCAGTGCCGCACGCGGCAGTTCGATCATCGTGCCGACGAGGTAATCGAGCGTCTTGCCCTTCTCCTCGAAGACCTTGGCCGCTGCCTGATCGACGACCTTCTTGAGGATCGCCAGTTCGCGCTTGGTGGCGACGAGCGGGATCATCACTTCCGGCACGATCGCTTCACCCGAGGCGATCGCAACGTCGCAAGCCGCCTCGAAGATGGCGCGGGCCTGCATTTCGTAGATTTCGGGGAAGGTGATGCCCAGACGGCAACCGCGATGGCCCAGCATCGGGTTGAATTCGTGCAGTTCGTCAGCACGGCGCTTGAGCGTGTCGACGCCAATGCCGATCGCATCCGACAGTTCCGCAAATTCCGCGTCGCTGTGCGGCAGGAATTCGTGGAGCGGCGGGTCGAGCAGGCGGATGGTAACCGGCAGTCCGGCCATCACCTCGAAGATCGCCTGGAAGTCGGCGCGCTGTTCCGGCAGCAGCTTGGCCAGCGCGTCGCGGCGGCCCTTCTCGTCTTCGGCCAGGATCATCTGGCGCACGGCCGAGATGCGCGTGGCGTCGAAGAACATGTGCTCGGTGCGGCACAGGCCGATGCCTTCGGCGCCGAACTGGCGGGCCATCTTGCAGTCGGCCGGCGTTTCGGCGTTCGTGCGCACCTTCATGCGGCGATGCTTGTCGGCCCACTCCATCAGCGTGCCGAAATCGCCTGCCAGTTCCGGTTCGATGGTGGCCACTTCGCCGGCCATGATTTCACCGTTGGCGCCGTCGAGGGTGATGAGATCACCTTCCTTCAGCTCGCGGTTGCCGATGCGCAGCGTGCGGGTCTTCATGTCGATCGACAGACCCGAAGCGCCCGAGACGCAAGGGCGGCCCATGCCGCGCGCCACGACCGCTGCGTGGCTGGTCATGCCGCCGCGCGCAGTGAGGATGCCCTTGGCCGCATGCATGCCGTGGATATCCTCAGGCGAGGTTTCCACACGGACGAGGACGACCGCCTCGCCCATTTCGGCGCGCTTTTCGGCGGTGTCGGCGTCAAGCACGATCGCGCCCGAAGCCGCGCCCGGCGATGCGGGAAGGCCCTTGCCCAGCACGTCGCGCTTGGCCTTGGGGTCAAGCGTGGGGTGCAGCAGCTGATCGAGCGCCATGGGATCGACGCGCTTGATCGCGGTAGCCTCGTCGATCAGGCCCTCTTCGACCATGTCGACGGCCATCTTGAGCGCAGCCTTGGCGGTGCGCTTGCCCGAGCGGGTCTGCAGCATCCAAAGCTTGTTCTGCTGAACCGTGAACTCGATGTCCTGCATGTCGCGGTAGTGCTTTTCCAGCAGGTCGAACACGGCGGCCAGTTCCGAGTAAGCCTCGGGCATCGCCTCTTCCATCGACAGCGGCTTGGCGCCTGCACGTTCGCGCGCGGCCTTGGTCAGATACTGCGGAGTGCGGATGCCGGCGACGACGTCCTCGCCCTGCGCATTGACCAGCCATTCGCCAAAGTAGGCACGCTCGCCGGTAGCCGGGTCGCGCGTGAAGGCGACGCCGGTGGCCGAGGTATCGCCCATGTTGCCGAAAACCATCGCCTGCACGTTGACGGCCGTGCCCCAGTCACCGGGGATGTCGTTAAGGCGGCGGTAGACCTTGGCGCGGTCGGCATCCCAGCTGTCGAACACGGCCTGAATGGCCCCCCACAGCTGTTCCTGCGGGTCCTGCGGGAACGGCTTGCCCAGTTCCTTTTCGACGATCGCCTTGTACTGGGTGACAAGCTTGCGCCAGTCATCCGCGCTCAGTTCGACGTCGTTGTCGTAGCCGTTGTCTTCCTTGGCGATTTCGAGCGCTTCTTCGAACAGGTGATGTTCGACGCCCAGCACGACGTCCGAATACATCTGGATGAAGCGGCGGTAGCTGTCCCATGCAAAGCGATCATCGCCCGAAGTGACGCTGAGACCCTCCACGGTCACGTCATTCAGGCCAAGGTTCAGCACGGTGTCCATCATGCCCGGCATCGACACGCGAGCGCCCGAGCGGACCGAGACCAGCAGCGGGTCGGAAGAATCGCCGAACGACTTGCCGACCGACTTTTCGATGTGAGCCAGCGCTTCGGCCACGTCCGCCCGCAGTTCGTCCGAGAAGTTCGCGCCCTCCGCGAGATACTTCACGCACTCTTCGGTGGTGATGGTGAAGCCCGGCGGCACCGGCAGGCCGATCCCGGCCATTTCGGCAAGGTTCGCACCCTTGCCCCCGGTGATCACCTTGTCCTTCGCGCGCGGATCGTCGTGCTTTACGCCGCCGCCGAACGTGTAGACCTGCTTAGTCATTCTTCCCAAATCTCCGGGATTTTTGCGCAAGAATGCAGATCGTGGGGAAACCCTCCTACCCCTCGATCCGCGAGAAATCCGCTACGTTGTGCACCGCAGCACGGAAACGATCAAGTAGTGCGAGACGAGATGTTCTTTTTTTGGAATCAGTATCGTTGACTGTTACCTTTTCGAAGAACCCGTCAATAGGCGCGCGCAACGATGCGAGTGCGCTCATTGCACTTGCGAAATCTTCTGCAGCAACTGCCGTAGCCGCCTGAGGTTCCGCAATATCAAGCGCATCGATCAATGCCTGCTCTGCCGGTTCGGGCGCATAACCGAGTGCCGAACCCGCCGCAGCATAGATTTCCTGCATGTCGGGATCGTCCACGTTTTCGAGCGGATCCTCGTCGCCGGTATGCGGGTGTGCGACTGCAGCATCGGGGCCAGATGCAGAGGCGCTCCAGCCCTCCTTCTTGAGTATGTTGGCCGCGCGCTTGTAACCGGCAAGAAGGTTCGCACCATCCTCGCTGCCGACGAAAACCTGCAGCGCATGGACGCGGGCGAGCAGGCGGACGAGATCGTCCTCCCCGCCAAGCGCGAACACCGCATCGATCAGGTCGTGGCGGACGCCCGCTTCCTTCTGCTGGACCTTGAGGCGATCAGCGAAGAAATCGAGTAGTTCACCTTCCGCAACTCCGAAACGAAGATTGTTGTCGGCGATCAGGCGCAAAATGCCCAGAGCGGCGCGACGAAGCGCGAACGGATCTTTCGATCCCGTCGGCTTCTCATCGATTGCGAAGAAGCTGCGCAGCGTATCCAGCTTGTCCGCCAGCGCCACAGCCACCGTCACCGGCGCGGTGGGCACTTCATCGCCCTGCCCCACCGGCTTGTAGTGGTCGCGAATGGCGTCGGCCACGGCGTCGGGCAGGCCCTCGGCGCGGGCGTAGTAGCCGCCCATGAGGCCCTGCAGTTCGGGGAACTCGCCCACCATCTCGGTGACGAGATCGGCCTTGCACAGTTCCGCCGCCTGACGCGCGAGCGCAGGATCGCAGTTCGGAACGATGCCCTCGGCGGCCAGCCATTCGGCCAGCTTCGCCACGCGCTCGACCTTGTCGGCAACGGTGCCCAGCTTTTCGTGGAAGGTGATGCGGGCCAGCTTCTTCGCCTGATCCGCCAGCGAAACCTTGCGGTCCTGCTGCCAGAAGAAGCGCGCGTCGGACAGGCGCGCCGCCAGCACCTTGCGGTTGCCCGCAACGATGCCCACGCCGCCGTCAGTAGCGTCGATGTTGGCGGTGCAGACGAAGGCGTCGGCAAGGTTGCCCTCGGCGTCCTCGCAGACGAAATACTTCTGGTTGACGCGCGCGGTCAGCTGGATCGTCTCGGGCGGGACTTCGAGGAATGCCTCGTCGAAGCGGCCGAGCAGCGGCACCGGCCATTCGGTCAGCCCCGCGTTCTCGATCACCAGCCCTTCGTCCTCGACCAGCGTGAGGCCGGCGGCAGCGGCGGCATTGCGCGCCTCGTCACGAATCAGGTCCTGCCGTTCGACATGGTCGACGATGACGTGGCAGGCCGACAGCTTGCGCGCATAGTCATGCGCGCCGCCGATGGTGATCTCTCCGGGCGCGTGGAAGCGGTGGCCCTTCGTGACGTAGCCGGACGCGATGCCGCCCACTTCGCACTCGACCAGATCCTCGCCCAGAATGGCGACGATGCCGGAAAGCGGGCGCACCCAGCGCAGCGATTCCGTGGTGATCGACGCGGCGCCCCAGCGCTGTGACTTGGGCCACGGGAAGGCGCGCACGATGGCGGGGATCGCCTCGGCCAGCACATCCTTCACGGCGCGGCCGGGCTTTTCGACAACGGCGAAGTACGTGTCCTTGCCCTTGAGGTCGCGGATTTCGAGCTGGTCCTTCGTCAGACCGGTCTTGCGCAGGAAGCCTTCGAGCGCCTGTTCTGGGGCGCTGGTTGCAGGGCCCTTCGTTTCTTCGCTGACGGCCTCGGTCGTTTCCGGCAGGCCATTGGCGATCAGCGCAAGCCGGCGCGGCGTGGACCATACGGTGATCTGGCCAAGCGCGACGCCTGCGGTTTCCATTTCCTTGCGGAACAGCTTTTCCAGATCGGCGCGCGCGCCAGCCTGCATGCGGGCGGGGATTTCCTCGCTGCGCAGTTCAAGAAGGAAGTCGGTCATACGGTCCACCCCGGGAACTTGGCTTCCCACTTGTCCTTGTTCACATCGATCCACGCCTGGCACGATCCCTTGGCGAGATCGCGCACACGGGCCATGTAGCTGGCGCGTTCCTGCACCGAAATCACGCCGCGCGCCTGTAGCAGATTGAACAAGTGCGACGCTTCGATCGCCTGATCGTAAGCGGCCAGCGGAATCTTCGCGTCGATGCAGCGCATGCATTCCGCTTCGGCCGCCTTGAACCCGGCGAACAGAGCGTCGGTGTCGGCGATCTCGAAGTTGTACTTCGACTGCTGCTGTTCGTTCGCAAGGAAGACGTCGCCGTAAGTCACACCCTCGTTGTTGAACTTGAGGTCATAGACCCAGTCCACGCCCTGAATGTACATCGCAAGGCGTTCAAGACCATAGGTAAGTTCGCCCGCAACGGGCTTGCAGTCAAAGCCGCCGACCTGCTGGAAATACGTGAACTGCGTCACTTCCATGCCGTCGCACCAGACTTCCCAGCCCAGGCCCCAGGCGCCCAGCGTGGGGCTTTCCCAGTCGTCCTCGACGAAGCGGATGTCATGCGCCAGCGGGTCCACGCCGATCTCTGCCAGAGACTGCAGATACAGTTCCTGAAGGTTCTCCGGGTTCGGCTTCAGGATCACCTGATACTGGTAGTAGTGCTGCAGCCGGTTCGGGTTCTCGCCATAACGACCGTCGGTCGGGCGGCGCGAAGGCTGGACATAGGCGGCCTTCCACGGCTCCGGCCCCAGCGCGCGCAGCGTGGTGGCCGGGTGGAACGTACCTGCGCCCATGCGCATGTCGTAAGGCTGCAGGATAAGGCAGCCTTGCGCGCTCCAGAACTTGTGAAGCGTCAGGATCATGTCCTGGAAGCTGAGCGGCTGTTTGGCGGCGGTCATCGATTTTCCGTCGTTTATGCGAATGGGCGGCCTTTGGCGGATCGGGGCGGCCAAATCAACAGGACAAAGCTTTGCGGTGCAGCAATGTCAGGTCTTCTTGACATTGTCAGCGAATCACGACACAAAGTCAGTCATACCTGACACTAAGTCAGGACTTCATGACGAGGTGCATCATGACTCACTTGCTCAAGGGCGTCACCATTCGCAGCGTTCTGGAAACCGTCTTCTTCGGAAAGCCCGGCGCCACCGACGAAGAGCGCCGGAATTACCTGTTCTGGGGCCATCCTCATCCGCGCGCCGAACACAAGGTAATCCTGCTGCTGGCGATGGCACTGACCGCATTTGCGATAGCGCTGATCGCCTTCGATGCGGATGCCGCGCCGCTGTTGCCGGGCCAATCGTCCTCGCCTTCGGATGTCCGCAATGCCGAACCTGTATCGCGCATCGTGGTCATCGCGCCCCTGGCCTGAGCGTGAACAACCGGCTGAAAGTGCTCCGCGCGGAGCGCAACTGGAGCCAGGCGGAACTCGCCGAACGGCTCGACGTATCCCGGCAGGCCGTCAACGCGATCGAAACCGGCAAGCACGACCCCTCGCTGCCGCTTGCGTTTCGTATCGCTCGCTTGTTCGCCCTGCCGATCGAGGAGATTTTCGATGACGGAAACGGCTGAAACCGCAGGCCGGGCCAAGGCGCTCGGCGTTGCCCTGCGACTGGGCGGAGGGTTCTTCCTGGCGATATTCGGCGCAGGGATCGCGGCAGGCGTATTCTCTGCATGGCAAGAACACGGGGAATGGCGCAGCGGCGTCCTGATCGGATTGGCGCTGGCGGCACTGGCGCTTGCAACCGGCGCATGGCTGATGCTGTCGGTACGCGGCCGGATAGCAATGCCGCGAAGCCCGCGCGTGCGGCGCTCGCGCATCGTGTTCTACGTCTCGATGATCGTATCGGTGGCCTTGGGGCTCCTTGCGGGGATCGGGGGGCAGGTGTCCGATGGCATGCCTGACAGCCATGCCTATCTGGCGCCGATTACCGACGCCTCGCCCATCGGCAGGGTCTTCGCCGTGGCGCTGCTGATCGGCTGGGTGGTCGTCATGGCCGTCTCGATCTACTGGCACATGACCCTCGACGAGATCGAGCGCGCCGAATACGAATTCGGAGCAGTGCTGGCGCTTTACGGCTACATCACGATCACGCCGGTGTGGTGGGTCGCCTGGCGCGGCGGCATTCTGCCCGAACCCAATCAGGCGATCGTCTTCGTTGCCGTCTGCATCATCTGGTGCATCGGCTGGGGCTGGCGCCGCTGGCGCTGATCCGTTCATCCGCCCTTACAGTCTTTTGCCCCATAGGGCCTGCAACAACAGGATTGCCATGACCCGCGCCCCCACCCGACTTCGTACCTGGCTTGGCTCTGCCTTGCTTGCCTTCAGCGCCCTTCCCTCTTCGATGGCCATCGCTCAGGAACCTGTGAAGGCATCCGCCGTGCGCCCCGCGCTCTGGAAGGTCGCGGACAAGGACACCACGATCTGGCTGTTCGGCACGATCCACGTCCTGCCCGAACAGGTAGACTGGTACGCAGGCCCCGTCGCCAAAGCTCTCGATTCCGCGCAGGAACTGGTGACCGAAATACCGATCGGCGCGACCGAACAGGCGCAATCGACGATCCTGCACATGGCCGCACGCAAGGACGGCAAGTCGCTGCGCGATACGCTGCCGGAGAACGAGCGCGTCGCCTATGAGGGCGCGCTGGCCTCGATCGGCATACCGGCGCAGGCTTTCGACGCCAACGACGCATGGTTCGCCGCACTCATGCTCACGCTTATCCCGCTCAAGACGGCAGGATACAGCACCGATACCGGCATCGATCAGCAGGTTGCGGCAAAGGCTCGGGAGCGCAAGCTGACCAACCATGCTTTCGAGACGGTCGATTATCAGATCGGGCTGTTCGACAATCTCTCCGACACGACGCAGCGCACCTATCTGGCCGAAGTCGTCGACGCATTGCCCAAGGTCAGAACGGACGTCGACCAGATGGTCGCGGCCTGGAAGACCGGCGATGCCGACCATCTTGCCGAACTGATGAACGAGGACGAAAGCGATCCCGAAATCCGCAGGGTGCTGATCACGGATCGTAACGCCAACTGGGCCCGGTGGCTCAAAAGCCGACTGGACAAGCCCGGCACGGTGTTCGTCGCGGTCGGTGCAGGCCATCTGGCGGGGCCTGACAGCGTACAGGAGCAGCTTGCCGCCGCGGGCGTGCGTTCGGTCAGGGTGCAGTAAATGATCCCTCGTATCGTTGCCGCCCTTGCCGGTCTTGCCGGCCTTGCTCTGGCGGCCTGCTCCACCGCGCCGCAGGAGGCCAACCCGGCCTTGTGGCAAGTGGTGGATACGAAGGGCAATGTCGGCTGGCTGTTCGGCACGATCCACAGCGCCGAACACCCGCTTGCCTGGCGCACGGACAAGGTCGGCGCAGCGCTCGACAAGGCCGGGACGATCATGGTGGAAGTGGGCAATCTTGCCAACGATGCCGAAGTCGCGGCGACTTTCGCCGAACTTGCCCGCAGCCGGAACGAGCCGCCGCTTTCCGAACGCATCCCCGCGAAGAACCACAAGGCTCTTGCCGCACTTCTTGCCAAAAGCGGGCATGAGGACGGCGATTTCGCGGCGATGGACACCTGGGCAGCGGCGCTGACGATCGCGCGGGCCGGTGCGGACGATGCCGACACCCGCAACGGCGTGGACCGCGCGGTGATCGCCGCGGCGGGGAATCGGCCGGTGGTTGAACTGGAAGGTGCTGCTCGCCAGCTTGGCATCTTCGACGCGCTGCCGGAACGGGAACAGCGCGATCTTCTTGCAGCGGTGGTCGTCGAAGCAGCGCAGCCCGATCACGATCTGTCAGCCAGCTGGCGCAAGGGCGACATGGCCGCGATAGAGCGTGAGACGCGCACCGGCATGCTGGCCGATCCCGAACTGCGCGAAGCCTTGTTTACCGGCCGGAACCGGGACTGGACCACGAAGATCGCACGCTCGATCCGGTCCGGGGCGCGTCCCTTCGTTGCCGTCGGGGCCGCCCATATGGCGGGGGAACAGGGACTTGCGGCGATGCTTGCCACGCAAGGGTTCACGGTGACGCGCATCGAATGAGCGCGCGCGCGCAGGAAGTAATGCCGCCGGGCCTTGCTTTTCCGCGCCCTTGCAGATAAGGGCCGCGCCTTCCTGTCATGGTCATCCCTGGAGGCGTGGCGGGACGGCGCGGATCGATGAGCGGTTCGTATGCCGTACTTTTATCCAGTTTTGAAAGGCAAGTCCCATGAGCGATACGCTTAACCTGCCGGCCGAGACGCGTGATCGGGCTGGCAAGGGAGCCTCCCGTGCACTGCGTCGCGACGGCCGCGTGCCCGCCGTTGTCTACGGCGGCAATGAAGAGCCCCTCGCGATCCACGTCGAGGAAAAGGAGCTGGCCCGCCAGCTCGGAACCGGCCACTTCTTCAACTCGATCATCGAAGTCGAAGTTGGCGGCAAGAAGCTCCGCACGCAGCCGAAGGACGTTGCCTTCCACCCGGTCACCGACCGTCCGCTCCACGCTGACTTCCTGCGCGTCGCCAAGGGCGCGACCGTGCACGTCAACGTGCCCGTCGTGTTCGAGAACGAAGAGCTGTCGCCCGGCCTGAAGCGCGGCGGCGTGCTCAACATCGTTCGCCACGACCTTGAACTGGTCTGCGACGCCGAGAAGATCCCGCACGAGATCACCATCGACGTGACCGGCTTTGACGTGGGCGAATCGATCCACATCAGCCACGTCAAGCTGCCCAAGGGCGTCGAGAGCGCAATCACCGACCGTGACTTCACGATCGCGACGATCGCCGCTCCTTCGGCTCTGCGCAGCGAAGAAGGCGACACCACCCAGGAAGGCGAAGGCGAATAAGCCTTTCCCTTGCCGGAATGAAATTGGCCCTTCCTGCACCCGCAGGGAGGGCCTTTTCTTTGCCTCCCACCTGCCCTGTGGGGAGGAATGAAAGGCCCCCTTCCCGCCTGCGGGAAGGCATGAAAGGATAACAATGCCCACGCAGCTCTGGGTCGGTCTGGGAAATCCCGGTCCGCAGTACGTCTTCAACCGGCACAACGTCGGCTTCATGGCCTGCGACGCGATTGCCGAACTGCATAATTTCGGCCCGGTCCAGAAGAAGTTCCAGGGCTGGCTGCAGGAAGGCCGGATCGGCAGCGACAAGATCCTGCTGCTCAAGCCCGCAACCTTCATGAACGAAAGCGGCCGCTCGGTTGGCGAAGCGATGCGGTTCTACAAGCTGGACACGTCCGCCCTCACCGTCTTCCACGACGAACTGGACCTGCCGCCGTTCAAGGTGAAGGTGAAGCAGGGTGGCGGCCATGCCGGGCATAACGGCCTTCGCTCCATCGACCAGCACCTCGGCCCCGATTTCCGCCGTGTCCGGCTCGGCATCGGCCACCCCGGCCACAAGGATCGCGTCCATGGCTATGTGCTGGGCAATTATGCGAAGGCGGAAATGGACCCGCTGGCAGACATGCTCGGAGCCGTGGGGGCCGAAGCGGACCGACTTGCCGCCGGCGACGACGCCCGCTTCATGAACGACATCGCGTTGCGCCAGCAAAGCTGACCCCGAACTGTCGAGTTAGTTTACAAAACTTTCGCCACACCGGCGCGTTTGCGGAAAAATCCCCTGAATTACGTACTTGGCACAGTGTTTGCTTAAAGGAATGCAAACTCTGTTAGCTTACCAAGGGGAACTTTCGTGATTAACCGCAAGACCGTCCTGACCCTGTCGCTGGCCATCGGGGCGGCCATGACCATGAGCACCCCTGCCCACGCCACCTGGGGCAAGGACAAGTGCTACTGGAACCCCAAGAAGTGCAGCACGTCGTCTTCGTCGTCCTCTTCCTCGGGCGGCACCACGACCACTTCGGGCGGCACGACCACGACCTCTGGTGGCACCACCACTTCGGGCGGCACCACGACGACCTCGGGCGGCACCACCACGTCGGGCGGCACTACCACCACTTCGGGTGGAACCACCTCGGGCGGATCGTCGGGCGGTACGGCCGTGCCTGAACCCGGCATGCTCGGCATGCTCGGTGCGGGCCTGATCGGCCTTGCCTATGCACGTCGCCGCAAGCAGCGCTGACGTTGCATCCAGCGTGCTCGATCGATCGCGCTGAAAGGGGATTTCAAATGCCGTCGCCGGCTCTACCCGGCGGCGGCATTTGCCTGTTCAAGCGCCTGCGCGAAAGTGGCATTATCCGGATCGGCCGCCACGGCCCGTTCCAGCAACGCAATCGCTCGCTGCAGATCGATGCGACTGTCCAGCCTCGCCTGCCCCGCAACATAGACATACTGCGCTGAGCCATCGGCCGCCATTGCCCGATCGGCGTAGGCCACCGCCTCACGACCATGCCCCATCCTGCTGGCGACATAGGCAAGTCGGGCGAGGATTTCGGCATCCTCCCCCTGTTCCAGCAATCCACGGTAGGCCGCAGCCGCTGCCGCCCAGTCCTGTTTCGCCAGAGCGGCTTCCCCGCGGCTCGCCAGCGCCTGCGTGCGCGCCAGCCTGGCAGGCTCTGCCCGGCGGTCAAGAGCCGCCGCCTCAGGCGCATGCACTTCCTGCGCTGCTCTTGCCGCCGCCTTAAGCACATCGGACGAAACCAGCGTTGATGAGGCCATCTGCCGCAATGTGTCCCACGCGCCCTGCGGATCGCCGCCGGCCAGTCGCGCTCTTGCCTGCACTTCGGCGGCATCGCGGTTGCCGGGCTGCATCAGCAACGCCCTGCCCGCCAGCAGCCTCGCCTGCCCCGGCTGGCCCAGTTCGAGCAAGGCACGCGCATAGATCAGGACCGCCTCCGACCCCGGCTCAAGCTGGGATTCGTGAGTCTGCAGCATATCGCGGATATCCCGCCAGCGGCGCTGCTGCGCCAGAAGCCGCAACCGCATCGTCATGATCGCCGGATTTTCAGGCTCGATCGCACTGGCCCTGTCCAGCAATGGCGCGATCAGTTCGTACTGCCCGTTCTCCCCGTAGATATCCGCGAGAGCCAGCATCGACGCGGCGCGGTCAGGGAAGGCATCGATGGCAGCGCGGTAGGCACGCGCGGCATCATCGCTGCGCTGCTGCGCCAACGCCAGGTCGCCCACCATTGTCAGCGTCTCGTAGGAATGCGGCGCAATCCGCTGCATGTCGCGCAGCAGCGCCGCTGCCCGATCAAGCTTCCCGTTCTGCAGCAGGTAGCGCGCGTAAGACTGGGCCAGACGGATATCGTCGCCCGCCTTCAGTCCCGCCTCGAAAGCCGCCTGCGCTTGCTGCTTGTCGCCAAGCGCCAGATGCGCTTCGCCCCGCACCCGCCAACCTGTAGCGGAAGCATCGTCCCCCAGCGCATCCAGCGCTGCCCTGGCGTTGCCCCGCAGCAGAGCCAGCTCCGCCTTCATCCGCCCCGTCCCGGCGCCGCCCGCACGTTCAAGCCGCCGGATGGCGCCTTCGATGGCATCGGGATCGCCAAGCCGCAGCTGCGTCTCGACAAGAAACGTCAGCATCGCGATGTCCCTGGGCTGCTTTTTCAGCGCTGCCGCCACTTCCAGACGCGCCTGTTCGTAATTTCCCGCCGCGAAATCGTTCCTTGCCGTGGCGAACAGCGTTTCCGGGCTGTCGCCACAGGCCGTCAGGGCCAGTGCGGCCACGAATGGAAGGGCGATGCGCTCGATGCTCCTCATGATGGCGGGGCTTATGGGCAAGACCTGAAATTTCCGTCAACCGCCGCGATACTGGTCAAGTCGGCTTCGTCCCGCTATGGGCGCGCCTTAAACAGTTTTCGGAGTTTTCGATGGGTTTCCGTTGCGGAATCGTGGGTCTGCCCAATGTTGGCAAGTCGACCTTGTTCAATGCGCTGACCGAGACGCAGGCGGCGCAGGCGGCCAACTATCCCTTCTGCACGATCGAGCCCAACGTCGGCCAGGTCGGCGTCCCCGATCCGCGGCTCGACAAGCTGGCGGAAATCGCGGGCTCGGCCAAGATCATCCCGACGCAGCTGTCGTTCGTGGACATCGCCGGCCTTGTGCGCGGCGCATCGAAGGGTGAAGGTCTGGGCAACCAGTTCCTTGGCAACATCCGCGAAGTCGACGCGATCATCCACGTGCTGCGCTGCTTCGAGAACGACGATATCCAGCACGTCGACAACAAGGTCGATCCGATCGCCGATGCCGATACGGTAGAGACCGAACTGCTGCTGTCCGACCTCGAAAGCCTTGAAAAGCGTGTCCCCGCCGCGCAGAAAAAGGCGACGCAGGGCGACAAGGAAGCCAAGATCGTGGCGTCCGTGCTCGGCCAGGCGCTTGACCTGCTGCGCGACGGCAAGCCCGCTCGCCTGACCCAGCCAAAGGATGACGACGAAGCACGCGTCTTCGCGCAGGCACAGCTGATCACCGCCAAGCCGGTGCTCTACGTCTGCAACGTGGAAGAAGAAGCCGCCGCAGAAGGCAATGCATTCTCGGCACGCGTCTTCGAAAAGGCCAAGGCCGAAGGCGCCAGCGCCGTCATCGTTTCCGCCGCGATCGAAGCGGAACTGACCGGCATGGAAATGGAAGACCGCATGGTCTTCCTTGAGGAAATGGGCCTTGCCGAAGCCGGCCTCGCCCGCATCATCCGCGCCGGTTACGACCTGCTCGAACTGCTGACCTTCTTCACCGTCGGCCCCAAGGAAGCGCGCGCCTGGACCGTCCACAAGGGCGCCAAGGCCCCCGAGGCCGCCGGCACCATCCACTCAGACATGCAGCGCGGCTTCATCCGGGCCGAGACCATCGGTTACGAAGACTTCGTTTCCTGCAAGGGCGAAGCCGGCGCCAAGGAAGCCGGCAAGTTCCGCCAGGAAGGCAAGGAATACGTCGTCGCCGATGGCGACGTCATGCACTTCCGTTTCAACGTCTGATCATATCCACGTCCCGGGCCAGGCTCGGGACGTGGTCCGAAACGGGGCTTACCGGCAGCACTCACTGTCTTCGAACGCCGCGATTATCGGGCATGGTCCGGTATCGCTTCCCGCGCATTCGCTTGCCAGCCTGCGCAGGGAATTGCGGGCACGGTCGAGCCGGGCGATTTCCTCATCCAGATGCGTGATCCGCGCTTCCGCCATCGCACGCGCCCTCACCCGATCGTCGCTGGCATCCAGGCCCAGCAGTTCCGTGATTTCGTCAAGGATGAACCCGGCATCTTTCGCCGCGCGCACGAAGCGCAACCGCCGCACGTCCTCGTCGCCGTAATGGCGCCGGCCTTTTGCTCCGCCGATGCTGGCCGGGCGCGGGTCGTGCACAAGGCCCTTGCGTTGATAGAAGCGCACCGTTTCTACGCCAACACCGCCTGCGCGGGCCAGTTCTGAAATCGTCAAAGTCATGCTTGACTCCGTACCATGGTACGGAAGTTATAAGCATGGCATGAACGAACACCAAGCCCCCGCCAAGACTGCCATCCTTTACCGCATGGTGATGGAAAAGCACATCTGTCCTTATGGCCTCAAGTCGCTGCACCTGCTGAAAAGCCGTGGCTACAAAGTCGAGGATCACTGGCTGACCACGCGCAGCGAAGTCGATGCTTTCAAGGCCGGACACGATGTATCGACCACCCCGCAGACCTTCATCGACGGGCAGCGGATCGGCGGCCATTCCGATCTCAGACACTTCTTCGGGCTGGACGATGCGGCGAAGCGGATGAGCTATGCGCCGGTTCTGTGGGTCTTTGCCACCGCTGCAGCCATCGCGTTGGGCGCAAGCTGGGCCGCGCTCGGCACGGCGCTGACGCTGCATGCGGCGGAATGGTTCGTGGCGATTTCGATGATGCTGCTGGCCATGCTCAAGCTGCAGGATATCGAGACGTTCTCATCGATGTTCCTCAGCTACGACCTGCTTGCCCGGCGCTATGTGCCCTATGCCTATGCCTACCCGTTTCTGGAGTGGTTCGCCGGGGCCTTCATGGCGGCGGGCATCCTGCACTGGCTCTCGATCCCGGTAGCGCTGTTCATCGGCGGTGTGGGCACAGCATCGGTCTATTACGCTGTCTATGTCCAGAAGCGCGAACTCAAGTGTGCCTGCGTCGGCGGATCGGGCAGCGTTCCGTTGGGGTTCGTCTCCTTGATGGAGAACGTCTTCATGGTGGGCATGGCACTGTGGATGCTCGTCCGGCCGCTGGTGCTGGCCCATTGACCCGCCTCATCAGCGCCGTGGCGGCGCATCCGACCCCCGGCAGTGCATGACGCCATCGGCGCGGTAGGCCACGCGCTCCTGTGAATCGTGGATGATCAGGCGGGCGGGCCAGGTGTTGGCATCACTGGCCATTCCCTCATCGGGAAGGCGCACGATATCGACCCAGCTGGACAGCCCCACATATGTCGTGCGCGCGCCGCCCGGCAGATCGGCGCTTGTCCCTTTCGCAGCAAAGCGCTTGAAATCGCGACCGACACGCATGAAGCCTTCCGTGCTGGTCGCGATGAATATCGGCGCTGCGCCGGGTGCCTGCTTGGCAAACGAGCAGCCCGGCCTGTCCAGGCCATAGCCATCGATGTCTTCAGCGGTGATCGGTATCGGGACGATCGGCTTGAGCGGTTCCCGGCTCATGCGTTCGACCATGGCGACATCACGGGCGTTCTCCGCAGCCTGCTCGGCGGGTGTCTCCTGTCCACATCCCGCCAGCATGGCGAATGCCGCCGTCACAACCGCATATTTCAGCATCATTTTCGCCCGAACAGTTTCTCGATGTCGTTATGGGCCAGTTTAACCCACGTAGGGCGACCATGGTTGCATTGGCCGGAGCGCGGAGTCCGCTCCATCTCACGCAGCAGCGCGTTCATTTCGGCTACCGATAGCGAGCGGCCCGCGCGCACCGAGCCGTGGCAGGCCATCGTTGCCAGCACGAGATCAAGCTTCTCCCCCAGCAGCAAGGCATCGCCGTTGCGCTCCAGGTCGTCTGCCACGTCCTGCACAAGCGCGCCCACATCGCTTTTCGAAAGCACCGAAGGAACCGCCCGCACCAGCATCGCGGCGGGGCCGAAACGTTCAAGCACCAGCCCGTGGCGCGCCAGATCCGCCAGCTTGTCCTCCAGCGCGTCGCACGCAACTTCTTCCAGTTCGACGACTTCGGGCAGCAGCAGCGCCTGAGATCGGTTCATCGCCTCTTCCGCGCCGGCGGCCTTCAGTTTTTCCAGCACAAGCCGTTCGTGCGCGGCATGCTGGTCGACGATGACCAGACCGTCCTCTGCCTCTGCAACGATATAGGTTCCGGCCACCTGGCCGCGCGCGACGCCCAGCGGGTAACGCAATGCTTCCTCGCTCACCTCATCCGCCACTTCGGCGCGGGCCGCAGGCTGGGCCATGACTTCCGCTTCGTAGGAGCGCCATGCCGTGCCCGTCTCGGACACGCGCGAGGGCTGATAATGCGTCTGCGGCGCCGAATATTCGCGCGCGAACAGCGAGCCGATCGAAGGGGCAGGAGCAGGCGTTACCGGCTCCACCTGCCACATGTTCATCGCGGCCGCCTGCGGGGGCTGCGCGCTCTTTTGCCCTGCGCCTTCCAGAGCATGCCGCAAGGCGCCAACCAGGAACCCGCGAACGAATGCGGGGTCGCGGAACCGCACCTCAGTCTTTGCCGGATGGACGTTTACGTCGACTTCTTCAGGTGGAATCTCAAGAAACAGGGCCAGCACGGCATGGCGATCGCGGGCGAGCATGTCCGAATAGGCCCCGCGCACCGCACCGACGAGCAGCTTGTCACGCACCGGCCTGCCGTTGACGAAAAGGTACTGGTGATCCGCAACGCCGCGATTGTACGTGGGCAGCCCTGCAACCCCCGTCAGCCGCGCCGATCCGCGCTCTGCCTCGATGACGACGCCGTCCTCGGCCAGTTCGCGCGCGACAAGCCGGGCCACCCGAGCCGCAAGCTCTTCGCGCGGTTGCACGGAGATGGTGCGCCGCCCGTCATGCTCCAGCAGGAAGCCCACGTCGGGCCGCGCCATCGCCAGACGACGAACGACGTCAAGGCACGCGGCGTATTCGGACCGGGGTGAGCGCAGGAACTTGCGGCGCGCGGGCACTTTGCCAAACAGGTCCTCCACCCTGATGCGTGTGCCCGGCGGCAGGGCCGCAGGTGCGTCCACGGCAATGATGCCGTGGTCCACCACCCGCTTCCAGCCTTCGGCGGCATCATGCGGACGGCTTTCGATCGTCAGCCGCGCGACCGATCCGATCGACGGCAGCGCCTCTCCCCGAAAACCCAGCGTGGCGACCAGTTCGATCGCCTCGTCAGGCAGCTTGGAGGTAGCGTGCCGCTCCAGCGCCAGGGCGATCTCGTCGGGCCGCATGCCGCAGCCGTCGTCCGTAACCTCGATCATGTCGAGCCCGCCGGAGGCGATCCGCACGGTAATCTGCGTGGAGCCCGCGTCGATCGCGTTCTCTACCAGTTCCTTGAGCGCAGACGCGGGCCGTTCAACCACTTCGCCTGCGGCGATGCGGTTTACCAGATGTTCGGGCAGGCGGCGGATCGTGGGCATCGGCATCTCGACAGAATACGGTCGCCTGACCGTCATGGACGGATCGCGGTGACGGCAGGCAAACCTAGCGACGAAACGGCCCTAATTCGAGACGGGCGCCACACGTTTCCCCCCGGAATCAGGAACAAAATTTTGGCCTTTCCCGAATCGATGGGCTAAGGGGAGCCCTCCTACCCGCAACCCCCTGTCGTCGTTGTCGAGAGTGATTCGGCAAACGATTGGTAAGAAACGGATTTTAGATGGCCGGCCCCTTTTCGCGATTCTTCAAACTCGGCTCACAGAACATGGCGATCGACCTCGGGACGGCGAATACGCTGGTCTACGTCCAGGATCGCGGAATCGTGCTGAACGAACCGTCGGTTGTCGCGATCGAGACGATGAACGGCGTCAAGAAGGTCAAGGCTGTCGGCGATGACGCCAAGATGATGATGGGCAAGACGCCCGACAACATCGAGGCCATTCGCCCGCTGCGGGACGGCGTGATCGCCGACATCGAAATCGCGGAAGAAATGATCAAGCACTTCATCCGCAAGGTGCATGGCAAGAAGAACCTGTTCCGTTACCCGGAAATCGTGATCTGCGTCCCTTCGGGCTCCACCTCGGTCGAACGCCGCGCCATTCGCGACGCGGCCAGCAACGCCGGCGCCAGCCAGGTTTACCTGATCCTCGAACCGATGGCCGCAGCAATCGGCGCCGACATGCCCGTGACCGAGCCGGTCGGATCGATGGTCGTCGATATCGGCGGCGGCACCACCGAAGTCGCGGTGCTTTCGCTGCGTGGCCTTGCCTACACCACTTCGGTGCGCGTGGGCGGTGACAAGATGGACGAATCGATCGTTTCCTACGTGCGTCGCCACCATAATCTCCTGATCGGCGACGCCACCGCAGAGCGCATCAAGAAGGATTACGGCATCGCCGTGATGCCGGCAGACGGCATCGGCGAAACGATCCACATCAAGGGCCGCGACCTTGTGAACGGCGTGCCCAAGGAGATCACCATCACGCAGGCGAACGTCGCCGAAGCGCTGGCCGAACCGATTGGCGCCATCATCGAAGGCGTGCGCATCGCGCTGGAAAACACCGCGCCCGAACTCGCAGCCGACATCGTCGATCAGGGCATCGTCCTTACCGGCGGCGGCGCGCTGATCCAGGGTCTGGACGACTACCTGCGCGAAGAAACCGGCCTGCCCGTCAGCGTTGCCGAAGACCCGCTCTCCTGCGTCGCGCTCGGCACCGGCCGCGCGATGGAAGATCCGGTCTATCGCGGCGTCCTGATGTCCGCCTGATCGAGTGCGGGAGCCCTCGTGCCACGCGACGGCCCGAGGCTCCCTGAAAACCGCGGCGGACCTCCTGCACCGGACCGCCGCGTGGGAATGACAGGAGTGCATGGCGCATGGCACCGCCAGCCAATCGGCGCTCCGGCTTTTCGCGCAGGGCGCAGTATTCGACGTTCTTCCAGTACACCGCCGGCGTGCTTGGCGCCGTGGTCGGACTAGGGCTGCTCGTCGTGTCGATCGTCAATCCGAATGCATTCTCGACGCTGCGGGGCGCCGCTGCCGACCTGACGGAATCGCCCGCGCAGGCAACCGCCGGCGGGCGCCGCGCCAGCAAGAACTTCATCGAAGAGATCGGCGGGTTCCTGCAGTCCGGTCGGGAACATGCTCGTCTGGAGCGGGAACTGGCCGAGGCCAAGGTGCGCATCGCCAAGGCGCAGGCCACCGAAACCGAAAACCTGCGCCTCAAACAGCTGTTAAACCTGCGTGAGGACGATGCGCAGCCCGTGGCATACGCAAGGCTCGTCAGTTCGACCGGAGCCAGCGCGCGCCGCTTTGCGACACTGGGCGCCGGGACGGACAAGGGCGTGGCCAAAGGCATGCCGGTGCGCTCTCAGATGGGCCTCGTCGGACGCGTGCTCGAAGTCGGCATGTCCAGTTCGCGCGTGCTGCTCATCACGGACACCGAAAGCGTTGTGCCCGTGCGCAGGGCGAAGGACGGCGTACCCGCATTCGCACAAGGACATGGCGACGGCACCATCCGCATCCGGCTGGTCAATCTGGGCCTCAACCCGCTGCGCAAGGGCGATGTCATGGTAACTTCGGGATCGGGTGGGCTTTATCGTCCCGGTACGCCGCTTGCGGTCATCACCGAACTGCTTCGCGACGGGGCGGTGGCGCGGGTGCTGAGCAATCCGTCTGACACCGACTACGTCGTCGTCGAGCGCGCCTGGGCCCCGCCGCCGCCCCCGCCGCCGGCCGAACCTGCGCCTGGGAGCGAGTAGGCGTGCCACTGCTGTCCGGCAACGACACGGTCGTCAGGCAGAGGATCAACCGCAAGCCCTCGCGCACGATCGCGAGCGTGCTGCCATGGCTAACGGTGATGTTCGGATCGATGGCTCCGGGCTGGCTTCTCATCGCATCGGCCCCGGTTCTGCCCCCTTTCGGCTTCCTGATGTTCATCGCCTGGCGCCAGTTGCGACCCGGGCTGATGCCGATGTGGGCCGGCTTGCCGCTTGGCCTGTTCGACGACCTGTTCTCCGGATCGCCGTTCGGCAGCGCCGTGCTCCTGTGGTCGCTGTCAACCATCGTTCTGGACCATGTCGAGACGCGGCTGCCCTGGAGAAACTTCCTGACTGAGTGGCTGGTGGCGATCGGCCTTATCGTAGCGTATATTGCGCTCTGCCTCGGCGTGACGAACATCGCCGGTGCTTCCGCCCCCATCCGTGTCATCGTGCCCCAGGTCGTGATTTCCGTGATTATCTATCCGCTTGTCGGACGCTTCGTGGCCCTGATGGACCACATTCGCCTGACCCCCTTCGTAGTCATGCGATGAAATTCAGCTTCCGGCGCCTGATCCGTCCGCCGCACGTCACCACCGGCACGCTGCGCAACAGCTTCGACCGGCGCACTATCGTTGTCGGCGCCATACAGGGCGGCATCGGCTGCCTGCTCGCTTCGCGCATGACCTACCTGTCGGTCTTCGAGAACGAGAAATACAAGCTCAAGGCCGAGAGCAACCGCGTCAACCTGTCATTGATCCCGCCCCGCCGTGGCTGGATTCTTGACCGGCACGGGCAGCCGCTCGCCTCCAACCGGGCGGACTTTCGGGTCGACGTCATCCCCGAACGGATGACCGATCCCGATCGAACGATCGCGGAACTTGGGAAGCTGCTTTCGCTAAGCCCGATCGCGATGCAGGACCTGCAGGACAAGCTGGACCGCTCGCACGGCTTCGCGCCCGTCGAAGTGGCCTCGCGCCTTGACTGGGAGCGTTTCGCGTCTGTGAGCGTGCGACTGCCGGACCTTCCGGGGGTGGTAACTCAGCGCGGCTATTCGCGCTTCTATCCTACCGGACCTTCGGTCGGCCACCTTATCGGCTATGTCGGCGCGGCTTCCGCCGAAGAGTACGAAAAGGACCATGACCCCGTCCTGCTGACCCCCGGCTACAAGCTGGGCAAGGACGCGCTTGAGAAGTTCTACGAAAAGGACTTGCGCGGCACACCCGGCGCGCGCCGCGTTGAAGTGACCGCGTCCGGCCGGATCGTACGCGACCTTGACACGCGCGAGGATGTTCCGGGCAAGACCGTGAAACTCACCATCGATGCGGCCATACAGGACTATGCAGCGCGCCGCATCGGCCCGGAATCGGCAGCCGTGGTGGTGATGGATTGCCAGACCGGCGACATCCTTGCGATGGCATCGATGCCCAGCTTCGATCCGAACAGCTTCTCCGACGGCATCGGCCGCCTAGAATGGAAGATGCTGTCGGACGACGATCATGTTCCCTTGCGCAACAAGGTGTTACGCGGCCTTTATCCACCTGGTTCTACGGTCAAGCCGCTGGTAGCCCTGTCATTCCTGGAAGCGGGCCTCGACCCGAACGAGAGCGTCTATTGCGGTGGTGGCCTGCGTGTGGGCAACCGCGTGTTCCACTGCTGGCAACGGCGCGGCCATGGCCAGGTCAATATGGCCAAGGGTATTTACCAGAGCTGCGACGTTTACTTCTACCACTTCGCACAGCGCATCGGCATGGACCCGATCGCCGCGATGGCAAAGCGTCTGGGTCTGGGGCAGGATTTTCCTCTGCCGGTCGCCGGGCAATCCTACGGAACCGTGCCCAGCCCGGCGTGGAAGCTCAAAAAGTACGACAAGCCATGGCAGACCTTCGACACGGTCAACGCCACCATCGGTCAGGGCTATTTCCTTGTAAATCCGCTGCAGCAGGCGATCCAGGCTTCACGCATCGCCAGCGGGCGCATCATCATGCCCAAGCTGATCCACGGGCACGAGCACGAACCGCAGGCATCGCTCGGTGTGCCGGAAGAACATCTGGCCTATATCCGGCAAGCCATGTCGGACGTCGCCAATGGTCCCGGCTCCGCGCCCCATTCACGCCTGCCCTTCCCCGACATCAAACTGGCGGGCAAGACCGGCACCGCGCAGGTCGTCGGCCTCAATGTGGGCAACGGCAAGGGCGGATTGTGGAAGCATCGTGACCACGGGCACTTCATCTGCTTCGCGCCTGCCGATAACCCCCGCTACGCCTGCTCTGTCGTCGTCGAGCACGGCGGCGGTTCCGGTGCGGCGTACCCGATCGCACGCGATGTGCTGACCTACATGTTCGACAAGGAAAAGGGCATGGAAGCCCTGACCGAGCTTGAGAAGAAGTGGGGCGGTACCGCGAAAGAACGATTGGACGCCCGCTTCCGGGCCTATTCCGCGCAGTACGGTGTGGGCGCGCCCAAGGTATCGCCCGAAGAGGAGCGACGCAAACTGCAAGGCGCCGAGCAGCCTGACGAGCCGCGCCAGCCTATCAACGAAGCACAATCCCCTGCCCCCGAACCGGCAGACGATACCGATCGGCCGGCGCCGCCGCCCTCACCCGCCCCGACGCCGACGCCCACGACCGGAGGAACGCCGCAATGAGCCGCTCCATAGTTCCGGAGGCGATTTCCCGCCAACCCTGGCAGATGCTGATCCCTCTGTGCGGCCTGGTGGGCCTGGGCGCGGCAGTGCTCTATTCGGCGGCCGGCGGCAGCCTTCAGCCTTATGCGCTCAGCCACGTGGTCCGCTTCTGCGTGTTCCTGGTGATGGCCATCGTCATATCGCGCATGAGCCGCAACCTGTTCAGAATGGCCGCCTATCCCGTCTATGGCGGCATCCTTGTGCTGCTGGTGCTGGTGGAACTGATCGGCGCAGTGGGTGGCGGCAGTCAGCGTTGGCTGAATCTGGGCTTCATGTCGCTGCAGCCTTCCGAACTGATGAAGCCGGCCATCGTCCTCGTGCTTGCGCGGTTCTACGAAACGCTTCCTCATGCCATGACCGCAAGCTGGCGGGGCCTCGTTCCGGCCGGCGTGCTGATCGGAGTACCGGCGCTATTCGTGCTGATCCAGCCCGACCTTGGCACGGCAACGGCCGTTTGCTTCGGCGGCGTGGTGACGATGTTCCTGGCGGGCCTGCCCTTGTGGTGGTTCGTCAGCGCGGGCAGCGCCCTGCTCATCTTCGCCCCCATCGCGTTCTTCACGCTGCTTCACGATTACCAGCGCAACCGCGTGCTGGTGTTCCTCGACCCTGAGGGCGACCCGCTGGGCACCGGATACCACATCACGCAATCGAAGATCGCGATCGGCTCGGGCGGGATTTTCGGCAAGGGCTTCGGCAATGGCACGCAGAGTCACCTGCAGTACCTTCCCGAACCGCACACCGACTTCGTCTTTGCAACGATGTCCGAGGAATGGGGGCTGATGGGCGGCCTGTTCGTGCTCTTCGTGTTCACGGTTGTCATCGGATGGGGCATGGGCGTGGCCCGGCGCGCGCCGGATCGCTTCTCGGGCCTTCTGGCAGCAGGCATGACGGCGACGATGTTCTTCTACGTCATGATCAACCTGATGATGGTGATGGGGCTTGCCCCGGTCGTCGGAATTCCCCTGCCTTTCATGAGCCACGGCGGCACTTCGATGCTGACGAACATGATCTGCCTTGGCACGATCATGGCGGTAAACCGCTGGAATCAGGGCCGGGGGTCATTCTCCTGAAACTTTTTCAAATTTTCTCTTCCAATGTAAAAATCTGCCGTTATAGGGGCCTCTCCGCCGCCGAGAGGCGGGGCCGCAAGGCCCTTCTTGGACAGGTAGCGTGGACGCATAGCTCAGTTGGTAGAGCAGCTGACTCTTAATCAGCGGGTCCTTGGTTCGAGCCCAAGTGCGTCCACCATCCTGTTCCCATGAAGACCATGTGGGGACGCATAGCTCAGTTGGTAGAGCAGCTGACTCTTAATCAGCGGGTCCTTGGTTCGAGCCCAAGTGCGTCCACCATATACCAAACCTGCGGACACCCGTGGGGACGCATAGCTCAGTTGGTAGAGCAGCTGACTCTTAATCAGCGGGTCCTTGGTTCGAGCCCAAGTGCGTCCACCACCTTATACTCTCCACATCGTCAGACCATGCCGGCTGCACTGGTGAATGCCGTGGGCTTCAAAGCCCTGTCGGCATGGCGTAAGTGCGCCCCAGTTCTTCGATCAGGGCTTTGGAAAGCGCAGATCGGAACTCAACCCCGGCCACGTTGCCATCCACCCAGCGCACATGCGCCACGATGGGTTTGAAGTTGGCGATTCGCAGCTGAACTTCTTCGCCAGGCATGAAAGATTCGCGGCTGCCAAGGATACTGCAACCGCCCTGCGAAATATCTCCCAGTTCGACGGGAAAGACGTGCCAGCGCGTCTTGCGGCAACGCGCCTGAAGAAGAACAGGATGCCGGCTCGCCAATCGATCGTTTTCGGAGTCCGTCATCGCGCCTTCCTCGGTGGTTCAGGGCGCGGACTTAGCGCCGAGAAGTAAACCCGAGGTTTCAGGGCGCCGAGGACGGCTCTGCGGATTCTGCGGGGGGCGTACCCGTACCTGCGATCTGCGCATCGATCTGCTTTGCCCGATCCACGATCGCCTTGTTCGCGGTATCGTAGCGCTCGTCAAACGTCGGCTCGCGCTTGCAGGCGGACAGCAGGACCACGGCACCCAATGCCGCTAACAGAGCGATGCGCATCAATAGTCCTTCTTGATGCGCACGTTCACGCTGTTCACGCCCGACCCACCCGCCTGGCTGAGTACCGAGAGCCACTTGGTCACGCTGACTTCCAGCTGCGTGGCGGTGAAGCCGCGCGCGTCGGTGATCAGCTCGACGTAGATGTCATCGGTAAGATACTGGCCGGCTGCCACGGCGGTTCCACGCCCGCTCTGCTCGTCGGGGCCAAGAATGCGCAGACGATCGATGCCTGCCGCCGACCGCAGTGTGCCCAGCGGGTTCAGACCGCCGCCCGTCCCGCGCAGCGAGTTGAGCGAGGATGCCAGCTGCACAGCCTGCAATGCCGACAGGTTTGCGATCGAACTGCCGAACAGGATGCGCGAAAGCACTTCGTCGTCAGGCAGGCTGGGGTCGGACGAGAAATCGATCTGGGGGTTCATTGCGCGGCCAGTCACGTTCACGTTCACGGTCACGTCCTCGATGTCGTCCGTCGCGGTGATCTGTACCGTGGGGTCGATAGGCGTGCCGCCGTTGAACGAGATCAGACCATCGCTGAGGTCGAACGAGCGGCCCGCGAAGCCCAGTGTACCGCGCACCAGTTGCACCTCGCCGGAAAGCGATGGCGCAGCGCTGGTGCCGGTGACGCTGAGCTTGGCGCTCCATTCCGATTCGAGGCCCATGCCCGACACGTAAAGCTTCTCAGGTGCTCTCAGACGCAGATCGAGGCGTATGAGGGCAAAGGCGCTGGCGGCCGTCGGCGCAGGCTCGTCGCCGGTAATACGCTGCGGCCCGACCGGAGGCTTGAAACGAACGCCCGTCAGACGCGGCACCTGCGCGGCGCCTTCGCGAACAATCTGGTATCGCGTTTCCGGCAGGCGGATTTCACCCGACAGAAGCGCCGGCTCACCCGCTGCCTTCGTCAGCCGCAAGTCGCCGGTGGCAGTGGCCGACATCGCATCGCTGCGGGCAAGCCGTGCACGATCCAGCTTGACGCTGAGGTCCATGGGATACCCTGCGTCGGCAGCAAGGCTGACCCTGCCGCTGGCACTGACGTTACCGTCGCCGGCCTTGGCCGTCAGTGAAGTCAGTTCAAGCGTATCGCCGGTAAACTTGCCGGACAGGGCCATGCGGCTGAGCCGCGTACCATACGCGACATTGTCGTAGACCATGTCCCTGCCCTGCACGACACCGTTGATGCACGGGCTGGAGACGCGGCAGGTGAAGTCCGCAGCCAGCCCGACTGAACCACTCAGAGACTGCCCGGAAAGGCCCGCGAACGAAAACAGCGTGTCAGCCGGTCCATTGTACCGGATGCCGCCGCCAAGCGGGGCGTCCATCAGGCGCGTCATCCACGGACCTTCGCCGGGAGGCAGTGGCCTTAGGCTCGCGACCATGCGGCCGATCACGGTTCCGCGGCGACGGATAACAGCGCGCCCCTCTCCGCCATCGGCCAACAGCTTGCCGACGAAATTGACGTCGACGCCCTGGCTGACCGCGGCCGAACTGGTCCGCGTGAAGTTGCTCAGCGTCAGACGGGCATCGCCGCGCGGGAATGCAGACGCATTGGCCTGCTCGAAATCGAGGCTGCCGCTCACCTTGCCGCCGATGCCGTAGCCGGGTGCGAAGGCGTTGAGCACGGCAAGGTCCACACCCTCCATCCGGCTCTGCACCTTCATGCCTTCGCCGTAAGTTCCCGCCAGCTTGAGGCTGCCACCGCCGAACGCGATGTTCGTCGGCATAAGTTCATAGGAACCATCCTTGAGGACAATCCGTGCAGGAGTCGTCGTCTTGACGTCGAGGCCGCGCACACGGCCCTGCAAGGCCACCCGCCACAATTCCGGCTGCATGTCCGCGTTCAGGCCAAGACGGAACGGCACGCCGCTGACGCCTTCGATCAGCGCCTTCGCCTTGCCCCGCCCGTCGCGGTAGTCGACGATGAAACGCGCCGCAGCCAGATCCAGCGCACCCAGGCTCATCCCGGCAATCTGCGCGTCGGCGACCATGTAAGGCTGGTCGTACAGGACAGCGCGCCCGTCGATGATGGCAGACCCGATGGAAAGCTGCGCCGGTCCGTCGAAGATGGCGTTCTTTGCACGCAGATTGAAGTCTGCGGCCTGGTACTTGCCCTCTGCATCCAGCCGCACGAGGCCGCCGATGCCGTTACCCGTCGCGGTCAATTGCCCGGCGAAGGGGCCGGCGGACGTCTGCACGATCCGTCCTGCGAAATCGACGCCGGAAAGGTTGGCGCTGTTGATCTCGACCGAAGTGGCCTTGCCCAGCCCCAGCGTCACGTCGGCGCGCAACGGTCCGTAGTCGGTGTCGGCCTTGGCATCGAGGCGATAGCCGCCCGGTGCGCCCTTTATCCGCGCATCGAGGTTGGCAAGGCCGATCCCGAGGCCGGGATGCTCTGCGGTGACATGTGCGTCGGGATTCCGGATAGTGCCGGTAACGCGAACGCCAAGGGCGCCATACTGGCGGGACGTGCCGTTCGCTGCCAGCGAAACGCGGCCGTCCGGCGACCAGCTCCCCTGCCCTCCGGTTACGGTAAGCAACGGTGCATTCATGCGCACCGCAGAGAAACGCACCACCCCGTCCGAGCCGTACTTCACGTTCGAGGAAGCGGAGAAATTGCCGCCAAGATACGTCTGCAGACTGTCATTCAGGAGCTTGGTCGAGCGCGCGCGAACGGTGCCCTGAAGCGCGAAGCCCTGGCCCTCGGACTTGAGATCCATGTTGGTGCGGATGTTGAAGATGCCGACGCTGTCGAGCCGGTAATTGTCGACCTTGCCGTCGATGGCGCCGGTATAGAGGCCCTTGCTCATGTCGGCGACGAGGATCAGTCCGGCATCGATGCGGCTGGAGCGCAAGCGCATGTTATCTGACAGGATACGCGTGCCCTCGATCGCCAGATCGCCATTCAGCGTGACGTTCGCCAGCGTGCCGCCTGCTACGGTATCGAGCCCGGTGATGCGCCCGACGCGTGCGGATACCGGGATCATGATATGGCCGGCATCGACCTTGGCCGCGCCTTTGGCGGTCAGGTTTTCAAGCCCCATGTCTTTCATGACCAGCCGCCGGGCAGCCAGTTCATAATTTACGGATGGCGTGGTGAATGCACCATCCAGCGCAAGGTCTGCCGTAAGGCCCGCGCCACTCAGGTTTTCGGCCATGGCTGAGGGCTTGAGCAGGACAAACGCCAGCTTGAGATCCTCGAAACGGTTTTCGCCCAGATCGACAAGGCCGTTCGGCGTAAGGTTGAAAGCGTCGCTGGAAATCATGCCGGACAGTTTCGCCCGGCGTTTTTCGAACGCCGCAGTCAAATCGACATTGGTGATCGGCCCAAGCAGGCTGGCAGTGGGGCCGGTGAACATCCGGGCGATGTGGGTCGGCCCCTTGACGACGAAAGTGCCGTCGCGCGCCGTCAGTGCCAGCCGTGCCAGTTCCCCGCTGCCGAAGTTGGCATTGAGGTTGCCGTTCCACGCCGCCCAGTCACCCTTGCCCGCAAGCTTGAGTGTTACCGGCTCTGTGAACCCGGCAAGGCCGGCGATGAGCCCTCCCTTCGGAGCGTCGAGATCGACATCAAGGTCCAGACGATTGCGTTCCGGCACCGCGTCAAGCACCGCATTGAAACGGTCACCGCCGCCCTTGCCCTCAACCGCGATGGTGCCGCCCTTCGCCCTCAATTGCGCGCGCCCATCGGCGATATGGGCCTGCCCATCGACAGTCATTATCCGGCGCTGGCCCGACACCGGCGGCTCGGCGATGAAGCGATCGATGCGCAGTTCGCCCACGTCGATATCGAGATCGGGCAACAGGGGCGCATCACTGGGCGGTGTCTCACGGAAATGCGGGGTGCGACGCAGAACCACCCGCTGTGCCGTGGCGCTGCGCACGTCGACATGGTTTTCGAGATAGGCGAACGGCCGCCAGTCGACCCGGATTTCGGGGGAGTACAGGAACTCTCCGCGCGGATCGCGGACCGAAAGCCCGCGCAATATCATCTTGCCGTATAACGACCCGTCGATCCGGGCGACCGAGATCTTCATGCCGTTTTCAAATTCAAGCGCGGCGATCTGGTCAGCCACGAAACGCCGTCCGGGACCGGTATTGATGCCCAGCACGACCGCAACGACGAACGCGACTACGCCAAGCACCAGGAACGCCACTGTCTTGAGCGCCCTTATGCGGACGCGATGCCAGCGCGAAGGCGTGTCTGCCACAGGTTCAGTGGTCTCGATTTCCGACTGCGGCGACATGCCTTCGGTGTTCTCCTCTGAACCGGCCATCAGAATGCCTGCCCGATCGATACGTAGATATTGAAACGGGATTCACCGGGGCGCCTGTTGATCGGGGTCGCCACATCCAGTCTCATCGGACCAAAGTTGGTGTAGAAACGGCCGCCAATGCCGACGCCATAACGCAGGTCATTGAATTGCGGCATCGTCTCGCGATAGGCTTGGCCTGCATCCACGAATGCAACCACCCCGTAATTGCCGAAACGATAGCGGGCTTCGAACGAAGCCTCGTTGAGACTGCGACCACCGACCGGGTTACCATCCGCAGCCTGCTCGCCAAGCGCCTGATAGGCAAAGCCGCGCACGGAACCGCCGCCGCCGGCATAGAGCCTGCGTGACGGAGCGATATCGAAGAGTCCGGCGCCCTGGATAGTGCCCAGACGTACCCTGCCTGCCAGGACGAAACTGTCGCTGACAGGATAATACGTCGATGCATCCAGACGCGCACGCACGTAAGGGTCAAACCCGCCACGTACCGTAGCTTCGGGCTGCACAAGGGCGGTGGCACGATAGCCCTTGGTGGGGTTCAGAAGATCGTCGGAGGTATCAAACCCAACCTGTCCGTTGAGACCTACCACGTAGTATGTCCGCCGCTTTCGCGTTCCACTGGCGGCGTCATAATCGGTTTCCGCCGTCCCCAGCATCTCGATACCGAAGGCATAGGTGTAGCGCTTTTGCCAGATCGGCGTCGAATCGCGCGCGATACGCGCGGCGATGCGGCCGGTATAAGCGCTATAGGCATCGTAATCGTTGTGGAACGCCTCGGCGACCAGTTCGAAAGTACGGTCGCGCTTGCCTGCATTCGAACGCCTGAAAGTGACGCCCGCGCCCTGCTGGCGCGTACCGGCAATGGCGTGAGCGATCAGCGCGCCTTCGGGCGGGAACATGTTGCGATGCGTCCAGGTAGCCTGTGCCGTGATCCCTTCGCCAGCCGCGTAGCCCAGCGATCCCGCGATGGTGCGCGGCGGTCCGGCATCCTGTTTGACGTGGAGCGTCACGTATTCGGTGCCATCGCCGACTTGTTCGCCGCTCTTCTGCGGTTCTACCGTCACGGTCGAGAACAGGCTGGTAGCGACAAGCGCCTTGCGCAGATCGTCCACCTTGCGGCTGTCATAAAGTTCGCCCCGCTTGAACCGGGCAAGAACCTGGATGTGGTCGGCATCGAACGCGAGGTCGCCGTCCGTGGTGAAACCGCCAAAACGGCCACGCGGCCCGACCGTAACCGGCAAGGTATAGACGCCGCTGCCGTCATCCTGATCAAGCAGGATATCCCGCTGACCAACCTCTGCGAAGGGGTAGCCGTTCTCGGGCAAAGCCACTGCGACCCGCGCCTCTGCGCCCTGCACCCGCTCGGCGACGATAGGTTCGCCAACCTTGAGCGGGAAATTGTCGGCGATAAGGTTGGCCGGCACGGTCGGGTCAGCGTTAACCACCACATCGGAAAAGACGTAACGCTTGCCGGGATTGACCTGAATTACAGCGGTAAGTCCGGGATCGGCCTTGTTGGATCCGGCGTCGGATCCGGAGCCGGGGTCCATGCGCGTGCGCACCTGTGGACTGTACCAGCCTTCGGAAGCAAGGACCGTCTGCATGAGCTGACTGTCTTCGGTAAGGCGCGCTGCGACCATGGCTGCATTCGCCGCCTTGCCGTCCCCCTTCTTCAGTGCGGAAAACGAATTGAACTGGCCTTCAAGATCCGCATCGGTTTCCTTGTCCGCAAGATCGAGCCCCTTGACGTCAAGGCGGTAGCGGACCTCCACTTCCTTGTCGTCTGCACCGTCATCGGCGATCTGGACCGGGGTGACCTCGAACTGATCGATGGGAGGAAGCGGCGCGGTCAGTTCTGCATCGCGAACCGGCGCGTCGCCGATCTCTTCCGTAGCATCGCCATCTGCCAATGCCGGATCTCCTGCCGGGGGACTTGCGCCTTCGGCCGGCTTCGCACCACTTTGCTCCTGCGCAACGCGGCGTTCGAATGCGTCAATCGATTCGAGCGGCTTGTCCAGTTCGGGATCTTCAGAAGCATCGAGGGCGGGTACGGAGGAATTGAATTCGCCGTCTGGAATGATCGGTTCAACCTGCGGCAATCCGGCATCGGCGGGGGGCACCGGCACCTTGACTTGTCCCGCCTCAAGATCGGCACTTTGGCCTGCGGACTGGGGGACAGGCGCATCGGAAGAAGACCCGGTTGCGGCAGCCTCTTGTGCGGGCCTGGTCTGCGCCAGCGCAACATCAGCAGGAAGCGCCACGCCAAGAGCCAGCACCAGAGCGACCGCACCGCTGGCACAGCCACAGCGCAAGGTCAGGGAACGATCCGGTCGATGATCGATTAGCCTGAGCATGGACACCGCTAAGAATTACCCCTTTTCCGAACCGGTCTGCCCGGCCCCTCCTGACAATGCCTATCGCATTGCAACAACGAAAGTTCCCTCTTTCACACAGGGCTCTAATGAATAACGCTGTTACCGGGGCTGACAACGCCGCAAATGAAACCGTCCCCGGCGCAGACGCCCAGTCGCCGCTGGCGCTGCCTCGTGCCGCATGGTGGCGGGTGATCAAGCGCGTCTACGTGATGATCGGCTTCCACGAACTGGGGTTGCTGTCGGCCGGCCTGGCTTTCTACACCTTCCTTGCCCTGACACCGCTGATCGCCGCAACCGTCATGGTCTACGGGCTCGTCGCCGATGTGGGCATGGTTCGCAAGCAGATGGACAGCATCGTCGGCGTCGTTCCTCCCGATGTGGCCATTCTGCTGGAAGAGCAGCTCATGCGGATCATCTCGACCAATTCCGGCGTCACGGGGCTGGCTCTTGTCATCGCGCTTTTCTTTGCGGTCTACGGGGGCATGCGTGCGGCAGGAGGCATGGTCAGTGCGCTCAACATCATCAACGAGGAGCGCGAAACGCGAGGCATGATCGCTCGCACGCTGCGCACCGGCGGGCTTACTCTTGCCGCCATCCTTCTGGCGCTGACCGGCGTTCTTTCGGGCGGCGCATTCGCCTGGTTGCAGACGCAGACAAGCGTGTACCTGGGGGATGCCACCCAGTTGACCTTCAAGATCCTGACCTGGGTTGCGGCCGTAGCCCTGGGAAGCTCAGGGTTCGCGCTCATCATGCGCTATGGCCCCGACCGGCGCCCCGCGAAGTGGCGCTGGCTTGCCCCCGGCTCGCTCCTGGCGACGCTGTTGTGGCTGGCGATCTCTTTCGGGTTCTCGCTCTATGTGGCTTACATCAGCGACTACAACGCCACTTACGGATCACTGTCCGCCATCGTGGTCTTTCTGATGTGGCTGTTCCTTTCGGCCTACGGCGTGCTGCTGGGCGCGCTGCTGAATGCGGAGATCGAGCGGCAGACCTTCTGCGACACGACGACCGGGCCGCCGCGCCCCGCCGGGGAAAGAGGCGCCGTCCTTGCCGATCTGGTCGAGGATGGCGTGCCATCCGTCAGGCAGTTGGAAAAGCGCAAGCATCGCCGCGCCGAAGCGGAACGGCAACGCGCCGACGGGATCAGTCCGGAAGACTAAGCCTGGCAGGCAGCGGCTGATCGCCCCGGCCAGCCGCCCGCACCGAACGCAACGCGAATCCGCAATAGAAGTGCGTCAGCGCCTCCAGCGAATAGTCCGCCATCGAATCCAGTGGCGAACCATCTTCATGGCGATACCAGTCTGCTCCCGAATTGAGCATGCGCATGATGGTGGAGATCGTCAGGTAGCTGTCTATGCCGGTATGGAACAGCCCTGAAGCCACCCCATCGTCGAGCACGCCGCGCCAGGCCTCGAAGGCATCCTTGCGCGCTGTCATGAGGTAAAGGAAATCGGGGCTGCGACGGAAGAATTTGCGTTCGTTGAAGATGATCGCATAAGCTTCGATACGATCCGCCAGCGCGGCCAGTTCTTCGGAAATCAGCGTCACGAAACGCGCCTCGGCATCCGCGTCGATCGCGGCAATGCGCAAGGCGCGCGCCCTCTGATCAAGGACCGCATCGCGCACGATGCAGTCCAGCATCTCCTCCTTGGTCGCGAAGTGATGGTACAGGCTGCCCGAGAGGATGTTCACATCGTCGGCGATCTGCCGAACCGTGGTGGCTTCGAACCCGAATTCTGCAAAGCGGCGCGCGGCGGCCGCCAGGATCACTTCCCGCCTATCCGGCTGGCTGGGTCTGCGTCCTCTGACCGCTTTCGATGCCACTCGTGTCACCTTTTCCAATCGCTATCCTTTCCGGACGGGTAGCAAGGCCGGGCCATCATGGCGAGGGCATGGGGAAGCCCATATGCGCATCGTCGCCGCGATGACCGGCGGGAACGGTTGAACCTTGCCAGCGAGAGCGCATAGCTACCGCCCAACGAAACGGCAGCGGCCCCGGCCAGCTTGCGCCTGAGAGATAAAGGACCGACCAATGAGTGATGTTCTGGGCTACAAAGGCAAGCGCGTGATCGTCAGCGGGTGCTTCTCGGGCATGGGCGAAGCGGCAGCACGCCTGCTGGTTTCCCTGGGCGCAGAAGTCCACGGCTTCGACTTCAAGCAAAGCCCTGTGGAGATGGCCTCCTTCACGCAAATCGACCTGCGTGATCCGGCCAGCCTCGAAGCGGCCGTCAGCGGCGTCGGCGGCAAGATCGATGCCCTGTTCAACTGCGCCGGCATGCCGGGCGGAGGGGGCTTTCCGGCCATGGACACCATGAAGGTCAATTTCCTTGGCACCCGCCACCTTACCGAACAGGTCATTCCACTCATGGACGGGAAGGGCGCGATCGTATCGATCGCCTCGACCGGCGGCCTTGGCTGGAGCCGCCGCATCCCCGTTCACATGCAGCTTCTTGCCACTCAGGGCTTTCAGGCCGGACTTGAATGGTGTGACGCGAACATGGACCAGGTCGGCGAAGGGTATGCCTTCTCCAAGGAAGCGGTCATCGTCTGGACGCAGTTCATGGGTGCCCGTTTGATCAAGCAGGGCATCCGCATCAATTGCTCGCTACCCTCCCCCACCCAGACCCCGATGATGGCAACCTTCCATGCCGTGTCGGGCAAGGACGTCGTGGATGCCGCGGCAGAACCGCTCGGCCGCTACACCACCCCGGAAGAACAGGCCGGCCCGCTTGTCCTGATCAACTCCGACCTCGCGGGCGTGGTCAACGGCGTCGTTCTGCCGGTAGACGGCGGCTTCATGGGCGGACTTGCGACGGGACAGGTCGACATCACCAGGATGATGGCGAAAAAGCAGGACGCATGATGGCATCCGACACGGGCTTGATCCGGGGCCGCTGCCGGTCTTTAGATCAAGCCCGTGGCCAACAGGGCGTAACAAGGGCGCAAGGTGATGAACGATGCGGTGCTGTATGAAATCGACGATGAAGGCATCGTCCTTCTAACGCTGAACCGCCCGGAACTGCGCAACCCCATTTCCGACGCCGAAGTCATCGAAGCCCTGCTTGCCGCTCTCACCCGCCTTGAAGCCGACCCAAGGGCACGCGTCGCAATCCTGACCGGGGCCGGCAAAGCCTTTTCGTCCGGCGGCAACATCAACGAAATGAAGCCGGGCGGCACCCTCAATGCCGGTTCGCCCGCGGCGACGCGCCTGGCATACAAGCGCGGCATCCAACGTCTGCCGCTCGCTTTCGCGGCACTCGAAGTGCCGGTGATCGCGGCTGTCAACGGTGCCGCCATCGGTGCGGGGTGCGATCTCACCTGCATGTGCGATCTGCGGATCGCGGGCGAAAGCGCGAAATTCGCCGAAAGCTTCGTCAAACTCGGGCTGATCGCAGGCGACGGCGGATCCTGGCTGCTCCCCCGCGTGATCGGCTGGTCGAAAGCAGCCGAGATGGCTCTTACCGGCGATACCATAGATGCAGCAGAGGCACTGGCCTGCGGGCTGGTCTCCAGGGTTGTTCCGGACGCGGAACTTCTGCAAGCTGCCCGCGCCCTGGCCCGCCGCATCGCCGCCAATCCGCCCCATGCAGTTCGGATGACCAAGCGCCTGTTGTGGGAGGGTCGCCGCGCGGATCTGCCAACATTGCTGGAAATGGCCTCGGCGATGCAGGCGGCGGCGCATGCCACGGCTGACCATGAAGAAGCCGTTGCCGCGTTTCTCGCGAAGCGACCACCGGAATTCAACGGCTCTTGATCTCGATGTGAACCGCGCTTATTTAGATCACACTGCAATGTGAGATCGAACACTACAATGGCTACCGATGTGATCGACAAGGTCCGCAAACTCGTCACCGAGGGCGGAATGAGCAAGTCCAGCCTGGCCCGCGCCGCAGGCCTTCACGCAAACACCCTGCGCGACTGCACAGAGGATGACTGGAACCCCACAGCCGAAACGCTCGGAAAACTGGAGCGCGTCCTGTTTTCGAACGATGAACGCGAAGTCCTCGTTCCGATCGAGGAAATCATCGACGAGGCGCGCAACGGCCGCATGTTCATCCTCGTCGATGACGAAGACCGCGAGAACGAAGGCGACCTCATCATCCCGGCGCAGATGGCGACGCCGGCCGCGATCAACTTCATGGCAACGCACGGTCGCGGCCTGATCTGCCTCGCACTTACCACGCAGCGCGTCGACGAACTCGGCCTCAACCTGATGAGCCGCCATAACGGTACGCGCCATGAGACGGCCTTCACCATTTCGATCGAAGCGCGCGAGGGCGTTACTACCGGCATTTCGGCAGGTGACCGCGCCCGCACCATCTCGGTTGCGATCGACGGAACCAAAACCCGCGATGACATCGTGACACCCGGCCACGTGTTCCCGCTGCGCGCACGTGATGGCGGTGTCCTCGTCCGCACCGGCCACACCGAGGCCGCCGTTGATATCTCGCGCCTTGCCGGCCTCAATCCTTCCGGCGTGATCTGCGAGATCATGAAGGAAGACGGCACGATGGCGCGCATGGACGACCTGATCGGCTTTGCACGGCTGCACGACCTCAAGATCGGCACCATCCGCGATCTGATCGCCTATCGCCGCAAGCACGATCGCATGATCGAAAAGCGGAACGAAATCAGCTTCCATTCACGCCATGGTGGCGCCTGGGTCGCCCGCTCATACTTCAATCGTGCGACCGGCGATGAAACGGTGGCCTTGGTAAAAGGACGGATCGATCCGTCGAAGCCGACCATGGTGCGCATGCACACCCTGTCCTTCTTCGCCGACATTTTCGGCGAAGACACTGGCGATCGCGGCGAACTGCTGCATCGGTCGATGAACATGATCGCCGAAGAGGGCTCGGGCGTCATCGTGGTGATCAACCGGCCGATGAACAAGCTGATGTCGCGCGTGATGGACATCAAGCAAGAGTTCCGCAATGGCGGCAGCCCCGACCTCGAAGAACTGAGAGATTATGGCGTGGGCGCGCAGATCCTGGCCGAACTTGGCATCCACGACATGATCCTGCTGACGAACACGCACCATTCGCTCGTCGCCTTGGAGGGCTATGGACTTAACATTGTCGGCGAGCGCCCGATCAGCGCCCCGACCAGCGAAGGATCGAACTGACATGGCCCGTTTCCTTATCGTAGAAGCGCGCTTCTACGACCACCTCAACGATATGCTTATCGAAGGCGCCAAGGCCGCCATCAAGGCTGCCGGACACAAGGCAGACGTCATCACCGTGCCTGGCGCCCTTGAAATCCCCGCGGCCATCTCGCTGGCCGACTCCACGGGCGATTACGACGGCTACATCGCTATCGGCGTCGTCATTCGTGGAGAAACCTACCATTTCGAGATCGTCGCCGGGGAATCTGCCCGCGGCATCATGGCCTTGACCATGGATGGCATCGCCATCGGCAACGGCATTCTTACCGTCGAAAACGAAGAGCAGGCCCTCGTCCGTGCTGACGCCGGGCAGAAGGACAAGGGCGGAGAAGCGGCCAAGGCTGCGATCGCCCTGCACGACCTCAAGACGCGATTCGGAGCGTAATCAGAGTTCAGCCCAATGCCTTTGGGCAGCGCAAAGGCATTGGGCATTATTTTATTACGTAAAACTACGTAAAACTGCGCCATTCCGTTCATCAAAGCGCAATTCTCCCGCGACTAACGGCCTATTTCGAAATGTTCACTTGTAGGACATGCCCGAAATGACGGTTTTCAATTGCTCGCCATCGTGTAGTTGAAAATCAGGTAGCTCCGATTTTGATCGAAAACGGAGATAAAACCTATAACAACTGACGCCGGGCAAAACCGGCGGGTCGCAAACCATGGTCCGTGGCATCGGGCCCGGCTGGAAGCACCGCTTCCTCCCGCTGGAGAATTCTTGAGTGAACAAGGACGCAATCGCGAAGTCGCTGGCGGCTGACCTGGAGGCCCGCCTCGGTCAGCTGGAAGCCATTGGTGCACTTTTGGCCGCAGCTCATCTGGACGCTGCCATTGATGCGCTATGCCGGGAATTCGGCATTCCGCGTAATGCGTCCGATACGGATTAAGCTTCACAAGACGCGCACTCGGATGTTTGCCTATGATTTGCCCGTGGCGGATCAAGCGGCAGAATGGCATTAACAGGGCTTAACCCCCTGACAGCCGCAGCTTTTCTCGCAACATTTGGCACAATTGCCGCATGACTTTCATAGACGAAGTCATGCGGCCTGCATCGGGCGATCCTATTCGATGGAGAACACGGACCAGTTGATGCGCAACAGAGCGAAGGCCATCCGGCTGATAGGAATCGCCAACGAATTGCTGGCGATGGCGCGGGAACTGGAAATTGGAGAAAGCCCCACAGCCATCCTTGAAAGCCTGACGCTGGCTGGTGAGGCTCGGGAACCCAAGGCCACCGCCAGCCAGGACCACCCGATATGGGTAGAACTTGCTCGGCAAACTTACGATGACCGGCGCCGCCGCACCAAGATATTCCGTTCAGAAGACCTGTTTGGTGAGCCCGCTTGGGACATCCTGCTCGACCTCTTCATTGCAGCCAAGGAACGCCGCAGGGTCTCGGTTACCAGCGCGTGCATCGGCTCTGCCGTGCCGTCCACCACGGCGCTGCGATGGATCGCGATTCTTGAAAAACAAGGTCTGCTCATGCGTGAAGCAGACCCAGGCGATGCCCGCCGCGTTTACGTGAAACTCAGCGCGCGCGGATATGCGGCGATGCTGGAATATTTCGCATCTTCATCGCGTTCTGTGGTGCTGCTCGACGAAAATGCCAGAAACGGCGCCACCGCAGCACGCTGACACCTGAATTCAGGCCCCTTCGTCTTATCGAAGGGGCTCTGAGTTCAGGTCTAGCGTCAGCAGGTAATCGGCGCCGACAGGCATCCGATCACCTGTGAACAATCAGGCGCTCAGGCGTCCAAACGCGCCCAGGCCGGCATAACGTGCAGCCTTGCCCAGCTCTTCCTCAATACGGATGAGCTGGTTGTACTTGGCAAGCCGGTCCGAACGCGCAAGCGAGCCCGTCTTGATCTGGCCACAGTTGGTGGCAACGGCGAGGTCGGCGATGGTCGCATCCTCGGTTTCACCCGAGCGGTGCGACATCACTGCCGTATAACCGTTCCTGTTTGCGATGGAGACGGCTTCCAGAGTCTCGGTCAGGGTGCCGATCTGGTTGACTTTCACCAGAAGCGAGTTCGCCAGACCCTTTTCGATGCCCATGGTCAAACGTGCAGGGTTGGTCACGAACAGGTCGTCACCAACCAGCTGCACCTTGTGCCCAATCTTGTCGGTCAGCGCCTTCCAGCCCTCGAAATCATCCTCGCTCATGCCATCTTCGATCGAGATGATCGGATAGGCTTCAGTAAGGTCGGCAAGATAATCAGCAAAAGCCACCGGCGTCAGGCTCAGGCCCTCACCACTGATTTCATATTTGCCATTCTTGAAGAATTCGGTCGAGGCGCAATCGAGTGCGAGCTTGATGTCTGTGCCAGGCTTGAAACCGGCCTTTTCGATCGAGGCCATGATGAAGTCCAGCGCATCACGGGTGCTTGCAAGGTTCGGCGCGAAACCGCCCTCGTCGCCAACTGCGGTGGCAAGACCCTTTTCATGCAGCCCCTTCTTGAGCGTGTGGAAGATTTCTGCACCCCAGCGCGCAGCCTCTGCCAGCGACGAAGCGCCCACTGGCATGACCATGAATTCCTGGAAGTCGATCGGATTGTCCGCGTGCTCACCGCCGTTGATGATGTTCATCATGGGCACCGGCAGGACGTGCGCGGAAACACCACCGAC
Organism: Novosphingobium guangzhouense; assembly: GCF_002896965.1. Lineage (GTDB taxonomy): Bacteria > Pseudomonadota > Alphaproteobacteria > Sphingomonadales > Sphingomonadaceae > Novosphingobium > Novosphingobium guangzhouense. Next base: position 41,264 of record NZ_LYMM01000003.1, read on the forward strand.
GTAGGAATAGAGCGGCAGACCGCGGGCGTTGGCGGCAGCTTTTGCCGCAGCCATGCTCACACCGAGAATCGCGTTGGCCCCCAGGCGCGCCTTGTTGGCGGTGCCGTCTAGTTCGATCATGGCAAGGTCAAGGTCACGCTGGTCTTCGGCATCGAGGCCGACGAGCGCCTCGGCTATCTCGCCATTGACCGAATCCACTGCCTTGAGCACGCCCTTGCCCAGATAGCGGCTCTTGTCACCATCACGCAGCTCTACCGCTTCGTGCGCGCCAGTCGAGGCTCCTGACGGTACAGCAGCGCGACCGAAGCTGCCATCTTCCAGCAGAACGTCCACCTCCACAGTGGGGTTGCCGCGGCTGTCCAGGATTTCCCGGCCGTGAATGTCGATGATCGCGGTCATGTCTGCGGTTCTCCTCAAGCGGGCGCGTCACGCGCCCTGCGTCCGGAGGCGGTCTTAGCAGGGGAACTTCGCGTGACAAGTTGCGTTGCAGCAAGGAACGATAAGTTGTGTTACTCTGTCGCACATGGGCACGAGAGTGACTCGTGCGGCAGAATCGCGCCAAGGATAGAAAAGGAAGGATAATCGCATGGTCGACCCCACCATCTCCGCCGGAAACGGCACCGAAAGCGCCAAGAATCATTTTTCCAAGGCTGTCGAAGAAGCCAAGGCCGGTGCACAGGCTTTTGCCGGTGAACTGTCTAGCGAATGCAAGACGCGCAGCGGTGAAGCCAAGGACAAGGCAAACGCTTTCGCAGCCGACGCCAAGGTGAAGGCCGCCGGCTATGCCGAAGAAGGCAAGGCCAAGGCCAGCCAGGCCATCGTCGGTGTCTCCAAGCTGATCGATGACAACGTGGCACTGATCGATGAAAAAGTCGGTATCAAATACGGCGACTACGCGCGCAATGCTTCCAAGTCTCTGGCTGGTGCCGGCGCAAAGCTCGACGAAAAATCTTTGGAAGACATCGGCGAAGATGCGAAGACCTTCGTGCGCAACAGCCCGTGGCAGGCGCTCGGCATTGCCGCCGCCACTGGTTTCGTTCTCGCCCGCCTGTTCAGGGGCAAGTGAGGGCGCCGTCGCGCCTGAACTGACTACCTGACAGAATGCAGGACAACTCACCCAGCCTCGCCCCGGCGGCGGAGGATCATGAGAATCTGTCACTGGCGCAGGATTTGCGTCGACTTGCAGATGAAGCGAAGGCTTTCGCGCAAGCGGAAATCACGTTCCAGAAATCCCGGGCGGCTTTCGTCGGCGCCGAGACACGTTCAATCGTGTTGCTGCTCATCGTAGCTGCAACCCTGGTTTTCTTCGCCGCGATGGCCTTCGTTGTCGGCACAGTCATCGCGCTTGGCCCAGTTCTTGGCCTTTGGGGCGCGATGGCGGCTGTTACGCTGGTCCTGTTGATGCTCGCCGTATTCGGGGCACTGAACGCCCGAGCGCGACTGCGGCGGATGATGCGGATTGCCGGTGGCTCACAAGACGATTGAATTAAATAACGGGGGTCTCGAATGGGCAAACTGGCTGCGCAGGTTATGGCGGACCGAGCCGCGCGTGATGATGCAAAAGCGAAGCTCGACGAACATTATCATGCTTTCAAGGCTGATATCGACGAGCGCGGGCTGGCCGGACGCATCGCCGACGATGCGCTGGATCAGGCAAAGCTCATGTTTGACGAAGCCGCGACCATGGTGGAGGAGCACCCTGCCGCAATCGGCGGAACCTTGGCGGCTTTAATGCTTTGGTTCCTGCGTAATCCCCTTATCGACCTGGCGCAGCGCCTCTACGCAGGCGTGCGAAATCAGGTATCTTGACCAAGGAAGGAACGTCCGTTGACCAAGATCGATCCATCCACCCCGCTCACGAACGCAAATGTCGTTGCCCTGCCCGCCAAGCTACCCGAAGAACAGAAGCCTTCGGACAAGGTTATCGCTTTCGTAAAGAAGCATCCGGTATTGACCGTCGCTGGCGGAATCGCTGTAGGCGTCGCGGTAAGCGCGCTCCTCCCGCGTCGGGTAAGCCGTCGCATCGTTTCACGGTCTCTCGACCTCGCCGAAGCAGCCGGCGCTGCCGGAATGGTTCTGGGCCGAAAGGCTGGCGACCGTGCCCATGATATCGGGATCGACGCACGTCGTCAGGCGTCGAAATTCGCGACTCGGGCGGAAAAGGCAAGTGACCTCGCTGTGCTCAACCTGGAAAAGTACGGGTTAGCGGCTGTTGCCACTGCGAGCGCGCTGGGTCGAGCCACTGCACGAAAAGCGAGCCGGCTTGGGGATGCAGCTGCTGATACCGCCAATCGCCTTGGTGATGCCGCAGCATCGCGCTCAACCAAGGTGATTCACATGGCGGAAGACCTGAAGAAGCGTGTCAGATCGTAGCCGAAGCGTAAGTTTTCGCGAACGACGCACCTTTTCGCTTATTGTGCGAGCAAGGTGCGTCTTGTGCACTTGCCCCTTGACCTCTCCAAAATTATAGGGCCGCTTATCTCCCAACCAGCAGGAAAGCGGCACTCTCCCATGCAAAAGCTTCACCTCGTAATGGGCGGCCGGGTCAAGGATCCGCGCAGCCTCGAATTCACCGACCTCAAGGAACTCGATCTCGTGGGTGTGTTCCCCGATTTCGCAGAAGCGCAGAACGCTTGGAAGTCCGCTGCGCAGCGCACGGTCGACGACGCAGAAATGAAGTACGTGATCGTCCACCTGCACCGCTTGCTGGAACCGGAACTGCCACAGGCATAACGCTGCACGGATCCGGGGCTAAGTTTCGGGTCGCAGGTTATCAAAAAGGCGACGCTTGCATCACCGCAAGCGTCGCCTTTTTTTGCAGGATCAAGGTAGATAAGGGCGCGCACACCTCGAGAGCACAGTCGTTATACAAATCCCGCTCGCCCACCGGCGCTACGTTATTGGATCGCCTTCCGCGGGGCGCTCCGGGGCAGCCCACCCGCGTAGCAAAGAAAAAGGCCGACGTTTCCGCCGGCCTTTTTCTTTGCTGTGCTGCGAGGTGCGATCAGATGAATTGAATCTGCTGCACAAGATAGAACTTGTCGCCAGAAGGCACAGTCACTTCAACTTCGTCCTCAACCTTTCGGCCGATCAGTGCCTTGCCGAGCGGCGAATTGTAGCTGATGCGGCCAACCTTGGCGTCAGCTTCATACGGGCCCACAATCTGGTATTTCACAGGCTTGTCGTCATCGTCTAGCAGGGTGACGGTAGCGCCGAAAATAACCTTGTCGCCGGAAAGCGTCGCAGGATCGATGATCTGCGCACGGGTGATCTTGTCTTCCAGATCAGCAATGGTCGCCTCGACCTGGCCCTGTCGCTCCTTTGCGGCATGATATTCGGCGTTTTCCGAAAGGTCGCCGTGAGCGCGCGCTTCCTCGATGGCGTCGACGATGAGCGGACGCTCATCACGCAGCGCCTTGAGGTCGGCGGTCATCCGCTCGTAGCCTTCCGCGAGCATCGGCAGCTTTTCGACACTTGCCATTCTTATCTACTTCCTTCTGCGCCTACCCCGGTTCAGCGACTAGTCGGCTGTCCCCACCCTTACGGGCGGGGGCCGATCTGCTGCGATGTGGGGGAAGGCAAATCGATTTCAGCTATAGTAGTCCTGCAACGATCGCACTTCAAGTTTGCTCCCGCGAATTGTCGCAATCGCTTCCGCAGCCGCAACGCTCGCCGCCGCCGTGGTGAAGATTGAAACCTTGCCGGTGAGCGCCGAAGCACGGATCGACTGCGAATCCACCAAGCTCTGCCAGCCTTCGGTGGTATTGAAGATCAGTGCGATCTCTCCATCGACGATCTTGTCGACGATGTGCGGGCGACCCTCTGCCACCTTATTGACCAGATCGACCTGCAGTCCTGCTTCGGCAAGGTATTTCTGCGTGCCGCTGGTTGCGACGATACGGAAGCCCTGCTCGATCAGAGTCTTCACTGCAGGCAGGATCACCGGCTTGTCACTGTCCTTTACCGAGACGAACACCGTACCTTCCACTGGCAGCTTCATGCCGGCGCCTAGCTGGGCTTTGCCGAAGGCGCGGGCGAAATCGGCATCGATTCCCATAACTTCGCCGGTAGACTTCATCTCCGGGCTGAGAACCGGATCTACACCGGGGAAGCGGTTGAACGGGAACACCGCTTCCTTGACCGCCATGTACGGCAGATCGCGCTTGAACGGCGGGAACGTGTCCAGCTTCTCGCCTGCCATGACCCGCGCGGCGATCTTGGCGACGGGCTGGCCCAGCGCCTTGGCCACGAACGGCACGGTACGCGACGCACGCGGGTTGACCTCGATGAGGTAAACCTCGCCATCCTTCACCGCGAACTGGATGTTCATCAGGCCCTTGACGTTCAGACCGAAAGCCAGCGCTTCAGCCTGACGCTCCATCTCGACGATAATTTCGGGCGGCAGGCTGTAAGGCGGGATCGAGCAGGCGCTGTCGCCAGAGTGAATGCCCGCTTCCTCGATGTGCTGCATGACGCCGGCAACGACCACACGCTCGCCGTCACACAGGGCATCGACGTCACATTCGATCGCGTCGCGCAAATACTGGTCGATCAGCACCGGACTGTCTCCCGAAACCTGCACGGCGGTAGTGATATAATCGTCAAGCTGCTGCTCGCTGTCGACGATCTCCATCGCGCGGCCTCCGAGCACGTAGCTGGGGCGCATCAGCACCGGATAGCCAATGCGGTTGGCGACGTTCACCGCCTCGTCACGGCTGCGGGCGATGCCGTTGGCAGGCTGCTTGAGGCCCAGCTTGTCGACCAGGGCCGAGAAACGTTCACGATCTTCGGCAAGGTCGATCGCGTCGGGCGAAGTGCCGAGGATTGGAATACCTTCGTCTTCCAGCGCCTGTGCCAGCTTGAGCGGGGTCTGGCCGCCGAACTGCACCAGCACGCCGACAAGTTCGCCCTTCTGCTGTTCGACGCGCAGGATTTCCAGCACGTCTTCAGCGGTCAACGGCTCGAAGTAGAGACGGTCCGAGGTGTCGTAGTCGGTCGAAACCGTCTCGGGATTGCAGTTGACCATGATGGTCTCATAGCCCGCCTCCGCCAGCGCGAAACAGGCGTGGACGCAGCAATAGTCGAACTCGATACCCTGCCCGATGCGGTTCGGACCGCCGCCCAGGATCACGATCTTCTTGCGATCCGACGGCATCGCCTCGTCCTCCGGTTCGCCGAAGATCGGGGCCTCATAGGTCGAATACATATACGGCGTAACCGCTTCGAACTCAGCGGCGCAACTGTCGATGCGCTTAAAGACGGGGACCACGCCCAGCTTGCGGCGAAGCTGGCGCACTTCCTTCTCGCTGGTAGCCCCCGCCATGGCGCGCAGGGCGTCATGCAGCAGGCCCGAGCGCTTGGCCTGGGTCTCGCCCAGACCGCCCGCGACGCCGACCGAACGCACCGCCAGCGTGGCGAGGCGCTTGTCGGAGAAGCCCATCGCCTTCAGCTTGCGCATGCCCGCCGCATCGTTGGGCAGGCCTTCGGCGAGGATCTTGGTTTCCTCGGCGATGATCTCCTCGATGTGGCGCAGGAACCACTTGTCGTAGTGGGCGATGGCGTGGATCTCATCCACGGTAAAGCCTTCGCGGAAGGCCTGCGCGGCATGCAGCAGACGCTCCGGCGTGGCCTTCGAGAGCGCAGCGGTGATGACGTCGCGGCCGGCGCCTTCCAGCGCGGGCACGCGGTTGAAGCCGTCAAGGCCGGTTTCGAGGCCGCGCAATGCCTTCTGCATCGATTCCTTGATGTTGCGGCCGATCGCCATCACTTCGCCAACCGACTTCATCGCGGTGGTGAGGTCGTTCTTGGCGCCCTTGAACTTCTCGAAGGCGAAGCGCGGGATTTTGGTGACGACATAGTCGATGGTCGGCTCGAACGCGGCAGGCGTCGCGCCGGTGATCTCGTTCATGATCTCGTCGAGCGTGTAGCCCACCGCCAACTTGGCGGCGACGCGCGCGATCGGGAAGCCGGTGGCCTTCGACGCCAGCGCCGACGAACGCGAAACGCGCGGGTTCATCTCGATGACGATCAGGCGGCCGTCCTTGGGATTCACCGCGAACTGGACGTTCGAACCGCCGGTCTCGACGCCGATCTCACGCAGCACCTCGATCGAGGCATTGCGCATGATCTGATATTCCTTGTCGGTCAGCGTAAGCGCCGGAGCGACAGTGATCGAATCGCCCGTATGGACGCCCATCGGATCGACGTTCTCGATCGAGCAGATGATGATGCAGTTGTCATGGCGGTCGCGCACGACCTCCATCTCGTATTCCTTCCAGCCGAGCAGCGATTCCTCGATGAGGACTTCGGTGGTCGGCGAAGCATCAAGGCCCGAACGCACGATCGCCTCGAACTCGGCCTTGTTGTAGGCGATGCCGCCGCCGGTGCCGCCCATGGTGAAGCTGGGGCGGATGATCGAAGGAAGGCCGGTGGTTTCCAGCACCTTGAACGCTTCGTCCAGTGTATGCGCCACGCCCGAACGCGCCGAGTTGAGGCCGATCTTGTCCATTGCGTCGCGGAAACGCTGGCGATCCTCGGCCTTGTCGATAGCATCGGCATCGGCGCCGATCATCTGGACGCCGAACTTCTCCAGCGTACCGTCGTTGAACAGCGCCAGCGCGCAGTTCAGCGCGGTCTGGCCGCCCATCGTCGGGAGCACCGCGTCGGGGCGCTCCTTCTCGATGATGCGCGCGACGACCTCGGGAGTGATCGGCTCAACGTAAGTCGCATCGGCCATGTCCGGGTCGGTCATGATCGTGGCGGGGTTCGAGTTGACCAGGATCACCCGGTAACCGTCCTCCTTCAGCGCCTTGATCGCCTGGGTGCCCGAATAGTCGAACTCGCAGGCCTGACCAATGATGATCGGGCCTGCGCCGATGACGAGGATCGAGGAGATGTCGGTGCGCTTTGGCATGGGCTTTCCTGGGTGTCCTGTGTGTCTTGTAATGCGATCAGGTGGCCGCTGCCACCAGATCGCCAAAAGCCTTGTCCCAATATTCGGGATCGGCTTTCGCGTGCTGGATGATGGGATTGGCGTCCTGCTCCGCGCGAATGACTTCGCGGAAACGATCAGCCTGGAACTGATGCATCGAGCCGCCGTACTCGCCCTGGCTGGTGGACCAGGCGCCCGCTTCGATCATGCGATCGATGAAGGACTTGCCGGCTTCCTTGGAGTGCTTGCGCACCTTCGGGCCGAACTTGCGAACAGCGACAGAGACCTTGTCCTCGAATATGAGCTGCAGCTCACCGTAAGGATAGAAGCGCGGCGCGACCGATAGTTCGGACGCCGGCCCGGCGACGTAATAGGCGATCATGTGGTCGATCAGAGCGGACATTTCAGACACCTTTCATTTTTTTCAGGTGCCTGGATGCATAAGCAATCCGCCGTGCCGGGTCGAAAGCTCCCTTGAGCGCACCGGCAATCATCGCCGATGCGTGGAACGACGCGAACGCCGCCGAGGGAGCCTGACCCGCTGCGACCATCAGCCGAGCATGCCCACGAACTTCTCGAACAGGTAGAAGCTGTCCTGCGGGCCGGGGCTTGCCTCGGGGTGGTACTGGACGCCGAAGGCGCGCTTGCCCTTGATCGCGATACCGCAGTTGGTGCCGTCGAACAGCGAGACGTGGGTTTCCTCGACGTTGTCCGGCAAGCAGGTGTTATCCACGGCAAAGCCATGGTTCATCGAGGTGATCTCGACCACGCCGTCGGCATGGCGCTTGACCGGGTGGTTGGCGCCGCGATGCCCCTGGAACATCTTGCTGGTCTTCGCGCCCGCCGCGATACCCAGCATCTGGTGGCCAAGGCAAATGCCGAACACCGGCATGTCACGCTCCAGCAGCGCCGCAATGACGGGAACCGCATAAGCGCCGGTAGCTGCCGGATCGCCGGGGCCGTTCGAAAGAAACACGCCAGCCGGTTCAAGCGACAGGATGGTTTCCAGCGAGGTTTCGGCCGGAACCACGGTGACCCGCGCGCCTGCCTTCACGAGATTGCGGAAGATGTTGTCCTTGGCGCCGTAGTCGATCGCGACGACGTGCGGACGGGTTTCGCCTTCAGCGGCGCCGTAGCCCTCGCCCAGCGTCCAGGTCGAACCTTCCCACCCCTGCTGGATTTCGCGGCTGACCAGCTTGGCAAGGTCCATGCCTTCGAGGCCCGGCCATTCCTGCGCGCGCTTGATCAGCGCGGGGATGTCGAACTCGCCTTCGGGATTGTGGGCGATGACCGCGTTGGGTGCACCGGCGGTGCGGATGCGGCGGGTCAATGCGCGGGTATCGACACCCGAAAGACCGACCTTACCCTTATTCGCCAGCCATTCGCTGTAGCCACCGGCAGACCGGAAGTTCGACGGCAATGTCACGTCTTCGCGGACGACGCAGCCGACGGCACCGTCGACCAGCGATTCGAGGTCCTCCTCGTTCACGCCGACATTGCCGATGTGCGGGAAAGTGAAAGTGACGATCTGGCCTGCGTAGGACGGGTCGGTCATGACCTCCTGGTAGCCGGTCATGGACGTGTTGAAGCAGACTTCACCCACGGCCTCGCCGACATGACCGAAACCACGTCCCCAAACGACGTGTCCGTCGCTGAGAACCAGAACGCCCGTTGCCCCTTCGGGTTTGGGCGCAAGCAAAGATGCGGCGTCGGCCATGGTGGGTCGCTCCGTTGACGGCGTTTCTAACGTTGTGTGCTAAGACGCGGCCGCTAGACACGGTTGTGCATCGCGTCAAGGTGCGGGGGTGCAATTTGGGCGCACACGTGCAAATCGGCGCGCAGGTTGCTAGCTTCGTACGCACGCGACACCCCGTTCACTCAAGACATTGCAGGAAACCCATGCTTCGTGATTCGATCAAGGCCGCACAGATCACCGCCATGAAGGCCGGTGAAAAGCAGCGCCTCGCCACTGTCCGCCTCATCCTCGCAAAGATCAAGGACCGCGACATCGAACTGCGCACCGCCGACACCACGCCGGACGACGACGCGCTGGTGATCGACGTGCTGCAGAAAATGGTGAAGCAGCGCCGCGAATCGATCACCCTGTTCGAACAGGGCGGCCGCCCGGAGAAAGCCGCCGAGGAACAGGCCGAACTGGAAGTCATCGAAACCTTCCTCCCCGCCCAGCTGACCGAGGAAGAAACCAAGGCCGCCATCGAGGCGATCAAGGCCGAAACCGGCGCGGCGGGCATGAAGGACATGGGCAAGGTCATGGGCGAACTGAAGGCCCGCCACGGCACCGTGCTCGACATGACGAAGGCCAGCGGTTGGGTGAAGGAAGCGCTGGTTTAACGCTGCTGGCAGGCGGCAGGGCCCGTGCTCACTCCTCAATGGCTCGACCAGCTTCGGTCCCGCGTCACACTCTCCGCGCTGATTGGCCGCTCTGTGCGGCTGCAGAAGGCGGGGCGTGAGCATCGGGCCTGCTGCCCCTTCCACAACGAGAATTCCCCCAGCTTCTACGTCAACGACGAGAAAGCCTTCTATCACTGTTTCGGCTGCGGCGCTCATGGCGACGCAATCCGCTGGATGACCGACCACCAGGGCCTGGCTTTCATGGACGCGGTGAAGGAACTGGCCGCAGAAGCCGGGATGGACGTTCCCGCCCCTGACCCGAAAATGGCAAAGGCTGCAGAAAAGCGCGACAGCCTTTACGACGTGATGGCGGCCGCTCAGGAGTGGTTCAAGGCAAGTCTCTCCGGCACCGAAGGGACTGCGGCACGCGCCTACCTCGCCACGCGCTGCTTCGACTCGCATACCGTCCAGCGATTCGGTTTCGGCTATGCGCCTGAAGGGCGCCAGGCGCTGAAGGAAGCCCTGTCCCGTTTCCCGGAAAGCATGCTCGTCGAAGCCGGACTGCGCATCGCGGTCGAAGAGCGCGACCCTTACGACCGTTTCCGCGGCCGCCTGATGCTGCCTATCGAGGATGCTCGCGGCCGGGTCATCGCGTTCGGTGGACGTATATTGGCCAAGGGCAAGTCGGATGCCCCGAAGTACCTGAACTCGCCTGACACTCCGCTCTTCGATAAGGGGCGCACCCTCTACAACCTGCACCGTGCCGCGCCCGCCGCGCGCCAGTCCGGTCGGATGGTCGTGGTGGAGGGCTACATGGACGTGATCGCTCTTGCGGCTGCGGGAATCGCGGATGCCGTGGCCCCGCTCGGCACCGCCCTGACCGAACAGCAGATCGAAATGCTCTGGCGCCACGTGGAAATGCCGACGCTGTGCTTCGATGGCGACGCGGCCGGGCAACGTGCCGCCATGCGCGCGATAACCCGCGCTCTGCCGCTGCTGCGCCCTGCCCATTCCTTGCGAATCGTCCGGCTGCCCGAAGGGCTCGACCCTGACGATCTCATCAAGCAACGCGGCCCACGCGCAATGGAAGACCTTCTTGGCGAAGCGAAATCCCTGGTCGATGTGCTGTGGGAGGCAGAGCGCGATGCCATCCCGCTCAACACACCCGAGGACAAGGCGGGCCTCAAAGCGCGCCTGATGGCGCATGTGGAAACCATCCAGCATCCTGACATCGCCGGGCTCTATCGTCGCGAATTGCAGGATCGCTATTCCGAGTTCGCATTCCCTCGCCGGGAGAATCGCTGGCAGCAGCAGGGCAGCGGAAACTTCCAGCCCCGCAGCAACGCCCGCGGCGGCGGCAAGTGGAACGGCAAGCCCAGCCCTGCCCCCTCGGCGCCCGAATCGATCAACCGCCTGAATAACCGATTCGCGCAGGGTGGAACGCGGGATGCTCTCTCGGCAGCGGTCATTGCCGGACTGATTCGCTGGCCCTCTCTGCTTGCCCGTCACGCAGAAGCGCTGGCGCGTTCACCGGGTCTCGACCAGCGCTTTGAAACGCTGGTCGATTGCTGCGGTGCAGCCGACACGCTTGAAACCGCCGTTCTCACTACCATATTGCGCGATAACGGCCTGGAGCAACCCACGGCTGCCGAGTACGCGGGCCTGCGGTTCGGCTTCCTGATTCCCGATACCAGCGAGGAACAGGCGGCGGCCGAACTGGCGCAGGCGATCGATCTCCTGATCGAGCGCCCGGTGCTCGAAGCGGCCCTGGCGAAAGCAACGGCGCGGTTCGAATCAGAGCTTTCCGACTCGGCATTCGCGGAACAGCAGCGACTGTTGAAGAGAAAGCTGGAATTCGACAGCCGCCTCAGGCAAATGGCAACCAGACATGCGTCGTGATTGTATAATTATACCAGGTCCAACGACTGCACGATGGCACGGGATAACGGCGAACTGATGAGCAAGAACGACACCAACGGCGCGGACAACGAGGGCATGGACGCGCCGCTGATCGACCTGAACGAAGCCTCGATCAAAAAGCTGATCGCGCGTGCCAAACGTCGCGGCGTCATCACGGTCGACGAACTGAACGAGGCGCTGCCTCAGGACCAGATGTCCACCGACCAGATCGAGGACATCATGGCCGCGATCTCGGAAATGGGCGTCAACATCGTCGAGAGCGACGAAGACGCCGATAACCAGGAAAACGACGATCGCGATTCGGATGATTCCGATGACAATGATGGTGATGACCTGTCGCCGCGGGTGAACGTTGACCCGGTCAAGAAAAAGGAAACGGTCGAGCGTACCGACGACCCGGTGCGCATGTATCTGCGCGAAATGGGCGCGGTCGAACTGCTCAGCCGCGAGGGCGAAATCGCCATCGCCAAGCGCATCGAAGCCGGTCGTGACATGATGATCTTGGGTCTTTGCGAAAGCCCGATCACATTCCACGCCATCATCCAGTGGTCTGAAGCGCTCAACAACGGCGAAATGCAGCTGCGCGAGATTCTCGATCTCGACGCGATGCTTTCAAAGGAACCTGCTCCCGAAAGCCTCAACGAAGACGGTGAGAGCGAGGACGACGGCGAAATCAGCGAAAAGACCGCCGGCCCTTCGTTCAAAGACGACGACGACTCCGATGAGGACAACTCCGAGGAAGTCGACGAGGACGGCAACCCGATCCCCAAGCGCCAGGCCGAGGAAGAGGAAGAGGACAACACTCTTTCGCTCGCCCAGATGGAAGCGGCTCTCAAGCCCGAAGCGCTTGAGAAGTTCATGCTCATCACCGAGCTGTTCCAGACTTTTGAGCGCCTGCAGTCCGAACGCCTTGAAGCGCTTGCGCTGGGCATCGATTTCCCGGCCGCGAAGGAAGACCAGTATCAGCAGCTGCGCGAAGACCTCACCGCGCAGGTCGAATCGGTCAAGTTCCACGCGACCAAGATCGAATACCTTGTCGACAACCTCTACGCCTTCAACCGCCGCCTGACGACGCTGGGCGGGCAGATGCTGCGTCTGGCAGAGCGTCACAAGGTGAAGCGCACCGACTTCCTTGAAAGCTATGTCGGGCGCGAACTGGACGATACGTGGATCACGGACGTCGCGAAGAAGGACAAGAAGTGGGCTGCGTTCGCCGAGAATGAAGCCGATTCGGTCGAACGTATCCGCCTCGAAGTCTCGGACATCGCGGCTGCCACCGGCATGGCGCTTCCCGAATTCCGCCGCATCGTCAACATGGTCCAGAAGGCAGAGCGTGAAGCGCGCATCGCCAAGAAGGAAATGGTCGAGGCGAACCTGCGCTTGGTGATCTCGATCGCCAAGAAGTACACCAACCGAGGCCTGCAGTTCCTGGATCTCATTCAGGAAGGCAACATCGGCTTGATGAAGGCGGTCGACAAGTTCGAGTATCGCCGCGGCTACAAGTTCTCGACTTACGCGACCTGGTGGATCAGGCAGGCGATCACGCGCTCGATCGCGGATCAGGCCCGCACGATCCGTATCCCGGTCCACATGATCGAGACGATCAACAAGCTGGTGCGCACCAGCCGTCAGTTCCTCCACGAGCAGGGCCGTGAGCCCACTCCGGAAGAAATGGCCGAACGCCTTTCCATGCCGCTCGAAAAAGTGCGCAAGGTGATGAAGATCGCCAAGGAGCCTATCTCCCTTGAAACGCCGATTGGCGACGAGGAAGATTCGCACCTGGGTGATTTCATCGAGGACAAGAACGCAATCATCCCGGTCGATGCGGCGATCCAGGCCAACCTCAAGGAAACGGTCACCCGTGTCCTTGCCTCGCTCACCCCGCGTGAGGAGCGCGTGCTGCGCATGCGCTTCGGCATCGGCATGAATACCGATCACACGCTGGAAGAAGTCGGCCAGCAGTTCTCGGTCACCCGCGAACGTATTCGCCAGATCGAAGCCAAGGCGCTACGCAAGCTCAAGCACCCGAGCCGCAGCCGCAAGATGCGTTCGTTCCTCGACCAGTAAGGTTTGGAAGAGCGACAAAGAAAAGCCCCGCTTCGGCGGGGCTTTTTTGTAACTTCAGTCTGGCCAAGCGCGTTACCGCCGACATTCGCCCTGCCCGATCACCCGGTAGCCATCTGCCCGAGCCATGCACGCATTGCTGAATGTCTGACGGCGCTCCCGCTTCTCTCCGCAAACCGGCGCGTATTCGCGGGTACACATGGCCGGCTTTTTCGACGGCGGCTGTGGCGGCGAAGGCCGATCAGGAGCGGGCATCGTTTCCAGGCAACCCGCCAACGCGAGCACCCCGACCATACTCAACACCGAAAGCAGAGGTCGCTTCATGGTTGGCACCCTTCCGAAAAAAAACACGCTTCTGCACATAGATAGTTCGCCGCACGCGATACCTCTGCAAGCGCTCTTTCACCTTCTATCTCTTCCACGTGTCCGCCGCACTGGCAATATTGCAGACTCGCGACTAAGGGAGCCGCAAACGAATCCCTCGCAGGAAGGAAGCACGCTCCCATGCGTATCGCGATCGCATCCGATCACGCCGCCGTCGACCTCAAGGCGACCTTGCGCGAATACCTCATCGAAGCTGGGCACGAAGTCGCCGACCTCGGCCCTGAGACGGCTGACCGGGTGGACTATCCCGATTACGGCTACAAGCTGGCCTCGGTCGTCGCGGACGGCACCGTGCAGTTCGGCGTCGCCCTTTGCGGATCGGGCATCGGCATCTCGATCGCGGTCAACCGGGACCCCGCATGCCGCTGTGCGCTGGTGAGCGAACCGCTTTCGGCAGCCCTCGCACGCGAACACAATAACGCCAACGTCATCGCCATGGGCGCGCGCCTGACCGGAGAAGACATGGCCAAGGCCTGCCTCGATGCCTTCCTTTCCACCGAGTTCGGCGGCGGCCGCCATGCAGGCCGCGTCGACAAGCTCTCCAATCCGTCGTTCTGAAGGAGCCAGTGAACATGACCGTAGAAACCGCCATCCGTTCCCCCGGCTTCTTCACCGACAGCATCGCGCAGAGCGACCCGGACGTCGCAAAGGCCATCGGCCACGAACTGAAGCGTGAGCGCAAGCAGATCGAACTGATCGCTTCCGAAAACATCGTCTCCAAGGCCGTGCTTGAAGCGCAGGGCTCAGTGCTGACCAACAAGTACGCCGAAGGCTATCCCGGCAAGCGCTACTATCAGGGCTGCGAACCTTCGGACGAAGTCGAAACCCTTGCAATCGAACGCGCCAAGCAGCTGTTCGACTGTGGCTTCGCGAACGTCCAGCCCCACTCTGGCGCACAGGCCAACGGCGCGGTGCTGCTGGCGACCGTCAAGCCCGGCGATACCGTCATGGGCATGAGCCTCGATGCCGGTGGGCACCTTACGCACGGCGCCAAGGCCGCGCTCTCGGGCAAGTGGTTCAACGCTGTACAATACGGCGTAACCAAGGACACGCACCTGATCGACTACGATCAGGTCGAGGCACTGGCCCGCGAACATAACCCCAAGCTGATCATCGCGGGCGGCTCTGCCTATCCGCGCGTGATCGACTTCAAGCGCATGCGCGAGATCGCGGATGCCGTCGGCGCCATCTTCCAGGTCGACATGGCGCACTTTGCTGGCCTCGTCGCGGCCGGCCTGCACCCCTCGCCTTTCCCGCATGCACACATCGCCACCACCACCACCCACAAGACTCTGCGCGGGCCGCGTGGCGGCATGATCCTGACCAATGACGAAGCGCTGGCCAAGAAGATCAACTCGGCAGTGTTCCCCGGCCTTCAGGGTGGCCCGCTGATGCACGTCGTTGCCGCAAAAGCGGTCGCCTTCGGTGAAGCGCTGCGCCCTGAATTCAAGGAATACGCTGCGCGCGTGATCGAGAATGCCAAGGTTCTGGCCGACACCCTCAAGGCGCGTGGCGCAGCGATCGTTTCGGGCGGTACCGACACCCACCTCGCGCTCGTCGACCTCTCGCCGCTTGGCGTCACCGGCAAGGACGCCGATGAAGCGCTGGAGCGTGCGGGCATCACCTGCAACAAGAACGGCATCCCGTTCGACCCCCTGCCGCCGATGAAGACCAGCGGCATCCGCGTCGGTTCGCCCGCCGGCACCACCCGCGGATTCGGCCCGGAGGAGTTCCGCGAAATCGGCAACATGGTCGCCGACGTCCTAGACGGCCTTGCCAAGTGCGGTGAAGCAGGAGACGCTCAGGTGGAGCAGAACGTTCGCACGCGCGTTGAAGCGCTGTGTGATCGTTTCCCCATCTACGAGGACTAAGTCTATGACCGACCCGCAGCGCCCCAACCAGACCGGTGATTTCGTGACCGATGCGCGTCAGGAACTTGCCGGAATGCTTGCAGACGGGATGGATCATCCCTCGACCAAGCCGGTACTGATATGGGGCGCTGCGGGCGCGGTTGCGGGCGCATTTTTGCCCTTTGTTTCCATCGGCCTTGGGTTGGCGGCAGGCGCAGGGTATAAGTTCTACAAGCGCGTTCGCCCCGACTGAGACTGAACTATTGAAAGTATCTATCTGAATGCGCTGTCCTTTTTGCGCCCACGACGATTCCCAGGTCAAGGACAGCCGCCCGACCGAGGATGCCACCGCGATCCGTCGCCGTCGCCAGTGTTCCAGCTGCGGCGCCCGCTTCACGACGTTCGAGCGCGTGCAACTGCGCGAGATCGTGGTGGTCAAGAGTAACGATGCCGATGGCCATGAACGCCGCGAGCCGTTCGACCGCGCCAAGATCGAGCAGTCGGTCACCCTTGCCTGCCGCAAGCGCGGGATCGATCGCGAGAAGATCGAGCGACTGGTTTCCGGTGTCCAGCGTCAGGTCGAAACCATCGGCGAAAACGAGGTGCCTTCGCGTACTATCGGCGAACTGGTGATGGAAGGGCTGCGTCAGCTCGATTCGGTGGCCTATATCCGCTTCGCCAGCGTCTACCGCGCCTTCAACGAGGCGAAGGATTTCGAAGAATTTGCAGGGACCGTGCGCGATGTCGGCGTCAATTGAAATGAAGCAGCCGGTTATTGTGCTGGTCCGACCGCAGCTTGGCGAGAACATCGGCAAGGCCGCGCGCGCAATGCTCAACTTCGGACTTACCGAAATGCGCCTGGTTTCCCCGCGCGACGGCTGGCCGAACCCTTCGGCCGGGCCAGCAGCTGCGGGTGCGGACGACGTGCTGGAAAACGCTGAGGTCTTCGAGACGCTGGCTGAAGCCGTCCACGATTGCGCCAACGTCTACGCCACCACAGTGCGCAAGCGCGGGGTGACAAAACCGGTGGTGACGCCGGAAGAAGCTGCCCGCGAAGTCTATGCTACGGCCCAGAATACCGGCGCGCGCTCCGCCTACGTGTTCGGGCCGGAGCGTTCGGGGCTGGAAACCGATGACGTGGCACTCGCCCGCGCGATCCTGACAGTGCCGATCAACCCGGAATTCGCCTCGCTCAATCTGGCGCAGGCGGTTATCCTGTGCGCCTACGAATGGTCGAAAGGCGCCAACCTTGCGCAGCCCACGGTCGAGGATCTGTTGCCCCCTGCCCCGCAGGACGAACTTGAGGGCATGATCAGCCAGTTCGAGAAGGTGTTGGAACCGACCAGGTACTTCTACCCCGAGAGCCGCGCCGCCGCCACCCGGCGCACCTTGCGCAACATGCTGACCAAGCCCGGCTGGAACAGCCTTGAAGTGCGCACGATGCGTGGCGTGCTCAGCGCCCTTGGCGGCAACCGGCGGCCCAAGAACACCGAAGCGTAGGTTGAAGGATTTGAGTTGCCCAACTGTTGCCCAGGCGTAAAACGTTCTCGGGCTACAATTTGGGGAATTACATGACAATGCTTCGATTTATTGCGGCAGCCGCCGTCGCCGCAGCCGCTATTTCGCCTGCGCTGGCCAAGGACAAGGACACGCAAGTCGTTGATCCGGACAAGAAGGTGTGCCGTTTCGAAGCTCCGACCGGCTCCATCATGCGTAAGCGGGTCTGCCATACCGCTGCCGAATGGAAGCTGATCGATTCGGCGGGAACCACACAAGCCGGCCAGATGGTTGGTCGCGCCAACACTATGGGCGGTCCAGGCGGGACTGCCCAGTAAACTGTGGCCATTAAGCTGTGGCCAGTAAGCTCTGGGCAGTAATCGTCGCAGCACACGCTTCTTGACTTTCCCGGCCCAACCGGTATGGGCCACCCCTTCACGTGGCGCCTGCCGTTCGCAGGTTTGTCCATTCGGCCCCGCACTCCCGGTGAAGCGGCGGCCGCATCCGGCACGATAGGTCGGATGGTGCGCCCCGGGAGAACAAATGGATCGCGCAGCCACGGTGGCAGCGCGGCAAGCAGATTGAAGGACGACTTATGTCGAAGCGCCAGAGCGCCAAGTACAAACTCGACCGCCGCATGGGCGAGAACATCTGGGGTCGCCCCAAGAGCTCGGTCAACCGCCGCAGCTACGGCCCCGGCCAGCACGGTCAGCGCCGCAAGGGCAAGCTGTCGGACTACGGCATTCAGCTGCGCGCCAAGCAGAAGCTCAAGGGCTACTACGGCGACGTGACTGAAAAGCAGTTCAAGCGCACCTACCAGGAAGCGTCGTCGATGAAGGGCGACACCAGCCAGAACCTGATCGGTCTGCTGGAGCAGCGCCTGGACATGGTCGTGTACCGCGCCAAGTTCGCGCCGACCATCTTCTCGGCTCGCCAGATCGTTTCGCACGGCCACATTCGCGTCAACGGCGTGAAGTGCAACATCGCTTCGCGTCGCGTGAAGGTCGGTGACGTCATCAGCCTGGGCAACAAGGCCAAGGAAATGGCTCTCGTACTCGAAGCGCAGAACCTGCCCGAACGCGAAGTGCCCGACTATGTCGCACAGGACGGCACCGACAAGGTGACCTTCGTTCGCGTTCCGACGCTCGACGAAGTGCCCTACCCGGTGAAGATGGAACCGAATCTGGTCGTCGAGTTCTACTCGCGCTGATCCGGTTCTCCGGCAACGGAAACAAGAAAGGGCGGTCCTTCGGGGCCGCCCTTTTCTTATGCGTGTCAAAGTATTCAAACGACACTGAAAATTACACGATTTGCAGCACTTGTAAGGGAACTGCCGCCGAGATCGGGCATTAGCCCGTACATCATGACTCGCTACCGCTTCGTCACTCCGCACCGCACCGGTAAATGGTACAACGACCTCAGGACGGCCCAGCGCCACGCCTGTGAAATCGGCGCCGGCTTCCTCGATGAGATGACCGGCCGCTTCGTGGCTTACGTGGAAACGATGCTGGAAGTCATGCACGGCGATGAGGAGATCGCAGAGCCCGCTCTCGCCTGATCGATATACCTGGCAAGCAGGCTCCCGGCCGTTCAGCGAACAGTGATCCCCAACTCGCCAAGAATTTGCCCCGCCTGAGCGCGCGAGATGATCGCACCGCGAAACAGAGCGGCATCGACGAGACGCAGGCCGCCAAGGTCGGCGCCACGCAGGTCTGCCCCATCGAATCGGGCTCTGGAAAGATCCGCATCGCGCAAGCTGCAATCCAGCAACAGCGCGCGCCGGAAGTCGCATCGCGCAAGATCCGCCTGCGAGAAATCGACCTGCCGCAATGTAGCTCCCCTGAAAGAATGCCCCGGCAAGCGCGCACTGACGAGCAGCGTTTCTTCCAGCGTGACATCCAGCAGGGACGCATCCGACAGGTCTGCTCCTGTCAGCTTGCAGCGAATGATTCGAGCTGAAGCCAGCGAGGTGCGCCGGAACGAGGCATTATTGAAGTCGCTGGCGTGAAAGCTGGCGCCGTCGAGATCGCTACCCGTGAAATCTATGAACGCGGCCCGGCAGGACTTCCACGTCGTACCGTCAAGCTTGGCATTGCTAAAGTCCGCGCGCCGCAGGCTGCAGTCCTGAAATGTCCAGCCCCAAAAGTCGAGGCCGCCAAGTTGGGCCTCATCCAGATCGCAGCCGATCACCTGCCGCACCGAAGACGGCAACCGTTCGAAATCAGCCCGCGTCAGCGCCCTGTCGCGTACAAAGGTCTGAACATCATCTGTCATGCCGCCGCCCCGGCCCCTCATTCCTTGCGGAAATAGTCCCGTCGGAAATCCGCAGCGAAGGTACTGAAGCGCTGCTCCGCGATCGCGTCGCGCATGCCTTGCATCAGTTGCTGGTAGAACGAGAGGTTGTGCTCGGTCAGCAGCATGGCGCCCAGCATCTCGCCGGCCTTGATAAGATGATGCAGGTACGCGCGCGTGTAGGTGCCGCAGGTCGGGCACTTACAGCGCTCGTCGATCGGGCCGGTATCTTCGGCGTGACGGGCGTTGCGCATATTGAGCGGGCCGTTCCAGGTGAACGCCTGCCCATTGCGGCCCGAACGGGTGGGCAGCACGCAATCGAACATGTCGACCCCACGCTCCACCGCGCCGACGAGATCGTCCGGCTTGCCCACACCCATCAGGTAGCGCGGGCGATCGGCCGGAAGCTGGCCCGGTGCGAATTCCAGCGTCGCGAACATCGCCTCCTGCCCCTCGCCCACAGCAAGGCCGCCGATGGCATAGCCGTCGAAACCGATCTCGGTCAGGGCATCGGCGCTGGTCTTGCGCAGGGATTCGTCGAGCGCACCTTGCTGGATTCCGAACAGTGCCGAGTTGGCGGCATGTTCACCACCTGCATCGAACGCGGCGCGGCTGCGCTTTGCCCAACGCATCGACATTTCCATGGAGCGTGCGATCACGTCGCGTGGCTGATCGATCTTGGGGCATTCATCGAAACACATGACGATGTCGGAGCCGAGCAGGCGCTGGATCTCCATAGAGCGTTCGGGACTGAGCATGTGGCGCGAACCGTCGATATGGCTGGCAAAAGTCACGCCCTCTTCGGTAATCTTGCGCAGTTCTGACAGACTCATCACCTGATAGCCGCCGCTGTCGGTCAGGATCGGGCGGTCCCAGTTCATGAACTTGTGCAGTCCGCCAAGGCGCGCGACGCGCTCTGCACCGGGGCGCAGCATCAGGTGATAGGTATTGCCAAGCAGGATGTCGGCGCCGGTTGCGCGCACGTCCTGCGGCTTCATCGCCTTGACGGTGGCGGCGGTGCCCACTGGCATGAACGCAGGCGTGCGGATTTCTCCGCGACGCATCTGGATGGTGCCGGTGCGGGCCTTGCCGTCCGTGGCGTGGATCGAAAACTGGAAACGGGGGTTCATGCCCTGCCCGTTACAGCGATCAGAACCCGTAGACCAGTGAGAAGCGAGAGATCGTGTCGGTCTTCAGCGATCCGCTGGGCGGGCGCGTTTCATGCTCGATCGAATAGGAAAGCTTGGCCTTCAAGCCTTTCATCATCCCGGCCTCGATCGCGGTCATCGAGGTGAAAGTGTTGTTGTCAGACCCGATGTAGCTGCTGGCGTCCTGCGTCAGCTTGATCGTCGGGTTGATCGTCCAGTCGAAATCCAGCGATGTCAGCACCGACCACGTCGTCTGGTTGATATCATCGACATAGTTCGTGGCACGAAACGCCGGACCAGCTTCCAGCGCCAGCATCATGCCGGGGCGATTGAGTACGCGATAACCAAGGCCGCCCGAGAGGGTATAGCGATCCTCGAAGCCTTGAATGCGGTCCCGTTCGTATTGGGTGCGTCCATAGGTGAAGAAGCCCTCGTTCAGCGTATAGCGCGGCTGGTAGCTGGCCGAATACTGTTCACGCGTGATCGTGCCGCGATCTTCCTGATAATCGGCATTCGCCTGGATAATGTGCTCCCACTTGATGCCCTTGCGGTTGAACTTGAGCGCCGCCGTATACCCGAAGTTGTCGGTGTTGCCGGTGGAGCGGAAGGCACCAACCTCGATCTGGCCCTTCCACAGTTCAAGCACCCCGGACGCACGGATGCGGGCAAGGTCGGCCTCGGTCTTGGCGGCGATCTCCTTGGCGCGGCGGTCGTTGAAGGCCCGCTGCATGTCGCGAATCTCGTCCTTGTCGTAAGGCTGGGTTTGCTGCGCGAACTTGACCAGCGCGGCGACGGATGCGCTGTCGTCGGTCTTCATCGCCGCTTCCAGCATGGCCCGCACGGCCGGCGCCAGGCGCGGTCGATCCGCCTTCACATAAGGCACGAATTCCGGGTAATCCGGCAGGTCCAGTTGGAGAGGCGGCGGCGGAAGCGGAACCAGTACGAGCGGCTCGTCGAACTGGAATTCCTGCGCGTGTACGGGAACGGCAAGCAGCAGAACGGGAAGGCCGGAAAGGACCGGTCGGAGCATCGTCATGCTGCAAACGCTAACGCGTCACGTGCGCAAACGCCACCCGCTCTTGAAGATCCATGTGATAAATCCGATGCACAACACGAGGAACAGCAGCGTCAGCCCGAGCGACAGTGCGATGGGCACGTCCGAGCTGCCGTAGAACGTCCAGCGCAGGCCGTTGACGAGGTACACCACCGGGTTGGCCATCGCCACCTGCCGCCAGGGCTCGGGCAGCATGTCGATCGAATAGAAGGTGCCCCCCAGGAACGTCAGCGGGGTAAGGATCAGCAGCGGCACGATCGTCAGCTTCTCGAAGCTGTCCGCCCAGATGCCGAGGATGAAGCCGAAGAGCGAGAAACTGGCCGAGACCAGCAATACGAAGAAGAACGCGTAGACCGGATGCGCTATCGTGTAATCGACGAAGAAACTGGCGGTGAAGAGGATGATCGCGGCAAGGATCAACGACTTGCTCGCAGCTGCCCCCACAAAGCCGACAAGGGTTTCGGCAACGCCCACTGGCGCGGACAGCAGTTCGTAGATCGCGCCGGTAAAGCGCGGCATGTAGATGCCGAAGCTGGCATTGGACACGCTTTCGCCCAGGATCGTCAGCAGCAGCAGGCCGGGCACGATGAAAGCGCCATAGTTGAGCCCGTCCACGCCGCTCTTCATCTGGCCGCCGATCGCGGCGCCGAAGACGACGAAATAGAGCGTCGTGGTCAAGACCGGCGCCAGGATCGACTGCATCGCCGTGCGGAAGGCCCGCATCAGTTCCTGCTTGTAGATAGTCCACGCGGAGCGGGCATTGAACAGGCTCATACCGCCGTCTCCTGCACCGGTGCATCGGGGCCTTCAAGCAGGTTCACGAAGATGTCCTCCAGGCTGGATTCGTGAATATCGATCGCGGTGTAGTCAATCCCGGCACGGGTCAGCGCTTTGGTGAGTTCGGCTACTTCGGCAGTGCCCGCAGATGCGCCTTCCCCGCCGCCGCCACGGTAAACGAGCGTGCGCCCATCCTCCGCCAGCGTCACCGGGAATGCGGCGACCTCGGTGGGCACTTGCGCCAGCGGCTGGTCCAGCGTGATCAGCGCTTCGGTGCGACCAAGGCGTTCCATCATGGCCGCCTTTTCATCCACCATCAGGATTTCGCCCTTGCGGATGATGCCGACGCGGTCGGCCATTTCCTCGGCTTCCTCAATGTAGTGAGTGGTGAGGATCACGGTCGTGCCGCGTTCGCGCAGGAGGGCGATCTGCTTCCACATGTCGCGGCGCAGCTCAACATCGACGCCCGCCGTGGGTTCATCAAGGAACAGCAACTCGGGTTCGTGCGCCAGCGCCTTGGCGATCAGCACGCGGCGCTTCATGCCGCCCGAAAGATTGCGGATCTGCTCGTCGCGTTTCTCCCAGAGGCTGAGAGCCTTGAGGATTTCCTCGACCAGCGCCGGATTGGGGGCGAGCCCGAAGAGCCCGCGCGAATGGTTGACCGAGCGCAGCACCGGCTCGAACATGTCGGTCGCCAGTTCCTGTGGGACCAGCCCTACACGCTTGCGCAAGGTGCGCCAGTGACGCCCCATGTCCTCGCCGAACGCGGTAATCGTGCCCGAAGTCGGCCGGACCATGCCGCAGACCGCGCCGATCAGCGTCGTCTTTCCGGCACCGTTCGGTCCTAGCAGGGCGAAAATCTCACCCTTGTTGATGGTCAGGTCGACGCCCTTGAGCGCCGTGAAACCGCCTGAGTAAGTCTTCGTCAGGCCGCTGATTTCGAGAATGGGCTGCATAGCTGCATGGATGGGGCCGAAACGTCCCGGTTCCAAGCCCCCCGACGCAGTATCTTTTGCAATGCGGCGTTGAGCGCCAACCTTCCCTTAAGGAAGCAGCAGCGAGGAATCCCCATAGCTGTAAAAGCGATAGCCGTTTGCGATGGCGTAGGCATAGACCGCCTGCATCCGCTCCAGACCCATCAGGGCGCTGACAAGCATCATCAGGGTGGACTTGGGCAGATGGAAGTTGGTCATCAGCCCGTCTATCGCACGGAAGCGATAGCCGGGGGTGATGAAGATTGCCGTGTCACCCTCGAACGGACGGATCACACCATCCTCTCCCGTCGCACTTTCCAGCAGCCGCAGCGAGGTCGTGCCTACCGCGATCACCCGCCCACCGGCAGCGCGCGCTGCGTTGAGGCGGTCAGCGGTGGCTTGGTCGATACGGCCGAACTCGGCGTGCATCTGGTGGTCCACGGTGTCGTCAGCCTTGACTGGCAGGAACGTCCCGGCACCGACATGGAGCGTCAACGTTTCGCGCGCCACGCCTGCCGCGTCGAGCGCCTCGACCAGTTCGGGGGTGAAATGCAAAGCCGCAGTCGGCGCGGCGACGGCGCCCTTTTCGCGCGCGAACATCGTCTGGTAATCGCTGGCATCCGCCTCGTCGGTCGGGCGTTTTCCGGCGATGTAGGGGGGCAGAGGCATCCGACCTGCCCGTTCCAGCAGCACTTCCACCGGCTCGTCACCCTCGAAGGCGAGGGTCCAGCTGCCATCGGGCAGACGGCTCTCGGCAATCGCGGTCACATCAGCCGGGAAGGAGATGCGGTCCCCTTCGCGCAGGCGCTTGGCGTTGCGCACGAACGCCTGCCAGCGGCGCAGATCTATCCGCTTGTGCAGCGTGGCGCCTATGCGAGCCTCTCCGCGCATGCCTTCAAGCTGGGCGGGAATGACGCGGGTATCGTTGAACACCAGCACATCGCCGGCACGCAATTGTGAAGGCAGATCGCGAACGTGATGATCCTCGAAAGGCGCGTCGCCAGCCACGACCAGCATTTTCGCCGCATCGCGCGGACGCGCGGGACGAAGGGCGATGCTCTCGGGCGGGAGGTCGAAGTCGAAAAGGTCTACGCGCATGGCCGCGCGCTAGACCAGAGCGGGAGGCGGGGCAAGACTGTGCGCCCTCTCCTCCCGCTCAGGCTAAGCTTGTCGAAGCCGCGACGACGGAGGTCGTGTCAGTTCGACTGCGAGTTGTTGAGGTCCGAAACCGACGGCGCCTTCAGCGCAGGTGCGGCCGGAGCCACCGGCGCTGCCGGGGCCGGCTTGTTTTCAGACGCCAGCGATGCCTGAACGATCTTTGTGGGATCCTCCGGCGGCTCGCCGCGATGGATCGCATCGACGTACTGCATGCCGGAAATCACGCGACCGAACACCGTGTACTTCTTGTCCAGCGCGAAGCGGGGGTAGAAGACAATGAAGAACTGGCTGTTGGCGCTGTTCGGGTCGTTGGTGCGCGCCATGGACACCGTGCCGCGCAAGTGCGGCATCGAGTTGAACTCCGCCTGCAGGTCTGGGAGTTGCGAACCACCCTGCCCCGTGCCGGTGGGGTCGCCGGTCTGCGCCATGAAGCCGTCGATCACGCGATGGAAAATCTGGCCGTTGTAGAAACCCTGCCCGGCCAGCGTCTTGATCCGCTCAACATGGTGCGGTGCCCACTGCGGCATCAAACGAATGGCAACGCGGCCACCGTCCGACAGATCGAGCAGAAGCACGTTTTCCGGCTCATGCGTGATATCGGTGTCGATCGCGGTCGGCAGGGGAGGAGGCGTCGGCGTCGCGGCGGCCTCATCCTTTTTGTCCTTGTCCTTCGCAAACGCAGGAGCCGCGACAAGCGCGGCGCCAAGCATAAGCGCGGTCAGGGGAAGGCGAAACTTCATGTATCTG
Organism: Novosphingobium guangzhouense; assembly: GCF_002896965.1. Lineage (GTDB taxonomy): Bacteria > Pseudomonadota > Alphaproteobacteria > Sphingomonadales > Sphingomonadaceae > Novosphingobium > Novosphingobium guangzhouense. Next base: position 66,412 of record NZ_LYMM01000003.1, read on the forward strand.
TCACCTGGGCAATGAACGGCCGAGCCGCGTATCGGACGCGATAAAGCGCCCCCGCTGTCGGCACAATGAATGATTTTCACGCGGACCCGCCCATCCGCGCAAGCTCAGTAGTCCCCCAATAACCCGTTCTGCGCGATCCGCGCGACGACATCGTCGCGGACCGCCGGACTGACGAACTTCGCGATATCGCCCCCGAACATCGCGATTTCCTTGACCAGCTTGGACGCAATCGGCTGCAGGCTTACGTCCGCCATCAGGAACACCGTCTCGATGGCGGAATTGAGCTGCTGGTTCATTCCGGCCATCTGGTATTCGTACTCAAAGTCCGCCACCGCGCGCAGGCCACGCACGATCACGCTGGCCCCCTGCACTTGCGCGAACTTCATAAGCAGCGCGTTGAAGCCCACCACGCTGACATTATCGATCCCCATCGCGGCCACTTCACGCTCAACCATGGCCATGCGCTCTTCGGGTGTGAACAGCGGATTCTTCGATGGATTGGTCGTGACACCGATGATCAGCCGGTCGACCAGCTTGGCGCCGCGCCGGATGATATCGGCGTGGCCCAACGTGATCGGGTCGAAAGTGCCGGGGTAGACGCCGATGCGTTCTCCCATCAGTGATCCCTCTCGATGATGTAGCGCGCCACGGCGCGAAGAAGGTCCGCTTCCCGGCCATGCTGGGCAAGGTGTCCCACGGCCTGCTCGACCAGCATGCGCGCCTGCTCACGCGCGCGATCCGGCCCAAGCAGGGAAACGAACGTTTCCTTGCCCGCCGCCGCGTCCTTGCCCACGGCCTTGCCGGCGACTGCGGCGTCGCCTTCATGGTCGATGAGGTCATCGGCGATCTGGAAAGCAAGCCCGATGTCGCGGGCATAGCCGCGCAAGTGCGTCCTGCCCTCGGGCGGAATACGGCCCAGGATCGCACCCATCTCCACCGCCGCGCCCAGCAATGCGCCAGTCTTGAGCTGTTGCAGTCGGGTAACGGTCTGCAGATCGAACTCGCTGGTTTCGGCGACGAGGTCCATCATCTGCCCCCCGGCCATCCCCTGCGCGCCGCTGGCATGGCCAAGCGTGCGCACCAGTTCGATGCGGGTGAAGGGGTCAGCGCTGGTCGCCGGATCGGACAGCACCTCGAAGGCGAAGGCATGAAGCGAATCGCCCGCCAGCACCGCGGTCGCCTCATCGAAAGCAAGATGAAGGGTCGGCTTGCCGTGGCGCACGGCATCGTCATCCATGCAGGGCAAATCATCGTGGATCAGCGAATAGACATGGATCGATTCGATGGCGATGCCCGCTCGGATCGCCGCCTCGCGCTGAACGCCGTACATTTCCGCGACGCTGGCCAGCAGCAGCGGGCGTAGCCGCTTGCCGCCGCCGATCGCCGCATAGCGCATCGCCTCCACCAGACGTGCACGCGCATCGTCTGGAACGGCAAGTAGCGCGTCAAAGGCGCCGTCGATTTCCTCGGCGATCCGCGCAAGGCCCTCGGCCAGCAGCGAATCGGGCGCGGCCACTTGCGTCACAGGTCGAAAGGCTGAGTGCCCGCCGCCTGCCCGTCAGGCCCGGCGACGATACGCTCGATACGCGCCTGAGCGGCATCAAGGCGCTTCTGGCAATGTTGACGCAGCTTCTCGCCCTTTTCGTAGAGCGAAATCGAATCTTCCAGAGGCACATCACCGCTTTCAAGCTGCCGCACGATGGTTTCCAGTGCGCGCAATGCATCCTCGAAGCTGAGCGTGTCGATGGTCGAAGTTTCGGATTCCATGGGCAAGCAATGGCGCTCGTCGGTGTAACGGTCAAGGTCGCGGCGGGAATTACCCGTCACAGCGTATCATACAGCGTCCATGGTATCGCTTGGTGCACTTTCAGTGCCGTTGGGTGCCGTTATGCCCATACGCTCTGGCGCAGCCGGAAAGACGGGGCTAAGGCGCGTCGCATGAGCGGAATCACCCCTGACGTCGTCGAGGCGCATGGCCTCAATCCCGAAGAATACGAGCGCGTCCTGAATGCGCTGGGTCGCGAGCCGAATCTCGTGGAACTCGGCATTTTCTCGGTGATGTGGTCGGAGCACTGCTCGTACAAGTCGAGCCGCTTCCACCTCAAGAAGCTCCCAACCGAGGCACCTTGGGTGATTTGCGGCCCCGGCGAAAACGCCGGTGTCATTGATATCGGCGATGGTCAGGCCGCCATCTTCAAGATGGAAAGCCACAACCACCCCAGCTATATCGAGCCTTATCAAGGCGCTGCGACCGGCGTGGGCGGCATCCTGCGCGACGTCTTCACGATGGGCGCGCGCCCTGTTGCCAACATGAACGCCCTGCGCTTCGGCCGTCCTGAACACCCCAAGATGAAGCATCTGGTCAAGGGCGTGGTCGCCGGGATCGGCGGCTACGGAAACTGCGTGGGCGTGCCGACCGTGGGCGGCGAAACGAACTTCCACAAGGCTTACGACGGAAACATCCTCGTCAACGCGATGACCGTCGGCGTAGCCGATACGAACAAGATCTTCTATTGCGCCGCAACCGGCCTCGGTAACCCCATCGTCTATGTCGGCTCCAAGACCGGCCGCGACGGCATTCACGGCGCCACCATGGCATCGGCCGATTTCGGCGACGACATCGACGAAAAGCGCCCCACCGTGCAGGTCGGCGATCCCTTCGTCGAGAAGCTGCTGATCGAGGCATGTCTAGAACTGATGGCGACCGACGCGATCGTCGCGATTCAGGATATGGGCGCGGCGGGCCTGACCTCGTCGTCGGTCGAAATGGCCAGCAAGGGCGGCGCGGGCATTCGCCTGAACATGAACAAGGTGCCGTGCCGCGAAGACGCGATGACACCTTACGAAATGATGCTGAGCGAAAGCCAGGAGCGCATGCTCATGGTGCTCAAGCCCGGCAAGGAAGCCATGGCTGAAGCCATTTTCCGCAAGTGGGAGCTGGACTTCGCGGTGATTGGCGAAGTGACCGATACCGGCCATATGGTGCTGGAATTCAACGGCGAAGTGGTCTGCGACATTCCGCTCGGCCCGCTTGCCGACGACGCCCCGGAATACCAGCGCCCCTATGTCACGGCCGAGGAATACAAGAGCTGGGCCGCAGTCCCCGCCATGGGCGATGTCCCGGCCAGCACAGACGTCGGCGCGGACCTGCTCAAGCTGATGGGCGGTGCAGACCTTGCCTCGCGCAAGTGGATCTGGGAACAGTACGACAGCCAGGTCGGCGCGGATACCATGCAGAAGTCGGGCGGCGACGCTGCCGTGGTGCGCATCCACGGCACGCAGAAAGCGCTGGCAATCAGCACCGACTGCTCACCCCGCTACTGCTACGCAGACCCGTATGAGGGCGGCAAGCAGGCGGTGGCCGAAACCTACCGCAACATCAGCGCGGTGGGCGGCCTGCCGCTGGCAATCACCAACTGCCTCAATTTCGCCAACCCTCAGCGTCCCGAGATCATGGCGCAGATCGTCGGCTGTCTGAACGGCATGGGTGATGCGTGCCGTGGCCTCGACTACCCCATCGTTTCGGGCAACGTATCGCTCTATAACGAATCCAAGGCTACCGGGGGCGGTTCGGCGATCCTGCCCACCCCGGCGATCGGTGGCGTTGGCCTGCTGGCAGACCACGACAAGATGGCGACCATTGCCTTCAAGGCCGAAGGCGAAGACATCTTCCTGCTTGGCGGAGAAGGCACGCACCTTGGCCAGTCGCTGTGGCTCAAGGAAATCGGCAGTCAGGAAGCAGGCGATGCGCCCAGGGTTGACCTCAAGCTTGAAGCCCACAACGGCGGCGTGATCCGCAGTTGGATCGGCGAAGGCAAGGTCACTGCGGTCCATGACGTCAGCGATGGCGGCCTGATCGTTGCGATCGCCGAAATGGCGCTTGCCAGCGGCCTCGGCTGTGTGCTGGACGAGGAACTCACCACCGTGCAGGCGTTCGGTGAGGACCAGTCGCGCTACATCGTCACCGCGCCCGCCGGCACCGTATTGCCGGAGGCCGTGAAGATCGGTTCCGTAGGCGGCACTCAGGTCGTCGGTGTCGAAATCGCGACGCTGCGCGCAGCGCACGAAGCGTTCTTCAAGGAATGGATGGAGGGCTGATCCCCCTCCCCACTTTTTTCGCAAAGCAAAAGAAAACCCCGGCGCTCCTTGGAGCCGCCGGGGTTTTCCTTATGCCCCCCCGGATTTTCACCGGGGCGCTATTTTTTCAGTGAGTTACCAGCTCTTCTTCGGTTTCTTGTGAAAAGGCTTTCCGCCGCCCGGACGGTCCTGACGCGGGCCCGTGGGACGCGCGCGATACGGCGCGGAACCTTCACCACCCTGCTGCCCTTCGAAGCGCTGACCGCCGCCATTACCGTGCGGACGACGGCCGCGCCCCTGCGGACCCTCACGGTCCCGGCTGCGGTGACGGGCGGCATCGCGCGGGGTATCCGGAGCCCGTTCGATGCGGATCGTCGCTTCGTACTCACCGTCTTCGCGGGCGGTGCGCGACACGGCGCGTTCGAACTGCTCTGCCTGCGCGGCGGGAATCTGGAAGTAGGTCTGATCGGCGTTGATGCGAATCTGCCCGACTGCATCGCGGGTCACATGACCACGGCGACACAGCACCGGCAGGATCCAACGCGCTTCTGCCCGCTGATCACGGCCAACGTCCATGCGGAACCATACGACATTGTCGAAGCCCGGACGCTCGCGCTTCTGGCGTGCTTCCGGCGAATTTCCAAGCAACTCTTCGGGCTGCGGCATGGCGGCACGATGGGCACGAACCAGTGCCGCCGCGACATCTTCGGCGCTCATCGATTCCAGTACGACCTTCGCCAGTTCGCGATCATCGTCCTCGACTTCTACCGGCGCCAGAAGCTTTTCAAGCAGACGGTCACGATCCTGCGCCCGGATCGCCTCAGGCGTCGGTGCGTCACCCCACTCTGCTTCGATGCGGGCACCGCGCAGCATCATCTCGACGCGGCGGCGGCGCGGATAAGGCACGAGGAGCACTGCAGTACCCTTCTTGCCTGCGCGGCCGGTGCGGCCCGAGCGGTGCTGCAGCGTTTCCGCATCGCGCGGAATTTCGACGTGAATGACAAGGCTGAGCGAAGGAAGGTCGATGCCGCGAGCGGCAACATCTGTCGCCACGCAGACACGGGCCCGGCGATCACGCAAAGCCTGCAGCGCATTGTTGCGCTCATTCTGCGAATGCTCGCCAGAGAGCGCCACGGCAGAAAAGCCGCGCTCGACCAGCGTTGCATGCAGATGCTTCACGTTGTCGCGGGTCGCACAGAACAGGATCGCCGTTTCCGCTTCATGAAAGCGCAGCAGGTTCACCACGGCATGCTCGATGTCCGACGGCGCGACTGTCACTGCCTGATACGAGATATCGCCATGGCCGCGATTCTCGCCAATGGTCGAGATACGCAGCGCATCCTTCTGATAACGCTGGGCGAGTGCTTCAATCGGACGCGGCATCGTGGCCGAAAACAACAACGTGCGACGTCCTTCCGGAGTGGCATCGAGCAGTTCTTCGAGATCCTCGCGGAAGCCCATGTCGAGCATCTCGTCGGCTTCGTCGAGCACGACGGCACGCAGCGCCGAAAGGTCAAGCTTGCCACGCTCCAGATGGTCACGCAGACGCCCGGGGGTGCCGACAACGATCGCCGCACCGCGCTCAAGCTGCTTGCGCTCCTTTACCGGGTCCATGCCGCCCACACATGTCACGATGCGTGCATGGGTCTTGGCGTAGAGCCATTCCAGTTCCCGGCTGACCTGTTGCGCCAGTTCGCGGGTCGGCGCGATGGCGAGAGCAAGCGGGGTCGACGCGAAGGCAATTTCATCATCCGCAAGCAATTCGTCTGCCATCGCAAGGCCGAAAGCGACGGTCTTGCCCGACCCGGTCTGCGCCGAAACGACGAGATCGCGGCCATGGGCCTCCGATTCGGTGACAGCGGCCTGCACCGGGGTCAGCGTCTCATACCCATGCGCGGTCAGCGCGTCGGCTAGAAGCTGGGGAATCTGAGGAAAAGTCATATAGAATCAACGAATCCTGCCGCGTTTGTGCGGCTTTGAAAGAGCGTAAGGAGGGCTGCGTGGTCGCCCTCGGGCGCACCTGTTGGGCGGCCCATAGACTAAAGCGCGTCAATTTGCGCGCCCCAATTTCACTTCCGCGACGATTCGTCCTGCCGCGGCAGCTAAAACCGGCTTGCCCATAAGGGGTGGGACACAGACCCGGAGCCCGCGTGCTGCTCGGGCAGTTGATCGAAACTCGGCTCGAAACCGAGCAGAATATACATGTCCCGCTCAAGAAAAGGCGCGGCATCGCCCGCGCTCATATCGACACGCGCACATTCCCCGAGACCAGGCAGACGAGTTCGAAAAATTCCTTTGCGCACAGTACGTAGGCGCATGAGATACACTCCCTGAAGTCGTTTGCCTGGCTTGCGGAGGGCTCGGCTAACGATCCTGCACATTGCGATCAAGTTACGCGTGAGGCTGTCACAATCCTGCAAGACAGGTAGTCCGAAGCAGATCCCGTCGATGGATGAGCCGAGCCAACGAACGCTAATATTTACCCTGAACATTCGACTGTCATTCGCTATCCGCGACATAGCCCATTCGCAAAGTGTGAGAGGACGAAAAACGTGACAACGGAGCTGGCGAAATCGGCAACTGCCGAAACGGTGAGCATCGTTCATCGCTACGTGAAGTACGCTCGTGGTAATCGCCGAACGCGATAACCCCTATCTCGCGTTCGCAGCATTGCTGCCTTTTTCTCCCTCACCTTCTACAAGGAAGGATACCCATGCTCGTCAATGCTTATGGTGCGCAGTCCGCCGAACGGCCCCTCGAAGCCATCACCATCGAACGGCGCGCGCCCGGCCCAAGGGACGTGGCGATCGACATCACCTATTGTGGCGTATGCCATTCGGACCTTCATACCGTCCGCAGCCAATGGGGCGGCACGCTGTTTCCCTGCGTGCCAGGCCACGAAATCGTCGGCACGGTCAGCGCGGTCGGTGACGAAGTCAGCCGCTTCAAAGTCGGCGATATTGTCGGCGTTGGCTGCATGGTCGATAGCTGCGGGCACTGCGGCTCCTGTCACGACGACCTTGAGCAGTATTGCGAAAGCGGCTTCGTCGGCACTTACAACGGCCCAACCCCCGACGCTCCGGGCCACACCATGGGGGGATATTCAAGCGCCATCGTCGTGAACGAGGGCTTCGTGCTTTCGATCAGCCATCCGGCTGAACAGCTTGCGGCAGTCGCACCGCTGCTTTGCGCAGGCATCACAACCTATTCCCCGCTGCGCCACTGGAATGCCGGCCCTGGCAAGAAGGTGGGCGTGGTCGGCATTGGCGGTCTTGGTCACATGGCGATCAAGATCGCCCATGCCATGGGTGCCCAGGTGATTGCCTTCACCTCGACCCCGGCCAAGCGAAAGGACGCGATCGACCTTGGCGCCGACAGTGCGGTGGTCAGCCGCGAACCTGCGGAAATGGCCGCGCATACCGGCTCGTTCGATCTCATCATCGACACCGTTGCCGCCAGTCACGACCTCGACACCTATGTCGGCCTGTTGAAGCGCGACGGCGCACTTGTCATGCTGGGCGTGCCTGAGCACCCCCACCCCTCGCCCAACGTCGGCGGCCTTATTTTCGGCCGTAAGACCATCGCTGGGTCTTTGATCGGCGGAATCGCCGAAACACAGGAGATGCTGGATTTCTGCGCCAAGCACGGCATCGTTTCGGACGTAGAGATGATCGACATCAAGCAGATCGAAGAGGCTTACGAACGCATGGAGCGCAGTGACGTGCGCTATCGCTTCGTCATCGACAGCGCCACGCTGCAGGCAGCATAACAACAGGGCCGACGGCATTCACATGATGGCCGTCGTCGGCCAATTCGCGATCACCAAAAAAGAACCCCGCAGTGTACTGCGGGGTTCGTGGCGAGCCCGGCGGGATTCGAACCCACGGCTTCCAAATTAGGAATTTGGCACTCTATCCAGCTGAGTTACGGGCTCCCGCTTGAGCCTTTAGCCGCGGTCGCCGTCCGGCTCAACCTCTCAAAACGTGCCGGAGAAGATTCGTGTGGGCCGAACGCAGTTCCATCACTGCCCTCGCGCCTGATGCCCCCTCAATTTGCCTTTTCGGGAGGTATTACCGGGAATGGCAAGGGCATCAGTTCAATGCCTTCCTCCAGCAGTTCCTTCGCCTCAGTCGCCGTAGCCTGCCCATGGATCACTTCGGCATCACGCTCACCGTAATGCATGGCGCGCGCGTCCTTGGCAAAGTCCTCCCCGACGTAACGCGAAGTTTTGAGCGCTTCGGCCTGCATCGACGCCAACGCCTGCACCAATTCGACGACCTGCTGCGGCGACGGCACGTTGGCGACCGGCACGTCGGCCACCGCCGCCTTGACCTCAGAAGGGCGTTTGACCTCAGGTAGTTGATTGCCCTTTCGCGCCAGACGCGGCGCCTGTACCGCCTTGTTGACCTCCCCAGATCCGCAATGTGGACAGGTTACCAGTCCGCGCCCTTGCTGCTGCGCGAAGTCGCTGGACGACTTGAACCACCCTTCGAAACGGTGCTGCGCCGGATGGCATTCCAGATCATAGACAATCATTGGGGGGCCTGTTTGGCAAAAGTGCGGCGGTTGGCCAGGCTGGGAAGCTGCTGGCGCACTTCGGCTACCCTGTCGAGATCGATATCGACGAAGCCCAGTCCGGCCACGCCGCCATCATCCGCGCCGCCCATGTCCAGCAGCACCTGCCCCCAAGGGTCGACAGCCAAGGAATGCCCGTAAGTCTCTCGGCCATCCTCATGTTTGCCAACCTGTGCTGCAGACAGGACGTATGCACTCGCCTCGACAGCACGGGCACGCTGCATCAGATGCCAGTGCGCCTGCCCCGTGGGTACAGTGAACGCAGCGGGAATGGCTATGGCATCACATCCCTCGCGCCCCAGCGCTTCGAATAATGCCGGAAAACGAACGTCATAGCAGATAGCCAGCCCCAGGCGCCCCAGGGGCGTCTCTACGGCGACCACCTGATCGCCCGCCGTGTAAGCGTTCGATTCTCGCCAGCTTTCGCCGGTCTTCAGGTCGACGTCGAACATGTGCAGCTTGTCGTAGCGCGCGCGAATCTCGCCCGAACTGTCGATCACGAATGCACGGTTCGCCCACTTCCCATCGGACCGCTCAATCGCCAGCGAGCCAATGTGAACCCAGATTCCTTCCCGACAAGCCGCGTCGCGAACGGCTGAAAGGACGATATCCTGATCTTCGCCCCGGATCATCCCACGAGCGCGGTCCCTTTTCCGATCCAGCAAACCGGACATCTCAGGCGTGAACATCATCGCCGCGCCGTCGGCACGCGCCTCGGCCAAGGCGGCGACGATGGCTGCGGCGTTTTCCTTTGGATCGATGCCGGTCGTCATCTGGAACAATGCGGCGCGTGTCATGTGTCAGAGACCCAGAATCGGGTCGAGCTTGCCCTCACGATCCAGGGCATTGATATCGTCGAAGCCGCCGTAAGCCCGATCGTCGATCAGGATCTGCGGAACCGTGGTCGCGCCCGGCACCCTCTGCAGCATTTCCGCGCGCTTTGGTCCGCCCATCGTCAGGTCGTACTCTTCATAAGAGACGCCCTTCTTGTCGAGCAACGACTTGGCGGCCACGCAATAAGGGCAGCCCCACTTGGTGTAGATTTCGATCTTCAGCTGGCTCATGCCAAACTCCATGTGCGCCCCTTGAAAGGGCTGGCGGCTAGCATATCTAGGAATGCAAGTCATGGCCCGCCAAGGGGATGGCTTGCAGAGAGAGGCGCCGTGTTGCGGGCCTCACCCACACGAAGATTGCTCATTGGAGAATTTTTGTCATGAACCGCATCGATTTTTCCCCCTATCGCCGCACGATGGTCGGCTTCGACCGGCTGTTCGACATGATCGAAAACCAGGCTCGAGCGAACTCTGGCGACAAGTATCCTCCGTTCAACATAGAACGCCGTGGGCAGGATGCCTATCGCATCACCCTTGCGATCGCCGGTTTCAAGCCTGCTGATATCGACATCACCGCGCAGGCCAACCTGCTGGTGGTAAAGGGAAACAAGCCCGACGAATCCACCGATGGCGAGATGCTGCACGTCGGCATTGCCCAGCGCGGTTTTGAGCGGCGCTTCGAACTTGCCGACTATGTGCGGGTTGATGCCGCAGACCTTGCCGACGGGCTTCTTGTAATCGACCTCGTCCGCGAGGTGCCGGAAGCCATGAAGCCGAAAAAGGTCGCAATTGGTGGCAATAAGTTGACGGTCGTCGACAAGGATCAGGATTCGACTGCCGCAGCATAATCGCCTCTGCGGGCATTTGTGTTCCGTCCCTTTGCGCGATGCCCGTAGAATGGCCCAGAGGGGCGGTTCGGTTATCGGACCGCCCCTTTTGCATTCCCAGTTGTATACAACGCATGCAGCTTCAAGGCTGTTTACCCTCGCACAGCCGCACTTCTGACGTTAGCGCCACGCCCATGCTGTGGATATTTTGTTCGTGACGTCGATTCTCGGGATCGTCCTGCCCATCTTTTCCCTGATTTTCGCCGGCTGGCTCGTGCGCCGCATCGGCGTCATGGGCCCACATGCTACCAGCGAACTCAACCGGTTCGTCGTCTATCTCGCCTTACCTGCCCTGTTGTTCGATATTGTAGCGCGGTCGAGCTGGCACGAATTATGGCAGCCCAACTTCGTCGCAGTGTTCACTTTGAGCACTATGGCGGTCTTCATCCTCACTGTCGCAGTCCATGGCGGCCGCTTTGGCTTCCAGCCGGACGGCCCGGTTCTCGGGTTGGCAGCCAGCTACCCGAATACCGGCTTCCTTGGCTTTCCCCTGCTGCTTGGCGCGCTCGGCGCATGGAGCAACACGCTCACACTGATATCTACGATCATCGTCGCATGTGTTCTGTTCGCAGGCGCCATCGTGATGATCGAAGTGCGACTACACGCCGGCAGCCACCCCGCCCGCGTCGCGATGAAAGTGGGCAAATCCCTTGCGACAAACCCGCTCATAGTAGCGCCTGTAATTGCTTGTGTTTTCCCTTCCACCGGTGCCGCAGTGCCTCAACCCGTAGAGGTTTTTCTCAAGCTGCTAGGGGGAGCAGCTTCACCCGCCGCTCTGGTGGGTCTGGGCCTTTTTCTTGGAGAGCGTCGCCCCGCTGCCAAAGACGCCGGCATTTTGACTTCGGTGCTAGTCGCCCTCAAGCTGGCAGTTCACCCCTTGCTCACCTGGTTGCTTGCCATCACGGTGTTTCCGCTGGATGCCCCCACCCGTCACGCAGCAGTGCTTCTGGCGATGCTGCCTACCGGGACCGGCCCCTTCATGCTGGCGGAATTTTATCGCCGCGAGGCCGGGGTCACCGCGCGGGTCATCCTTATATCGACGGTACTTTCGGTAGTCTCAGTATCGGCATACATCAGCGCAATCAGCTAAGATCCGCCTATCGAATCGATAAGATCCATCGTCCGGTAACGCCCCTGCCTTTATCCCTAGGCACCGGACAATTCAGGCCGCGACCCCAATTCGATCGTGCTCAATTATCGATGGAAACGAAAAACGCCCCTGCACTTCGGCAAGCTCGGCCAAGGTCGGCGCCACACACCTGAGCGAAACCCTTTCGTCCATACGCTGTGCCCGAATTCCAGGACCTTTAATCCAGAAGATACCATCCGGATGATGCTTGCCACTACGCAACGCGGCCAGAGGGTAGAACAGTTCTGCAAAGGGCAAAGGCTGATTTGTCTCCGGTGAAGTGACCAGCACTTCCGAAGTCGCAAGCCGTTCGATCATGCAGCCTGCGTCAAGGGTGGTCCCTTGCTGCCTTGCCCACATCACCTGCCGGCCGTCAGTCAAACGCAAGGATTCCATGCGAAGGGCAGCAGCGGCAGCATCTGCCTCCGTCTCGAAGTGCAACAAGAATTGCTGCGACATGACAGGCGCATAAGTCCAACCTTCCTTCACGCCGGCAAAAGCCAGTAGACGCGCGATATCCCGGTGTCGGAAAATCTGGCGTCCACCATCATCCTCATGCGACAGCATTGGCTGCTGGCTGAGCGCCGAAAGCAGGACGAGGTTGTCCCCTTCGCCCGTCAATTCCAGAGCCTGGCCGACAATCCGGTCCATGTTGCGATAGCCGTCAAGAATACATGCGCCATAGGCGGCCTGCTCCTCGGCCGAGGACTGTACCTTGAACAGTTCCGGCTCGAACTCTCGCCAATGGAAATGCTGAAAGTGGGCAGTGCTATTCAGAAAGAATGTCGAAAAATGTGGTCGTTCGGCCCGATAGATTGAGCGGAAGAGATCCCACTGCAAGCGATCGAGTATCATCGCCCGCCGCCATTTGACATTGCCAGCCAGTTCCTGCCCCAGTTGCCGCATCGTTGCCCATACGGACCGGGCAGAAAGTCCATGAGCCAGCATGAAACGCCCGAAACGGACAAAGTCTGCTCCGGATACTTCCGGTTTTGCGCTATGTTCCTGAACGTAGCTTCTTACGAGGCGGATGTAGTCGTCGAAATGCCCGTGGGGCAATGCCATGGGCGTTGTAGCCCATGCATCAGGCAGAAAGTGCCCGCGGAAACCTGACTGCGCTGCAGCATTCATACTGCCGCAAATCCAGTTGGTCTTACCTTGACGGCTCACCAGATCCCATATGCGCGGCGCGACCAGCGCGCCGCCATCGTTCAGTTTGAAGCAGCCATGCTCGGCGTAGGACAAACCGGTATGGACCGTTATCCACTGTATCCACGGTTCAAGATTGGGTGCTTCTTCTTCAGCATCAGTAACCGCAACCAAGGCAGCGTCATGCAAGCGCTGAAAATTCGGGAGATGCCCCCCGGCAATGAAACGGTCGAGCAAGGTCGGCGACAGCTCATTAAATTCGAGAACAATCGTGGACATCCGCAGCTCCGCATCAGCTTTTCGCTAAGCAATACGGATGCCTTCTAGTAGCGCCCTCACGCCAGTCGAACTTGCTCCGTTACGGAGGTCTCGACGATGAGAAAACCTGAATTGAAAATCGACCTCTCTTCCCCCTGCAGGTCAAAGAGGTCGATCACTGCATCAGACAAGGCGCGCCTGCCGCAGCGCGGCAGCGATAAAACCGGCAAACAACGGGTGCGGTTCGAACGGACGCGATTTGAGTTCAGGGTGGAACTGCACTCCAACGAACCACGGGTGATCCGGGCGTTCGACAATCTCGGGAAGCAGCCCATCGGGCGACATTCCGGCGAAGATCAGTCCATTGCCTTCCAGTGCCTCACGATACTTCCCGTTGACCTCGTAGCGATGCCGATGGCGCTCGCTGATCTCCGTTGAGCCGTAAATCGCTGCAACCTGGCTGTTGGGCGAAAGAGCAGCCGTGTATGCGCCAAGACGCATCGTGCCCCCAAGGTCGCCACCTTCAGCACGGGTCTGAAGGCCATCCTCGGTCATCCATTCAGTGATGATCCCGACCACCGGCTCTTCGGTCGGACCGAATTCAGTGGAACTGGCCTTCTCGATGCCTGCCGAACGCGCGCCTTCGATACATGCCATCTGCATACCGAGGCAGATTCCGAAGAAAGGAACCTGGCGTTCACGGGCGAAACGGACCGACGCGATCTTGCCCTCCGTGCCCCGCTCGCCGAAGCCGCCGGGCACCAAGATCCCGTGCATAGGCTCCAGGGCTGCCGCGATCTCGGAGTCTTCCTTTTCGAAGACTTCGGCATCGATCCAGCGCACATTCACCTTCACGCGATTGGCCATACCGCCGTGAACAAGGGCCTCGTTCAGTGACTTATAAGCGTCCTGCAGGCCGACATACTTGCCCACAACGCCGATAGTCACTTCACCTTCAGGGTTCTGATAGCGGTCGGTGATGTCATCCCAGCGCGACAGTTCCGGCGGGTTGGCAGATTCAAGCATACCGAAGTGGTGAAGCACTTCGGCATCCAGACCTTCGTGGTGATACTGCAGCGGCACGGCGTAAATATTCGGCGCGTCGAGTGCCTGGATCACCGCTTGCGGCCGCACGTTGCAGAACAGCGCGATCTTGCGGCGTTCGCTTTCCGGCAGTTCGCGATCGGCACGGCACAGCAGGATATCCGGCTGAATGCCAAGCCCGGTCAATTCGCGCACGGAATGCTGTGTCGGCTTCGTCTTCAATTCGCCGGCAGCCGCGATATACGGAACGAGCGTGACGTGAACGAAGCAGGTCTGCTCGCGGCCAAGTTCGTTGCGCAGCTGGCGCATGGCTTCGACGAAAGGAAGACCTTCGATATCGCCTACGGTGCCGCCGATTTCGCAAAGCACGAAGTCCAGGTCTTCCGTCTCGGTAAGAGCGAAATCCTTGATCGCGTCGGTCACGTGCGGAATTACCTGCACGGTCGCGCCGAGGTAGTCGCCACGGCGCTCCTTGGCGATGATGTCCTGATAGATTCGCCCGGACGTAATGTTATCGGCCTTTCGGCCGGAGACACCCGTGAAGCGTTCGTAGTGGCCGAGATCCAGGTCCGTTTCCGCGCCATCGTCGGTCACGAAAACCTCGCCATGCTGATACGGGCTCATCGTGCCCGGATCGACGTTCAGATAAGGGTCGAACTTGCGAATGCGGACCTTGTAGCCACGCGCTTGGAGCAAAGCCGCGAGGCTTGCCGCCATGAGACCCTTGCCCAGCGAGGAGACCACGCCGCCGGTGATAAAAATGTGCCGCGCCATGGGAGTCGGGCCTTAAATTGCATGGGGGCCCTCAGGCAAGCGCCCGGAGCCTCATTCCACAGATCAAACACATGGAAATGCCGCCTGACAGCGCCAGACGGCATTCCGGTTGCGGTAAAGCGCCCAGGAGGCGCTCGAAAGGGTTACTGCTTTGCCGCACCGCCAAGAGGATCGGCCGGGACCGATTCGCCTGCGGGAGCGCCCTGCTGGGAAGAAGCCGGGGCGGCAGGGTTTGCGGCGCCACCGAGGGGGTCGGCGGGCTGCGCAGGGGCGGCAGGCGCAGTATTGCGCTGCAGCGAGGTATCGATGTCACGGCCTGTCGTCTCGTTGACGGCAAGGGCCGCAAGGGCGATGCTCAGGATTACGAAGACGGTCGCCAGCACGCCGGTGGCACGGGTGAGGAAGTTCGCTGCGCCACGTGCCGACATCAGACCTGAAGGACTGCCGCCAACCCCGAGGCCGCCGCCTTCAGATTTCTGCACCAGGATCACGCCGACCAGCATGGCAGCAACCAGAGCCTGTACGACCGTCAGGAAAAGGAACATCTTCGTCTCAGCCTTGTGACGGGGACATACCCCGCTTTCTTCGCCGGGCAGATAGGCGCTAGCGGGCAAGCGCGCAACCCGGCAACTTTATTACCTGCGCCGATCAGGGAAACGACGCATCATCCAAGTCAATCAGCAAGCGATGCCGCCGCGCCGACGATCGCAAGAAAGCTCTCCGCAGTAAGGCTTGCACCACCCACCAGCGCGCCCCCCACATCGGGGACGGCGAGCAGTTCAGCGGCATTTTCCGCCTTTACCGAACCGCCGTAAAGGATGCGCACTTCGGCACCTGCTTCACCGTAAATGGAGATGAGCTTGGCGCGAATCGCCTTGTGCATGGCCGCCACGTCATCAACGGAAGGCACGCGACCGGTTCCGATTGCCCATACAGGCTCATAAGCAACCGAGAGCTTTTCCGGCGCCCCATCGCCGATCGGGCAGGAACCTTCGAGTTGCGCGGTAACCACGCCTTCAGCGTCACCCGCATCGCGCTGCGCCTCGGTCTCACCGACGCACAGGATCACCGCCAGCCCGGCCGAAAGCGCAGCTTGAGCCTTTGCCTTCACGTGGGCGTCGTTTTCCGCATGATACTCACGACGCTCCGAATGGCCGATGATCGTGAAATCCGATCCGGCGTCTTTCAGCATCACCGCACTTACATCGCCGGTATAGGCGCCGTTCTCCAGCGAGTGGCTATCCTGACCGCCGACGCCGATAAGCTCGACAGCCTCGCGCATGCGGTGGATCAAGGTCGTGGGAGGGGCAAGAGCTACCTGCACCTTGGGGAAACGTTGCGCTGCACGATCAATGGCGCGTGCCTCGTTAAGCATGGCGCGCGTGCCGTTCATTTTCCAATTCCCGACGATATAAGGCAATCCAGCCATTTCAATCCCTTGATCGATCTCGGCGAGCCTTGGAGAACTCCCCCGCGGGTCCCCTCGAAGATTTCCGGCAATCGCGCTGAGCGGAACCGGGAATCAGGTCGTCGCTATTGCTGGGCAGCTAGGGCAGGACGGCTCTGCTTGTCAAAATTCATCGCCGGTTAAGCAGCCGAATTGCGCATCGCTGTCGTAACAATGCCACCTCACAGCTTTTACCCCAAGGGTGCGCAAGCGGCATTGCAGGATGCGCGAAGCCCCCCTAAAGCCAGCGCGTTTACAAGCGGAGCCTTGGGGTTTCGCGTCAATATTCTGCTGATCGGCAAGGCTCATGCTCCATTTCTTCCGCTCCTTCCTGAAGTCCAAGATCGGCGCGATCGTCGGTCTGGTCGTTCTTGGTCTCATCGCCCTGGCGTTCGCCAGCGGCGATATCGCAGGCCTGCGCGGCTCCGGCGGCGCGGCACCGGGAACCGCCGTCGCGACCGTCGGCGGCGAGAAGGTGACTACCGACGAACTCGCACAGGGCGCCAAGCGCGGCCTTGAGCGAGTCAAACAGCAGAGCCCCACCGCGACGATGAAGCAGCTGATTGCCGAAGGTGGTCTTCAGCAGGTGCTCGACAGCCTGATCGACGGCCTTGCCTTCACCGTATACGGAGAAAAGCACGGCGTTGTGCTCAGCGACCGCCTGGTCGACAGCGAACTGACCCAGATTCCCGCATTCCAGGGCGTCGATGGAAAATTCGACCAGAATGTGTTCCGCCAGGCCCTCGCCCAGCAGCAACTGTCAGAGCAGGCCCTGCGCGACGACATCCGCAAGAACATGGTCGCTCAGGAACTTGTCGTTCCCGCACAAATCGGTTCGGTCATGTCCGAATATGCTGCCAAGCGCTACGCTTCGCTCCTTAGCGAAACGCGTAACGGCACCGTGATCGCCCTGCCATCGCTGCTGTTCGCCCCGGCAAAGCAGCCGACTGATGCGGAACTGACCGCGTTTTACAAGACCCACACGGCCCAGTTCGTCCGCCCCGAGCGTCGCACGATCCGCTACGCTATCGTCAGCACCGATAAGCTCCCCGCTCCGGCGGCTCCGACCGATGCAGAGATCACTGCGCGCTTCGATGCAAACAAGGCAACTTACGCCGCAAAGGACGATCGCCGCATCACGCAATTGATCGTTCCTACCGAAGCAGCAGCCAAGGCTATCGTCGCGGAAGTAGAAAAGGGTAAGTCCCTTGAAGCCGCCGCGACAGCAAAGGGGCTTTCCGCAGCCAAGCTAGAATCCTTCAGCCGCGCGGACCTTTCGCGCCAGTTCTCCGCCAGCGTCGCTCAGGCGGTCTTCTCCGCCCCCGTTGGCAAGCTGGCCGCACCGCAGAAGAGCGTGCTGGGCTGGCACGTAATCCGCGTCGACGAAGAGGTGAAGACCCCGGCCAAGACGCTTGGCGAAGTAAAAGCCGAACTCACCACGCAGATCGCTGAAGAGAAGGCACGCAAATCCTACGGCGACGCTTTTTCCAAGATCGACGAGCAGCTTTCAGGCGGTTCGAACCTCGCGGAAGTCGCAAAGGCGCTTGGCGCCGAAGTCAAGCAGACCCAGTCGCTCACTGCGGATGGCCAAGTCTACATGAAGCCCGGCGAGACGATATCCGCCGAACTGCGGCCGCTGCTGAAGACCGCTTTCGAAATGGATCAGGAGCAACCTCAGGTCGCCGAGATCGAAAAGGGCAAGTCCTTCGCGATCTATGACGTAACCGACATCGAAGCCTCGGCCCCTGCCCCGTTGGCGCAGATCAAGGACGACGTGAAGGTCGCCTGGGCCGTCGATGCCGGTTCGAAGGCCGCCAAAGCCGCAGCGCTCAAGATGCAGGCCGCAATCCGCAAGGGCCAGTCGATCGAGCAGGTCATGGCTGCATCAGGCAAGCAGCTCCCTGCCCCCCAGCAGGTTTCCATGTCGCGCCCGACGCTTGCCGCTGCGTTGCAGTCCGGCCGCCAGGTGCCGCCGCCGGTCTCGCTCATGTTCCACATGGCGAAGGGCACTGTGAAAGTGCAATCGGCAGCAGGTGAACGCGGTTGGTTCGTCGTCCAGCTCAAGGACATCGTGCCTGCGAAAATCGACTCGCCCGAGATGATCCGTCGCGCTCAGACCGAGCTTGGTCAGCAGCTTGGCCAGAGCTACGCGTCTGCACTTGGTTCAGCGATGCGCAAGGACGTTGGCGTGACACGCCACGATGCCGCGATCACCGCCGTGCGCGATCAGCTCGCCGGCAACGCCGCAGCGAACTGAGCCGGAGGCAAGGGGGCCGCAATGGAGCGCGAGTACGATCGCACAGCCACGCTTGAGCAATTGGCGCAGGGCAAGTCCGCACTTGTCTGGCGCAAGCTGGTAGCCGATACCGAGACACCGGTTGGCGCCGCCTCGAAGCTGATCAAGGACGGTCGCGGCGATTTCCTCCTCGAATCGGTGGAGGGCGGAGAGACACGCGGCCGGTACAGCCTGCTAGGGCTCGATCCAGACCTCGTGTTCCGCGCAAAAGGTCATTCCTGCGAGATCAACCGCGACTGGCAGGCTGACAGGGCGGCATTCTCCACGCTCGACGGAGACACTCTCGCCGAACTGCGCGCCCTTGTCGAAACCTGCCGCTGCGAAGTTCCGGCGGCACTGCCAAAGGCGCTTGCCTGTCTCGTCGGCTACTTTGGCTACGAAACGATCGGTCTGGTGGAAAAACTGCCGCGCGCGCAGCAAAGTCCGCTTGAATTGCCCGACATGCTGTTCGTGCGGCCCTCGCTTATCCTGATCTTCGATCGGTTGTCTGATGAGCTGTTTTGCGTTGCACCAGTCTGGTCAGGTGCCGGAGACGCGGCCCAGGCCGTAGACCACGCCGCAGAGCGTATCGACGAAGCCCTTCGTCGACTTGCGGCCCCTGCTCCGGCTACAGCCGCCGCCATCGACCTCGCAGAACCCGTGCGTACACCCGTCGTCGCGCCCGAAGATTACAAGGCGATGGCCCTGCGTGCGAAGGACTACATCGAGGCTGGCGATATCTTCCAGGTCGTGCTGGCACAGCGCTTCACCTGCGAGTTCGCGCTGCCGCCCCTTGCGCTTTACCGCTCCCTGCGCCGCGTGAACCCGTCACCGTTCCTCTATTTCCTCGATCTTCCCGGCTTTGCGCTGGTCGGCTCAAGCCCGGAAATCCTCGTGCGCGTTCGTGACGACGAAGTCACCATCCGCCCGATCGCAGGTACCCGCCCGCGCGGAGCAACCCCGGCCGAGGACAAGCTTAACGAGGCCAGCCTGCTTGCTGACCCCAAGGAACGCGCAGAGCATCTGATGCTTCTCGATCTTGGCCGTAACGATGTCGGCCGCGTCGCCGCCGCCGGGACTGTGGAGGTCACGGACAGCTACACGATCGAACGCTACAGCCACGTGATGCATATCGTATCGAACGTGGTCGGTCGCCTCGACACCGCCAGACACGATGCCATCGATGCGGTGTTTGCAGGCTTCCCTGCAGGCACGGTTTCAGGCGCGCCCAAAGTCCGCGCCTGCGAGGTCATCGCCGAGCTTGAGCCTGAAACGCGCGGACCTTACGCTGGCGGCGTTGGCTACTTCGCGCCGGATGGCTCCGTGGACAGTTGTATCGTTCTGCGCACCGGACTCCTCAAGGACGGAATCCTTCACGTGCAGGCTGGCGCGGGCATCGTCGCAGACAGCGACCCTGCCTACGAACAGCGCGAATGCGAAGCAAAAAGCGGCGCCCTGTTCGCCGCTGCACGCGAAGCAATCCGCGTGGCCGGGGAACCCGGGTTCGGGCAATGAGGACAGTCGCTGGAGCAGGCATGGCCGCCGCTGCGGTGATCCTCTCCGCCTGCTCATCCGCAGAACCTTCCGCCAAGCCGACGCCCGCTCCACCTTCGCCATGCGAAAGCGCCACCTTCGACGGTGCCAGTTTCACGCACTGCGTTGCCACTCCCGGGCGGCACACCATTCACACCATCCTCGGCCCCAAGGGTGGCGCGCCTTACCGCAGCCTATCCCAACTCGCCGTGGATAGGCCCTCCAAAAGTCACGAAGTCGCTTTCGCGATGAATGGCGGCATGTTCGACGCCGATGGCAGGCCGATCGGCTACTACGTCGAGGAAGGCGAGAAGCATCACAGCCTCAACACAAACGAAGGCTGGGGAAATTTCCACCTCAGGCCCAACGGTGTCTTTTACGGCGATGCAGCTGGAAAATGGCATGTCAGCGCCACGGAAGCGTTCGAGCGATCTGTAACAGATCGGCCGGACTTCGGCACTCAATCCGGCCCCATGCTGGTAATCTCAGGCAAATTGCACCCCGGTATCAACGAAGACGGAAAATCGTTGAAGCTGCGTAACGGCGTCGGCGTTGACGCAAGAGGGATCGCCCACTTCGTGATTTCCGATGAACCGGTATCTTTCGGCAAACTCGCACGCTATTTCCGGGACGGTTTGAAATGCGACAATGCGCTTTTTCTTGACGGCAGCGTATCTTCGCTCTGGGACCCTGAGCACGGCCGCGTCGATGGCGGCCCTCCCCTCGGCCCCTTGATCGTCGTCGAGAAAAGCGCAAAGGCGTCGAAATGATCCTCGTCATCGACAATTACGACAGTTTCACCTGGAATCTCGTCCATTACGTGATGGAGTTGGGCGCCCAGGTGGAAGTCGTGCGCAACGACGCACTCAGCGCCGAGCAGGCTATCAAGAGCGGAGCCAGCGGCTTCCTCATCTCGCCCGGGCCCTGCACCCCCAACGAAGCCGGCATCAGTGTTGATCTGGTCGGCGCTGCTGCCAACGCAGGCATGCCGTTGCTAGGCGTATGCCTTGGCCACCAGTCAATCGGGCAGTATTTTGGCGGCAAAGTTGTCCGCGGCGGGCTGATGCACGGCAAGACTTCGCCCGTAACGCACGACGGCACCGGAGTGTTCGCCGGCCTGCCCTCTCCGTTCGTTGCGACGCGCTATCACTCCCTGATCGTGGAAGACATTCCGCAAGCACTGGTCGTGAATGCACGTTCGGACGACGGGCATGTCATGGGCTTTCGTCATGCAAAGCTGCCTATCCATGGCGTGCAGTTCCATCCCGAAAGCATCGCGACCGAACATGGTCACGCCATGCTGGCCAACTTCTTGAAAGCCTGCGGAATAGAGGCGAAAATCCCGGAGCGCCTGAAGGCATGATCCTGCCCGATCCTCAGCATCCGATCCCTGAAGAAGAGGCGCTGGCCGCTTTCGCGGCCATTCTGGACGGTGAAATCCCCGACAGCGAAGTCGCAGATTTCCTTGTAGCCCTTTCGGAGCGCGGCGAAACCGCCAGTGAAATTGCCGGTGCGGCCCGCGCCATGCGCGAGCGCATGATCCCCGTAAAGGCACCGGAAAACGCCATCGACGTGTGCGGCACCGGCGGTGACGGCCACCATACGCTGAATGTCTCGACTGCGGTTTCGCTGGTTGTGGCCGCAGCAGGCGTTCCAGTGGCCAAGCACGGCAATCGCGCGGCAAGTTCCAAGGCTGGCGCCGCCGATACTCTTGAAGCTCTGGGCCTGAACCTCGACCGTGCCGTCGAAACGGCGGAATCCACTCTCGCGGAGATCGGCATCGGCTTTTTGTTCGCGGGCCGCCACCATCCCTCGATGGGCAGACTGATGCCGCTGCGCAAGTCCCTTGCCCGCCGCACCATCTTCAACCTGATGGGGCCGCTGGCCAACCCCGCACAGGTTTCACGCCAGTTGGTGGGTATTGCCCGCCCGGCCTATGTGCCCATCTATGCAGAGGCTCTGCAACGCCTTGGGACCAGCCACTCGATGGTGATTTCAGGTGACGAAGGGCTCGACGAACTGAGCCTCGCCGGGGGCAACGAAGTAGCGGTAGTTCGCGGCGGCGAACTCTTCATGCGTCGGGTTAGCCCTCAAGATGCAGGCTTGCCACTCGCTCCCGTCGATGCAATCCGCGGCGGAGATCCTGCTTACAACGCCCGCGCGCTCCATGATCTTCTAATGGGCGCCCCAGGCGCCTATCGTGACGCGGTCTTGCTGAACGCCGCCGGCGCTCTACTCGTAGCGGGCGAGGTTGAAAGCTGGAGCGAAGGCGTTCAGGAGGCAGCGGAAACTATCGATAAGGGCCTCGCCAAAGCTCTGCTCGATTGCTGGATCGCAGCCACACGCGCTTGACGAGGAATTGATGTCAGACAAGCTCATCGAAATCTGCAACACCAAGCGTGATGAAGTGGCGGCCCGCAAGGCGTCGGCCACGCTCGCTGATCTGGATTCACGCGCGACTGAGCAAACTCCGCCCCGTGGCTTTGAAGCGGCTCTGCGCGCCAAGGCAGCTTCCGATTATGCCCTGATCGCAGAAATCAAGAAAGCATCTCCCTCCAAAGGATTGATCCGGAGCCATTTTACACCGGATTTGCATGCTATCGCCTACGAAAAGGGCGGTGCCGCGTGCCTGTCTGTGCTCACTGATGCAAAATATTTCCAAGGGCATGAGGACTATCTGATCCAGGCGCGATCGGCCTGCAATCTGCCGGTCATCCGCAAGGATTTCATGATCGATCCCTGGCAGGTCGCTGAAGCGCGCGCCATCGGTGCAGATGCCATTCTCATTATCGTCGCCGCTCTCGACGATGTTTTGATGGCAGAGATCGAATCCGCTGCTCATGAACGTCAAATCGACTGCCTGGTGGAAGTTCATAATGAAGCTGAAATGGAGCGCGCAAGCCGCTTAAAAAGCAGGATTATTGGTGTGAATAATCGTGATCTTCGTCGTTTTTCTACGGATATTGCCACGACAGAGCGTCTCGCACCCCATGCTCCGGACGGTACGCTCCTGGTGAGCGAAAGCGGCATCAACACTCATGATGATCTGACCCGCCTGGCATCGTGCGGCGCGCGCACTTTCCTCGTGGGAGAAAGCCTGATGCGCGAAGCCGATATCGAGACGGCCGCTCGCAAGCTGCTCACAGGATTCTGACGCACGGATCCCCGCTATGACTAAAGCTCTTACTCACATCGATTCCGACGGAAATGCACGCATGGTCGATGTTGGGCAGAAGCCTGACACTTACCGAATGGCAGTTGCTTCCGGGCGCATCACGATGAGCAGCAAAGCGCTCACGGCTATACGTGACGGGGATGCTCCGAAAGGCGACGTGCTGGGGACAGCACGCATAGCTGGAATCATGGCAGCGAAGCGCACGGCCGATCTGATCCCTTTGTGCCACCCTCTGCCTATCGATGCCGTA
This sequence comes from Novosphingobium guangzhouense, assembly GCF_002896965.1. Classification (GTDB taxonomy): domain Bacteria; phylum Pseudomonadota; class Alphaproteobacteria; order Sphingomonadales; family Sphingomonadaceae; genus Novosphingobium; species Novosphingobium guangzhouense. The sequence goes on from NZ_LYMM01000003.1 coordinate 89,818, forward strand.
AACATCGACTTCTCGTTCGAAGACGGCGCAATCCGGGTGATTGCAAAGGCGCATCTGACGGGTAAGACCGGTGTGGAAATGGAGGCAATAACAGCGACTTCCATCGCACTTGTCACAATCTACGATATGGCCAAAGCCTTGGACAACGGAATGACAATCCAAGACATCAGCCTCATCGAAAAAGTCGGCGGGAAATCCGGGCACTGGATCGCCAAAGGTACTGATTGTTGACCGCCTCGCCGCCACTTAAACTTGAAGATGCACAGCGCCAATTGTTGGAGCTGGTGACGCCATTGCCGGCTGAACAGGTTGAAATCCTCGCTGCGCTAAATCGCTATGTCGCACGCCCGCTGCTTGCGCGTCGAACACAGCCGTCAGCTGATCTTTCAGCCATGGACGGATACGCAGTCTCCGCAGGCGATTTGCAGGGACCTTGGCAACTCATCGGAGAAAGCGCCGCGGGGCATCCGTACCACGGCCACATTACGCCAGGCCAAGCGATTAGAATTTCCACTGGTGCAGCCCTGCCCGAAGACGCATTCGCGGTAATCCTGCAAGAAGACATCACTGCGGATGCAGGATTGTTATCACTTTCTGGCGACCCGCCATCGCCCCCGCGCAAGCACATAAGGCCGCGCGGAATGGATTTCACGACGAATACGGAAATCATCTCCGCAGGAAATCCGCTAACGCCAGCCCGGATAGCGCTGGCGATCGCCGCAGGACACAGTCACGTTCCGGTGCACCGCGCCCCGCGCCTGACCGTCATCGATAGCGGTGATGAGCTTGCTACTGACCTTGCAGACTGCGCCGCATACTGCACTCCCGCAAGCAATGGCCCGATGCTTCTTGCGATGGCCCACTCGCTCTGCGCTGCCACCCAGCGGATCGGCCCTGTGCCCGACAACATCGACGCGATCATATCTGCGCTCGATACCGCGAACGATGCCGATATCATCGTAACGAGCGGCGGGGCTTCGGTAGGAGACCACGATCTTATTCGCCCGGCATTGGAACGTTGGGGTGCCAGGATAGACTTTTGGCGCGTCGCCATAAAACCTGGAAAACCAATCCTTGTGGCGACGCGCAGCCAAGCAGGACGACAGCAGATCATCCTTGGTTTACCTGGGAATCCGGTCTCAAGTTATGTGACCGCGTACCATTTTTTGCTGCCCGTTCTGAGAGCTATGCAAGGAGCGCTGTGCGCATCGCCCCTGCCCCTGTCCGCGCGCCTTTCCATGCCCCTTCCGCCAAGTGGGCGTCGCAGAGAGTTCCTTCGCGGCTGGTGGGATGGAAAAACCGTCAATGCCGCAAAACTGCAAGATAGTGGTGCGCTGTCATCGCTAGCCTCCAGCAATGTGCTCATAGATCGCCCTGCAATGGCCCCGGCTGCGCGCACAGGCGACGAGGTAGACATCTTTCTTCTCCAAAATGGCGGCATCGCCTGACATTGACGTTTGGTTGCTTGATTGTTCCCTCAATGTTCACTAACCAGAACAAATTCGGCCTGGGCTGTTCCTGGCCCTGAGGTCAAGAAAAGGCAGCGACAATGTTGACGCGCAAGCAGCACGAATTGCTCCGGTTCATCCAGGCCCGGCTTGAAGAGAGCGGAATTTCTCCAAGCTTTGAAGAGATGAAAGAAGCGCTTGACCTGAAATCCAAGTCTGGCGTTCACAGGCTCATTTCAGCGCTGGAAGAACGCGGATTTATTCGCCGTCTGCCCAACCGCGCCCGTGCACTGGAAGTCCTGCGACAGCCCGATGATAGCAACAACAAGGGCCAGGATACCACGGCCACCAGCGGTGACCTCGCGGCCCTCCGCAAGCCCGGAAAGGTTTCCGAGCCCGCGAACGACGTCATCGAAATCCCCCTTCATGGCCGCATTGCCGCAGGCGTCCCCATCGAAGCGCTTGAGGGTCAATCGACTTTACCAGTTCCGGCCGCCCTGCTTGGATCAGGTGAACATTACGCGCTTGAAGTTTCAGGCGATTCGATGATCGAAGCCGGCATCCTCGATGGAGACTTCGCGCTTGTTAAACGCACTAACGCTGCGCGCGATGGCGAAATTGTAGTCGCACTCGTTCGTGGTGAGGAAGCAACGCTCAAATACCTTCGACGTGAAGCTGGTATGGTTCGGCTCGATCCTGCGAACGCGGCTTACGAACCTCAAATTTACGACGCAAATGACGTTCAGGTTCAAGGAAAGCTCGCAGGACTGTTGCGCAGATATAACTAAGCGCATGAGGCCGTAAGGAGGGCTCAGAAGCGATCGGTTGGCGATGAGAGCAACATGCCAGAATTGGCCGGGGCCAACTCGCCTCAGATCATGCGATCGGTGCAGGGAGGCAACTTGAGATAGCAATGCCACCCAGCATTTTTCGGGTAAAGATTGTCCCAACGTTGCCGCAAGCCACCGGTGACTGCCCAAACCAGCATATGTTTTACGGCCCACCGTTGACTTCGAACCGGCGGCATAGGCTCTGTCTTGGGGGCTGCCGCGCTGTGTCGCCGCGTTTGGCGATAGAGCGGAAGATGATGATGATCGAAATTGGCAATGACATGCGCGAGCGTACCTTGCGCGCATGCCATGAGGCGCTCGTAGAAGGAGAAGTCCACCTTCTCCGACGTTAGGTTGGCCCCCCGCCGCACGTTCTGCCGCCTGCATCGCGTTGGTTTCCGCGATGACGTAGGGATCCACGCTCCTCATGCTGTAAAGTTCTTCGATCATAGCGATGGCCCGTGAACGGGAATGTCAGTTGGGGATCAGGACAAGCGCTTCGCACCGGCCACGCAGAGGATGACGATCACGGTCGACGCGACCATCGTCCAGGCGACGGTTTCTCCGAGAACCACAGCTGAGAGGACCAGACCAAAGAAGGGCTGAAGGAGCTGGAGTTGCCCAACGCCGGCGATGCCGCCGACGGCAAGGCCGCGATACCAGAACACGAAACCCAGCATCATCGAAAAAACCGAGACATAGGCAAAGCCCGACCAGGCGTGCCAGCCGACGTCGGTGAAGTTTGCGGGCATAGTCGCTATGGTGAGGGCAACCATGATCGGCAGCGACAGCAGAAGCGCCCAGCTAATGACCTGCCATCCGCCAAGGCGTCGTGAAAGTAGCGCACCTTCGGCATAGCCCAGCCCGCAAAGGACGATGGCTGCTACCATCAGCACGTCGCCGGTCAAGGAACCGCCTCCGCTATTGCAGAGAGCAAAGCCGGCAACGACAGCAGCCCCGATTGTCGAGAACACCCAGAAGGCGGCTTTGGGTCGTTCGCCGCCCCGCAAGACGCCGAAGATGGCGGTAGAAAGCGGAAGCAGTCCCACGAAGACAACCGAGTGTGCCGCAGTGATGTGCTGAAGGGCAAGTCCGGTCAGAAGCGGAAAGCCGACCACCACACCGACCGAGACGATGGCGAGAGGTATCAGGTTCGAGCGCGCGGGCCGAGCTTGCCGGAGTGCCATGAGAAAGGCCGCACCGAGCAGCGCCGCGATGACGGCACGCCCCGATGTCACGAACAACGGCGTCAAGTCCGCGACTGCCAGTCGCGTAGCCGGCAATGATCCGCTGAAGATGATGACGCCCAGAAGGCCGCTGCCCCATCCGGCTGTAGTCCGTTCCATGATTCCTCGCTTTCGCGATCTGCCTATTCGGAAAGGTCTGGCCAAGACAGGAACGATGCAATACAAAATTGATTAAGTGTATTGCTAAAAACTGCCACACAATTTCAAATGCAAAGCGATCGGACAGGTGCGCAGCGGAACCAGAACCTCAGCCCTGATGGATGCAATCCGCGCGAAAATCGCAAGCCGCGCAATCGGTCCGGGGGATCGGCTGCCCTCCGTGCGAGGATTTGCCGAGACGATGTCGGTGTCTCCATCCACCGTTGTCGAGGCCTATGATCGACTGGCGGCGGAAGGCGTTATCAGCGCGCGCCGAGGCTCGGGCTTCTATGTAACTGGAAGCATTATCCCGCCGATGTCGGTCAGCGAGATAGGTCCGCGCCGCGACCGGGCCGTCGATCCGTTCTGGATCTCCCGCCAATCGCTCGACGCAGATACTTCCTCACTCAAGCCAGGCTGTGGATGGCTTCCAACCGACTGGATGCCGAACGCCGCGCTCCGTAAGGCGTTGCGATCGCTGGCACGCAGTGAAGACGCGCTGTTGACTGAGTATGGCAGCACGCGTGGTTCGCTGACGCTGCGCCGCCTGCTTCTCGGACGTTTCGCCGAAGAGGGAATAGACGCGAGCGCTGACCAACTCCTGCTGACCGGTTCCGGCACGCAGGCCATCGATCTGATTTGCCGCTTTTTGCTTCATCCCGGCGATACCGTGCTGGTCGACGACCCCGGCTATTTCAATTTCCAGGCACTGCTGCGGGCACATCGCGTGAAACTGGTTGGCATTCCATATACGCCTGCTGGCCCCGACACAGCGGCATTTGAGGCCGCACTGATTGCCCACAAGCCGAGGCTCTACATTACGAACTCCGCGCTCCACAATCCGACAGGAGCAAGTATCTCGCATCAGACCGCGTACCGGCTTCTGAGCGCGGCTGGCGCCCATGACCTCACGGTCGTTGAAGATGACATCTTCGCCGATTTCGAACCATCGCCGTCTCCGCGCCTTGCCGTCCTCGACGGGCTCGACCGGGTTATCCGGATAGGGAGCTTCTCCAAGACCCTCTCCGCATCCGTGCGCTGTGGTTATATCGCGGCGCGGCGCGACTGGATCGAGGGGTTGATTGATTTGCAGGTTGCGACAAGCTTCGGCGGACCTAGTCCGGTGGCAACCGCATTGATCGCCGATGTGCTGGCGGGCGGAAGCTACCGAAAGCATATGGCCGACCTTCGCCAGCGATTGTCGCAGGCGCGCGACCGTACCGCCGCACGTCTGGCGAAATTGGGCATCACGCCCTGGATCATGCCGCGAGGCGGATTCTATCTGTGGTGCCGGCTACCTGACGGCCTTGATTCCGCAGATGTGGCCAAGCGCTGTCTGGAGGCTAGCGTGGTGCTGGCACCTGGCAACGTGTTTAGCGTATCGCAGTCTGCAGCGCCCTTTATGCGATTCAACGTCGCGCAGTCTGACGATAAGCGGGTCGAAGAGGCGCTAGATCGGGCATTAAATCAAACGGCCGAATGAGGTGCCTGCTGCCAGGATCCAGATATCGCAGCATGGAGCAGGTCATTCCACATGCTACGCCGTCGCGAATAAATTTGCACCGACGACGCCTACGACCACGAGAGAGATGAAGGCCAACTGCACCGAATTCAATCGCCCTCGCGGACAGGGCCGCGCGCGCATGGCTCACCGTCTTTACATCGCATTCATTCCGGGGTGCTGATCTTCCTTCTTCCACGGGGATGCATAGCGATGCTTCACCGCGACTTCAGATATTGTAATCAGTCGTTGGCGTGTGGCTGCCAGTCTTAGCTCCGCACCTGCCTAATCTGTCAGCGCGATGTGCTGTCGCGGCGAACCGAGGCGAAGACGCCCCCATGACATGCCCTATCTTCGGGTCGCGTTCGCCGACGAACCTCAGAGAGGACAGCTTGATTATGATGTGGGTTTATTTGAGGGTTTTGCAGTGCTGCGGGGCGACCACCAGCCATGCATCCCCTGCGCTTTAGCCACGGTCTCGATACGCTCCTTGTCGAGATTTATCGCCAATCCTCCCGTCCGCTCCAGCGACTTCCTATCGGCCTTGTACCATCGGGGGCGGCAACTTCGAGGAAGCCAGCGCTCTGAAATAACAATGTCACTGCGTTCGCATGCTGCCGCCAACGACCGCTCAGCGATAATATCATGACCGCGAAATATTAATATTCGCCAATTTCGTTTTGATTTGACAACTTCCACCACACACAGGTCCCTGTTGCATTGCGCATTAGGCGAGCGTTCAAGTGGAAGAGGCTGCAGCTCGATGCCGGCAAATTCCATTAAATTGTCTCTGGCGTATCCCTTCACACTATTTCGGAGCATAAATAGTTGCTCACCCCTGGCTCCTACCAACCCGACATGATGCCCGTCTCCCGACACGAGCACATCAGCAGGTGGAGCAGACGCCAGTAGCACTCCGCCCAGCAGTGCGACGGGCAACCCGACCCACCGAATACGTCCGGCCCATAAGCCAAGCCAAAGCCCCCCAACGATGAAAAGGAGGAACGCGCCAGCGTCGTTGCCGGGCAGCAAATTCACGGCGCCTGGTCGCGCAGCGAACCAATGCGCCAGCGCCATAAGCAAATCGATTGCCTTGCCTGCCAACCACCAGACGCCTCCGCCCGCCCCAACCAGGTCAAGCAACAACGCAGCCGCAAGCAATGGCATGATCAGGAAGGTCGACAGCGGAATGGCGACGACGTTTGCGAGCGCCCCGTAAACCCCAGCCCGGTGAAAATGAAGCAGACCTATGGGCATCAACACAAGGTCGATCACGGCACCTGTCATCAGAAGGAGAGCCAGGTGACGCAGCCACTTCAACGGCAATCCTTCATCGCGAGGGCCAAGAAAGTGCCGAACTGATTCAGAGGTACTGACAGCTATAAGCGCCAGCACCGCGCCAAAGCTCATCTGAAAACTCGGCCCCATAACTGCTTCCGGCCAGACCAGAAGAACGCAAAACGCAGCTACGGCAAGCATACGCAAGGACAGCGGCTCTCTGCCAAGTGCAACTGCTGCCAACACCAGAAGGGCGCCAATGCAAGACCGGACTGTGGGGACCTCTGCCCCCGAAAGCAGAGTATATGCAATGCCTATCAACGCTCCTGCAGCCGAGCCCACCACCGGCAGTCTGACGCGGAGCGCGATCCAAGGCACCAACGCCAGTATTCGAACCACCAAAAGGTATACTGCGGCCACAATTGCGCTGACGTGCAAGCCGCTTATCGAGAGCAGGTGCGCCAGCCCCGAGTCCCGCATTGCCTGATCGTCTTCTTCCAAAATTCCACCGCGATCACCGGTCACAAACGCTGCAGCCAGTCCGGCGCGTTCTTCACCGACGCTTGCGCGAATATGATCGGTCAGCGCCTGACGGATTTGTGCAAGGTGATTTCCACGCGCAGGAGCTTTGTTCACGACTTCTATCTTGCCTAACGCCGCCCCGCTTGCAGCGATGCCCGTGAACCAGGAGGTACGGGCGAAATTGTAGGCTCCGGGCAGCATCGGCGGAGCAGGAGGCATCAGCCTCGCCCTGAAGCTGACGAGATCGCCGATGGATACATGCAAAGCCGCCCCCTTACCGGGAACATTCAGGCGGATCTTTATCGCCTTACCATCCAGCGGATTACGCATCGCGATCAGCAACCGATCGCGCATAAGTGCTGGCTGCGGCTCAATGCCAAGCACTCGCCCGTGAAATGTTCCTGCCAGGGGCCGGTCTATCCCGGGCTGTCCGACGACTTCCGAGCGTGTCCATACAACAAGGCAGCCTGCAGCAATCAGCAAAGGCACGAAGGTCAGTGCACGACCAACGTGCGGGGAACTTCTCAGCAAGGGAAAGGACGCATGACCGATTGCAGAAACTGCAACAAAAAGACCGGAAAAGCTAGCCCAGAATGGCCATGAAGGGAGCCAAAACCACGCAATTATGCCGGTTGCGAAGGCTACGGCGAGCCAAGGCCCACGTTCGAATCCTGCGCCCGAAAGAAATCGCTCGACGACTGCCAAAACCCTCGACAAGAGGCCCTTGGCGGTCCATGGCCCATGCTGCAATGCAGCGGCTTCCAGGCCGCCTGGACGCATAATTTCAGATATCGCGGCGCTGGTCCCCATCGTCGCCAATAGGACAGGAAGGTCGGGTAGATGGCAAGTGGTAGTGCATCGGGCGAGGCGACTGGCAAGGAAGCTTCCGCGCTCCGCCCTGTCGTAACGCGCTTTGCCCCCTCCCCCACCGGTTACCTTCACATCGGCGGCGCGCGCACGGCGCTTTTCAACTGGCTCTTCGCCCGCCGTCACGGCGGCAAGTACCTGCTGCGCATCGAGGATACCGATCGTGCGCGCTCCACCGAACCCGCGATCGACGCCATCTTCGACGGGCTGTCCTGGCTGGGCCTCGATGGTGACGAGGCGCCGGTATTCCAGTTCGCCCGCTCGGACCGACATGCCGAAGTGGCCGCGCAACTCATGGAAAGCGGCCATGCCTATCGCTGCTACCTGACGCCGGAAGAACTGGCCGCACGCCGCCAGAAGGCGCAGGAGGAACGCCGCCCGTTCCGCATCGACAGCGAATGGCGCGATGCCGATCCGTCGACCTGGCCGGCCGACCGTTCATGGGTCGTTCGCGTCAAGGCGCCGCGCGAAGGCGCGACCACGATCGAGGATCTCGTGCAGGGTACGGTCACGGTCCAGAACGAGGAAATCGACGACTTCGTGATCCTGCGCGGCGACGGTACGCCGACATATATGCTGGCCGTAGTGGTCGACGACAATGACATGGGCGTCACCCACGTCCTGCGTGGCGACGATCATCTGAACAACGCCTTCCGCCAGCTGGTGGTCATCAACGGCATGGGCTGGGAAGTGCCGACTTACGGCCACGTCCCGCTGATCCACGGATCGGACGGCGCCAAGCTTTCCAAGCGCCACGGTGCGCTGGGCGTCGATGCCTATCGCGATGAAATGGGCCTGCTGCCAGAGGCCGTGTTCAATTACCTGCTCCGCCTCGGCTGGGGCCATGGCGATGAGGAAATCATCAGCCGCGAGCAAGCTATCGAATGGTTCGACATGGTCGATGTGGGCAAGAGCCCATCGCGCTTCGACCTTGCCAAGCTTCAGAATCTCAACGGGCATTATGTCCGCGAGGCCGACGACGTTCGCCTTGCCGGTCTTGTGCAACCCCGCCTGGAAGGCGTCGAGGGTGACGAACCTTCCGACCTTCTGGTCCGTGCGATGCCCGTACTCAAGGTCCGCGCAAAGGATCTTAACGAACTTGCAGAAGGCTCTGCCTTCCTGTTTGCCAAGCGCCCGCTTGCCATGAGCGAAAAGGCGCTGGCACTCCTGACCGTCGAAGGGCGCGAGCGCCTTGCGATGATTCACGAGCGCCTGTCCGGCCAGGCCGACTGGACTTTAGAGGCACTGGAAGCCAACCTGAAGGCAATGGCCGAGACCCTTGGATTGGGCCTCGGCAAGCTCGCGCAACCCTTGCGGGCAGCCCTGACGGGTCAGACGACCTCGCCGGGGATATTCGACGTACTGGTATTGCTCGGTCGGGAAGAGAGCCTCGCGCGCATTGGCGAGCAGGCGCAGGTTCCCGCCGGGTCGCAGTCATAAGGAGATAATTGGTGGGTGATCAGGCTAAACTGAGCGTCGGTGGCGCGGAAAACGACTACGCGGTGCTCAAGGGCAGCGTCGGGCCGGATGTGATCGACATCCGCAAGCTCTATGCCCAGACCGGCAAGTTCACGTTCGATCCCGGCTTCACCTCGACGGCCAGCTGCGAATCCGCGCTGACCTACATCGACGGCGACGAAGGCGTGCTGCTGCATCGCGGCTATCCGATCGGCCAGCTGGCTGAAAACTCGTCGTTCATGGAAACGAGCTACCTGCTGCTGAACGGCGAACTGCCCAGCAAGGACGAACTGACCTCGTTCGAGAACACCATCACGCGCCACACCATGCTGCACGAGCAGCTGGCCACCTTCTACCGCGGTTTTCGCCGTGACGCGCACCCGATGGCCATCATGTGCGGCGTTGTCGGCGCGCTTTCGGCGTTCTACCACGATTCGACCGACATCTCCGACCCCGAGCATCGCAAGATCAGCTCGCACCGTCTGATCGCCAAGATGCCGACCATCGCGGCAATGGCGTACAAGTATTCGGTCGGCCAGCCCTTCGTCTATCCCGACAACAAGCTGAGCTACACCGGCAACTTCCTGCGCATGACCTTCGGCGTGCCGGCTGAAGAATACGAAGTGATCCCTGCCGTCGAAAAGGCGATGGACCGCATCTTCATCCTCCATGCCGACCATGAGCAGAACGCTTCGACCTCGACCGTGCGCCTCGCCGGTTCTTCGGGCGCCAACCCGTTCGCGTGTATTGCGGCCGGCATCGCCTGCCTCTGGGGCCCTGCCCACGGCGGCGCGAACGAAGCCGCGCTCAACATGCTGAAGGAAATCGGCACCCCCGATCGCATCCAGCACTACATCGACCGCGCGAAGGACAAGAACGATCCGTTCCGCCTGATGGGCTTCGGCCACCGCGTCTACAAGAACTACGACCCGCGCGCGACCGTTATGCAGTCGACCGTGCGTGAGGTGTTCGATGCGCTCAAGGTCAATGACCCGCTGTTCGAAACCGCGCTGCGTCTCGAAGAGATCGCGCTCAGCGATCCGTACTTCGCAGAAAAGAAGCTGTTCCCGAACGTGGACTTCTATTCGGGCATCATCCTGTCGGCGATCGGCTTCCCGACCACGATGTTCACCGTGCTCTTCGCCCTTGCCCGCACGGTGGGCTGGGTCGCGCAGTGGAACGAAATGATCTCGGATCCCGGCCAGAAGATCGGCCGCCCGCGCCAGCTCTACACCGGCCCGACGCAGCGCGACTACGTGCCGCTCGACAAGCGTTAAGCTGTCTTCGCGAGGTTCGCGGCTACTCAAAAGAAGGGTCCTCGTTTCCGCGAGGGCCCTTTTTTGTTCCTTTACTTAAGGAAAATGGCGACCCATTTGGACCATTTCGCCATAATCCGGCCGCATCCAACGCGCACGTTCGCGTCTCACAAAGGGGCACGCGAGCATGATTTTCGTTCGAACATTGGCGATGATCGTTGGCCTGCTTGCGATAGCAGCGGGCGTATTCGTGGCCCTGCAAGGCACCGGCATACTGAAATGGCCCGCCGGCAGCGCCATGATCGGCGAACGCGCCTGGGCTGTGCGCGGCGCGGTATTCGCAGCAGTGGGGGCAATCATCGTCTGGCTGGGCCGCAGGTGCTGAGATTCAGCCCTCAGGGTCGAGCGGCACTTCCAGAATGAACCGGGCCCCTTGGCCCGGTGCGCTCTCGATCGAAAGCTCCCCATTCATCGCGCGCGCAAGACGCCGCGATATATACAGCCCCAGCCCGGAACCGCCGTCCCCGCTGCGCCCCAGACGTTCGAATTTTTCGAATACCCTGCCCTGCTCCTCAAGGCTGAGCCCCGGACCTTCATCAGCGACGATGGCTCGGGCCCGATCACCATTCACATCCACTCGCACATCAACGCTGGTGCCTTCGGGCGAATAGCGGATAGCGTTTCCGATAAGGTTCAGCAGAACCTGCAGGACCCTGCGAAATTCCGCCAGCGCCGGGGCACTGTCTGCAGGAGCGGGCGTCGTGATCGAGATGCCCTTCTCTCGCGCGCGGACGCCCAGGATACCTGCTGCCTGACGCGCCACGTCTGACAAGTCGATGTAGTCGGCAGTTGTCGAAAAGCTATCTGCCTCGACCACCTCAAGATCGGCCATGTCATCCAGCAAATCCAGGAGCAGCTTTCCGGCTCCCGCGATCTCGCCAGCATATTCCGCGTAGGCATCAGGCAATGGGCCTGCCAACCGGGTACGGATCGTCTCGGCGTTGGCGACGATGCGTGCAATCGGCTGCTTGAGCACGGGCGCAAGATCCTGGCCGACAAGTCCCCGTGGAGGAACCGGTGCTGCAGCTTGTGGAATCGCAACGCAGTCCGACGGAGCCTGATCCGACAGCAGCAGCAATTCGAAGCCGGACGGCTCAAACCCTGGACGAATTTGCGGAATCAGCGAAACGCGCCATGGGCGGCTACTCCCCGCAAAGACAACCGGCCCCCCGTCCAGCAAGCGCCAATGGAGCGGCTGCTGGTGTGTTACATTCTCGGGCTGAAGAAAATCAGTCCAGCAACGCCCCACGCCCTGGGCCATCGCATCGGCCAATGGCGCAAGTTCAGAGCAATCGGTATTCGCGGCAATCAGGCGCTGCCCACTGTCCAGCCACGCCGTCAGCTCGGCAATCTGCCTGTCAATCGCTACCCGGCGCTCTTCCGCAACAGCACCGTCCTCGGAAATGAGAGCGGCCGTCTGCCAGCTGCGCACCACGATCGCGCAGCCCTCGCCTTCAGGATCGGCCTCAACCCAGAATGTTATCGCATCGTTTCCATCCTGTGCGCTGATAGCCTGCGTCATACGGACGCATGCTCGGCGCGCCCTTCCGACAAGATCAAGCAATTCCGGCACCGCGATCATACCCGGGATATCCCCGCCGCAACGCAACTGCAACGCGGCCAAGGGCTCATCAGCGCTTAGCAAACGATCCTGTCCGTCGGAGATCGCGCGGGCAACAATGGTTCCTTCGTCCACTGTCATTTTGCACGGCCAGGTTGAGCAAGAATGGCGGCCGCGCGCATTGCATCGATGCCGGCCAATACAGCCGGCATCCCGGTCCGGCCATGGATCTCACGGATCTGCGCGTCCACAAGAGCCGCAGGAGTTCCCGCAGCCAGCAGCAGCAATGCAAGCCGCGTCTGCTGGCCCGGCTGCATCGCTGCGACCAGCCCGTCGCGCGGTTGGCCGGAACGCGCGGCAAATGCCGTCAGAAACAGCGTTACGCCGCACGCACTTACCGGCGCTGTTGCTTCAAAGGCGTCGTCGGCGACGACCCGCTCTGCCACCATCAGCCGGTTGGAAATTTCATCATGACGGAGCCGAACTTCGGCTTCGACGGCTGCCACGCGATTTGAAAGGGCAGGTTCGGCTTCGACCAGCGCGCGAACGATGGCCAACACGGCATCAAGAACAGGGGCAGGCACCTCCACCAACGGAAGAGCCATGCGTCGTTGCCGATCGACCCAGCGTGCCTGCGCAGTCAGGAACTCACGCATCAATGCATCACCTGCGGCGACCCGCGCCCGCACAAAAGGCGAGACGACGGGGTCGAGCCCCAGATGGGTACTCAACCGCTCGGTCAGTTGCCATTCCAGCGCAACGGCATGGGCATGTGCCAACACAATCGTGTCATCAAGGAAGGCTCGGCTCAAGACCGCCACCTCCTCGTGCGCGTGAGCACGCCGGTCTATACTCCCTATCAACGCATCCAGCACTTGTGCCGCGACATCCCTGAGAATGCCTTTCACCCGTGCAAGGACTTCCTCGGCAAACGAATTATCCGGTTCAGCAGCAACGAGATAGCGCAATACCGGCAGTGTCGAAGCGGCTGCGGCGCCCGAACGTGCAAGGTCACGCCGGATCGCGGCTTCGGCGCCTTGCAAATCTGCCGGAAGAGCTGCCTGATCGATCATATGACCCGTCTAACCGGCATCTGGTTAATCCGAGGTTATCCGTCGCGCCGACGCGGCAGAACCAATGCCGCGACGACTATCCCGGCAGAAAGCAACCTTACTGCAAGAAGCACCTGCCCAAATCCCGAAGCGAATGCCAGTACCAGCCCCAACAGCGCGCGATCTGCAAACAGGGGGGCGAAACGGCCTGCAGCGATGCGTGGCAAAAGTACCAGCAGCATCATGAGGATCGCAGGCGTACAGAGCCACGCAAGTACAGGTTCGCCCGGAAAACGCGGCGTGTCCAGCAGGATAAGTGCTGCAAACACAACGTCCACCAACCAGACCAACGCATCGGCACGCGGAATGGCTGGCGAAACCTGCCCCAGGGCATGGCGCTCGGCCGCCCGCAACAGGCGGCTCGCCTCGACAAGCAGCCAGGCGATGGCGAGCAATGCAAATGCACACCACAGGAACCCAAGCCAACCGGCGCCCGCAGCGATGCCAAGTGCCACCAGCACGGCGACCGAAACGACGTTGCTCGCATTACCCGCATGCAGAAGGGATGAGCCGAAACTGAGCACCGCGAACCGCGCCACTGTTCGCCCGGGTGTACGGGCATCGCTCTGCGCGAAACGCGTGCGCATCCACTCATCTTCCAGCGCATAGGCCTCGGCCTCGCTTCGCACCATGCGCCAGCCCGATCCCGCGCGCGTCGTCGCGGGAACTTCGCGCATGGCGATGCCCGACTGAAGCGCGATGCGCGTAAGTGCCGAAACGGCGTCAACGTCCATAGGCAATTCATGCAGACGCTCGACCAGCGCGCCCGGCACACGCATCAGTCCCGCCGTGGCGCGATTGATATCGATCCGTTCAAAGCCTGCTGCCAGCGCGCCCTCAACCGGTTGAACCAGCACAACCGGCGCCCGACCTTCAAGTAGAGCTGCGGCCGCTGTTGGATCGGAGAATAACCCTTCGGATATGACGACGAGTTCGTCGCCGGCGGTGACCAGACCTGCCAGCTGCCCGGCGCCCGTCGCTATCGCAAACTGCAGCCCGGCGTCCTCGGCATCGTGCTGAAGCGAGATCAATTCAGGAGAAGTATCACGGGCCATGCAAATGACCCGCTGGCATTCGAGCGCCAGAGCCATTCCAAGCTGATGCTGCGCAACGCTTGCGCCAGCCACGCGCAGAAAAGCACGCGGAAACGGCTGCCCCGACGCCGCAGCCTCCGTCATGGCCAACAATGCTATACGCAAATTCGAAACTCCAGCACCGCGATGGATGTAGGCAGGTCCGCGCCATGTGCCAAGCCAAAGCAGAGCATCGGATTCCGGAAAACTCCGCTGACATGGCACCGGTCGAACTCATCGGCCCCGCGTTCAATGCCATCCGCGTCACCTGGATCGTCCGCTAGTCCGCCATTTCCCCAGCTTAATCTTACAAGTGCCCAACCGGGGTTTATCAGTGCGATCGACGTGGTATTCTGACGGAATGGTTGGGGAAAACAGGATCATCGCATTCGGCGCAGGCACCGGCGAGAAACCGGAAACGCAGGCACCGGAACTCGCCGTCGAGACGGCGTCTGAGGCTGACGCTGCCGAAGCCTGGGATCAGGCGTGGGTAGCGCCTGCCCCCTTGGAAATCGAAGACGAACGCCCTTCCCGCCCGGAATGGGGGGCAGTCGTTTTTGCCGGGGCCGTGGTACTCGCGTGGACCGCAGTCTTCGTTTTCGCACGCCTTGCGATTCTACAAAGCGGCATACCTTTCTCCGAAGTCCCTGCCCTCATCATGCAATGGAGCGTGCCGGTCCTGCTGGTCGGAGTGGTATGGCTGGTCGTCATGCGCCACAGCGCCCGTGAAAGTCGGCGATTTGGCCGCATAGCCCGTTCGCTCTCGGCTGAATCCGCTATTCTTGAGCACCGACTGACCACGGTGAATCGCGAACTGAGCCTGGCCCGTGAATTCCTCGCCTCACAGTCACGCGATCTCGAAACGCTGGGCCGCATCGCGACGGAGCGTCTCTCGCAAAATGCAGAGCGTCTGCAGGAACTTGTTCAGGACAACGGTTCCCGGATCGATTCCATCAGTTCGGTAAGCACCGCTGCACTCGACAACATGGAGAAACTACGCGGCCAGTTGCCGGTCATCGCCAGTTCGGCAAAGGACGTAACGAATAACATCGCCAATGCCGGGCGTTCCGCGCACGCGCAGTTGGAAGACATGATCAATGGCTTCAATCGTCTGAACGAGTTCGGGTCGGCCAGCACGCGGCAAGTCTCCATGTTGCGCGATCAGGTCAACGATACGCTGGACGGCTTCAATGCGCGGTGTGAGCAGCTTGAACAGGCCGTCGCAGGGCGCTTTATCGCTCTGGACGAACGTGGTGAGGATTTCCGCACCCGGCTGGACAAGCATGAGGCGGACGCCCTGGCCGCAATCCGCGCGCGCGCAAAGGCGCTGACCGACGAGATTGACGAAGGCCGCCAGCAGTTGGACCGCCAGGAGGCGGAAAGCCTCACGTCGCTTCGTGCCCGCCTTGTTGCCCTTCGTGACGAGAGCGATGTGGTTTCGCGCGCCCTGCGCCATGCAGAAGAACGCGCGATCGAACATCTGCGCGCCTCGCTTGCCGATCTTTCCGAAGAACAGGCCAGCGCCGGCACTGCCATCATGGAGGCACAGCAGGGTGCCATCGAGGCGCTTAACGACCGCCTGGAAGCCATCAGTTCCGAAGCTCGCCACGTCGATGAGTCGATCGGGCTGCGCGCCGAACGGCTTGCGATGGAAGCGCAGGATCGCCAGTCGCGGCAGGTCGAACAGGAGCGGCATGCGATTGCACGCATCGACCACATGCTCGGCGAACTCGATGCCTCTATTGCGGAACGCCTTGAACGACACCGTATTCAGGCCGCAGCACTGGCTGAACGGTCCGCGGCGGTAACGGCAGAGCTCGGACGTTTCGAAGCCCGCCTCGAAACCATCGCCGGCCAGACCGCCGAGGCGGAAGAACGCATCGCATCCAGCCTTGCCGCGCTTACCGATCGCCTCACGGCAGCGCGGGCAACGCTGGCCGTTACCGATGGTGAAGTCGAAAAGCTTACCGACGATAGTGTGCGCCTCCTCGAACTCATCCAGGCAAGCGCGCGCCAGACCGGCAGCGCCCTTCCTGAAGCTCTGGAGGTTTCCGAAGATCGCTTGCGTCGTATCCAGGACGCCCTCGGCGGCGTGCTCACGCAGCTTCGTGAAGCAGTTCAGGGTGGTGAGGATGTGGCAGCGGAAATCGGCGTCTCCGGCCGTGACCTTGATGCCCTTCTGGCCGGACTTTCGCAGGCGCAATCGCAGATCGCCTCACGCGGCGCCGACCATGCGGCTCTTCTGAGCCGCTTGCAGGATACTCTCGGCGAAATCGACGCGGCCACGCAAACCGCCGCGGACAAGGCCGGCGGCGCGCTGATCGGCGCGCTCGCTGCCTTGGGCACAACGCTGGACGAAACCGTGTCCGCCATCGAGGAAGACAGCGCGGAACGCATCACCCGCATCGCGGATACGCTTGGCGATGAAAGCGCAGCGGCCATCGACAAGGCAATGCGCGGCAAAGTGGCGGAAATCTCTGGTCAGCTTGAGCAGGCAGTCGCCCACGCCTCCGGCGTCACGCGCGAAGCCACCACGCAATTGCGTGAACAGATCGCCAAAGTCGACGATCTGGTCGGCAATCTGGAAGGCCGCGTGACGCAGGCGCGCGCGCAAGCAGAAGAGCAAGTCGACAACGATTTTGCCCGGCGCGCGGCGTTCATCACCGAATCGCTTAATTCCAATGCGATAGATATCGCCACCGTGCTGTCAGGTGAAATCGCCGATAGCGCCTGGGCCGCCTATCTGCGTGGTGATCGAGGGATTTTTACCCGCCGAGCGGTGCGCCTGCTCGATGCCGGGGAAGTGAAAGCGATACAGCAGATCTTCGAGCGCGACGACGCGTTTCGCGCAAACGTGAGCCGCTACATCCACGATTTCGAAGGTATCTTGCGGCAGGTCCTGTCGACGCGCGATGGCAATGCGCTGGGCGTTACCCTGCTGTCATCAGACATGGGCAAGCTTTACGTGGCGCTGGCACAGGGCATCGAGCGTCTTCGCGGCTAACCCGTTCGGTCTTAGCCCTCAACTTTCGGTGCGGTCGATCTGGCGATAGATCGCACCGACATGCGCTTCGCCGCGTGCTGCAGCCAGTTGCTCCTGCCGCTGACGCTCCCGATACGCTGCCCGCTGTTCATCCGTCCGTTCAGCATGACAACCGGGGCAGCTCACCCCTTCTTCGTAGAACGGGGACGCGCGATCATCCTCGCTCACCGGACGACGGCAGGCATGGCACAGTTCGAAACTGCCTTGAACAAGCCCATGCCCGATGGTCACGCGCTGGTCGAAGACGAAGCATTCGCCTTCCCAAAGGCTTTCTTCCTGCGGCACCGTCTCCAGGTACTTCAGAATCCCGCCCTTGAGGTGATAGACCTCATCGACCCCTTCCTGCTTGAGAAACGCAGTCGATTTTTCACAGCGGATGCCGCCAGTGCAGAACATGGCGACGCGAGGCTGCGCGCCGGCACCCAGCAAGCGCTCCCGCTCCGCGCGAAACCATCCCGGAAAATCCCGGAAAGTCTGCGTTTCAGGATCGATTGCGCCGGCGAACGTCCCGACAGCGACTTCATAGTCGTTGCGAGTGTCGATCACGATCGTTCCGGGATCGGAAATCAGAGCGTTCCAGTCCTGCGGATCGACGTAAGTGCCAACACTGGCCAGCGGATCGATATCCGGCTCCCCCATCGTCACAATCTCACGCTTGAGGCGCACTTTCATCCGATGGAACGGCATTTCGGCCGCATCGGAAAACTTCACATCGACATCGGCGCAACCGGGAATTTGGCGGATATAGGCCAGAACGGCGTCAATTCCGTCAGGCACGCCTGCGATAGTACCGTTGATCCCCTCTCCCGCCAGCAGCAGCGTGCCGCGGATACCATGCGTGCGGCACAACGCCTCCAGCGGCGCCTTCAGCAACGCCGGGCTGTCAAAACGGGTGAAGCAGTAAAGCGCAGCCACGCAAAGGCGCGGCTCTGTCGTATCCAGCGGGTCCATGGCTTGCCCTTTAGCGCCAAAAGCGCCCAAAGCCAAAACCCGCTGTTCAATATGCGGCTTCAGTAGCCCAGATCATCAACCGGCGGTTTGCCAAGAATATTGATGTCGGCCACCGTGATCCATTGCTCCACGTAATTGACGTAGAACAGGCCGAACAGCGCCAAGGCCAGAATGCTTGCACGAACAGCTACGAGCCGCGGCCGAAAATTGACCGGTGCACTGGTCGCGTGCCCCTTTTCGACAACATGGCCTTCGACCTCATCGGGCGTGCGCAAACCGATCGGCAGAACCACGAAGGCGCTCAACACCCAGAACAGCGCGTAAATCGCCACCATCGAGGTCCAGTTCATTGCCATTGCGTCAGTCCTCCAGCAGCAGCACCTGAACCTGAGGCTTCTTGCCCGACCAGCGCGTCGCGGCGCGCCTTGCGGCAAGCCGCGCCACTTCAGAGCGCGATTCGCGATCCGCCTTTTTCGCCCGGTTCAGCGCATCGGCGACATCGCGCTTCGCTTCCTCTACGAAATCCGCATAGTCCTCATCCAGCGGCAAACCGATGGCCGACACCTCGACATGGCCCTTGCGATCCGCGGCCACGGACACCACACCATTGAAGGCAATGCGCCGTCGCATGATGATCGCCTCCCCATCGGCGGGAGCGATGATGTCACCGTCCAGCACAAGGCGGCCCGAACGAACCTCACCGAACTTGCCCGGATGATCGGGCGCAAGGCGGACGAGATCGCCGTTTTTCTGGAAGATCGCCTTGGGCACACCTGAGGCAATGCCGAGCCGCGCCTGCTCCTTCATATGGCGGATTTCGCCATGGACGGGCAGCAGAATCTGCGGGCGTATCCAGGAATAGAGTGCTTCAAGTTCCGGACGGCCGGGATGGCCCGATACGTGAATGGGGCTCTGGCGATCCGTAACGACGACCACGCCCTGTTCGGCAAGGCGGTTCTGGATGCGGCCAATCTGTATCTCGTTACCGGGGATCTGGCGGCTGGAAAACAGCACGACATCACCCTTGTCCAGCTTCACCGGATGATTGCCCTCCGAAATCCGCGCCAGCGCCGCGCGTGGCTCCCCCTGCCCGCCGGTAGCCACGATCAGCACGTCCCCACGCGGCAGGTCCATCGCGGTATCCGGATCGACAAGCTCGGGCAGATCCTTGAGGTAACCGCAAGATTGCCCGGTCTGAATGATCCGATCCAGCGAACGTCCGGCGACGCAAAGTTGTCGCCCGGTCTTCTTCGCAACGTCGCCCAGCGTTTGCAGACGGGCTACGTTCGACGCGAAAGTCGTCACCAGAACCCGGCGGCCCTTATGCTTCTTCACTTCATCCAGCAGGCCGCGATAGACATCCCCTTCCGAGCCTGACGGCTCCGGATTGAAAACATTGGTGGAATCGCAGACCAGCGCCAGCACGCCTTCATCGCCGATGGCAGTCAATTCAGCCGCAGTAGCCGGTGTGCCGATCTGGGGTTCGTCGTCGAGTTTCCAGTCCCCGGTGTGGAATATCCGCCCGTAAGGCGTTTCGATCAGCAGCGCATTGCCTTCGGCGATCGAATGCGCCAGCGGCACATAACGGATGCCGAAAGGCCCGAGCTGGAAGTTCTCCAGGTCGTCCACGACGTGCAGTTCAACGTCGTCCAGAATCCCGGCCTCTTCGAGCTTGGCGGCCACCAGCTTTGCAGTGAATGGCGTTGCGTAGAGCGGAACGCCCAGTTCCTCTGCAAAATAAGGCACAGCACCGATATGGTCCTCGTGCGCGTGGGTCAGCACGATGCCAAGCAGGTTCGCCCGCTCGTTCTCGATAAACTCAAGGTCGGCGAACACAAGGTCGACCCCTGGATATTCGTTACCAGAGAACGTCATCCCCAGGTCGACCATCAGCCATTTGCCCTGACAGCCGTACAGGTTGACGTTCATGCCAATCTCGCCCGAACCGCCGAGCGCACAAAACAGAAGTTCCTTACCGGGAATCACTTAGAAGCTGCCCTTTCGGCAATGATTGCAAGTCCGTCGATCGTCAGATCGGCATCGACGGCGTCGAAGATATTGGTAGCCTCATCGAACAGCACCGCGAGCCCTCCCGTTGCAATAACCTTGGCGGGACGTCCAATTTCCGCACGAATCCGCGCGATCAGGCCCTCCATCATTGCAACGTAGCCCCAAAAAACGCCGATCAGCATCTGGTCTTCGGTGTTCCGCCCGACGACGCTGTCAGATTTCGGCGCGGCGATGGCAATGCGCGGAAGCTTCGCGGTATTACCCACAAGGGCGTCCAGCGACAGATTTATGCCCGGCGCAATAATGCCGCCCTTGTAGGCACCGTTGAAGTCGATGACGTCGAACGTGGTCGCCGTCCCGAAATCAACGACGATGAGATCCCCGGTGTGCTTGTCATGGGCCGCAACGGCATTGACCGCACGGTCCGCACCTAGCGAACTCGGCTGCTCCACGTCGATATCGATCGCATAATCGGCCTTGCCCTGTCCGGCGATCAGGGGCTCGATATCGAAATAGTGTCGCGCCAGAATCTCAAGGTTATGCAATGCTCTTGGCACCACAGTCGAGATTATGATCTGGGTGACCTGCGCAGGCTCCACGCCCCTGATGGCCAGAAGCTGCATCAGCCAGACAGCATATTCGTCACCGGTACGGCGCGGGTCGGTGGCAATGCGCCAACGCCCTCTTATCGTCCGGCCTTCGAGCAACGCGAAGACGACATTGGTGTTACCGGCGTCGATTGCGAGCAGCATGGCTCTATCAGTTCCTCATACGAGCAGTACGTCACCCGCGTGGATTGTCCGGACCGATCCGTCAAGCAGCGCGAGACGGAGATTTCCGTCATCAGCCAGCCCCGCGAAGGTCCCGTCCACCGCACGTTCTCCCGGAGGCATTACTCTTAGCGGCGTCCCTACAGGATGCGCGGCGGCCTGCCAGCGACGCAAAAGCGGCCCAATTCCGGCTGTTCGCCAGCGCTGAAGTTCGACCTCGAAACTGTACGCCATCGCCTCTGCGAACACATCACGCGATGGCGCACCCTCGCCAAGCGCCGCAGTCCTGCGGCCAGCGATGTCGGGAGCCTGCGCGAGGTTCACGCCAATTCCGACGATGACGACGCCCGATACCATCTCCAGCAGAATGCCCGCGATCTTTGCGTCATGAACCAACAGATCGTTCGGCCACTTGAGCGCCAGTCCGTCATGTACGAAAGGCGATAGCGCCTGATATAGCGCCAACCCGGTCATCAGCGCCAGCGTTGCAGGCGACGGATCGCCGGGCGCCACGCGAACCACCGTCGAGCCCATGAAGTTGCCGGCCCCGTCATCCCAGACCCGCCCGAGGCGGCCCCGGCCCGAATTTTGACGATCCGCAACGAGCCAGCGGCCCTCGGACAGGTATTCCCCGTCCGAAAGCCGCTTTGCCAGATCCGCGTTGGTAGAGCCGGTCTCGGCTACGATTTCGATCAAAGCGCGTAGAACAGCGCTGTGGAAGCCGTGTCGGTCAGGTGCTGCAGCCAACCGCTCAGCAGATAGCCCAGCGGCGAGATGAACAGGCAGGTCACGACCAGCAGCGCCTTGTGCCAGATATCGCTGTCGCCCTTCACCACGTCAGCGGGTTCGTCGAAGTACACGACCTTGACCACCTTGAGATAGTAGAAGGCGCCGATCACCGAAGCTGCAAAGCCGATTGCCGCAAGCGGCATCATGCCTGCATCGACCGCGGCCTTGAAAACCAGGAACTTGCCCCAGAAGCCGAACAGTGGCGGAATGCCGGCAAGGCTGAACATCACCAGACCCAGAGCCAGCGCCAAACCGGGACGGGTGCGCGAAAGCCCTGCGAACTTGTCGATCTCCTCAACCTGGTTGCCGTTCTCATCCTTGAGCATCAGCACGGTAACAAAACCGGCGACCGTCATAGCGACGTAGATCACCAGATAGAACAGCATCGCCGAAGCGCCCTGCTCATTAGCTGCCGACAGGCCGACGAGAATGAAGCCGACGTTGTTGATCGACGAATAGGCCATCAGGCGCTTGATGTTCTTCTGGCCGATCGCGCCCAGTGCACCGACCACGATCGAGGCCAGTGCGATGAACACGACGATCTGCCGCCAGGCATCGGCCTGCTCGCCGAAGGCGTCGAACATGACCCGCATGGTCAGCCCGATCGCCGCTACCTTGCCCGAAGTTGCAAAAAACTTCGTCACCGGGGTCGGTGCGCCCTCATAAACGTCCGGCGTCCACATGTGGAACGGAACGGCGCTGATCTTGAAAGCCAGACCCGCAAGCATGAACACGATGCCGAACAGCGCCCCGTTGGAAAGCCCCCCTGCGAGCGCCGCGTTGATGCCGGAGAACGAGGTCGTACCCGTGAAGCCGTAAGTCAGGCTCATGCCGAACAGCAGGATGCCCGAAGCCAGCGCGCCCAGCACGAAGTACTTGAGGCCTGCTTCCGCCGAGCGTCCGTCGGTGCGCACGAAGGCGGCAAGCACGTAAGCAGCCAGCGAGTTCATTTCGAGGCCGATGTAGAGCGCCAGCAGGTCGCCCGCCGACACCATCATGCCGCTTCCGACTGCAGCGAAGATAACCAGAACCGGGAACTCGGCCCTCATCGCGCCAAGGCGTTCGAAGAAGGTCGGAGCAACAACCAACGTGGCGGCTGCCGAAAGGTAGATCAGTATCTTGCCAAAGGCCGAGAAGGCATCGGCGTGAACCTGCCCGAAGAACGCGGCGTAATCAGGCCCCATGTGCCCGCCGCAAAGCGCAGGGGCGACAAGGAAGGTGGCGCCAACCAGCGCCGCGACAGCGAGGATCGAGATCAGGCGGCTTGCCTTGTCACCACCCCAGGCTGCGATCAGGAGCAGGACGAGACCTGCGATGCTCAGCGTTTCTTCCGGCGCGATAAGGCGCAGGGAGTGCGACCAGTCCATCAGTGTGACCCCCCATGCGCAGCTTCTTCGTGGTGCGCAGGCTTAGCTTTTCCAGGTGTAGGCGCGCTGTCGCCGGCCGGTGCGGCACGAGCGAGGCGAGCGTCGAGCGCGGCAATATCGGCGCGCATCGGAGCAATGAAGCTCTCGGGATAGATACCCATCCACAGGGCGCCGAGCGCGAGCGGAACCACCATCGCGATTTCACGAAGGTCAAGGTCCGACATGGCCGCGGCATCCGCGTTCTTCTGTTCACCGAACACAACACGGCGGTAAAGGTACAGCATGTAAGCCGCGCCCAGGATGATGCCGGTCGTGCAGATCAGCGCCGCCCAGGTCGAGACCTGGTAGATGCCGCCAAGGCTCAGGAACTCGCCAACGAAGCCGCTGGTGCCCGGAAGACCGATCGAGGCCATCGTGAACAGCAGGAAGAACAGCGCATAGCGCGGCATGTTGATCGCAAGGCCGCCGTAACGCGTGATCTCACGAGTATGGAGGCGATCATAGATGATGCCCACGCACAGGAACAGCGCACCCGAAACGAGGCCGTGGCTCAGCATGACCAGCATCGAGCCTTCCAGACCCTGCACGTTGAAGGCGAACAGGCCAATCGTCACGATCGCCATGTGCGCAACCGACGAATAAGCGATCAGCTTTTTCATATCGCTCTGCACCAGCGCGATCAGCGATGTGATCACCACGGCAGCCATCGACAGGCCCCACACCAGCGGCGCGAAGTACGCCGAAGCTTCCGGGAACATCGGCAGCGAGAAGCGGATGAAGCCGTAGCCGCCCATCTTCAGCAGCACGCCCGCCAAGATGATCGAGCCCGCGGTCGGCGCCTGAACGTGTGCGGCCGGAAGCCAGGTGTGGACCGGCCACATCGGCATCTTCACGGCGAAGCTGGCGAAGAAGGCAAGCCACAGCCAGTTCTGAACCTTGGGATCGAAATCATAGGCCATCAGGGTAGGAACGTCGGTCGTGCCGGCAGTGTGGACCATCCACAGCATCGCCACGAGCATCAGCACCGAGCCGAGCAGCGTATAAAGGAAGAACTTGTACGACGCGTAAATGCGGTCCGCACCGCCCCAGATGCCGATGATCAGGTACATCGGGATCAGGCCGGCTTCGAAGAACATATAGAACAGGAAGATATCCTGCGCCATGAACACGCCGAGCATGAGCGTTTCGACCAGCAGGAACGCGGCCATGTATTCGCCCACGCGCTTCTCGACCGACTGGCTCGCGCCGATGCAGATCGGCATGAGGAAGACCGAGAGCATGATCAGCAACAGGGCGATGCCATCGATGCCAAGGGCATAGGAGAAGCCCGAGAAGATCTCGAGACGTTCGGTGAACTGCCACTGCGGCCCACCGATGTCGAAATTGGCCCAGAGCACTACGCCCAGGACGAGGTCCACCAGTGTAGCGAGCAGCGCGACGGTGCGCGCGGCTTTCGCTTCGAGGAAGAGGCATGCCAGTGCGCCGAGGAGCGGCACCGCCAGCATCAGGCTGAGGATCGGAAAACCAGTCATCATCTTATCCCGCGATCACCCAGCTGATGGCGCCGACAAGGCCCAGCAGCATGACAAGAGCGTAGCTGTAGAGATAGCCCGATTGGACTTTCTGCGCGTAAGTCGAACCCTTGGCGACGACAGCCGCCGCACCGTCGGGACCGAAGCGGTCGATCACACCGATGTCGAGCACCTTCCAGAACACGCCGCCGAGCCAGAACGCCGGCTTGACGAAGATGTTGTGGTACAGCTCGTCGAACATCCACTTGCGATACACGAAGGTGTAGACAGGGCCGATCTGGTCGGTGACCGCCTTCGGGAACGCCGTGTTCTTGATGTAGCCATACCAGGCCGTGACGAAGCCGATGGCCATGACCGTGAACGGCGTCCACTTCACCCAGGTCGGCACACCATGCATGGCGTGGATCAGGTGCTCATGGAAGACCAGCGCGCCCTTCCAGAACTCGCCCTCGCCTTCGGAGACGAAGGCATGGTTGAAGACGAGACCGGCAGCAACGGCGCCGACCGAAAGGATCAGCAGCGGCAGCAGCATCACCAGCGGGCTTTCATGCGGGTGATAGCCGCCCGTGCCATCGCCATGATCGGCATAGTCCGGACCGCGCGAGCCAAGATCAACCGGTGCGTGTGCGTGGTCGTCGTGCGCATGGTCGTCATGATTTAAATGGTCGTCGTGCGCATGCGCATCGTCGTGATGATCATCATGCCCGTGACCATGCGCATCGTGGACTGCGTGCTGGATGTGCTCCGACTGGATCCAGCGCGGCTTTCCGAAGAAGGTCAGGAAGACCAGGCGCCAGGAGTAGAAGCTGGTCATCAGCGCGGCGAAGATACCCATCCAGAAGGCGAAGGTGCCCACCTGCGTACCCGAACCGAAGGCCGCTTCGAGGATCGCGTCCTTCGAATAGAAGCCCGCGAAGCCGACGACGCCTGCGATACCCACGCCGGTGATGGCCAGCGTGCCCGCCGTCATCGTCCAGAAGGTGATCGGGATCTTCTTACGCAGTGCGCCATAGAAGCGCATGTCCTGCTCATGGTGCATCGCATGGATGACAGAGCCTGCACCGAGGAACAGCAGCGCCTTGAAGAAAGCGTGCGTGAACAGGTGGAACATGGCGGCGCCGTAAGCGCCAACGCCGGTGGCGAAGAACATGTAGCCCAGCTGCGAACAGGTGGAATAAGCGATGACGCGCTTGATGTCCCACTGCGTACAGCCGACGGTCGCGGCGAAGAAGCAGGTGCAGGCGCCGATCACGGCGATGACGTGCATCGCAGTTTCGCTCTGCTCGAACATCGGCGAGAGACGGCAGACCATGAAGACGCCGGCGGTGACCATGGTTGCCGCGTGGATCAGCGCCGAAACCGGGGTCGGGCCTTCCATCGCGTCAGGAAGCCAGGTGTGGAGGCCGAGCTGGGCCGACTTGCCCATCGCACCAACGAACAGCAGCAGGCACAGCACTGTCATGGTGTCAAAACGGTAACCGAGGAAACCGATCGTCGAACCGGCCATCGAGGGCGCGGCATGCAGGATCTCGGGGATCGAGACGGTGCCGAACACCAGATAAGTGCCGAAGATGCCAAGCATGAAGCCAAGGTCACCCACGCGGTTGACCACGAAGGCCTTGATCGCGGCGGCACCTGCCGAAGGCTTGCGGAACCAGAAACCGATCAGGAGGTACGAGGCAAGGCCCACGCCTTCCCAACCGAAGAACATCTGCACCAGGTTGTCCGCCGTCACCAGCATGAGCATGGCGAAGGTAAACAGCGAGAGGTACGCGAAGAAGCGCGGCTGATCCGGCTCCTCGCTCATGTAGCCCCAAGAATAGAGGTGCACGAGCGCCGAAACCGACGTGATGACCACCAGCATGACGGCGGTGAGTGTATCCACGCGCAGCGCCCAGTCGAAGGTCATGGTGCCGGAGGCCACCCACTTCAGGACCGGGGCAACCGACGCTTCAGCCGATCCCGTCAGGAACGAGATGAAGATCGGCCACGACAAGGCGCAGGCGATGAACAGTGCGCCGGTGGTCAGCACCTTGGGCACGACCATGCCAAGCGACTTGTTGGCGAACCCGGCAAGGATCGACGCCAGCAGCGGCAGGAAGACGATGAGGTAGATCGACACGGTCTTACCCCTTCATCCGGTTGACGTCGTCGACGGCGATCGTGCCGCGGCCACGGAAGTAGATCACGAGGATAGCAAGCCCCACTGCGGCCTCGCCCGCAGCCACCGTCAGCACGAACATGGCAAAGATCTGGCCAGTCAGGTCGTGCAGGAAGGCGCTGAACGCGACGAGGTTGATGTTCACCGCAAGCAGGATCAGTTCGATCGACATCAGGATGACGATGATGTTCTTGCGGTTGATGAAGATGCCGAGGACACCGAGCACGAAGAGGATCGAGCTGACCACGACATAATGTTCGACGCCGATCACAGCGAAACCCCCTTGCCGACTTCCGGCTTGACGTTGAACGTGGCGTCCTGCGGACGGCGCTGGTTCTGCTTGGCGATCTTCTGACCGCGCGTGCCGCCGCGTTCACGATGCGTCAGCACGATCGCACCGATCATCGAAACAAGCAGGATCACACCGGCGGCCTCAAACAGGAACAGGTAGCGGCTGAAAAGCAGGCCACCGATCGCCTCGATGTTGTGCAGGCCGGCTGCTGTCGCAGCGGTGCCATCTGGCGTTCCGAGTTCGAGGTTGCCGGCGCGATAGGCCCCGATGCCAAGCACGATCTCGGCCAGCAGCACGATCGCGACCAGTGCTCCGAACGGGAAGTAGCGGACGAACCCGGCGCGCAGTTCGGCGAAGTCGATGTCCAGCATCATGACCACGAAGAGGAACAGCACGGCGACGGCGCCGACGTAGACGATCACCAGCAGGGCAGCGATGAACTCGGCACCGGTCAGCACCATCAGGCCGGCGGCGTTAAAGAACGCCAGGATCAGCCAGAGCACCGAATGCACCGGGTTGCGCGACAGGATGGTGATGGCGCCTGAGGCCACCGTCATCACGGCGAAGAGGTAAAAGGCGATAATGTGGATCATGGGAAGCCCGTTTCCTTGCGCATGCCGGTCAACGGTACGGCGCGTCGGCTTCAAGGTTCGCGGCGATAGCACGCTCCCACTTGTCCCCGTTCGCCAGTAGCTTGGCCTTGTCGTAGAGCAGTTCTTCGCGCGTCTCGGTCGCGTATTCGAAGTTCGGACCCTCGACGATGGCATCGACCGGGCAGGCTTCCTGACAGAAGCCGCAGTAGATGCACTTGGTCATGTCGATGTCGTAGCGCGTGGTGCGGCGCGAACCGTCGACACGGGGGGCCGCCTCGATGGTGATCGCCTGCGCCGGACAAATCGCCTCGCACAGCTTGCAGGCGATGCAGCGCTCTTCACCGTTGGGATAACGGCGCAGGGCGTGCTCGCCACGGAAGCGGGGCGAAAGCGGGTTCTTCTCGAACGGGTAGTTGATCGTCGCCTTGGGCTTGAAGAAATACTTCAAGGTCAGCCAGTGCGCCTTCACGAACTCCCAGAGCGTGAAGCTCTTGATGAGGTATCCGACGGTCATGCGAAGTGTCCGGTAGCCATGAGGTAGCCGCTGACGATCACGACGAACAGCAGCGATACGGGGAGGAAGACCTTCCAGCCCAGTCGCATCAACTGGTCGTAACGGTAACGAGGAACCGTCGCCTTGACCCAGCTGAACACGAAGAAGAAGAAACCGATCTTGAGCAGGAACCAGACGAAGCCCGGGACCAGATAAAGAACGGGGATGTCGAGCGGCGGCAGCCAGCCACCCCAGAACAGCGTCGCATTGAGCGCGCACATCAGGAGCACGTTGGCATATTCACCCAGCCAGTAGGCGGCGAAAGCCATCGACGAATATTCGGTCTGGTAACCGGCGACGAGCTCGGATTCCGCTTCGGTAAGATCGAAGGGAGCGCGCTGCGTTTCCGCAAGGCTCGACACCAGGAACATCACCCACATCGGGAACAGCAGCGGGTTCGCGACGAAGCCGTTGATCAGGCCGAAGACGTGCCCCTTCTGCGCCAGGACGATGCCGTTCATGTTGAACGTGCCCGCCCACAGGACGACGCAGATCAGGATGAAACCGATGGAGACTTCGTAGGAGATCATCTGCGCCGAAGCGCGCATCGCCGAGAAGAACGGGTACTTCGAGTTAGAAGCCCAGCCCGCCATGATTGTGCCGTAGACGCCCAGCGAACTGATCGCCAGAACGTAAAGCAGGCCGATGTTGATGTTGGCGAGGATGGCGTTCGAATTGAACGGGATCACCGCCCAGGCCATCAGCGCCACCGTGAAGGTGACCACCGGCGCGATCAGGAAGATGCCCTTGTTCGCTGCCGATGGGATGATGGTTTCCTGCAGGAAGACCTTGAGGCCGTCCGCGAAGGACTGCAGCAGACCGAACGGGCCGACCACGTTGGGACCACGGCGCAGCGCCATGGCGGCCCAGATCTTGCGGTCGACGTAGATGATCATCGCAACGGCCAGCATCAGCGGCAGCGCGATCAGCAGGATGCCGCAGATCGTTGAAAGCAGCCATGCCCCTTCGAAAGGCATCCCGAGGGATTGGAAGAACGAAGTCATTCCGCAGCCTCCGCGAACTCTTCACCGTGCAGCAGTTCTGCCGAACAACGCTGCATCGTCGCGCTGGCGCGCGCGATCGGGTTGGTCATGTAGAAGTCCTTGATCGGATAGGCGATCGCGCCCGAAGCCGAACCGCCGCCCGCAGGCAGCGCCGCGCCGTAGTCGGCCAGACCCTCAACGCCGAGCGCCGGGACTGCCGAAACCATGGCAGCGCGAAGCTGGTCGAAGCTGTCGAAGCCGACCGAGACGCCGAAGGCGTCGGCCAGTGCGCGCAGGATCGTCCAGTCCTCACGCGCGTCGCCGGGCGCGAAGACGGCCTTGTCGGCGAACTGCACGCGACCTTCGGTGTTGACGTAAGTGCCGGCCTTTTCAGTGTAAGCCGAAGCGGGCAGGATCACGTCGGCAGCGTGCGCCGCCTTGTCACCGTGGTGGCCGATGTAGACGATCATAGAGTCCGCGAACTTCGTATAGTCCACTTCATCCGCACCCAGCGAGATCAGCACCTTGGGCTTGGCCGCGACGAGGTCGGCGATGCCGCCCTTCTGCGCATAGCCCAGCATCAGGCCACCCATGCGCGAAGCGGCCATATGCAGGACGTTGAAACCGTTCCATGCAGTGCCGTCCTCAAGCGTGCGCACGAGGTTGAATTGACCTGCGAGCGCAAGGCCCGCTTCCAGACCGCCGCGGCCGAGCGCCGCGCCGCCCAGGATCACCGCCGGACGCTTGGCGCCCGAAAGCGCATCCGCCACGTGGCCCGGCAGGTTGCCGATCAGCGACAGATCTTCGCCAAGGAATTCACCGCCGAACGTGGTTTCCCACTCAGGACCGATCAGGAACACCTTGGCGCCGCGCTTCACGGCCTTGCGCAGACGGACGTTGACCGTCGGCGCTTCCCAGCGAACGTGCGCACCGACAATCAGGATCGCGTCTGCAGTCTCGATGTCGTTGAAAGTGGTGTTGAAGTTGACGGCGGCCAGGCTCGACGTGTCGTAGTCCATGCCGGTCTGGCGGCCTTCGAGCAGGTTCGAACCGAGCGCACCAACAAGCGCCTTGGCGGCGAACATCGTCTCGCAATCAACCATGTCACCGGCGACAGCAGCGATCGACGCGCCGGGGTTCAGGGTGGAAAGCGCGGCGAAAGCCTCGTTCCAGGTGGCCTGAACCAGCTTGCCGTCACGGCGCAGGAACGGCTTGTCGAGACGGCGGCGGGTCAGGCCATCGACCTGGAAGCGCGCCTTGTCGCTCAGCCATTCCTCATTGACGTCGTCGTTGTTGCGCGGAAGTGCGCGAAGCACTTCGCGGCCACGCGCGTCGATGCGGATGTTGGCGCCGGTTGCGTCCGAAACGTCGATCGAGAGCGTCTTCTTCAGTTCCCACGGACGCGCTTCAAACGCGTAGGGGCGGCTGGTAAGCGCGCCGACCGGGCACAGATCGATCACATTGGCCGACATCTCGTGATGTGCGGCCTTCTCCAGATACGTGGTGATCTGCATCGTCTCGCCGCGATAGAGCGCGCCGATCTCGTCCACGCCGGCGATCTCTTCCGAGAAGCGCACGCAGCGGGTGCAGTGGATGCAGCGCGTCATCGTGGTCTTGATGAGCGGGCCCATGTACTTCTCGGTAACCGCGCGCTTGTGCTCGTGGTAACGCGAACCGCCGCGACCGTAGGCCACCGACTGGTCCTGCAGGTCACACTCACCGCCCTGATCGCAGATCGGGCAGTCGAGCGGGTGGTTGATGAGAAGGAATTCCATGACCCCTTCCCGCGCCTTCTTGACCATTTCGGAGTCCGTGCGGATCTCCTGGCCTTCGGTGGCGGGAAGCGCGCAAGATGCCTGTGGCTTGGGCGGTCCGGGCTTCACTTCGACGAGGCACATGCGGCAGTTGCCCGCGATGCTCAGACGTTCGTGATAGCAGAAGCGCGGGATTTCCTTGCCGGCAAGCTCGGCCGCCTGAAGGACGGTCGCGCCAGCGGGAACGTCGATTTCGACGCCGTCTACTTTGACCTTGGGCATTATTCTGCTGCCTGTTGCAGAGATCCGTGGCGCGCTTCGATGCGGCGCTCGATCTCGGGACGGAAGTGGCGGATCAGGCCCTGGATCGGCCACGCGGCTGCGTCGCCAAGCGCGCAGATGGTGTGACCTTCGACCTGCTTGGTAACCTGCTGGAGCATGTCGATTTCCTCGACATGCGCGTCGCCGGTGCGCAGGCGCTCCATCACGCGCCACATCCAGCCCGTACCTTCGCGGCAGGGGGTGCACTGGCCGCAGGACTCGTGCTTGTAGAAGTACGAGAGGCGCGAAATGGCGCGGACGATGTCAGTGGACTTGTCCATGACGATGACGGCTGCGGTGCCGAGGCCCGAACCGACCGCCTTCAGGCCGTCGAAGTCCATCGGTGCGTCCCAGATATCTGCGGCCGGGACCAGCGGAACCGACGAACCGCCGGGGATCACCGCCAGCAGGTTGTCCTTGCCGCCGCGAATGCCGCCGCAGTGACGCTCGATCAGTTCGCTGAACGGGATCGACATCTCTTCCTCGACCACGCAGGGACGGTTCACGTGCCCGCTGATCTGGAAGAGCTTGGTGCCCTTGTTGTTCTCGCGCCCGAAGGACGAGAACCACGAGGCGCCACGACGCAGGATCGTGGGAGCCACTGCGATCGATTCCACGTTGTTCACCGTGGTCGGGCAGCCGTAGAGGCCCGCTCCGGCCGGGAACGGCGGCTTCAGGCGGGGCTGGCCCTTCTTGCCTTCGAGGCTCTCGATCATCGCGGTCTCTTCGCCGCAGATGTAGGCGCCCGCACCACGGTGGACGAAGACGTCGAAGTCGTAGCCCGAACCCGCCGCATTCTTGCCCAGCAGGCCCGCCGCATAGGCTTCTTCACGCGCGGCGAAGAGCACTTCGGCCTCGCGGATGTATTCGCCGCGGATGTAGATGTAGGCCGCGCGCGCGCCCATCGCGAAACCAGCCACCAGCGCGCCTTCGAACAGAAGGTGCGGATCGTGACGCATGATCTCGCGATCCTTGCACGAACCCGGTTCGGATTCGTCCGCGTTGATCACAAGGAAGCTGGGCTTGGGATTGCCGTTCTGGTCGAGCGGCGGCTGCTTGGGCATGAAGGACCACTTCATGCCGGTGGGGAAGCCCGCACCGCCGCGCCCGCGCAGACCCGACGCCTTCATCTCGTCGATGATGGCATCGCGACCGCGCGCGATCAGATCCTTGGTGTTGTCCCAGGCGCCGCGCGCCTGCGCTTCCTTCAGGTTCCACGGCTGGAAGCCGTAGACGTTGGTGAAGATGCGATCCTTATCGAGGAGAGCCATTACCACTCGCTCCGATAGTCATGGTTTTCACTCATCATGGCGACGAGGTTGGTCGGTTCGCCCACCGGCTCCACAGTGTGGCGTGCCGGATCCTGCGTGCCTGCCTTCGGGGTTTCGCCACGCGCCAGCGCATCGAGCACGGCGTTCAGGCGATCCGAGGTCAGATCCTCGTAGTTATCGTCGTTGATCTGGACCATCGGAGCCGAGGCGCAGTTGCCCATGCATTCAACCTCGGTGAACGACCAGAGGCCGTCTTCCGAGATGTGGCCCTTCTTCATGCCGCGCGACTTGCAGGTCGCCAGCAGGTCGTCAGAGCCCCGCAGCATGCACGGGGTAGTGCCGCAGACCTGCACGTGGAAACGGCCGATCGGCGCGATGTTGTACATCGTGTAGAACGAGGCGACCTCGACCACGCGGATGATCGGCATGTCGAGGTAGGCGGCGATGTATTCCATCACCGGGATCGGCAGCCAGCCTTGCGTGTTCAGTTCCGCGCCGACCTGGCGCTGCGCGAGATCGAGCAGCGGCATCACCGCAGAGCGCTGGCGCCCTTCGGGATAGCGTGCGACGATCTCCTTTGCCTTGGCGGCGTTCGCCTCGGTCCAGGCGAAATTGCCCCAACGCGCCCGCAATTCGGGCGTATCGGGTTCGATATAGCGGTCAGCCATGCTTACCTCTGCGCTTCAGCCACTGATCCTGGCCGAAAAAGAAAATCTCGAAGCCGCCGATGGCAGTCGCCAGCATGGCGATCATCGGCGAGGGCGCGATCCCGAGCCAAAGAACGACGAAGTATAGCCCGACAAGGAACAGGCCCGTAAGGGTTGCCCAGATACGGATCATTTCCACCGTGTTGAACTTCGTCACAGGTCCCACCCCTTCACGATCAACGAATGAATTCGACGCGCGAACACTTGTCGCCTTCGAAGCTGTAGACCGCGATCACGTCGAACGGGTCCACAAGTTCCGAACCGTCGCTTGCGGGGCCGCGCGTCACATGCTCGCGCATCAGCACATATGCGCCGATCTGCGAGGCTTCGACGATCTCGGCCTTGTTCTGCGGCCACTTGGCGAAGGCGGCGGCGAGGCCCGAACGGGTGCCTTCCTTGCCTTCGCGCACGACGGCGCCGCGATAGTTCGCCTCGCAGGCATCCTCGGTCATGTACGAAACGTACGTGTCGACGTCCTGCGCGTTATAGGCCGCGATCATCGCCTTTGCGGTATCGAGGTTGCTTACCATCTCATTTATTCCCAACAGGCTGGCGGACGATCACCGGCCCTGGAGGCGGACCGAATACAACTTCGCTTATCTTTGCCCCCGAGAACATGATCGACGCATCGCGGGCTTCCGAAGAACAACTTAGATCGACATTAATATTACGATCAAAATTTCCCCGAATGGACTTCAGCTCACAACCTTTGAAATGCTCAACAAGTTCGTCGAGGGTTTTGGATTGCCTTGTCCAATTATGTAGACTTGCTTCCGGAGCGAGAGCTTTTCCGGCCAGTGAACCATCGCCCTTAATAAGAGCCCCGGAAAACTGAGCAGCGAGTTCATATTTTTCCGCCGGAAAGCCATTAGCCATCAGCAGTGGTAAGCTCAAAGAGAGAGCAATTAACCTCAACGGTCACACTCCCCGAACACGATGTCCATCGCACCCAGAATTGCCGTGGCGTCAGGCAGCATGTGGCCCTTGGACATGAAGTCCATCGCCTGCAGGTGGCTGAACGCGGTCGGGCGGATCTTGCAGCGGTACGGCTTGTTCGAGCCGTCCGAGACGAGATAGACGCCGAATTCGCCCTTGGGGCTTTCGGTCGCGACGTAAACTTCGCCTGCCGGGACGTGGAAGCCTTCGGTGTAGAGCTTGAAGTGATGGATCAGCGATTCCATCGAGGACTTCATCTCTGCGCGCTTGGGCGGAACCACCTTGCGATCGGTGGAAGCCACCGGACCTTCCGGCATTTCGCGCAGGCACTGCTTCATGATCCGGGCCGACTGGCGCACTTCCTCGGCACGACACATGAAGCGATCGTAGCAGTCGCCGCTGGTGCCGACGGGAACCTCGAAGTCCATGCGATCATAGACATCGTAAGGCTGCGCCTTGCGGATGTCCCAGGCGATGCCCGAACCGCGGATCATCGGGCCGGAGAAGCCCCATGCCAGCGCGTCTTCCTTCGACACCGTGGCGATGTCGACGTTGCGCTGCTTGAAGATGCGGTTGTCGGCGACGAGGCTCAGCGCGTCCTCGAACAGTTCCGGCAGGCGCGTGTCGAGCCAGTCGGCAATGTCGGTCAGCAGCTTGAGCGGCACGTCCTGATGCACGCCGCCGGGACGATACCAGGCCGAGTGCATGCGGGCGCCCGAGGCGCGCTCGAAGAAGTTGAGGCAATCCTCGCGGATTTCGAAAAGCCACAGGTTCGGCGTCATCGCGCCGATGTCCATGATGTGCGAACCCATGTTCATCATGTGGTTGCAGATGCGGGTCAGCTCGGCGAACAGCACGCGAAGATACTGGGCGCGCAGCGGAACCTCAAGGTTCAGCAGCTTCTCGATAGCGAGCACATAGGAGTGCTCCATGCCGAGCGGCGAACAGTAGTCCAGCCGGTCGAAGTACGGCAGCGCCTGAAGGTAGGTCTTGTGCTCGATCAGCTTTTCGGTGCCGCGGTGAAGCAGGCCGACGTGCGGATCGATCCGCTCGATGATCTCGCCGTCCAGTTCCATGACCATGCGCAGAACGCCGTGGGCCGCGGGGTGCTGGGGACCGAAGTTGATGGTGTAGTTGGTGATGACCTCGTCGCCGGTGGTGGGCGACTGCTCAAGCTGCATGCTCACTTGGCGTCTCCCTTATCCGAGCGGGTATCATCCGGACGGCTTTCGGTTTCCTTGGGCGCCTCAGGCGCTTTGCCATCTTCCGTCTTGGCCGGAGCGGGCGCGGATTCCTTGTCGGCGGCCTTCTCGTTCGCCTTGTCACCGGCGCCGGTGTCGGCAGGCTTTTCGGTGGCCTTGGGCGTGGGCGCAGCAGCAGCGGGAGCCGGCTGTTCCGGAGCCTTCTCGTCACCCGGCAGGATGTAGTCGGCACCTTCCCACGGGCTCATGAAATCGAACTGGCGCAGATCCTGCGCAAGCTTGACCGGCTCGTACACCACGCGCTTGTCCTCTTCGGAGTAGCGCAGTTCGTGATAACCCGTCAGCGGGAAGTCCTTGCGGAACGGATGGCCTTCGAAACCGTAGTCGGTCAGGATGCGGCGCAAGTCCTTGTTGCCGGCGAAGATCACGCCGTACATATCGAAGACCTCGCGCTCCAGCCAACCCGCGTTCGGCCACAGCGTGGTGATCGTCGGCACCGGAGTATGCTCAGCCGCGGTCACCTTGGCCATGATACGATGGTTCTTCGTGACCGAAAGCAGCATGTAGACGACTTCGAAACGTTCAGGCCGCGACGGATAGTCGACGCCTGCCATTTCCATCATCTGCTGGTATTCGTGATCGTCGCGCAGGATACGCAGCGCGTTCTCGATCTCGTCACGCGCGATGGTAAGCACGATCTCGCCATGCTCTTCCTTCGCGGAAACGACCTTCGAGCCGAGCGCGGCGACGAGAGCGTCAAGGACGCCCTCGTTCGATGCGATCTTCGGAGCGGAATGCAGAACGGGCATCTGGTCCTTACCTCTCGACGGTGCCCACGCGGCGGATCTTGCGCTGCAGCTGCATGATTCCATAGAGCAGCGCTTCCGCGGTCGGAGGGCAGCCCGGCACGTAGATGTCGACGGGCACGATGCGATCGCAACCGCGCACCACCGAGTAGCTGTAATGATAGTAGCCGCCGCCATTGGCGCAGCTACCCATCGAGATGACGTACTTGGGCTCCGACATCTGATCATAGACCTTGCGGAGCGCCGGTGCCATCTTGTTGCACAGCGTACCGGCAACGATCATCACGTCCGACTGGCGGGGAGACGCGCGCGGCGCGGCGCCGAAGCGTTCCATATCGTAACGCGGCATGTTGACGTGGATCATCTCGACCGCGCAGCATGCGAGGCCGAACGTCATCCACCACAGCGAGCCGGTACGGGCCCACTGGAACAGCTCTTCGGTCGAAGTGACCAGGAAGCCCTTGTCGGAAACTTCCTGGTTGAGGTCCTTGAAAAACGCCTGGTCCGGCGGCGTGATCGCGCCACCGGGGACCAGGGGCTGGCCTGCTGAGTTAACGAGCGTGCTCATTCCCAGTCCAGAGCTCCCTTCTTCCATGCATAGGCGAGGCCGATGGCCAGTTCGCCCAGGAACACCATCATCGTCGTCCAGCCAGCCCAGCCGGTCAGCTTGAGCGAAACAGCCCAGGGGAACAGGAACGCGGCTTCAAGGTCGAAGATGATGAAAAGGATCGCCACCAGATAGAAACGCACATCGAACTGGCTGCGCGGATCTTCAAAGGCGGGGAAGCCGCACTCATATTCGCTGTTCTTGTCAGCGTTGGGCTGGTGCGTGCCGGTCAGCCGGGCAACGCCCAGCGGAAGGAACACGATCACGGACGAAAGCCCAAGCGCGATCACCAGGAAGATGAGGATCGGCAGGTATTGCGACAGATCGGTCAATGTTCTTGCCTCTTACCGCGAATGCGACGTTGGCGGACTCGGATTTGTCATGGTGAGCCCGTCAAGTTGGCGCGTCCTTAGGCCAGCCTACCGCGCGTCGCAAGGGTATCACGCGACAATAATCCGACCTTTGCATTGCATTGCAACACGACAAAGTGTCCCAACCCGCAGTTTCCCGGCGATTGAGGGGCCAAAGGCGCCTGACGCAATCGTCAGGTCACTTCATGCAACCCACTTATTGCGAATTATTCGCGAAATGCGGCCGACATATCTTGGCAATCAAGCCCGCATTCCCATCTTGCGGGCAAAACCGACAGGACGGTGTCTTGCCCCCTTGCCGCTGTCGCATGATTGCAATTGACGCAGCGCAACATTATCCAATCCGTCAACTAGAACAGTTCAAAGTGTGAAAGGTATGCCAATGGCCCAGATCTCGGCTTCCGACCCGATTGTCGTCCTCTCTTATGCCCGCACCCCGATGGGCGGCCTGCAGGGCGCGCTGGCCGAAGTTTCTGCGACCGACCTCGGCGCAACGGCGGTGAGGGCCGCGGTGGAACGCGCGGGCATCGCGGGCGAAGACATCGAACGCATCTATATGGGTTGCGTACTGCCGGCCGGGCTTGGCCAGGCCCCTGCCCGTCAGGCAGCCCTCAAGGCGGGCCTGCCCAAATCGGTCCAGGCGACGACCGTGAACAAGGTCTGCGGTTCGGGCATGCAGACGGTGATCATGGGCGCAGAGGCGCTGGCTGCGGGCTCACTTGACGTAGTGATCGCCGGCGGCATGGAATCGATGACGAACGCGCCTTACCTTTCCAAGAAGCACCGCTCGGGCGCGCGCGCGGGGCATGATACGATCTACGACCACATGTTCCTCGACGGGCTCGAAGACGCGTATGAAGGCGGCTCGATGGGCTCTTTCGCACAGGTCACCGCCGACGAATACCAGCTGACGCGCGAGAATCAGGACGACTATTCGATCGAATCGCTGCGCCGCGCGCAGGAAGCCATCAGCTCGGGCGCCTTCTCCGCAGAGATCGTTCCCGTCACCGTCAAGACCCGCAAGGGCGAACTCGTGGTCGACACCGACGAGCAGCCGCCCAAGGGCAACCCCGACAAGATCCGCACCCTGCGCGCAGCCTTCGCCAAGGACGGCACCATCACCGCCGCCAGCTCCAGCTCGATCTCGGACGGCGCCGCTGCCGTGGTCCTGACCCGCAAGAGCGTGGCCCAAGCCAAGGGCCTGTCGCCCGTCGCCACGGTGGTCGGCGTCGAAGCCCACGCGCATGAACCTGCCAAGTTCACGACCGCGCCGGTCGGCGCGATCCAGAAGCTGCTCAAGAAGGTGGGCTGGGAACTGGGCGACGTCGACCTGTTCGAGGTGAACGAAGCTTTCGCCTGCGTCGCGATGTTCGCAATGCATGATCTCGGCATCCCGCACGACAAGATCAACGTGAACGGTGGCGCCACTGCGCTGGGCCACCCGATCGGCGCATCGGGCACCCGCATCATCGTGACGCTGATCAACGCGCTCAAGGAAAAGGGACTTAAAAAGGGCGTCGCCAGCCTCTGCATCGGCGGCGGCGAAGCAACGGCCATCGCGGTCGAGCTGGCCTGACCCCCCATCGCCCCCTCCCCATCCGGTTCGTGCGGCGTGTGGGAGGGGGCGTTGTCGCACACGATCCCGGCAAATAGCAATTTGCGTATATACCCTTAGGCACGCGTTAACCAATCAACCCTAGGAGCCGTAAGGTTCACATATTAGGGTTGCCGATGTTCGACGTTCTGATTTGCATCCACGAGCAGCATGACAAGTGGTTTGTTCTGCTGGCCGCAGCGATCTGCGTCGTATCGGCCCTGTGCTCCGTACAGTTGCTGCGCCATGCGCGCCACTTGTCGGGACCCGCCGCCACGCGCTGGATTCTGGGGGCAGGCAGTGCGATCGGCTTCGGCGTATGGGCTACACATTTCATCGCCATGCTGGGCTACGGTCCCGGGCTGATTGTCGGATACCACGTCCCCGCGACCGTCATCTCGCTGTTCACGGTAGTGGGCATGACGTCGCTGTCTTTCGTAGTCTCACTGGCACAGCCCCATCGCCGCGGATTCGTCCTGGCCGGTGTCATCGCCGGGTCGGGCATCAGCGCGATGCACTACATCGGCATGTCCGCGATCGAGTTCCCCGCAGAAATCAACTGGCGTGCCGGCTACGTCGCGGTGTCCATTCTGCTTGCCGTCGCGCCCGCCATCCCTGCCCTGACACTGTCGGTGAAGGGTCGCACCATCGCCAGCGCCGTGCCCGCCGCCGGGTTACTGGCCCTTTCGATCGTCGGCCTGCACTTCACGGGCATGGCGGCCATGGAGCTGACGCCAGCACCGCTGGACCTGCGCGGCGGCGCCCTGCTCTCTCCGGAAAGCATGGCGGCCGCGATCAGCGCCGGGTCGCTGGCACTGCTGGCTATCAGCATCGCCGTGCTCAGCATCGCCCGCAGCGCGCGTCTGGCGCTCCACGCGACCGAGCGCGACATGAGCATCCTGGTGAAGGGCATCACAGACTGCGCGATCTACATGCTCGATCGCAAGGGCAACGTGGTCAACTGGAACGCGGGCGCGCAGCGGCTCAAAGGTTACACCGCGCAGGAAGCAGTCGGCCTGCCGCTCGCCGCATTCTATACGCCCGAAGACCAGGCCGAAGACCTGCCCCGCCGCGCGGTGGCCCACGCCGCCGAAACCGGCAAGTTCAGCGGTGAAGGCTGGCGTATGCGGCGCGACGGCACCCGCTTTTGGGCCCACGTCACGATCGAGCGGGTCGCCAACGAGCTGGGCGAGCACATCGGCTTCGCCAAGCTGACCCGCGACATGACCCGCTTCAAGGAAGACGAGGACCGGGTGCGTGAAATGGCCGGACATCTTGATGCCGCGTTGGCCAATATGCATCAGGGCCTGTGCCTGTTCGACGCTGACGGCCACCTCCTGATTGCCAATCGGCGCTTCAACGCGATATGGGGAATCTCCCCTGCCACCTCATTGACCGGGATGAACGTGCAAGCCGTGGCCGACGTGGTGCTGGGCGCCCCGGCAGGACTTGTCGCCTCTCCCGAGCGCCGCCGCGAATTGCGCCGCCAGTTCATCAGTCCTGCCGCCTCCACCGCGCCCGTCATCATCGATCTTGGCGATACCGTGGTCGTTTCGATGACGAGCCGCCCGATGCCCGATGGCGGCCGGGTCGCCACCTTCGATGACATCACGGAACGCCGCAGGTCAGAGGCGAAGATCGCGCATATGGCGCGGCATGATAACCTGACCGGTCTGCCAAACCGCAACAGCTTCGCGCACTGGGTCGATGCCGAACTGGAAGAGGCGCGCCATTTCGGGCATCAGCTGGCCGTGGTCATGATCGACCTGGACCGCTTCAAGGAAATCAACGACACCCGCGGCCATTCGGCAGGCGACGCCGCGCTACAGCATCTCGCGCAGCGGATGGTCGACGTGCTTCAGGACGGCGAGATCGTGGCGCGCCTTGGTGGCGATGAATTCGCAGCCGCCGTGCGCTTCCGCGATCGAAGCGAACTCGACGTATTCCTTGCGCGAATCGAAGGCTGCTTCGGTACGCCGTTCGGCCCGAACGACAATGACTTCCTTCTCGGCGGCAGCATCGGTGTTGCAGTCTACCCCGAAGACGGCGATGTACGCGAGCAGCTCCTCAACAACGCCGACCTTGCGATGTATCGCGCCAAGGGCAGCGTTGCCGAGAACATCGCGTTCTACGAACCGGAGATGGATGAAACCGCCCGAGCACGTCGCCAGATCGCCAATGATCTGCGCCATGCGATCGAACGCAACGAATTTACCCTGCTCTATCAGCCGCAGCACTGCATCGCGACCGGCAAGGTTTCGGGCTATGAAGCCCTCCTGCGTTGGCATCACCCCACCCGTGGGCCTGTCTCGCCCGTCGAATTCATTCCAGTCGCCGAAGAGACCGGTGAAATCTTCCGTATCGGTGAATGGGTCATGCGTGAGGCCTGCCGCGAAGCGCGGTCATGGCCAAAGCACCTGAAGGTCGCGGTAAATCTGTCGGCAGTCCAGCTTCTCCAGAACGATTTCGTCGCTATCGTTCAGAACATCCTGGTGGAAACCGGTCTTTCGCCGCTGCGTCTGGAACTGGAGATCACCGAGACGGCGATCATCGCCGACAAGCTGCGCGCGCTGCACTTCCTGAGGCAGATCAAGACGCTGGGTGTCAGCATTGCGATCGATGACTTCGGAACAGGCTACTCTTCCCTCGACACGCTGCATTCGTTCCCGTTCGACAAGATCAAGATCGACAAGTCATTCGTGCTGCGTTCGCATGAAAGCGTGGAGGCATGCGCGATCATCAAAGCGGTGCTTGCGCTGGGGCACAGCCTCAACGTGCCGGTACTGGCCGAAGGGGTCGAAACCATCGAGCAGCTCGATCTTCTGAGGGATCAGGGATGTGATGAAGCACAAGGCTTCTATTTCGGACGGCCGGGCGGTTCGCCCAGCCAGACCGCCGATAGCCAGATGATGTGCTGATCCGCCCGCTTCAGGGCGCTCCGGTGCCCCAGAGCTGATCTTCCCGCACAAAACCTTTATGCCCATCGGTATCGAAAGGGCACCAGCTGTCCTTGCATTCGCCCAGCAGGCCGACCACGCCAGGCTCGACGCGCCAGAGCATCGCTCCGCTGCTTTTGCCTTCGGCGCGCATTTCGATCAGGCTGCCATCCTTGACCATGCCCGCGCGCTGGCGCGACAGCAGAAGATCACGCATCCAGCCTTTCGACCCGTCCGGGTCCTCGATCAGCCGCCACGGGCCTTCCCGGCGCAGGACCTTCACGGGAAGATGTGGACGGCGATAAACCCAGTCTATCCGATAGGATTCGCCCGGACCGACCCGCAAATTGGCAATGTCGGCATCGATGGACGCCCAATAGGGCACCTTTTCATCATTGGCGGCGCTGGCCGCAGCCCCTGCGGACAGGGCGAGCGCGGCAAAAGGTATCAGGAAAGCGCAGCGGTTCATCGCACAGATATTACAGCGCGACCCCGATACGCAGCAAGAGCGCACCTTCAAGACGCTGTGGACGGCGAGGCCGTTTTTCCATGGTGATCCACATCGGGTTCGCAATCGCTTGTAAGAATTTAGCTTCCTGATCTAACCGGGCATAAAGGTTTGCGCCGCTATCGCAGCATCCGAACTCATGGGAACAACCACGCGATGACAAGGCCTTCGACGATGGCCATTATTCTGCCCCTGTCGATCATGGCCACTTCGCTCGTGCCGGCGGCCGCGCTTGCGCAGGATGGCCGGCTCGATGTTGCGGACGGAGGGGATACCGCATGGCTGCTGGCCGCATCGCTTGTCGGGTTGCTGGTGCTGCCCGGCCTCGCCCTGTTCTACGCAGGCAGGGTAAGGGGACGCAACGTGCTGTCCATCCTGATCCAGTGCGGAGCGATCTTCGCGGCCACATCGACCCTGTGGATCATCGTCGGCTACACGCTCGCTTTCGGTGACGTTGCTGGGGGCTGGCTGGGCCGAGGCAACGCCTGGATGCTGACTGCGCTCGGCAATGTGCGCGCAGGAACCAACCTGCCGGAGAGCGTCTACGTCCTGTTCCAGATGATCTTCGCCACGCTTGCACCGTCATTGATGGCAGGCGCATGGGCCGAGCGGGCGCGGTTCGGATGGGCGATGGTTTTCACATCGCTGTGGAGCATCGTCGTCTACGCACCTGTGGCGCACTGGATATGGGGCGACGGCTGGCTTGCCCGAAGCGTCGGCACGCTTGACTGGGCGGGCGGGATCGTCGTCAACGTAAGCGCGGGCGTATCAGCGCTCGTAATCTCGGTGATGATCGGAAAGCGCAAGGGCACCGCTTCCGCAAGCCGCCATGGCCAGATTCCGGCGCTTGCCGTAGTTGGCGCTATGCTCCTCTGGATCGGCTGGCTTGCCTTGAGCGGAGGCGCCGCCCTTTCCGCGAACGACGACGCGGCCGCTGCCATTCTTGCCATGCACGCAGGCACGGCCGCCGCAGCACTGACCTGGCTTGTGCTGGACCGGGTCACCTGCGGCAAGTGTGGCGGCACCGGCTTCGCGATGGGCGTTCTGGCCGGCCTTGCCACGATGGCACCCGCTGCCGGTTTCATTTCACCCGGCGGTGCACTCCTGCTGGGCGTGGCGGGCGGCGCCGGGTGCCACTTCGCCATACGACTGGTGCGCCGCAAG
The DNA here is from genome assembly GCF_002896965.1 of Novosphingobium guangzhouense. GTDB lineage: Bacteria > Pseudomonadota > Alphaproteobacteria > Sphingomonadales > Sphingomonadaceae > Novosphingobium > Novosphingobium guangzhouense. The sequence continues at coordinate 133,390 of NZ_LYMM01000003.1, forward strand.
CTTCACATCGACGACGCATTAGGGGTCTTTGCCATCCAGGGTATCGGTGGATTACTGGGATCGCTTCTCCTCGCGGGCCTGCTCTCCGAACGCCTTGGCGGCGTTGGGTATGGTGAGGGCATGAACGGAGTGGCGCAGCTGGCAGCGCAGGGCATCGGTATTGGTGTTGCCGCGATCTGGTCTGCGGTTGGCACCGTTATCCTTGCGCTCATGGCCTCGCTGGCTTTCCCCATGCGCGTCTCGGAAGATGCGGAACGTGAAGGTCTCGACAGCGCCAGCCACGGCGAAAAGGCGTGGAATTTCGATTGACAGCAACGCCCGCAAGACGGGAAATGCATCAATGATCAGCTATGTCCGGCAGGCTGGACGCACCGCCGCCCGCACCCTTGATTTTCAGGGTACGGCCGACCGCCGCGAATTCGCCGCCTATATTCTGCTTTCTCAGATCCCTGTCGCGATCTTCTCGCTGGGCAGCAGTTGGGCCGATCCCGCACCAACCATTCGCGGTATCATGCTGGCTGTGCAGATTGCCGTTGCCCTGCCCCTTTTCGCGCTTTGCATCCGGCGCCTCCATGACTTTGGGCAAAGCGGCTGGTGGAGCTTGCCGCTGTTAACTCTGATCGCACGGACCTTGCTGATGGAACTGGTCGGCTTTGCCGCGGGGTGGAGCGTGCGCAGCGCGATCGAAACGGTGCTGAGCTACATGGACTGGCTGCTGACCGTGCCTGCCGTGCTCTGCTTCCTGGCCATGGCTCTCTGGCCTGCGCGGCCGAAAATAGAAACGGCCGGCGCGGATCGCTCCGCACCGGCCGCCTGAAGGCTAACCTGTCGCGACCGATCAGTCGCCGGTCAGAATGCGATCGACCAGTTCCTTGACCGTCGGCGTGAAGCCGTTGGAATAGAACGGATCCTGCTTGAACTTGTAAGCCGCGTGACCCGCGAACATCAGGTTTTCGTCCACAGGACCGCCATGAGCGATGTCCTGCAGGGTCTTCTGGATGCAGAAGCTGCGCGGATCGGCCAGGCGACCCGTGGTGTAATCGTCATGGTCCTTCCACGACGAGAACCCGCAATGCGACAGGCAACCCATGCAGTCGGCCTGATCCTTGCGGATTTCATCACGCTCCTGCGGGTTCACGAAAATGATCGTGTCGTCCGGGGTGCGCAGGCCGTCAGTGAAGCCCTGTGCCGACCAGGTCCGCGCACGTTCGAGATCCTTCGGGGCGACCCAGAAGTTCTTGCCCTTCACGCCGACGTCAAGACGCACCGAATGCTCGCCTGCCTCAACCTTGGAATAAGGGATCTGACGCTCCGAGCGCGCTTCGAGATTGCGCAGGAACGGATTGCGCACGGCCGAGGAATAGAACCCCGTCGGCGAGAAACGGTGGAGCAGAACGTCGCCCGGCTCCAGCGTGCGCAAGTGGTCCTTCCACTCCTGCGGGATCGGGCTTTCATGGGTCAGCAACGGGCGGGTGCCGTACTGGAACGCGATCGAGCCGAGTTCGGGATTGTCGATCCAGTGGTTCCAGTCGCGCAGGAACCACACACCGCCCGCCATGACGATCGGCACGCTGTCCGGCACGCCTTCGGCACGCATGGTATCGCGCAGCGCCTTTACGCGGGGATACGGATCTTCGGGCTTGAGCGGGTCTTCCGCGTTCGACAGGCCGTTATGGCCACCGGCAAGCCACGGATCTTCATAGACCACAGCCCCCATCAGGTCCGCGACCTTGTGATAGGCACGCTTCCACAGCGCACGGAAAGCGCGCGCGGAGCTGACGATCGGCAGGTAGTTGACGTTGAAGCGCGCTGCGATTTCGGAAAGCTTGTAAGGCATGCCCGCGCCGCAGGTGACACCCGTCACCATGCCACGGGTCTTTTCCAGCACACCTTCGAGGATCTGCTGCGCGCCGCCCATTTCCCACAGCACGTTGATGTTGATCGCGCCCTTGCCATTCGCGATTTCATAAGCGCGGCGCACCTGTTCGACAGCGCCGTCGATGGCGTAGTCGATCAGTTCCTGGTGCCGTTCCTTGCGGGTCAGCGCGTTGTAGACCTGCGGGATGATCTTGCCTTCGGCGTCGTAGCTGTCGGCATTCACCGCGCTGACCGTACCGATACCACCCGCAGCCGCCCACGCGCCCGAACTCATGTGGTTCGTCGCGGCAACACCCTTGCCACCTTCGACCAGCGGCCACACTTCGCGGCCACCATACATGATCGGCTTGAGACCCTTGAAACTCATTTCTCTCGTCTTTCCCCAGGCTTTCGCGCTCAGCCTTGCTGTCCATTGATTTTCGGTGGCGCTACGCCCGAAATTCGGCACGGCTTTATCTGTGCCGGTGCCGGCCGCGCCCCTGCGGCTTCAAACTGCGCATAATAGCCCTGTAATTCAGGCTTGCGAACAAATTCCGTCAACCGATAGCCCACCGACGCAAATTCGCAGAAAAGCAGCGACGGTGGCAGGCCGTGCCCCCCGGCCGGACGATCGACGTCGACAACGATGATCTTCCCCCCCGGACGCAGCGCAGGGCGCAGCCTCCAGAGAAAACCGTAAGGGTCGCCAACTTCGTGGTACATATGGACCAGGAAGATGCGGTCGAAACTCTTCTGAGGCAGGCTGGGATCGCTCGGGCGGCCCAGCTTGATCGAGACGTTCTCAAGCTCCTCGCGCATGACGCGCGTGGCGAGACGTTCGTTGGCGCCGCGATCGATATCTTCGCCCAGCACGCGCCCCTTCCGGCCCACGCGATGCGAAAGGCGGACGGTGTAGTAGCCCTCGCCCGCGCCAAGATCGGCGACGCTCATACCCGGCGCGACGCCCGCCAGATCCATCACCAGGTTCGCTTCATTGGCGCGATCCCGCTGGGCTTCGGTCGAGAATGTGCTGGACGTGCTTTCGGCAACCGGCCGATCAGGCTTCGGAAACTGCGGCGCGTTCTTTTCGCGCGCGTCATCGACGGCAGGCTGCTGGCATGCAGCAAGTGCAAGCACGGCAGGAACAAGGCAAAACACGCGGAACATGCGGCCCCTTAGCGCCTGTGTGCCCGATTGGCAAAACGGTTGGAAGGCATCCGTCGCATTCACGCCCCGGTGTCCCGGCCCTTGTGCCGGGACGGGACGGGTTTCAGGCTCAATCGGCGTCTTCGACTTCGACTTTCTCGCCGGTCACGCGCTGCGACAGGGCAGCGGCCATGAACGGATCGAGGGCGCCGTCGAGCACGTCACCGGGCGCGGTCGACACCACGCCGGTGCGCAGATCCTTGACCTGCTGGTAGGGCTGCAGGACGTAGGAACGGATCTGGTGCCCCCAGCCGATGTCGCTCTTGCTGGCGTGTTCGGCACTGGCGGCCTCTTCACGCTTGCGCATCTCTTCCTCGAACAGGCGCGCCTTCAGCATGCCCATCGCGATTTCGCGGTTCTTGTGCTGCGAACGGTCGATCTGGCTGGCAACGACGATGCCGGACGGCCCGTGCGTGATGCGAACGGCCGAATCGGTGGTGTTGACGTGCTGGCCGCCCGCACCCGAAGCGCGATAGGTATCGATCTTCAGGTCGGCCGGGTTGATATCGATTTCGAAGCTGTCGTCGATCACCGGATAGACCCAAACCGACGAGAAGCTGGTGTGGCGGCGCGCGGAACTGTCATAAGGGCTGATGCGGACCAGGCGGTGGACGCCGCTTTCGGTCTTGGCATAGCCATAGGCGTTTTCGCCCTTGATCAACAGGGTGCAGCTTTTGATCCCGGCCGCTTCGCCCGCGTGGTAATCGACCAGTTCGACCTTGTAGCCGTGACGTTCGGCCCAACGCGTGTACATGCGCTGGAGCATTTCGGCCCAGTCCTGGCTTTCGGTGCCGCCTGCGCCCGCGTGGACTTCAAGGTAGGTGTCATTGGCGTCCGCCTCGCCCGAAAGCAGCGCGGTTACCTTGTCCTGATCGGCGCGTTCCGCCAGCGCAGCCAGCGCGGCGAGGCCCTCGGCGATCGTGTCCTCGTCATCTTCCATCTCGCCCAGTTCGACGAACTCGACGGCGTCGGCCATTTCGGCGCTGATGGTGTTGACCGCGCCGATCGCGGCTTCAAGGCGGCGGCGTTCCTTCATGACCGCCTCGGCCTCCTTGGGCTTGTCCCACAAGGTCGGATCCTCGACGCGCGCGTTCAGCTCGTCGAACCGGCGCAGGGCGCGGTCCCAGTCGAGGAACTTGCGGACCAGCGCGAGGGCCTTCTCGATGCGGACAATATGGGCCTGCCCCTCGGCACGCATGACGAAAAACTCCGATGTGCCGGGACAGCGACCGGCCGTAAACAAACAAGCCGCACCGCTTAGCGCAGTACGGCTGTTTGTAAAGTGGCGCTCAGGACGTTCGACGCAAGAGGGCCCGCCGCAAAGAGTTTATCGTCAACCCGGCCGCTTTGTCTTCATCGCCTTCACCGCAGCAAGCGTCATCGTAACGTGTTCGCGGTAGTCCATATCGGAATGGACGAAAGCGACATGGCCGCTCTGGTCAATGACGTAGCTGACGCGCTGGGTCATGCCCGCCGGCACGCCCGGCCGGGTGAGCGCCACGTCATAGCCCTTGGTCACCGCCGGACTGGCGGTGGCAACGGCAAACTTGTCGCGGCATTCCTCGGTGGAGAACTTCTTGAGCGTGGGCAGATCATCGGCCGACATGCCGACCACGGTTGCGCCAAGCGCGGCAAAATCCGGCGTGGCTTCGGCAAAGGCGTGCGCTTCCAGCGTGCAGCCCTGCGTGAACGCCTTGGGGTAGAAGTAGAGCACGACCGGCCCCTTCTTCAGCGCCTTTGCCAGATCGAAATCGACTTCCTTGCCGCCCTTCGCGCCCTTGGCGGCGAACTGCGGCGCCTTGGCGCCAACCGCAAGGCTGGCATGCGCGGTACCCGAAACGGCAAGGAACCCGAAGGCGGCGACAGCGGTGAGAAGACGGTTCATGGCGCGGATACTGAGCCTACTATCCGCGGCTGTCCAGCGTGTTACTCGATCCAGCCGAGAACGGTGCCGACTTCATATGTCTCACCCGTTTTGGTGATGATCTTCAGTGTGCCGGTTGCGGGAGATTCGACTTCGTTGGTGGACTTGTCCGCTTCCAGCGAGAACAGCGGCTGACCCTCGGTAACTTGCGCGCCATCGGCGGCAAGCCATTCGGCAACCTGCCCCTCCTGCATGGAGAAACCGATCTTCGGGAGCAGGATTTCGACGGCCATGGTGCTTATGATCCCCTTCACGCGCCCGGCATCGCGGGCTGTTTGATCGATGGGTAGCGCACTCCCGCAGGCAGGCAAGCGAAGGGCGGACATATCCGTCTCGGCGATGTTGCGGGTGGGTTTTGGGGTTTCACCCGCGTCACCCCCGCCCATCCTCATGCGCCATCCAGTGAACGAAGCGGTGAAGCGGATACATCGCATCATGCGGATTGCCGATAGTGGCAGGGCCCGCTTCTCCAAGGTGCACGATTCGCTGCGCACCTGCGGCGGCAAGGCGATCGCGGTAGGCCGACATCCGGTTGAACGGGAAGAAACCCACCGTCTGCGTCGCCACGTTGATCCACCTGGCTGCATCGTCGAGGCTATCCACCCGCACGACATTGGCGGTCTTGTTGATCGGATGGAAATCCACCGGCTCCTCCGACCGGATCACAAGGCCGCGCCCATCGGTACGCCCCCATACCCCATATTCGTCATCCATGAGCGTCATCGCCTCCACCGCTTCGCGCATGTCCATGGCGAGCGGGCGGACGTCTCCGCTTTCGGCAGCGCGGCGTGCGATGTGGTGATGCAGCCGCGCGCAGAAGCGATCCACCTGCCGCTCGTCGCCCTCGACGAACTGGAAGCGGCTGGCGACGCAGGCCTCCTGATTGAGCGTCATCACGTCGGCCGAACACAAGTCCGCCACGCGATCGATGGTTTCATCGTCCGCCAGCGCCTCTCGCCCGACCATCGATATCGACGTCTTGGGGTCGAACGACACCAGCTGGAAGCCCGGACCAAGGTACTTGATGACGTTGTTGATGGCATCGCCGCCGCCCCAGGCGACGATCTTGTCGAAATACTGGGGACGATAGAGCACCCGCTCCGTCGCATCGTCACCGCCGCGCCAGTAGACCGCAGACATCGAACGCACGATCGGATGCGCCGGATCAAGATCCGTCATCGTGCGCAGGATGGCGACCATGGTGAACGGGTCTGCGCTGCTCATCTTGAACAGGTTGATGCCCTTGACCATTGCGCCCTGCGCCACCGACTTCACTGCGACGCCGGGGGAATTACCCGGCAACACGTGGATCAGCCGAGGCGCGAACGCGCGCACGAAGCTGCGGCGCCCGGTGAAGTCCTCCTTGGGCACCCATTCATCGAGCGCGCGCGGATCAGGGAAGTTCTGCTCTACCTCCGCCATCAGCACCCGCCTGTCGAGATAGGCGGCGGCATGGCGCGCGGTATTCTCGACAACGGCGCGCGGCAGGATGTGTGTGCGGCACATGCGCTCGATGCATTCCTGCATGTGGTCATTGTCACGGGCGAGCAGGCGCTGGCCGGTTTCCACAAGAAAGTCGACGATCTCGGCCAGCGGCACATTCAGCAGGGGCGGCACTTCGGTGCGCGGTGGCACCGCGCGATTGAAGGGAATGCGCGGCGTCGCAAAAGTGACGCCAAGATCGCGGGACTTCTGGATCACGTCCGCCCCGTGCACCACTTCGCCGCGCAGGAAGAACGGAGCCGAGACGATATCCTCGGCCGCCTTGGGCTGCGAAATCTCGTTCATGCCACACCTCTGACATAGGCATCGACGGTGCCCGCGCAGCCGATCTTGTCGTCGCCTTCAAGGTCTGCATAACGGACGATATCGTCACGGATCGAAGGGCCATGGTTGCCGCAGGCGCAGGGTGAACAGTCCAGCGATATCCTGTCGCCGGTGATGACGCCGCCCCAGCGCCCATCAAGCGACAGGTCGAAGAACGCCGCGCGCCCTTCGCGTTCGCCGCTCGCAGACCCCAGCGCTTCGTCTCCCGACTTGTCGAGCAGCACCGGTACGATCCACGGCGGGACGTGATAGCGTCCGCCCTCGCGGCATTTGGGCATGCCGGAATTCAGTTCCTGCATCGAATAGTTCTGGAAATGCCGGTCGGCCGGGATGTTGAATGTCTCGAACACATAGTCCTGATAGTCAGCCGGAAGCTGCGCCCGCTTGAGCCCGCCGCCAACGTAGATCGAGTTGTCCGCGTTGAAGTCCTCACGCCCGTATCCCGCGTCCCGCACCGCCCTGGCAACCTGCCACAGCCCGCTCCAGAGGCCGGAGAGTTGCAACTTGCGGTGCCGGTTTTCGATGATGAACTGCGCCGTTGCCGGAACGGCATCAGCAACCAGCGTTGCGCGCCGGGCGGACGTTTCCTCGAAGGCGGCGATCTCGTCGGGGCGCGCGGTGCCCTCGGCGATCTTCTTGCGCATGACCACCATTGCAGTCAGCGAACCCACGGTAATCGGGGGCACCGGATAGTTCCAGCGCGGCCATTCGGGATTGGCGAAGGCATCGTACTGCGCCCTCGCGATCGTGGTGTTCTTGGGAACCGTCGCCACGGGAGCACAGCCGATGATCAGGCGATCCTGTGCCGGCACCACGCCCGAACCCCATGAAAAGACATTGACCGTGTCGATCTTCGACCACTCCATATCCTTGTGCGAGGCAATAAGCATGGCCGACTTCCCGGTGGTGCCGCTGGAGCAGGAAATGAAGTGCCCCTGCTGCGCGAGCCGCGCGATCCAGTCATCGATGCCTTCGATACCATCCAGATCGACGCCTTCGATCGGATGGGTGGAAACGGTGCCGAGCCACTTGGTCAGCCGGTCCCAGCGCTCATCCATAAGGTAGCTTTCGGGGTAGGACTTGTAAGCGGTGTGCGGGAACAGCACCGGCACCACATCCTCGATCCGCGCGATGCCCTCGATCGCGGCATCGCGCGCGCGAAGGCCCAGCAGCCTGATCCGATCCCGGCGCTCGCGAAACCGCTCATCAAGCGCGGCGATCTGTGTTTCGCGCAGGTCGTCGGCGGAAAACGCAAAACGCTCCGGGTCGGCGACAAGGGCGGTCAGTTTATCGGCGGCGGTTCCCATGGGGTGGCTCTCCTCTCCATTGTCATCGCTTCCGGCTGGACGGCGGAGCGCGACTCGATTAATAGCACCTTATGCGTTTCATTATTCACGAGACTCTTGGCGACGCAAGACAAATCGGGTCCATGGGGTCCATGCCTCAGGATATGTCCGATTCAGCCAGCAGGGCCGGCCGGCCCACCCGCGAACAGGCGCAGGCCCGCCAGACCGCCCTGCTCGATGCAGCGCTGCGGCATTTTCTCGACAAGGGTTACGAAAGCGCCACGATCGAGGGCATCGCCGCCGACGTGAACATGACCAAGCGCACCGTCTATGCGAAGTATCCGGACAAGGCGGCGCTGCTGCGCGCCGCCGTCCGCCATGGCACTGAAGCCCGCGCAGTCAGCGCAGAAGTCATCGCCGCAACCCGCAAGGAAACGCTGGAGGACACGCTGGTTGCGATCGCGATGTTGCGGATCGGGCTGGTCGGAGAGCCCGTCGGCGCCAAGCTACAACGGCTGATCAATACCGAAAGCTATCGGTTTCCCGACATCTTCCAGACCTATTACGATATCGCCGCGCTGCCGACGGTCCGCTTCCTCGCACAGATACTGGAAGCACAGACCGCTGCCGGGCGCCTTGCCATCGGCGACGCGATGCTTGCCGCCAACGTATTCATGAGCATGGTCGTCAGCGGTCCGGTGCGCTTCATTCTATCGGGCAATGTGCTGACGGCGCACGATATCGACAGGCGGGTCCGCTTCGCGGTCGATCTGTTCCTCAAGGGCGCCTTGCCTCGATAGACCGGCCGACAACGGGCGCAAGATGGGAGAGAGCCGCAATGTCCAGAAATCCCGAACCTTCTCAGGACCGCGTGGTCGTCGTCACCGGCGCAAGTTCCGGGATCGGCAAGGCCAGCGCCGCCAGCTTCGCCCGCATGGGCTGGCACGTCATCGCCACCGGGCGCGATCCCGTTCGGTGCGATGCTGCCGAAGCGGAACTGCGCGTATTGGGCCGGGTAGACTTCCTGCGCGGTGACTTTGCCGAAATGGCTGACGTGCGCCGGGTTGCCGGGGAAATTGCCGCACTGACTGACCGGGTCCACGTTCTGGTCAACAACGCGGGCGGCATCCGCAACGGCCTTTACCTCTCATCCGAAGGGCTGGAGGCAACCTTTGCCGCCAATCACCTTGCCCCATTCCTGCTGACGCGTGAACTGCTGCCCCTGCTTGAGCGCGGCGCGCAGGAAAGCCCGCCGGGCACCGTGCGGGTGATCGCGGTATCTTCGCTCGCTCACGAACAGACGAAGGCAATGCACTGGGACGATCTGATGATGCTGGACGATTTCGCGGCAGGACCGGCCTATTGTCAGGCGAAACTTGCCAACCTGCTGTTCACGCACGAACTTGACCGGCGCCTTTCGGATAAGGGCATAACCGCGCAGGCGATGCATCCGGGCAAGGTGGGCTCGAACTTCTCCAATCACGGAGAATCCTCGTTGCAAGCCTATATGGCAAGCCAGGACCTTATCGCGCCGGAAGACCCGGCGCGCACCATCGTCTGGCTGGCGACCGCCCCCGAAACGGGCACCAACGGCGGCCGCTACTTCCACGACCTGGCCGAAATACCTGCCGCGCCGCAGGCGCGCGATGCCAATGCCGCGGCGCGGCTTTGGGAGGAAAGCGAACGCATTCTTTCCAGGGTCTGACTTTCGATCGGGCCTGAGAAACCATCGCCCCGCGCCTGCTCCTGACTGAGCAGGTCACGGGGCGACGTCTGCGACCCCTAAGGGCTGCCCCTAAGGACTGCCGTCGTGAGTGCGGGCGGAGGAGATTACCCGGCACCCCGGTCATGATGCGCGAACGACCTTCGGCGGCTGCTTCCCGATATATACACAGCAAACGATTGCAAATTGCTCTTTCGGACTAGTTGCATCTGCGTATCGCCGCCTTCACGCCCCCGCATCCTTCCCGACGCTTGACCGGGCTGTGGCTGGCCCTCCAAGGAAGCGCTGACAATCCGACACGGGAAACAGCCTGATGACTCCGATCGACCGCCCCCGGCCCGCCCCCCGCCGAAGCGCGCTATACCTGCCCGCCTCCAACGCAAAGGCTCTGGCCAAAGCGCGAACCCTGCCCTGCGACGTGGTGATCCTCGATCTGGAAGATGCCGTCGCTCCCGAGGCCAAGGAAGAGGCTCGCGCCGCTGCCATCGCGGCAATTGCCGAAGGTGGCTTTGGCCGGCGCGAGGTTGCAATCCGCGTCAACGGGCTCGACACCGAATGGGGCGCGGCGGACCTTGAAGCGGTAGCCGCGTCGAAGGCCGATGCCATACTGGTCCCCAAGGTCAACAGCCCGCAGGATATCGACAGACTGCAGGCGGCGCTGGCAGGCGCGCACGAAGCCATGCAGCTATGGGCGATGATCGAAACCTGTGCGAGCGTCTTCGCGCTGGAACCTATAGCCGCAAAAGCCCGGTCCACGCGGCTTTCGCTGTGGATCATGGGCCTCAACGACCTTGCCAAGGAGATGCGCGCGCAATCGGTGCCAGAGCGCACGCCGTTCCTGCCGTTCCTGTCGATGGCCGTCGCGGCAGCGCGGGCGCATGACGTCACGGTGCTTGACGGCGTCTGCAACGAATTCCGCGATCTTGCCGTGTTCGAGGCCGAAGCGCGGCAGGGCCTGCTGTTCGGGTTCGACGGCAAGAGCCTGATCCACCCCGCGCAGATCGATCCGTGCAACACGGTGTTTTCGCCAAGCGCCGTAGACGTCGAATGGGCCAATGCGGTCATCGCCGCGTTCGCGCTGCCCGAAAACCAGGGCAAGGGAGCGATCAAGGTCGATGGCAAGATGACCGAACTGCTCCATCTGGAACAGGCACGGCAGCTGGTCGCAGTGTCGGAACAGATCCTTCGACAAGCTCAGGATGATCGGGCGTAATCGATAAACGGGGAGGAGGCATTGCGCCCCTCCCCGCTTCATTCAGGCCGGGTCTTACTGGCCCTTGCCGATCACACCCGGCTCATTGGCGATCACCTTGAGCACCGCCGTCCAGGCATCGACGTTCTGCTGCAGCGCCGCCGGATCGACCTTGTCGAGCGTATCGTCGGGCGTGTGATGCAGGTCGAAATAGTGCATTCCGTCCTGCCCCAGATCGATCACTGCCAGATCCTGCGCCTTGATGATCGCCGCGACGTCCGCGCCGCCTTCGGTTTCGCCTTCGTGGGGCACGATACCCATCGGCCAGAGCGCGGCCTTAACCTTGTCCACCATCGGCTTGTTTTCGGCGGCCGTGTTGAACTTCGCCGCCCAGACCTTGTCCGCGCCGAAATCGCTTTCCATCGCGACCGCATGCGGTTCTGCACCGTGCATCCGCGCATAGACCGCACCGCCGCCGCCGCCGATGCCCATTTCCTCGTTGCCGGACCACAGCACGCGGATCGTGCGCAGCGCCTGCCCGCCCTGCTGCGCCGCCAGCGCCGCTGCGGTCACGATGGCGCAGCCCGAAGCGTCATCGATCGCCCCGGTGCCCAGATCCCAGCTGTCCAGGTGGCAGGCGATGACGATGATCGGCAGCGAGGGATCGCGTCCCGGCAGGTCCGCGACGACATTTCCGGAAGGTGCATCGGGGAACGGCTTGCCTTCCAGCGTCAGGTCGATCGCCATCGGCTTGCCCCCCGCCGCAGTCCTCGCGGCGGTACGCGCGATCAGATCGGCATCGGGGTTGGATACGGCGCCCGCCGGGATCGGCTGCACATCCTTGGCGAACACCGTGACGCCGGTATGCGGGTTGCGGTGGCTGTCGGTCCCTGCCGACCGGATAACCACGCCCGCCGCGCCCTTGCGCGATGCGACCGACGGCCCCTGACGGCGCACGTTGCCGTATGGTCCATAGCCCGAACCGTCCTGCGCCGCACGCATGGCATGGTCGATGAAGGCGACCTTGCCCTTGAGCGATCCGTCAGGCGCGGCCTCCAGCGCGGCCAGCGTCGGGAAGTAGACCAGCGGCGCCTTCAACCCGCCCTTGGGCGTCGGGACCGAGAAACCCAGCGCCGTGATCGCCAGCGGCTGCGCGTAAGGCGCGGTCAGCTTTGCACTTTCCGGCCCACGCTGCCACGCCAGCGTCTTGAATTCTTCCACCCGCACGTTCTGGAAGCCCAGCGCCTTGAGCTTGGCCGAACCCCAGTCGCGCGCCCGTGCCTCTGCCTCCGATCCGGCCATGCGCGGGCCGATCTCGGTCGTCAGACCCTCGACGATGTCCCAGGCGACACCGGAACCCTGCTGGGGCGTTGCGAAAGCCGGAACGGCGGCGGTGAATGCAGCGGCGAAAAGCCCTGCGCGAAAGGCTGGAAAAGTGCTCATGGTGCAGGTGCTAACCGAGCCCTCCGCGCCTGCCAAGGTGCGATGAACGGTGCAGCCATGTGGATAAGCAGCGCCTCGGCTTGCCGCCACCGGCACAAGCGAACACAACCGCGCGATGCTTGCCGCCCTCACCCGTATCCAGGCCCTGGCCGTGATCGCGCTTATCGTGGCGCTTGCGCTGGCTACGCTGACGATCGGCCCGGCGCAGACCGGAGAGGCTATCAGCGGCGACGGGCGCTACTCCGACGTGCAACTCTATCACGACATCGGCAACGCGGTGGCCGGGGGAGAGGACTATTATCATGCCGCCACGCGCCTGCAGCGCGCGCACGGCTTTCCCACCAGCCCTTTCGTGACCGTGCGCCTGCCGACACTGGCGTGGATCGAAGCGGCATTCGGCTGGCGCGCGACGCATGGGATGCTCTGCGCCCTGCTTGCCGCGGCGGCGGTCGCGTGGTTTGCGATGCTGCGCCCGCTTGTCGGCGCGGGGGAACGGGTTGCGGCAATGCTGCTGGTGTTGGCCGGCGGTGCGATGGTCGCCAGCCCCGGCCTGTCCGTATCGCACGAGCTTTGGGCTGGCGTTCTCGTGGCGCTGGCCATGGCGCTGCGGGTAAAGGGGCTGACCGTACCCGCCTTCATTGCTGCCGCGCTGGCACTGGCGATCCGCGAACTGGCGCTGCCCTTCGTGCTGCTGGCGGGCCTGTGGGCGTGGAGGAGTGGCAGGCGCGCCGAACTTGCGGCGTGGGCCCTGCTCCTTGCCGCCTACGCCATCGCGCTGTTCCTGCACCGCGGGGCGGTAGAGCCGTTGTCGCTCCCCGACGATGCGCTGTCGCAAGGCTGGGGCGGCCTGCGCGGCCCCGGCGCGGTGTTGCAGGACATCGCCGACGTCACCGTGCTGCACCTTTTCCCCGCGCCACCAAGCTACCTTGCCGTGCTGCTGTGCCTGACCGGGTTCCTTGGCGCGCCGGTGCCGCTGGCGCGCTTCGCACTGCCCTGGTTGGCGACGATCGCATTGCTGCTGGCGGTCTTCGCCCGGCCGGTGAACTTCTACTGGGCGATCCTGACCGTGCCCACGGTGATGGTCGGCCTGGCCTTCCTTCCGCGTGCAGCACGCGATCTGGCGAAAGCCCTGCGCCGCTGAGCGCAACCGGCTCCCGCCCTCTGGCGGCTCCCCTTGGCAATCCGCCCTCACCCCTGTAGTAGCGGCGCCAACTCTATCCAGACCCGATATTCCATCCAGAGGAACCGCATGGCCGCGCAATACGCCTATGTCATGAAGAGCATGACCAAGACTTTCCCCGGCGCCCAGAAGCCGGTGCTCAGCGACATTTCGCTGCAGTTCTACCAGGGCGCCAAGATCGGCATCGTCGGCCCGAACGGCGCCGGCAAGTCCACGCTCATCAAGATCATGGCCGGCATCGACACCGATTTCACCGGCGAAGCATGGCCCGGTGAAAACATCACGGTCGGCTATCTTGAACAGGAGCCGGAACTCGATCCGACCAAGACCGTCCTCGAAAACGTCAAGGACGGCGCGCGCGAAACCGCCGACCTGGTCGACCGCTTCAACGAGATCTCCAACATCATGGGCGATCCGCCGGAAGACGTCGATTTCGACGCGCTGATGGAGGAAATGGGCGAACTGCAGGGCAAGATCGACGCGGTCGACGGCTGGACGCTCGACAACCAGCTCGAAATCGCGATGGAAGCCCTCCGCTGCCCGCCGAGCGACTGGCCCGTCAACAGCCTGTCGGGCGGTGAAAAGCGCCGCGTCGCGCTGACCCGCCTGCTGATCCAGAAGCCCTCGATCCTGCTGCTCGACGAACCGACCAACCACCTCGACGCCGAATCCGTCGAATGGCTGGAAAACCACCTCAAGGAATACGCGGGCGCGGTCTTGATGATCACCCACGATCGCTACTTCCTCGACAACGTGGTGAACTGGATCCTCGAACTCGATCGCGGCAAATACTTCCCCTATGAAGGCAACTACTCCACCTACCTGGAGAAGAAGGCCAAGCGCATGGAGCAGGAAGACCGCGAGGAATCCGGCCGCGCCAAGGCGCTCAAGGAAGAGCTTGAGTGGATCCGCCAGACCCCGGCCGCGCGCCAGACCAAGTCCAAGGCGCGTATCCGCAAGTTCGAACAGCTTCAGGAAGCGCAGTCGGGCCGTCGCCCCGGCAAGGCCCAGATCGTCATCCAGGTGCCCGAGCGCCTTGGCGGCAAGGTCATCGAGGTCAACAACATCTCGAAGGCCTACGGCGACAAGCTCCTGTTCGAGAACCTCTCGTTCATCCTGCCGCCGGGCGGCATCGTCGGCGTCATCGGCCCCAACGGCGCGGGCAAGTCCACGCTGTTCAAGCTGATCACCGGCAAGGAACAGCCTGACGAGGGCACCATCGAGATGGGCTCCACCGTCCATCTCGGCTTCGTCGACCAGAGCCGCGACCACCTCGACCCCAAGAAGAACGTCTGGGAGGAAATCTCCGACGGGCTCGACTACATGAAGGTCAACGGTCACGACACCTCGACCCGCGCCTATGTGGGTGCGTTCAACTTCAAGGGCGCCGACCAGCAGAAGAACGTCGGCAAGCTTTCGGGCGGTGAACGCAACCGCGTCCACATGGCCAAGATGCTCAAGGAGGGTGGCAACGTCCTCCTGCTCGACGAACCGACCAACGACCTTGACGTGGAAACGCTGGGCGCGCTGGAAGAGGCGATCGAGAACTTCGCGGGCTGCGCCGTGGTCATCAGCCACGATCGCTTCTTCCTTGACCGTCTGGCCACGCACATCCTTGCATTCGAAGGCAACAGCCACGTCGAATGGTTCGAAGGCAACTTCGCCGCCTACGAAGAGGACAAGCGCCGCCGTCTGGGCGATGCCGCCGATCGTCCGACCGCACTGGCGTACAAGAAGCTGACGCGCTGATCTCACGAACAGACGCGCATGAAAAAGGCCGCCGCTCGGGAAACCGGGCGGCGGCCTTTTCTTTGTCGCTGCAACATTACGAAACTTAACGTTTGGCAACGCCGCCATTCACAATTGCGACAGCGCCCGTTGGGTAGACCGGGGTCAACGATGAGCCGCGCTTCGCCGTCCGGCAATTCGGTTTGGAGCACCGGAACAATGGCAACGAAAAACAGAAAAGCACGCATACTGCTCGCCGCCGCGACCATGGCCATGGCGGTCACCGGTCTTTCGACCCCGAGCTTCGCGCAGAACCAGGGCCACGAACGCGGCAACGGCCGTGCCGAGAGGCCGCAATCCCGTCCGCAAGCGCAGCCCCGTCCGCAAACGCAACCTCGCCCTCAGCCCCGGCAACAGGCGCAGCCCCGCCCACAATCGCGCCCGCAGATGCAGCAGTCGCGCCCGCAGGCACAGCCGCAGCAGCGCCTTAATGGCCGCAGCGAGATCGGGCCGCAACTGCGCCAGCTGCGCGAACAGCAGCGTCAGCAACAGGCCCGGCCTGCTCCGCAGCAGCCGAACCGGCCTAGCTGGCAGGGCAACACCGCTCGCCCTGACAATAATCGGGACCGGGACCGCAACAACGCCTGGCGCAACAACAATGACCGCCGGGATGATCGGGACCGCGATCGCAACAACAACTGGCGCCCGGACAACGACCGACGCGGCGACAACGATCGCTGGCGCGACAACGATCGGCGCGACAATGACCGCCGAGACAACGACCGCTGGCGCGATAACGACAGGCGTGGCGACAACAACGGCTGGCGCAACAACGGCCGGGGCGATCGCTATCAGGCGTGGAACCGCAACGACTGGCGCCGCGACAACCGCTACGACTGGCAGCGCTATCGCGACCGCAATCGCAACACTTACCGCATCGGGCGCTATTACGCCCCCTACAACGGATATTCCTATCGCCGCCTGAGCATCGGGTTCTCGCTGGGTTCGATGTTCTACGGCAACCGCTACTGGATCAACGACCCCTGGCAGTATCGCCTGCCGCCGGTCTATGGCCCCTATCGCTGGGTCCGTTACTATGACGACGTAATGCTGGTCGACATCTACAGTGGTGAAGTGGTGGATGTCATCTACGACTTCTTCTGGTAAACACGCCAAAGCACATAACAAGGATAATCCCGGAGGTAAAACTCCGGGATTTTTCTTATGTTCTGCTGATACCGGATCTCAAGCTACTTGATATGAGCGATTGCGCTATCGCCCGATGCCTATACTCTGCCTGTCATGGCCACGCCTATCCATCCTGATCGAAAGGCGCTTGCGCGTATCGGCGCAAGCGTGCGGCAACGGCTGGCGGCAGAGCCTACGGCGCGGCGCCTGCCCGATGACCGGGCTGAAATCTACGCAATCGATGGCTTCCTGACCGCGCCATCATGCGCGCACCTGATACACCTGATCGATGCGGTCGCCTGCCCGTCAAGCCTTGTCGACGGGGCGCTCTGGCCCGACTATCGCACCAGCTTTTCCGGCGATATCGACGAATCCGACGAGTGCGTGCGCACTCTCGAAGAACGCCTTGCCGCCGTTACGGGAATAGCACCCGCCTGCGGTGAAGCCGCACAGGGGCAACGCTATCACTGCGGGCAATACTTCAACGAACATTGCGACTGGTTCGACACCGCCGCAGGCTACTGGCGGACGGAACGCAGATGCGGCGGGCAGCGCAGCTGGACCGCCATGGTCTATCTCAACAGCGTCGATGAGGGGGGGATGACCGATTTCACCCGCGTTGCCTTGAGCATCCCGCCTTGCGCCGGCACATTGCTGCTGTGGAACAACGCCCTGCCCGATGGCACGCCGAACCCATGGACCATGCATGCCGCCCGCCCTGTCGTGCGCGGCGTGAAATACGTTGTGACCAAGTGGTTCCGCACGCGGACTTGGCAGTGATCACTTGACATTTATAACCAAATAGGCTATATGCCCCAGCATCCGATCCGGCGATGATCACGCAGGATCGGTGTATCGGGTCGGCGTCGTGGGCCGGGATGCGGTTTAAAAGCCGTGATCACGCACCCCACGCGTCCGTTCGAAGACCCGGACCGTCCTCTCGGCTTCTGGAAAGGTGGCATCTGCCTAATCCTGCGACATACGGCGGGACATCGGATGTCCTATCCCGGATGACCCATGGCCGCCC
>NZ_LYMM01000004.1 GCF_002896965.1 Novosphingobium guangzhouense
AGAAATCGACCAGCACGACCTTCCCGCGCAGCGATGCCGGGGTCAGCGGCGGCGAATTGATCCATTCGTTCGCTCCCGCCAGCGATGGGAACGCACCTTCGTCGGCCAGTTGCCCGCCTTTGCCCATGGCAGCCGAAGGCATCGCTTCGTCAGGATGAAACCGGTCGAGCAGGCCCTGTTCGAAACGCGCGGTGCCTGACAGCGAAAGGCGGGTCAGCAGCCCGGTGTCCAGCCCCAGCGCGATCGCGGCGACGCCGACCAGGACGGCGATGCCCAGAACCTTGCGGATACGCTCTCCGACCCCGATTGAGCGCTTCATCGCCGCAAAGACCTTGCCGCCGACCAGCAAGGCCAGCGCCAGCGAGGTCGCTGCCCCTGCCGCGTAAGCCAACAGCAGCAGGCTCGTACGCGCGCTCGCGCCCTGCAGCGCCGCCCCGGTGAGCACGAGGCCAAGCACCGGCCCCGCACAGGGCGCCCACAGCAAGCCGGTGGCGACGCCCAGCAGGAGCGAGGCGAGGAAACTCGACGCGCCGCGATCCGCCCGGTCCGCAGATTGCGACAGTCTTCCTCCCAATGCCACCAGCGGGCGCGTCGCCCGATCGGCAAGGGAAGGAAACAGCAGCAGCAACCCGAACGCTGCAAGCACGGCCAGCGCCGCGATCCGGCCATAGGCATTCGCCTGGACGGCCCATCCGCCCCCGACCGCCGCCAGCGTCGCGACGGCGGCAAAGGTCATCGCCATGCCCAGCAGCAACGGCAGGCCGCTACGCAGGAACGGCTTGTCGGCCCGCGCGAAGACGAAAGGCAGCACGGGCAGGATGCAGGGGCTGATGATTGTCAGCACACCGCCCAGGTAAGCCAGAACAAAGAGGATCATATGGTCTCGCTGCCTTGCTGCAGGTGCCGAAGCGCGCGGCGCTCCCATGCGTCGGCCGATCGGATGTTGCCGGCCCATAAACGCCCCGACACCATAATGATGGATGAATGACGCCGCCGTGCATCCTTTGGCCAGGTCGTGTCGTATATTCACGCAGGAACCACGAAGCCGGAAAGCTCTGTCTGTTGATTGCCACTGAGAAGTGACCCGGGAAGGCTATAAGTTTCCGCTGAGAATTGACCCATGTTTTCCTGCCTTCCGGCTGCCAGTCGGAGGGTCGTGGAGTGATCGACATGGACTTAC
>NZ_LYMM01000006.1 GCF_002896965.1 Novosphingobium guangzhouense
CAAAGGCGGGCAACTGGCCGACGAAGGTGCGTTCCCATCGCTGGCGGGAGCGAACGAATGGATCAATTCGCCGCCGCTGACCCCGGCATCGCTGCGCGGGAAGGTCGTGCTGGTCGATTTCTGGACTTACAGCTGCATCAACTGCCTGCGCTCGCTGCCCTACGTGCGGGCCTGGGCGGAGAAGTACCGCGATCAGGGTCTGGTGGTGATCGGCGTTCATACGCCCGAGTTCGCGTTCGAGAAGGATACTGCGAACGTCCGCAAGGCGGTGCGCGACCTCGGCATCGCCTATCCGGTCGCGATCGATAACGACCATGGCGTGTGGCGCGCGTTCCGCAATCGCTATTGGCCCGCCCACTACTTCATCGATGGCAAGGGCCGCATCCGCTATCACCATTTCGGTGAGGGCGATTATGCGCAGTCGGAGCGGGTGATCCAGCGCTTGCTGGCGGAGAACGGCAACGCGGTGGGCAATGCAGGTACGGTCACCGTGTCGGCGACCGGCGCCGGAGCCGCTGCGGGACAGGGGAAGGCGCGATCACCGGAAACCTATCTCGGCTATGGAAAGGCGCAGCGGTTCGTCTCGCCGGGCGGTCTCGTCCGCGATGCTCGCCACGAATACGCGGTGCCGGCTACGCTGCGAAGGGAAAACTGGGCACTCGGCGGTGCATGGACGGTCGGCCGCGAACAGGCTTCGCTCGATGCGAACGGCGGCCGCATCGACTATCGCTTTCATGCGCGCGACGTGCATCTCGTGCTCGGCCCGGCACGGTCGGGGCAGCGGGTACGGTTCCGGGTGACCATCGACGGAAAGGCGCCCGGCGCGGACCACGGCACCGATGTCGATCCGCATGGCAACGGCGTGGTCGATGGCCAGCGGCTCTACCAGTTGATCAGGATGCAGGGCAGCACGGCTGAGCGGGCTTTCGCGATCGAGTTCCTCGATCCCGGAGTTCAGGCCTTTGCCTTCACGTTCGGCTGAGGCGTGCCATCGGCTGTGCGTACAATGGCACATGGGCAACAAAACGTCACGGTAAGCCAGCGCAACCAAACTTTGCCAGTCGGTGTTTGTGCCTCCGAAAGCAGCCGATCT
>NZ_LYMM01000007.1 GCF_002896965.1 Novosphingobium guangzhouense
CTTTCATCGTGGATGGCGCCATAGTCGGAGCGGGCCACGGTGCCGCTCATGCCGGCTGCGGCCATGAACATCCCCGATGTCAGATCGAGGTTCTGGACGAAGTCGAAGTGCGCGCGAGCAGGCTTGGCCACGGCAATGTCGGCAATGATCTCTTCGGCTTTGGCCACCGTGAGAAAGTCCGCGGAGATTTCTGCCGCAGGCGCGCGCACTTCGAACGTGTGAGGCGTGCGGCGCGGATTGGCTTCGTGCCATTCGACGATCTGGAATGCGGGATGATGGTCGGTCAGTACCTCTGCCACAGCCTGACGGGTTCCCTTGCGCCTGTGGTAAGGGATCGCATCCGCCACGGCTGCGCGTTTGCGCTCGATCGTCCAGCCCGTCTTCCAATGGCTGATCGCAAGGCCCCAGGCCAGCCAGGGCAGATGCCCGGCGGGGCAATGGGCAGGCGACCAGACGTCGCGTACAGGTGTGGCGAAATCCAGCACCGATGCCGCAGCCTGTTCCAGCGCCTTTTCCAAAGGCGTCGATGCCGGGGGAAGGATGGAGGTGTAAATCATTCGTTCGTGCCCGCGAGGCGGCCTGCGACATCAGTGCAGTAAGGGGCCTGCAGGCGGCTTACGGCGATGTCGGCGGTGGGCGAATTGAACCGAACATTCTGCGCACCTTCGACATGTGCGGCGCGGAACAGCGCAGACATGGTGATGTCGCGCCCAACACGGTGGCTCTCCTCGACGTAGGCCCGGACGCTGGCAAGCGAGGCGGCCAGCACCACGGCGCCGTCAGGGCCGCTGTAGGTGGTCAGGTCGTAGTCCACCGCATAGGGCACGATCTGAGCGGATTGCACGGTGACGAAGTCGGTCAGCGGGCGGCGATCGTCTGCCGAGACATAAGCCTGCACGGTAGTGACCAATTGCGCGGACGCGGAGCCATCGCCCAGGCGCGAGAGGATCGAGACGATCACCACGCCCGGCGAAGGGCTGGTGGCAGTGGCATCGAGCACTTCAGCATCGGCGGACAAGGCGTGGAAGAGGTACGCGCCCTCCGGCCCGGCAACGGAATAGCCTTCGGGTGCCAGGACCATGCG
>NZ_LYMM01000008.1 GCF_002896965.1 Novosphingobium guangzhouense
TAGAGCGGTTTTCGACCGTTCTGAATCGGCATGGGATTCCCTTCGGGCGCGATTTCTGATTCAGAATCCATGCTGGTGAAGGAGGCCGGCATGGATGGCTCTTTCAATGGATTTGCGCACTCGGCTTTTGGCAGCGGTGGATAGTGGATCGAGTTGCCGTGCTGCGGCGGACCGGTTCGGTGTGGCACCATCAACGGCGGTCCGATGGCGAGCACAGCAGCGCGAGACGGGTGACATTGCCCCAAAGCCCCGCGGTGGGGATATGCGCTCGCGGCGGATGGAAGAGCGGGCAGCGGACATTCTGGCCATTTGGGAGGAGCGTAGGGACATCACCCTCGAAGAACTGCGTTTGGCGCTGGCGGACAAGGGCATGGTCGTTTCCGTGGCCGGGTTACATCGCTTTTTTGTTCGCCGTGGACTGACGCGCAAAAAAAGACAGGCCATGCGATAGAGCAAGATCGACCAGACGTCCTGAAGCAGCGTCAGGACTGGTTCGAGGGGCAACTCGATCTCGAACCGGAGCGCCTGGTCTTCATCGACGAAACCTGGACCGCGACCAATATGACCCGCAGCCACGGCCGTTGCCCGAAAGGCGAGCGGTTGCGGATGGGCTTCCCGCACGGCCATCGCAAGACAACCACCCTGGTCGCCGGCCTGCGCATGACCGGCATGGTCGCCCCCATGGTGCTCGATGGACCGATTAACGGCGACTGGTTCGAAGCCTACGTTGCTCAGGTCCTCGTCCCGGAACTGCGGCCCGGCGACGTCGTCATCATGGACAACCTGTCGAGCCACAAGCGCGCATCGGTGCAGGTGCTTATCGAGGCCGCAGGCGCAACCCTGCGCTTTCTCCCGCCCTACAGCCCCGACTTCAACCCAATCGAGAAGGCCTTTTCCCGCCTCAAGGCCATGCTCCGCAAAGCGGGCGAGCGAACGGTCAGCGGCCTGTGGAGCTTGATCGGCAAACTCGTCGATATCTTCCAGCCTCAGGAATGCGCCAACTACTTCAAATCATGTGGCTACGAACCAGAATGATCGAAAACCGCTCTA
>NZ_LYMM01000009.1 GCF_002896965.1 Novosphingobium guangzhouense
ACGGATCCCCAGATCGTCTCGATCTCACCTTTCATGCGGGCGCGGTTACACATGGGTCAGATCCTACGAGACGATGGTCTTTTATGTCCGACCGCTGGTCGTGGCCATCTTCGCTTTTCAGAGATTGCCCTGTTCTTCCACCGGAACCTCGTCGCCCGGCGCGAAGTAGAGGGCGGCACATTCCGCCCGCAAGCATCCGCCTTCAAGGGCAGGTCGTCACGAAATGCGTCCCTGATGAAGTCCATGGTGTCGAGGTGCCGGTCCTCGAAATACATCTGGTGAACGTCGTCGCGACCCGCACCGTAGACTATGCGACCCACCTTGGCCCAGATCGAGGCCATCGTGCACATGCCGCATGGCTGCAGGGTCGAGTAGAGCGTCGCGCCGCGAAGGTCCATGTCGCCGTGCGCAGATCCTGCTGCCCGAAAAGCCATCATTTCGGCGTGCGCCGTCGCGTCGCAAGTCTCCTCGGTCTTGTTGACCGCACGGGACAGCTCGCGACCATTCAGCACGATGATGGCCGCAATCGGTGTGTCCTGCGGCGCTGTTCCTTTCGTTTTCGCCAATTTAATGGCCTCACGCATCCAGGCCCGGTCATTGTCGTCGATCATGGTGACCTAGACTCCTGCCGGCCGCAGCCCGGCTCCGGCAACACCCGAACTTGCCGGCTCATCGCGCGAGTAGGTCCCGATGAGGAAGCCGGCGGCAAGGACTTTACCGTGTATTGCCTCGAGAAACGCGGAGCGACCCGGGTTGGCTTCGATGACAGGAACCTCGGAGAGCGCGAAAAGCTGGAACACATAGTCATGCACACCATGGCCCTTGGGGGGATCAGGCGGCAGCCAGCCCTCGGCGAGATAGCTGTTCCGTCCTACGTCGCTGCCGTCCGCCGCACCATCCCCGTCGGGTACGATCGCACCCTCGGGCAGGCCGCCCACCTCGGGCGGGATATTCCAGACAAGGGCATGAACCAGGGGATGGGGGGCGGGTGCGTCGGGATCTTC
>NZ_LYMM01000010.1 GCF_002896965.1 Novosphingobium guangzhouense
AGAGCCCGATCGGAAATTAAGTTGAGTGGTATCAGCAGGTTAGCTTGACGGCCTGACCTGTCGTTGATTCATGAGTTTCGCCAAAAACTACCATGGATACAACGATGTGGACCGATACCACTCGCGCCCTTCATGCGCGAAGCGGGCTGACTTTGCCAAGTGATATGACTGATGCCGAGTGGGCGGTTCTGGAACCATTGCTGCCACCAGCATCACATGTCGGGCGACCTCGCAAATGGTCGCTGCGGCGCATTGTCGAGGCTATCCTATACTTGCTGCGCGGGGGCTTGCCCTGGCGGATGCTGCCGCCTTGCTTTCCGCCTGTTTCGACCGTGCGGCACTGGTTCTACCTTTGGCGCGACAACGGGCTGTGGCTGACGATCAATCACACACTGCTGATGGTTGCACGCGAGGCGCACGGCCGGGAGGCTTCGCCCAGCGCCGGCGTGATCGACAGCCAAAGCGTGAAAACCACGGAAAGCGGAGGGCCTCGTGGCTATGACGCGGGCAAGAAGGTCAAAGGGCGCAAGCGCCACGTCCTCACCGACACCGAGGGAAATCTCGTCCATGCCGTGATCCACACCGCCGACATCCAGGACCGCGACGGCGCGCCGATGGTGTTGGCCGAAATCATTCGGCGCTTCCCCTGGCTGCGCCATGTTTTCGCTGATGGAGGCTATGCCGGAGACAAGCTCAAGGACGCTCTGCGCCGCTTCGGCAAATGGACCATCGAGATCATCAAGAGGTCCGATGCAGCGAAAGGCTTCGACGTGCTGCCCCGACGCTGGGTGGTCGAACGCACGCTGGCATGGCTGAACCGGAACCGGCGGCTCGCCAAGGACTTCGAACAAACCATTGCGTCGGCAGCCGCATGGCTCTTCATCGCATCGATCCAGCTCTTTGCCCGACGCATCGCAAGATCATGAAATCCGCGACGATAATTTTGAATCAGACACT
>NZ_LYMM01000011.1 GCF_002896965.1 Novosphingobium guangzhouense
GAAGCCCAGCGCCGCACGGTGATGTCCGCATCGATGGTGGGGCTCAAGGGCCGGGTCCAGAAGGAGGGCGAGGTGATCCACGTCATCTGCGACCGGATCATCGATCACGGCGATCTGCTCCATAAGGTTGGCGAGATGGCCTTTCCGCATCAGACCGGCAGGGGAGACGGAGCGCGCCATGCCAGCGCGCCGGATCGCGGCGACGTTACTGGCGGCAAAGATCAATGGAGCCCCAGGCCGCATGACAGCTACTGGCCGCCGCATGCAGAGGGCCGCGATCCTGAGGATGTCGTGCGTTTCAAGTCGCATGATTTCCACTGATATGGATGCAAGCCTGCCGAAACATCAGCGCATCGTCATTGCGCTTTCGGTGCATATCCTGCGCAGCGGTGTAACCCGCTGCGGTGAAGCGCGGGTCGATACTATCGAGGTCCGCCTCGCGCTTCGCTGTCTGCTTCCCCATTGCCGCGAGCGGTGGCCGCTTGAACTGTACTGGGATGCGGCGCGTCAGGAAAACGAGATCGGACGTGCCCAGGGTGTGACTGCGGCGTTCAACGGAATTGTGCGCCAATTGCGGCTTGCCGGACGGTATGATGAAACGGCGTCGTCATAGTCGCAGGAACGATACCGGGCCTTGTGAGCGGAACAGCTTCGGCGACGCGCGGTGCGCTGGATCGGGGCCGCAAACCATCGCGAGTAAATTCACCGGTCTTTGCGACCTTTGTGACCCTTGTGCGTTGACGGGAGCGATGCCTGAAATCGAAAGCTCCCTTCTGATCGCCGCCAATCGCCTGCACCATCGCGGGTTCACGACCCCCATCATGTATTGCCGAAACGAAGACGTTCTGATCGGCCGGATCGAGGGCCTAGCGCACGACGTTTCCTGGCGAAGCGTTGATCT
>NZ_LYMM01000012.1 GCF_002896965.1 Novosphingobium guangzhouense
AGATCAACGCTTCGCCAGGAAACGTCGTGCGCTAGGCCCTCGATCCGGCCGATCAGAACGTCTTCGTTTCGGCAATACATGATGGGGGTCGTGAACCCGCGATGGTGCAGGCGATTGGCGGCAACGAGAAGGGAGCTTTCGATTTCAGGCATCGCTCCCGTCAACGCACCAGGGTCACAAAAGTCGCAAAGACAGGTGAATTCACTGGCATTGATTTGCAGCCGGGATTCAGCGCGCTGCAGGACGCCGGAGCTGTTCGGCTCTCAGCGCCCGGTACCGTTCTTGCGACTACGACGACGCCGTTTCATCATACCGTCCGGCAAGCCGCAATTGACGCACGATTCCGTTGAATGCCGCAGTGACACCCTGGGCACGTCCAATCTCGTTTTCCTGACGCGCCGCATCCCAGTACAGTTCAAGCGGCCACCGCTCGCGGCAATGGGGGAGCAGACAGCGAAGCGCGAGGCGGACCTCGATAGTATCGACCCGCGCTTCACCGCAGCGGGTTACGCCGCTGCGCAGGATATGCACGGAAAGCGCAATGACTATGCGCTGATGTTTCGGCAGGCTTGCATCCATCTCAATGAAAATCATGCGACTTGAAGCGCACAACCTCTTCGGGATCGCGGCCTTCGGCATGCGGCGGCCAGTAACTGTCATGCGGCTTTGGGCTCCATTCCCCCTTGCTACGGGTAAGGTCGCCACGATCCGGCGCGCTGGCATGGCGCGCTCCGTCTCCCCTGCCGGTCTGGTGCGGGAAGGTCATCTCGCCGACGCGGTGGAGCAGATCGCCGTGATCGATGATCCGGTCGCAGATGACGTGGATCACCTCGCCCTCCTTCTGGACCCGGCCCTTGAGCCCCACCATCGATGCGGACATCACCGTGCGGCGCTGGGCTTC
>NZ_LYMM01000013.1 GCF_002896965.1 Novosphingobium guangzhouense
GCATACTACACCATGCGCCGCCAGATCGACTGGAACGGCAACCTGCGCGCCCGACTGGGCGTGACCACCCGCAGCGGCATCATGCCCTACGTGACTGGGGGCCTGTCCTACGCCAAGGTGCAGAACAGCTTCACCACCAGCAACGGGGCGAACAGCTTCACCGAAGTGAACCGCAAGGAAGATGCCTGGGGCTGGAACGTCGGTGGCGGCGTGGAAGCCAAGGTCGCGCAGAACTTCTCGATCGGCGCGCGCTACCTCTATACCCGCTACAATGCCGACGATTATCGCGTCGATGTCGGTGCTGGCACCGCACCTGCGACAAATCCCTTCCGCATCACCCCCTCGGGCGGGGCCAGCATCAATCGTGGGGACAAGTTCGACACCCAGAGCGTGATGGTGACCAGCAGCTTCCGCTTCTGATCGCACTGACCGGAGGGCAGCTGCGAACATTCTGCACCGCCTCGCAGTTGCCCTCATTGGTAATAGCGCCACACATTCGCAGCAGAACAGTGTCAGCGTATTGCGCTTGGCAGGAGCGCAGTGCTCCCTGGTTCCACATAATGTATTCCCACTCAATACGTCTGGCGTCTCCGCTGGAGAATTTGATGCTGTGAAAGCCGGCTTAAGCGCTGTCCGGGCTTTGAAGCCGAAGGTCCCTATCGGCGAGTCTGAGACCTCCAGAAAAAGAAAAGCTGCCCGCTCGCAACTCGATAGCGAAATATCACCGCTGACAGTCTGGAATGGGTCGGTCTAGTCCAAACGGCTTAGTCCGCAAGGCTAGAGCGGTTTTCGATCATTCTGGTTCGTAGCCACATGATTTGAAGTAGTTGGCGCATTCCTGAGGCTGGAAGATATCGACGAGTTTGCCGATCAAGCTCCACAGGCCGCTGACCGTTCGC
>NZ_LYMM01000014.1 GCF_002896965.1 Novosphingobium guangzhouense
AGGGCCCTTTTTGCGTCCATCAAACGACGCAAAAAAATACGGTGACGCGGGGTGGAGCAGCCCGGTAGCTCGTCAGGCTCATAACCTGAAGGTCGTAGGTTCAAATCCTACCCCCGCAACCACCGATACCGACAAACCAGATTTTCCTGGCGTTTGTCGGTCACGGTTGGATCGCCCTCCCGCAACCACCGATACCGACATACCGGACACCTCCGACGCACCAGCGCCGGGGGCGGTATCGTTTTTGGCGGATTGCTGCCGCTCCAGCCAATCCAGGATGGTACCGAATTCACCATGCAGCATAGCGTTGACTTCGCCGCGCCTGGTGCCCGGCGTCAGGACGACGCGCTCGATGAGCCCGCGCAGGGCGTCGGCGGCCTCTTCGCGCTCTTCGGGACAGACCAGGGCGTCTGCCAGGCGCTCGACCTTGCCGCGATAAATCTCGGCGATGTTGGGATGGATATCCGGAACATCAGCCGGCGCGGCAGCTAGACGGGCGCGGATGGTGTCCTCCTGTGCTTCCAGATCGAGAAGGCGGTCGACGAGGGTGCGTGTTCCCTTGCCTTCTTCCACTATGTCCAGAACGCCCTTGATCGCTTTCAAAACCTTCTCGAGTTCAGCGCGATCTGCCGTGTCGGTTGCCCGGCGCTCGCGGTTCAGACGATTGGTCTCCTCTACGCAGGTGCGAATGGCCTTGGCGGCCACTTCGGGGCTCATCATCCGATCGCGGAGGCCATCGAGAACCCGCGCCTCCAGTTTCTCACGAGAGATGCTATGCCCGTTCGAACAGCTTCTCGTGTCGATATGGTTCGAACACGCAAACCGCCCCTGCCCGCGAAGGGTATAAGACCCGCCGCAGCATCCGCAGTAAACGAGGCCGGAGAGAAGGCTCCTCGGCCGACGGGTTCGGTTCAGTTTGTTGTGTGCCGCGCGCGTCGCTTCGATCACGCCGGCATACTGGACCGCTATATCTTCCTGTCTTGCCTTGGCTGCCTGCCACAGTTCCTCATCGACGATCCGTAGATCGGGGACGTCGGTGACGATCCATTCCGATTGCGGATTGATCCGTGACACGCGCTTGCCGGTCTGAGGATTCTTGAGATAGCGAAGCCGGTTCCAGACCAGCTTCCCGATATAGAGCTCGTTGTTAAGCAGACCGGTCCCACGCTTTGCGTGCCCCCGGATCGTCGTCGACGTCCAAAGTGTGCCGGTCGGCGCGGGTATGCCTGCTTCATTCAAGCGTCGCGCAATCGCCTGAGGGCTGAGTCCGTTGGCGAACTGCCGGAAGACCTGACGCACCACCTCGGCTTCGACGGCATTGATGCTGCGCTCGCCATGGACTGCCTCGCCTTCGCTGGAGAAGCGGCGAACAACGTCATAGCCGTAGCACAGGCCACCACCAGACTTGCCTTTCTCGACGCGTCCGCGCAGGCCACGATGGGTCTTCTTCGCAAGGTCCTTGAGGAACAGGGCATTCATGGTGCCCTTAAGGCCGACATGTAGCTCGGACACCTCGCCTTCAGCCAGCGTGACGATCTTCACGCCAGCGAATTGCAGGTGCTTGTAGAGCGTTGCAACGTCGGCTTGATCGCGGGATACGCGATCCAACGCCTCCGCGAGCAGAACATCGAACCGGCCCATCTGTGCGTCCTGAACGAGGGCCTGAATGCCGGGGCGCAGGATAACGCTGGCGCCGGAGATCGCAGCGTCCTTGTAGCTGCCTATAACATGCCAGCCTTCACGCTTCGCCTGCTCCCGGCATATTAGGAACTGATCCTCGATCGAGGCAGCACTCTGCTTGTCGTCGGAATAGCGGGCATAAAGGGCGACGCGGGTCATATCGTTCTCCTCGCGGAGAAATTAACATGATGCTCGTTACCTGCCAAATTGGGCGGCCCGCATTTAGGCAGTGGAGCATTCCTGCAGCTCACGAGGACAAGATAGCCTAGGCTTCAGAATGATCCATGGCGACGTTCCTCATTGGCGGACAAAGATTTCATAGGCGGGTACCGCTCGCATTCGAGTGCATCTTTGTAATCGCTTATGTCGCTCCCTATCTAGGGGGGTCGCAATTACTTGATCGAGGAATCCGACATGGCGAACGGATGGGCGCGCGATGGCGCCGTACAGGATCAGATCGATGATACGGTGACCGATGCTGTCTTGCGAGCCCGAGGCATGATGCCGACGGGCGAAGGTAGCGACGAATGCGACGATTGCGGCGAGGACATTCCGCAGGCTCGCCGCGCCGCCTTGCCGGGTACGCGGACCTGCGTTGCGTGCCAGGCGAAGCGGGATGCGAATATGCGCGCTGTCGGGATCAACCGGCGCGGGAGCAAGGACAGCCAGCTACGATAGACCTGTCGGTACGGTTCAAACCCGTCATTCAGCGCACTCGGGGAAAATCGTTCAGGGAAAAGCCTCTAATATCACGACATCGCATCGTTCTTCCTTGCCGATGCGGACTTCCGGCGGCGTACCGGCTTGCCGGCAATTTCGATCCAGACCGGTGCGTGGTCGCTGGTCTTTTCCCAGCCGCGCACGTGGCGGTCCACCTGCGCGTCGGTGAGCCGGTCGGTGAGCACCGGACTGAGCAGCAGATGATCGATCCGGAGACCGGCGTTGCGGGCGTAGGCGTTCCGAAAATAGTCCCAGAATGTGTAGATCGTCTCGCCCGGGTGGAGGATGCGCAATGCGTCGGCCCAGCCCTGGTCGAGCAGCCGGAAATAAGCCGCGCGCACCTCGGGCACGAACAGCGCGTCGTCGAGCCAGCGCTCGGGTTTGTAGACGTCCAGTTCGGTCGGCATGACGTTGAAATCCCCGGCGAGCATCACCGGCAGGCCGGTTTCAAGCAGCCCCGCAGCATGCGCGATCAGGCGCTCGAACCAACGGAGCTTATAGTCGAACTTGGGGCCGGGTCTGGGATTGCCGTTGGGTAGATAGAGGCCGCCGATCAGGATTCCGTTGACCGCCGCCTCGATATAGCGGATGTGACTGTCATCGGGATCGCCGGGCAAACCCCGGCGGGTTTCGTGAATCTCGCCGACACGGCTGAGGATGGCGACGCCGTTCCAGCTCTTTTGCCCGTGCCAGATCGCATCATAGCCAAGATCGCGGATCGCTCGCAGCGGGAATTTCTCCTGCGGCGCCTTCAATTCCTGCAGGACGACGATGTCGGGCTGGCGTTCGGCCAGCCAACGCAGCAGCACCGGCAAGCGGCCATTGACCCCATTCACATTGTAGGTTGCGATGATCACAGGTCGGGAAGGATCTGATCGGCGCGCCCCCAATGGGCAAGGTTCTTCGACGCCGCGCGCTTCACCATCTCCGCTCCATCGCCGATATGCCAGTGCGATGGCTTGTCGAGATCGCGCAGTTCCTCCCAGGTCAGCGGAACCGCGATCGGCGCATATTCGCGTGTCCGCGCGCTATAGGGCATGACTGCGGTCGCGCCGCGCTGATTGCGCAGATAGTCGATGAAGATTCTGCCCGTGCGCTTCGCCTTGGCCATCGCGGCGGTGAAGCGGCCCGGCTCGGCCTGGGCGAGCGCCAAAGCAAAGCGATGTGCGAAGTCCTTTACTACCGGCCATTCGGCCGAGGGCGTGAGCGGCGCGATGACATGGACGCCCTTGCCCCCGGTGACCATCGGGAAGGTCGTGAGACCCATCTGAGCGAGCACGTCCTGCACATGGAACGCCGCCGAGACGACATCCTGGAAATCCAGTCCCTCGTCGGGATCGAGATCGAAAACCAGGCGATCAGCCTTCTCGACATCCTCGATCCGCGCGCCCCAGCCATGAAACTCGATCGTGCCCATCTGGACGCAGGTGAGCAGGCCGGCGGGCGTATCGACGAACAGATAGGGTTCGTCATGGCCGTCCTTCTCGCGGATGCCGACTTGTTTGACGTCGTCGCCAAAGCTGCCGGCGTCATGTTTCTGGAAGAAGCATTTCTTCGATCGACCCTGCGGACAGCGTACGAGGCTGATCGGCCTGCTGCCGGCCCAAGGCAGCATGATCGGCGCGACGATCTCATAATAATCGGCGAGCTGGCCTTTGGTGAGCTTGCCTTCCGGAAAGATCACCCGCTCGCGATTGCTGATCTTGACGCTGCTGCGGGCCGGGGTGGTCGCGATGGCAACCGGTGTCTCGGTCTCCAGCACGACGGCTTCGGGCTTCTTGTCCTCGCGAAGCCCAAGATAGCTCGGATGACGCAGCACGCCTTCGTCGGTGAACTCGACAAAGGCGATCTCGGCCACAAGCCTGGGTTCGATCCAATGCGCGCCGCGAACAGCGGCGCGGGGCGCGTCGACGGTCGGGCCTTTGCGCGCGAGCGGCGCCATGATTTCCATGAGCCGCTCGATCTCATCGGCGGTAAAGCCGGTCCCGGCCTTGCCGGCATAGCGCAGCTTCCCATTCTCGTTGACGCCGAGCAGCAGCGAGCGGAACCCGCGCTGCTTATCCGAGGGCGTCCAGCCGACAATGACGAACTCCTGCCGGCGGATACACTTGGTCTTGAGCCAAGTGCCCGAGCGCGAGCCGCTGTATCGCGCGTCGGCGCGCTTCGAGATCACCCCTTCGAGGCCGGCGCCGCAGAAGCTGGCTAGCAGCTTCTCGCCATTGCCGACGATGTGATCGGAATAGCGGATGCGCCCTTTGGCTTCGCCGATCAGCGCCGCCAGCTTCTCCTTTCGCTCGATCAGCGGCGACCGGGTCAGATCCTCGCCGTCCAGTTCAAGCAGGTCGAAGGCGAAATAGTCGATCGCGTCAGGATCGCTTTTGAGCGCCGCCTGCAGGGCCTGAAAGCTGGTACGGCCGTCGGGAAGGGTCACCACCGCCTCGCCATCGATCAGCGCGCTGCCGACGTTCAGCTTCAACGCGTCGGTGATCAGCCCGGCGAACCGATCGGACCAGTCGAGACCCGAGCGCGTATAGGCGCGCCCTTCGCCGCCACCGATCGCGAGGAGCGTTCGATAGCCGTCATATTTGAGTTCGTGCAGCCAGCGATCGCCCGGTGGGACATGATCGACGAGCGCGGCCAGCTGCACCGGCTGAAACGGCGGCAATAGGCCAGATTTCTTGCGGCGGGCGGGCGCGGCGGCGGGCGTTCTGGAATTGCCGGCCGCCGCAGGTGACGCTTTGGCGCCCGCCTTGCGCTTGCGCACAGCCTTGCCCGCTGCAATCTCCTCCATCGTGCGCCCCGTATCGACGCTGGTAAGATGGGTGCCGATCAGATCGTCTGAGCCGCCGGCGAATTCATCCTGCACCTTTCGCAAAATCCAGTTCTCGCCCTTTTCCTTGCCGCGCGGCTTCAGACGAAAGAGGATCCACTCACCCTGCATCCGCCGGCCGTGAAGAATGAAATGGAGGTGACCTTCGGGCAGCGTCTGGCGAGGATCCTTGCCGGGGATCGATTCCCAGGTGCCATTGTCCCACAGCATCACCGTGCCGCCGCCATATTCGCCCTTGGGGATCGTGCCTTCGAACCGGGCATAGTCGAGCGGGTGATCCTCGGTGCGGACCGCGAGGCGCTTGTCGTCGGGATTGCTGCTCGGCCCGCGAGTGACCGCCCAGCTCACCAGCGTGCCGTCCAGTTCGAGGCGGAAATCATAGTGGAGGCGTGACGCCGCATGCTTTTGGACGACGAACCCGTTGCCGCTCGTCGGCTCGGTTGCGCCCGACGGCTCGGCCGTACGGTCAAAGTCGCGCTTCTCGCGATATCTTGCGAGGCGCTCGTCGGCCGAAGTGTTGTTCGCTCTCGAGGCTCTGGCCATATTGATTTCCGATCACCCCGTTAATTCGTACGGTGGTGCACTCGTTCCCCGCTCGCCCATTCGCCGATCGTGCGGACGAAGCGATAGCTTGCCTGTTCGAACTTCAGAGAGCGGAAGAAATTGTGGCTGTTGTCGATCGTGATGTCGCTCATCGCCTCGATTTGACGGCAGCCGGCCTTCGCCAGTGCGGTCTCGGCGGCCGCCACCATCGCCGTTCCGACGCCGCGACGACGATGGCGCTTGTCGACTATGAGCACTGTCACGCGCCCGATCGGGCCGCGGTGGACAGTCGCTACAACCGCCCATCCGCAGCAGCCGACGATATCGCCCAGCTCGGCGACCACCATGCCGGCCTTCGCCTTTCGGGCTGCCGCGAGATTGTCTGCGACCTCCCTGCTACCGAGCGATACGCCGCTGAGCTGGCCGAGAAGCGCCGCCAGCGAACCAGCATCGTTCGCGGTGACAGCGCGAATACGCAACTCCGGTTCGGGTGCGGGCAAAGGCTCGGGATCGGGCTGGGGCGCTGGCTCAGCTTTCGGGACGAGCCGGAGTGAAGGCTGCGGACGCGCCTTCTTGGAAGGTTTCCGTGCCGGACCTGGCTCTTCTCGTCTACGCGGCGCCGGACGATCTCGTAACACCGGTTTTGCCCGGCGGCGGATGGGTTCCTCGTCCTCCTCGGGCTCGGCCGGGCGGGGTTTGTCTCTGGGGGCAGGTCGGTCGGGCGTCGCGTCGGCCGACTGCTTCCATGTGCTTTGCTCGCTGCTACGCAGATAGTCCTGAATGTCGTCGGCGCTCGCGGTCAGGCCATCGTCGCCGATACCGAGCAGCGCCTTGCCGCCCGCATCGGTCAGGCCATATTTCCCGAAGTCGCCGGTGCCGGGCTTGCGCCGCCGCGATTTGACCAGTCTCAGCCCCCGGTGCTGCGCCATCTCGCGGAGCTCGTCGTCGCTGACCTCTGCCATCTTACGACGAGCCTGCCATGCCAGCATTTGCAAGTGCGGCAGGATCGCCTCGGCATCTTATGGGTTCCAGATGACGCGACGCCCGGAACGACACGCAACGATACGCAGTTCTCCAGATATGCGCGCGCACCGCTTCTCTCAGTCCGCTATGATCGATCGCATCGGCTTCGATGACGATCTCGGCATCCTGTCGATCTCGTTTCGCGATACTGGCACATATCTCTATTATGACGTGCCGGCCGAGACCTTCGAGGGCTTCTGCCATGCGGCTTCGGCCGGAAGCTTCTTCAATGAGCTGATCAAGGACCGTTTTCGCTACGCACGCGATCCCGAACGGCGGCGCTTCGGGCCGAACGCCTGATCGCTCAGGCTTCGCCAAGGGCACGATAAACCGACATCAGATGGCGAGAAGCGACGGCCCGCGCGCGCGGCGACCGGATCGTCTCCTCATTGGTCTCATGAAGCATGGTGAGCATGTCGAGCACTTCCTGGCGGGGTGTGCCGGTTTCTCGCAAGTGCGTGCCGATCAACGTCAGCAGATTGGCCCACAGCGTGATGGCGCCTTCGGCAAACGCTGCATCGTCGTCGACGGTCGCCGCTACCGAGTCTGATCTGTCCGCCACGGATCAGGCCCGCTTGCGCGCAGCCGGTTTCGTGGCCGGCTTGGCCGCAGCCTTCTTGGCGGCCGGTTTCGCGGCAGCCTTGCTGGTCTTCTTTGCCGCCGCCTTGGACGAGCCACCACCCGATGAGCCGAGCGAGTTCTTGAGCGCGGCCATCAGGTCGACGACGTTGGAACCACGCGAATCGCTGCCCTTGTCATCGCTCTCGATGTTAAGCGTTTTGCCCTTCTTCTTGCGCTCGATCAGCTCCTTGAGCGCGTCGGCATAGCGATCGTGAAACTCCCTCGCATCGAACTTGCCGGTCTTCTTGTCGATCAAGGTGGTGGCGAGGTCGAGCAATTCCTCGTCCGGATCGGTATCGCCGATCTCGCGGAAATAGCTCGTCGCCTTATTGACCTCATCGGCGTATCGCAGTGTCTCCATCACCATGCCGCGCCCGCAAGCTTTTATGCTGACGACATATTCCCGTCCGCGCATAGCGAGCTGGCCGAGGCCGATCTTGCGGGTGCGTCGGAGCGCCTCGCGCAGGACGATGAAGGCCTCCTCGGCGAGATCGTCGGCCGGCACGACATAATAGGGCTTCTCGAAATAGATCGCGTCGATGTCATGGCTATCGACGAACTGGGTCAACTCGAGCGTCTTCTTGCTCTCCAGTTTGACCCCCTCGATCTCGTCGTCGTCGAGCAGGACATATTCGCCCTTGGCATATTCGAAGCCCTTGACGATCTCATCGACGTCGACCGGGCCGATCCCCGGCACGACCTTTTCATACTTGATCCGCTGGCCCGAGGGCTCATGAATCTGGTTGAACGCGATCGTGGCGCCGCTCCTCGTCGCCGAATAGATTTCAACGGGAATGGAGACCAGCGCCAGTCGGATCTGACCTTTCCAATAGGGACGTGCAGCCATCGATCCTCTCCTTCGCAGATTCTCCTAATCCCTAATGCCTTCGGCTCGTTCCCGCGCAATCTGCATCGCCGCGTAATCTACGTCGCCGCACCAGGCAAAGGTGTCGATGACCGGTGCATGGGGCTGTCGCTAGCCCGCGATCAGCGGCTCGCTGGTCGGGATAAGGAACGGCATCAGCAAACTTTGCTTCCCTATGATTGAGTGCTAGAAGGCGAGGGCGCTGCGAAAAGGGCAGGGCCGGGACTGCTAATCCCGCAAATGGCCAAGGAAGCTCGGGAAACTCTGTTTTCCGGGATGCCGCCGTGCATGTCCAAACCTTCGGGTGAAAGACGGCGGCGCATGTCATTTGCGTGTTAGCAGTCCCGGCGGCTCCCGCGTCCAGTGCGCGGGAGTTCGGGATCGTCACCGCATCCGCCTCGGCACTTCCGCCTCATCCGCCATGGATGCGGGATGGAGATTCCCATGCACGAAAGCCGTGGAGACGATGCACCTTCCCTATCGGGCCGTACGGGCGATCACGTCACTGTCGAGGAATTCGAAAAGCTGCGACAGCGCGTTCCGCCGCGCGTCATGCATCTATGTCCCCACGACCGAATAGCGATCGAGCGCACGACGCGGATATTATGTGCCTGTCTCGATGACGGGCAGGAACGTGCGTTCGGGTACGGCTCGCTCTACTGGCTCATGCTCGTGGGCGACAACGCCGATCCGCAAAAGATCGACAAGCACCAACTTGAACTCTCCAAATTCGAACTCTGGGCATTCGTCGATCCCGAGTTCAATAAGGGAAGGGCACGCCATCTGGATGAGGCCCGACATATCATTAAAGCGGAAGTGGATCACCTGGCGACGATCACGTTGTCCATCTTCACCATCGATGAGCCCAAACGGTTCCGCGTTGAAGACAACCACTTCCTGACGGATCGCTATGACACGGGCATCGTTCTCTACGACCGCGCAATGGATGGACCGCGGGAGCCAAAGGCGCAGGCGCGTTTTGACAGGATTACGGCCGCTGCCATGAGGCTGCCCGAACCGCAGCATTCTGCCTTCGCCTGGTACCGGCGCCATGGGCTGGGCACGGTCAAGGGACTGGCGAAGTGCACACGCAGCTCAGCTAAAGAAGAGATGCACCTCGCTCAGGCCTTTGGGAAATTGCTCGGGTGCATCGGGGACGATGCCCTCCCGCATTCGCTTCGTCCCGGAGCGCGCAATCACCCATCCCACAACCTCAACCTCTATCACCGCCCCCAGGACTTCGACCGGATTCTGGCGGTGTCTCATTACCGTCACGCCCTGTATTTCCTGGAGACAGCGGAGGAGACCCTGCCGAAATACGGGCTTGATGTCCTCGTCCGCCATGCCGCCTATGCTACCGAGTTTGGGCTCAAGACGATCCTTTTGAAGGCAGGCTACCACGACCACTTGATCCGCCGGCAAATCGGCCTCGATCTCGAGCATGCCTTGCTGGACGCCTTGAGGAACGGGTTGCCCGAGCCCTCGCCAGATCTGATGCGGTTGATTGGCCCGCTCTCTCGCTATCACAGCCAGGGCAGAACCCCGGAGCTGGCGCGGGCCGTAGGGGCGGCGGTGCCGCCTGACGAGATTGTGGGGACGGTCTGCGCGTTGATCCGGTCCGTAGGGTTGGTGACAGGCTATGAAGGGTTACCCGCCGATACCGGTTGAGGAAGCGTTCTGCGAAAGGAAAGTCCCGGAGTGGACCGCGCGCCGCACTGCATTGAAATGCACCGCCCAAGGTCCCGAATTACCGAGGATGTGAAGGGCTCCTCGACGGGAGAACCCTGCTGGCAGCTTCGTGGCATGTCGCAAGCCGTAGCCGGCAGTGATGAAACGGCAATGCATGTCGCACATGCCGCTCTCGTCCGCATGCGCATGTGGCAAGCGCGAGATCATCACGATAGGAGTGTCCTGCAGGAGGGCGCCCCGATTGATGCCTCAGTTCAAAGATATATTTCGATTCAACACGCATAGTGCTTTGTTGGCGATGCCAGGGTTCGCCCTGTTGCTTGTGGGCGGTGTGAGTGCCGGCGCCGCGATGCCGGCCTCCATCGCAGCGGGTGCGGCGTTCTCGGTCGGCTTCGGGGCGACCAAGCGAGTGTTTCATAATCGATGGGCCGCGATGACGCTGGCTGGAATCGGCATGACACTTGTCGCCTTTATCGGCACGATCCTTGGCAACGATCCATATGTGACACTGGCGGCGACAGCCCTGATGGGAGGCCTTTGCGGTGCGTTGATCAGCCGCGACATCGATTTGTGGTGGGTCTGGCTCCAGATCATCATTGCCTTTCTGCTGGCGCTGCACTTCCCCGGAAGCGTGCTCGATGGTCTGCGCCGGGCTGTGTTGGTGGCGGGTGGGTCTGCGATCCAGATCGCAGCGGTCGGATTGATGGTGGGAGTGATCGGCGAGGGAAAAGAAATTCCGGAAGCGCGCAGCGATCGGGCGACCCGACAGGAAATGCTGCTCCACGCGCTTCGAGCGGCGCTGTGTATCACCATCGCAAAAGTCGCCGCGGACAAGGCAGGTGTCGAGCATGGCTACTGGGCTGCCCTGACCGCTATGGTCGTTCTCAAGCCGGGGCTACGCGATACCGGTGTACGTGGCATCGAGCGAATTGGCGGCACGGTCGCCGGCATTGTTCTTGCGACGATAGTGCTGCATCTGCTGGCTGCGGTACCGCTTCCGCTGGCGGGTGCTGCTGTGTTGTCCGCTGGTTGTGCGTTCGGGTTCCAGAAAGCGCGTTACGCGGTTCTGAGCGCGGCCATCACCATGAGCGTCATATTGATGATCGCGCTGGCGGGCGGAGAGATCAAAGGCGCGGAAACCGACCGATTGCTCGCAACGCTGATCGGTGGCGCTGTCGCCCTGGCCGGGGCAATGATCGCACCGCGCCGATTGCCGGGTCAGCGCAACGCCGATGACAACGAATGAATCTGCTGCAAATTCATGCGATCACCATTCGAGCGGGGCGGTCGCGCTCTGGCCATACCCGCTCCCATAAGGAAGGCCGCAGCGTTTAACCAAGAACGGCAAACCGCTGCAGTCTCAGGCTGACAGTGCCGGTCCTGGTGCGTCGGTGATACGGGACACTGCAACGAGCCCGCCATCGCAGAAATCGATCGCAGCCTCAGCTCCTTGCCAAGCGCAGTAAGGCCAGCCAGCTTACAGTCACGTCCAGAAGATTCTCCCTGGCGATCCTGTCGATGCCGGAAATGCCCAGCAGCGCGCGAACCTGATCGAGCGAGACCCAAGATCGCGGGCGCGCCGGAGGAAGGACAGCCGACCCATAGTTCGCCCATGGTGCCGAGTTGGACATAGGGCTTGCTTTGCGTCCTGTAGGGATTGCTGTGCAGAACTGCCGCCCGATATAGGTGGCATCGATTGCTAAGTGCCCACGTCCTTCATTCTCCCACATACCGACACAAGGTGCGCGCCTTGGAATGCCCGGTATGCCCAACCACAGCGTTGGGAAGCTGTACGGCTTCAGGATAGCGTTTCAACGCTCCTATCGACCGCAGTGGAGAGAATAACGGCTGTATCCTGCCAGGCGGCAGCCCCTCTTTCGGGGGCCTGGCAGGGCGTAACAACATCCGTGACGCGGCTTGTGGCCCAAGATCGGCCGCCACGCACCGAAGCCGAAATGCCTCGGATCGGAACGAGAAAGACTGTAAGAACGGCCTTGTCGAGGCCCAGGAAAGAGATCGCCTGCTTTGAGCTGAAAGAGAACTTTCTTTCCGCCTTGCATAGGCTTGTGCCTCAAGGCATCCCATTAGGGGGATCAGGCTGAGGGCGGCGTACCCTGACAATGCTGCACAGCCCCCGCAGCGGTGATGAGAAAGGCTTCATCGCTAAAACGGACGGAAGGCAGGATGATGGATCAGCGTGTCACAGATCTTTGGAATCGCCTCATGGCTTACAATGAGGGCGACGCTATTCCGCTTGCCGCATTCCGTGACGAGGTTCTGCAGTTGCACGAGGCCATCACCGATGAGGAGAGCCGAATTGGCCTCATGCGGATCTTCAATCTTGTCTGTGACTTAGTGGCGGTGCATCTCGAAGAAACGGGGGGCGATCTCCACGCTTTTGCCGCTCATCGGCAAAGCCAGATTTGGATGTTCTTGCGGGCCGAAAGCCTTCTCGATGGCGTGCTGGACCGTAGCCGACTTCGTGATGTGACCGGGCGTGAGGTGCAGGCCGGTCGCATGACGCCGGACGATCCGCTGCGACTGTACGCCCTGGGCGATGATTCGGCTTTCGCCGAGTTCTTGGAAGCGCCGTCAGCGCAGCCGACGCGCCACTAGGACGGAACACCGGCCTGCGGGCTCGCAGCAAGAAACAGCGCAGCGAGCGGCGCAAAGCTGGCGCCGATAAACCACGACGCAGTCGCTTTTCTGCCTGCGCCGGTGTAACGATGCTTGGGTGAAAGCTGCTATTCACCGGCCTTGAGGACTGTCCGAAGGAAAGGCCGAGGAGGATGAATCCGAGGATTATGTAGATGCACTCACCTGCGCTGCCTTGGCTGAAAAGCTGGGGAGCAAATCCACTGCGCGCCGCAATCATCCCAGTCGAGCAGCCCAATCGGATGGACGCTGGACCCTCCTTGCGTTCCTTCTCGCCTGGGCGATCGTTGTGCTGACAATCGGTGGGGC
This sequence comes from Novosphingobium guangzhouense, assembly GCF_002896965.1. Lineage (GTDB taxonomy): Bacteria > Pseudomonadota > Alphaproteobacteria > Sphingomonadales > Sphingomonadaceae > Novosphingobium > Novosphingobium guangzhouense. Next base: position 12,936 of record NZ_LYMM01000014.1, read on the forward strand.
GATCTGTATTATCTCAACGTCAATATGATGCCGATGCCCGCGAGCATATGAGCACCATGTTCGGGCATTGATGGAACCGATGGCGAGCAGCCGAAATAACGCCAGCAAAATACCTGTGGTGTCTAGTTGCTCCCCAACAGTAAGACGGTGCTCCCGATAAAACGATCGGGGCCATTTGGTCATCCTGTCGGTACCGGCATCAAGTATCTGCAGTGCTCTGCGACGCGGCGGTGCCGGAAATGCCTGCTTTTGCGAGATCTGGATTTTGCGCGACCTGTTGGTCGACGCCGTCCTGGGCGCCCTCTTTCGCCGCCTGCTTGACCGATTTTTCGAACATGCGCTTCAGCACCCAACCGACCGCGAAAGTCACCGTCGCGGTGACAACGGCGCGAGCTGCGGTATCCTCGAGCGAGCGAAAGAGCTGTTTGCGGCGCTGGCGTCCATTCTGACCGGCAATGAGGTCGGCTACTTTCTCTCGTTTGCGCATTCGATCACCTCCTGGTTTCGGTCGTAGTATGCGTAACGCACGAAAAGGGAGAAGGGTTGCCGCTGTATTTGGTGAGCATTCTGACGGCTCACCATCGGTGGATTGCCTGGCTCCGATCAGCAGCGACACTCCTGCTCCGGTCAAACGGAAGCGCAGGAGTCGTGTGATGGAATATTTTGCAGGCCTGGACGTGTCGGTCGAAGAAACAGCCATCTGTGTCGTGGGCGATGACGGGACGGTTGTGCTGCAAACCGCAGTGGAAACCGATCCAGCGGCGATCGGCGAAGCGCTTCGCCGATATGCTGGCCGCCTGCGTCGCGTTGGCCATGAGGCTGGCTCGCTGTCGCCCTGGCTGCATGCCGGCCTGCTCGCGATCGGCATTCCGGCAGTCTGTCTGGAAACCCGCCATGTGCGTGCAGCGCTGTCGGCCCAGCGCAACAAGACGGACGCCGCCGACGCACTGGGCATCGCACACATCATGCGCACCGGCTGGTTCCGCCAGGCGCACATCAAGTCGGAAAACTGCTACCGGATACGCCTGCTGCTGGTCCAGCGACGGAACCTCAAGCGCAAGTTTCTCGATCTGGAAAATGCAGTCCGGCACTCGCTGAAGGTGTTCGGCATCAAGCTTGGCAAGGTCGGCCGTGGCAGCATGGAGAAGGCCGTCCGGGAAGCGATCGCCGGCGATCCGATGGCAGCTGGCGTGATGGAATGCATGCTCCGCGCCCGTGCTGCGTTGTGGGCGGAGTACCTCATACTCAACAAGCTGGTGGTGCAGATAGCCATGCGCGACGAACTCTGTCGCCGCTTCATGGAGATCCCTGGTGTCGGCCCGGTCACGGCGCTCAGTTTCAGCAGCGCGATCGACGATCCCGCCCGCTTTCGCCGCTCGCGCAACGTCGCTGCCTACTTCGGTCTGACTGCAAAGCGATGGCAGTCGGGAACGTCGATCGACGTGCAGGGACGCATCAGCAAGGCAGGCGATCCTGATGTCCGTCGCGCGCTCTACGAGGCAGCGTCGGCCATGCTCACCCGCTTCAAAGGGCGCGATACGGTCAAGACCTGGGGGCTGAAGCTGGCGAAGACGAAGTGCCACGCCAAGGCGCGGGTCGCGGTTGCCCGCAAGCTCGCCGTCATCATGCACGCGATGTGGCGGGATGGCACTTTCTACACCGGCGATCCGGACGCGTCAGCGCACGATGTCGCCGCCTGGAATGCGGCCAAGGTGCAGCGTCTGAGCATCGCGCAGTCATGAACAACCGCTTTCTCTTATCGGCCCACTGACGGCCGATCAGCTTACGGAGGTCCGCGCAAGCGGCAGAGGAATGATACAGACCTGGACAACGGGAAGCACGATATCTCGCCTGTGGCCGGCTTCGTCGGATCACGCGCGATTGCCTGTGTTGGTGCCCCGTACATCCGATAGCGACATGTGCCGCGATGGTTCGCACACCGCTGTAATGCGGATCGATCACGCCATCGACGAGCACGGAGGACTGCGCGGCGTATCAGACCTCGACCACTTCGCAGATAGGTGCCGGCTGACATCGAATAGAGGGCGATTACTTGCTACAAAGGAGGAATGGCGATGGCGAAAACTTGCAAAATCTCGGACCCAAATAGGACGGCCGAGATAAAAGAACAGCCGGCTGGCAGATGATCCGAGCGCCCTTCAGGGCGATGCCGGGGAAAATCCTGAGGACTACAGTCCGCCCGCGAAAATGGTTCTCAGAGGCGTAGCAGGTTTTCAGCCGGCCAGCCTCGTCACTCGCCGGTTTGGGCATCTGGAGCGGCAATCTGCTTGGATACTGGTGCTTCACCTTGGCGGAAGAATAGGGAAAGTATGAGTAGGACCGCGGTCGAGAGAAATTCGCTCTCCCAGTTTTCGAAGACCCTTCGGCAAGCTTTTTACAGGCGACGCCAATTGACGAGGAAGTCTGGGAAGCGGTTGAGCAGCTTTTACGGGCAGTCCGACGATCAGGTATCACGAGGCGGGATACACCTTTCCCTCTGTCGCGTTCGCCTTGATCATTCATCCCATGGAAGGAGAGATGTCATGGCACAGACCGATATTGCCACGGACGAAACCAATCGGCTAATCGCCTCGAACAAGGTTGAGGGCACCACCGTCTACAACGCCCAGCGCGAAAAGCTCGGCTCTATCTACAATTTCATGGTCGAAAAGCGCTCGGGCAAGGTGGAATATGCCGTACTTCAGTTCGGCGGCCTGTTCGGGCTGGGGAGCGATTATTATCCGCTACCCTGGGACGTGCTGACCTATGATACCGATCAGGGAGGCTATGTCGTCAATCTCGACAAGAGCGTGCTGGAACAGGCGCCCCGCTATGCAGGCGACAGCGAGCCGGCTTTCGATCGCAACTACGGGCGAGAGGTATATGGCCATTACGGCGTCGACTACCCCTATTGATCGGACAGAAGTGGCCGGCCCGTAGGGCCGGCTACTTTTTCGCGCTTATGACGACTTGTCGCTGAGCGCCTCGCCACCTTCCTCCTTTTCCAGCAGAACGGCTGCCGATCCGGCTGCAGACAGACGTACCTGATTGCCTTCGACAGCGGCCACCAATCCTCCTGAAAAATAATGGTGATGATCGGAGTGCGAGCCGCTGTCGGCTTTCGTCATCTTGATCCGATCGCCCTCGACCTTGTCGACAGTGCCGATATGAACGCCATCTGCGCCGATGATCTCCATATGCTCCTTGATTTGGCTCAGGTCCGTCATCTCAGTTCCTTTCATCTGGTGAAATTTCTGTACCCATTTGCCAGGCCGGGCTCGATTTTCCCGTCGCCGGGCAGTTGGTTTGCGCTATGTCCCGTCGAGCGGCAGAAGCGATCTAGCCGTTCACAATGATCCCGCCATTTGGATGGAGCACCTGCCCGGACATGTAGCTGGAATCCTCGCAGGCGAGAAACAGGAAGGCCGGGGCGACTTCATTGGGCTGGCCCGGCCGACCCATGGGCGTGCTCTCGCCAAAATGCTCCAGCTTCTCAGGTTTTGCGCCGCCGCATGGGTTGAGCGGGGTCCAGATCGGTCCCGGTGCGACCGCATTCACGCGAATGCCATCGCCGACCAGATTTTCCGACAATGACCGAGTAAAGGCCGTGATCGCACCCTTGGTCGAGCTATAGTCGAGCAGATCCTTGCTGCCCTGGTACATGGTGACGCTCGTGCAGTTGACGATCGCCGCGCCCGGCTTGAGGTGCGGGCGCGCGGCCTGCGTCAGGAAGAACATGCCAAAGATATTGGTCTGGAAGGTTCGGCGCAGCTGTTCCTCGGTTATGTCCGTGATGTCCTCATCGGGATGCTGCTCGCCGGCATTGTTGACGAGAATGTCGATCCTGCCGAATGCATCGAGCGTCTTGCGTACGATCTCCTCGCTGAAATCCTTCTCGCCGATATCGCCGCGGATGGTGATCGCCTTGCGTCCTTCGGCCTCGACGATCCGCTTCGTTTCGGCGGCATCGTCGTCCTCGAGCAGATAGACTATGGCGATGTCAGCGCCTTCACGGGCATAAAGTGCCGCCACGGCGCGCCCGATGCCACTGTCGGCGCCGGTGATGATCGCAACCTTGTCCTTGAGACGCTCAGCCCCCTTATAGCGAGGCTGCCACTCGGGCTTTGGCTCGAGTTTGCTTTCATGCCCGGGAAGCGCATCTTCGTGGATCATCTGGGCGGTCTCGGTCATTGCGGCATCTCCTTTGGAGACAGAACCCTTTTCTTGCCGATGAGTTCTCCTGTCAGTGAACGGATGATCGCACGCCTGCGTCAGTCGACACCAAAGGAGACGATTGATGGCACTCAAGGCCCTGGCTCTCAATTGCACCCTTAAGAGCAACGCGAAGGAAGCCAGCTCAACCGACACCATGATCGCGGTGTTGAAACAGGCATTTTCCGACTGTCAGGTTACGATTACCGAGACAGTGCGGGCGGCAGCGCTCGATATCAGAGCCGGAGTAACATCCGACGAAGGGGACGGCGATGCCTGGCCTGCGCTGCGCGAGAAAATACTGGCGCACGACATCCTCGTCTTCGGCGGCCCGATCTGGATGGGGCAGATATCCAGCGTCGCCAAGCGCGTGCTCGAACGGATGGACGCGTTTCTCTCGGAGACGGACGATCAGGGCCGCATGCCCAGCTATGGAAAAGTCGCGGTGGCGGCGATCGTTGGCAACGAGGACGGCGCGCATTTTTCATCCGCCCAGCTTTTCCAGGCCCTGAACGATGTAGGCTGGACCATTCCAGCGGTCGCGGCATGCTACTGGGTCGGCGAGGCGATGGGGTCCACGGATTTCAAGGATTTGGCGACGACGCCGGAAAAGGTGACGGAAACTGCAAAGATGGTGGCTGGCAACGCCGCCCGTCTGGCCGGCTTGCTGCAGAAAAATCCCTATCCCGGCTGAGCCAAAATTCTCGTTCTGATCAGCTTCCAGGGAGAAAGCTTTCGTGAAAGATACAGGATGGATTGCCGCAGGGGAGTTCGTCCGGCATCCGTCAATGGTCGGCTCGGCCTTTCCCGCAAGCGCCCGAATGGTGCGCCGTATGCTGGCCCCGTTGAACTGGTCTAACATCGAGGTTCTCGTGGAATACGGGCCGGGCAGCGGCAGATTTACCTTCGAAATGCTCAGGCGCATGCATTCGAAGCGCGCGTCGATCTGGCGAAGATCGCGCCAAAGCGCGATTTCTGACCACCAAGAAATTGCGGCGAGCCGATCGAAACAGATCGGGACGAATTGGCTGCTGCCGCGTTCAAGGGATTGGCGGTGGCAACCGACAAGGAGAAGGATCATGCCTCGCGGAGACAAGTCGAGCTACACCGACAAGCAGAAGCGCAAGGCCGAGCATATCGAAGAGGGCTATGAGGATCGCGGCGTAGGCAAGGAGGAGGCAGAGAGGCGCGCCTGGGCGACGGTCAACAAGGAGTCCGGCGGCGGAAAGAAATCTGGCTCTGGCCGCGGCAAGAAAGAAAACCACGAAAGTTCGCGCAAAGGTGGCCGCAAGGGCGGATCGAGTCAGAGCGCGGAAAAGCGCTCTGCGGCCGCGAAAAAGGGCTGGGAAACCCGCCGACGCAAGGGAAATGCCTGATGTCGACCCACAAGATGATGGCGCTGCACACGAATGTGAGTGGCGTGCATGACGCTGGGGTGTCCTGGTGACGCACTGCAAATCTTAATTTTCGGGATAGGCGTGTATGACGGAATGGATCACAGATATTGTCGAGCGGATGGGGTACTGGGCCATCGGCCTGCTCATGCTGCTTGAGAATGTCTTTCCTCCCATACCCTCTGAAGGGATCATGCCCCTGGCCGGCTACACTGCCGCCGACGGCGGCCTCAACATCATACTTGTCATCATATGCGGCACGATAGGGACGGTCACTGGCGCCGCCTTCTGGTGGTGGCTGGCAGGAAAATGTGGTGAACGGCGATTGAAAAAGCTGGCTGACCGCCACGGACGCTGGCTTACCTTGTCGGCTAACGAAATCGACCACGTTGATGCTTGGTTTGATCGGCACGGTTCCTGGGCCATTCCCGTCGCTCACATCATTCCTGGTCTGCGCACGCTGATCTCGATTCCGGCTGGCGTGTTCGGCACTCCTTTTCCAAGGTTTCTCATCTTGACCACGCTGGGATCGGCTGTGTGGAACAGCCTTCTTGCAGGAGCCGGATACTTCCTCGGCCGACAATTTTCGGCCGTCGATCGTTATCTTGGGCCTGCTGGCCTCACGATCATGGCAGCAGTGCTGCTGTACTACGTTTATCGCGTCATCACCTTTAAGCCGAGTGTCGAAAATGCTTGAGGACGATCTCTCCGTCACCCTCATGAGGCTCGGGCTCGCGACGCTTCTGGGCCTCGTGCTGGGGTTCGAACGCGAACGCCACGGCCATGATGCAGGCCTGCGAACACATGGTCTAGTCGCGCTGAGCTCAGGGATGCTTACCTTGTCTGCCCTGGAACTCGTGGAACACCATGGGGAGGGCGACCCTGTTCGCGTCATACAAGGGCTTGCACAAGCTATCGGCTTTATCGCCGGAGGCTTGATCTTTGTGCGCGGGGGCGATGTACGAAACATGACAACGGCGGCCAGTCTCTGGATGGCTGCGGCTGTCGGCATAACCGCCGGTGCTGGGCAGTATATTCTTGTGCTGGCAGGTACGGCCCTCGCCGTCCTACTCCTGGTCGCTGCGACCTTCGTTGAACGCATGCTGCCAAAAAATGGCGGATCGCCAGATAGCCAGAAATCGGTGCAGATGCCGAACCGGCGTGGCTCTGTCGTTCCCTCTCCTCCACCCGGTCAGCTTGGCGAGGAGGAAAAGTAGAGCCGCCTTGAGGAGCACCATAGCACAAGGCTTCGAGCCCTGACTGGGTTTCGCCCCCTGGAATCCGACCTAATGCAGGTACATGGAATTGGTCATAACGCGAGCGATGCCACGGCAGCGTGCGCCACACGCGGCCCAGAACCCACCCATAAATCGGCCAGGACGGCAGGGCTAACGGCCAGCCCGTGCTGCCGGTTAAGAGGAGTCCTTAGGAGCAGACTGTGCAGTTCGGGCCCGCAGGGCCCGCTGCTATATGGCGGGAAAGCTACATTTCCGCCTCCATCTGGCCAATTTCCGCAGAAACGCATGCGGGGCTTCGACGAAGGGCCTACAGCGCCCTTGCGTCGTCGTCAGATGACGTGGGGCTCGGATAGGGCATGATCAGCTTTCCGTCAGGGGCGGCGGTGAACGTCGTTTGCGTGGGATAAGGAATGGAAATCCCCTCCTGGGCGAACCTTTGCACGACCGCCACCATCAGCCGGTCGCGCAGCGGATGCGCCACGCCCCAGTCCTTGCCCGGCACGTCGACCAGCAGGCTGAAATCGAGCGAACTAGCGCCGAAGCTCTCGAACCCGGCCCTTGCCGCCTTACCGCCTTCCGCCTCGACAAGTTCGGTCAGGATGCCGGGAATGCGCGCGAGCGTCTCGGGCGGGGTCTCGTAGGCGACGCCGATGGTGAACGGCAAACGGATATGATCACGCCCGCTGACGTTCAGGATTTCCTTGTCGAGCAGGTTCTTGTTGGAGATGATCCGCAGTTCGCCCGTATAGGCGCGGATGCGCGTGGACTTGAGACCGATCGCCTCGATCGTGCCCGACGAATTGTCGAAGCTGATCTGGTCGCCCTTGGAAAACGGTCGGTCGAAGATGATCGCCAGCGCGGCGAACAGGTCGGCGAAGATACCCTGCGCAGCCAGACCTATGGCGATACCGCCGACGCCCAGACCCGCGACGAGGCCGGTAACGTTTACGCCGATGTTGTCGAGCAGCACCACGGCCGCCACCGCGAAGACCACCACGCTGACCAACAGGCGGATGAGGCCCATGGCATTAATGATCGCCTCGCCCTTGAAATGCTCGGCCGAGGTCTTGTGCTCTATCGCGCCGAGGATGAACTCGCGCGCCCAGATCGCGCCTTGCATCACCGCAGCCAGGGTGAACAGGAACGTTACCAGCTTGTCGAGCATCGGAGGCGTCTGCGCGTATCCGTCCACCGCACGGATGGCGACCATGATGATGAAGTAGTTGGTGGTCTTGGTGATGGCCCGGCCGACGATGGTACGCCAGTCGCCCCGCCCGCGCTCCTTTCGGCACAGACGCGCGCCAAGCCCGCGCAGGGCGTAGAGCGCGGAGACGATGGCGACGGCGATGGCCAATGCGATGATGATCTGCAGCCAGTACGCCTGGAACCACGAAACCGTCGATCGCGACAGGTCGCGAATTTGCGTGGATACGTCCGGGATGGCGGTTCTTGCGAGAGCTGGGGAAGTTGCAGCGGGCGTGGCTGCGGCGATAATCTGGATTACGCTCATCGTATGCACATGATCCTGCGTCTGTGGCGCGGTTGCGGATGGCGACCCGAACCGGCGGATTGGCGACGCTTGCACGACAGGCGCGCAAAGTGTCGGCGCGGGCCTCTAAAATGGACTGACCCCGAGTTTGTTCCCGTATCGAGTGATGAAGTCCCTCACGCTTTCGGGAATGCGACCGTAGCGGCGGCGATTGGCCTAATCTTGAACATCGTCAGCGCCCTACCGCTATCATCACCACGGGCACACGAGCATCACGATCATGATCATGGGCACCGTGACCATCGTCATGGATGAGCGCAAACGACAACTACCTGCGTTCGGCCTATCTGCCTGTTCTGGGCGGCGCACTAACGTCGATGAGGGAGATCGTCACGCTGCTGGCGAGGCATTGCCGGGGCTCGACGGTCCTCAACCCGCTGATGAATGTAATCGATTCGGTGGTCGTCGCGCGCCGCCGACGGGGAGAAAAGCCCGCAATGCCGAGCGGGATCCCTGGAATCGTCACCGGCTCGTACTCAGAGTCTGGCGCCCAACCAAACCCTAAAAACTGTTGCTGTTATTTTCCCACAGGCTGGGTATGCGAAGGGCGATGCGAGAGAACACCTACAGTCTGAATCGAACTTTCGGTTTCGCAATCGCGATGATCGCCCTCATTGCGCTCGTCGGCAGCGGAGGCGTCCTTATCACCTTGTCCCAATTGCATTCTGCGACGGCGTCGCGCTTCCGCTCTTCGCAGATCATTGTCGGACTGAGCGCCATCAAGAACGAGATGCTCAACCAGGAGACCGGCGCGCGAGGCTATTTGCTGACCGGACGTCGGACAAGTCTGCAGCCCTATGAAGAGGGGCGACGCAACTTCGACCATAGTATCGCGGAGCTGAAGGTTCTGCTGGCCACGAACCAACCTCAGTTGGATGCGCTTGAAGAAGCCGAACAAGCGGCGCGAAACTGGCAGCGTCAGGTGGGCGCCGTCATCATCAGGGACATGGCCTATCCCACGGCGCGCGATCACGCCCGTTCGATCGAAGCAGACGGGCAGGGCAAGGCCATGTTCGACACCTTCCGCGCACGGCTCGCCACTATCGAACAGCGCGAACAGGATTCGCTGGTTGTCCAGACCCGCCTGGTTGCGCGCGCGGAAGAAACCGCGCGGTTCACCCTGTGGGCTTCGTTGGTCCTGACATTGTTGATCAGTCTGGGGGTCGCAGTAGCCCTCAGCCGGTACATAGCTCGTCCCCTTGTGGGTTTGGCGGAAACGATGCGGAGGCTTGTCGCGCGTGACACGTCGGTATCCATCCCAAGCCTCAACCACCGCAATGAGGTTGGCGCCATGGCGCGTGCCGTCGCGGTGTTCAAAGACAGCCTCATCGAACTCGACCGCACGTCGGTCCTGCGGGTGACCGCGGATACCATGCCGGCGATGATCGCTTATATCGAGGCGGACAGATCCATCGGCTTTCTGAATGAGGAGTTTGCGCGCCGCTTCAGCGTTACGGCGGAGGACGTAGCTCATGTTTCGGGCCGAAATCTGGATCAATTGTTTCCTCAAAAGACGTTCCCAGGCGCTGGCGACGAACTCCAGACGGCACTCAGCGGGGAGGAAGTTCGGTTTGCCTTCCAGCTGCCCGATGCCGCGTCGCCGAGGGATTTCGAGGGTTACTTCCGTCCCCACCGCGCCAATAGCGGCCGTATCCTTGGGGTCGTCGCGCTCTTTACCGATGTGACGGATCGAAAGGAAATCGACCAGAAGCTGCGGCATCAGGCTCATGATCTCCAGCGTTCCAATGCCGAGCTCGAGCAGTTCGCCTATGTCGCCTCACACGATCTCAAAGCGCCTCTTCGCGGGATCGAGAACCTGGCGAGCTGGATCGAGGAGGACCTGGGTGACAAGCTGGAGGGCGATACCCGAACGAACATGGATTTGCTGAAGAGCCGGGTACGTCGGCTCGAGAGTCTGCTTAGTGATCTGCTCGCCTATTCGCGCGCCGGGCGCGACGACAATGTGATCCGGGAGGTTGATACGAGGGCGCTGGTCTCGGATCTTGCGGCCCTCATCAGCCCGCCGGAGGGCTTTCGGATCGAGGCGGACGCGAGTTTGCCTACGCTGGTAACCGCGCAAGCCGCGCTCACCCAGACGCTGCAGAACCTCATAGGAAACGCGGTAAAGCATCACCCGGATCCGGCCCATGGCCTTATCCAGGTTAAGGCGGCATCTGTGGGCAACATGTACGAGTTCACCGTCAGCGATAATGGGGCAGGGATACCCGAACAGTTCCGCGAACGGGTGTTCGGTATGTTCCAGACCCTCAAGCCAAGGGATGAAGTGGAAGGTAGCGGAATGGGGCTTGCGATTGTAAGGAAGCTCGTCGAACGGCAATCCGGACAGGTGTGGTTGAGCGAGAATGAGGCCCGCGGCCTCACCGTGCATTTCACCTGGCCCGCTATCTCCAAGGAATCTCGAGCATGAATCCAACCGTCAATCTGTTGCTCGTCGAAGATGACGAGGTCGATGTGCAAGGCCTAAAGCGCGCGTTCGCCAAAAGCCGGATCGCCAACCCGATCACAGTGGCTCGTGACGGCATCGAGGCACTGGAAGTGCTGCGGGGCGAAAACGGCCAGGAAAAGCTGCCCAAGCCTCACCTCATCCTGCTCGACCTCAACATGCCCCGGATGAACGGCATCGAATTCCTGGAAGCCATTCGGGCGGATGAGGAGCTGAAAGGCTCTGTGGTGTTCATGATCACCACCTCCAAGGCGGACGAAGACAAGGCGCGCGCCTATGGGCACAATGTCGCGGGCTACATCGTCAAGCAGGACCCGGCAAACACCTTTATGGAAGCCGTATCACTGCTTGAACATTATTGGAGAATCGTTGAGTTTCCGCGCTGACGATGCCGACCCAGACCCACATCCTCCTTATCGATGACGATGAAGTCGATCGCCAGGCCGTCCGGCGGGCGCTGTCGGCCTCTGACCTCACTTGGGTTCTGACGGAGGCAGCAAACGCTGCCGAAGGACTAGCGCTCGCAGGCGAGAAAGCCTTCGACTGCGTCCTGCTCGATTATCGCTTGCCCGATGCCGATGCCTTCGATGTGCTGGGGGCTTTGCTCGCTCCAGGGTGCGGTATCAATGCCGTTCTGATCCTTACCGGCGAGACCAACCCCGAGACGGCCCTCGATCTGATGCGAGCGGGGGCGCTCGATCATTTGAGCAAGGCGGAGCTCAACCCATCGGGCCTTGCGCGTGCAATCCGCTATGCCAAGGCAAGGCGCGCCTTTCTGGCGGAACTCGAGCAGGCGAAGCGGGAAGCCGAGGAAAAATCCCTCGCTCTCGATGCGCTCAATCGTCAGAAGGCCTTGCTGCTTTCGATCATCGCGCATGATCTGCGCAATCCCTTCCAGGCAATCATTGGTCTCTCGGACTCTTTGAGCCGGACCGCCGCGCAAAAGGATCCCGCGAAGGTTCAAATCCGTGCGCAGGCCGTGCAGGAGGCGGCAGTGCAGGCACACGCCCTGATGGAAAGCCTTTTCGACTGGGCACAGCTCCAGATGGATAGCGGCAATGTCGAACTCGAGATGGTCGATGTGGCTGCTATCGCACAGGAAGCGACGAGTGTGTGCCGCCACACGGCTGAAGAGAAGGGCGTATCGGTGTCATTCGATTGTGGCGGCGGGATGGTCCGTGCCCATCGCGACATGCTCGCGACGGTGCTGCGCAACCTGGTCGGCAATTCGATCAAGTTTACGCCAGCAGGGGGCGGCATCACCATCGCCTGCGAGAAAGGAACCGACGGGCGGTTCGTTATCCATGTTCGGGATTCCGGCGTAGGAATGTCGCAGCAGGCCATCGACAATCTCTTCCGCATCGATCGCCGCGTCACGACGCCAGGGACTGCGGGAGAGAAGGGGAGCGGGCTGGGACTACTGCTCTGCCGCGACCTTGTCGAACGGATGGGGGCAAGGATGGAAGTCGCCAGCAAAGTGGGCGAAGGAACCGCCTTTTCGCTAGTTTTCGAAGGCTTATCTAAGCAATAGCAGGAGCTTAGCCTCGTTACGCAGACAACATTTTGCTCACCGTGCGTAGCAAAACGGCGTGATCGACCGGTTTGGGCATGAAGATGGCGGACTGCGGCAGCGCGCCTCCATCAGGTGATATCGCGCCCGAGCACACGATTAGCGCGATTGGCGGATATGCATCATGGATATAGTTCGCGAGGCGCAGGCCGTCCATTGATCCGGGCATCTGAATGTCAGTCACGACAATGCGGATGGAAGGATGCGCTTTCAATAGTTCAAGTGCTTCGCCAGCATCGCCCGCTTCCTCCACCCGGAAGCCTGCATCCTCGAACAAATCCACCAAAACCATTCTGAGCAGCGGCTCATCATCAACGACCAGAATCTCCTCTCGGCAGATCGGATGGGCAGCGTCTTCCCTCATACCGCATAAAATCAAAATTCGGCGACATCGTTCCCGGTGGAAACAGAGTGTTAATCAGACAGTCGGCATTGCTCGAATAGTTCGCTGCGTGAAATAGTCACGCAAGGCTTTGCCGATCATGCGGCGAACCGGAATATCCCATGGCACGATCGCATAGTCCGCCGAGCGCCGGCAATCCTACTGGCACCTTCCTGCTTACCGGACATCTAACTTGCCTCTGCCCGACAGCATTTTGCAACGATTTCGCTTTGGTCGGGTTGGATGAGACATGCCCGGCGATTTTACCGACTCCAGGAACGGCAAATGAGTTTGCCCCCTCGTCAGTCGGGCCGCATCGCCGCCAGGGCCCATCACTCGCCCGCGGCTGCTATCCTTAGGAAGTTTGAACCGTTCTTCGTTATCGGCGAGGTATCCGGCGGCCCGCTGCTGATCGCGTCGATCGCCGCACTCGTGCTGATCAATACCGCTTGGGGTTCAACATACGCGCACATCTGGGACGCCCCCCTGAGGCTGACCTATGATGGCTGGGCAATAGCTAAACCCCTGTCGGGATGGATCAATGACGCGTTGATGCCGCTGTTTTTCCTCATAATCGGAACAGAGGTGAAGCGTGAGTTCGTGAAAGGGTCATTGTCTTCAGTTCGGACCGCGGCCCTCCCTGTCGTTGGTGCGATAGGTGGTCTCGTTGTTCCGGTGGCTGTTTACCTTGCCTTCAACCTTGGTACCCAAGCGCAGCATGGCTGGGGAACGGTAGCGGCGATGGATACGGCGTTCAGCCTGGCGATCGTCGGTATGTTCGCGACCTCCTTGCCGCCATCGCTTCGCGCCACGTTGCTCGCCTTCGCAGCGATCGACGATGTGTTTGGCCTGCTAGTTATAGCCTTTGCCTACACCGCTACACTTCAACCCTGGTTTCTCGCACTGGCAGGAGCCGCATATCTTGGCATAATCCTGTTCCTGCGCCTTAACTGGGTCACTCCAATCCTTTATGTCTTTCTGGGCATCGTGGTTTGGATCGGCATATTGGGATCGGGGGTTCATCCCACGATAGCCGGTGTCGCTATTGGTCTGCTGCTTCCGACAAACTCGCGCCTTTCAGAGCGGCGCTTTGCAGCGCATGTCCAGCGACCCATCGACGAGATCAAGAAAGCCGAGGCTGCGGCCGCACGCGCCGACGATCCGGATGAAGAGGATACTCATCATCTGTCCGCTCAGAAAAACCTGGGCTACGTCCACGAGATGGCAGCGGCTACCGATGAAGCCGCGGCCAGGCTGATCCGGATATTGACGCCGTGGGTCTCTTATGTGGTCTTGCCGCTATTTGCTCTTTCCAACCTGCGGATACATTTCTCCCCAGACCTGCTGAGTGACATTCTGCATTCAAACCTGGCGATCGGCATCATCGCCGGTCTGGCGGTCGGCAAACCGGCAGGCTTTCTCTTCGCGACCTGGCTCGCGTGTCGGCTGCATCTCGCTCGCTTGCCGGAAGGGCTGACCTGGAGAATGATCCTTGGTATCGGGGGCGTTGCCGGCATCGGCTTTACCATATCCCTCTTCATCGCCGAACTGGCCTTTACGGACGAGACGCAGTTCGAGGAGGCCTCCCTGGGCGTATTCGCAGCCTCGGTCCTTTCCGGTTTGTTCGGGTACGCCGTATTCAGGAGCGTGCCCGCGAAAAGGTAGGGATGCTAGTGGTCGTTCTCGTAATCTAGGCACAGAGCTAAAGCGCTATCCTGTCCAGCGCTTCGCGGGCCGCAGTTCCGAGGCGAGCCGCCCAGACGGCTTGCCCCTGCGGATCATCGATCAGACTCTGCTTCACCTCGATTTCCACATAGGGCAGGGCGCGGCTGAATGCGTGGTACGGGACCGTATAATCTGTGTCGTCCATCGCATAGGGGACATTGTCGCCAACAACGATGCCAGTTTGTCTTGCCAGCGCATCACGTAGCCCAAGCGCGAAGTCCGTACGCCCCCGCCAATATAATATGCCGACGTCCCAAGGTCGGGCGCTTCCGTTCAGGATGGGGGTGAAACTATGAAGTGAAACAAGGACGGTCGCGCGGCCCTGGTGCTGACGATCATCCAGCATTCTTGAAATGGCTGCGTGATAGGGCACGTGAATGCTTTCTATCCGGGCCCTCCGGACGCTGTCCGGAAGGTTCATGTTTCCAGGGATATAGGTGCGGTCGGATATCTCCGGAACTGCGTCGGCCCGTTCGCTATGGGGTCGTGTCCCGCGGGGTGGTGTAGGAACCGTCGATCTACGGCAGGATCAGGTTCAGGTCAGGCGGCCAGTGCTGGCAAGCTGACAATAGGGTTATGGCTCACCGAGCCGAGAGTTTCCAGTGTCATGTAGCGGCGCGATACCGCCCACTCATCGTTCTGCTCCAGCATGAGCGCTCCGACGAGACGAACGACGGCAGCGTCATTCGGGAATATGCCGATCACGTCGGCCCTTCGCTTGATCTCCTTGTTGACTCTTTCCAGCGGGTTGGTGGACGCGATCTGCGCCCAATGATCCTTGGGGAAGGCCATGTAGGCGAGCACGTCTTCGCGTGATGCGTCCATCATGTCGGCCAGCTTTGGAAACTTCTCGCGCAGGGCATCAGCAACTTGGTCCCACTGCTGGTGCGCTGCCTCGGCCGTTTCCTGCGCGAAGATGGTCTTGATCATGGCAATGACAGCGGGTCGTTGTTTCGGCGCGGCATGGGCAAACGCGTTGCGCATCCAGTGCACCCGGCAGCGCTGCTGGGTTGCGGCAAATACCTTGCTGGCCGCGGCGCGCAGTCCTTTGTGATCGTCGGAGATGACCAGCTTCACACCTCGCAGGCCGCGATCCGCCAGCGAGCGCAGGAAGGCTTTCCAGAAGGGTTCGGCTTCGGACGGGCCGGTGGCTACGCCCAGAACCTCGCGCCGGCCATCGGTGTTGACGCCCACCGCGATTATCGCCGCCGTCGAGACAATCCGTCCGCCCTCGCGTTCTTTGAGGTAGGTGGCGTCGATCCATAGATAGGGCCACTCACCTTCAATGGGTCGCGTGAGGAAAGCGTTCACCCGCTCGTCGATCTCGGCAACCAAACGGCTGACCTGGCTCTTTGAAACACCGCTGGCGCCCATCGCCTTGACCAGATCGTCGACCGAACGGGTCGAAACGCCGTGGACGTAGGCTTCCTGGATCACTGCCGCCAAGGCCTTCTCGGCGGTGCGGCGTGGCTCCAAGAAGCTCGGGAAGTAACTGCCTTTGCGCAGCTTCGGGATTGCCAGATCAATCCGGCCAGCTCGCGTATCCCAACTGCGCTCGCGGTAGCCGTTGCGGTGGTTCAGCCGCTCCGGGCTGCGTGATCCGCAAGGCACGCCCGTCTTCGCCTCGATCTCCAGATCCATCATGCGCTCCGCGGCGAAAGCCAGCATCTCACGCACCAAATCGCTATCAGCCCCTTGCTCAATCAGCTCGACAAGGGCCATTCTGTCGTCGGTCATCGTCTTCTTCTCCAGGTTCGAGTTCGCATCCGAACCCTACCAGAAGATCGACGGTGGCCACCCTCTCAGGGAAACCTTTCTACACCACCCCGCGGGACACGACCCGCTATGGCGATTGCAGTCGATAACCAGTCGCGAATAGATTTGACGCAGGAACGGACAATCCAGCTCGCGCGCAAGCACTTGGCCCAGTCCCTCGACGCCGATGTCCAGCGCGATGTGACGGCCTCGATCCTCCGGGCCTAACCCGAGACTTTTGAGCGAAGCCAGTATCGCTGTGCCCGCGTGATCGCCGAGCAGGAGGAACGGTGAGGCGCCGCCCGCGTTGTACACTTCGAATGGCGCCGGATCGTCGGGTCCAAGCAGGCTATCCGCCTCCAGCGCGGCCATCAGGAGTTACTCCCATGCCGCTGCTGACCATCCATCATTCCACGCTGTATCGCTATCAGCAGCCCGTATCGCTCGGTGAACATCGGATCATGATGCGACCGCGTGAAGGATTTGACCAGCATTTGCTATCGGCGCGTCTCGTGATCGAGCCGGAGCCCACCGGACTGCGGTGGCTGCACGACGTTTTCGGGAATTCGGTGGCGGTGGCGGCTTTCGATCGCCGCACGGAGAAACTGCTGGTCATCAGTGAGACCACTCTGGAACACGCACCGCTGGCTCAGCAACAGGTCGATGTCGAACCTTACGCTCGCCTCTTTCCTTTCACCTATTCGGCAGAGGATATGCCCGACCTGCTACGCTCGATCGAGCGCCAGCATCTCGATCCCGAGCGAACCGTGGACAATTGGGCGCGCGCCTTCGTCAAGAACGATGGCAACACCGAAACAGTTGCGCTCCTGACTTCCATCGCGACCAGTATCAAACGGGATTTCACCTATGTACCTCGACATGAAAAGGGAACCCAGACGCCGACGGAGACACTTGCCAAGCGACAGGGCACCTGCCGTGACTTTGCCGTGTTGATGATCGAGGCGGTGCGCGCGCTGGGCTTCGCCGCGCGCTTCGTCTCGGGCTATGTCTATAATCCCTCGCGCTCGGAGGGAGTGGTCGGTGGCGGAAATACGCACGCCTGGGTCCGCATCTTCCTGCCCGGATCAGGTTGGGTTGAATTCGACCCGACCAACGGCATCGTGGGCAATCGGGGGCTGGTCCGCGTTGCGGTCGCGCGCGATCCTTATCAAGCGATCCCCCTGTCGGGAACCTGGTTCGGGCTCCCCTCCAGCTACCTGGGAATGGACGTTGAAGTAGACGTTCATCGTACTGAGCATTCCCCCTCTCACTCCCGCGGCGATGGCGCCGTCAACAGCCGGCTTGCCGGCCCTTCGGAAAGGTCACAGAGATGCTGATCCGCTGCGGATATGACATTCGGTTCGAAACGCAGGCGAGAACCGCGATGGTGGCATTGCTCAGCGTTCACCCTTCACGCCACCAGGATTTACGCACTCCGCAACGACTCCTGGCAAGTCCGGACATACCACTTTATCAATTCGAAGATGCATTCGGCAACGTAGCTACCAGGCTCACGCTTCCGCTCGGCGAAGTGTCCCTCTCATGCGACTTCGTGATCGAAGATGAGGGTGAGCCCGATGAGGAGGCGCCTGATGGCCCGCAAAGCGCAGTCGAGGATCTGCCAGATCACGTGATCCCGTTTCTCCTGAGCAGTCGTTACTGCGAGACCGATCGCCTGATGACGGTGGCGTGGAGCAATTTTGGCCAACCTATGTCGGCTCGTGAGCGTGTGCAGGCGATTGTCGATTTCGTTCATAACCATATTGAGTTTGGCTACCATTACGCCCGATCGGACAAGACGGCCTGGAACGGTTATCAGGAGCGTCAGGGCGTGTGCAGAGATTTCGCCCATCTCGCCATCACCCTTTGCCGGTGTATGAATATCCCTGCTCGCTACTGTACAGGCTATCTCGGCGATATCGGGGTCCCCCCGGTCGATGCACCGATGGACTTCAGCGCCTGGTTTGAAGTGTATATCAATGGTGGCTGGTACGTTTATGATGCGCGGCACAACCAGCGCCGCATAGGTCGAATCTTGATGGCGCGCGGCCGCGACGCAACCGATGTCGCTTTGACGACCGCATTTGGGCCGGCGATACTGCAGCACTTCGAAGTCCGAACTGAAGAGACCTCAACAATGGGATGATCGTCACGCTCTAAACGGCATACCCTCTCTGAAAAATGAGAAAATCTGTCACACTCCGGCTGCGATTTTCAAAACCTGGCTGGGCCAGACAAGTGGGGCAAAACTTAGGCGTGTCGCGGGCGAAGTAGGAGGGAGACCTTTACTTGAACCCCGCAGGCTGCCGATAAGCCCTGCGGCTTTTTATTCTGTAATAGATCGCAGGCGGCTACAGTCAGGGGATCGCCGAATTCGGTCAAAAGAAATGCAGCGGATCGCCGCCTTCTCGTCAGAGTGCAATTTGCGCCCGATGCTTGGCGGCGTCTGTCGGTCCAGTCAAATCGAGCGACAGGCTCCCGGAGGGGCCGGGAGAGTTGAGCTTCACCGGCCGTCGTCTCCATTCTTGAGGCCCGCATTCATGGCTTCGACTATCGCGCGGCCGCATCGCCGGTATAGCGCAGCGCGCTCATGGGAACGGAAGCCGGGGCGCGCACGCCCCTGCTTCCCGATCTCCCGATCACGACATTAACGGCATTTCACTTCGCCCCTGTCAATCTGTCGGCCGACGAGGGCGCCGCCAGCTCCGCCGGCCAGGGTGCCCAGAGTGTTGCCACCGATCAGCTTCGCGAGAGCTGCGCCGCCCAATGCGCCCACGACAAGACCGGTCGTGCCATCCGAACGACGACAATAGGCCCGTCCGTCGCGGCCTCGATAGACCCGGTCATTTCGACTAAGACGCCGATCCTTGTAATTGCCGCGGTGGTAGCTCTGGGCCGGATCCCAGTTCCGATCCTTGTCGCCGCGCCATTCGTGCCGGCTATCACCGCGAGTGCGGCTAACCTCACTGCGTCGATCACGATTGTTGGAATGTTGCGCCTCTGCGGGAATGGCCGTGACAGCCAATGTGGTCGCTGCGAGCGAACCGAGAATTCCTGCCAGATACTTCATCTTTCGGCTCCTTCTTTCTCACGAGGATATCGATGTCGACCCGACTGGAGTAACCATCCGATGGGATCAAGGGTTGCCCGCCAGCGAGATGAATCGTGCCTAGTGCAGGAAAAGTCGCTTGAACGGCGCTCCAGGCAAATCACTGTTTGCACGCGGTCTTTGTCTACCTCTGTTGGCGTCTTCCCTCGACGGATTCAGGCGAGACATCCCATGAGGCGTTCCTGGCCTAAAGCAGAGAGGTCCGAACCGGGACGCTGTCGATAATCCAGGAACGGCGGGGCATAAGGCTGGAAATACGACCATGCCCGCCTACTGCAAGCGCGTTTCGGTACCCCGCATACGCGGAAGATCCGATGGCCGATCATACAGCGAAACCGGCTCCGAAGCTGTCAGCGCCTGCGGTCCCCATGTCGTCACGCTCGGAACGCAGGGAAAAACCTGCGGCAGAATCTGCGTGAACCTTGCCCAGATCCGATCCGCCTCGGTGACAATGACAAGGCGCGCGCTGCCTTGCCTGTCGATGTCCGCCGCCAGAGCCAGATGCCACATTTCGTTGTCCATGCGAACACGGCCCGCGCTGATCCCCTGGACGGCATCCCAGGGCACTTCGCAAGGGTTGCCGTCGATCATGAGAACCATGCCCTGCTCCGTAAAATCTGTGAGACGAAACCAGTCGATATTCCCGTTCAGCACAGGGGCGCACCATCACAAGACGTATCGCCGGCGATGATCCTGGCGCTGCGCTGACCGGTGATCCTCTCGGCGCGGCCGCGCAGCGTCTGGATCGACGCTTCGGGAAAGGCGATTTCGAAGACAGGAGCATCTGGGCCGGGCTGTCCCTTGGCATCGACAGGATGGAGGCGAGGTATGAGTCTGACGCGATAATCCATCAGGTCGATTTAGCGCGGCCTCTCCGGGGGATAAAGACGGGTGATGTCGAAATAGGTAGGCGGAATGTTGTGGGACACGCGCCGAAGCTGGCTCTATTCAGCTCCGCTTCCCTGCCGCCCGCCAGCCAACAGTAATCCGGTCACCTTCCGGCAAAAATCCACCTCTGACTCCGCAGTCTTGCAACACCGATCTCCCAGGCCCGTCGCTATCTCGTGGACAGCCGATGCGATCGGCGCAGAGGGCCGATTTGTATGCGACCAGGCAAATCGATTATCGTGCGCCGCGCCTGCAACTGGTACGGGGACTTTGAGGATGACATCGCGAGACGACATGGTCGCGACGTGGCTCGCGGCGATAGAGCAATTTCGGAAGAGCCGCCATGCCTTCACCGAGTGGCGGGCGAGCACGCCCTGTCCTGATCCTAATCTCACCCCCGAAGACTATGATAAAGCCTGTGCGAGGGTACACGAATGGGAACGAACCGATGCCAGTTTCGCCGTCCCCTACGAGTCTGCAGTCCAGACTCTGCTATCCCTCCCGGCGCCGAATATCGAAGCGGCGATCGTCAAGGTGCAACTGGCTCGTGAGGCGTTGCGCGATCAGGACGTCGAGGAAATCATCGTGCCGATCCTGCAAACCATCGAGCAGGATCTCCATCGCCTTGCCGATGAAGAGAATGGTTCTGAGACCGAGCCTAACTAGGTGGCGCCACAAAATCGCGCCATCTACTCCGCACGCCCGGACCTCGAGCGAAAAAATTGAGCCTTCCGCATGGACACTCCCGGAAGGCTCCAGTCTTGAGCGCCGCCTCACCGGTGGCGTCCTTCGGGTCGCTGCCAGTGAATAACTCATTTGGGCCGTCAAATCGCGTTACAATATTGCAAGGTCGGACCATGGTATGTGCAGTCGAACATAGCATGTTGACCACGTTCGTCCTTGCTGCGAACGTTGCCATGCGGCGGGGCATGGTTCTCGGCACGACGTCCTGAAACATCATGCGAAAAAGAAGCTGGCCGCCAGGGCCAGCCTTTAAAAGTCAGGAGAGGATGCCCAAAAAGGCTGTGGATTGGCTGCGCTCGTTCAGAACCTGGTGCAACATCAGATTTTGCATGAGGGCGTTCGATAAATAAGAACGTCGTTGGCTCCAATGCCTTGGGCGCGGCAATCCCGCATTGATTAGCTATGGGGCCATCGGAAAAACCGCCCTCACGCGCCGCCGTTATAGCGGTAAGTGCCTCGTTCCCGATCGTCGAAAGGCGGCCGAACGATGTTTCCCGCCGCCAAGGACGTGTGCAGCAGGATCGATGATGGTGACGCCATCGTGTGAATTGCTCGCGATGGCATCGGCCATGCCGAACAGTTCCACCCGTCCGCCGTCGTTGTAGATGCGCCCGGCGACGGTTCCGCGCACCACGGCGCGGGCATCTTTCTCCACCCGCAAATCGCCGGCGATCGTGCCATGGAGGATGAATCGCTTGCCGCTGCGAACTGTCGCGCCCCCGGAAATCCTGCCGTAGAGTGCGATATCCTCGTCGAGCGCGAGAGGGCCATCGATGTTGCCGTGAACTGCCTTCACTTCAGCTACTCAAAATATCCGTACCATATCCGCGCCGGCAATATGTCGCGCCGGGAGGCATCCATGCCAAACGGCACTCATCTGCGAGGATCATACGCGAAGCGGGCCCATACTGTTTATAGCGTCGGGAGTCAGTACGCCGCGGAGCCATTCGTCGCTGAAGCGGGTGAAACAAGCGCTCAATGCAGCTGCACGGCCCGGCCCATCCGCGTCTTCCGACGAGATTCCCGAAGACCGGATAAACTCCTCATGCTGATAGCGTGCCATCACTACGGCTGTCTTGCCGGATCATCCTTCTGTTCCCTCTGCCGGTTCTGCTCTTCATGCAGTTCCCGCGCGATCTGGCGGCCAAGAAGCTCCGCCAGACGCATGATGGCAGCCTCGGCTCGCGGCGACAGAGCAGGGCAAGGCTCGGGATCGCGCCGCTTCCGCTTCGTCACGGTGACCTCCAGGACGGCAGCGGCCGTCTCGCCTGGAAAACGATCGGTGAGCGTCGGCGGGGAGGGTGGAGAGGAAGGGAGGGAAGGTGGGTAAAGGCGGCGATGGTTCGCATCGTCTTTTCCCTCGACCCACCGCGCCAGGTTTCTCTGCTGTGGGAGCCTGTGCTATTCTCCTCTTCGGAAAGGCTCTGCACATGCAGGATGTTGATCACGTCGAACCGGCAGAAGAGGCGCCCCCGCCATCGCCGCGCGCGGCCGACTGGTTCTGGCGCCCCTGGTATGCCAAGCTCTACATGGCTCTGGCGCTGCTCTACTGGATCGGCCTCGAACTGATGATGGCCACCCCCTTCGATCGGCTGAACATCTATCTCGCTAACACGATGGTGTTGCTGATCTTTGTGTTCAACCCAGTCACGGTGGCTGCTGTCCTGGGATATGGCTTCCTCAAGGCCAAGGTTGCCTGTGGGGAATGGGTGATTATGTCGGGGCCACCGTCGCAAAAACCTATGATCGATCCCTATACAGATCCGTTTGATATACGATCTGGGAGCATCTACCACAGACATATCGGCCTGATGAAAGATAAACATTAGGGATCTCGACGCTCTTTAAACGTCGGATCTCCGTCCGCAGGGCCATGATCTCGATCCATCAACAATCGACCCGAACTCAGAATCGATGATTGTTCCATCGACGTGAGTGGGGCGGTAAGCTGCATAGTACCGCGGCCGGAATCTGCTTGCTCTAGGTAACGATTTCGAAGTCCCTGATTGCCGAGAACTCCGTCGCTCAATCCTTTTGCAAATGTCTCCTCAGGACGTCCCGAACGGGCCGCGGCCTTCTCTGCGGACGCGATCACCTCACGAACGTCGTAGTTGACAATGTCCATCGATGACTGTGCCGAAACGGTTGCAGCGCCTCGATCGGAGATATCCATTCCCACCTTGCCACTTAGCGATCCCACGGCGTTTCCGGAACTTCCCGAATTATCGTCCTTGCCCTTGTCCTTGGCTTTGCCGCCACTGCTTACGCCTCTGCTCGCCGTTGCTGAGAGATCCCCAGATACGCTCTCAGTGTTTGACGTCTGATGGTCTGCGTTTCGGGAAAGCGACCTTTGCCATCCCGTCTGCGCGATGATCGCGGTGACGTCGCGTTCCAGCGTATCGGCCACCTGGGGCTTTAGCCTCCAGTTGCCCCGCCGATCCATTTCGAACCCGCCGCGAAGCCAGTTGGCCATGGCAGCCTGACCCTCCGGGCCACTGCCAAGGAAATGCTCGATCGTGTCGGGGCCGGCCTGTTTGCCGGCCTCGAAGCGCGTGCTGGTGTCATTGCGCGCGGACCGGCTGAACCCGGTGCTGCTCGAGACGAGCAGATCGTTGTGCGCGAAACTGAAGCGCGCATGCCCGCCATTGGCGATGGCGCCGAGCTGGCTTTCGTTGATGAGACCGCCGCGCCACATCTGCGCCGCGAGTTCGGGTGTCAGGTTGAGACTGACATCGCCATTCTGGTCCATGGCGATCTGGCGCTTCGACATTGCGACACCATGCGCGCGCAGCAGCGCCTGGGTGCGGGTGAGGCGCTCCCGCTCGACGATCCCGGTCAGGCGCTCGTTGCGCGCACGATCGGCGATACCTTCCGCGCCGCCCTCGGCCATGTCGACCTGGTTGCCAGCGGTACCGGCCAGCGCGCGGATGAAGGCATCGAGACGCGCAGCTTCCCGAACCGATGCTCCGGCCGCCGCAGCCCCTTCGGCAAAGCCGGCATTATCCGCCTGCCGCCGCTGCTCTCCGATCTGCGCATTGCTGCGCACCCCGTCGGGCCCGATCTCGCGCTGGGCGTCGAGCTTGCCCGACCGCTCGGCGAAGTCGTAGCCCGCAGCCTCCCGCGTGCGCCCATAGACGCTGGTGCCTTCACGCGCCGCCTCGGCACTCGCGCCATCGGCCGTGCCGACCTGGACCGCGGCATTGTAACTTTCCAGCGCGCGCAGCACTTGCGCTTCGCTCCGCCCGGTCGCGCGGGAAAGTTGGCTGATCGCGGTCGATCGCGCCTCGCCCGAGAGAGCATTGATGAAGCCGATGCGACGGCTGGTCTCGGTTACGGAGAGGCCGAGCATACCCGCAGCCTGGCGCTGACCCTGGTTGCCGCCGGTGCGATGCGCCTGCTCGGTCGCGACATTGCCGCGCTCGACGGCGGCGACCCGGTTCCCCGCATAGTCGCGTCGGCCCTCCATCGCCCCGATCTGCGTCTCAGCTGCGGTCAGGTCATTGCGCAGCATCTGCTCCTGGTCGAACGCATTGGCGGTCAGCTTGGCGAAGGTCGGATCGGCGCCTGCCTGCCCGATCACGGTGGAGGCCTTTAGCGCCGCATCCTTCGCGTCATAGCCGCTGCGCTCAAAGTGCCGCTGTGCGCCCGACTGCATCATCTCGTAGGCTTGGCTGTCGCCGAAGGCCTTCCACTGCACCATGTTCTGCGCGAAGGCGGCAAAGGCCCGCTCGCCGGGCTGTCCTTCCCCGAAATACGTCGTGCCAAGCTTGCGCAAGGCATCGCCCTGGGCGAAGTTATGGATGGCCGATGTCGCGGCATTGGCGCGAACCGCGTGGGCCGTCGCCGGATCGCTGAGGTCCCGCCCGGCGAGGGCAGGGGCGAGGCCACCCAGTTCGCGCGCGGCGTCGGTCCGGCCAAGCCCAAACGCGGCAGTCCCGCTCGCGCCGCCGCCCTGTTCGCCGAGCACGGTGCCGGAGGAGCCGAATGCCCGGTCGAGACCGAAACTGCTGCGCTCGCCGAAGTCGCCGAACCCGGAGGACGCCGATCGCCGCGCAGCCGTGCCGCTCGCCGACGCCTGCGCTTCAAGCGCCGAGGCGTAGCCCTCGCTGGTCCCGACCGTCGCCGCTGCCATGCTGCCCTGGCCCTGGACCCCGAGCATGCCCGAGGTGAAGGCGGTGAACATGTTGCCCGAGAAGCGGAAGACCGTGAACACGAACGCGCCCGCCAGGCCAGCGGCTGCTGTACGGAACGAGCCGAAGATCGCGAGTGCTTTCATCGCCGCCGAAGGCGCGAGAATCCAGCTGTCGGCGGCGACACTGGTCGCGCGCAGTTCGGCCAGAACGTCCATCGCGCGGCCGAGGGTCAGCTGGTAGATGCCGGCATCGATCACGCCCCACAGCGCGACGAAGACGAAGAGGCCGAGCGCGAAACTCGCGACCCTGAGGTTGATCGGCGTCAGGATGAAGAGCAGCGCGATCGGCATCATCATCAGCATGATCGCGAAGACCGAGGCGCGGATGGTCGGCATCCACTCGTTGGCGGTCGAGAGCGTGGCGAGCCCGTTGGACTCGATCGCGCGGTTGGCCATCACCCGTGCGGTCGCCGCCGGCGAATCCTCGAACAGGACGTCGCCCACGGTCTGGCCGAGCAGGATGTTGGTGAGGAACTTCTGCCGGTTCATCGCTTGCCCCAGCATCATATCGCCCAGGCCGTCGATCTGCTGGCGGCAGCGATCGCGCTGGGCCGTCTGGGTCACGTCGAAGCCGGTGCGCGCGCAGACCTGGTCGCTGTAGGCATCGAGCAGCGTGGAATCCGACAGACGCTCGGAAATGTGGTTCCATGCCGCCTCGCAGCTCACTGTCGTTCCCGCCTTGTCGCTCGCCGTGAACACGGTCGAGAAGGTTGCCGGCCCGGCCATCGCTGCGAAAGAGGCGGGAAGGTCGGTCGAGGTCCGGAAGAGCTGGTCGTCGTCGACGCCGTAGGCCGGGGAGACGCGCGCCACCGGATAGCACTGGCGCACATAGTCCTTCACCGTCGCATCGAGGAAGGTGTCGACCATCGGGCTACGCGGAGACACCGCGTTCAGGAAGAGGTCGAACGCGTGACCACCTGCTCCGAACTCCAGCTTGGCGTTGGGTTCGGTGGTGTTGTCGTCGATCGTCTCGGCAAGCGCCCGCTCCATCAGATTGGTGACGCCCGCGACCAGCACGATGAGATTGGGGACATCGCCCACCGGCTGGTAGGCGTTGCGAACTCGGTCGTAGACATGGACCGTGCCGGTAGTGGCGATCAACCCGGCGAACAGGCCGATGCCGACCAGCATCTGGAAGCCAAAGGCGACGAGCCCCATGCCCGAGCCCCGGATGCTGGCGATCACCGCGCCGAAGGCGATGCCCGCCACCGCGATGATCACCACCAGCGTCTCGTAGCGCGGATCGCCGAAGATCATCGCGATCAGGTGAAACGCATCGACGGTCTCGGAAAAGCCGTCCCAGGTGTAATAGCTGGAATCGATCGCCAGCGCGGGCGTCGCGACAAGCGAGCCGGCGAGGGCAATCAGCAGGCGAAGGAGGGAGCGCATGACGGACCTCACCGGTTACGATTGGCGTTGGCGCCCGCGGCATCGCGGGCGTCGCGGTCGCGCTGGCGCAGGACCCCGGCATAGCTCGCGGAGAGGTTCGCCTGGTTCATCGCGGCCATGTAGGACTGGCGCATCTGCGCGCGCTGGCGCAGCACCTCGTCCCGGAGTTCGCGAAGCTGCTCGATACCCTTGGTGAGAATCCGCGTCTGGCACACGTTCGTGTTCTCGGCATCGGCCGCGCCCGCCGTGGTGACGCCGCGCTCGGCGTTCTGGAGGGCGAAGTCGATCGAACGGGTCAAGTCGTTGAGCATCTGGTAGGCGAGGGTGAGGGCGACCAGTTCGTCGGTGTCGGCGATCACGCTGTCGGTCAGGCCCTGGCGGACGCCCCATTCAAGCAGGCGATAGACTGGCAGGGTCCGCACGTTGGCGACAAACTGCTTCTCCTCGCTCGTCAGCGCCGAGCGGGTGCGGATCTTCGCGGCGACCGATTCCATCTTCTCGCGCGCCAGCACCAGCGCGCCGCGCCCGCTGCCGTTCACCGAACAGTCCGAGGCGGTGGCGGGAATGTTGAGCGCACGGGTCGGCACGCGGCCGGTCAGGAAATCGTCCGCGCTTTCGGTGTCCTGGTGCGGGCAGGCGGGAATGGCCGAGAACACCGGCACCTTGTCGTTCGCATCCCAGCGCATGTAGACGTCGCCGACCCGGGCCCGCATGACGCCCGCCCAGTCCGAAGCGCCGACTCGGGCGGCGGCATGCGCGAGGAGCGAGCCGGTCTTGAAGATCTCGGTGACCTCCGCCGGGCAATTCTCGAGCGCGTCCTTCAGGTCCTCGGTCGGATTGCCCTTGTTCGCCTGGATCTTCTCGCGGCTCTGCTGCCAGCTGTTGGCATAGCCCTCGCGGATCGACTTGTAGCCGGTCATCTCCTCGAGGATCCCCGACATGTTGTCGTCGCCCTTGGCGATCTGAACCATGCGGTTGGCAAGACGGCAGTCGTTCACCTGGATCGAGTTCAGGTAATTGGTCGCGGCCTCCATCTTTGAAATTATATTCCCCATCTTCTCGTCGAGGGTTTCCAGCAGATACTGGAAGGCGACTGCGGGCGCGGCCTGGAGGATCGTCTCCAGCTTCTCGACGAGATATTCCGGATCGAGGAACGACATACCGCCGAGGAACATGTCGATGCCGCCGCAGCCCGCCTTCACCTTGGGGAGCGTCAGGCTCATGAGATAGTCGTCATGGACATCGACCCGGCCCGACATCCCGCCCGCGGTCACGTAGCCGCGGGTCTGGTCCTCGAAACTTCCGGGCGATGTGTAGGTGACATTGTCGAACCAGCTTTCTGCCCAGCTCTGCGCATGGGCGGGAACCGCTTGGCCGCACGACGCGACCACCAGGAAGAGTACTAAGGCAGGAGCGCGACGGTTCAGGCGGCGTGGATTACATTCCATGGCGGGCATCCCGGTGAGGTGGAAAGGTGACGCGGCCCCGCCATGATCAGCGTCCCTTCGGGTTGGAAGAGGAGGCCGGCGCCCTCACGCCGACGATCCCGGTGAATTTGGACATGGCGCGTACGCTGACGGCGGTCCGCGCCCCGGTCAGCATCCGGGCCGCGAGCCAGGCGTTACGCGCGATATTCGGTGCATGGTCCGTGCCGATGGCGATGGGCACCATGCGGTTCGGGTCCGTGGCAGCGCGGACCCATGCGACCGGGCTGCCGACCCAGGGGAGCCCCAGGCGCCCCGAGCGCAGCATCGCCTCCTCGGCGCCGATGGTCCGCACCTGCCAGCCATAGCGGGCGCGGAATGCGAGCAGCTTCGACCACAGATCGGCGCAGGGCAGGCAACCGGGCGCGGTGCTCATCTCGATCACATAGAGCGAGGCCTGGCCACGTAGCATGGTTTCGAAGTCGGGGGGAAAGGCGTGTGTGACCGGAGCGCGCGATAGCCACTGTCGCATGTCGGCGGCGGTCGATACCGGGTGAATGGCGGCCCGCCTGGCGACGTCCCTGGTCCCCGTCTGCTGTGCTGAAGCCGGGTTCGCCGCGCAAAATCCTGCGGTGATCAGCAGGGCGTATCCAAGGCGCACGCGCAGCCTCATAGTTTAGGCTCCCGCACATCGATAAGATCGCCGCCGATCACGCGCGGATCGGTCGAGGAGACCGGCCCATTGGCGAGCGCATCGAAGAAGCCGTCTTCCTCACCCGCGGCGGTCAGCCACTGCTCGGGCCGGATATCGCCGCTCAACAGCCGCACCGCCTGGTAGGCCATCTGCACGATGTTGGGGTATGTCTCGACGCCGGCGGCGATGACCATGCGCTGCGCGCTGTTCCGGCGAATGACCATGGTCGTCGGTGTCACCTCGACCCCGAAGCGCTGCCCAAGCTCAGGCTTGCGGTCGAGATCCATGAGGCTCACCTGCCAGCCCATCTCGTCCTGGAAGCGCTGGACGATCGGCCACTGCACACGGCAGTAGCCGCAGGACGCGCGCGCGAACATCACCAGCGCGAATTCTCCCGCCTTGGCGCGCAGATACTGCCGGCGCAGCTGGTCCTTCTGCGCGCCGAGCACATCGCGTGCTTCGCCGACCATCGGGTTCGCCGCCCTCGCATTGAGCTCGGGATGCGTGAGCATGGCGAGCTGGGTAACGCCCGCGAAGGCGCGGGCCTTGCGCCGCGCGAAGTCCTGCAGCCGCCAGAAGTCCGATACGGCCTCGACGGTAAGGACGGTTGCGGCATAGTCGCGCTGCTGCTCGATCAGCGTGCGGATCTTCGGCGGCGTCCAGGTCGCCAGTTCCGCCATCGGCGGGATCATCGGTTTCACCAGCGCGTCCGGATCAGCCTTCCCCTCCTTGGCCTTCTCCACCTCGGGCGGCGCCTCATACCACCAGTAGCCGTGGGTGCCGCTCTGCGCGCCTGCGCCGCCGGACGCTTGCGCCAGCACCGCCTGGGTGGGCAGCAACAGGGCGGCAAGGGCAAGCCGCCGTCTCACAGTAGCTTCTCCATCCGCGTCAGACGATCGATCGCGACCGGCCCGTAATAGCGGCTGTCGTATCCATCGGGATGCTGCGATCCGACGAAGATCATGCCCTCGGGAATGTGCGTGATGCCCGGGTGCCAGTGCGTCAGCGCCTTGCCGCCGCGGCCGACCGGCTTGCTGACGCCCATCAGGCGGCCGTTGCAATAGTACCAGCCATTGCCGGGCTGCCCGAGGCGACCAGCCTTCTCGATCATGACGATCGGCTCGCCCGGCATGCACAGCGCATATTTGGTGACATGGACGGGCCTTGGACCCGCCACCGGGTCCGACAGCATGAACGATACGAGATCGCCGCGCCCGATAGGGCCGGGCGCGCGATGCACCACCCAGGCATCGATCGACGGGGTCATCACCAGCGTCATGTGCGGCATCGCCCACCAGGCGAAGAGACCGATCGGGAGGACGATACCGTAAGCCTTGAACAGCTGCGCGGGGCGCGCCGGCTGGCCAAGGCCACTGGCGCCGAGCGCCACGGCGGCGCGCAGCGGCAGATCCATGGCCTCGCGCCAGAGCCGCTTACCGGCGCGCCAGGCGAGCGAGAGCATTCCGCACCTCCTCTCCGCCGCTGAGGCGGCCATATTCCTCGAGCAGCCCGGTAAGCGCCGCGTCGCCGAACACGAGATGCGGCGCGCGCAGGAGCACTTCGTCGCGCTCGCAATAGGGCTGGGTGGGATCGCCGGGCACCATCGCCAGCGCGGGTACCCGCGTGACGCCATGCTGGCGGAAGACCAGCGGATCGACGATCAGCTGCACATCGCGCATGGCGCAGGCGGGACCGTCGCAGCCCGGGTCTATGCGCAGGATCGCCGCCGACAGTTTCGCCATCGGCGCGACCTGCCGCATTCCGCCTGGCATCCCCCGAAACGCCATGACCCCGCCGACGCGCGCAAGTTGGCCCGCATACGTCCGCAGCGTCGCAACCGGCATCGCGGACGACACGAACAGCACCGGCACCCAGCGCTTCTCACTACCAGCGGAGACCACGCCGGCCAGCGCTGCGGCTTCGGGCTGTTCCAGTCCCAACGCCTGGGCGACGCGGCGACTGGCAGCTTCCCGCTCGGCGGCGAGCGCTTCGCGCGCCGCCGCGACATCCGCTTCCGCCCGTTTGACCATGGCAGGATCCGTCTTGCGGCGTTGGATACCTTCGAAAGCGCGGCGCTGTGTCGCGGCGTCAGGCTTCGCGCGCAGAACGGGCGAGGGGACCGCGGTGGCCTTCACCTTGCCGGCTGCGCGCTTGAGGCGCTCCATCGCTTCCGCGCCCTGTTCCTGGATCCGCGTGCGGGCGTTCTCCGGCTGTGCCTGCCCGGTCGCGGCCGGCGGCTCGCTTGCACCTGCCCCTATGGGGACACAGGCGAGGCAAGCCACGAGGAGGGCGCGCCTAGTTGCTGATCGTCTGCATATAGGCATCGATCTTGTCCTTCATGTCGATCTGGATTTCGCTCTGGGCACGCGCTTCGATCTCCTCGTAATATTCCGAGAGATCCATCTTGCTAAAATCGAGCGCCTGGAATTCTTCCGCCGTGAAGCCGCGGCAGTAAGGCTTCTTCGCCGTGCCCCAGCCCTTCGCGGCGAAGCTCTTGAGCTGCGGGCGCCCCTGTTCCTGGATGATGCGGCCGAGTTTGGTGTTGAAGCAGCAGTGGCCTTTCGCCTTCTGCACGCAGATGCCCAGGATCTTCGAGGAGCAATAGCTGCCGACCTCATGGCACATCCCCGAGCCGCGCAGCATGCCCACTTCCATGTCCTCCTGGTCGCAGCCCTGCAGCAGCACCTCGATCATGAAATTGACGGCAAGGCTGATCGCGATCGAGGTGGGATCGATGCCGACGATGATCGCGTTCGCCCCCGCACTTGCTGCCTGGCTTGCCGTCGCCCCCGCCTTGAAGGCGGTGTAGGCCGCTTTGAGCCCCGTGAAGACGCCCTTGGCGACGGCGATCTTGGTCGAGATCGACGAGATCGAACCGCCCATGCCGTCCTTGACGATCTTGCCCTTGTCCTTGCAGCAGTTCTGGAATGTGGTGCTGAGACCTGCGGGACGGCAGCGCGCGGCGCGGCCCGAAAATATCTCGATCGTCCCCAGGCAATTGCCGTCGGCATCGACTTCGCCATCGGCCTCGACCCCGGGATCGTCGAGCGCCGCTTCCTCGACGACGGGATTGGCACCGGTGTCGATGCAAGGGTTGGCAGAGCAGGCGGCTGCGCCGCCGCTCGCGGGAACCTCGCAGGCATATTGATCGCCGAGCGGGCAGTGAAGCGCACCTGCCGTGTCCGCCTCGCACGTCGTTTGGCCGATCGGGCACATCCATCCACCCGAAGCGGTCAGATGGCAGGTGGCCGTCTCGCCTTCGTCGGCCGCATCGCCGTTGCCGTCGAGATCAACGGCGCAAAGCTGCTGGGCGACGGCGCTCGCCGGGAACACCAGCACGCCGGTCATGAACAGCATGGCCGCTGCAAGGTGGGACCGCACGGCACTCATCGCACGGTGCTCGTGCAGACCATGTCCGCCCCGCCGAGGCGCACCGTTTGCATCATCACTGCCGCTTCGGGAAAATCATCGAGACAGCCGCAGCCCTGGACGAGCTCCTCGCCGTCCCCGGCCGGGCAGACGTTGCTGTCCTGGCAGGTGCGGTAGTAATAGTCCCAGCCTGTCGGATCGGTCTGCTTCGAACCGGTCACGCCATCGGGGGCGACTGCCGTGTTCCCTTCCGCCTTGCGGGTCTTGCAGATCGGCTCGCAGGCGCTGACGCTGCCGCGATCGGGCATGGAGAAGCTGCGGGTGGTGAGGCTGTAGCTGCCGTCGGCGTTCGCGATGCGATCGGCGAGCAGGGTCTCGGCCGAGTGATCGATGATATAGGCGCCGCGCGAGAGATCGGGCTCGGCCGCCGCTCCCAGATCGATGGTGCATCGGTAAGTCCGCTCGCGCAGGAAGAAATCGCGAGCGACCTGCGCGGTGCAGGCGCCGGTTCCGAACACCCGCGTCTGCGGCAGCGGGGATAGGCCGGTGTTGACCCCGCTGCGAAACGTCGTGACGCCGTCGACCACTTCATCCTGCAGCCGGCAGGCCTCGTTTGCCCCATAGCCGGAACAGGTATCTACAAGCTGCTCGCTCGTCTTGCAGCCGGTATCGACGCTGGCATCGATCGCGGCATAGGCTTCGCCGCCTTCGGCCACTGCGACGCGCAGCCAGATGTCATGGTCGCCTTGTGTCATCCGCGAGGTCAGATCGAGCGCGGGGTTCAGGTAGAACGCGCCCTTCTTCTCGCACTTGCCCGGCGGCAATCCCGTCCCGGTCCAGGTCTGCGGCCCGGAACCCAGCAGTTCGCCGTCGACACGGATCTGCGCCCAGTCGTCGGCGCCGAAACGGGTGAGCAGCACCTGGCGCAGGCGGTCGCTGTCCTTGACCCGCAGCGTCATATGGAAATCGAAGATCGAGCAGGATCCGCCCGAAAGACTGTTGTCGGACGGCGAGCCCATGAGAAAGGTGACGGCATCGCTGCCCGTCACGGAGGTCGCATAGCCACCCGCGACCCGGTCGATGATCTTCTCGATGGTGATTTCATCCTGGGTGATCTGCCGGGTAATGGTGCAACTGCGGCTGACTTCGGACGTGCCGGTGCCGGTCGAGGAGGCGGCGAGTGCCTGGAATACGCTGCTCGCCTGGGCGGCGGCGGAGGCGTCGCTCGAGATGGCGCCCGGATTGCTCTTGTACGCGGTGGCGCCGACAGCGGACTGCGCTGTGCACGAGGTCGTCTGGGCGCCGGTGTAGCGGATGACCGGCCCATCGATCGACGCTTGCGAAATGGCGATGCGCGCGTCCGCAGTGGTGAGCGCGCCGACCACGCCGCCCCCGAGGTCCGTCAGCACCGAGGCGATGTTGCCCCACACCAGGTTGTTGCCGCAGCTGTTGTTGACGCAGTAACAGCCGGCAAGCTCGGTCAGCTCGACTTCGCTGAGCTTGAGAGACCCGGACGTCGCGGTGTCCCAGCGGAAGAACCGGCAGGCATCCCACGTCCCCGGCGTGCAGGAGATGATCCCGTTGGCGCAGATGCCCGAAGTCACTACGGGTACCATCAGCGCCTCGTCGAAGCTGCCGTCGAGATCGCTGTCCCGCGAAATGCTGAGTGTGCCGATATCGCCGGTGGCATTCGGCTGCGCAAGCAGTTCCAGATAGGTCGCGGTCTTCTGGCAGGCGAGATCGGGCGTGAACGCTTTGGAGGAGTCTATCGTGGTGATGCTCCGGCCCGCCATCCCCGGCGTCACGTAGTTGTCGAGCAGTGCATCGCTGTCCGCGCTTTTGGCGCGCGCGGCGGCGGCCGCGGCGCGGGCGCGGTCCTCCGGCGTCTGCGCGTACAGCGGCACGGACAGGCCGAGCACCATGGCGAGGGAGAGGGCACGCGTCTTCATGGCTGGATCTCGCCTGGCGCCAGCCTGCGCGATCCGCGCCGCAAACGGAACAGCAGGACACCGCCGTCGGTGAGCGGCCTCTCGGCCCTGAACACGGCCTGCCCCTCGAAGACGGTCAGCGTGGCCGCGACGACAGACGGCGAGGAGGGGAGCACCGCCTGTCCATCGTCTGTATCCAAGGCCACGCCGACCGCCCGACCGCCGCCGCAGGGGGGAAACGGCGCCGGTCTGGCCGCGATGGAAACGCCGGGTGTGATGGGCTGACGGGCAGGCCACCGGCTGATCCCGGGCGTTTTCACGCGGTTGTCGGAAGGCGACCTGCTCACGGCGTCGATACCCCGGCGCAGCAGATCGTCTTTTCAAAGAGCATGAACTGGGCGTTGTCCTTGCCGGGCGCGTGCTTTGCGCTGGTCCAGAGCGCGCCGGGCCGGCCGACATTGACGCAGCTGCCGCCCTTGACCGGCTCCATCAGCTGGAACTTGTAGCGGCTCTTGGTCCACACCGGTTGGGGGATGAAGGAGCAGCCGTCGGCCGAACTGATTGTGAGCGCGCCGAGCCTCCCCATCATGAAGAGGCCGCGCGCGGCAAGACCCGCCCAGGCCTCGACGCTGTCCCCGAAATGAATGTCGCCCGCAACCGGATAAGTCGCGCCCCACGAACCCATGCACCAGAACAGCGGATCGACGACCTTGCCCGCGGCTGCGGCGGCGCTGTCGGCCATGCAGGCAAGCCCCGCGGCCGGATTGCCGAACAGGATCGCCTCGGGCTGGATGATCGCGGCGAGCGTCGCCGATTGCCAGGTTGGCAGAACTTCGGTGATGAGGGCGACGTCGAAGCCGTCGTCCTCGATGCACGGCAGGTCGGTGAACATGTCGAGCATCTTCCAGACCGGCGAGATGTAGTAGTGCATCTGCGCGAACATTTTGCGCGTGTTGGTGCCGTCGGCGAGGCTGCTCTGGCTCCCCTGCAGCTTGCCTCCGGTCGGCATGATGTCCGCGCCGAGCGCCATCATGCAGCCTGGCTCGGTCACCACGTCGATCATCCTGTTCGGCGACCAGAAACTGACCTTCACCCCGAACCAGAAGGTCACGCCCTTGCGACAGGCGCAGAGCGGCTTGGAGGCCGACTGGGCGTCGAGCGCCTTGCCGAGCGGTTCGCTGGGGCCGACCTTCACGCCGCCGATGGTGATCGGGAAGATGCAGTTCCAGCGCACCTTGGTGATCGGGTTGAACACCGTGCCCGCTTCGCATTTGGAGGCATGGGCGGGAGCCGCGACCGCCAGTGCGGCAAAGCCGCAACCCAGCGCGAGCAATCTGCGAAGCGACAATAGTTTCATCGCACTGCACTCCGGTCGGTTTTGCGCCTGTCGACTTCGGTAAGCACGAGCTTCTGGCCGTCCTGCGCGACGATCACCGGCGCGACGGTCAGGCCGAGCCGCGCCTTGACGCGCTCCTCGAGCAGGAACAGCGCGCGGCCATGGCGTTCGCCGAGCGTGATCGCATCGGCATCGCCGGGGCTGTCGGCTGCGAGCAGGATGAAGTCGGCGGGCTTTGTGGTGCGCAGCGCCCAGTCAAGCTCGCGCGGATGCACGACGATCAGCCGCTGGGGCAGCGACACGTAGGCGAGCGGATTGAAGCTGTAGCCCTTTGCATAGAGCAGCTTGCCCTCTGGCAAGCGGATACCCTGGTCGAGCGTATAGAAAGGGACCACCGTGCGGGTCCGATCCGCGCGGGAAATTCCGAGCGACGCCGCCTTCATCGCCGACCAGCGCTCGCGCGGGCCGAAGGCCGTCGTCATATCGGGAACGCGCGCGGCCTGGCCCTCGATCTCGCTCAGCGCATCGGGTTCGGCGATTGGCCAGGTGCGACCGATGGTGCTGGTCGCGGCCAGGACGGCCGTTGGGGTCGCGACGATAGCGGCAAGCGATACCAATGTGCGCATTGCATGACGACATGCAGAACTAGCGACCATGGCGACGCCTCCATCCAGGCTGGCCGCCATTGCGATCCTCGCCGATCGCAGCACTGATCAGCGCTGCAGTCGCAATGATCGCGGTGACTACGACGAGCAGACGGAACCGATCGGGCACGGAGGGCAGCTGCCAGGCGATCGAGGACTGCACCAGCAGCAGGCCCTGGCTGCCGACCAGCAGGCGGATAGGCCCAGGGGCCGGTGTCGAGGAGAAGATACCGTTCACCGCTGCCTCCATCGCCGGACCAGCGCCTCGAGGCACCTGCCCGTCTCGTGCCAGGGGACAAGGATCAGACCGGAACTCGCCGCGCCAAGGCCGGCGATCACGCCGATCGCGACGGCGCCCTGGAACGGAGCATCGAGGGTTCCGGCGAGGGCAAAGGCCAGAAGCGACGCGTTCGCGATGCTGACACCCAGAAGATTGAAGCAGTTCAGCCGCGCATAGCGCCGTTCCGCTGCGATCACCGTCACGATGGCGCTTGCCACCGCTTCCATGCCTATCACCTGGTTCTCCAGGCTTCGCGCACAGGCGAGAAGGTCGCGAAGATCGCGGGCTGGATCGCCCTTCGCGCTCATCGTGCCCTCCACCGCCGCAAGTGCGACACCAGCTTTCCACAGGCGCCGGAAAGACCGATCAGCAGCATTCCGCTCGAAAAGCAGGCGGCTGCGACGATGATCCCGGCGCGCAGCGCGGGCAGAACGGGCTGCTGCAGCGCGATGCCGGCGATCGTCACCAATGCGCCCATCATGAAAGTTTCGATAGCGACGAGCCGCAACCGCCAGCGAAAGGCGGCCGCTTCTGCTCGCTGGGCGACGCGCGCTTCGATGGCGGCCTGCACGGCCGGGTCCTGCTCCCAGTCGAGCAGCAGCTGGTCGGGATGCGGGGAGGGTGGGCGTGTCATGCCGAGGCCCCATCCGATTGGCCATCCCACTGGTGCCCCTGCCGGCCGGTGTCACCCAGGATCTGCATGGGTTCGACGCCGGCGAGTTCGCACACCGCTTCCAGCGGGCTGCGCCCGGCGCGCAGCAGTGCTTCGAAAGCCGCGACCTCGCCCGGCGCCGATGTGTTGATCCAGTAGCTGAAGGGATCGACCACCAGTCGCGCAATGCCGAGGCCAAGCGGCGAATCTATGAACACTTCGGAATAGTTCGGCTTGGCGTTGCGGACCGATTTGAGGAGATCGAGGACGAAGCCCGAATAATCGAGGATCTTGTTGTCGACCGCCTTGTCGTAGGTCGAGCCCTGCAGCAGGAACTTCGTCGCTGCGTTCTCGAGGATCACCTGGCCGGTGCCGCCGAACAGCGTCAGATCGTTCATGCTCTGAAGGACGATGCCGAAGCTGCCCTGGTATTTGCGTGCCCGGCGATACCCCTGACCGAAGGCCTCGGCGAGCCGCGAGAGATCCTGCCCGTCGCTGCGGGTCATGAACTGGGCGGCCTCGTCGCACAGGACGAAGCGGGGACGGTCGCGATCGGAGAGATATAGCTCCTGGGTGACGGCGTTGACCACGACCATGACGATGACGTTGAAAAGGTCCGGCAGTGCCTTGAGCCGTTCGAGCTCGAGCACGACGAACTCGTCGCTGCGGATATCGAAGGTCGATGGGCCGTTGAAGAAATGGCCGTAGGCGCCCCCCGACCCGAAATCGCGCAGGTTGAAGGCGAGCTCGCGCGCGACGGGCACGAGATGCTCGACGCGGTCGAGGTCGGAGACAGCGTTCTCGGGATAGCGCCCCAGCCACTCGCGCACCGCATCGATGCCGTCCTCGCCGCGCCCGCCATTGACGGTCCACTGCACGGCGGACTTCAGCAGGTTCCACTGCGAGGTGGTGACCGGCTTGCGGGTGGCGGCATTGGCCATTTCCGCGACGATCGCGACCGCCATGGCGATCGCCGACTGCTTGTCTTCGCCATCGAGCGCGAGCCCCATGTCGAAGGGGTTGAGGACAAGCCGTTCCTCGCCGATGTCGATGTAGCGGCCACGGCACAGGGTGCAGAGCTTGCGATAGCTGCCGCCGATATCGATGATGCGGATGAGCGCGCCTTGCGCGTAATATTGCTGGCACAGGTTGTTGAGCAGGAAGCTCTTGCCCGCGCCGGACTCGGCCGAGACGATAAAGTTGTAGTTGTTGATCCTGGGATCGAAGAGATCGAGCGTGATAAGCTGGCCCTTGCGGCCGACGTAAAGCAGCGCCGGGCGACCGCCCCCGCGAAAATCGGTCTGGACCGGCGCCATCAGCGTGGCCGCCTTCACCGGCATCCGGAAGTCGCGCTCAAGCAGTTTCATGGTGCGCTTTTCAGGATAGAGCCCGAAGGGCAGGCTGGCGGCGAGCAGCACCGGCAGCAGATAGCTCTCCTCCTGGACCATGAAGGGTAGCGGTTCGGACTCCCACAGTCGCTTGGCGCGCGCGGCCATGTCGCGCGCCTGCGCCCGGTCACGGCCCAGCACCCACATGGTCGGGATCACCGAGACGAACCGGCTGTTCGAGGCC
The DNA here is from genome assembly GCF_002896965.1 of Novosphingobium guangzhouense. Lineage (GTDB taxonomy): Bacteria > Pseudomonadota > Alphaproteobacteria > Sphingomonadales > Sphingomonadaceae > Novosphingobium > Novosphingobium guangzhouense. The sequence goes on from NZ_LYMM01000014.1 coordinate 51,446, forward strand.
TCGTCGAGGATCCAGCCGATCTCCTCGATCTGCTTGCCGACCTCGACCGCGAAGCTGCCCGCTGCCTTCTGCGCGGAAAGGATCTGCGCGCGCTTGTGGATCTCGAATTGCGAATGGTCGAACAATACCGAGAGACAGGAGAGGAACGGCCCACCGATCTGGTCGCTGTCTTCGGCGCTCCCGCGCATCCCGCCCATCAGCCGGTTGGCGCGCTCGGCGGTGATGCGCCGCGCGGGCGCCTTGGGCGTCAGGCAACGTGCGACCTGGTTGCCGAGGAAAACTTCCGGCCCCTCGAAAAAGAGGTCGGGCCCCGCCTCGATGATCTGGCGCGCCACCGAGGGCGCGGGCATGTCGCCGACGCCGTCCTGCAGGAACACACCGGGCGCAGACGCGAACACGCCGTTGAAGATCCGCCGGTAGAAACTGACAAGCTCGGATGGCGGCAGGCGGCGGATGCCCATCTTCGCCAGTTGCTCCTCGACCTGCCGGCGCAGATCGGCGCCCAGCTTCACCCGCGTCTTCACCGCGAGGAACAGGCGAAAGTCACGCACCGGGATACCGTGCAGGGAGTCGAGCCCGCGGGTGCCGGCGCGCAAATAGTCTGCGGTCCGCCGCGCCGAGGCCTGCACCAGTGGATCAGGCCGGACCTTGAGGTCGAGGTAAGCATCGAGCGCGGGATCGATCAGCGGATCGGCGAAGGTGATGAGCTGCAGCACCGTCCCTTCGGGGAAGTGGATGTTGAGCAGTCCGAGCAGCGCCTGCTGGACATGGGCGAACATGTAGGCGGCGGGTACGAGCTCCCAGGCCTGGCCCCAGCCATCGTCGATGCACAGGAACGCCTCTTCCTCCTCGACCCAGGCCAGCATCGGCAGGAAGTCGGAATAGGCATCGCGCGTCACCGCCGCGCGCAGGCGCCGGTAGCTGAGACCGCCCCTGGCATCCCGCGCGCTCATGGCCGGCTCTCCGGTTCGAGGGCGTCGTGGCGTGCACCGGCGGCCGGCTCAGTGCTTCCTGCCGGGACGCTTTCGCGCGTGGTGCGCAGCACCGGCGGCGCGGGAACCCGGCCGCCGGGTTCGACGAGATAGTCGCCGACGACCCATGCGGGCCTGTCGACGATCGAATAGATGTAGCGCGGCATGTAGAGGCGACCCGGCCGCTGTTTGTCCGCATAGGGCAGGATCAGCGTGCGCACCGTTCGCGAGGGCCGCAGCATCGGCGAGGACGGGCTCTCGACCACTGCGCCGATGTTGGTGGCAGCGGGTTCGGCAAGGGCAGGGATCTTCGCATCGCGGCGCTTAGGCTCAGCTGCCCCTGACGCTTTTCCGGTCCGAAGCAGCTTGCGATCGTTGGTGACGGCCGGATCGGACTTGGAAGATCTTCCGGCCAGCGCGTCGGCATAGGCCTGGTCGGGATGGATGCACTGGCCATGGTCGCTGTTCTTGCAGGAGAACTTCTCGCTGTAGGGCGACATCACCGAGCCGACCGCCGCGCAGCCCGATAGGGACAGGCCAATGAGGGGGAAGGGGAGAGCCAGCAATGCGGGACGTAGCATGGTCATGTTCCTGTCTCCGGTTGGCGAGGGTCAGAATTTGGCGGCGGCGCCGGGTTTGATCTCGAGGGTGACGCCCTCCTGGATCACCACGACGACGTCCTTGGCGGCGCCGACCTCGACGATGGGGCCTGCCTGCCGGGCGAGATCGAGATAGAAATCGGTGAGCTTGTCCGAGGACTTGGACAGTCCCCCGGCGATGCCGGTCTTGGCGGCGTCCGCGGCATCGAGAGTGCGCACCGAGCCCAGCGCGGAGGTCGACGTGCTGCCGAACGTGCTCTCGACCGATTGCGAAATGCCGCTGATGGTGCCGGCGATGAAGGCACGGGCGAGCGTGGCGCCGGCGCGGGTCACAACCTTGCCCGAGAGGCCTTTCTTGCCGTCGGTGTCGACGAAGAAGCCTTTGACGGGCTGATCGACCACCGAATGCTCGTCGAAATCGACGCAGGACAGCGAGACGAGCTGGATTTCCACCCGCTCCTTGGCGAGGCTGCCGGTGGCGTTGCCGATGACGAAGCAGCCGGCAAGGTTCGCCTTGACCTCATTGGGCAGGACTGCGGGCGCCTGGACCCTCGCGATGATCGGCTCCGGATTGCTCGTCGCGTCCCGGCTCGCCAGCGCGTCGATCCCGGTCAGTAGCCGCGCCTTCATGAAACCAGGCGGTAAATAGATCGTCCGATTCTTTTTTTTGGACGAGACCGAGGCATCGGCCGCGCCTTGTGGCCCGCCCGTGCTTACGATCGCACCCGTCGCCGAGCCGATCGCGCCGATCGTCTTCTCGACCGGCGGGGCGGGCGGCGCCACAGATACGGGACCGGTCGGCGGTGCGGGCAATTTGTCGGCGTCCGCGGAAATGTCGCCGGTCTCGGGCGGATAGGGCAGGGCCGGGACGGTGTCCGGCAGCGCGGGCGGCAGATCGCCATCGCTGCCCTGGGAAGCCGTAGGCGACTTGCTGCCGGGAACCACCTTGCCTTCCTCGATGGCGCTGACGCGGTCTCCGAGCAGTTGCTGGCCGTCGAGCACTTTCTTGAGGTCGCCGCGCAGCTTCACCTCGAGGCTGTCGCCGCGTAGGCCCGCGCCCATGTTGAGCGAGGCGGCGGGATCGGCGCTCTTCACCTCTTCCTTACGGCCCGAGGCCATGTAGAGCGCGAAGCCGAGCGCACCGACGGCGGCGGCGACCGCGAGCTGGCGCGCGCGCAGCTTCTGCTTCGCGGACAGCCGTTCCCACTGTGTTTTCCAGTTGGGGAGACCAAAAGCTGTGCCAATCCCGGCACGGGCCAGCGCATCCTCGCCTTCGCGCACGGCCTGTTCGGCCAGGTGCGCCTGGTAGGCCGAGTGTTTATCCGGCGCGCCCGCCGCCCTGTCGTCCGGCCCGTTCATTGGACCGCTCCCCGGCGTACGACCACGAGGCGGGCGGTTTCTCCGGCCGCCAGGCGCACCCGGTCGAGGGTGATCGCGAAGATACGCTCACCGAGATTGGCATCGACCAGCTGGCGTTCGTCGAGCACGATCGGCGCGGCGGCCTGGAGCCGATATTCCGACGCGGAGAGCCCGGTGCCTTCGATGGCGATCCGGCGCTGCTCGGTCAGCGAAAGGGCGGGCAGAGACGCAAGCCGTATCGCCACGCCCGATGGCGCGACCTCACTGAAGGTCGCCGGGACATGATCGTCGAGGAGCGCCATCGTCACCGAAACCGCGCGGTCCTCGTCGGCGAGCGCGGCGAGCAGGTCGCTGTTCGCCTGCGCGCGCTGGCGCGCGCCGGGCACAAGCAGCACGGTCTGCGCCGGGATCTCGGCGGGCTCGGCATAAAGCGGATAGGTCGCGCCGTTGCAGGTGACGAAGAATTCCGCAGGCTGGGTCACATAGGTCCGCGTGACCTGGCCGGCATCGTCGACCTCGCGGGTCAGGAACTTGATCCAGGCGTCGCCGCCGCCCTTCTCGACGGCGAGCCCCTTCTCGGCCGAGAACTTGACGTCCTCGATCTCGCCGCCTTCGCACACGACATGATTGATGTCGCGGTTGGAGAGCCGGATATGGCTGGTTTGGTCCGGCAGAGCCTGGATACCCTGTGCCGATGCCGGCGCTGCCAGGAGCAGCAGGCAAAGCATCGGGGCGCGGCGCAGCGACGCGCAGGGGTCAGCGTGTTTCAGCATCGAACTGTTCCTCGGAAAGACGGGTCAGCCAGAAGCGGCCATTCTCGATCCGGTAACCGATCCGCAGAATGCCCCGGAATTTGCGGATCACCCCGCCGATGACGCGGACTTTCTCGACCGGCACGAGAATCTCATGCGGCGTCCAGCGCACCGGCTGATCACCCCGGATGTAGGTAGCGATCGACAGGGTCGGGTTATCGGCCAGTTCGTCGAGCACGCCGTTCAGGCTGTCGCGCATCGCGCCGTAGGCGGATGGATGGACAAGCCCGAGCAGCTCCTGGAACTGGCGGTCGGCCGAATAGGCCGACCAGGTTCCCGACAGCGCGACGATGTTGCGCGTCATCGCGACGAGGTACGCTTCGGACGGCTTGCTGCCCGAGACGTAGAGGTCACCGGACGCGCCAAAGGGAACGACCACGGTGCGCGCGTTCTGGTTGGTCGTGTAGATGACCGCTCCCAGCACGAGCGTGACGCCGAACATGCCGGCCACCGCGACCTTGAGCAGGCGGTTCTCCTCGAAGAGGTTGGCCGAGCCCTGCAGATAGCGATGGATGCCGAAACTCGCCGGTTTACCCAGCAGCGGATCTTCGGCCGCCCGCTTGTGTGAGAGGATACCCATCGCGCCTACTCGAAGAAGCGGGTCTGCGTCGGACCCGGATAGTGAGGGAAGGAGACCAGGCCCCAGCGCCAGGCGAGGTGGGACAGGTAGCCCCTGGGCTTGCTCCGCTTCCACGGGATGAAAAGGAGAAGGGCGGCGATGAGCGCCCAGCCGACAAATCCGCCCACGATCGCGGCCACGAACACGCTCGAGGTCGCGAGCAGGAACTCGTCCGATCCGAACCACAGGATCTGGACCGGCCGATGCAGATATCGCGGCAGGCGCTCGTCCATGTGCCCTTCTCCTCCTGCTTCATGACACCTTGCGAAGGTGTCGGTTTCCGGGGACCGACCATCGGCCCCCAGCACGGTGCCGGCGCGGGACGGACCTGGCCGGTCAGTCAGGTGCGCCCCGCGCCCGGCGTCTCAGACGACCATCCCGAAAGTCTGGAGGATGGAATCCGCCTTGATCAGGCAGACGGCCGCGACGATGGTCGGGATGCCGATCATGATGTTCGAGAAGAGGCGCGAGACGCCGAACAGGAAGGCGGCGACGCCGCCCACGAAGCCCAGCGGGCCCTTCACGCCCTTGTTCACGACGATATCGTAGATGTCGTAGCCGAGATCGCCCTGGGCCGGCGCCGAGAAGGCATGGGCCGGGCCGGCGATCAGGGCCATCACGCCCAAAGGGAGGCCGATATTCGCCGCGGCGAGAGCCTTGTTACCGAATGTACGCATCATGGCATTGCTCCAAAGAGGAGCCGTCCGGACATTCGCCTGCCGGCATCGACGGGGATCGGTGTCGGCCGGGGCGTCGGTGGACGGCTCCGTTAGCCCGCCGCCGCCGGCATCCTGGTTCACCCGCCCCGCCGGGATTGGCGCAGGCTGGATGCCCTCCGGAAAGAGATCGTCGCTATCTGCGACGGTGCGTGCGCGCTCAGCGCGGCGCATCGGTTGCGGCCTTCGCGAGCGCGGGCTTTGCGTGCCGGTCGAGGAACGCCTCGAGCTCGGCCTGCTGAAAGCCCGAGATGAGCTTGCCGTCCGCGATGAGGGTCGGCGTTCCCGAGACACCCACCCTGGCGACCAATTCGGCGTCTGCGGCGACCTTGTCGTGGCCGGCCGCGCACTGGCGCAGAACCGGCGGGGTCTGGCCTGAATAGGCAGTCCTGAACGCGGCCTCGCGATCGGGCGAGCACAGGATATGCTCCGCCTTCGCGGCGGCGGTCGGGTGGATGCCGCTCACGAAGAAGATCAGCCGCCGGACCGGCTTGCCTTCGGCTGCCTTGGCGCTCCAGTAGCGGTCGAGCGCCTGGCAGTAGGGGCAGTCGGGATCGGTGAACTCGATCACCGTCGGCGCATCGACCGGGCCGATCGCCAAGGCCTTGGCCGGATCGATCGCCTTCAGGCGCCGGCTCGCGCCCTGTTCCTGGGCAAGCGCTGTCAGGTTCACGCCATTACGATCGTAGACCGTGGCAAACAGCAGGTGTTCACTCTGCGGCGCGAAATAGATGATCTTGCCGCCCGCCGTGGCTTGATAGAGCGGGCCTTCGACCGGTGCGGGACCGAAGTCCTCGAAGCGCAGGTTGGTGAAGGTCTGGTGCAACTGCTGCTCGGCTTGCGCCTGCGCGTTGGCCAGCGGGTCACCGTGAGCCTGCGCTCGCGCAGCATCTTGGGGCTGGGCCGCGACATGTTCCGGTTCACCGGCATGGGCGGGGGCAGCCGACATGAGCGCCAGCGCTGCGACACCAGCCACACTACCAAATAAACCCGGCCGCTTCGGCCATGACGAATTCGTGGCTGAGTCTTCCCGCCGCGACGCAGCGCGCCCGGTTCCGGGCATAAGATGTAGCCTGACGGTCATCGCCAATTCACGAGGATTGTGGAACATTGGCACACGCCTCCTTCTTCCGGCGCGTGCGATTCCGCGCGCCGGTTTTCGTCATGCGGTTCTGGCTGGGAGCGTGGTTTGGGCTGCGCTCGCCTTCCCCGTGGTGATCGGATGGATGAAGGATGAAGCGAAGAAATAACCCGCACAATAGGCAGGGTACTGAGATGCCGGTTCGGAAATACAGTGCCGGAATCGGCACGTCAGTTCCGCTTTTCATGCCCCGCCACGTGGATTTTACCGTCTTGTCTGTGGGAGCACTGTCGCACGACGGTTCGCTTCGATTGCGAATCAGCCAGGGAGCCTCGGCATGAGGACTTCGAGAACATACAAGCTGCAGCTCTCAGGGCAGGGCATCGACCAGTTCCTCGCCTGCCATTGCCGGGTCGCACGCCTGGCGAAGGAATTCATCCCCTATGGCATGACCCTCTATGTCGCTATGAGTCTACTCGACGCCAGCGACCCGGCCGATATCGCCGCCGAACTGGAATCCCCGATGTGCAATGCGCTCGGTGGTTCCTCGAACCGCTTCGTGGGAACGACGTCACACCTTGCCGATCTCGTTGAACAGGTTGGCGCGCGCCTCGCCGATAGTGGTCACTGTGGTCGATCCATAGCGACATGGCGCCTTTATAATGCCGGGCTCAGTCTGCTGCTGAGTTCCGAGGACGGGGAGCTACAGGCCGCCTATCGAAGAGCCGCCCAGACCATTCCGGTTCGGCGATCGCGCTGATACCGACTATCTGTAGGGATTATTTGAATAATGCTTTCACCATGAAAGCGTTACCGGATTGACGTTTGGCGTAACGAACAACATTTTCTCCGAACTGGGCTGTGCACGGGAGCTTTGAGCCATTGGCAGGGAGATCTTGTCATGCCGCTTCAGGCGATGCCCACTGCACGCGATCCCTCGGTGCTTGCGACGATCAAGCTGATGTCGGGGAGACGGATAGAAATGCAACGGCGTACCGAAAAGATTACGCAGGAAGACTTCGCGGCCCGCGTCGGCATCGGCGCGCGCTGGCTGCGCGAGATCGAGGCCGGCAACCCCAAGTCGCGGCTCGACGATCACTTCCGCTGCGCGCATGCCCTCGGACTTTCCACCGGGCATCTCGTCATTCCGCTGCTGTTCATGGAACATCAGCGGGTCTTTCCCCGCGGCCTACTCGAAGGAGATCTCTCGAAGCTCGAAACCGTCTGCATAGATGCCATTGCCCGGCATAACCTCGACACGCTCTCGCACCAGCTCTTCGCACGCGATGCCGACCACACGCCCGACGACTAAACGATGATGTCGCCGGGAACGCGCCAGGGTGAGAAAGTCTATGCGGACCTTAAGGAAGCCGTGCTCTCTGGGCGCTATGCGTCCGACACGGAGCTGTCGATTGCGGCTATCGCCGAGGATATCGGGGCCGGCGGCTCACCGGTCCGCGACGGCTTGCATCGTCTTTATGGTGAGGGGCTCCTGCAGACGGGCCCGCATCGGGGATTTAGAGTGCCCAGCTGGAGTGCCGATGCGCTCAGAGATTGCTACACATGGCATGGTCATCTCATGCGCATGGCCATCAAGGCGATCGGACCAAAGGCGCTTCGGGAACCGGTGGCGCCCGAGGGATGGCTGACCGATTACAGCACTCCTGATCGCATCGTCGCGACCGCGGAGCGTATGTTTCTCACGCTGGCGAAAAGGTCCTCTTCCAACGAGCTCGTGGCCGCTGTCATCAACACAGGTGAACGCCTGCGCACCATCCGATTCGTCGAAACGGAACGCTGGTCGGACTGCGGCGACGAGCTTGTCTCTGCCAATGTATTGGCAAGATTTGAACCCGGAAGCAGGCTTCTGGAGGCTCTCTGGAACTATCACCGTCGCCGAATCCGGGCCGCCAATATGTTTTCTGAAGCGTTGAAATCGCGGTTACGAAGCTGAAATTGCGCCATAAAATGACAACCGATGCGTGTGAAAGATTAATTCACAATCTGGTATTTTTATTAGTTTCACCATGAAAGCAAAAGGGGCTGAATATATTAGGGTTCAGGAATAGCCTTTCTGTCGCCACGAACAATGTGGCGAATAGAAGGAGGTAAGTATGGAACGCGAATATGAAACCACCGATGACCGTGTGGTCGAGTTGGGTGTCGCCAGCGAGGTGACGAACGGCTTCGGCGGCTCGGGTGCCGACAATCCCGACCAGCAGCCCAATCCGGGAATCCTTGAGGGCTGAAATCAACTGTCTGTCCCGGTCTGCTGCACCGGGACAGACATTCTCGTTAGGTGAGAGGATGACCATCGTTCGCCTCAGGGCTGATGTCGGCTATTGCGAGCTCGACAGAAGCTTCATCTTTCTTGATGTGATGCGCGATCGCTATGTTTCGATTACGCCCGACTTGGAGGCGGCGTTTCGGCGCATTTGCGCTTCAGGCGAGGGTGTCGAGCCACATCTCGCTTTGTTACTGCTACAAACGGGCCTGTTCGAGGCCATTCCAAAAAACTGTGCCGCACAGCCATCGAGGAAGCTGATCACTCCTTCACGGGCGATCACGGTGCCAGACGTCTCCAAGGGCGCGACCTCTAAATTCATAGTCCATTGGGTCCGTGCGATATCATTGCTCGCCGTGTTCCATGGCTTCGCCAGGAGGAAATCCCTCAAGAACTCGATCGCCTTGGCACGATCTCTGTCGAACCACCCCCTATTGCGCATAAAAAATGGCAATAAAGATGCTCTTCTTACAGCATTTGGCTTCGCGACACTTCTGTTTCGAAGGAAAGATCGCTGCTTGCCGGACGCGCTGGCTTTGTTTAGCCTGCTTGCGGCGAGCGGCTATCCCGTCCAGATCACGTTTGGCGTTCGTCGCCTTCCATTTCAAGCGCACTGCTGGGTGCAACAGGACGACGTCGTCCTTGGGCAGGACATTGAAAATGTGCAGGCTTTCTGCCCAATATTGGCTGTCGCATGAACACGGCGTTTTCAGTCGTTCTGCGTAGAGGCGCCTACGAGAATCCGAACTCGAAAAATGAGCAGGTAGTTGACACGTGGGAGATCTCCGCGAGCGGAGATTTATTGGTTCAATGGCTTCGCCAAGATCAATGTCTGGTGATAGGCGACTGCTTCCCGTCCCTAAGCGAGCGAGGTGACGTTAATGAAGATCCGATCCAGACTGTACGCTCAGTGGCGGAAACACATTGGGGTCGCTTCATTTTCATAGCGCGGAACCATTTGACAGGTGCAGTTACCATCTATCGTGATCCTTCCGGGATGGTCCCCTGTTATTATAGCTTCATCGGCGAAACCGTGGCCATCGGCACCGATGTTCGCTCACTTGATGTCATCGGGCTCAGGCAGCACCGCATTGATTGGGACGAGATCGCAAATTCGCTCATAATGCCAAATCTGAGACGCCATCAAACATGTCTGAAAGGCATCTTCGAAGTCGCTCCCGGCGAGATGGTCGTCATAGATGGTGACCGCTCTTGCCGTGAACAGATATGGAATCCGGGCAATTTTATTGGGCGAAACCGACTATGTACTTTCGAGGAGGCTGCCGAACTGCTCGAAGCCACCATGATCCAAACACTGAAGACGTGGTGCGATCGATACGCCCACCCGCTGGTGTCCGTATCAGGCGGTTTCGACTCTTCGGCCGTAGCTGTCCTCGCAAACAAATTCGGATCGACGGAACTCCTGCACCTCTACACGAGATCACCTGTCGGCGATGAAAGGCGGTATGCCGCGATGCTTGCTGGGCATCTGGGCTGCGAGATGAGTATCGCCTTATGCCAGTCAGACGCTGTCACGGTCCAAAAGAATCTGTCATCCGGGCGCCCGCGGCCATCTGCACGGGCATTCACACAGGTCTTTGATGAGATCTCCGCCGGCTATGCGACCAAGGTCGGAGCCAGCGCTCATTTCAGCGGAGGCGGTGGAGACAATGTCTTTGGAAAATTGCACTCTGCCTATCCGTTGGCGGATCGATATCGAAGGAACGGACTTGGAAGAGACCTGATTTCGACCGCCCTTGATGTTTGTCATGTCACTGGAGCCTCTATGCCTGCAGTATTGGGCCAGGCGCTACGTGGACTGAAACCTACTTCAACTCCCGAAGCGTGGAGTGTGCGGCCCGATTTGCTGACCCCGAAAGTCAAGGCGACTATCAACGAGGAACCGCATCCTTGGCTAGTTCGCTGTCGAAACGTCATGCCTGGCGAGTGGCAACTTGTCCGGAATATTGCTCGCGCCACGGCCTTGACCGACCATCTCAACATTGAAGGCGACTTGCCGACAATCTGTCCGCTTCTATCTCAGCCGATAGTCGAACAATGCTTGTCGTTTCCTACCTGGTATTGGGTGTCAGGGGGACGAGACAGGGCGCTCGCACGGGCCGCGTTGCGCGCATATCTTCCGGCGTCGATCCTTGACCGAAGAGGAAAAGGTGCATTCACTGGGCTATTGGCTGAGATTCTGCACAACAATTGGGACCGGATTTACGATGACCTTAAAGAAGGGCTTCTAGCGCAGCATGGCTTACTCGACATTAGCGCAGTCGGCGAAGTTGGGGCACAAGGCGCCGATTCAAATAGGATATTCACTGTTCTGTATATCCACGAGACCGAAATGTGGTGCCGAAACTGGCACTGATTGCAGATTGCTCGCTATTCAGGAAGGCCGATTTTCCGAGTGAGCCATTCTATATTCCTTTGATAGATGGTCAATCGATGCGCGGGCCATATTTTGATGTGCCCTTCGTCAGGATAAACGTACATCTCGATTGGCCAACCCTGATGACGCAATTCGCGATATGTACCTAAGGCCATCCTGTACTCCGCAGATGACGCTTGAATGAGGAGGGGGACCGCCTTCGCACGAGGCGCATCAGACAACGAATCGAGTTCCCAGAATTCCCGATCTTCGCGCCGAGTGGAGGGATAGCCGCCCTTGATGTAGTGATCATCGAGAGCCACGCCTGCGATTTCAAATCCGAATGGCCCCTCGCAACATGTACTTAGAATGGCTGCGGAAAACAGGGAAGAATTTGCCAGTGCGAACGTGGCGGTAACCGCGCCGTCGCTCAGTCCCGTGATCGCGACCCGTTCGGGATCAACTATCCCGGCATCAACTAGTCTGTGGATGACCGTTTCGATGGAAGAAAGGTTACTCCTGCGATCGGCGAACCCCTTGTTGTTATACTGGTCGAACTCCGTCCCGGTACGCGGTGCGCCGGTCAGCGCGAACCATGGGGGGCGATTAAAGCTCAATACGGCGAAACCGCGTGCAGCAAGTGCTTGAATAGGATATTCATCCCCGGTTCCTCCGCGCAGAAAGCCCCTAGATTCATATTGCACGATTACCAGCGGAAGCCGGTGATCATGTCGAAAACCCGGCGGCAGTACGAGATCTCCGAAGGTGCTGATCCCAAAGGCGTTCGACCATTCCAGACGCTGAATATTTCCTAAAAGGCGTGTAGAGAATTCCGGATTGGGATCGAATATTCGGTGGCGCCTCCCATCGCCAATTGAGATTGCGATCACGGACCGAGGCTTGGTGGCCGTCTCTTCCGCGCAGAAGAGATTGTTGCCAGTCAGTTCGCAGCCGAAAATCGCATCGGCTGTACTGAGCAGGGCGCGCGGAGATGTGTCGCCGGCTTTCCACGTATAAAATTCGGTACGACTATCGGCCACGCCCGCGCGGCGCTCGAAAACCAATGTCCGACCGTTGCCCGACCACCAAACGCCATGGACATTCGTGCATACAGCATTGTCGCAGCCGATCGCCCGCCCATTCATGCGAACATTCAGTGTCGGTTTACTACCATGGGCATTCGCCGACGGTGCCGACCAAGCAACATTCTCACGATAAGATGCGTAGGCAACAGCCTTTTCGGGCCATTCTGTTGTCGGAGCAAGCCGTTGTCCTTCATCGGACGGAAATGGGATCGCTTTGCCATGCGCTGAATCTACGGCGCGCTCCACGAGCGGAACGTCTGCGGCTACAAGTGGACGGTCGCTGTATAAGGGGCGAAATCGCTCGTCGTACAGATACCCGGTCCGCCCCTCGTCCTTGATCTTCTCCAAGGCTTCGATCCGGCCGGGACGACTGGAATAAAGAAGTGCTGAACCATCAGATGACCAGGCAAGAGCCTCAATATCGACCGGCGTTGTCATGAGCCGCCTGATGGAACGGTCCTGCAGGTCGAATCGCCATAGTTCCGAATGATCGGGGAACGACTTCGTATAGGCCAGTGATTGACCATCGGGCGACCATCGGAATAGCGGGCTTTTCGGCAGGCCCTGGGGGACCTCCGCCGCTCCATACGCCGTGCTATAGGTGGCAACGATCTCTCCACCGGAATCGATTACGAACGGTTTTCGGCGTGCATCCGTGGGGACGAGAACGACCGCCGTGCAATAGCTGTTGGCGATAGGATCGGCCTGGCGAATTTGAAGTGCCAGTAGGTTGCCATCTGGCGCAAGTTTGAAAGGCTGAGAGGCGATGGCGACACCAAGCCCCCCAAAATCCCTGAGGCGCAGAAGGTCATCCGGTGTAACTGACTGCTTTCTTGCCGCAGGTTCAACGGCGGTGTGTGGTAATTGACAGGCTGTACCTTGTGATTTGGCACTAACAGGAAACGGGAGCACCAGTAGCGCGCAGCCGGCATAGCCCGCCAGACGGAAAAGCTTCATGTCGAGAAACTCGCAAAGAGGGGCGGTTCGATGCCCCCTTATTTTCACCAATCTTTGGACACCGTCAGGCTAATGAAGCGTCCGATCGGCGAGAAATTGGTCGAATCGTAACTCACATAGTCGAGGCTATTGCTCGTCGGTGCGGCATAAGGTGGACGTTGATTGAGTAGGTTTTGGATATTGAACAGCAGACTTGTCTGGGAGAGGACGCCGGACTGTTCCGGAAATTTGTATCGGATAGAGGTGTCGAACGTCGTCTGCGACGCGACCTTCGCTACGGTGGTCGAACGGGTATCTTCCAGCCTGCTGACGTGATTAACATAGAACATCGACGTGAGGCTTCCATCCGTCCAGCCGATGCTTGCGCGTGTTTTGAAGCGCGGCGGATTGAAGATGATGCCAGCCATGTCGACATATGCGCTGGTTGATGACAACTTTTGCTTTGACCACAACCAGGCGCCGTTGGCGTTAAGTAGGAGAGAGGAGACATCACCGGTCGAAATTTTGTAATCGACCGTCAGATCTATGCCGTCAATTTTCTGTCTGGCAGCATTCATGTAACTGTTGTTTAGAATGGCGACGACGTTATTAAGTCCGTCTGTCCCCGCATAATTATAGTATAAGTCGGCATCCGACACTGTTTGATCGATAAGCTCCTCGCTGGGGCTATACGTGACGTATTGGGCGTACACGGCATTCGATAGTGCCTGATAAACCGCCGTTCCAGCTAGAGGTTGGACGACTCGATCCTTATATTTGACGTTGAAATACGTCGCATGGATATCCAGGTTGCTGATAAATTCAGGATGGAACACCAGCGAGGCAGACCACGAAGTTGCCTTCTCAGGTTTGAGGTCCGGATTACCTCCAGAGGCGATGAGCAAGGTCGAGCCGGTCGGGAAGCGCTGTCCCCCGAAAGTCGCTGCCGGATACAATTGAGCGTAGGTAGCCGAGCGCAACTCGTTGAGTGAGGGAACCTTGAAAGATTTCCCCCAAGTCCCTTTCACGTCGATAGATGGCGAAATTCCGTACAAGAAGCCAAATTTTGGCACGGCAACTGCACCAATTCCTGGATAGCGTTCGTATCTCACGGCAGCGTTCGCCGACAGGCGGTAGATAAGGTTGCTCCCTTGACCAGGTTCAACAAAAGGCAATGAAAGTTCGGAAAATCCGTAGTAACTCTCGGCTGATCCCCGGGAGTCGGCTCTTGTGGCTGAATACCGAACCGACGTAAGATGATTATATCGATATCCGGCCCCGAAAACGAGGTCGACGGGGTTTGACAGTAGTCCAAATATTTTTCCGGAGGTAAACGTCTCTACATTGGCCAGTTTATTGCAATAACATCCTGTGATGTGGCTGGTCTGGGTGCTATTATAAAGTCCAATCTGGTCAAACTTGGTGTCGCTCTGTCCGTATGTCCCCATGAGATTAAAGCGCCACTCAGGCGCTATCGCGATATTGACAGACGGGGAAATCGAGTATGACGTCGTTCTCGGGCGATTTTCGTAGACATAGCCGGAGACGAGGCCCATTGTCTGGAAAGATTTCCTGTGGCTATAGGTAGCGTCGACTACGAACTCTGCGGAATCCGAGATAGATTGCTGGCCTGAAAACACTGCATTCGTCTGAATTATCTTCGGATATAACGTGTTGTTGCCTGGCATGTATTTGGTATAGGCGCGCTGATCGCTATAAATTGCGGAATTGTAATCGTGACTGACCGCTGCCAAAATGCCGCCGCGTTGCCACTTTTTTCCCGCAACCAGGCTGTACTGTTGCTGAAAATCGCCACCCGAAGTTGCGCTGCCTAATCGCGCCGACAATGAAGCGCCATCATAATCACGCTTGAGGATTACATTAATGACGCCGCCGACAGCATCGGACCCGTAAATTGCTGAGGCTCCATCGGGAACAACGTCAATCCGGTTTATGGCAGCCAGCGGGATAGCATCTGTATCTACCGCTTGCACAGTAGACCCATACGAAAGACGATGGCCGTTAAGCAGTGTGAGTGTCGCATCCCCGCCAAGACCTCGGAGATTCGGCGACGAGCCCGAGGTGGCGTTGATCCCGCCTCGGCTCGTGACCCCTCTTAATACACCCGGGTTCTGTCCGCTGCCAAAATTTTGAGGAAGGGCGCGCAGCGCCTCTCCAAGATCCGCTTGGCCAGCCAATTGAATGGAATCCGCGCTAAGTCTGATTGTTGAGGAAGATGTTTCCGCAGATTGGATGCGTGATCCTGTGACAATGATGTCATCGCCGTTTCCCGCAGTTCTCGCGCCGGTCGACGCTTCGACAGCCCTCACGATCAATGCGCCTTCAACAACTTCGGCAATCAGACCGGTGCCTTTCAGCAATCGCTTGGCAGCTTCCGCAGGTAAGAAGTGACCCTTGAGGGGTTTTGAAGTTTTACCGCGCAGGGGATCAGCCGGAGCTGAGAACTCCAGGCCGCTTTGCCGTGCGATTGCTCGTAGCGCGTCCGTAAGGGACTGAGCCGGTAGGTTGAAAGTCAATACCTTGTCGGCTTGCGCCAGTGCAGGTGTGGCGCCGATCAACGCGCAGGCGCAAACACCGACGAAAAAGCCGTTACGAACCACTCGCATTTCATCCCCCATTGCCTGGATGGCGCGTTGCGTGACGCGCATACAAAGCTTGACGGGAGAAATTCAGCGGCGAGCATTCCGCCGTTTATTTTGTCAGTACGAGCCTGTCCGACCCTTGGTTCTCAACGGTAAGGCCGAGCGCGCGGGCAAGATGTTTCGCCACACTTTCGGGGTTGCGGATATGCAGCTCCGCACTCACCCGCATCGCGGCAACTTCTGGAGAAGCTGCCACCAGCTTGACGTCGGAATAGAGGTTCACCTCGGCGAGGATCACACTAACGGCCTCATCGTCATAGCTCTTCACGCCGATTGTCCATTGCTCGTCGTTGGCCGGCGCCGGTTCGGTGACAGCATTGCCGGATACCGTGGGTGTGCCAGAGTAGCGTATCCGTTCGCCTGGTTGAAGGTAGCTCTTCGCTGCCGGCACCGATGGCTTGCGTGTCTCGCACGGTGGAGTGACTGCGACGCGCCCTTCGTACAATACCACATTCATCTGGCAATGCGCGCGTCGTTCCACACCGAACCGCGTACCGAGCGCTGTGGTCGTGCCGCCATCAGCGGTGACGGTGAAAGGGCGCGAAGCGTCATGAGCAACAGCGAAGATGGCGCGGCCATGATCAAGCGTGACGTCCCGGCGCTCTTCATGCAACCAGACAAGCAAGCGGCTATCGGTATCGAGCGTTACGACCGACCCGTCGGCAAGCGTAATAGTCCTCACCTCGCCTTTCCGGGTGGTAAAGATCTGTGGCGCATCCTCGGTTTTCGCGCCTGACGAGGCAATTGGTGGCAGAGTGGAGGGCGAACGCACATTCTGCCCCAGCACGAAATGCGCTCCCAAAAGCAGGATGGCGGCCAGCGAAGCTGCGATCGCCAACTTTGCCCAGGGCACGCGTGGGCGGCTCTCTCGTGGACTGCTGTTGTGGCGCTCGTGAACGTTCACGGATGCGGGATCAACGACGTTCGAGATCGCGGCATAGGCAATGTCGAATTCCGCCTGATGTTCGGGCGACTGAGCGCACCAATGCATTGCGGCGGAGCGCAGCGCGGGATCCGTGTGAACCTCCATCGCCCAGCGCCGTGCCTGTTGCTTGACAGTGAGCGAGCCCGGCTCTTCGTCGGTCATCGGCTTTCCATCCTGTCCAGCAGATGGTCCAGCACCTTGAATATCTTCCTCTTCACCGCCCACTCATTCAGTCCCTTAAGCCGACCGATTTCGCGAAAGCTATATCCTTCCACACGGTTTAGCAGAAATAGTTCGCGGTCGAAGGGGTCCAGTGCTTCCAGCAATTGCTCGCAAAAGGCGATGTCGTCACGCGCTGTGAGGATGCGGAGCGGGTCGAACGGGGTCGGGAGATCTTCAGCATCCGACAAGGGGCTTTTCAGATTATCGACGCGCGTTGACGAGAGATCGGCCCGGTCGCGCAGCAAGTTCGTGGCGATCCGGCGTAGATAGGCCTGCGGTGTCGTCAGCATTTTTGCCGTGCCGCTCCGGAGGAAACGGAAGAAGGTTTCCTGAGCGAGCTCGTCAGCTTCTGCATGGGGTACCGAGTTGCGGTGGAAATAGCGGACGAGCCACCGAGTCTCCTCGCGGTACAGCCGAACGATCACATCATCGCCGCGATCTTCGAATTCCTGACCCGCATCGGTGGTGGCATGACCTTCACCGGCCATGACGGACATTTCGGTTCGGGAGGCCGCGCGGATTCCCGGTCGAATAAGGGGACGTCGCCAGCGCGGCGCTCGCGCCGCTGTTTTTTCCCGTTTGTCGTCTTGGCTCCATGCGTCGCACCTATGTCCACTCGGGGCGACGGCCGAAGCCGGATGTTGGAAACCTGCTTAGAGACAGGCGCATGCGCCTTTACCGTTGCCGGCTGGACATACGCACATGCCACCCGGCCGTAAAAATCCGACCGAGTTCCTCTAAGTTGGGGTTTCCACGCCCCACTCCCGGTTTTTACGAGAGCAACCTCATTTGCACATGGAAGCCGTTGAGTGGCAAGAGGGAATTGACACCAGGTGCAATCAACAACGCCCTGTGCAGGGATCGAGCGCGCATCCGGCTCGCCGTTGGCGATCTATCCGTGAGCGGGGATCACCGTTCGCCCGTTCATGCGCAGCGGACCTCAGCATACGATGTGCGTCGGTATATGGCAGTGCAGAACGGTAGGAGATGAATGTCAGGAGAACACACGATAATCAGTGGAGCTCTCACTGATCCTGGCGTGAATGCGGTGTCGGGTAGCTCGTCAGTTTTTCAAAATATCTCCCAACTCATCCATAATGTGATCCATCCGGCATCGGGTCCTGTCCGATAGCGAAACAAGGCTTCGCCTCCGGTCCTCTGGATCGGCCTTACGGTCCAACATGCCCGCATCGATCATCTCCACCGTGCGGCGGAAGGCCGTCGCGGTTGAGAGCCCGGATGTCGCGGCGAGTGCCTTGAATCCCTCTCTCATTCCCTGCTCCCTCGCGCGATAGAGATCGATCACCATGAGCCATTCGGGCCATTGCCGCCTTTCGAGCCCGAGCTTGAGCTCAGCGAGGCGGTGCTGCTGCTTGAGCGCTTCGCAGATGCGCTGTCGCTGATCCATGGCGCTTACCCAGCCCTGGTCCGAAGCGGGACGGGAGCGACCGGCAGGAGCCCCGACCGATAGTCGGCGATCAGCGCCTCCTGATCCGGGCGAAGCATGTCGATTGCGCCGACCGGACCGTTCTGCGCTTCATCCAGCAGCAGCGAGGGGCAGCGCCCCTCGTAAGTGCCAAGGTTGGGCCGATGGGCGCGGTAGCCGGCAAGGCCCATCACATCGCGTGGCAGTGTCCGGGCGACATGTGGCGGATAGGCAAGCCACGGCAGCTCGTAAGGCTTGAGCCATCCGAGACTGTAACTGATGATCATCCCGCGCCGCGGCGTCGCGGTCACGTTCGCTCCGCCTGCATGAAGGGTGGATCCGAGGAACATCAGGGCATCACCCGGCTCCATTTCTGCAGGAACCGCCTCCTCCATGCCGATGAATATTTCGTCCTGGCGCCGGTGACTGCCAGGCCATACCAGCGTTGCGCCATTCTCGGCCGTGTAAGCGGAAAACGGCCACATGACGTTGAGAAGATATTCGACGCCGGGCGCATGGATGGGCCACATGTCCTGGTCCCGGTGTGGCGGCTGGGCGAGACCGCCCGGTTCGATCTCGATCGCCTGGGTGAGGTTGAGCTGGATCGTATCGCACCAGGGCCGGAGAATTCGCTCGGCAACGCCATGGATCAGGGGATCGAGAACGAAACCGGCAGTGCGCGGCGAACGGTGCAGAAGCCCATGAAATCGCCGCGTCGTCTCGCCGTAGAAGGGCCCCTGCGAGAGCGGTGTGGTTTCGAAACCGGCACGCAGATCATCGCCCAGCTTTTCGACCAGAAGCCGAGGCGCTGCACCGCGGACGATGCAGTAGCCGTCCCGGTCGAGCTGATCGCCATAGTGCTCGATGTCCTGCTGCAGGCTGTCGATAGCAATGAGGGTCATGACTATCTCCCTTCAGGCGGCTTCGCGATCGATCGCGGCGGTGGGAAGGATGCGCATCGGAACGTAGGTTCCGGCCGCCCGCAGCTTGTCAGGCGTGTCGGCATCGATTTCGATGAGGAGGGCGCCAGTCGGCAGACCCGCGATCATCTGCGGTATGCCCAGTGGCCGAACCGTCCAGCCCAGCGAGAGGATCTGGCTAAGCCAGCTGGAATCGGCAACGCAGCTATAACCGGCGATGCCGCGCTGGAGGGCGAACTGAACCACGGCTGTTGCGAGCGCATTGCGGACTTCCAGCCTCCTGGCGGCCCGCAGGCCGCGCGAAAGGCATAGCCGGCTCAGTTCGAAGATTTGCGGGCCAACGGGCACGCTTGCGTCGCATAGCGAAGGGAAGATCGTCCCCAGCACATGCGGACGGTTGGTGGGCAACAAGCGGATGGATCCCTCATCGGCGCCGCTGTCGTCGCTGGCGACGATGTAGATTGCATGGTCGTCATCGAACTGGTCGATTTCGAACGCTTCGGCGACCACCGGGACGTCCCAGCCTAGCAGGTCCACGAACACCCGCTTGCGCGCATGATGCATGGCGTCGAGAACCGGGTTGGCGCCCGGCGGTTCGTGTCCTTCGAAAATCCGGATCATGGTGATGCTCCCTGTCTGGCCGGAATCGGCAGGGAGCATCATCGGTGTGAGGGACACCGCGAGTCTGTACCCGGAACTGGGACTTGATCAGTGCATCGAGAGCAACTCGGGATACGTGACGATGCCGTCGAACAGGGCGCGCGCGATGAGGTTGTTGCGCTGGATATTCCCATAGGCCCGCATGATCCGCTTGGCATATTCATGCGTCGTATGTTCCGAGAGGTGCAGGATGTCGGCGATCTCGCCATAGGTCTTGCCGCGCCCGAGCAGGATCAACACTTCTCGCTCTCGAGGTTTGAGCTTGGGCGGCGCGGGGAGTTCAAGACCTGCCCGGAGCCTTACGACGCGCCGCATCGCTTCAAAGGCAAAGGACACCGCGAAGAAGGCGGCAGGCATCGACTCGGATGGCACTGTCTCGAGCCGCGATGTGGCGAAAGTGCAGCTTCCAGCATATTCGCCGGGGAGGTGCATCGGTACCGTGTAACCGCCGCACAGGTTCCGCTTCGCACCCTGTTCGAAGATGTAGCGCTGACGCGGCGTGAGCGTTTCCAGCATCCGGGGGTTGGGCCAGAGGAAGCCGGTGTTTCGCCCGTCGCACGAGATCTGGACCGGGTCATCGAGGAAATACTGCCCGCTTATGATCTCATTCAGCCAGTCGTTGTCGTAATTGGTGAGACCATAAGCGCCGACCGGCGGGTGCAGCAGATCGACATGATGGCTGATCGCGAACCGATCGAATCCCAAAACGAATGTCAGGCGTTCAAGGGCCTCATAGACCCGGTTATCGTCTGACGTCTCCCCCAGAATACTGACTACCTGCTTGTAGTCGTCCCTGTCGAACATCGTATGTCTCCTTAATTCATCTTCGGAAATTTCCTTTCAACGCATCCATTGGTCGCGCCATGTTTGGCGTTGTGTTCGAGAGTGAGCGTCATATTTTCGGCGTCTCGCGAAGTGGAGTGGGAGAAGGAAGGCAGATGATCTGTAGTTTTCTTCCTTTTCAGCGTGGAACCTGCCGTGCCCACACAAAAAGTCCTGACTGCGTTTCGCGAACTTCTTCTTCGAGCGCGTGGTGCACATGAACGTTGGCAACGTGAACGACAGCTTGCGCGTCATACCCGCAAGCTTGAAGCGATACTGCGCGAAGAGCCGCCCTATGTGGCCGAGGCCGTCGACCTCTTTTTCCGCCAGAAACAGCCTGTCACGGTCATCGCGGAGACACTCGGCGTCGACGCCGAAGATGTCCGGGAGGCGCTTCTTCGCATTGTCGAACACTTCGAGGCGGACGTGCATTGATATGTCCATCTGCTTTCCGGGTTCTGGACCAGGGCTCAGCCAATCCGCCGGACCAGCGTATCGAGCTGTGAAGCCCGCGATTGTGGATTGTCTACCCCCGGGGCCGTAGCGTGCGCAGTGGATTGGAGAGATGAGCATCATTTCAGCCACCCCACCTCGCGAAAGCTCAGGATCCCGCGGCGGGCTACGACGAGATGATCGTGCACGACGATACCGAAGCACCGCGCGGCGTTCGCGATAGTCTCCGTGAGATCCCGATCCGCCCGTGACGGTACGGGCGACCCTGACGGGTGATTATGCGCGAGAAGGATGGCGGTGGCATCGAGTTCAAGGCACCGCTTGAGGATCTCACGTGGCCAGACACGGACAGCGGAAACCGACCCGACGCCCATGATCTCGTCGGCGATCAGTTCGTTGTCCGCGTTGAGGAACAGCACACAAAAATGCTCCGCCCGCTCATAGGCTATTTTGCCGCGCAGATAGGCGTGGACGGTCCGATCACTCGACAATATCGGTCGCTCGGCCAAAGGTGCCCGCAGCACCTGCTCCACGACGCGCTGGAAGCAGCGGAATGTTCGCTCGACATCCATGGCGTGGTCGAGCAGCTCGATCCGCTCAGCCGGACAGGCCGCCAGCGCCCCACCCAGTGACCCGAACCGGGTGAAGAGACGATCGGCTAGTTCGCGGGCCCGGTCGGGCCGGGTGAGCCCGATCAGCTCTTCCAGGGCGCGTCGGCACCCCGGCGCTTCAGCCGGTCCTGATGACGCCATGTCGCGGCGATCAGGACGATCTGCGCCAGCCAGCTCCATACCGCTATCGCATGCATGTAAGCGCGCGGCACGACATTCGGCACAGTCTGCAGCATGACATGGAGGATGACCTCGTCCGCCAGCATGGCTGCGACCCACATCGGCCAGAAGCGATTGCTCCGAAGGGATAGCCATAGGAATACTCCCAGGATAGCCAGGTCGGTCAGAAGAATACCTGTCTCGACGTGCTCAAAGCGGTGAATGGCGGGCGATGCAGCCAGAACGCTGAGACCGGCGCCTCCAAGCAGGGTCGCCGCCCCGATCTGTTCGGGACGGCCCCCTTTCACGAACGCATAGCCGCTGCTGACGACCAGCAGAGCGGAGAACAGGATTTGTCTCGTCATGACCCATGGCAACATGATTTGTGAAAGCTCGTCAATCACGAGACGCGGGCGATCAAACCGCCCGCAGGTGCTGGCCGGCGGGCTCCGAGATAGCGCCCCTGACCTTGAGCAGGTCACCGTAGCTCACCTCGGTCAGGCCCATATCGTCACTGGCCTGTTTGAGATTGGCGTGGGTCGCGACGATCCGTTCGCGCGTTTCGGCCACGAGCACCACGGCCGAGGCGGAACTGGCAAAGGCTTCCTGGCCGATGGCCGCCGAGAGACGGGCGTCCAGGCGAGCCAGGGGAAGCGCCGCATTCAGTTCGGCAATCCGGGCGGCGGCAATATCGAGGGCCGCTTCAGCGGCGAAGAGACGTTCAGCGACGTTTCGGGCGATGGTTTGGCGTTGAGCGCGCATGTTTGCTCCTTCCCATCCTCACGGACAGGTTCAAGAATAGGGGTTTTGGGAGAGATGCTGCCCTACTGGCTCACGAGAGTGTTGAGCGCCGAGAGCAGCGACACTGCGGAACCTATGATGACGAGCAGCGCTGCCATCAGGACCACAAAGATGATCAGCGTATAAGATCCGGTCAGGTCATTGTCTTGCCTCCCTGCTGTACGGACGGGAGCCAGATCACGCAGGGCGCGTAACGAGCGAGCGCGGTTTCCATTGGCCAAAGGCCGTTGTTCTTCCGCGAAGCTGTCGACTGCCTGTGCTACCTGCGTCTGTGTGTCCGTAGGTTCGTCAACACGCACATCAGGGCAGGAATCGCGGTTCTCGCCTAGGGGCAATAAATGAGGGGGCAAAAAATGTTGGAATTCTGATGGGGCATTTTGTGCCTCCCAGGCCACGAACATCTGCGCTGCGACCCTGCGGGAAACCCCGCCCAATATCTGGCGCGCCTCGAATATGAGATTGTTCACGGTGCTGGGCGACAGACCCAAAATCAGGCCGATTTCCTTGGCGGAATAGCTCTTTGCCGCCTCGCGCAGACAGTCGCCATGCCGCCGGCTGAGAAGCTTCATCTTGTCCGAATGGTCTGTAACCAAGGGCATTTCCCGTCGCCCTCCTCGGGCAATATGAAGTCGCACCTTTCCTGCTGCGCGTCGTATCCGATCTTCCGGCTATGCTTGCCGGTAACGGTGTCGAATTCGATCACATGCCGCTTCAGACTATACCTCTCCGATCCGCCTGGTGACAGGTCAAACAGGCGATTGGTCAAGGGAATCAACGATATGTAGCCTTAAGGCAACGGTAGACGGTTAAAATCTATTAACCCGGTTCTTACCGGCGACGACTCGCTTTTTCACCCCGACGCCAATCCGAGTCGGGCGCGAGCGGGATGCGGCGAAAGGGAGGGGGAGGGCGAATGGCGAACGAAACGAGGTATCGTCGTGCGAAGCTCCCACTGGATGTCGCCCGTTGCCGACATCCGCATATCCCCCGCCCATGCAGGAAGCGAGCATCGTGGCCCCAGCACCTGACCTCGAGATCGAGGGTGAACGGCTGTGCCGGCGGCTGAGCGGCAGATGGACGACCGGGCAGGGGCTCTGCCTGTGTCCTGCCCATGACGATCACGATCCGAGCCTGTCCATCCGCGTCGGCCGCCGCGCCCTGCTGTTCAAATGCTTTGCGGGCTGTGACACGATCGCCGTTCTCCATGCGATACGCCGCCTGCATCTGCCTCTTCCCCGCCCGGCTCCCGATGTTCCATTATCGCGCTCGAACCAGACCGCTACGCGACCGGGGCCAGCCTTGCGCCTCTGGGATGCATCTGCTCCACTCATCGGGACGCCTGCCGAGACCTACCTGTCCGGGCGCCTGCTCCAGCCGCCGTGGCATGACCTGCGCTATAACGCGCGCGCGCCACTCGGACGCGGTCGCGACGTGGTATTCCGCCCGGCGCTGATCGCTGCGGTGCGCGAGAGGCACCGGATCGTCGCAGTCCATCGGTCCTTCCTCGATCCGCTATCATTGGGTCTGGCAAAGGACCTGACCAATCCTCGCATGATGCTGGGACGTCCGGGTCGCGGCGCGGTGCAGCTTGCGCCCGCAAACGACATCCTGGGTCTCGCCGAAGGGATCGAGACCGCGCTTGCCGCCATGCGGCTGCACCGGCTTCCAGTCTGGGCCACACTGGGCACCGAGCGCGCCGCGCATATCCTCCTGCCCGACAGTCTCGAACGGCTCGTGCTCCTGTTCGACAGGGATGCGGCCGGCTGGTCCGCGCACCAGCGCGCTCTGGAAGCCTATGCCCGGCCCGGCCTGGAGATCCGCAGCGCCTGGCCGCCTGCCGGTCTTAATGACTGGGCCGATGTGCTCGCCACCCGCCTGCGGGCGGCCTGACGAGATGCCTACGAGAGGAGGCTGCCCCGCGTCAGAGACGCGGGACAGCGAACCCATCAGCCGTTGAGGCGATCCTTCACCGCCTTGGCCGGAGCGAAGCTCAGCTTCTTCGACGCCTTGATCGCGATGGTCTCGCCGGTCGCCGGATTGCGGCCCTCGCGCGCAGGGGAATCCTTGATCTTGAACTTGCCGAAGCCGTTCAGCGATATCTCCTCGCCCTTCGCGGCGGCATCGGTGATCAGATCGAAGACGCTGTCGACGGCCTGGCGTGCATCGGCTTTCGTGAGGCCGAGCGCCGCCGCCAGCGCTTCTGCGAGTTCGGAATTGTTCATGAAGTGTCTCCTGGAAAATGGCGAAGCCCGTGTCCTTAGCCGCGCTGCACTCCATGGTCACGACCCAAAAAGGCGCGACCGGAAAGGGGAGGGGGGAAGGGGGCAGGGCGCGCGGCCTGATTGTGCGGGCCGTCTCTGCTCCAGGAGTTATCCTATGATCAAACCAGCCCTTCTCATCCCCGCGAGCCATCTCGCCAAGTCGCCCATCAACGTGCGCAAGCGGACCGATCCGCGCGCCGATGCCGAGCTCGAAGCCAGCATCGCCGCGCACGGCCTCCTTCAGAACCTCGTCGGCGTGCCGGTGTCCCGAAAGAAGGGCCATTACCGTGTCACTGCCGGCGGCCGGCGCCTCGACGCGATCCACCGCCTGATCGAGAAGGGCCGGCTGCGGCCCGATCATGAAGTGCCCGTCCTGGTCCTTTCCAATCCAAACGATGGCCGCGAGATCAGCCTCGTCGAGAATTTTGAACGGGCGCCGCTTTCTCCTGCCGAAGATTGCCTCGCTTTCCGCGATCTTATCGAAGTCGAAAAGCTGAGCCCCGCGGACATCGCCCGGCGCTTCGGCATCGAGGAACGCTTCGTGCTGGGCCGCCTGCGCCTGGCCAATCTCGCCGATCCGATCTTCGCCGCACTTGAGGGCGACGAGATCACGCTCGACGTCGCCAAGGCCTATGCCACGACCGCGGACACGGGCCGACAGATGGCGGTGTGGGAATCGCTGCGGACCGGCTATTCGCGCGATAACGTCAACGAAATCCGGCGGGCACTCAAGACCTACAGCTACCGCGCCGATGATCCCAGGGCACTGCTGGTCGGGCGCGACGCCTATATCGCCGCCGGTGGGCGTGTCGAAGACCAGGATCTGTTTTCGACCGCTACCGATGAGCGCTGGATCGATACCCATATCCTCGACGACCTCGCCGCAGAGAAGCTCGCCGCGCAGGCCGAGGCGATCCGTCAGCGTGAGGGGCTGGGCGAGGTGCGGGTGGTCGCAGCCGAACACGTTCCCTACATGGCGACCTTCGCGCTGCAACCGCTGAGCGGAACTGTCGAGCCCCTCACCGGGGACCAGGAAGCGCGTAAACAGGAGATCGAAGCGGAAATCGCCGGGATCGACCTTCGCGCGGGGGATGAAACCTGTGAGGCCGAAGGCGATGAGGCGCAGCGCTACGCCGACCTCCAGGCTGAACTGGGTGCGATCACCGAGCGTGAGCCCGTGCTCGACGCCGAGCAGAAAGCCTCCGCGCTCGGCTATGTGGTGTTGAAACCCGATGGAACCCCGCAGATCCATCATCAGCTCTACCTCGCACCCGTTGCCGACACGGGTGCCGACGAGAGCGATGACGAAGACGCCGAACCTGCCGACGGGCTCAGCGGCTCCGGTGCGGCGATCGATACCGCGCCCGCCATGAGCCAGCGCCTGCGGGAGATGCTGGCGGTGATGAAGACCGAGCTCCTGGCCGTCCATGTCGCCAGCGACCCGGCATTCGCGCTCGATCTCGGTACCTTCCTCATGGTCGAGCGGGAATGCCGGCATATGCCCTGCATCCTGCCGAGCGATCTATATGCCACGGCGCCCCAACCGCTGCTTGCCGACTTCAAGCCCGGGACCGCGGCTGCGGCAGAATGGCGCAGGCTGGAAGAGGCGCTCGATCGTAGCTGGACGGGCTGCTCAGGGCTTGAGGAGCGCTACGATGCCTTCTGCGCGCTTGGCGATGAAGCGCGGGCGGCCTGGCTCGGATGGGCGATTGCGCGCACGCTCCATGCCGTTCCCGATGGCCGAGAAGGCACCGACTTCCTCAACCATCTCGGCCGCAAGCTCGGCATCGACGTCGCCGCCTGGTGGCGCCCCACCGCACTGACCTTCTTCGACAAGCTGACCAGGCCCGGCATCCTGGCTCTCTTCGAGGAGATCGGCGGCGAGGAATTGCGCGTGCGCTATTCCGGTTCGAAGAAGCACGACCTTGCCGCATCGGCCGAGCGGCTGTTTGGCGGTGACGTGGTCATCGAGCCCGAGATCCAGGAACGGGCGCTCGCCTGGCTGCCCGAGCAGATGCGCTTTGTCCCTGCCGAAGGGGAAGCCGATGCCGATGATAAAGTGGCGAATGCCGATGCGGACATGCCCGTCCCGTCGGCCGACGAATCCGATAAGGCAACCGACGAAACTCTGCCGCGCGCCGCGTGAAGATCGCAGGGACCGGGCCTGTCCCGGTCCCGCCTCGTCCCCTCAGTTCAGGCCACAACACTTCTTGTACTTGCGCCCCGATCCACAGGGGCAGGGATCGTTTCTGCCAATCTTCTGGCGTTTGATGCTGTAAGGCCGGTGCGGATCATTCTCGAGCCGCCACTGATGGAGCATCTCCACCCAGATCGGGATCAGGTCGGGCGCCTCGGTATCCCAGCGATCCTCCTCGGCGCGCGTGAGCTTCCGCGTCCCGTCGGCAAAGGCGCGCAATGTCCGGATGCCCTCGATCGCCGCCCGGCATCCGGCGTCATCGTCGGCCAGAACCCGTAGCCATCCGGCAGGCGAGATGTCCATCGCCTGCCCGAACCCCTCGATCCACATCTCCCACAGCGTCTCGTCGGTCCGGGTGTCGATTTCCAGCACCGGCTCGAACGTGCCGGGCTGTGCCAGCGATGCGAGGATCTCATGGTAGCGATGCATCACCAGATCGATGAAATGCTGCATGCCCCCGGCATCGGCGAAGGTGGGAGTGCCCTCGCCGTCGTCGCCCGCCCAGATCGTCTTCAGCCATTGGCTGGGCACGATGAGGTCCGGGCTGACGATGACGCCGGTGAGGAAGCCGTCAAGCTGGGTGAGCAGCATGCAGTCGTCGCCCTGCGCGAGCAGCAGCTGATCGAGTTCATCGAGATAGTCGAACGAGAAAGCCATTTCCCTTCCTAGCCCGCCTTCGCCCGCTCGTCATCGTTCGGGAAATCTCCCCACAATTCCTGGCAACCGCACCGGGACCAGCGCCCGAGGAGCGGAGGGGGGGAAGGGAACGATGATTGATCCCGTTATCTGCCGAGGTGCCCAAGTATATGTCCCAACTCGCCTTCGCCACCATGGATGCACCAGCATCCTTGCATTGCGTCGCCATCTCGATCGCCCAGCACATGCGCCGCGGCGCGCAGATTACACGGCAGGCCCTCAAGCGCTTCATGCTGGAGGCGTTGGGGGCCGACGACGCCGATGGCGCCTGGACCATGCGCGATGCCTACGATGCACTCGAAGCCGCGCAGGTGATGCTGCTCCAGGACGCCGACTGCCCGCTCCTGCAGGGATCGCCACGGCAGATATTCACGGCACTGCGGAGATTCGAACATGCGCTCCCGACCCAGACCTATCGTTCCGAGCGACAGATCGAATTTCAGCAGTTCAGCACGCCGCTGAGCCTCGCCTGGCTCGTAGGCCTTGCCGGGCAGATCCGGCAGGATGACCTCGTGCTCGAGCCGTCGGCGGGCACGGGGATGCTCGCGGTCCATGCATGGCGAGCGGGTGCGTGCCTGCAACTCAATGAATTAGATCCGAAACGGGCCGACCTGCTCGGCCGGATCTTCGATCGAACCGTTACTCGCCATGACGGTGAACATATCGGCGATCTGCTCGTGGGCGCTCCAAGGCCGACGCTGGTGCTGATCAATCCACCCTTCAGTCGCAGTGCCGGACGAGGTGTCGATCGCCACGCCGGCGCTCGCCATCTGCGGGCCGCGCTGGCCCGCCTCGCTCCCGGCGGCCGCTGCGTGGCGATCATGCCGCCGAACTTCGCGGCGGATGGCACCGCCTCGCTCGGCTACACTGCCGTTGCCGAGATGGCGCCGCCGCGCGCCGAGATCACCATCCGCGGAACCCCCTATGCCAAGCATGGGACCAGTATCGATGTGCGCCTCCTCGTTTACGACAAGGGATGGACAGGAGAAGCCCGGCGTCATGTCGCGGACACGATCGAAGCTGCTCTCGATATCGTGCTGGCTTTTCCCTCCCGGCTTGATCCTTTCGATCCACCCCCGGCGCCCGCACCGACGGCCAGGCCCTGTCCCGCCCCGGAACCCAAGCCACCGCTGACTGCTCCCCTGATAACGCGGCCGTCACGAAAAATAGCGCCGCCAGTCCGCATTCCCGCCCGCGAACCGCCCGAACCGGTATCGTACAGCGTACGCGAGACGCCGCTCGCACCGGGACAGGCGATCGGCATCTATTCCCTGTGGCAACCCGCTCGGCTTGTGATCGACGACGCCTGCGCGCATCCGGACGAACTCGTCGAATCCATCGCGATGGCATCCGTCTCGCTTCCGGCGCCTCGCTACCACCCCCGTCTCCAGAAGCGTGCCTTCAAGGCGCTCTCCGACGCGCAGCTTGAGACCATCATCCATGCAGGCGAAGCGCACGAACGCGATCTTCCCGGGCGCTTCTCGGCCAATCTGGCCGTTGATCGCCTGCTCGAGGACGAGGAGGGCAGCGCCTACCGGACCGGCTTCTTCGTTGCCGATGGAACCGGTGTGGGGAAAGGGCGCGAGGCCGCAGGCATCATTCTCGATCAGTGGAACCGCGGCAATCGCCGCGCGATCTGGATTTCGCTGGCCGATCTCATTGAGGACGCGCGCCGCGACTGGACAGCGCTTGGCGGGCTGGCCATCGATATTCAGCCGGTCGCGAACTTTGCGCTGGGCACGCCGATCACGATGGAAAGTGGCATCGTCTTCCTGACCTACGCTGCGCTGCGCTCGAGCCGCCATGATACGGCATCGCGCCTGCAGCAGCTGCTGGACTGGACCGGTAAGGATTTCTCCGGAGTGATCGTCTTCGACGAATCCCACGCCATGGCCCATGCCGCCGGCACCGAGACGGACTTCGGGAAGGCGCACGGCTCGGAACAGGGGCTCGCCGGCGTCCGCCTGCAAAATGCGCTGCCGCGTGCCCGCATCCTCTATATGTCGGCGACCGGCGCGGCCCGGCCCGAAAGCCTCGCCTATGCCGTTCGCCTCGGGCTCTGGGGAGCCGGTACGGCCTTCGCCACGCGCGACATGTTCATGAAGGCCATGGAAGAGGGCGGCATCGCGGCGCTCGAAGTCGTGTGCCGCGATCTCAAGGCGATGGGTCTCTACATTGCCCGCGCCTTGAGCTTCGCCGGCGTCGAGTATGAACCCCTGGAACATGCGCTCACGCCGGACCAGATCTCGGTTTACGATGCCTACGCGGACAGTTGGGGGATCATCCATCGCGGCCTGCGAGACGTGCTCGCCGAGATCGGCGTGGTCGATAGGATATCCGGCAAGACCCAGAACAGCCAGGCGCGCGGGTCAGCGCTCAGTTCCTTCGAGGGGGCCAAGTTGCGATTCTTCTCCAGCCTGCTCGTGAGCCTGAAGATTCCCACGCTGATCGTGGCCATCGAGCAGGAACTGGCGGCGGGTAATGCCGTGCTGGTACAGCTGGCGAGCACCGGCGAAGCCATCATGGACCGGCGATTGTCCGAACTCTCGCCGGAGGAACGGGCGATGATGGATGTCCAGGTCTCTCCCAAGGAGACCCTCGTCGATTATCTGAAAAATGCCTTCCCGGTGCGCCAGATGCGGGTCTTTCGCGCCGATGACGGCACGGTTCGCTCGGAACCGATGAGTGACGCTCAAGGTAATCCCGTACTATGCAGGCAGGCGATCGCCGCCCGCGACGAACTGATCGAGGACCTGTGCGCTTTGCCTGCCATTCCGACCGCGCTCGACGCGCTGATCGCACATTTTGGTACGGAGCGGGTCGCCGAGATCACCGGCCGTTCCCGGCGCATCGTCACCGACAGTACGGGCCGTCAGAAAATCGAGAGGCGCGGCGCCCGCGCCAATGTCCTCGAGGTGCAGGCCTTTCAGAATGGCAGCAAACAGATCGCCGCCTTCTCTCTCGCAGGCAGCACCGGCCGGTCCATGCATTCGGACCGGAACTGCCCGACCGCGCATTGCCGCCGGACACATTTTCTCCTCGAACTGGGATTTCGCATCCTTTCGGCAGTACAGGGCTTCGGTCGCAGCCACCGCACCAATCAGGTGACGCCGCCGGTCTATCGCCCGCTCACGACCGATTGCCGCGGCGAGCGCCGGTTCCTCAGCACGATTATCCGGGGCCTCGAAGCGCTCGGCGCGCTGACCCGGGGCCAGCGTCAGGCCGGATCGCAGAATCTTTTCGATCCATCCGACAGTCTGGAATCCGAGTTCGCGCGCGATGCGCTCGTCCAGTGGTTCCATCTTCTTTATGAGGGCAAGCTGCGCAGTGTGACGCTCGCCGATTTCCAGGAGATCACCGGATTGGAACTGTGCGACGAGGGCGGGGAACTGAAGGAGCGCCTGCCGCCGATCCACCGCTGGCTCAATCGCATCCTGGCCTTGCGCATCGCCACGCAGAACCGCATCTTCGAAGAATTCCTGGGACTGGTCGAGGATCGCGTCGAGGCGGCGCGGGCCGCCGGGACGCTTGATCTGGGGATCGAGACGATCCGCGCCGAACGTGTGCATGTTCTGTCCGACCAGCTCCTGCGCGCCGACCCGGTGACCGGCGCGGAAACGAGGCTGTTACGGCTCGAACTTCATCGAAGACCGCCGGTCACCAGTTGGGCCGCGTTGCAGTACGAGTTGCGCGGTTCGGACGACGTGCGGTGGCTGCACAACACGCGCTCGGGTCGGGTGGCGCTCTATGTGCCGACATGGCCGGGGCAGGACGACGAGGGCCAATGGATCGAACGCTGTTATCTCATACGCCCTGGTGGCCGGGCGCGAATGGACGTCGCGGCACTTGCCGGCAGCCACTGGGAGGAGATCGAGCGTGATAGCTTCCAGGCGCTCTGGGACGCGGAAGCCCGCGATGCTGGGGAAAAGCTTGTGGTCGAAACGATCACGCTCGCGACGGGCCTGCTCCTGCCCGTGTGGAAGAGGCTACCCGCCGATGACGTGTGCGTATGGCGGATCGACGACGGCACCGGCATGTCCATTCTCGGGCGTATCATCCATCCCGGCGCCCTCGAGCGGCTCGAACAGGCATTCGGGCTTGCCGGTGGCGTGATTCTAGGGCCTGACGAGATCATTGCCGGCGCGCGCATGGCCGGCGGCGTAGCGATTCCGGGCCTGGGCCCAGCCAGGCTGGTTCGGGTCCAGGTCAACGATAGTCCCCGCCTCGAAATCCGCGATTACCGGCCGGAGGATCGCACCTGGCTCAAGTCCTGTGGGGCATTCTCGGAGGTCTTGAGTTTCAGGACCAGGTTGTTCCTGCCGCCCGATCGCGCGCGGGCCATATTGACGAGGATCATCGAGGATCGGAATTGATTCTCAGCATGCGCTACCCGTTATGCGGCGCAGGTTCCCTGGCAAATTGCAGGAAGAGGGTGAAGCGCGACAGCATCGCACTTCACCCTCATCATTTATTCCGCAGATGCCGGTGTCTCATCCTTGGCTGCGTCTTTCTTCGCGGCATTCGAACGCTTGCCAGAAGCTTTCGGCTTCGGCGATGCGGCGGACTTGGGTCCGGTGACGATCCCGAGCTTCTTCTTCCTGAGAGCAGGCGCCGCCGTTTCCGGTTTTGTCGCTTCAGGAGTGCTTGTCTCAGGAGCGGTCGGCGGGGCAGCAGCTTCCTTGGCAGCGGCGGGCTTCTTCGCATCGCTGGATGTCTTCGGGGATGCCTTCTTCGCCGCCGGTTTCTTTGCGACAGACTTTGTGGCTGCGCCCTTCGCCTTTCTGGGTGCGGGTGTGGGTGCTGGCGCAGGTGCGGCCGCAACCGAGACAGCCTTTGAAGCCAATGCCATGGGTGCGGCCTCCGACGTCTCGACGGCGATCACGGGAGCCTCGGTCGCGGGCTTGGCGTCAGCCGCCTTTGCGCGCGGGCGCTTGGGCTTTTCCGGCGCCGGAGCCGATGTGGATTCCGGCGTTTGCTCCAAGGCAATCGCGGCAACCTCATCGGCGGGCGTCACTGTATTGGCTTTTCTGCTCGTGCGTTTCGGCTTCTGTGCCTTCAGCGGCGCCGGAGTCGGTGCGGATTCCGGTGTTTGCTCCACGGCGGTGGCGGGGACCTCAGCGACCGGCGTCGCCGCATTGGTTTTTCTATTCGTGCGCTTCGGCTTCTCTTCCTTCACCGGGGCGGGCGTCGGAGTGGCTTCCTGTACGGCCTGTTCGGTGACGGGCGCTTCCGTCTGTGCCATTTCGCTCGCCTTTCTTCCGAGGCCCAGCTTTGCAGCGACAGCGCGGCGATGCTCGGAATAGGCGGGAGCCACCATCGGATAGTCCCGGGGAAGCTTGTAGCGCTCGCGATATTCGGCCGGGGTCAGCCCGTTGGTCGCCAGATGCCGCTTCAGTGTCTTGTACGGCTTGCCGTCGATCATGCTGATGATGTGTTCGCGAGAACCCAGGCTCTTGCGCACCGATACGGCGGGAACATGCTCCACCGGCGCGGGCGTTTCGGCTTCGCCCTTTCCTTCGAGGGCGCCGCGTGTCGCTTCGATGATCCCGGCGATGTCGCCGGCCGGCACCTGGTTGTTCGAGAAATAGGCGCTCAGTAACTGCACCGTCATTGCAGTGAGATCGGGCTGCTCGGTATCGGCCACGCAAAAACTCCAGGCTAAGGGAAGGCAATAGGGAAGTTGTCTCTTGCCGAAAAAGAATTGCCGGAAAGCTAAGCCTGTTCCCACGTCTCATGCAAGTCGTCAGTGAAACAAGCCCGTGAGCCATGGAAGGGGAGGGAGAGAAGCAGAGCGGAGATCAGTTGGAGGTCTCGCTTTTCCATGAGGTGCAACATGGCGAACTGCTTATCCGCGCACATCCTGATCGGCGGCAGACTAGCCCGATCCCGATATCCCCAACTGATCGAGGCGATCAAAGACGATAATCCTGCGGTCGATTGGGACGGTACGCCGTTCGATCCCGGCGATATCCCGGTTGGCAAGCCGCTCGCGCTCATGGATCATGATGTCGCCAACGGCTGTTTCGAAGAAATAGAACGCATATGTCGGCTGCATCGTCTCCACTATGTACGCTGGTCTGGCGCTTCTCCCGGTAGCTTCCCGTCGGTTCGCATCGTTTACACCGGTAGCGGCGAACCACAGAAGTTCCTGACCACTGAGGAAGACGAGCAGGTCTTCTCCATCGAGCGCATCCGGGAACTGGGAAGCATCGAAACAATCGAAGCGGACTACCAGCGCGCGCGCAGGAATCCGCCTCCCCTGCTGATCGTGGACGACGAACCCACCGATGTGGTCATCCCCGAGATCCCCCATGGCTGATCACTATGTTCAGGGCTCGGTCGCATTCACCTCCACCGCGCAGGAAGCCGCACTGATCGAAGAGGCGTGGCAGCATGCCGCTGACCTCGACAACGAACTGGCGCCGGGCGATCCGAGCGCCGAGTTCCTCGCGGCTTTCCCGCCGGTCGAACTGGGCAACCCTTTCAATGGCCTGCTGGCGATCTTCGATGATCCGCGGTTTCCCCAGTTCGGCGCCGAGCTCCGGGTCACCGGAGCAGATCCTTGCATGGTGTCGATCTATGGTGACAGCGATTTTCAACCCGACGCCATCGCCGCGCTGATCCAGCGCTGCTGCCCGCAGACGCTGGGCGAAGCGCCGATCGGCTTTACGTGGAGCTATGGGTCTTCGCGCGCCCGGCCCGAGGATAGCGGCGGCGGATGGTGCGCCATCTTTGCCGATCGGATCGAATTCAGCGAGACTGCCGAGGGACTTTCGAAAGCGCTGCAGCCCGCTGCCGATCCCTGGAGCGATCACCCGCACCATCCCGTGTCCGACTGGAAAACCGATGTCGCCAATGACGAGACCCGTCTCGGCTATCTCGACTGGATCGCCGCACGGCAAAGTTCGGCCGGTGCGGCACCTTAAACCCGATCGCCTCGTCATCCGCACGACGTGAAGCGATCGGCAGCGAGGACGCCGCCGCGTCCCGTCGCGCCATTCTTCCGCAAAACAAGGACAGACCCATGACCGACGTCACCGCGCCGGGTGCGCCTACGCGCCTCTATAGCCAGACCGATTACGACGAACGCGGCAATTTCCAGTACCAGGGCGATCTGTACCGCTCGGGCGAGGATCTGCCGTGCCTTGCGTCACGGATGGGACGGCATCTCGCTGATCAGTTCATCCTCACGCGCTTCGCGATCAGCACGAGTAAATTTGCGGGCGGCCGGAAGGTCACCGCAGAAGTCCTCGATACGCCTGCCGACCTTACCGACCGCGATAGGCAGAACGCGTTCATCGTTGAAGTGCGCGACCAGATGGAGCGGTTCGGTTTCACGTGCGCCAATGCGCTCCAGGGATTTCACAGTTGCTCCTTCTTCTGCGAAGCGCGGATCGGGCGGGCCTACTGGGCGGCGCTCGCGAAGAGGCGCGGTCCCAGGAATCCGGTCGAAGCGCTGGTGTCGCTTACCGTATTCAAGAAGAGGGTGAAGCCGGGCGACAGCCTGAAACTCATCGATGCGCCGGCGGGCCATCGATCGCTGGGAACGACGCGCACGATCACCAAGGTACGATCGGGCGATCTCATCCTCGAAGGCAGGAGCCATCTCGATTTCCCACGCGCCGCTGCCTTCGCCTGCGACGGCAAGCTGGTGCGCATTTCCATCGGCTCGGATTACGACCCGGATGCCCATCTGCTGTACGAGTGGCGAGCAGCGGCCTGAGCGATGGCCGCCTCACCCCTCGCTGCGGACGCGTCCGCAGCCCATGCCCCGCATCTCAAGGCCATGCGGAAGCTCCTCGAGCGCTGTCAGCCGCGCCATGATATCTACACGGTGTTCGGGCACTGCATGGAGGCGATAGCGATCGCGATCGCCAACAGCGTCGACCTGCGCGCGCGTGCGCGGCGCGAAGCCCGTTACCTCGACATTATCGGGCGCTACGGCGCCGACGTCGTCGAAAGCTTCCCACAGGTCATGGCCGAACTTGCCCTGACGCTGGAAGCGGGAATGAGCGACGTGCTCGGCGCGCTGTTCCATGATCTCGAATTGCACAACAAGGCGAAGGGCCAGTTCTTTACGCCCTATTCGCTCAGCAGGGCGATGGCGGACATGCTGATCGGCGATACCGCCACCCTTCGGGAAACTATAGAAACTCGCGGACATCTTACCGCCATGGAGCCGGCATGCGGGTCCGGCAGCATGGTCATCGCGCTTGCCGACGCCCTGCGATCGCAAGGCATCAATTATCAGCGCCACCTCCATGTGACCGCGATCGATATCGATCCCCGCGCGGTCCATATGGCCTATGCGCAATTGTCGCTGCTGCATGTTCCCGCGCGACTGATCGTCGGCAATGCCCTTTCCGGTGATATCCGCGAACAGTGGTTCACACCGGCCCATATCCTCGGCGGTTGGAAGGCCCGGCTTGCCTCAGCGCCGCAGGACAAGACCCCCATCGAAACGATCTCTCCTGTTGTGGCTGCCAAATCAGCCGGTTCGTTCAAGAAGACCGAACCTGCGCCCGACTGCAACAAACCAGCGCCGCTACCACGTCAACTCAGCCTCTTCTGATCCGGCCATTGACCATCAGGCAACTTCGCCGAGCGTTCCTCCAACCACAATTGCCGATATGACCGGTGACGATCCATAAGCTCCCGATGTTTCCCCGAGCCTACCAATCGTCCGCCCTCCATGAACAGGACCTGGTCTGCCGCCTGCGCCGTCGCCAACCGATGCGTGATCATGATGAGCGTGGTTGCCTCGCCGGCTCTGCCCCGCAATTTCGCGATCGCGTTCGCTTCACTGCGCGGATCGAGAGCGGAGGTGCTTTCATCGAGGATCAGCACCGGCACGTCCACGCCCGCCAGCCGCGCGAGCTCCAGCTTCTGGACCTGGCCTCCCGAAAGACGCTCGCCCTGTTCACCGAGCTCCATCTCAAAGTCGATCGGTCTGCCAGGTTCATGAAACCGCCAAAGGTGCAGCAATTCCTCGACATCGCCGATCGCCTGGTTCGCCGGGGGATAGAGGATGTTCTCGCGCAGCGACCGGTTGAACAGGCCGATGAACTGCGGCGCATAGAGGATATGGCGATGCCGATCCGCCCAGGGGATCGTCGCGATATCTATCCCGCCCACCGCGATCCTGCCGGAAGAGTGTTCAAGTACGCCTGCGAGAAGCTGGGCGAGCGTGGATTTGCCCGAACCGTTGGGACCAACGATCGCGACGAAAGAACCAGCCGGCACATGCACAGATATCCCGGCCACGCCGGGCATGCCCTCGCCGTAGCGGAAGCTGACGTTCTCAACTGAGAGATCGGCCCGATCTGTGGGATGGGGCTTTGAGGCGGTCTCCATTGCATCGACTGTCGAAAACGTCAGGACATCGCGAATATTGGCGATCGCCACCCCCGCCTGCGCGAGGATGTAGCCAAGCGAACTGAGCGGCACGGTCAGCCGGAAGGCGTACGTCTGGAGCAGGACGAAATCGCCCGCACTCATACGCCCCTGGCCGACATCGAGAGCGGCGAGCAGCAGCAGCGCCACGAGACCAAGCCCGACCACGCAGAATTGCAGCGCGGCCATGAGCGTGAGCGAACGGTACATGCCGGCCGCCGCGTGCCGTTTCGCGCCGAGGGCAGCGCCGGTATGCAGCAGCTCGCGGTCGAGCGCGCCGTTCAGCACCACGCGGCGGGCATTGCGCACGATATCGCCGATCGTGCGCGAGACATGCGATGCCGCCGCATTCGTCGCCTCGGCGTGAACGCGGTGACGCCTGGCGCCGAGCCAGGTCGCGACGAGAAATCCCACCAGCGTCAGCGCCAGGATCAGGACATAACGCGGCCGGATCAGGCCCGCGATCACCACGAGACTGGCCAGGGCCTGGAGGATCACCGGCCCGAGCCGCCAGATCAGCCCCTCGACGACCAGCGTCAGGCTATAGGGCAGGCGCTCCAGCATGCCGGGAACGCGGCCGCTGCGGCTGTCGCGCGCCGCGGTGATCTCGGGCAGGGCCGCAGCGAGCGCGCGGATGGTGTAATGCCGCGCCAGCGCATCGACCATTTTCGCGGTGCACGACAGCCTCGCGGTCTCGAGGATCGATGCGCCTGCCCAGCATCCCACGAACAGCATCACGGTGACGAACAGATACAGGCGCGATTCCGAGGGACCTGCCAGCATGTCGATCAGGAGTTTGAGGGCGTAGGGTCCGGCAACGCCCATCGCGATCACCAGTATCTCGAGGGCGAAGGCCTCGACCAGGCTTCGCCTTGCACCCAGCGGCTCCGACAGCATCAGCTGCGTCAGCCGCGCCAATATACCAAATGTCGTCACTGCACAGACCTCCTGGCGATCAATGAGCCAGAAGGAGGATTTGGAACGCGGCCGCTATCCTAGCGCCAAATCAGCCGCTTTGGAATGCGCGATCCCATGACCCGGAAAGGGGGAAGGGGGTGCGGGAAGGTGACGGGAGACGTGGATCGTCCCGTTACCCTCAAGCTCAAGGAGATGGTTCCCCATGGCGAGCATGGCCCGCATGACCGACACGTCCCCCGTGTCCGCTCCCTATCGCATCGACGTCTCGCGCGGCGGCCGCAGTGGCCGCGTGTCCTCGGAATGGTTCTCCCGGCCCGACGACGAGAAATTCCTCTCGCTCTCCAGCCTCTACGACAGCGTGCGAGCCCGCGCCGATCGCTCGACCACCCGGACCGTCGAAAGCCGCGCGATCCGCGTCGAGGCGAGAAGCGATGATCCCGAACGGCTCACGCTGATCGCACCGGGCGACGAGCGTCCACTCACACCCACCAACTGGTCCTTCGGCCAGGTCGCGAGCCTCGTCGGCGCCCCGGCCTCCTACCTGCGCCAGCTGCCCGCGGCGCTTGCCGGTATCAATCTACAACACGGACTTGTCACCCACAGAGGCGAACAGGTCAAAATATTGCAGACTGACGATGGCCGAACAGAACTGCGGGCCGCGACCGGAAGTCAGTATGGCAGGGTGTATGACTGGGAACTGATACAGGCCATCATGGCATTCGCCGGGGATGGCGTTGGCGATACACGGTGGAAAGTTCCTGGAACGATCGATTGGGGAAGCATGCGCTATAACCCTTATGTCGATATAACGAAGGAGACGACCACGCTCTACGCTTCGGACAGGGATGTCTTCGTGTTTCTCGTCGACGACACCCATCCGATCGAGGCCGGTAAACTGCCGAACGGCGATCCCGACCTCTATTTTCGCGGATTTTATGCCTGGAATTCCGAGGTCGGCTCCAAAACCCTCGGCATCGCGACATTCTATCTACGCGGCGTATGCGCGAACAGGTGCCTGTGGGGCGTGGAAAATTTCGAGGAAGTGAACATTCGCCACTCGAAATTCGCCAGCGCCCGCTTCGCACACCAGGCCGCCCCGGCGCTCGAGCACTTCGCGAACTCCTCCCCGCAGCACTTCATCACCGGCATCAACGCCGCGCGCGAACGTATCGTCGCGCGCAAGGACGAGGACCGCGACGCGTTCCTGCGGCGGCGCGGCTTCTCGAAAACCGAGACGACGAAGATCATCCAGACGGTCCTCGCCGAGGAAGGGCACCCGCCCACGAGCGTCTATGATTTCGTGCAGGGCATCACCGCCGTTGCGCGCACGAGGCCGCATCAGGACAGCCGCCTCGAACTCGAAGCCAAGGCCCGAAAGCTGCTCGAACAGGCGCTCTGAGGCGCAGTTCCCGATCCGAATTTTCCCTCCATCGCCCGCTCCGGTCTTCGACCGGGGCGGCTATGCTCATGAAAGGATGAGGCCATGCGTGCCCAGTCCGATATTTCCCTTTCCGATTTCACCGTGGACGTCGCCTTCTTCAGCGACGGCGAGCATTATGCCACCCAGAGCTACATAGTCACCGCGTCGACCTGGTTCAGCGCCCGCCAGCAGGCGCTGCAGATGTCGGTGAGCAGCGTCTATGACGACCCGCGCATTCCCGGGCTCAGCCGCACCGCCACCCTGCGGCCCGGCTCATGACCCGCGCTCGTACCCGCCGCCTCGGTACCGGAATCTCCGCGCTGATCGCCGCGTCGCCCCCGCCCGCCACGACGCTGCCGCTCGCCAGCATCAGCGCCGGATATAATCCGCGCCGCTATTTCGACAGCCGCAAGCATGACGAGCTCGTTGCCTCGCTGCGCCTGCGCGGCATGCTCCAGCCGATACTGGTTCGTCCCGCCACGGAGACGGGTGAGGGCTATCTCATTGTCGCCGGGGGGCGTCGCTACCGCGCGGCGCTCGAAGCCTTCGGGCCCGAGGGCAAAGTCCCCGTCATCATCCGCGAGATGACCGACCAGGAGGCCCTCGAGGCGGCGATCGACGAGAACGACGTGCGCGACGATGCCTCGGAAACCGAGCAGGCCGATGCGGCGGTCCGCGTTCTTGCCGCCTGCCAGGACGATCGCGGCGAAGCCGCTCGCCGGCTCGGGTGGTCCAAAACCAAGCTCGATCGCCGTCTCGCGCTCGCGGGCCTCTGCGAGCCGGTCAAGCACGCGCTCGACGAGCGTCGGATCAAGCTGGGTCATGCCGAACTGCTCGCCGCCGTTCCCGCCGACAAGCAGGAGAAAGCCCTCGAGACGATCCTCGCCTCCGGTCTCGACGTCGGGAAGACCCGCGATCTGCTGATGCGGGTCACCCAGGATCTCGCCCATGCCTGCTTCGATAAGAGCGAGTGCCTGGCCTGCCCGTTCAACTCCGCAGCGCAGCGTGCGCTGTTCGAGACGCATATCGAGGACGGGCATTGCACCAACGCCGGGTGTTTCGAACTCAAGACCCAGACCGCCGAAATGATCCGCTTCGAACAGGAGGAATGCGCTGAAAAGGCCGCACGGACTGCGAAGGTTTCCGCAGACGACGACACCGGTGGTGATCGGGCCGAGGACGAGATCGACGCTCTCGAAGGTCCGGATATCGAAGCCGATGCCGATGCTGCTGACGCTGCCGATGGTGATGACGACGACCACAGCGAGATTAGCGGTGCGCCCTCCCTCCATCTCCAGGATGAGCAGGCCGCGTCTTCTGCGAATGATGCCGAGAAACCGACAGCGCCGATCGCCGCGAGCGATACTGGCGCCAGGAAGCCGGACACGCCGAAGTCTTCCGTCACTGCCCGGTCGATCGCCAGCCGGACCAGGGAACTGCGCGAGGCGACCTGGCGCACCGCGCTCGCCCGCGCGCTCGCCGCTAATCCGGCCCATGCCCAGGCCACGATCCTGGTCGCCGCGATGTCTGGTACGCTTCCGCAGATCAAGGTGGAGACATTGCGTGGGCGTGCCGGGCTGCTGGTCGGGGCGTCCTTCCCCGATCTCGATTTCAGACAGCAGATTGCCGCGATCCTGGAGCTGCCGGGGCCGCAGGCCGCGACAGTGCTGTCCGCCATCGGCGCGGCCTATGCGAAGGATGTGGCCAGTTTCGATCATGTCACCGATCTGGCGCGGGTCTTCGCCGTCGACCTGCGCGACGCCTGGCAGGTCGATAAGGCCTTCCTCGAAAGCTACTCGAAGGAGGAACTGCGGTGCATTGCCCGCGAATGCGGGCTGATTGCGCACATCGGCGAGAAGGCGTTCGCAAAACTGCTCAGCCAGAAGAAGAGCGATCTCATTGCCGGCATGCTCCACGCACTCGGCTTCGAGTGGGCAGGGCGTCTGCCGAGCGCCATGACGCTCGACGCCGCATATGGTCCGCCACCTGCGTGCCCAGTCGCACCCGCTAGCGAGGTTCCGATCACGGACCTTGCCGCCTGAACGCTCCCACGCTCTTCCAGAAGGATTTCTCCCTATGCTGATAACCAGCCTGCTCCCGCTGCTCGCCCGCTATTCGCTCGGCTGCGATCTTGTCGCCGGCCCCGAGGGCATGGTCACGGTCACCATCATCCCGCGCATGATCGAAGGCGGCGGCCACAAGCCCGACACGGGTGAACTCCGGCCGATCTCGCTCACCGCGAGCGCCGCCGAGATCGATGCCGAACTTGCGCGCGGCGAGGACGGCGCGCTCGGCCAGCTCATCGCCGGTCGCAAGGCGCTCGCCGACCAACTGGAAGAGCAGCGCCAGGCGACGCAAGCCGCTCGCGCTGCCGCGGCCGCGAAGGCCAAGGCTGCGACACCGACACCGACACCAAAACCGGCGAGCGCGCAGGCTTCCGGCAGTCCGCCGGCCGACGCCAAGCCCGAAGAGCCCGCCAGCCTTTGGTGAATTACGGCGCGGAAACCTCGCTCCATCTCTCCCGTCCATCCTCTGGAGACAATCATGCAGATCGATCATCTCACCCGAACCTATCGCTATGACGGCATCGACCTGCCCGTCCCGCCGCATCTCGCGCAGGACCCTGCCGCTCTGCGCGCCTATCATGCGACGCTCTACCCAGCGATCCTCAACGCCGAGACGGTCGACGCCGGGGTCGTGGGCGGCGCGCATGTCACCGAATATCGCCGCGCCGTCGGCACCAAGGGCTGATCCCGGTGCCGACGGCGCCGCGACGCCTAGGCGCGACCATCCCGCCGGTGCTGCGCAAAACCCTCCTGGACTGGATCGAGACGGACGACGACGACACTGCCGGCTTCACCCCGCCCGCCTGCAGCCCCCGGGCCCGAGCCCTCCATGCGCGGATCGTCGCCGACCCGCAGGGCGGGGCGGGCGAGTCCCGCGAACCGCTCCAGCCGCCGGCCGGACTTCGCCTCCCGCCGCTTGGCTGATCTTGCCAGTGATCCTGCCGATGATCTTGCGGGCAGGGCCGTCGCGCTATCGCCCGATGTCCCGGCGATCTTCGACGCGCCGCTGGCGCCCCATCACCGGGTGATCGGACGCTGCGCCGCGTCCCGGGCACAGGATGCGAGAGCCTGTACGCGGTTCGAAGCCCGCCGCCACATCGAGGCGGTGTTCGATGCCGCCGTGCGTGAAATCCTGGACCCGATCGATATCGTCGATCTGCGCATCGCCGTCCTGGGCAGCGAGGCGGATGGGCCGCCCGCGATCGCCATCATCTGCGACAGCATGGGAAAGCTTGACCTTGGATGGATCGAAACCGGCGATGCGCCCACCGCCTGGCGCGCCGCCGCCTACCGGGCGCTCGAGCAGACGCTTGGGCGCGTGCTGCCGGTCTTCAGCTACCAGGATCTCCTCGACGAGATGTCCATGTACTACTGGGAAGGGGAAATCGATGACGAAGCGGCCCGCCGCAGCCTGATCGAATGTCACGGCGCGGACGCCGAGGATCTCGACGGCCACATGCTCCCTTCGCAACTGGACGAGCGCCGCCCGGGCTGGATGATCGCAGCGAACGCGGCGCCGCCGAGCCGGCTTCCTGCTGCCTTGCGTCGCAAGCTGGCTGAATTGCGTGCGGCGCAGGAGGTGCTCGGCAAGCTCTCGCCGGAAGCCGGCGCCTGGCACTACGATTTCGAGGTCGCGAGCGCATATCTCCCCGGTATCGAGGAATGCGCCTCGTTGCCGCCGCTTACGCTGGTCCCCTTCGTGCCGTTCGCCCGCGAACTCGACGATATCATGCGCAGCGGCATGGAGATGGGGTTCATGGATATCGCCGGTATCTGCCCGCTGCCGGATGCGGTCTGCATCGACGACTGGTTCGCCTCGCTGCGGCTCGGCGCACAGTTCCTCCTCACGGTCCAGAACCTCATCCGCTTCGATCCACCCAAGGCCAGGAGCCACCCATGTCCGACCATAGCACCCACTTCGAAGCGAGCGGCGGCGGTCTCGTCCTGACGAAGGCCATCCTGCTCTATACGAACCAGGCGCCTCGGCATCTCAAACCCTATGGCGCCCCGCAGGGCGATACCACCGCCTTCGCCAGCATCCATGCCGTGGAACACGATGGCGATGGCCGGCCGACGATCGCGACCGGCACCCCGCTGACGCGCGCGCATCTGCGGCAGTGGTCGGAGGCGCTTGGCCGTACCGCCCAGCCCGAGCTTCTCCCCGAGCATGTGCTGGTCGCTCATCCCGACATGCTGGCCTGGTGGGTGCCGGCTGGGGTGCGCCCGGCCTATTTCGCGCTGTCGGATCCTCCTGCCGATCTCCATGCGCTCGCTACGCGAACGACGCTGCCGGTTCCCTATCCGCCCCATCTCCTGATCGCCACACGCCATGGGCTTGGCGTCTATGCCCTCCCGGCAAATGAACGCCCAGGCGCCGACACGCCGGTGCTGCACTCGCCGATCCTCAACGTCTTCGTCGACGGGCGTCTCTGCTGGGGCAATATCCCGAAGCCCAGGGTGCTCAGCATCGCCTCCATTCCCGCCTATGAGAGCGCGGTGTTCGACAGCTGGTCGACGCATCCCAATCCCGGGCAGGACCGGACGATACGCGGGAAGCGCGGGCTGGTGCGGCTCTGGGACGATCTGGCAGCGCGCGGGGCCACCCGGTTTCCGGTCAGCCGTCTCAAGCCTTTTGGAACCGGCACGGCCGGGCAGGGGATGGGCCCGCGAAGGACCGCCGCCTGCGCGGTGACGGTAGGCCGGCTTATCGCGCGGGGCCGGGTATGACGATGCTCGCCGATGATGCGACGGCGGCGGCGGTGCTTGACGCC
This sequence comes from Novosphingobium guangzhouense, assembly GCF_002896965.1. Lineage (GTDB taxonomy): Bacteria > Pseudomonadota > Alphaproteobacteria > Sphingomonadales > Sphingomonadaceae > Novosphingobium > Novosphingobium guangzhouense. The sequence continues at coordinate 95,669 of NZ_LYMM01000014.1, forward strand.
ATGCCCTGCTATCCGGTGCCGCCCTTCGGCAGGTCGCCCGTCATCGAGGCGCTGCGCGCTTCTCGCGTCGGCCATGGTCTCGCCATCGGCCATGACGGTGTGAAGCTGATCCTGCGTCGCCCGTGGCTGGCGCTGGACGTGCCGGTCGCGGCGCCCATCGCCGGCTATCTTCCTTATGGCAGCATTGGGGCACCGCGGGCAGATCTACGCTGTGGCCTCGTTCCGCGCGCCTTTTACGACGAGGTACTGGGGCATCTGCGTAGCAAGATTCCTGACGAGGCCGCCGCATTCATCCTGTGGAACGAGGCGAGCCGTGAATTTGCCGTGGAGTTCCCCGATATTGATGAAGCGACGCCGACACGACTGGTCTATCGCATGCCCAGGCTGCCGCCTGACTGGCACATGGTCTGTGACATCCACAGCCACGCGCGCGGCCGTGCATTCTTCAGCGCCACCGACGACGCCGATGATGCCTATGCCACCAAGATAGCGATCGTCTTCGGACGTCTCGACCATCCCGATGGTCCCACCATGGCTGCGCGGCTCTGTGCGGGCCGCATGTTCCTGCCCTTGCCGCGCTGTCCCTTTGCAGGAGCTCCCGATGCAGACTGAACACACTGATCAGGTCCGACGGCACTATCTTCCTGCCGTCTTTGACGATCGTGCGATCACGATCCTGCTGGTCGGATGCGGCGGGAACGGAGCGCAAATGCTGATGGGTCTCGCCGCGCTTGACACCGCACTGCGCGCGATCTCCTCGCGTTCGCTCGACGTCACCGTGGTCGACGACGATATCGTCACCGAGGCGAACCTTGGGCGTCAACCTTTCTACCGCTGCGATATCGGCCATTCCAAGGCGCGCACGCTGACCGAGCGCATCAACCTCGCGCATGGCCTTGCCTGGGAGGCGGTTCACGGACGCGCTCCTGAAGCGATCGGGATCGACGGCTTCGACATGCTCATCAGCTGCGTCGATACCGCCGTGGCCCGCCGCGCGCTGGGGACGGCACTCCAGACGAGCAGGAAGCCGCCCGTCTACTGGATGGACCTCGGCAACCGCGCCGGCGACGGCCAGTACCTGATCGGCTGCCCGCGGCGCACCAGTCACAGCGATCGCCCCCGTTTTCCCACCGTGCTCGAAGTCTTTCCGGAACTCGCCGACGAAAGCGTGGCTGAAGACGATGCGCCATCCTGTTCGGTCGCCGAGGCGCTCGAGCGTCAGTCGCTGTTCGTCAACCGCGTCGTCGCAAGCCATGCGCTGGCGCTGCTCTTCGATCTTCTCGGGCGCGGCTCGATCGGGCATGCCGGGGCCTTCATCAATCTGGCCAGCGGTCAGACCGTTCCGATCCCGCTTCCTTTCGCGAATGGCGCATCACTTGAGGCAGCAGCTGGACACGCAAACATCTCGCATTCGTAGCCTGTATAGGCTATGTCATATGCCAAGGAGTCGCCATGAACCTCGAACGTCACGTCAAACTGTTCAAGAACGGCCGTAGCCAAGCGGTCCGCATTCCCCGTGAGTTCGAGCTTCCGGGCGAGGACGCCATTATCCGCAAGGAAGGCTCGCGCCTCATCATCGAACCCGCGCGGCCACGCTCCCTCCTTGCCGTTCTCAAGACATGGGAGCCGCTCGATGAAGAGATCGGCCCGATCGAGGACCTGCCCGCAGAACCGGTCGACATCTGATCCATGTTCCTGCTCGATACGAATATCCTGTCGGACCTGATCCGGCAGCCCGATGGCATGGTCGCCCACGCTATCGCCGATGTCGGCGAGGATGCGGTTGCGACCAGCATCATCGTTGCCGGCGAACTGCGCTATGGCGCAGAAAAGCGCGGATCGCCGCGCCTAAAAAGCAAAATCGAGGATTTGCTGTCTCTCATTGCAGTGCTGCCGCTCAAGGACGATGCCGACGCCTGCTATGGGCGTCTGCGTGCCGACCTCGAGCGCCGTGGCACGCCGATTGGCGCTAACGACATGCTGATCGCCGCCCATGCGCTTGCAATCGGCGCGACCCTCGTTACCGACAACATCCGCGAATTCGAGCGGGTCGATGGCCTGCAACTGGTGAACTGGCTCCGAACCACCTGACGCCCGGTTCGCGCGGCGTTCCCGGTCTGGTTCTCGTGGTCAGCGAGCATGAAGAAGGGGAGGGAGAGGGCAGAAGGGTGATCCCAGGGAGATCGCCCCATGCTCACCTCGTACTTTCAGTGTCGGCAGCCCTGCCACTCGTGGCGCCCGGCTGAAGCCTTCGTCACCTCATCGATGCCGGGCCTTGCGGCGTGAGGACCGATCCTGCCACCTTCGATCCCGCCGACCGGGAGTGCTGGATCGCCCATGGCCGCCGCCCCGAGCATGCCGAGGTGCTGGCATCGGTATGGACGGACTATCCGGACCTTCCTTCCGATGCGCCGCTGGATGAACGCATGGCGCGCAGCCGCGCGCGCGTCGCCGCGCTCCGCCCCTTCAACGACGCGATCCGCGAGGAAGCCGAACGCGAGCGACAGCGCGCAAATTTCGCCTGCATCGAGAAGCGCGTAGCAAGCGGCCAGATCAGGCACTTCGATCAGGCCATCCTCCAGGCACGCGCCGAGCATGGCTATAACTGGGACGCTGCAGTCCTCTATGCCCAGGGACGTTACGCGGCAGAGCAGGGCTGGGAGCCTCGCGATTTCTCGGCACCACCGGGTGAAACCTCGCCCGCTTACGCCCAGGGCTTCCGCGATCGCGGTGGTTGTTTCGAAGATCTGTTCGATGTGGCCAGGCGTTCCTACGCGGCTGCCATGCGACAGGAGGACCGATTCCCGGCCCCCGGGAAGGCTTTGGTTTCACGGCCGGCTCCGAGCAGTTGGTCGTCTCCGACAGACGCCCCGCGTCCCGCATTATGGTCGAAGCGCACCGTGATCATCGGTGCCGCCACTGCATCGAATGTCGCAGCGGGCTTGATGACCATTCTTCAGGCACAGCCCGGGCGTGAAATGGCGCATATCATCATAGCCGACGCCGGTCGGGGCTTTCGGAAATGGCCCAGTGCGGACCTTCACCAGATCGGGGATCCAGCCGATCAGTTACGCGCCATGTTTGCCGGGATCGAACCGGATGACCTGCTTATCGTCGCCGACGGCGCGGATCTCGCCTGGATAGACCGACATGCCGGCATGCTTCCGCTCTGCCGGACCATGGAGCGCACGCGTAATTCGGCGATCCAGCAGCGCGCGCAATTGCGCGCTTGGCTCGAGCGCGGACTACGCGAGGGCGAGGTGCTCGCCGGCGGCCATATCTGCTGGACCAGGCTCGCGCAGGGTCTGTCCGGTCGCCTCGGCGAATTCGTCGCCCGCTATGCCGATAAAGCCCAGCCACGCGGACACCGCATCGTTATCGAACTGCGCGATGGCGAACCCGCCACCGGCTTCATGACGCCGCAGGGCGAACCACTAAGCCCCGAAGCGATCATTACCAACAAGGCCCATATGCGCAGGCGCATGGCGGCGATGCTGCGCCGGTTTGCATCTGCCATCCCGCATCATCGCGACATGGCTGCCCGCACAGCACGACCAGGCAATCCGGGAGTACCCCATGAACGAGATGACCAGCTTGCCCGTCATGCCGGGCAAGGACGCGCGAGCGGCAATCCTCTGCCGGGATCGATTGACGATGGCCGTTGAACCGAGCGGGGCGCAAGCGGACTTCCCGAGATTGAGCCGCGCCGAAATCCGCAACGCCATCCCCACACTTCCCGCCGCGTGCTTGTCGCGCTCCTGCCCGGTAACCTTCAGAAGGATGCCCGCGCGAAAGCACACCAGAACTGGAAACGGTATCGCCGCTTATGCCGGGTACGTTTGGCGAAGCCTTGGTATCCTCCCGACAATCGCAGTCTGATATACGAGCTGTTACCGCAACCGAGTTTTCCGACGATTCCGGTTGATGCCACTCCTTGGCTGCGAAAGCCCAGCTCTGGCCGGTAGGGGAATGGCAGGAATCGAAGCAGAAGACAGGTGAAGCGGTCATTGCTCATGTGACGTTATTTAACCTTGCCCATCAATTGATAGTGAAAGTAGTCCTGTGGCTATCACCAAAGCAAAGCATTGACGTGGCAGAGAGGGGGCAGCGTTGATTGAAGAACTGAGAATCGCGGGATGTGCTAGCTACAGCGCGGAAGGCCAGAATGTTACCGGGCTCCGGAAGATCAATTTCATCTATGGCGCAAACGGTTCGGGCAAAACCAGCATCTCGCGCGTAATCGCCGCTCCGGCCGATCACCCAGCCTGCGCGATCCGCTGGGCCAACCAGCGGCCTCTTGAGTGCTTAGTTTACAACGCCGATTTCGTGGAGCGGAATTTCCGGTCCAGCCTCCCCGGCATCTTCACGTTAGGCGAGCACGACGCTGCGGTGTTGGACCAGATCGAGCAGGCACGGAAGGACGTTGCGGACATCGAGCGCGATATCAACGCTCGCAATCTCGTGTTGAACGGAAAGGACGATGCTCCCGGCAAGCTAAATGAACGTGCTGCCCTGCGCGAGAATATCGAGAATGAATGCTGGAAACTCAAGAACCGCCATGATGCGGATTTTCAGTCCGCCTTCGCAGGAGTACGCTCCTCCAAGGCAAACTTCTGCGATAAAATCTTAAACGAGTGGGCTTCCAACCAGGCTGCGGTTCATCCGCTTGATGACTTGAAAAAGCGTGCGGCCGTGATCTTTGAAAAGGGTCTTGCGCGCGAGAGCGTGATCCGGTTGCCCGACAGTAACGAGCTGGCGCGGCTGGAAGCGTTGCCGATCCTCGCAAAGAAGGTCGTGGGGCGGGGCGATGTTGATATTGGCGGTCTGATTGATCGACTTGGTAACAGTGATTGGGTGAAGCAGGGCATCGACTACTTCGCGCAGAGCACGCCGCAATGCCCGTTCTGCCAGCAAGATGTCGAAGCCGATCTTGCCAAGCGCATCGGCGATTACTTCGACGAAGCCTATAATCGCGACATCGCGGATATCGCGCGTCTCGTTGCCGGATATGAGGCGGCGGGTACAGCTTACCTTCAAGCCCTCGCTGGCATCTCTCAGAATGGCTCTCGCTATATCGACGTGGACCAGTTGACCGGACTGATCGAGCGCGTGACCGCACGGCTAGCGCTCAACGGACAGTACATCGCGCGCAAGCATAAGGAGCCGAGCGCCGTCGTAACGCTCGAGGACAACACCGAGCTGTTCGCGGAAGTCCGAGATTTCCTCATAGCTGCGAACGCGGCCGTGGTCGAACACAACGGGGCTCTCGATGATATCAGCAACCAGAGGACGAACCTTACGGCCGAAATTTGGAAGTGCCTGGTGGAAGACGCCAAAGGCATCCTTGATGCCTACCATGCCAGCAAGACGGCGGTGGATGCTGCAATCAACGGCATCGAGGCAAGCTTGACGGCGAAGCGGGGCAATCTCACCACGGCGCAGCAGACGCTGCGTGACCTTGAGAAGGGCATCACGAGCGTTCAACCAACCGTGACCGAGATCAACGCACTTCTCGCCTCGTTCGGCTTTCGGGGTTTCAAGCTCGCAACGGCGGGCGATCAGGGCAATTTGTATGAGATCGTCCGCCTTGATGGCAGCAATGCTGCCCGGACTCTGAGCGAGGGCGAGAAGACGTTCGTCACCTTCCTCTATTTCTACCACCTCATCCGAGGCAGCGTTTCTGAGTCCGGCATGACGAGCGACCGGGTTATTGTGTTCGACGATCCGATTTCGAGCCTCGACAGCGATATCCTGTTCATCGTGTCTAGCCTTATCAAACGCGTGTTCGAGTTGAGCCACGCGCAGAACGGCTTGATTCGGCAGGTGTTTGTGCTCACCCACAATATCTATTTTCACAAAGAGGTGTCATTCGACCCAGACCGAAAAAGGGAACTCCGCGCGCACGAGACGTTCTGGATCGTGAAGAAGATCGACGATGTCTCGACGCTAGAAGCCTTCGATCACAACCCGATCAGAACTTCCTACGAATTACTCTGGTCCGAAGTGCGGAACGAGAACCGGTCCAACCTCACCATCCAAAACACGCTGCGCCGCATTCTGGAAAACTATTTCAAAATACTTGGAAACATGGACAAGGACAAGATCATTGAGAAATTTGAAGGTCGCGAGAAGGTAATTTGCGCCTCGCTCTTTTCATGGGTGAACGATGGCTCGCACAGCTCGCATGACGATCTCTATATCTCCAGCGATGCCGCCACGGTGGACGCCTATCTCGAGGTCTTCAGACGTATCTTTGAGGAGACTGGGCACTCCCAGCACTATCACATGATGATGGGCACTGAAGCTATGCCTATAGCCAATGCGGCTCCTATCGAGATTACATCTCCGATGCCGGGTTAAGACCAAACTGCGGCATGAACGAACGGCTGGTTTCAGCGATGTGTCAAGCCATAGTGAATGACCAAAATGGGCGCATAACAGCAGCCGTTCGGACAACAAATCTGGCAAATGCTGCCCGACGTTCACATCCCCCGGCGACATCTGGGGCCGCTTGGAGAGCGACCCCAGATTATTCATTTTGAAGCGTGATGCCGTCAAGCTGGCAGCTGTCCATCAGACCATGTGCTTGTCAAACCAGCCGATCAGCTGTTCGGGATGCTGGCCGAAGTGATTGTAGGCGTAAAACCGCTGGTTCGACTGATCGATCCACAGCAGTTCCTTGGTCGAGGCGGCCAGAGAATCGAAAATCTCCTGACCGTCCTTCTCGCCGTGGATGAGGAAGTCGCGACGCAGCTGTGCTACGAATGTGGGAATGGTGACTCCGTGACCGTAGTCCTGCGGCCTGAAATCGAAGACGCTGAAACCAGTCGTTTCCCGGCAGCGCTCATCGAGCCGCTTCGCCGCGGCGGCGGGGTCGAGACCCAGGTTTTCCGCCCCCCGCTCGATAAAGGTCGGGCCGGAGACGACGTTGAGAAGGGCAAGCGCCTCGATGTGGCGGAACTCGTCCGGCCACTTGGCCATCGCGATGATTGTCGAGTTGCCACCCATGCAGCGGCTAAACAGGCTGGTGCGCATCTTGCCCATGACGGGATGTTCGCGAGCGTAGCGCACCGAGCCGACGACGTCGCGGCATTCGAGCAGTCCGAGCCCGCTGATCCCGCCATTGCCTTCCCCGCTGCGACCGCAATTGCGAAGGTCATAGGTCAGGATGTTGTAGCCCGAGTCATGGAGCGCCTTTAGCTCCGGCAGGAAGTTGACCTCGAAGCCGCCGAAATAGGCCTTGTACTCCGGCAGGTGGCCCGGAAAGCCGTAGCGATTGCAGGTCATCGGATGATTGATGATGAGCAGCTTGTCGGAGGCCGCCGGAATGAACCAAGCTTCCAGCGGTACGCCGTCCATCGATGGAAACCAGGTCTCCTCAAAGTCCATGCCGTAGTCGCTTGGTTTGCGCATCACAGGTGTGCGCAGGCCGGTCTTAAACAGGCCGGCATATTGCTCGGTCAGCGGGTCGAGCTTGTCGACGACCTTCCCAGCCATGCCCTTTATCGCCTCGACCGCGGTGTCGACGAGGCCGCCGTCATCGGCGCCGAGGGCCTTCTTATAATCGATGTCGTTGGCGCCGACATCGACTGAGGTGTCGCCTGCGGCCAGCGTATAGGCTTCGTTGTTCATTTCGCTTCTCCTCGAGATGGTGCGTGAACTTCGGGAAATTGTGGTCAGCGGTGCGTGCTGGTGAAACAGATCTAGGCCAAAACGAGTTCTGCGATTAGACGTTCAATTATATATGAACCTATCATCTGAGTGATAAATGCGCCGCGACGAGATGGCCGACATGACTGCGTTTCTCATGGTCGCCGAAGAGCGCAGCTTCACGCGAGCCGCTGTTCGGCTCGGAATGTCGCAGTCGTCGCTCAGCCAGATCATCCGGAAACTCGAGGCCAGGCTAGGGCTTCGACTGTTGTCGCGCACGACCCGGAGTGTGGCACCGACAGAGGCGGGTGATCGACTAATTGCGACGCTTGCGCCCATGATGCGCGACATGGATGCCGCAATCGCGTCGTTGAGCGATCTGCGCGACAAGCCGTCGGGCACGATCCGCATCACGACGGTCGAGCATGCAGCCAAAGTCGTCCTGCTGCCGGCGATGGAGCGGCTTCTGCCAAGTCATCCGGACATCATGATCGAAATAACGGTCGACTATGGCATGACCGATATCGTGGCGGATCGGTTCGACGCAGGCGTGAGGCTCGGCGGCGAGATTGCGAAGGACATGATCGCTGTCCGCATCAGCGCGGATGTCCCGATGGCCATCGTTGGCGCACCATCATATTTTGAAGCGCGTGGCCGCCCGAACTCACCGTCAGAGCTCGTCGAGCACCGAGCGATCAATCTCCGCTTGCCAAGTTCCGGAACGCTGAACGGATGGCGACTGACAGTCGGAAACGCGAAACACGCGTGCGCATCGATGGTCCGCTTATTCTCAACACGATCGATCTCATTCGCGATGCCGCTGTGGCCGGACATGGGCTCGCCTACCTTCCGCTCGATCAGGTCGAGGACCATCTTGGTGATGGTCGGCTTGAACGTGTGCTGTCCCGTGCCACGCCCGATCTTCCCGGCTATCACCTTTACTACCCGAGCCGTCGGTTTGCCTCGCCAGCCTTCAAGTTGTTCGTGGACGCATTGCGATACCGTGACGGGTAGCGCCAACGGAGCCGCGGCGATGGGAGAGGCGCTAACAGCTGAACGAATGAGCGTGTGTTGCACGCCCCGCGATTACGACGTGAGCCTACCCAAAGGCCCTCTCTGCAGAGCGGGGCCGCCCGGGTCTTAGACCCCCGTAATCTGTATGTCTGCTTCCAAGCGCGGCCATATCATTGTCGAACGGCTTGATTGGGCGCGAACTGGGCGCTCGGTAGAGCGTCCGTCTCGACCGCAGCGGCCTTGGCGCGAGGGACCTTGCCGAAGCTGAACTGACCATCGGCGACACGGTTATCGCCCGGATCAGCTATAACGGTCGCATCTGGCTCGCAGGCGACTGGCAGCCCGGCGATACGCCGCTCTACGACAACACGGCGACCAGCTCCGTAGCAGGCTGAATGATGCGTACCTTACATCCCGACAACTGACGTCTCCCGTAGCATAGCCGCCGATTTCCGGCCGATCTTGGACGTGTGCGCGGGACAGCGAGCGGGAAGCGGAGAGGGGAGGAGGGCTGGGGCGACGGACCCGGGGCGGTCGACTGCCTCTTTCGTGCCACAGGAGATTATCCGATGGATGTCATCGTTTCCCGCACCCGCCTCGCCGAGTGCGCGCCTCTCTATTCCTATCGCGCGCTGGTGTCACTGGAAGACGTCGATCCCGATCGGCGACACCGCGTTGCGGTCCTGCATGTCCAGACCGCGACCATCCGTGCGGCATGCACGCGCATTGCCGACACGATTGCGCCCCATCGTTGGTTCGAACGGGATATGGCTGTCTCCTTCGATCTTGCCGCCCAGCTCGGCCTCGCCGCGCGGCGCATCGAAGCGCTTCTGTTGCCGTCGGTATTTCCAGAGATGACCACCTGGTTGGCGCCGATCGCGCTTCGGCTCGAGCATGACCCGGGAAGCGCGTCCCACCGCGTCGCGACGATTGATCTCAATGCCGCTTTCGATGCCGTCGTCCCGCGCATCGACACCCTGACCGCCGCCGAACTGGCGCCGCCTCGGTCCACCGATCGCCGCGCCGCCTGATCCAGGAAAGATGCATATGATACATTACACACTTTCCCATCTCGAAGCCGCCGCCTCCCTCTGGGAAGCGGTTCTCGATCTGCGCGACCATCCGGCCGCCGAACCCGACGCTCTCGTTCGTGCGCTGGCGATCCGCAAATCGTTCGAGGCGATGGGGACCTGCGCCATGCGCATCATTGTCGTGGGCTGGATCGATGCGGTCGATGCCGCCTGGTACAGGAACCAGGAGACCTGCCCCTTCTGTTTCGACTGGTCCTTTGTGAAACAGTGGGTCATCGACACCATCGACTGGTCGGATCCCGATAATCCGGCGATCCGGATAGATGCTTCGGGCACTGACATGACGGACAATGTGACTACGGCGGCCCAAGCGGGGGCGAAGTCGCCCGAGCCAGCGGGGCCGCAAATCACTCGGCACGATCATGTCGCCCTGCTCGCCCGCGTGCGCGCTGCCCTGGAGAGGCCGGACAGCCTCGATGCCGCCGCGCGCGCCACATTGATCGGGGTGATCGGCGCCAGCGAAAGCGGGCTCAGGGTTTGTGCGCTGCCTTGGCCGATTGATGTCCATCTGGGCATCATCGAGCACCGTCATGGCATCAATTTCTACGCAGGCCTGAACCGTGACGTTCTCGTCGCGGAGATGGCGGAATATGCGCGCGAATGGTGGAAGGAGATCGGCGACAGGCGCGATCCGCATACACTGCCAGCTGACGAGGTCATGGCAGCCTATTTCGACGATCACCCTTCGGAAAGCTATTCGACCGAGATCCTGCGCCTGGAGCCTCTCCCGGCGGTCCGCTCAGTTCGCTCCATCGAAAGCGGCGCCTACTGCGTGCTGTCGACCGCCCATCTGACGGTGCAGACGGCCGGCCTTCTCGACAAATGGGCCTGTTGGCCTCCGAGCGACCGCCCCATCGACATCGCCGCCTCCGTCTATGGCTGGTTCGTGCCGACGCGGCCGCTTCCGGATGACCGCCGAGCGCAGATCCCGGATGATCTCCAGGAAATCATCGCGTTCGGACGTGATCGCGGCTTCCAGTTCCTGCTCCTCGACTGCGACGCAGACCGCGCCGCCGATCTCCCCGTCCACGACTGGTGACCGCATCGAGGAACGGCTTACCAGCCAGGAAGAGTCTGGCTGGCATCCCGCCGGCGATGGGCACCACTCGGAATACCATCGCCTTCAATCCATCACGGAGCGTCCGCGCCGGCCTCCAGCAGCGGCAGCAGCATCGCATGGAGGGCATCCTCCGCGCGCTCGCGCCGGGGTGCATCGCTCGAGGCCAGGTCCTTGCGCATCCAGTCGGGCAGTCGCCGCACGAGGTCCCGCAGTTTCACATCGTTTGAATCGCTCATCGCCTCCTCATTGCAGGACGCTCACCGCGACGACAACTGTCTTGGCGCTTTGCGTCGGCAGAGCGTCAAGCCGGGACGAAAGGGAAGGGGGCGGAGTAGGGGAGACGGCCGGTTGGTCCGTCGCCGAGACAGGAGATGATCATGCTTCTTCCCGCCACGATCGAGATCGCAGTCAGCCAGGACGCCATTTGCTGCGCGTCCCGCCTTGTTGCGACCAGCGCGCTCGCTGCGATCCACGAAATCCTGCAGAATTGCCGCCGGGCCAGCGCGCAGAACATCATGATCAACCTTGTCGAGGAAGACGGCCGCGCCTTTCTCGATATCCACGATGACGGCTGCGGCATCGACGATCCCGCTGCGCTCCTGACCCTCGGTTTATCCGATTGGGGCGACGATATCATGCGGCGTGAGGCTCCGGCCGGCATCGGCCTGTTCAGCCTTGCCGGTCGTGCCATCGAGATCCACGTCTTCTCGCCCGCGATGGGACACGGCTGGAAGGTCCGGATTCCCGCTGAAGCCTGGAATGGCGACAGGGCGCTCGAACCCGAGCCTTGCGACCTCGGCTGGGGAACGATGGTCCGCATCGAGATATCCGGCGACTGGAAGATGGGCATCTGTTCGGCCATTGCTGAGGCCGCGCGGTACTATCCCTTGCCGGTGATGCTGGACGGTGCGTTGCTGCCCCGCGAGGATTTTCTGAAGGATGCACTGCTGATCGAAGAGGCCTGCGGTTGCCGTATCGGCGTTTATAAAGGCAATTTGGTCCAGCAGGATGGCCCGCGCATCAACTTCCATGGTCTGGCTGTCCCGTGCTCTCTTCCCAATATATTCGAGTTGAAGAGGCAGGACTGCCGCTGGTCCGTTCGCATCGATGTGATCGACGCGCCTGAAATTCGCCTCGCCCTGCCGGCCCGCAACGCGGTGATCACGAACGAGGCGATGAAGGCGCTGCGCATCGCCACCGAACGGGCCCTGTACACGGCCATCGCTGCCCAGGAGGACCATCGCCTGCCCTTCGCCTTATGGCTGCGGGCTCGAGAACTCGGTGTGATGCTGCCTGCGGTACTGCCAGGGCTCTCGATTTGGAATCCACTGTCCAGCGATGAACATCAAAGGGCCGCCAATGCGAAAACTGCCCCTGAGACTGCCTCTGCTGGCGCATTGATGGTTGTCCCGCCGCTTCGCTCCGAGATCGCGCAGGCGCTGGCACTCGCCCACCATCAGCCACCGCTTCAGGATTTCGTGCTGGTGGAGGAGGAACGCTGGCTCGACGGCTATGACTGGTACGATGCTCTACCGATCATCCTCTATGTTTCCTTCCGGATTTACCGGGACGGCATCGAACATCCTTATGGTGAAGACGATCGCCTTCCATGCGGTTTCGCTTCAGGTTTCGTCGACAGGATCGTTGCCGACGTGGAGATTGCCGAGACAGGGCATAAGGATGCGCCGCGACACGTCCACTCCATTGAAATCCCGGCCCTGATCTGTCCCATGGCAGTTGGGATATCGAGGAGGCCGTGGTCCTTGTTACCCGCGGCAGCGGTATCGACCCGGATCGCCTGGGATGCATGATCCATGCGACGTTGTTCTCTTCGCGCGACGATGCTGACGCCGATAGCTGGGAGACCCAGTCCCGCGCCTTCGCGCGCGAAGCCCGGCAGGTGGCGACCGGCGTTCTTCTGGGGGAGGACGCCGCCACCGTCGAGGCCATCCTGATGGAGGCGCGGCATCATCTCGCCTGCCTGATCCCGAAGGATCGCCGGATTGTCATCCACGCGGATCGCGGCGGCATCACTGCCGATTTTATGCCGGACTGATAAGCCGCCGCCCGAACCCATCCCCTGAGCATCAGACCCGGCGTCGCTACGACGATACCGGACGAAGGAGCCATGCCCATGACCATCGCCACTCATGACTTCACCCGCGATGCGAAAGTTCCGCTCGGTCACTGTTCGACCGGCACGCTGGAACTGGATCTCGGCAAGCTGATGTCGGGCCGCTGCCTGATCCAGGGATCCTCGGGCGCCGGCAAGAGCCAGACGCTGCGCCGGATCATCGAGGAGGCTTTCGATTATCTGACGACCATCATCGTCGATCCGGAAGGCGAGTTCGCCAATCTTGCCGCGCATATCGGCGCCACCACCGTCATCGCGCGCGACTACGCCAATGACGGTCTTACCGCGCTCGCGCTGCGCACACGCCAGCACCGCATTGCCCTGCATCTCGATCTCACCGATCTGGAGCCCGACCACCGCATCGAGAAGGCCGCCGCTTTCTTCGCAGGGCTCCTCTCAGCGCCGCGCGAGCATTGGGCGCATACGGTGCTGGTCTGCATCGATGAAGCGCATCTGCTCGCGCCGCATATGGCGGCCTCGGCCCGCGATGCGGAAACCCGTCGCTTGGGCGTCGCCACGCTTACCGACATGTGCGCGCGGGGCCGCAAGCGCGGGATCGGCACGATCATCGCCACCCAGCGTCTCGCCAAGCTCGCCAGTTCGGTGGTCTCCGAACTGCACAATCACCTGATCGGCCTCAACGTCTTCGATCGCGACGTGGCGCGTGCCGCCGACCTGCTCGGTTTCGGCGGCGATCAGGCGGCGGTGCTGCGGCAATTGCCACCGGGAGAATTCTTTGCCTTCGGTCCCGCGCTTTCGGCGCTGCCCGTACTGGCGAAAATCGACACGACAATCACACCGCATATCGGCCGGACACCCGATCTGGTCGCCGCTGCCGACCTCGACCCGGACGAGAGCCGGACGCTCCTCGACCTCGACACCTTGCGCGAAGTCGCACCAGCCAGGAGCACCCATGCCGCCATGCGTGGCCAACGCGCGCTCGATGCTTTCCTGCTCGATCCTGCCGCGCCCGCCGCCGCGCGCATTGTCGGGGCGCTGGGCAGCATCGCGCCCAACGCCACCACCGCAGACGACCTCGCGCGTCATCTCGCGCTCCCCGCCACTGACGTCGACGCCGGTCTCGATCTGCTCGCCGCGATCGGCGCCTCGGACACCATGCCGCGCGGGGATACGCGTATCGCGCGCCTGTCCGCCCGGTTGCGCCTGCGCGTCGTCGACACCCCGGTCGTCGGCCTGGCCTGAAGGAAGCCCACCATGACCCAGACCAGCTTCGATCTCGACGCCGATATCGTCGAATTGACCCCGTTCGTCCCCGCGACGGAGACCGTGCCCACCATTCCGCTTTCTGAACTGGCTTTCCGCGGGGATGCATGGCTTCCCGATGAGACGGCGCGTCTCCGCGCGGCATTTATCGACGATTGCACGATCGAGGAGATCGCCGCCCAGCTTGGGCGGTCCCGGGCCGCTGTCGCTACCCGGATCCATGACCTGGGCCTGCGCCGTAATTCGCGGCGAGCATGGAGCGACTGGGACGACGAGGAAATGGCGCGCTGCTACGCCCACGAGCCGACGGCGACGCTGGCCGCCCGCCTTGGCCGCGGAGTGAGCGCGCTCTATGCTCGCGCCCGGCTGCTCGGCCTCTCCGAACCCGGATCCCCGCCGTACAGTGGCTGGGAGGACGCTCAGCTGCGCGCCGGCTACGCGAAAGGCATTCCCGTAGCCCAGATCGCGAGCCTGATCGGGCGAGCCTTCACCGGTGTCATCTCGCGTGCCGCTGCGCTGGGGCTGCGTCATGCCTGCCAGCCGGACGACTGGAGCGACGCGGAAATGAACCGCGCCCTCGAACTCGCGGCAACCGGATCACGCTATGTCGCCATCGCCGAGGTTCTGGTGGCCGAAGGCTTTCCGGCTCGGAACAGCCGTAGCCTTGGGCAACGGCTTCGTAAGCTGGGGTATGGCAGGGGCTGGGGGCGTCCGTGGATCGCCGAGGAGGACGCGCTTCTGCGTCATGCTTACGCGACGGGCGCGAGCCTGACACCGCTGCGCGAGCGGCTTGGCCGCACACCTCACTCGATCCGCTGGCGGGCCGAGGCGCTTGGTCTCAGGGGCTCGCATGTCCGCCGGGACGGATTTCGGCAGGGACCGGTCTGGACGGCCGAGGAAGAAGCGCGATTACGCGCGGACTATGGCAAGGTTCCGACCCGCCAGATCGCCGAAGCGCTTGGCCGCGGCGTGCGCGCCGTTCTCTATCATGCGAACCGTATGGGGCTGGTCCACGGGTTCATGCGCGCGTTCAGCGCCGACGAAGACAGGGCGATCCGCAACGCCTGGACATATGGCGTCTCGATGGTCGATGTCGCGCAGGCCCTTGGCCGCGATCCCGCCGTCATCGGCAAGCATGCCGCGCGTCTCGGCTGCCGGTTCAATGATCCGGCGCGGCCCACGCGCGGGCCGAAGACGCGGCGGGCGAACCGGCCACCTGTCACGCTCCACAGCCTGCTGGCGCTCGATACCGCTGTTCCGACCGGTGTCGATCTTCCGATCGCTGCCTGATCCCGGCCGCCGCTTCTTTTCCGGAGGTTTCATGTCCACGCCTGTCCCGCCCAGCAGCCTGTCGTCTCTGCGGCGGCAACTCTCCGGCTTCGATCATGCGCTGAGGACGGCCCAGCAGCTGCGGCGTGCGACCGGTGTGCCGCACTATGTCGTGCATGGCGTCGCGCCGCTTCAGGCGTTCAGGGTTACGATGCGGCCGCCGGCATGGCCCGATCGCTGGCTGGCGATGGTGGCATGACGATGCCATCTGCCAACCACCCAGTTGTGGCCGCCTGGGGCATGGGCGTAAACAGCACCGCCATGATTATCGAATGGGTGGCGCGGGGACGAAGGCTGGATGCCGTATTGACCGCGGATACTGGCGCCGAAAAGCCCCAGAGCTACGACTACCTTCCGATTTTTAAGAAATGGATGGACGATCGAGGCATATTCCACCATATTGTTCGATACGAGCCAAGGAAATTCAAGCATTGGCCGCCGTACTTCACAATATTGGAGAATTGCCTGACGAACTCGACTTTGCCATCTGCCTCATTTGGTAGAAAATCTTGTTCGGTCAAATGGAAGATGCAGCCTCAAGACCTTTGGGTGTCAAAATGGCAACTTGCAAAGAATATATGGCAGGTTGGCGGTAAGGTTGTCAAGCTGATCGGGTATGACGCTTCACCTGCCGACAGCCGGCGTTATGCGAACCGCGAAGGCATCGTGGATGCCCGATACGACTATCTTTATCCGCTTCTGCACGAATGGCATTGGGACCGCGACGCCTGCATCCGGCGAATTGAGGCGGAAGGCTTGCCGGTTCCCCCGAAATCGAGTTGCGTCATCTGTGCGCATATGCGTTCCGAGGAAGTCGCGCAATTGCCGCGCTGGGTGCTTCGATTGATCGTGTTGGTTGAGGCGCGGGCCGCGCCACGCCTGCGCAATGTCGAGGGATTGTGGCGTCGGGCGACAAAAGCCCGTCCCGGCTCCATGACCATGTTCATCCGGCAGCGAGGGCTTCTTGATCCCGACGAGATCGACGCCATCGTCGCAGGCGCACCTGTCGATCTCATTGATTTCCAGCGTGTCGCTGCGGCCATTCCCGTGGACCGGCGGCCCCATATACGAGAATGGATCGATCGCTTCAATGAAGGCGTCGATAAGCTCGCCGCCTGATTACCTCACCCGCATGGGACATGATGTTCATTTAGCCAGCCTCGCGTACTGGCTATCCGCAAGAGCTTGCATTCGCGCGTGCCCTGCACCGACGAAGGTTCGACCGCTCGTCTCGCTGTAACCCGCCGGGAAACGCTCCCCCTTGACTCTTCGCGCGTGCAGCATTCACAATCTGCTCGGCCTTAAGAACTGGCCGCCCCTGCGGTCACGTGTCCCAATCTTCAAGGCCACCTGCGCACCCGAGGGGCAGGCGGGTAATTTCATCGTCAGGGCCGCGATGGCGCAGGAAGGCCCACCGCATAGGGGCATCGCAGTCCTGGAGAACGACTTATGATCTCTTTGGTGTGGCGCTTCGTTTTTTGTCCGCTCGACCATCATAAATCGTTCCGGAAAGATATGTGGTGGAACGGGGATCATTACATCGGAACCTGCCAATACTGCGGCTGCGCGATCCGGAAGAATGGCTCTCGTCGGTGGCGCCGCATCCTTGCCTAACGGATGCCCCAGGGAGCTTCCGAGTGACCGATGCAAGCACAACCCCTTGATCACAGGCCATGTGGGGCACCTCGCTCCGGCCGCTGTTTCTGGTGCTGTTTGCCGGCCGGGGCACCGCGATTCCCAAATCTTCCATGAGGCTTCGACTATGTCAAAGGTTCGCATCGGTGAGTGGAATATCGATCTGGCCCAGGCCACCGCGTCGAAAGGCGACATCGAGGTGAGGATCGTCACGCATGAAGACGGCACCTACACCATCGCGTATTCCGGCCTGGAAAGCAGCGAAACCGCCCGCCTTCTGGGACCGGAGGTTCTTGAGGCCTTCCAACGCGCAGGGGCCAAAGCCTTCGAGCAAGGGCCGGAGTAGAAGCGCGACATTCCAACTGAAGCTCTGGACTATCTGTGCTCCGCATGCTGCAATGCAATATTTCCGCGAATCAGGAGGCTTTCTTGAAAGAATTCTCGATGATCCGCCACCTCGGTTTCGTGGCGGCACGGCGCGGCGAGCCCACATCCGCTAATCCCTACAGGACCTATCTCGAACGGATAGCCTGGATAGGCGGTTACTCCGAAGGCCGCGTGTCCCAGGCGTTCGGCACGATGCTGGCGTCCTGCGATACGGCACGTAAGCGGTAGCCGGAACACTGGCTCCAACCTTTACGCTCTCGCCATTTCCCAGATCGGCCGATCACGCCGTTACATCAATTTCAACTCCGAACTGGCTGGGGATTTCGAGCGGTCGCATCCGCCTTCTTTCGAAGGCCAGTCTTTCCGCCGCGCGGCCCGCCCCTATCTCCCGTTCGCTCCCGATACCGGGACCGCACCTGCCGGTGCCGCCGACCACGCCGCTCCCGCAGTGTCTGCGATGACCGCCGGTTCACGCCGCTGCGCCTCGCTACGGGGACTCCCGCGAGACTAGCACCCGCGCGGCTACCGCCGCGCCCCCGGCTTCGCGCCCCAATCCACCTTCATCATCCCTCGCGCCGCGCCTCTGCCCCTGATCGTGCCGCGGTGTCGCGCGGAGTTGCGGGCGGCGGGGGCGTTGCGTGTGGACCGCAGCGGCGTCGCGCTGGGGGAGGCGGTGCGCCTCGCCGCGGGCGGGCGGCGCGGGAGGCGAGGGCGGGATAGAGAGGAGAGAAGGGCCGGTGAGGGTGTCGCCGAGAATGGTTTTCGAGCGACATTCGAAAGGTAAAGACGATGAACATCGGTGAAATCTTTAATCGGAACGGCCGTCTGAAGGGCTCGATCGCCACCCGCACCATCGATCTGCCCAGTGTCGGGCTGCGCAAGGTCGTGAGCGATAATCCGAAGGCTCCGGTCTACGAGATCCTCGCGCTTAACATCGCCCGCCGCTACGTCCAGATCGGCGCGCTGTGGGAGGCCGTGTCGAAGCAGGGGGATGTGTTCCTCGCCGGGAATATCGACGACCCCAGCCTGCCCGAGCCGCTGCCGATCGCGCTCTTCCCGGCCGATCATGGCGGCTACATGGTCGCCTGGCGCCGCGACACCATGCGCTCCGACTTCGGTGGCGGCATGGGCGCGAGCAGCGGCCGGTACGACGATCGCGGCCCGGGCGGTCAGGGCGGCTTCGGCGACAGCACCGTGGGTGCCGGCGGCGAACGGTCGGGTTCGGACACCTCGTTCGAGGAGGAAGACCCGTTCTGATCACGCGCTGATCAGTCCCATCGGGCCGGGGAGGCGTCAGGCTTCCCCGGCCTCTTTCTTTTTCGCCCATGAGGAGACATCCCATGCGCCGCTCTTCATTGCATTCTTCCGCCCCGTTGACCGACCTTGCCGCGCTCTCCGCGGCGATCATGGCCAGCCCCTCGATCCGCGACCTGCTCGCGCGGCATGTCGATACCGCGTCCCACGTGCCGGACATTCCGGCCGGCATCACCTGCGGCGAGATCATCGCCGCCATCTACGACCTGCTCGAGAATACGCCGCTCGCGCCGCACGCGGCCGGGATCGTCGATGCCGTCCTGACACGCGCGACATTCGTCGCGCCCGCCCGGGCGAGCAGGCACTGACCCGGCACGATACCCATGCAGGGCCGCGGCGCTACCCTCGCGTTCGCGGCCCTTCTCCTTTTGCCCCCCTGACAGGGAGAAGTTCCATGAGCCACGACCATTCGCGCAGCATCAGCCGCTTCGCTGACCTGCCCGCGCTGTTCGCCGAAGTGACCGCGACCCCGGAATTCCAGCGCGCGTTCGGCGATCCGATCCCCCTCTCGATCATCAGCCCGGGGGATGAACCGGGCGAACACGACATGCCCGAGCCACTCCACGCACAGGCCGATTGCGCCGGGGTTATCGCCACCATCTTCGACCTTCTGACCGACACCCGCCTCGATGCGCTTGCCCCCGAGATCGCATGGGGCATGGTGAACAGCTTCCATTTCGTCGCCGGAAAGCTCGAACGGCAGGAAGACCTGCTGGCCGACGAACTGCGCGACATGATGCGCCGCTCCGACCTTTCCGAGGTGTTTAACACCGAGCTCGAAGAGAAGCAGCTGCTGTGCCAGTCGCTGTCCGAACAGCGCGAAGCGGTCGAGTGCATGCGGGACTATGCGGCCGATACCTTCCGCGTGCTTTCGGGCCGTCCCTGGTCGCCTGCGCGCGGTTCGCGGGTCTCGAAGGTCGCTACCGCCACGCAGGTCGCGATACAGGACTTCCTGCGCGCCCGGGAACTCGCCGAGCGCGAGCGCTATCGCCCGCGTGGCCCGATCGTCGTCGCCTCGGGCCATGCCGAATGGCATGACTGGCAGATCCTGTGGGACCGGCTCGACGCGATCCTCGCGCGGATCCCGCACATGACGCTGGTGACCACCGCGCAGCGTAAGGGCTTCGACGCGATCGTGGCCTCGTGGGCGGGGAGCCGCGAGGTTCAGCTCGTCACCTACTCGATGATGGGCGCGGGGCGCGGCGCGCCCTTTGCCCGTAATCGCAAGCTGGTCGAACTGAAACCTGTCGAAGCCGTGCTGGGCGAGGGCTCGGGCATTCAGGCGAACCTCTATCAGGCGCTGCGAAAGGTCGGGGTTCCGATCCATGCCTTCCGAAAGGCCGATCAGGCACCCGCCGAGAAGATCACCGCGCTTCCGCGGGGCCGCTCTCGCCGAGTAGCCTGAGATCGAAGTCTCAGCGCATTTTTCGAGGGACGGCGCGCCGCGCCGTCCCCCTTTATGGATGGCTCGCCCCTTAACTAGGCGTTGTTGTCTTACGGCAGCAGGTCGTTTGAGGAAGGAGCAAGGGTCATGGACATATCGGTTCTCGGGATTGATCTGGGCAAGAACAGCTGCAGCGTGGTCGGGCTGGATGCGACGGGCAAGGTCGTTGTGCGACGGCGGATGCGACGCGAGACGGTTATCACCTATGCTGCGAGCCTGCCGGCCTGCGCCGTGGCAATGGAGGCTTGCTGCGGCGCTCATCACATCGGCCGGGCGCTGGCACGACAAGGCCATGCCGTGCGGTTGATGTCGCCGGAATATGTCCGCCCTTACGTCAAGGCGCAGAAGAACGATGATCGCGATGCCGAGGGGATTGCGGAAGCGGCGACACGCCCGACGATGCGGTTTGTGGAGCTGAAGACCGAGGAGCAACTCGACATGCAGACGTTGCACCGCATTCGCGATCAGCTCGTCGGTGACCGTACCTCGCTGATGAACCAGATAAGAAGCATTCTCTTCGAACGTGGCTATATCGTTCCGCAAGGGCGTGCAAAGCTTGCCGCTCGCCTCGGTGAGATGCTGGATGGCGACGAGCCAGTGCTTAGTCCTCGCATCCACCGGCTCGTCTGCGACATGCGTCTGCGCTGGATTGCCCTTGATGAGCGGATTGCAGATCTCGATGCCGAGTTCACCGAGGCTGCTCACTCAGATGAGCGGATGCGGCGGCTGCTGACCATCCCCGGTATCGGTGCACTCAACGCGACCGCGCTGGTGGCAGCGGTCGGAGATGCCCGATCATTCGGCCGTGGTCGGGATCTTGCTGCCTGGCTGGGGTTGGTACCGCGCCAGGCGACTACCGGGGGCAAGCCGCGACTGCTCGGCATCACTAAACGCGGGAGCCGCTATCTGCGCAAGAACCTGATCCAGGGCGCCCGTTCGTCGCTGCCAACGATGAGCAAGAGTGATACGCGACTGGGCGCCTGGCTGCGGGGATTGCTGGCGCGCTCCCACCCCAATACCGTCGTGGTGGCGCTGGCAGCCAAGATGGCGCGCATCGTTTGGGCGCTGCTGCGTCACGAACGCACCTACGAACCAGTCGCACTAGCGGCGTGAACGAGATCGGCCGATGCGGCGTGCACCGGCCAGATGATGTCTGCGGGAGGTGAGTGACAGATGGCCTGACAGTCGACCGGTGTCCTGGAACCCTACGGCGTAAAATGGCACCCGATGCCGGCCCCTTTATGAGGACCAGGACGCGCGGATCTCCATCTTGGCCAACAGCAGCATGCTGAAAGGCCGGATACGTTTTCGCAGACTGATCAGATCGTCAGACACAAACCGCTTGCCGACGGGGCGAGCCATACGTTTTTGCGCAAGGGGCGTGCCGGGCCGCGAGGTCGCGGGCGCTCCACTGAGAGGCAGGCGCCTGGAGGCACCCGTTGCGAATCAGGGGCATCGAGCCCCAGATTCGCAAAGCCTCTTCTCTCTCTCAAGAATTCCAATCGTGGCACGGGACCGCGCCGGCCTCAAGGACGACGGGGCCCCACCATTTTTCCGGGCGGGTCGGGCGTCATGCTTCCATTCGGGCAATGTGGCCGCCCGGAAAAATCGTGACCCCCATCGCCGGCTGCGCCGGTCGCTCCGCGATCCTTGACCCCGCCGCTCGAAGCCCGTGCCCAGGGGGGAACCTCTTTCGTTTCTACAGGAGGTTCCCATGACGAAGATCCACCGCAGCGTCCGCCCGTTCTCCGACATCGCCGAATTCATCGCGCACGAGACGATGGCGGGCGCCACCGACGACTTCCACGCTGCCTTCTCCTCCGATCTCGACGGGGTCCGCATCGGGCGCGGCGAGGAGGAGATGGCGACCGACATGCCCGATCCGCGCGAAGCCCAGCTTGCCGTCGAGCTGATCGTCACGACCCTCTTCGACCTGCTGCGCGACACGCGGCTGCAGCCTGCCGCCGAGCGCCTCGCATGGGGCATCGTGAACAGTTTCCATCACGTCGCCGACCAGTGGCAGGGGCAGGCCGATAAGGCGACGCGCGAGGTTCAGGACCTGCTGCGGCGCGCCGACGGCAGCGAAATCCACGGCGTCGAACTCGAGCAGGCACAGGGCGAACTCGAATTCCTCGACGAAGCCACCGACGCGCTGCGGTGCATGCGCGACCATGCCGCCGACGTCTTCCACACCGAAACCGGACGGCCGTGGTCGGCACCGAAGGGGTCGCTGGTCTCGAGTAAGCGCACCGCCTCGGTCATCGCCGCCACCGATTTCCTGGCCGCCCGCCGCCAGCGCCGCACTGACGCGCATAACCCGCAGGGACCCATCGTGATCTTCTCCGGCGGCGCGGACTGCTGGTTTGACGACCGCCTGATCTGGGCGAAACTCGACGACGCGAAATCCCGGAACCCGGCGATGGTGCTGGCGACGACCGCACAGGATAAGGGATGCGACGCGATGGCCGCAGCGTGGGCCGCCTCGCGTAAGGTGAAGCTCATCACGTTCCGCCTCAGCGCCAAGCTGGGGAAGAGGGCGGGGTTCGTCCGGAACGAGCAGATGGTCGGACTGCGACCCGTCGAGGCGCTGGTCTGCGAAGGGTCGGGCCTGCAGTCCCACCTCGCGCGCCTCGTGAAGGAGAAGCGTATCCCGGCGCGGTTCGTGAGGCTCAGCGATCAGGGGTGGGAGGCACAGTGAGGTTCCGCCAGAGGATCGGTCCGGTTCGCCGGGCCGGTCCTCATTTCCTTTTATCAAGCGTAGCTCTCGCCCCCGCTCAGGGACCCGCAGGCGGGTCCGTCGCGGGCGCGATGCGGGACCGCGAGGCGGTCCCGGCCTCCTGCGCGCGGCTTCGCCGTGCTCGTCGCAGGGACACCCTCCGGGTGCGGTCTGGGCGGGGTTGGCTGAGGGGGCTTGGCCCGCGTCCGCCACCAGAGGAGAGGAGGGCAGAGAGGGGTGGCTCATTCGAGGAGATTAAAGCCATGTCCGAGCATCTGCACCTCTCTAATTCGGCCGTCTTCATTTCCGGATCGCGCGCCATTACCGCACTGCCCGAACCTGTTATCGAACGCATCGACGGTTTCCTGTACCGCGCGCTTCCCATCTGGATCGGGGATGCGCACGGCGTCGATCGCTTGGTCCAGCGCCTTCTTTCCGATCGCGATATCGCTGCTGTCAGGGTCTACTGTTCCGGCGAGGGACCCCGCCATAATCTGGGCGACTGGCCTGTCCGGAACATTCCGACTTCCGGCAGAAAGGGCACCGCCGCCTTCCATGCCGCGAAGGATATGGCAATGGCGCGCGATGCCGCCCTCGGTCTCGTGATCTGGGATGGTCGCAGCCGAGGCAGCCTTGCGAATATCCACCGGTTGGCGGCGCAGCGGCGCTTCATCATGATCTGGTTCGGGCCCGAAGCGCGGTTCATCACCCTGAGATCGGATTCCGACAGGGACAGCTTTCTCGAGGCGCATCCCTGCCGGAACCTGGTGATGACCAGCGCGTGATCAGATCGCTGCCGGCAGTCCCTTAATCGCCGTCAGCGCCGCGCCGCCGCCTACCCGGACCGCCTGTGTGAGAAGCTCGCGGAATTCCCTTTCCGTGAGCTTCTCGACCGGCATCTCCGCGATCATAGCGGCATATTTGCCGCGCAGGGCACGGCGCGCGCTTTCCAGTTCATCGTTCATCTTGCGCTGGCGCGCTTCGAGATCGGCGAGCCGATCCCTTTCCGTTATCTTTGGCATGTCCATCGTCCTTCCCCGATGGCCTGCCCGTCGCTCGCGACTGTGCCACATCGACGGACCGGCGCAAGCGGGGATTGCCGCTTCCTGCGGAACCGGCGGGGCGTCGCGCCTGGCCACTTCTCCACCGACCCATCCCATCCATCGGCCCGCGGTGCCTGTCGTCCGCGGACACCCCCATGAGGAGGCTTCCATGCTCACCATCGAACCCGATTACGACCGTTTCGTCGAAACCTATGAACCGCATTACTTCCAGGCGCAGGCGAGGGGGTTCGCTCTCATCCGCCGGATCGAGCGCCACCTCAAACGGGCTAATTCCTACGCGGGCCAGTACTATGGTTACACCGATCACGAGACCGGCGACTTCGTGATCACCGGCGAGTGCGACGAGGAATACGAGGCGGAATGGAACCGGGCTTCGGAGCTCGCCCGGATAGCTGCCCGCTCCAATGCGTATCGGATCATCCGGGCACAGGGCCGTGACGACGAGGCGGCCATGCTCATCCTGGAAGCGCACGCGTTGGTCGCCCAGCAGGGCTGATCACATACCCCGGGACCGGGCCTGATGCCCGGTCCCTTTTTTTGCTTTCGGGGAGATCCCACCCATGAACGCCATCCCTCAAACCTCCTCGCCACGCACCACCGCGAAACTGCAGCAAGGGTGCCCCGCCCCTGCCGGTGCGAGGCTGCGCAGCGCGAGCGCGCTGCGTAAGGCGGGACGCACGGCGCGAGGCCGTTTTGTAATGGACCCTACGCACGGGTGCTGCGGGCCCATTAGGCTGTAAAAACAAGGGTATATGGCCGTAATACGCGTATGCCTCAGTTCCAGCGGAGCGTCGTACGCCGACCACGGCACCGACGAGGGCGGTGCTATCCCATTGAGTTAACGTGAGATATCTTGTGGTACGCGTCCTGCGCGGATTCAGGATCTGTTCGACCGATACCTTCATCAAAAGGCCTGGACTCGCTGCTGCATGACCGAGATCATGGTGTCCTCGCTCCAGCAGGAATACCTCTCCGCCAGCATCGGAGCGCGAGGCACTTGAGCGCCAACTCGAAGCCTTGCAACGCGATATCCATCGATTGCAACTCGAGCATGAGTTCCTCATGCGTTGAGCCTCAACGGGTGAGCAGCGCCTTACCGAAACGCCATGCGAGAAGAATTTTTGGAACGCTAAGCCATTCCCATTTCTCGATCCCAAACGGGATAGCTGCGGCCGTCCCTTTGAGTGTTCCTAGGGTCAGGACTCGTTGATCACAGCCAGAAGATGACGGTGGCAGCGAGGGTAACGGCGGAGAAGAAGGCGGTCGGGCAGCGATCGTAGCGGGTGGCGACGCGGCGCCAGTCTTTGAGGCGGCCGAACATGATCTCGATGCGGCTGCGGCGCCGATAGCGGCGCTTGTCATACCTGACGGGCTCGTTGCGTGATCGCCGACCCGGGATGCATGGCTGAATGCCCTTTGCTTGGAGAGCGTCCCTGAACCAGTCGGCGTCATAGCCGCGATCGCCAAGTAGCCACTGCGCCTTGGGCATGTCGTCGAGCAGCGCTGCCGCTCCGGTGTAGTCGCTGACTTGGCCAGCGGTCATGAAGAAGCTCAAAGGCCGGCCGTTCGCGTCGGCGACGGCGTGGAGCTTGGTGTTCATGCCGCCTTTGGTGCGCCCGATCAGGCGACCAAGATCCCCTTTTTAACCCGCAGACTCAAGGCCGTGCGGTGCGCCTTCAGGTAAGTCGCGTCGATCATGACCGTCTTCGGCTCGGCACCTTTCGCCGCCAGCCCCTCCATCATGCGCGTGAACACGCCTGCCTCACCCCAGCGCTTCCACCGATTGTAGAGCGTCTTGTGCGAACCGTAGGCGGCGGGTGCATCTCGCCAGCGCAGCCCGTTCTTGTTGACGAACACGATGCCACTCAGCACCCGCCGATCATCCACGCGCGGCTTGCCGTGGCTCCTGGGGAAGAACGGCCGCAGCCGCTCCATCTGCTCATCAGTCAGCCAAAACAGATCGCTCATTCCGGTCTCCTTGCGGAGCCTGAATCAGATCGTGACGCTCACATCAATGGGTCCTGACCCTAGCGGATGTATCCGCCGCAATTCGGGCGGAGCAAGCAAGGTCTTTGGATTACGTTCGTAACGTACGATTTCGTATGGTATCTCAAGTTCTTCAAGAGCCCAAAGAATGCGCTGCGATCGGCTGTTTTCGAGATGATGAACTATAATCATTTCCGACACTCTTGATGAGCGGCTGACTTTCAAGGCAGTCGACGTACTTTGAAATTGCTGCACGTGCTGATTTAACCAGAATCAAGCGTTGTGTGCAGGGTGGGATCACGCCAGCAACAAGGCGGGATCAATCGCATAGAGCTGATCGGCTGGTGCACTGGCTGCGGCAGCAAGCCCGATAGCTTCAGGAACTATCTGGTCGAGATAGAATGCCGCGGTCGCTTTTTTGACCTGGCCAAAATCATCATCGGTCGCTGCGCTGTGCTGCTGTTCCATCAACCAGCCGCAGACCGCGACCGATAACATCGTCAGGAACGGATAGCTTGCAGCGAGCCGGTCGTCAGCATTCGCTCCGGTGAGACGGCGTCCGATATCTTCACAGTGATAGATGAGTTCCGTTAGCGGCGCCGCCTTTGCTGTTGTCCGTAAGTCCGTCAATAAGGCTTCGAAGGCCTTGCCATTGGACAGACCGAGCTTCCGTCCGACCAAGTCAGCTGCCTGTATGCCATTCGTACCCTCGTAGATGGGCGTGATTCGAGCATCACGGAACAATTGCGCAGCCCCTGTCTCCTCGACGTAGCCCATGCCTCCATGCACCTGGACCCCAATCGACGCGATTTCATTCCCGAGATCGGTGGCATGCGCCTTGGCGAGCGGCGTGAGGATCTCGAGCCGATCTTGCGCCTCCTCGTCGCCGAGCGCCGCAAGATCGACCTGCACAGCGGCATAGTAGACCAGGGCGCGTGCCGCTTGCGTCTGTGCAGACATCCGCATCAGCATGCGCCGAACGTCAGGATGATCCGCGATGCGCGCCGGCGTGCGATCAGCCGCCCCCGCGCGGGCAGACTGGACCCGTTCCAGCGCGTACGACACAGCCTTGCGCGTTGCCGCCTCACCGATTTGGACGCCTTGCAGACCGACGTTCAGGCGCGCGTTGTTCATCATCGTAAACATGGCGCGCATACCCCCATGTTCCGGGCCGATGAGTTCGCCGATGCAGTCGTCGTGATCGCCGAAGCTCAGGACACAGGTCGGTGATGCGTGCAGCCCGAGCTTATGCTCGATCGAGACAACCTTCACGTCGTTGGGCTCGGCTGGTTTCCCGGCGGCGTCGAGGCGGAATTTGGGCACGAGAAATAGGGAGATGCCACGCGTTCCGGGCGGTGCGTTCGGCGTTCGCGCAAGGACGAGATGGACGATGTTTTCGGCCATGTCATGGTCACCGAACGAGATGTAGATTTTGGTGCCCTTGATCGACCACGTCCCGTCGCCGCGAGGAAACGCCTGCGCGCGAAGCGCGCCGACATCAGATCCTGGCTGGGGCTCAGTGAGGTTCATCGTGCCCGTCCAGGCCCCGGTTGCGAGCTGCGGCAGGTATAGTGCCTGTTGATCGGCCGAACCGTGATGGACCAAGGCTTCGATTGCACCGACCGTCAGCGTCGGACAGAGCGCAAAGCCGGTATTCGCGGTTCCGAGCAGTTCGAGCACGGCGGTCTGCAGCACGAAGGGTAGTCCCTGACCGCCATGTTCGACGGGAACGCCGATGGTACCCCATCCGCCCTCCACATAGGCCTGATATGCAGAAGCATAGCCATCGGGCATCACGACGCCATCGTCAGTCCACTGCGCGCCGACCGTGTCGCCGATCCCGTTGATCGGTCCCCATACGCCGCTGGCGAATTCGCCGGCCCCTTCGAGGACGGCATCGACGACGTCATCGCTGGCATCGGCAAACCGATCGTGTTGAGCAAGGTCGCGGATGTGGGCGATCGTAACAAGGACGAACCGGATCTCAGCGGTCGCAGGTGAAGAAGTCATACTTCGGTGCTTTCTGAAACGATCGTGTGATCAGGCGGATGCTAGCGAGGCGGACGTGATCGCCGTCTCCCGCAGCGCCTTCTTGTCGACCTTGCCGACGCTCGTCCTCGGCAGGACCTCACAGAAGTAGATCGCATCCGGAATGGCGTAGCGCGAAATCGCGCCCGTCTGCGCTCGCTCGGATACCGCGTGCCGCAGCGATCCTTCCGTCACCGCCGGACCAGCGCCGCGGACGATGAAGGCGACCGGCCGCTCACCCCATCGGGCATCGGGAATTCCGACGACGGCCGCCTCTGCCACACCGGCAGCTTCCATCAGGAGGGACTCCAGTTCCAGCGAGGACACCCATTCGCCGCCGGTCTTGATGACGTCCTTGAGCCGATCGACGATCCGGACCGCGCCGTCCGCGTCGAGCTCAGCGATGTCGCCGGTGTGCAGGCGTCCGCCTTCCCACAACGCATCGGAGGCGTCCTGCAGCGAGTAGCCCTGGGTGAGCCAGGGCGCGCGGATCGTCAATTCGCCGCCACGGCTTTGGTCGACCGCGACCTCGACGAGCGGCAGTGGGAAGCCAGCGCGACAGCGGACGCCGACAGCTTCGCCCGGCTTGCTGCGCGCCAGGGTCACGACGGGTCCGGTCTCGGACATGCCGTATCCGGAGAGTGCGATGACGCCGACACCCTCCGCCTCTTCCGCCAGCGCTTCGGGAAGCGCCGAGCCGCCGATCATCATCGTCCAGGGGGCCAAATCCAGGGCATTGGCCCGAGCAACATCGATGACCATCCGGAGGATCGTCGGAACGCAATGCGAGTAGGTCACGCGCTCATCGCGCTTCAAGGCTAGGATCGTGGCCGGGTCGTAGCGTCCGGGATACACCTGCTTCATTCCCAGCATCGTTGCGACATACGGCATGCCCCAGGCATGGACGTGGAACATGGGCGTGATCGGCATGTAGACATCGTTACGCGTGACGCCCTGTCCGATCGGCTGGTTTGCTATCGTCGCAGCCGCCGCCAGGGTATGCAGGACGAGCTGACGATGGGAGAAGAAGACCTGCTTTGGGTCGCCCGTCGTGCCGGTCGTATGGAACGTCGTGGCAATCGCGTTCTCATCGAAGTCTTCGAAGACGTAACCGGGATCGCCCGTTTCGATAAGAGCTTCAAAGCCGTCCGCGGCGCTGCCGCCAAAGGTAACGGAGCGCTCAATTTGCAGCCCGGGCAAAAGCACGTCGGCGAGGGGCTTGAAATCGTCATGGTAGAGCAGCGTAGACGCGCCACTCTGCCGAAGCGTGAAGCCGATCGCAGCTGGCGCGAGGCGAACGTTGACCGTTTGCAGGATCGCGCCAAGCATGGGGATCGCAAAGTAGCATTCGAGATAACGGTGGCTGTCCCAGTCCATGACTGCGACGGTATCACCGGCCTTGACGCCAAATTGTGAGAGGGCAGATGCAAGGCGGTGGATCCGCTCGATGAACGCAGCATAACCAAACCGCCGTCCGTCGCTGACGATCTCCTGACTCGTTGTCTCTGGTTTGGGAAGCAATCGACGAATGAGGAGGGGATAGCTGTACGCCTCTGCAGCGACAGTCTCGAGCAATCTCGGCTGTGTCATAAACTCTCCTAAGTGGTACGCTTTTTATTTGGATTGGGGGATGCTGAACGCGATGACGTAGTCGCCGACGTCCTTCGAATGAGCAGCTCCGCCCACCGACACCAGTACGTATTGGCGTCCGGTCTTGGGCGAGATGTAGGTCATCGGCGTCGCACTTGAGCCGACCGGCAGTCGGTAGCGCCACACCTCTTTGCCGTCCGAGGTGTCGTAAGCGCGCAGGTAGTAATCCTGCGACCCCGCGAAGAAGAGCAGCCCCCCGGCGGTCACACTGGTGCCGGCATAGGTCGGCATGCCGATTGGCATAGGCAGATGCGACTTGATCCCCAGCGGCCCCAATTCCTCGGCAGTGCCGGCCGGCACCTGCCATGCGATCTTGCGGGTGTTGAGGTCGACCGCGGTGATTGTTCCGAACGGCGGGCGCGAACATGGAACACCGAGCTTCGTCATCCACATCTGGATGTTGACGCCATAAGGCGTGCCGAGCTGCGGCGATGGGCCGTGGCCGGTACCATCCGGATGGTTTTTCTTGGCGAATTCGGTGAATTCCGGACGGGTCATCAGGCGGACCGTCATCGGCACGCGTACGTCGTTCATGAACACCCGGTTGTTGGGGACGTCGACGGACATGCTGCCCCAGTTCAGGCCGCCGAGATTGCTCGGATGCTCGATGGACTGGGTCATGCCCGGAGGCGTGAAATCACCGCTGTAGCGCGACTGGCGGAAGGAGATGCGGCAGGCGAGCTGGTCGAACATGGTCATGCCCCACATGCGACGCTCGTTCAGCGTCTCCGCAATAACCGGCATGTCGACAGAATAGGGCTGGGTCGGCGACATCCGCTCACCCGGCATGCTGCCCGCCGACGACACGGGCTTTTCGACCACGCGGCTCAGCGGCTGCCCGGTCGCCCGGTTCAGCAGAAACAGCTGGCCGCGTTTCGTGGACAACAGAAGTGCCGGGATATTGCCGCGTAGATTGACGAGGGCAGGCTGTGCGGGAAGATCGTAGTCCCACAGGTCGTGATGCACCGTCTGGAACTTCCAGCGCTCGCGGCCGGAGGTCACGTCGAGCGCGACAAGTGTCGAATTGTACCGGTCCGCCCACGGCTTGCGCTGGACGCCGTAATAGTCGGGCGTGGCGTTGCCGAGCGGCACGTAGATCAGGCCGAGCTTGTCGTCATAGGCCGCAGTGGTCCACATGTTCGGCGTACCGCGCGTGTAGGTCTGGCCGGGGGGCGGCTCACGCGTGATTGCCGGATTGCCCAGGTCCCAGGCCCAGACGAGCTTGCCGGTTATCACGTCGAAGCCGCGGATCACGCCCGACGGTTCGCCGGTCTGCTCGTTGTCGACCACCCAGCCACCGATCACGATGATGTTGCGCGCGACGAGCGGAGCGGAGGTCTGGAAGTAGAAGCCGGGCTTTACCGGCCCCATGCCTTCGGCGAGCGACACGGTGCCGTCATTGCCGAAGCCCGGGCATAGCTTGCCCGTCCTGGCGTCGAGCGCCATCAATCGCGCGTCGATGGTGGTGGCGATGAGACGCTGCTGGCATTCGCCTGACGCTGTCGTCGACTGATAATAGCCGAGCGAACGACACCGCTGCCAGAAGGGCGCCTTGGCGTGAGGATCGAAGCGCCAGCGCGTGGCACCCGTATCGGGATCAAGCGCGAGGATGACGTTGTTGCGGGTGCAGCTGTAGAGGGTATCGCCGATCTGGAGAGGCGTGTTCTGGTCGATGCCAGGGCCCATGTCGCCGGTCCGGATCGTCCAGGCTGGCTTCAGCGTGGCGACATTGTCGCGATTGATCTTGTTGTAGGTGGCGTATCGAAGCCCAGCGGTGCTTGCGCCGTACGACGTCCAGTCCTGCGGTGCATTGTCCCCTGCGCCAGGAGAATAGTCCGCCGCTGCAACCGCGGATACGGTGGGATGCGGCACGAACGCCAACCCAAACATGGCGGCGAACGCGATCGCGCAGGCCGCAGCACCGAGCCGGAAGCCGCGACGGGCGTTGCCTGAGACGATCGATGGGAACAGTCCTAAGCCTAGTCCTACCAGCGCAATCGGTGCGAGGAGACGGGGAAATAGGTCCCAGAAGCGCAGCCCCGCCTCGAATAGTGACCAGATCACCGTGCCGGCCAATGCGAAGACAAGCACCCAGTTCGCCTGGCGGTGGTTCCGCAAGGCCAAGACGGCTGCAAGGGCGAGTGTAGCGCCGAAGATGGCGTAATATGGTGTTCCGCCCAGCGCCGCCAGCCACAGACCACCCGCCGTCAGAGCGGCGCCGATGATCAACAGAACGACTGCGTAGAGTCTCGCGATCTTCGACATTGGGGACTCCGATCCAAGAAATGTTAGTGGGGTAGGGCGCCTCTCTCGGGCAGTTGATTCGCGGTTCGGCTATCCGGTTGTTGATGCAGCGACGCGCGCCGCACGCTGTGCCGCGAGGTTTTCGGCGACCCGCTGCCGCGTGAAGACCGGCGGAAGATCAAGCGCCTGCAAAAGACCGGAGCCGATGAGGGATGCACTCAGGGCCGGCGTGACGATGCTCTCGATAATGATCGGAAGCTCGGCTTCGGTGAAGGCGGACCCATCCCTGCGGTCAGTCGCAATGTCGTGCGATAGACGGGCGAACCGTTCGAACAACGGTTGGAGTAGGGGGCTCTGCACCGCCGACAGCCACCCGATGAGCTTGCCGACCCCCGTCGTTTCGAAGCTGTCGAACACAAGGTCGACGAGATCCGCTTCACTGATCTGTCCCGCCTTCAAGGCCCAAGTGCCTGCTCGAACCTTGGTCAAAAGCTGCTCGATCAGTCCGTCGGCGACTGCCGCCTGCAGATTGGCGGCGGTGCCAAAATGGTGGGTGATGCTGCCGTGCGTCATTCCCAGCGCCGCGGCGACCGACTGAAGGGTGATCGCGCCAGGTCCATCAGCCACGAGGATCCCGCGCGCGGCACTGATCGCCTCCTCGCGCAGTTCGTCCGGCTGGCGGCGACGTCGACGGGCAGGGATCATCGCTATTGTCATCGGTGACAATATCTGCGAATGATTGATTGCTGTCAATTTATTCCATGAGGACGGATCAGATGCCCGGAGGCGGCGAGCGTCATTTCAGCGCATTCGAGGTGACCGCCTCGGACATCGATCACATGGGGCATGTGAACAACACGGTCTATCTACGGTGGATTCAGGACGCGGTGACCGCGTTTTGGGAGCAGCACGCACCGGGGGAGGCCGTGCGTTCGATCGCATGGGTCGCGCTCAAACACGAGATCAGCTATCGCAGCCCTGCGTTTCTTGACGAGCGTGTCGATGTCCAGATGCTCATCGACCGGTACGTGGGGGCCAGAGCCTATTTTGACGCTACCATAAGGCGAGGAGAGACGGTGCTCGCCGAGGTGAAAAGCGTCTGGTGCAGCGTCGATGTCTCGTCGCTTCGTCCGGTCCGGCTTGCCCGGGAAATCCGCGCTTCAATCCTTGGCGGCTCGAAGGCGACGGCATGACAAGTCCACTCGCCTGGCACGCGGTCACGATGGCCGCTCTTGTCTGCTCCTCCGGTGCCGCGATTGGCCAAAGCATTAACGATCGACAATCGCAGCCATTGAGCTTCGATGCGGCTCTCGCGCGGATCGACGATGCCTCGCCCGGCCTTTCCGGCGAGGACCATGCCGTCCGTGCAAGCGAACTGATCGCCGGGGCTACCCGTAGCTTGCGCCGTCCGGTCGTCAGCGCTTCGGCCAGCGTCATCGAGTATCAAAAGACGTTGTCCGTCGACCTCACTGGGCCGAAGGATAATGCGGCAAATGCCACAACCGACTTCCTATCGCAGCTGCCCGGCCAGTTTCCGGTCGGCTTGCAGCAGATCGTCGGGCAGGTCACACAGCGCGTCGGCGCCGCGCTGCCGACGATCTTCGGGGCAATCCCGGACACGCTGCAATATCAGACGCGTGATACGGTGTTTCGGCCCGCGGTCACCGCGGCCATGCCCCTTTACACGGGCGGAGCGATCCCGGCGATCCAGGCAGGCGCGGACGCCGCGGTCGATGTGGCGCGCGCCAGGCAGGCCGGTGGGCGCGACGTGTCCCGTGTCAGCCTTGTTCGAGGCTATTTCGGACAGCAGGTCGCTGCACAATTGACGCACTCCACGCGCGAGACGCTCGAGGGGTTCGACCGCCATCTGGCCGATGCGAAGAAGCTCGAGCAGAACGGGGTCA
Source organism: Novosphingobium guangzhouense (assembly GCF_002896965.1). GTDB lineage: Bacteria > Pseudomonadota > Alphaproteobacteria > Sphingomonadales > Sphingomonadaceae > Novosphingobium > Novosphingobium guangzhouense. Next base: position 129,543 of record NZ_LYMM01000014.1, read on the forward strand.
TCCCCCATGCCCGCGTCCTCCAGGTCCAGGTCGCCCGCGATGCCGCGGAGCGCGCCTATGCGCGCGCGCAGCTAGAGGAAGCGACGGCCGCCGATGCGCTGGCGCGATTGCTGAATCAGCCGGGGGGCGTGAATGCGCTGACGCCTCTATTCGTCAATTCGGCGCCACTGCCGCCGGTCAGCGTGTTCATCGACGGCATCGATGCGACACCGCGAGCACGCGGCGCCGACGCTGCACGCGACATCGCCCGTGCGGGCGTGGGCCTCGCGAAATCCCGTTACCGCCCCCAGGCTTTTGCGTTCGGCAGCTACAACGCCAACCGCAATAATGCGCTGCCGACCGAACCCGATTGGGTGGCCGGTATTAGTCTGCGATACACCCTGCTGTCGAATTTCGATCGTAAAAAGTCGCTCGATGCGGCGCGCGAGCAGGAGCGCGCAGCCGCCGATGCCGCAGCGCAGGCTCGCAAGGACGTGGCCAACGAAATCGTCCGTGCCTGGAATCTGGTCGAAACGGCCCGGCGGTCTTTCCTGCTGCTCGACAGCAACCTTGCCGCAGCGCGGGAAAACCTGCGGGTCCAACGGGTTTCATTCTTCGAAGGCGAAGCCCCATCCTCGGCGCTCGTCGATGCCGAGGCGACGCTGGCCTCGACGCAGACCCAACGCATCACGGCAGCCTACGAATACGACCTCGCACTCGCGGGCTTGCTCGCGACGAGCCACCGGGTTGACGATTTCACCACCTATTTGGCGCGCGCCGATCGACGTTTGGGGAATGAGAAGTGAACGAGGAAACGACCGCTTCACCAAAACGTAGCAGGCGGCCGATCGCGATCACCGCCGGGTTGATCGTCGTGATCGTCGTCGTGTTGGGTCTGTGGCTGGCGAGCCGGCCGGCGCCGGAGCAATTGCAGGGCATGGTCGATGCCGACGAGGTCAATGTTGGAACCAAGGCGCTTGCCCGCGTCGAGCATCTGATCGCGGAAGAGGGGCAGCGCGTTCAACCCGGCACGCTGCTGGCGACGCTGTCGAGCCCCGAGATCACCGGTGGGCAGGCGCAGGCGCAAGGTGCGCTCGATGCAGCACGCGCGGTTGCGTCGGAAACGAACGAGGGCGCGAGGTCGGAAGACATCGCAACCCTGCGCTCGACATGGCAGGCAGCCCAGGCGGCAGCGGATCTGGCGGCGGTCACGAGCCGCCGCACAGCCAATCTTTACGCGCAAGGGGTGGTGGCGGCCCAGCGCCGGGATGAAGCAGCGGCAGCGCGCGACAGCAGCGCCCGCAACGCCGAAGCCGCGCGTCAGCAATATCTGAAGGCGCTGGCAGGAGCGCGTCCGCAGAACAAACAGGCGGCGAACGCCCAAGTGCGTATCGCCGAAGCCGCACTGCGCACCGCGAACGCCTTAGGGCGCGAAACACAATTGTTCTCGCCGATTGCTGGTGAAGTTGCCCGCAAGCTCGTGCAGCCAGGCGAAGTCGTCAGCCCCGTCATCCCCGCCTATCAGGTCATCGACATCGATCACCCCTGGGTCGCGTTGAACCTGCGGGAGGACCGTTATCATGGTCTCGGGATCGGCTCGGTGCTGCACGGTCACATACCCGCGCTGCAGCGCGATGCCGACTTCAAGGTCTATTTGGTTGCGCCGCGCGGCGACTTCGCCACCTGGCGCGCCACGCGCGAAGCATCGGGCTATGACGTGCGAACCTTCGAGATCCGGCTGCATCCGGTCAGCTCGATCGAAAAGCTGCGCCCGGGAATGAGCGTCCTGTTCGACTGGCCACAATGAGCGCCTTTCGCCGGGCTTGGACGCGCGAGGTGCATTATCTACGTCACGATCGCTGGGATCTTGCAGGCATCACATTGCTTCCCGGATTCCTCATCTTCATCGTTGCTGCCCTGTTTTGGCAGGGGCCGCTGCGCCAAGTGCCGCTGGGGATCGTGGATGGTGACGGAAGTACCGCCAGCCGAGCGGTCGTCCGCGCGCTCGATGCCTCGCCACTCATTCGGTTCGGAGGCTATTATCCGGGCGAGGTCGAGGCCGTGCGTGCAGTCCGCTCCGGCAAGATCCTGGGGTTTGCGCATATCCCGGCGGGACTCGGCGAAAGCGTGGCCCGGCACCGGGAGCCGGTCGTTCGCATCCTCTACAACGGAAGCTTCCTGACCGCCGGGGGTCAGGTCGCCCGTGCGGCTGAGGAGGCCGTGACCGAAGCGCTCCCGGAGATCGCGGCCAATCAGCTGCCCAATCATGCGGTACCGAGGAGCCGCGTCCGGCGTCTCGCCGTCGAGGCGACACCGCTGGGCAATGCGCCATCGAGCTTCGAATGGTTCCTGGGGCTGCTGATCTTCCCGGCGGTTCTGCATCTGATCGCGGCCTGCGTTTGCGCCATGGCGATCGGCCGCGAACTTAAGGGCAAGTCTTTGTCTGAGTGGGCGAGGGCAAGCGGCGGGGTGGCTCCAGCGATGGCCGGCAAGATGCTGCCTTACGTCCTCGCCATCAGCGGTTGGGGACTCGTCTGGCTCCTCTACCTGACCCTTGCGCGCGGTTGGCGTATCGAGGGAAGTATCGTTTTGATCGCCTCCGGTCAGACGCTGTTCTACGCTGCGACGGCTGCCGTCGCGGCGCTCCTCGTGGCGGTGACGCGCGAGACGGCCACGGCGCTGTCGGCCAGCGCCGTCTATGCCGGATCGGCCCTGGCTTATTCAGGTGCAACGCTGCCGCTGAACGGCGGGAACGCATTCGCCCGCACCTGGAGCAACGTGCTGCCGCTCACCCATTATATCGCGCTTCAGATGGGGCAGGTCAGTGGTCAGGCGATTACCGCAGCCGTCGCGCCGATGGCCTCGCTGATGGCCTACATCGTCATCGCGGGCGGCGGGGCATTGGCCTTCATCATGGCAAAGGCACGGCGGGCATGACCTTCGATAGGGCCTTCCTCTCGACGTGGCACACCATCCTCACGTCGAAGACGCTGCTTAGCACGATGCTGCTCGCGGTCGTCCTTTATTCCTTTTATTACCCCGCGCCTTATTCCCATGAGGCGCCGAGGAAGCTGCCCGTGGTCGTGGTCGATCAGGATGACAGCGCACTCAGCCGATCAATGATCCTAGACCTGGACGCCACTCGTTCCATCGGTGTCGTGAACGTCGTCGGGAACCTCGCTATTGCCAGGTCGGACATGCGCGAGGGCAAGGCCGATGGGGTCATCCTGATCTCCGACGGCCTGGAGCGCCAGCTGCGTGCGGGAACGCCCGGCTCCGGGATCGCCGTTTGGGTCAATGCGACCTATCTGCTGCGCGCGAGCACGATCGGTGAGGCGGTGACGGCGGTCATACAGAATATCGCGAAGACCCGTTTGCTGCCGGGCGGGCAGGTCAGTCGCGGCGGTCCGCCGGTCACGGTCGTCAAAGAACCGCTATTCAATCGAACGGGAGGCTACAAAGGCTACGTCTTTCCATCCGTAGCGGTTATCATCATCCAGCAAACGCTCCTCTTCGGTGTCGCGACCTTCATGGGTGCGCGTCGCCGAACGGGAACGTGGCGGATGGGGGCGGCGGAGTTCGGCGGTACCCTGGTGGCCTTCTCGTCGGTCGGCATTCTGGGATGCTATTTTTTGTTCGGCCTGATCTTCTGGCTCCAAGGGGTTCCTGTCGATGGCAACGTCCTCGGCATGGTCGGGGTCGTGCCGATCTTCGCCGCAGCGGTCGCTGCGCTGGGAATGTTGGTGGGCAGTGTATTCGATCGGGGAGAGCGGGCGACCTACATGCTCGGTCCAACGTCAGTACCCTTCTTCTTCCTCACCGGCGCGACCTATCCGCTCGATCAGATGCCGCGCTTCGTATCGGCATTTTCCCACCTGATACCCTCGACATCGGGGGTGCATACCTTCGTCCCTCTTAATCAAATGCGTGCCACACTCGGCGACGTCGCTTCGCCGCTGTTGATGCTGGTGACGCTGGCCATCGGCTATTCCGCGCTCGCGTATCTCCGCATCGTCGTCTTCGCGCCGCGCTCGGTAAGAGTGCACGCCTGACAAAACGCAAGGCAGACATTCTAAAGAACCGGCGCTGCGGCGCCAGGACCTACTGGTCATGCGCCGCTGCTTGACGAACCTGAGGCATTAGAAATCATCCAGGATTTCCTTGGCAGATTTGCGCCATCGGTTGACGAAGGAAGCTAGCTCGCCTCGTGTCAGATGTCATTCATTCAGTTGAACTGCCAGCTTTCGTGTTTCTTGCGGATTAACGGCGACTGATTGCTCTTCGTCACTGCAGGACGCCTTTTTCCGGCACCAAAGCCCTCGCTCTTGCCCGAAGCCGTCTCCAAGCCCTCGCGCAATATTATTCCATCAGCACCGACGAGGCCGATCCTCAATTTTTTTGGGGTTCTTGTCCGAATAATAGCGTTTTTACTCGGAATTGGAACATCCTATTTCTACTGCAGACGAGGAAATCCTCGCAATCCTAACAGGGAGAGGAAATCATGAAAAAGATGCTATATTCCGGCCTATCAGGCTTCGGCTTGGCAGTAAGTCTTTGTGCAGCACCTGCATTTGCTCAGGAAGATGCTCAGGTCGCGGGGCGCAGTCGCGACACCGATGCCTTGCTCGGCGAAATCGTTGTGACGGCAACAAAGCAGGCCGGGGGGACCAACGCCCAGAGAGCACCTGTGGCGATCTCGGCCTTTGGTGAAGATCAGCTCCGTGCGATGCAGATCAAGGATATTTCCCAGATCGCCTTCAAGGCCCCCAATGTTTCGATGGATGACGTCGGAACCACGAAGGGTGTTGCGAACTTCAGCATCCGCGGCCTCGGCGTAAATTCCTCGATTCCCTCCATCGATCCGGCCGTGGGCACCTTCGTGGACGGTATCTATCAGGGCATCAATGGCGGTGTCGTCTTCGACGCCTTTGACCTCAAATCGGTCGAAGTGCTCCGTGGCCCCCAGGGAGTCCTCTTCGGTCGAAATGTCACGGGCGGTGCAGTTCTCGTCAACACTACGGATCCCTCCGACACACTGAAATATGATTTCAAGGCCTCTGCCACGTCGGGCCTGCGAGGGACCGGCGGCAGCTATACCGTTTCCGGCGTGGTGCGTGGACCGTTGGTAAAAGATGTGTTGTCGGCCAAATTGGGTGTTTACTATAACAAGGATGATGGCTGGTTCGAGCGTACTGTCGGCGCGCGCAAGGAGGATTTTGGCGAGTCCCGCACCTGGCTGTTGAGAGGCGGCCTCAAGTTCACGCCCTCGAGCGATCTGTCGGTGCTGGTCAAATATGAGCATGGTGACTCGCACGGCGACGGGCCGGCAGGCCAATCCCACACGAACGGGGATGGGGTTCCGGGAGCATGGGGCAATTTCAGCCGCGATAGCTTCGGCTTCTCGATTGACGAACCCGGCTTCTATGATTCCAAATGGGATCAGGTGAGCGGCGAGATCAATCTTGATGTTGGTCCCGGCACCATCACGAACATCGCCGGTTATCGCCGCTACAAGCAAGAGGCTCTGTCCGATATCGATTCAAGTCCGAGGGATCTTTTCCACGCAAATATCGACGTTAAGCAGCACCAATTTTCGGATGAGCTACGTTTCAACGGAGATGTTACAGACGATATCGAACTCACGACCGGATTTTTTTACTTCACTCAGAAGATTTATTATAACGAGCATCGCCGGCTCCTTGGAGGCGCCCGTCATCAATATGGTGGGGGGTATCAGGACCAGGAGACATTTGGTCTGTTCGCTAATGTGGATTTCAAGCTCACAGATGCTCTTACGATCAGCCCCGGTTTGCGTTGGTCCCATGAACGAAAGGACGACAAGATCGCTTCGCTTTCAGCGAATGTAAACAAGCCCTGCGACATCATCGATGGTACCTGCCCTTACGACTTTACGGGCAAGGTTTCGAAGGGCAGTTGGTCCCCTCGCTTGGGTATCCAGTATGAAATTTCGCCGACCGTTAGAAGCTATGCCAACTATGCGCGGGCATATCGTGCCGGCGGCTTCAACTTTCGCAACACCGCAACCGATCTGGCGAATTTTGGCCCTGGGCCCTTCCGCGACGAAAAAGTCGATTCCTGGGAACTGGGTTTCAAGACGGAGCCGTTCGGCCGTGCGCGCTTCAATGTGGCGGCATTCTATATGAAAATTGCCGACATGCAGCGCGAGGTGAATTTGTCGGATCCTGTTTCGGGCGTGGTGCAGGTGATCAAAAATACGGCTGATGCGAGAATCATGGGTATCGAAGCCGACGCGACGATCCCACTTGCGGAGGGTGTTGTTCTTGAGGGATCTGCCGGCTACACGGACGGAAAATATACTAATGTCATTTTCGATCTCAACGGCGACGGTCTCGTAAACGGGGCGGACAAGGATCTCGATATCCCACGTCTCGCTCCTTTCACGGCAAATATCGGCCTTTCTGTGGAAAGAGATCTGCCAGCAGTTGGGACGACAACGCTCCGGGTGGGGTATTCGCATCGCGACAGCTCGGCTTATACCGATAACAATCGCGGTCAACTCAATGCTGCCGACCGGATCGATGCGAGCTTGGCCTTCCACGTTCTCGATGACAGGGGGACCATTACAATATTCGGTCAAAACCTCACAAACGACGTGCAGATCGGCGGGGATACCCAGTTGCCGGCACGGCTCGGACCTGTCCCCCTGGGTGGCACATTCTCGCCGCTCTCAAAAGGGCGCGTGTTTGGTGTTGAGCTTCGCTTCTCGAACTAAGTGACAGGATGGAATCTTGGGCCGGCATTTTGCCGGCCCATGCCAATTTAAAATCAGACTCAGGATGGTTGAAAATGCCCCCTCAAATCGGAACCGGCAATCTTGCCGTCTACATCAGGGACTGCTGCACGGAATTTTCCGGGCGCGTGGCGTTCGTTGAGGGGGATCGCGAACTTAGCTATGAAGCCCTGTGGTTGAAAGCCGGAGCGCTCGCGGGTTTCTTGCGCCAGCAATGCTCAGTAAACCGGGGCGACCGGGTCGCCGTTATGCTGCCTAACATCATGGCTTTTCCGATCGCCGTTGCGGGGATCGTGCGTGCGGGCGCAGTCCAGGTGAATATCAATCCCTATTATACCGCGCATGAGTTGAAGCATCTGCTAAATGATTCCGAGGCCGACGTTATCATCACAACGTCGCTTTCCCTGCCTGCGATCAGAGGGGCCGATGTCCGTTCGATACGATCGGTCATCTTGGTCGACAATTTGCATGAAGAAGACTTGCTCTCTCTACCAGCTATCTGGCAGGTCGCCGATTTCGAAGATGCCCTCGGCTCCAAGTTCCCGGCGCCGGATATCGTCGATCATCTGGGGAAGGAGGATTTGGCGTTCCTTCAATATACGGGAGGGACAACTGGGCTGCCCAAAGGAGCGATGCTTAGCCACGGCAACATCATGGCGAATGTTCGGCAGTTTCAAGCGATTTGGGGTGAGGAGGATAACGTCAGGCAGATCAACGTCCTGACAGCCATTCCACTTTACCATATATTTGCGCTGACCGTGAACATGATGTGCATGCTTTCGCTCGGAGCGAAGAATGTCCTCATTCCCAATCCGCGCGATCTGAGGGAGATCTCTGCGCTCTGGCAACGTCACAAGATCAACTTTGTGACTGGGGTAAACACGTTGTTCAAGGCGCTTGCTGCGGAGCCATCCTTTGCGGAGTTGGACTTTGACCCCGAGCTGCTGGCGATGGGCGGCGGCGCGCCGGTGCAGGAGGTGGTCTCCTCACGTTGGAAGGCATTGACCGGCAGGCATATTCGAGAAGGCTATGGCCTCTCCGAGACATCGCCTATTCTGACTTGCACACCGTTTGCCGAGGAACGGTTTCTCGGGAGCATTGGCGAGGTGGCCCCGGGGACCGAACTGGCTATCCGCGACGAGAATGGCGCCGATGTTCCAAGGGGAGAGGTTGGGGAGCTTTGCGCGCGCGGTCCCCAGGTGATGCAGGGCTATTGGCGACAACCGGCGGCGACATTGCAAGTCATGACGAGCGATGGCTATTTCCGAACTGGAGACCTTGCGCGGCAAGATGAAAACGGCCGCTACTATATTGTCGACCGACAGAAGGACATGATTCTCGTGTCCGGCTTCAATGTCTACCCCAATGAGGTGGAAGTTACCGTCTCGCAACTGGCTGATGTGGTCGAGTGCGCTTGTGTCGGCGTTCCGGACCAAACCACCGGGGAAGCTGTTGTGCTGTTTGTTGTGGGCAGGACGCAAAACTTTGATGTGCAGCGCATTCGTGTGCATTGCCGAGAAAATATGGCGGCCTATAAGGTGCCACGTCATATCCATATGATCGAGGAAATGCCCAAATCGAGCGTTGGGAAGATCTTGCGACGCGAACTTCGCGAGCGGTTGATCCATGGGAAAGTTATGGAAGAAAGCTAAGTTGAATAAGTTGGATGCTGCTGAAAGCGGATTCGGTTTTGGCTAAGATCGAGTGCGATTGGCGTCAGGATCCCAGAAACTCTCGAAGCATAGCTTGTGGAAATCCTCGGTAAACTCTCTCCGAATAGAGGCTAGGTCCATTGTCTTGGAGCCTGTCGAAAGAATTCTCACAAGTTTGCCGACGAACAATGCAAAGCCAAGTATGCCGGTAACGGGGGGCAAGCTTCGCTTCGCCGCAAGTTCAAAGACAGTCTGCCAACCGCGATAGATATCGCGAACGAAGCCCCAGATAGTTTGCCGGAGCTCTGGTCGCCGCGAGGCTTCGATCCAGGTCGAAAAAAACGCGAGGTTGAGCGCTGAAAATTCAGTGGCTTCGCGGATGAAAATGGTCGTCGTCACTTCGACCAGATTTTCGAAGGTCACAGCTTGACGATCTAGGCTTTGCATCACCCCGCGGTAACGCTGCTTGGAATTCTCCACGAGAAGCATGCCCGCCGAAGCAAGCAGTGCATCTGTTGTCCGGAAATGATATGCGGGCGCCGTTGCTGTCAGGCCGGCTTTCTCCGCGACTGTTCTGAAGCTGACCTCTGCCGCGCCTTCTGATATCAGAAGGTCGATTGCAGCTCCGAGGATCAGATTACGGGTACGCTGCGCCTTGTTCGTCGCCGCTGGAGGCTTCGAGGGAGCGGAACATGTCGAGGGGGGCCAAAGGTCCGTGGGTTGGCCTTCGTGGTTCAGGACCTGGTCGACTTGCTCCTGATCCAGTCGCAGTGCCGTGACAAAAAACAGCAGTCCCATGACCAGATCGATCCCGGAACGAGCTATGCGGTGAGGATTGGGCTCTCCAGTAGCCTCAGCGATGTCAGACCATAATTTTGAAATGCTGACGTTCCAGGCTTGGGCGAGAGAAAGGCTTTCCTCATGGCGCACGGCGTCGAGGGCGATTTCCGCCCAGGCAAGCGTGAGCGTCCGATCTCTGTCTGTTGCATTTCCAACGAGCCGATAGGCGAAGTCACGAAAGCTGGGGGGCGCGCCCGATCTAAAGCGGGATGCTGCGCGTGCGAATGCGTCTGTATAGCGTTCCAGGATCGCTGAGGATGCGGCGGCCACGAGGCCAAATTTGCTGGGATAATAATAGTTGACAAGCGCAAGGCTAACTTTGGCACGCGAGGCAACCTGGCGGTAGCTAAGACCGGCGAGGCCCCTGTCAGCCATGACCGTCACAGTTGCGCGAATGATGCGGGCGCGCGCGTCGCGATCAGATTCATCGGCGCCGGATACCACGCGCTCGCCAAGGGCGGAGACTTGTCTGGCCTTGTTGTAATTCATTCTCTCTCTCCTAGCACGGCGGTTCGATTGAGCAACACAACCCACAGCATATCGATTTGCCTTGACGCGAAACTGCATATCTGATTTTTGAGTGATCGTACAGGATGAGAGCCAAGGCAGTTTTCTGCGTGATTCTTTTGCAAGTGCCGAACCAGGTCTTGCTGATGTGGGCAGCGAAGGGCTGCGAGTTCGACGACTCGTACAGGGCTTGGGCCTTGGAAGGAGTAAATGGTGTCGCTTTTTGATCTTGCCGGCAAAGTAGCGCGTGAGACGGGGGCGTCGCGTGGGATCGACAGGGCTGTCGTGGAAGCGTTGGCAGAGGCTGGCGCTCGGGTGGCGGTTTCGAGCGGGACGCAGGCGGCATGCGAAGAAGTAGTCGCGACGATCAATGTGGTTTCGTTGAACGGAGCCATGATCGGGGCCGACAACATCAGCGCCTATAACATGTCGAAGGCCGCAGACCTTCAGCCTGTCCGCAACCTCGCTGTCGAACCGGGGGATTCCAATATCCGTGTTAACGCGATTACTCCGGGGGGCATTCGTACTGATTTCGCCAAACCACTTTGGGAAGATCCGGCTGCCGAGTTCAGGCTTTGCGAAGCACTGCCCCTCGGCAGGATCGGTGAGCCGACCGGTATCGGCGGTGCTGCCTTTTTTCTCGCGTCTCAGGCAGCTCCTTACATCACAGGTCAATCAATCATCATTGATGGCGAGGCAACGGTTAGAGGCGTGCATTGACGTCCTGTCCGTTTACCGGCCTAATCGGAGCCGCACTATGCAGTTGAATTACCATCAGGATATTCTTGAAATCGTTCTGGATAATCCACCGGTCAATGCCCTTGGTGCAGCTTCGCGCCGCCAGTTGCTTGAGGCCTTGGACAGTGCCGATGCCAATTCATGTGTCAGCGCAATTGTCATTCGGGGGGGAGGGGCCTTGTTTTCGGGGGGGGCGGATATTTCCGAGTTTGATAAGCCCTGGCTTGAGCCCGGGCTTCCGGGCCTTGTCGATCGTCTCGAGCGCTGCAGCAAGCCCGTAGTCGCAGCCATCCATGGCATTTGCTACGGTGGCGGTCTTGAACTTGCCCTGGCATGCCACAGGCGCATTGCATCGCCCGCAGCCAGGATGGCGCTTCCCGAAGTTCTGCTTGGACTTCTGCCTGGCGCCGGTGGAACGCAACGCTTGCCCCGCCTTATTGGAGCAAGGGCTGCGCTCAAGATGATGTTGGATGGTGCGCCGGTGGACGCATCTACGGCCCTGGCATTGGGCCTAGTGGATCTGATCGCCGGTGATCTCGCTGTCGCCGCACTGGAGATGGCACGCCAGGCGGCCACGGATCAGATCCGGCGCACAGGCGATTTGCCCTTGCCCAAGGACTTGCGTGAAGCGGTTCTGGATGCGCGAGAAAATCTGTCAAAAAGGTCTCTTAGTCCCGCGCAAGCATATATCATCGATAGCGTTGCTGTGATGGATGAACTCTTCAGTGCAGGGCAAGCGGTCGAAGCCCGACTATTCACAACGCTCCTTGCAACCGAAGCTTCGCGCGGGCTGCGCCATGCATTCTTTGGCGAGCGCAAGGTCGCCCGAATTCCCGGATTGTCCAAGGAGATCAATCAGCGCGACATCAAACGCGTCGGGGTTGTGGGTGGCGGCGTCATGGGTACCGGGATCGCTATCGCTCTTCTCAATGCTGGACTGGACGTAACGATCGTCGATCTCCAGCCGGAAGTACGGGCCAAGGCTGAAAGCACCATAAGAACTACCATTCAGCGCGATGTGAACAAAGGCCGAATCGATCAGCGGATCGCGGATGCACGTTTTGCCGCCCTTTGCATTGCCGATGATCTGTCAGCTATGTCCCGGGTCGACCTGGTTATCGAAGCCGTTTTCGAAGATATAGAGGTCAAGAAGAAGGTCTTTACCGCTCTTGACCAACACACGCGTCCGGACGCTATTCTGGCCAGTAACACCTCCACCCTTGACCTGGATGTGATCGCAGCTTTCGTGAAGAATCCCTCGCGCGTCATAGGGCTGCATTTCTTCTCGCCCGCCAACATCATGAAATTGCTTGAGGTCGTTCGAGGCCGTGAAACAGCACCGGAATTGCTCGTGGCCGCCATGGCATTTGCAAAGCGTATTGGTAAGGTCGGTGTTATATCGGGCGTGTGTGACGGATTTATCGGCAACCGGATATTCGAAGAATATCTTCGTCAAGTCTACTTCATGCTCGAGGAAGGCGCACTTCCGCAGCAGATCGATGCGGCAATGGAAAAATGGGGCATGGCCATGGGACCATGCCGCACCATGGACCTTGCCGGTCAGGATATTGGGTGGGCCATTCGCAAGCGCAGGGCAGTGCAGAATCCTGAACGCCCCTACTCGGGTATTCCGGATCGGATCTGCGAACTGGGCAGGTTCGGGCAGAAGTCGGGTAAAGGATTCTACCTTTATCCCGATGGCCGCACGGCGCAGGTTGACCCGGAAATAGAACAGCTCATTGTAGGTTACTCTGATGAATTCGGCATTGAGCGGCGCGAAATCAGCGACGAAGAAATTATAAGCCGCTGCCTCCTTGCAATGATCAACGAAGGTGCAAAAATCCTTGAGGAGGGTATCGCCTATCGTCCGATCGATATCGATATGACCTATTTGCTCGGATATGGGTTCGCACGTGAACGCGGAGGGCCGATGTTCCAGGCTGACCAAATTGGTCTGCCGTCGGTGTTTGAGCAACTCAACGCTCTTGCGCAAGGCCGCAACGGCTGGGCCTGGACGCCGTCCCCGTTGATCGGGCGATTGGCTGCCGGTGGCGAAAGCTTTGAATCTCTTAATCAGTAATTTCCTAAATTCTGCGGAGAATTCCATGACCAATGTCTATCTTGTATCGGCTGCGCGAACGGCGATTGGGTCTTTTGGCGGCGCGTTGAAGGACCAGCAACCCGGTGAACTCGGAGCAATTCCGATCCGCGCCACTATTGAGCGGAGCGGCTTGGCGCCCGAGTTGGTCGGACACGTCGTAATGGGCAGTGTGGTGCTTACCGAGCCGCGCGATGCTTATGTAGCTCGGATTGCTGCCATTACAGCAGGTATACCCAAGGAAGTTCCTGCATTGACGGTCAATCGGCTTTGCGGATCGGGATTGCAGGCCATTATCAGCGCTTCCCAGTCGATCATGTTGGGAGATTGCAAAGTTGCAATCGGAGGTGGCGTCGAGGTGATGAGCCGGGCGGCCTATTATTCCCCTGGCACGCGTTGGGGACAAAGAATGGGCGATACTGTAATGCTTGATGGCCTCAACGGCGCCCTGACCGATCCGTTTCACAAAATTCATATGGGCGTGACGGCGGAAAATGTGGCACGTGAATATCAGATCAGTCGCGCTGACCAGGATGCTTTGGCGCTCGAGAGTCAGCAACGGGCTGCCCGGGCGATTGCGGAAGGACGTTTTCGTGATCAGATCGTTCCGGTAGAGATCAGCTCGCGAAAGGGCTCTGTGGTCTTTGACACGGACGAGCATGTCCGCATGAACGCGCAAGCTTCGGATTTGGAAAGTCTTAAGCCTGTTTTCCAGCGCGAAAACGGAACGGTCACTGCAGGCAATGCCTCGGGTATCAACGACGGCGCGGGAGCTGTTCTCCTGGCATCGGAAGCTGCGGTCAGGGAGCATGGGCTCACGCCCCTTGCTCGCCTTGTTTCCTATGGCCATGCAGGCGTGGATCCTGCTTATATGGGGATTGGGCCAGTACCAGCGACGCGACAGGCTCTTGAACGTGCAGGTCTCTCGGTTGATGCTCTGGATGTTATTGAATCGAACGAAGCTTTTGCCGCTCAGGCGTGCGCGGTTTCGAAGGAACTCGGATTCAATTCCGAGAAGGTAAATCCCAACGGCAGTGGCATTTCCCTTGGACATCCGGTTGGGGCGACCGGCGCGATCATCACAACCAAGCTGGTTTACGAGTTGCAACGCTCCGGTGGTCGCTTTGGCCTTGCTACCATGTGCATAGGTGGCGGCCAGGGGATCGCCGCGATTTGGGAACGTATCTGAATATCTGGAAGGATTAGAAATGAAGATAATTGTGCCTGTTAAGCGGGTTATCGATTACAACGTAAAGCCGCGCGTGAAGGCGGATGGCACGGGCGTGGACCTGGCTAACGTCAAGATGAGCATGAACCCGTTCGACGAAATCGCCGTCGAGGAAGCCATTCGCCTGAAGGAAAAGGGCGCGGCGACCGAGGTCGTGGCAGTGTCGATCGGCGTCGCCAAGGCGCAGGAAACGCTGCGCACGGCGCTGGCGATGGGCGCTGATCGCGCCATCCTGATCCAGACCGATGATGAGGTGGAACCGCTGGGCGTCGCCAAGCTGCTCGCCAAGGTGCAGGAAGAGGAAGGCGCTGGTCTGATCATCCTGGGCAAGCAGGCGATCGACGATGACAGCAACCAGACCGGCCAGATGCTCGCCGCGCTGCTGAACCTGCCGCAGGGCACCTTCGCCAGCAAGGTCGAGGTCGAGGGCGACAAGGTCAACGTCACCCGCGAAGTCGATGGCGGCCTGGAGACGGTGAAGCTCGCCACCCCGGCGATCATCACCACCGACCTGCGTCTGAACGAGCCGCGCTATGCGTCGCTGCCGAACATCATGAAGGCGAAGTCCAAGCCGCTGGCGACCAAGACGCCGGCCGACTATGGCGTCGATATCGCCGCCCGTCTGGAGACGCTCAAGGTCTCCGAACCGCCCAAGCGCTCGGCTGGCATCAAGGTTGCCGATGTCGATGAACTGGTGGCCAAGCTCAAGGCTCTGGGAGTTGCAGCATGACGAAGGCGCTCGTTTGGGTTGAACATGAGGGCGGCGCCGTCAAGGACGCGACCCTTTCCGCCGTGACCGCCGCCGCCAAGCTGGGCGAAGTCCATCTGCTGGTCGCTGGCCAGGGCGTCGACGGCGTTTCCGCCGAAGCCGCCAAGATCGCCGGCGTCGGCAAGGTCCATGTCGCCGACGACGCGGCCTTCGGCCATGCGCTGCCGGAGAATGTCGCGCCGCTGATCGTCGAACTGATGGGCCATCATGACGCGTTCGTCGCGCCGGCCACCAGCAACGGCAAAAATATCGCGCCGCGCGTCGCCGCCCTGCTGGACGTCATGCAGATCAGTGACATCCTTTCGGTCGAGAGCGAAGACACCTTCACCCGTCCGATCTATGCCGGCAACGCGATTGCCACGGTCAAGTCGAAGGATGCCAAGAAGGTCATCACCGTTCGCGGCACGGCCTTTGAAAAGGCAGCCAAGGAAGGCGGCAATGGCGCGGTGGAAGCCGTGGCCTCGACCGGCGACAAGGGTATCTCCTCCTTCGTCGGCGCCGAGATCGCTAAGCTGGAACGGCCCGAACTGACCAGCGCCAAGATCATCGTGTCGGGTGGCCGTGCGCTCAAGGATGGTCCGACCTTCGAGGAATATATCATGCCGCTGGCCGACAAGCTCGGCGCGGCCGTTGGTGCCTCGCGCGCTGCGGTCGATGCGGGCTATGTCCCCAACGACTATCAGGTCGGCCAGACCGGCAAGATCGTCGCGCCGGAAGTCTATATCGCCGTCGGCATCTCCGGCGCGATCCAGCATCTGGCCGGCATGAAGGACAGCAAGACCATCATCGCCATCAACAAGGACGAGGATGCGCCGATCTTCCAGGTGGCCGACATCGGCCTGGTCGGTGATCTGTTCAAGGTGGTGCCGGAACTGATAGGCAAATTGTGACACAACGCCGGTCGTAGATCTCTTATACGCTAAAGGAACGTATCGTGACATTTCGTCCTCCAGTTGCCGAGCAGCGCTTCGTACTTGATCACGTCGTGCGGCTGGCAGAAATTACCTCGCAGGACCAGTTCGCCGCTGCAGAGTCTGACATGGTCGAAGCCATTCTCGACGGCGCCGCGTCCCTGGCGGCTAATGAGTGGGCGCCGCTCAACCGTGTCGGTGACACCAATCCGCCTCGGTGGAACGACACTGTCGTAACAATGCCGCCCGGCTTTCGCGAGGCTTACCGGACATATGTCGAGGGCGGATGGGGCACTATTGCGGCCCCCTCCGCATTCGAAGGACAGGGCCTGCCCAGTACGCTCGCCTTCGGCGTTGCCGAAAGCCTGGGGGCGGCAAATCTTGGATTTAGTCTTGGGCCGATGCTCACACAAGGGGCGATCGAAGCCCTCGTGAAGCATGGCTCCCCCGAGCTCCAGGCTGCCTATCTTCCCAAGCTGGTCACGGGAGAGTGGACCGGGACGATGAACCTCACCGAGCCCAATGCGGGTTCGGATGTGGGGGCCCTTCGCTCGAGCGCAACGCCTGCCGGAGATGGCAGCTGGCGGGTAAAGGGAAACAAGATCTTCATTACCTTCGGCGAGCATGATCTTGCAGAGAATATCATTCACTTGGTGCTTGCCAGAACACCCGATGCGCCGGCGGGCACGCGGGGGATATCCCTTTTCCTGGTTCCTAAATTTCTGCCCGACGGAAGCAGGAATGATGTCCATTGCGCCTCCATTGAGCACAAGCTTGGCATTCACGCCTCTCCCACCTGCGTTATGTCTTTTGGGGACAATGATGATTGTCGCGGATGGCTGATCGGGCCAGAATTTGGCGGAATGCGCGCAATGTTCACGATGATGAACAATGCACGCCTCAATGTTGGCCTTCAAGGTGTCCAGATTGCCGAACGAGCAACCCAACAGGCCGTCGCTTATGCGCTCGAGCGAGTTCAGTCGCCCAGGGCGAGCAACCCCGAGGGCGGACCGGTTGCCATCATCGAGCATCCCGACGTGCGAAGGATGATTTTGCGTATGAAGGCGCAGACCCAGGCCATTCGTTCCCTTGTATATGCCGCGGCGGGCGAACTTGATCGTGCCCATCTTGGCATCGAAGGGGCAAAGCAGAGGCTGGATCTGCTCACGCCTCTTGCCAAGGCACATGGTACAGACGTCGGCTGTGAGGTGGCAAGCTTGGGTGTGCAGGTCCACGGGGGCATGGGTTTCATTGAGGAAACCGGTGCCGCGCAGCACTATCGAGATGTTCGCATAACCCCGATCTATGAGGGGACTAATGGCATCCAGGCCGCGGATCTGGTAGGCCGCAAACTCGTTGGAGACGAAGGCGCGCAAATGCATGCGCTCATTGCGGATGTCCGGTCGGAAACGAAGAATGCCGGATTGCTCGCTTTGACCGACCAGATTTCTACCTTGACCGGTGTGCTGGTCAAGGCGTCGACCGACGACAGGTTGGCAGCGAGCGCGCCTTATCTGACGATGGTGTCAGTGATGACCTGCGGGTGGTTGCTGGAACGTCAGGGAACGGCGGCTGCAGGTCTGCTTGCAAACGGGGAGGGCGATTCTGCATTTCTCAAGGCAAAACTCGCGACCGTAAACTGGTATCTTGCGCACATTGTCCCCGAGGCGAGTGGCCTTGCTGCATCTGTCGCCGAAGGTGGCAAGGGTCTTTATGATCTCACTGCGGAAGAACTGGCTGCCTGAACTGGTCCGTCCATTTTTGTCGGGACGATCGGCAATGTTGTGGATGGGGACTTCCTTGCGGGAGTCCCCTATGACATGCCGTTGCGGTCGGTTGATGGCCACCTTCGATCATCCACGCGGCTACAAAGGCTGAGGGAGAGATGCTGAAACTTGAGCAACTGCGCTGTTTTGTCGTGGCGGTCGATAAAGGCAGCCTGGTGGAAGCGTCGCGCGTGCTCAACATGTCTCCGTCCGCAGTCGCCTATAACGTCGAAACGCTCGAGAAGCTGCTTGACACGGCTCTTTTAATTCGTCGTCCGGCGTCGGGGGTGTCGGTTACCATGGATGGCGCGAGATTGCTGGAGCGCGCGCGCCCATTCGTCCAGGAAGCCATTGAAATGGAGCAGCTATTTCCTGCCCGCGGACGTAGCCTCGAAGGCGAACTGGTCATCGGATGTCAAGAAGGATTGAGCTGGTCTCTTATTCCATTGGCCGTCGAACGGCTGAAACGCAAGCATCCGCATCTGGCCGTAACTCAGAAGACTGTGTTCATGGAAGAAGGGAATAACCCTATCACAAACGCGGCCGTTGATCTGCTTGTTACCTTTGTTCTCGAAACGACAGATGATGCGGCAATAGATACAGAAGTCCTTTGTAAGCCAAAACCTTATGCCTTAATGCGAGCCGCTCATCCGCTTGCCGAGCTTGGTCGCAGTATTTCGATGGAGGAGCTTGCTCAATTTCCTCAATTATTCATCCAGGACGGTCCCGCCCTGGAACTTTTTAGAGCAATGTTTCAAGATAAAGGCCTGTCGCCGCCCTATAGCGTTGGCAGTAATACGAGCGCCGGGGCGCAGGCTGTAGTTGGCCGGTGCGATAGCGTTTATTTGCGATACGTCAAATCAGCGCAGAATATTTCTCCGCTCGGTGATGCTCTCGCATTCGTTCCTGTGTCTGATATTGAACGCGGGGCCTACCTCGTGGCCTCCTGCGCCAGGCGCAAATATGGCGGCCGTCAGGCCAAGATCGAGAGCTTTATTTTCGAATGCCGTGCTCTATTCGACGACGGCACGATGCGTGATCATTTGATCTACTGAGCGACCTTGCGGCCTTCAACATTGCAAGATGACCCGATCTGGCTGCAGCCCTGCATCCAGCGTCGCTCGGTGGAAAAGGCGCATTGCAGTCAGATCGTAAAGTGGATAGTGTCCATCTTATGGCTTACCCAAAAAAGATCGACGGCGACAAGATCGTCGCTGCTGCGGTGGAATTGCTAGTGGGGCAAGGGTCTGAAGCATTGTCGTTGCGCAAGGTCGCAGGCCGTTTGGGTGTGGTTCCCAATGCGATATATCGGCATTTCGAAGGCCTGGATGCGCTTGTTGCTGCGGTTGCGGACGAAGCCGCACGCCGCATGCTCCAGGAGATGGACGCCCATCTGAATGAGGCGTCAGCCAACGAAGGCACTTGCGGGGAAGCCGCCATTCGAGCGATCGCCACAGCTTACGATAAATTCGCGCGGGAAAACCCAGATCTTTATCTGCTGATCGTCCAGGATACCTCGCTGGGCGAGGCAAAACTCGAACGGCCTCGGTTCCGAGAACAATTGTGGCTACGCGTTTGCGAAGCGATGGGGCATCTTGTAGGCAGCGCCGACGGCGACCGTGCGGCGATGATCCTGTGGGGCATGCTGCACGGTCTGCAGTCACTTCGTAGCGCGCACCTGATCGAGTGCAGGACCTCTTCGGAATTGGGGTCCTATCCTGTCGATGTTCTCTTGCATGGGCTGCGGTCAGCGAAGGGGGCTGCAATCCAAAAGCCTTTGCACGTCTGATATGCGCCTCGTGCTTCGATCTGCGCGCAAAAACAGGCAAAAAAAAGCAGCATTGTTCAAGATGAGATCGGGGTGTGCCTGTATTTCAGCCTAGCTGAAAAACATGCGAGGTTGATCCGTCTTGCTTGATATTCCTGCTGCGCAATTTGGCTCCTCGGTCTCGATGGGGCTGCCCTTGCATTTTTCGCTGAAGAAATGGCGATGCGAAATGTCCAAATTTCCTGCCGATGATCGCAGGGCGTGGCGGAATAGCCATTTGTCTGATCGCGTACGGACCTTGAGCATGCCTTGGCAGGAACATGGCATGAGCCGCTTCTTTAGGGTGTCGTGAGCCGCGCACATAGAGCAAGCGGATCGACCACGCGGCGGCGTGTGGTGTCGGGCACGCTGTAATAATTGCCGGCCACCGCGACCATGCCTTCACGGCTGATCCGCCGTTCGACCGTCAGGACCGTGTCGTAGCGCATGCCGGGCAG
>NZ_LYMM01000015.1 GCF_002896965.1 Novosphingobium guangzhouense
GCGTCCCCAGCCCATCTGGAAGCCGAAGAAGCGAATGTAACCGTTCTGCGCCAGCTTCATCGTGATCGGCCCAAGCCTGCGGGGTGTCACGACCCTGTCGTCGGCAACTCCGGCGGTGATCTCCGCAGCGCTTGCCTCGGCCACCGTGATGGTGCGGTCGGCACTGAGGTTGCCGCCTCCGGACGCCACACCGCCGCCCGTGATCGAGACGCTGCGCAAGGCGAAGGTGGAAAGCGCCTCGGTGATCGAGCCGATCGCGCTGGAAATCGGGGCGAGCATCGCCGCGATCCGAGTCGCAAGCTTCCTTGGCGTGACGAAAGGGGCATCGTCCACCCCGGCATCCACTTCGTCCTGCGTGGCGACGCGGGCAATGCCGCGCGTCTGCTCGGTTGCGGGCGGCCACACGAAATCTGCGTTGCCGAAGGAGATTTCTGCGGCAAGGTCGGCATTGAACGCGATGTCGAAGGCCATCAGCGCAAAAGCCAGTCCTGCCTTGCTCAGCACGGTACTCTCTGCACTGAAGCTGGCGAACAGCGTGCCATCGTCAAGAAACAGGCCGAAGCCCGTAGCATTCCACACGTCTGCTGACGTGTCGTATGCGGTGATGTGCGCGACGTTGGGCGCTGCGGCGACGCCGGACAGAATGTCGAGCCGCTTGAACTCTCCAGGCAGCGCCGTGAGCGTAGGCGCAGCGATGAAGGGCACGTCTGTTAGACCAAGGAAGGCAATGACCGTCTGGGCGGTCCCGGCCGGGGCGGTGACGGCGGCCAGCCCGGCGGTAGTCAGCTGCAGGAGAAGGGCCATCAGTCAGCCTCCAGAAAGTCAGTGGTGTCGCCGTCGAGGATCG
>NZ_LYMM01000016.1 GCF_002896965.1 Novosphingobium guangzhouense
GTCACGGGAACACGCACAATGTCTGTCATCAACACCAATATCAGCGCGATCCGCGCTTCGAATGCTTCGAATTCGGCCAGCAAGGCTCTGGGCACGGCGATGGAGCGCCTGTCGACCGGCAAGCGCATTAACTCTGCCAAGGACGACGCGGCGGGTCTTGCGATCTCGACCTCGATGACCTCGCAGATCCGCGGCATGAGCCAGGGCATCCGCAACGCGAACGACGGTATCTCGCTGGCGCAGACCGCGGAAGGCACGCTGTCGGAAGTCGGCAACATGCTGCAGCGCGTTCGTGAACTGGCGATCCAGTCGGCTTCGGGCACCTATCAGTCTTCGGACCGCGCGGCGATGCAGCAGGAAGTTTCCGCGCTGACCACGCAGATCTCCGACTCTTTCACGCAGACCAAGTTCAACGGCAACACGCTGATCTCGACCACTTCGGGCACCGATCTGACCTTCGACATCCAGACCGGTTCGCAGGCCGGCCAGAAGGTCACGCTGACCTCGAAGGCGATCGACGGCACCAACATGACCGCCACCGCGCTTGACGTCACCGACGCGACCAAGGCTTCGACCACGCTGGCCAACGTCGACAAGGCGCTGGCGGACGTCAACGCGACCCGCGCTTCGCTGGGCGCCGGCCAGAACCGCCTGGAATCGGCGATCAACAACCTGACCAACACCACGACCAACCTGTCCGACGCCCGCAGCCGCATCGAGGACGCCGACTATTCGGCCGAAACCACCGCGATGGCCAAGGCACAGATCCTCAGCCAGGCATCCACCGCGATGCTCGC
>NZ_LYMM01000017.1 GCF_002896965.1 Novosphingobium guangzhouense
GCCGTGGCGGGATGTCTCCGGGCTACGTCCTCCGCCATCCCGCCACGGCGTAAGCGCCCGTCAAACCCCGGTCCCCTATTGCACGCCGATCCCGGTCCCCGTTTGCGCGCCGATTGACAGCTTGATCCGTCGGCTCACGTCGAGCGCACCACCCGCCTCGACGCTGCGCAGCATCTCGAGCACCTGCGCAGCAGTCACCTTGCGCATGTCGATCCCGCCGAGCGCCAGAAAGCCATCGCGCTCAGCCGTCGCAGCAATCGCGACGCATGCGCCTCATCAAGCCCGGAGAGGCGATTGGCATGCCATGCTCGCGCCACCTGCTCGAAGGTCTTGCTCTTATAGAGCGAGACGTCCTTTCGAGGCTTGCAGATCGCACCCGCGCGCCAGGTGGTAGCGGTGTGGCTGGCAGTCTCGCCGTCGATATTGGTCGGTGTGGTCGAACAAGTGGCGGCGCAGTCCGCCGACAAGACGGACATCTCGCGCAGCCCCACCTGCTCCTGCGGCCCCCCGCGCGCACGTCAGATTGTGTTGTGGGGGTGTATCCAGGGGCATTGTGTGCCGTTGGGTGGTGATTTTGAGAGAGTTGTATTGGTGTTGGTTGCGGGGGTAGGATTTGAACCTACGACCTTCAGGTTATGAGCCTGACGAGCTACCGGGCTGCTCCACCCCGCGTCACCGTATTTTTTTGCGTCGTTTGATGGACGCAAAAAGGGCCCT
>NZ_LYMM01000018.1 GCF_002896965.1 Novosphingobium guangzhouense
CCGTCCGCCGCACCATCCCCGTCGGGTACGATCGCACCCTCGGGCAGGCCGCCCACCTCGGGCGGGATATTCCAGACAAGGGCATGAACCAGGGGATGGGGGGCGGGTGCGTCGGGATCTTCGACCAGCAGCGCCAACGATGCCGTCCCCGGTGGGAGAGGACCCCAGCTCAGAGGCGGCGAGATGCCTTCCCCGTCGGCCGTGAACCTGATCGGAAGGCGCTGACCGTCCGCGAATGCAAGGCTCGACAAAGGAAACAGACGCTCACCCATGTCTTCGCGAACAATTGCCAGTTTCGAGTGTCCGGCGCGGACATCCTTGAGCAATTTGCCCAGCCAGGCAGGTACGTGTTCGAGCACTTCGTGATCCTTTTCACACTGCATGAGCCTCTCTGGCTCATCCACGGGTTGCCGCGCGCGGCACTCACACGAGACGCACGGGCCCAGCCCCTCGATCTGCGTAGGCCGTCCGGCCTTGTCCCTGAAGGTAAGCGTCGACGTGAGCCATGAACGCGCTCTTGAAAGCCACCAGATCAACGCTTCGCCAGGAAACGTCGTGCGCTAGGCCCTCGATCCGGCCGATCAGAACGTCTTCGTTTCGGCAATACATGATGGGGGTCGTGAACCCGCGATGGTGCAGGCGATTGGCGGC
>NZ_LYMM01000019.1 GCF_002896965.1 Novosphingobium guangzhouense
ACGGGCAACTTCGATGAAGGGCGCGTCATCCTCTTTCCACTCGACCGAGGCATCTTCGATCGGCTGGCGATTGGCGTCGCGTCGCAACTGGACTTCGAACGCCCATTCGGCATCGATCCCCACCATGTCGGTTTGCACGGCCTCGCGGATAGCGTCGGGATGCCCCTTCGTTTGAACTTTTCTGTTGGTCAGTAGGGTAAGGTTCGTGCTGACGGGCCGCAGCCGGAATTTGGCCACATATTCGCCGTACCGAAAGGGCGTGACACTGAAGTAGGTTTCTCCCAGCGGATGCACCTGAGGCGCACCCCCAAGGCCTGCGAGCGCGGTGCTTTCCATACCAACCGCGCCCAGCGTTGCATTCACCGCCTGCAGGATCTTGGACGCCAGAACCTTTGCTCCCTCTGCCCGGTCGGTTGTCTTGGCAAGGAGCTTGAGGCTTCCAGCAAACTTCTTCGCGTCGGGCGCGGTGAAGACCGGGCCGTTGACCATGATGAAGTCCTGTGTGGATCCTTGCGCACCGGGCAGGCGCTCGCCCGCAACATCCAGGACCTTGAGAGCCAGACCGCGCGGCAGTGCCACGGCATCGTCAAGGATATCGCCGGGGTTCGTCGAGATGCGCAAGTAGACGCGATAGCTGCCCGGC
>NZ_LYMM01000020.1 GCF_002896965.1 Novosphingobium guangzhouense
AAATGCAGGGGGATAGCGCCCGCCTGCCCGCAACCGCGACATGGCCGTCATGGCCGATCCCACTTTCACCGCTGTCGATCTCTCGCGCCTGCCCGCGCCGGACATCATCGAGACGCTCGACTATGAAACGCTGCTGGCGAAAGCGATAGCGGTTTTCAAGGAAGAGATGGCAGCGCTGGGCGTTGCTATCGAGACCCGCGACAGCGACCCCGCGATCAAGCTGCTTCAGACATTCTCCTACCTCGCCCAGCTGCTGCGCCAGCGGGTAAATGATGCCGCCCGCGCCGTCATGCCCGCCTTTGCGGTCAATGGCGATCTCGACAATATCGCTGCCACCTATGGTATCGTGCGCAAGGTCATCACCCCTGCCGACGAATCGCAGGGCGTTGCCGCCGTCATGGAAAGCGACACCGAATTTCGTCGTCGCATGGTCCTGGCACCCGAAGGCTATTCCGTTGCCGGGCCGGAGGGCGCGTACCTCTTCCACGCCTTGTCCGCCGATGCTGAAGTGCTCGATGCCACTGCCACCAGCCCTTCGCCGGGCGT
>NZ_LYMM01000021.1 GCF_002896965.1 Novosphingobium guangzhouense
ATGCTCATAGATTGACGCGGCGATCGTACTGCGGCCCAATGTCTCAGTGGCCAGTTGTAAAAGCAGGAGTGAAGCAAGGCCCAGCCACCACGCGGGATGCACCTTCCCGTATCCCGGCCGCGGCCATTGTGTCATCGACGATCCAAAGATCCTTCGCCACCGGCTTCGGAATGCTGAGGGGAGGGTAACCCACATGTTGGGGTCATTCGACGCCTGCGCGCCGCGACGGGCAGAATCGGTATAGGGCCACAAGCGCCGCGCCACCAAAAGCCGCACTCGCGGCTATGTGAAGCTTCGTTCGTGATACATCGCGGCTTTCTCTTCAGCTTAAATCTCCGGTAAACCGACCAGCACCTTGTCCGGCGTGATCGGAAAGCTGCGGACTCGTACGCCGCTCGCGTTGTAGACGGCGTTCGCAATGGCACCGGCGGCGCCGCAGATACCGAGCTCGCCGACACCCTTTGCCTGCAGCGGACTGCCAGCCGGATCGCGCTCTTCGACCAGAAGCACGTCGAGGTGCGGGACGTCGAGGTTCACCGGAATGTGGTACTCGGCGAAATCTGGATTGACGATGTGTCCATCCCGAGGGTCGAAGGTCAGCCCTTCGGTCAAGGCACTGCCGATACCCCAAACCATGCCGCCCATGCACTGCGACGTGGCAGTCTTCGCATTGAGCACCCGGCCGAGGGAGAACGCTCCCGTAAAACGGCGCAGCCGCACCTCTCCCGAATAAGCATTCACCCCGACTTCGGCAAAAAACGCGCCATACATGGCAGCGGAGAACGCTTCGGTAATCTTGCCGGGTTTGAAATGGCCGAGCTGGACCACATCCACGCCCCCCAGCAGATCAGAAAGAGCGACCTTGTCGGCCCCTGAGAAAGCATGCCCATCCTTCAGTTTGAGGGCTGCCTCCTCGCAGCCCAGCTTCGCTGCCAGCGCAGCGCGAACGCCTTCGCAGGCCTCGAGGACTGCCGAACCGGTGGAGCACGCCCCCCAACTCCCCCCGGAGCCGGAGCCTGGCGGAAAGCGGGTATCACCAAGCCGCACCGTGACAACAGCAGGATCGAGACCGAGCATTTCGCCGGCAATCTGGCCAAGAATCGCATAAGTGCCGGTGCCGATGTCGGTCATGTCACTGGCGACTTCGGCGGTCCCATCTGACCGCAGGGTGACGCGGGCATAGGCTTCGTTGAGATTATGCACGCGCGTTGCCGTGGCCATGCCGGTGCCGACCCACCATTCGTCCTCGCGCCGAAGGCATGGTTTACGGGGGCTCGCGTCCCATCCGAAGCGCTCTGCGCCGCGCCGCAGGCATTCCTCCAGTTTGCGAGAGCTATAGGGAGTTCCCTCGCTGGGATGCTTCTCGGGAATGTTGCGCAGTCTGAGTTCAACGGGATCGATCCCGATCGCCTCCGCCAGCTCATCCATCGCCGCTTCCAGCACCTGCATGCCGACCGCTTCACCAGGCGCGCGCACGGACCCCGCCGTCACACGGTGGATGCGACCGAGTTGCAAATCAAGCACCCGGTTCTCGCCAGCATAGAGGAATTCGCTTGCCTGCAACACCGGCTCAGCGAACTCCTCGCCCGGCAGGTTGGTAACCCAGGCCTCGTGCCCAAAGCCATTCAGTCGGCCTTGTGCATCAGCGGCAAGGCGCACGCGCTGCCGTGTTTCGGAGCGGCGCATCACGCATTGGAAAACCTGTTGGCGCAGCATGACAACACGGACAGGTCGCTTCAGTCGGATCGCCGCCACCGCTGCGGCGACACCCTCCGGGCTGATGCCAAGCTTTGAGCCAAAACCGCCGCCGACGTATGGCGAAACGAGCCGGACCTGTTCCGGATCGATGCCCAGGGCGTCGGCCAATTCCTTGCGATTGAAGCGCAGCATCTGCAAGCTGGAATGGAGCGTGAGTATCTTGCCGTCCCAATCGGCGATACTGGCGTGTGGTTCCATCGCGGCGCTGTTGTGGCCTTCCGTCGTGTACGTCACATCGACAGTATGCGCAGCTTCGTTGAGGGCTTTGTCGAGGTCGCCCTGGATGATGGGCTCCTCGAACTGCTCGAAGGCAATCGCGTCATCCTGCGCGTCCACCAGAGCAGCGGCATCTTCGCGATATTCGATCCGCAGCGCCTTGGCGGCGTGGCGGGCTTGCTCGAATGTCTCGGCGACCACCAGCGCGATTGGCTGGCCGTAGTACCGGACCTCCCGCACCTTGCGCACCGGGGACTTGCCTGCGCCGCCCTGGGCTGCCCGGGCAGTCATGCGATCGTCGCTGATGACCGCGATCACGCCCGGAAAATCACGCACAGATGACTCATCGAGGACCGTTACTTCTCCCTTGGCAATGGTCGCAGTGACCAGAACGCCCTCGATGCGGCCGTTCATACGGTATTCCGCAGCGTAAGTGGCCGTGCCCGACGTCTTGAGCGGACCTTCAGGCCGGTCGAGGGGGCGGCCGATTACCCCTTGCGCCATGGCGTCGAGGCGATTGCGCTCGTCGGGTTCATCCATGATGTAGGAGCGCGTCATGCCTGCATCCCCGTTGCTTCGCGCAGCACCGCCTTGAGCACCCGGCGCGTCATGCCAATCTTGAAATCGTTCTGGCCGTAACTACAGGCGCCATCGAGCAGCAGATCGGCGACGGCTTCGAACAGCGTGTCGGATGGTGCCTTGCCGGTAAGCAGTTCGTCCATGTCGGAATCGTGCCAGGGCTTGTGGGCCAAACCGCCGAAGGCGAGGGCGGCGCTGGCGATCCGTCCTTCGTCCATCTTCAGCACGCAGGCAATAGACACGAGCGCGAAGGCGTAGGAGGCCCGGTCGCGCACCTTGCGATAGATTTGTGTGCCGCCGACCGGGGCGGGAAGCGTCACTGCCGTGATGACATCGCCCGGCTCCAGCACGTTGTCGCGATCCGGTGTGTCACCTGGCAAACGATGGAATTCGCGCACCGGTATGCTTCGCACCGATCCGTCCGGCGCGGTCACCTCAACATCGGCATTGAGCGCGGCCAGGGCAACGGCCATGTCACCGGGATAGGTCGCGATACAGTCCTCGCTGGCGCCGAGAATCGCGTGGATGCGATTTGCGCCCTCAAGCGCACTGCAACCGCTGCCGGGATCGCGCTTGTTGCAGGCCTGATCGCGATTGTAGAAGTAGTAGCACCGTGTTCTCTGGCACAGATTGCCGCCGGTGGTGGCCTTGTTGCGCAGCTGAAAAGTCGCCCCGGCAAGGATCGCGCGGGAAAGCACCGGATAATGGCCACGAACTCTTGGATGGGCGGCGCAGGCGCTATTGGTGACCAGCGAACCGATGCGCAGGCCGGCACCCGATTGCGCGATATTTGCGAGGTCGAGCCGATTGATGTCGATGACAACCTCGGGAACCTCGATCTCCAGCTTCATCAAGTCGAGCAGATTGGTCCCGCCGGCGATGAGGCGGGCACCATCACGCGTCTGCTGGCAGGCATGCGCTACCGCTGCGGCGCGGCTATAGGTAAAAGCCCTCATCGCTTTGTCTCCAGGATTTCTGTGACGGCGTCGACAATGTTCGAATAGGCCCCGCAGCGACACAGGTTACCACTCATGCGCTCGCGTATCTCGTCTGTCGTGAGCTTAACGGGCTCGAAAAGATCGGCAGTCACAAAGCTCGGCCAGCCGTTTGCGGCCTCATCGATCATCGCCTTGGCAGAGCAGATTTGGCCCGGCGTGCAATAACCGCACTGATAGCCATCGTGCCGCACAAACGCCGCTTGCAGCGGGTGAAGGTTTGACGCGGTACCCAAGCCTTCGATCGTCGTTACCTGATCATCTTCGTGCATGACCGCGAGAGTCAGGCAGCTGTTGATGCGCTGGCCATTGACCAGAACAGTACATGCGCCGCACTGACCGTGATCGCAGCCCTTCTTGGTGCCGGTCAGGCCGCATTCGTCCCGCAGGTAGTCGAGCAGAGTGGTCCGGGGATCGCCGATGAAGTCGTGATCGGTTCCGTTGATCGTCAGTGGCATCGTTCCCTCGCGCTAGCGCCAGCCTCTCGACCGACGGCGGGCCGGACAGCATGGCAGTCAGTCAGGCCAATCCTAGCAACTTTAGCGCTGCGGGTTTGTTGCATCCGACTAACCCAGATCAATGTGCTCGCCGCAGCGACTGTATGGGTGTTGCCGAGGCGACGTAGCTCCCATTAGTCATACTAGTGGAGCCGCGTCGTCGGCTTGTTACCAAAGCCTGGTCCAACCTGTAAGTGCGCGCCGCGCGACGGTCTCAAGTGGGTGACGAGCGACTTTCGCATCAAACTCCATGCCACGGGCAGACGTCGCGCGTTCATGGGATCTGGGTGACCGCGAACTCGCCCGTTGACGCCGGGAGGCGCCCCGGCGAGACTCCCACACATGTCTGTGGTCGCATCGTTATGTTGACGAAACAAGACCAGAGGTCGCCCGTTCCTTGAAGACCAGAATAACAAGCGTGGCAGATCACATGAGATGGATAATGGCCTTCGCCTTACCGCTTCTTCTTTCCGCATGCGAAGGTCTGCCACGGGACCCGGCCGGGACCCTGGCCAGGGTCGAGAAAAACCATATCTTCACGGTTGGATTGGTGGCGGGTGCATACGAGAGTCCTGCGGCGCGAAGACTGCTGGCGGAGATCGCGAAGCGAACACGAGCGCGTCCACAAGTCATTCATGGCCCCCAGGAGGTGCTTCTTGAGCATCTTTCGCAGGGACGAGCCGATCTCGTCATCGGCTCCTTCAGCGAGGCCAGCCCGTGGGAGACCGAGATGGCTTTCGGTCCCGCGCTCGCCTCGCAAGGAGCCGGCAAGCACGCGATTGAGCTGAAGGCCGCCATGCGTAACGGAGAGAACCGGTGGATCATGCTGGTCGAGCGGGCCTCGCGGGCCGTGTCTCGTGAAGCGAGCGGCCAATGACGAATAGTCTTCCGAACGAACTACGCGACACTATGCGCGCCGCCATCAGGCTGGAGTACTGGAACCTCTTCTGGACGGCGACGATTGTAGTCGTGATGGGGCTGGTAATGGGCCAGAGCGAAACCATGAAGACGGCCTGGGTAGAGGATACGCTGGGCGTGGTCCCCCCGATAATGTTCCTTATCGCCGCAAGGATGGAACTGACGGGCAAGCGATCGAAACGGTTTCCCTTCGGCTTCGAGCGGGTGAACGGTCTTGGCTTCTTCGTCGCCGCCGTCGCCCTTACCGCGGTCGGCCTACTACTGCTCTATAACGCCGCCACCGCGCTGGTCGCAGCCGAGCACGCAACCGTCGGCTCGATCGTTCTTTTCGGCCATGACCTCTGGCTGGGATGGCTGATGATTGCGGCCCAGCTCTATTCCCTCGTTCCTCCGATGCTGATCGGGCGCAAAGAACTTCCGCTTGCCGAAAAGCTGAACGACAAGCTGCTGCACACCGATGCATTGATGAACAAGGCGAACTGGCTGACCGGAGCCGCCGGGCTCGCTGGCATCGTCGGGCTGGGCCTTGGCTGGTGGTGGGCGGATTCGGTTGCCGCCGCCATCATCTCGATCGATGTCATCAGCGACGGGGTTAAGGCGCTGCGGTCCTCGACGGCCGAGCTTGTGGACGGTTCGCCTCGTGCGCTTTCGGGCCCGGAACTGTCGGGCGATGCGCTGGCGTTGGAAGAGCGGCTTCGTAGCGAGTTCCCTTCGGCGACCATTCGTCTGCGCGAAACCGGGCGGCTTATCCGTGCCGAAGTGCATGGCGTGCACCCTCCGTGCGAGCCCAGACATCCGCGCCACTACTGGCCGAGGGGGAAAGAGCGGGCTTGGAGGCTGGCCCAGGTGAGCTTCGTTCCGCCCGATCAGGAGTGATAAGCGCGCCTGCGGCACGCTTGCTGCTTTTCGCTCATCCTTATCCAGGCACTGGTCAGGCGATGGGCCGTGCCTTCGGGATACAAAGTTTCGCGACCATGCAACGCGTTGTTCCGCAAGCTGTTTGCTATCGCAAGAGGAGAAACAGCGTGCCCGAAATCGATGGCGATGCCGCTGCAGGTCTGAAGGCGACTACGCCGTTGGCCATTCCGTCTTCCGGATGGAAGCAGATCATCATGCGGGCCTGGCGCGAGGCAAGTAGCGACAATCTGGGTTTGATAGCCTCCGGCGTTGCGTTCTGCGCAGTCCTCGCGATGGTGCCGACGCTCGGTGCCATTGTCCTCACTTATGGGCTGGTCGCGACACCGGAGACGGTGGCGTCCAACATCGCGTCGCTTACGGCGATGATGCCGCAGGAGGCGGCACGGCTTATCGGCGAGCAACTCGGCAATGTCGTGCAGACCTCCGACGGAAAGAAAGGAATAGGTCTGCTGATCGCTATGGCCATTGCCTTATACGGCGTGATGAAGGGCGCCTCGGCGCTCATTGTCGCGCTCAATATCGCCTATGATGAAGAGGAAAGCCGCAGCTTCATGCGTCTCAACCTCGTAGCTTTTGCGATCGCATCCGGAAGCGTGCTCGTCGCAATCCTCGCGATGACGGCGATCGCCGGCCTCTCGGCGTTATCCGCGCTTTCTTCATCGGCTCCCGGTTTCGTTGCCGTCCTTTTGACGATCCTTTCCTACTTGCTGGTCGGCGCTGTCGGAACGGCGCTTGCTGCGACGGTCTACCGGTACGGCCCTGACCGGGCGCAGGCCAAATGGCGATGGTTGACGCCGGGGTCGGTTTTGCGGCGGTATCATGGATGATCATGACTTTCGGGTTCGGCCTCTACGTTGCCAACTTCGGCAACTACGACGCGACCTATGGCTCGCTGGGTGCGGCGACGGTCTTGCTGACATGGCTGTATCTCTCGGCTTACGTCCTGCTCCTCGGCGCGGAACTGAATTGCGAGCTTGAGCGACAGACAGCACGCGACACGACGACTGGCCTGGAGCAAGCTTTGGGTGAGCGCGGGGCCTATGCCGCCGATACCGTCGCGCATGTCGGCTAAAATCAGCGGGGGCCGCTTGGCCTGCCTTCGCACGTGGACACCAGAAGCACTTCGGCAGCTAAGACGAGCGGAAGCGTGACTTGGGGACGTGCGTGATGCGGCAGGCGAGATCGGCCTCCCCGGAAGCCACGACGTAGTGTTCGCCGCGATCGACGATGCCGGTCGTGAAGACGACATCGCGCACGTACATCAGGTCTTCCAGGGGGCGGGTCAGCTCCGGGTTCGCTTCCAGCAGCGGCTTATGTTCTGTCCGGATCACGCTGCTGGGATCGTCCCGGTCCAGCAGCGACCAGTACGTGCGGTAGATGCCGACAATCTCGTGCGGCTCAACGCCGTGCCATAAGGTCAGCCACCCCTCGTCGGTCAGGATTGGTGGGGCGCCGCCGCCCATGCGGGAAGTGGCGATAGTCGCGGCGTGCGGGCGGATCCCCGGCCTGTGCCACGGTTTCCAGAACAGCGCGTCCGGAGAATGGGCAAGGTTTATCGACGGACCGGCGCGCCACTCGCTGCCCGGCGGATACGCGAAGTACAGATCGCCAAGCGGACGGGTCTGCGCCCAGTACTGACCGTCGATCAAACCTTCGAAAATCAGCATGTCCTTGTTCTGGTGATCGAGCACGATTGCCTCGAAACGCCAGTCAAGCCCGTTGCGAGAACTGTACAACGTCGTGGAATGCCGCTCCGGACTGACGGAACATGTGGTCATGAGATAGCGATCGCCCACACGGCTGATCCGCGCATCCTCCACGCCATAGCACTGGAAGTCGTGCGCAGGGGCAATCGCTCGATCATAATGAAAGGCCACGATCTGCAGCCCATCCGGGGACAGTTCGACCGGCAACAGCCACGAGAGCGAGGTCAGCGCCATCACCCGCCAGCCACCCCCCCGCAGCATGAACTTGCGCGGATCAGCAACGTCGGCATGCTCCAGCGGCCATGCGTCCAGCACATAGCGGCCACCATCGCCGCTGCCCGCTTCCCAGCGGATGGAGTGTATATGCCCCTTGCCGATGGGATGACGCAGTGCTTCCGCGACCCGTACCATGGCCATTAGATTGCCGTTGGGGAGGGAGGTCAGCCCCGGGTTGAAAGCGCCCAGCACGTAAGTCTCAGCGTCCAGATGTCCTGAGAGAGGCGAGCGCAACAGGTCAATGTCGTGCGGGGTGATGACCAGGCGATCGATCGCGTACCTCATTCGCCTTCCAGCGCACGGGGCACGATCGTCAGCTGCTGCACGACCGTTCGGCGCGGCTGGGTCAGCAGATAGTGGACACCGACCGCGATGTCTTCGGCGCGCAGCATGGTCTCGGCTTCGATCATTTCGCGCTGCTTTTCGTCCGGGATGTCCGGATACTGCATGTCGGCCCCTGTCTTGCCGGGCTCGACCAGCGAAACCTTGATACCCTTTGACCCAAGCTCGCGGCGCAGCGCCTCCGAAAATCCGGCAATGCCAGCTTTCATCCCCGCGTATACGGTCGATCCTGGCCCCAGCACATGGGCGCTCATCGACCCGATGAGCACGATGTCCCCCTCGCCGCGCAAGGCATGCTCGGCGGCGTGGGCGGTCATCAGATAGGCGGTGAAGTCGCTCGCGATGGCATAGCGGACCTGCGCCGCGCTCATCTCAGACAGACTGCCGGCAGCCACCGCGGAGTTGACCACCACGACGTCGGGCGACGACACGTATCTGGCAGCGGCGTCGAAGAAACGCTGCACGCCGTCAGGCTCGGCAAGATCGAGGGCAATGCCGTCACCTTCGCCGACTTCCCTGATACGCTGCAGCGCGTCTTCCAGATGCTCAGGCGTCCGGCCGCAAATGAACACCTTCACCCCCTCGCTTGCGAGCAATACCGCGATCGCCCGACCTATGCCGGTAGTCCCGCCCGATATGATCGCCTGTCGCCCCCGAAGCGAAGGCATATGGGTATGGGCATCGGCAAGGTCGGTCATGATGGCTCCTGCGTGGTGCTGACCCTTTTCAACAGCATGCAAGGCACCGCCGTTCCCGAGGTTATGCGCATTGGAGACTCACGCGCATATTTCCTGATCGCGTTTCAATGACGCCCGCTTTTTCAGGTCGTTGAGCTCGTTTGGTTCAAAATGGCGATCAGTGGCCGAATTCGCATGGCATCCTTCCGGCACCCGCGCGAACTTAGAGGCGATAGAGACCGTGGCCACAATCGGTCTATGTTCCTCTCCTCGGCGATGATGAAAGGAGCATGCGGGCGCTGGTTCGGTGATCAGTCTTCGAGACTGGCGAGCCACTCATCCACGGACAGCTCTGATGTGGCAGCAGTCTGCGCACCCAGGCTCTGCGCCATTATCTGTAGTGCCCATTTTCCCCGCTTGTCGTCTTCGGCGGCCACGGCATCTTGCGGTACCCACAGCGTGTATTCACGCATATGCGCATCCGCAGCTGTGAACAGTACGCAGATGTCGGTCGCAACGCCAGTCAGAACGAGTCGGCGCACGCCGAGCCGGGGCAGAAGCACCGGAAGATTCGTAGAGTAAAATCCGGAGAACTGCGGTTTGATGATGAAATAATCTTGATCGGACGGCTGTAGAAGCCGGGTGACCGGGTTATCGTTTTCCAAAGCTCGGGCAATCAGCCGGGAAGGCTCTGAGTGCCATTCCCCGAAATTGTCATTGACGTAGATGACCGGCCATTCACGCTCGTGAAACTGCTGGCGCAGGCGGTCCGTGGTGAGGGCCGCCCGGAGGGCTCGCGGTTCGAGATCGTCGGCGCCTGGAAAGTCGAAGCAATTGACCATGTCCAGGATCAGCAGGCCAGCGCGGCCGCCGCTCGTTTCGAGCTTGCCGGCACTCATCTCATCGTCTCTGGGGATGATGACCTGAAAGTTAAGGCCGACCTCATCAGTCAGCCCCGACCCTATGCTCTTGCGATCCGGACCGCCATGGCATCCAGCTTCGCGCGATCGTTGCCGAGCGCTTGGGCGAAGTAATCGATCTCATACTCTGCACCGCTCGCGATGCTGCGCCGGTCCGCCGCACCTCATCTCCCATGTTTTTGCCTTTCATTTTTTCCCTCTGATGCCAACCCGCTCGAGCTCGGCCGGGTTCCCCGCGCGGTTGCCGTCATCCAGGTTCCGATTGCCGGCGAGAACCCGGTCGTTGGTCGAGTTTCCTCCAAGGGGAATTTGCGGTCACCGCCATGCCTTTCTAGCGCCATGGTTCGTTTCTTCTTCTGCCTGATCCTTGATGTGAGGCTGGCAGGATTGACTGCGGCCAATTACTTCGCCCGGTTTTATCTCTCGGTAGCGGCCGTAGACGCCCGGGAACGCCGGTCTGCCCCGATCCCGTGCACTCATAACAATGCAGGCTACCCGGGTGGGGTCTCGGCAAGAAACTTCTCCGTGGCTCACTGCTTCTGGAGCGCATCGAACCGTACAGCCCCATGCTTCGCCGGGAAAAGTCGCCTGAACAGCGTGAGGAAAAATCGCTGTGTATTGAGATCGATTGGGTAGCGCGGGTTACTGGAAAGCGCATCGTTTTTTTGGTGATCGGACGATGCTCCGGCTTGGGACTACCGTGGTGCGCCGGGCACGGCGTACCGTGATCGTGCGCGATTGCTGCGAACCTCGACCACGCTCGGCTGTTCAAGAGCAAAGGTTCGAAAAGGAAATGCGATAGTGTGTGATCCGCGCAGCGGCCAGGCAGGACAACTCCACGTTTACAACGACGGCGATGTCACTCTTCATGGCGAGATTTACCCTCCCATCGGCGCAGGCAATGGTCGCGCAGCCCTGATTGTCCATGAAGCCGATGGCATCGGTGGCAATGTTCGGCATCATGCCCGCAAGCTTGCAGAGCTGGGCTACTTCGCCTTTGTAGCAGACATGCACGGCGGGGGAGCGGTCCTGGAAGGTGAAGCGATTCCGGAGGCGTTGAAGCGCTTCCGGGCCGAGCCCGATAGGCTGCGCAGTCGAGTCCAAGCCGCGCTCGCCGCGCTCAGCGACATTTCGGGACTGGAGCCTGAAGACATCGTCGGGCTTGGGTATTGCTTCGGCGGGTTCTGTGTCCTTGAGCTCGCTCGTAGCGGCGTCCCGGTTCGCGCGGTTGCAAGCTTTCATGGCCTGTTGAACACTTCTCGCCCTGCGTCGCGCGACACGCTAAAAGCGCGGATCGCGGTGTTCACGGGAGGGCTCGATCCGCTCGTGCCGCCCGACCATATCGCGGCATTTCAGGCAGAAATGGCCCTGGCAGCAGCGGACTGGCAGCTGAGTATCTATGGCCGTGCCCTCCATAGCTTCACTAACAGCTCCGTTGATGCACTTGGCGATCCGACAATGGGATATCACGCCGAAGCGGATGAGAGCTCATGGGCCGCAATGCTGCGGTTCTTTGACATTTCGTTCAAACGCTCCGACAGGGGTTGACGTCGACCGAAGGGTGGCTTGACGGGCTGTCAGGATTGCCCCGCTGAATGCATCAGACCGGGAATGAGCGGAAGCAGGTCGCTGGCAAGGAAGCCGAGGGGCGCTATTGTTTCGGCACACCGGCGTCCGGCCTCGCCATGGAGCCAAACCGCCCACAGCGCTGCGTCCAGCGGCTCGCAACCGCGGGCAAGCAACCCTCCTGCTATGCCGGCAAGCACATCGCCCGATCCGCTGGTCGCCAGCCCAGTCGTGCCTCCATTGAAGCCGTAGATTGCCCCTGAGGGATTGGCGATGGTCGTGCAGGAACCTTTGAGTACGACAACGGCATTGAACCGCCGGGCGGCGAGCATGGCGATCGAAACTGCGTCCGATGCAAGATCTGCCCCGTCAATGTCGAGCATTGCGGCGATCTCGCCGGGATGAGGGGTCAAGAGGGCAGGGCGCGTGCGTTTTTTCAGCCGGTCCGCGTGCTGCGAAAGCGACATGAGCGCGGCAGCATCGATCACAACCCTATGGTCGAGCGTAATGCTGTCGAGGAGCGTATCGACAAGGCGCGACGCGTGATGCCGGCACGACATGGCTGGACCGACCACGATTGCATCGCACTTGCCCAAGAGCGGTGAGATTTCGGACGCAGAAGCGGCGATTTCCCCTGACGCGCTGGTGGGAAGGGCGGTAATGGCCGCTTCCGGAAAGAGCGTGCCGATCATATGGGCAATCGGCGCGACAGTCGCGATCCTGACCTTGCCGGCGCCCGAACGCAAGGCGGCCTCCGCGGTGAGACGCACGCCGCCTGGTACCTCGAGACATCCACCAATGACCGTTACCCTGCCTCGGGAATTCTTGTCGACCTCGCCCGAAGGCATCGGCAACGGGTGATCGCGCAGAGTAGCACGATCCAGCGGCGCTACGACCGGCGGGGAAACGGGCGTCCCCTTGTCAGCCACGCGCAGCAACTATGGAGTCAGGCGCCCGCGTTGTTGCCGTACCTTCGCGCTTGAGAGGCGCTGTGACATTGTATCGCTGCAGGGTGAGGTGGTCATCCGCCGGCTCCAGGTTGTACTGGGTGATGCTGCAATTGGCGACATCGCCAAGCGCGTCGATCTCCAGTATTTCCGCTTCGGACAAATTCTCCAGGACATAGCGCATGCATAACACCACGACCTGGTGCGCTACGATCATCACGCGCTTGCCTGCGTAGTGCAAGGATACGGTATCCATTAGCGCGCGCAGGCGGAAAACGACATCCACCCAGCTTTCTCCGCCCGGCGGGCGATGATAGAATTTTCCGAGAACTTGCCGAAAATGAGCCTGCTCGGGCTGGAGCTCGCGAATTCCGGCGCTCGTCAACCCGTCAAGGATACCGAACTCCTTCTCGCGAAGTCGCTCGTCCAGGCAAATGCGCAGGTCTGCCGAACATCCGCCCGCCTCGCGGAAAAGTTCAGCCGACTGGACCGCGCGAAGATAGGGACTGGACAGTATAACTTCCGGCCGCTGACCTTCATGTCCGTCCGCGAACCAGTGGCCCAGCGCACGGGCCTGCTCTTCGCCCAATCTCGATAAAGGCATATCGACGTCGCGATGCTCGAGCGCGATACGGGCATGTCCCTGTGCATGAGCCTCATCGCGCGCCACGTTACCGGCGCTCTGGCCATGACGTACCAGCCATAAGGTTCTCGGCCACCGGTGTGATGCTGGCATACGTGCCATGGGGTCAGGCTCCTCAGGCTGCCAAGCTGCGATCAGTTCCGTTTGCCCAAAGTTTGGCGCGGTACCGCTCGAAGCACATCTTGCCACACAGAAGCCGGATCAGCGCGCCTTCCGCGATCGCCGCTGCGCGGTTGCCATCTTCGGATATGAGCGGTCGCAGCGCCTCTTGATTCCAGGTCTGGCTATGCTTGACATCAAGAACTGCGTGGAGATCGAAGTATCGCCGCTCTCGATTTGACAGGCCAATCCGCCGCAGGCCCTTTGCCACTAGCGCGGAACGGCCCGGAGCTGTTAGTTCGATCACCCCCAGCGCACCGACCGAATGCCACGCATAGCGTCGTGAGGTGGCCATAGCTGTCATCGCGTTCGCAAGCGCAAGGCTTTCCGGCACCGTGGATTGTATCGAGGGTGCGACATCCAGCGCTTCAGCCACAACGTGCAGCATGGGGCCGTGCATTCCCTTGGGATTGCCACAGCCCATCTCGTCCCAGTAATTGCGGGCCAGTTCCATCTTCGCCTGATCGGGGAGCTTGATCTGCGTCATCGCCACCAAGTCGTCGAAACCAGCTTCGCCCGCAGCCTCCTGCTCGAAGAACCACCTCAAATCGTCACGGGAAGCTTCCTCGGCGAGCCACGGGAATAAGGGGTCGTTCTGTCCTGGTCCGGTTTCCGCGAGGTTCTCGAACCATTTGACAAACGCGGCCGGATCAGTGGGTGCTTCCATTGCCTGCTTTTGGACGAGCCCCCTCATGTGCTCGATGAAGTCCCCTTCGAGCATCTGCATCCGCGCGTCGTTTTGGAGCTCTTCGCGCCAGTTTTGGCCGGGAAACTGCGGTGCGAGTCTTTTCCGATTCCAGACAGCCAGCGATTGCTGAAAGTCGTCGGAAAAGTAAAAATCTATCGACCGATCGGATTGGGCGGCAAAGGCCAGCATCGGGGCATTCCTCAATTTTATTGCGGTTCGTGGGTGTTCTGAAGTCATGACGAGCGGATGCGCTCATGTCCGACACCGGGGTGGATCAAGGCCGTGGCGTGCCGACGAGGTGCGTGGATGTCGGATGGACGCGGGCCTCCATTTCTCAGGCGACCTAGCGTTGACGTACGAAACCGGGATGCCGTACCGCTCCAGATCCTCGATCAGGAGATCGAGGCAAGGGGTGCGCGGTGTCGTTCCGATGAACGCCATTTCCGGGAACGCGGTGCCGAACATGGCTAGGGCGTCCCACGCCGTTCTGGAATGCTGGACGGTATGGCCTTCACGTTCAAGCCGCGCTCTTAAGGCGTTCGTTTCCTCTGGCTGCGCTGCCAGGAGAAGCACGGGTGGTGGCATGGTTGAATTTGGCATATACGGATAAATCCGCTGCGCCCCTGCCGCTCCCCCGTTCATCTGAATAGAGGTGCCGATAAGACGAGCAGACCCAGACGAAAGACAGGATGCGGCTTGCTCTACTCGCCTCTTGCTGTCTCGTGTGCCTCCCATGAGCTGAGCGCCTTGCGGCTTTTTTGGTTGACGTGCCGACCTTATCTTTGGTGCTGTGACGAGAATATTATGAGCACGGCCGGGTGGCAGCTACGTACAGGCGCGGGATATTGTTACATAGAGGCCGGGTGATAACGGGTCTCGGTGTGCGCTTCGCGCATTCACCGGGACCCGGAAGGTCTGCAGTCGGATGGCCGTCTTCGCCATTTCGGCGAGCGCACTATCCCGACCGAATTCGCGATGAGGAAAGGCTGCTGGACCAAAAAACGGTGGGGTTGGATTGTGGTGTGAAATTACGAGCTTGAAGCGGCTCAGCAGTGGCGCCCCTTCCTATGGGCAAGTCTCGCCATGATACATGAGGAGCGCTTTCGCTTGATACATTACGGCTTTCTCGCGGTGCGCGTACACTGCAGTGAGGCACCTGCCGCGCCGGAGCGCATCCTCGGCCTTTCGGGCTTCTTTCTTTGCTCTGCGCAGCAGTCGTTCAGCAGCAAGCTTCACCGGCGTCTCCTGGCGAATCAATGTCCTGATGTTAGCGTTGGATATGACGCAGGCATTTCGATAGTGCCGAGTTGACGGGCCACTGCGCCCGACTGAGGATTGAAACGATCATTCATCGATGAGAGCGGGCTGTTGAAGGGGATCGCGACTAACCGCGAGACCTGGGTATGGGGCGTCATGCTTTCTGGGGAGGAAAGCGATTGTGGCGGGTCCCAGCTTTGGTGCAGTAACAAGGGGTCCAAGAGCGATCGTAGACGTCTCGCGTCTCAAGCCGACCGATGTCAGTGATGAGCGGAACCGACTTGCCGGGCGGGCCATGCCCAGCGATCACGTGAAGATACAATCGTAAGGCCATAGTCGAAGGGGTAAATCTTCGGACTGGCTCGCTTTGTTGCTGTCTAGCGCCGCTTAGCGCGGCGACCTCTGGATGAGGATCAGCTTAAGGGAGCCTCGCGCGGCTTGCACGTTTGAAGAAACCCGCGCCCATCGGTTCTTGGCGAATGCGTCATCGAACCGAGCCGTCCCGCCGACCCGCGCTCCAAACCGTTCGGTACCGGCGCCGGTCGCAACATGACGGTGACTCGTCGCCAGCGCCGAACCCATCCCAACATAGATCAATGGCTGTTTCGGCTTTTGTTCCTAACTAAGCTTCGCTGTCAGACCCGCGAGGGTAACCGGAGTACATAAGTTGTCGTCGCACTCACCAAAAATCCTGCGTGATGCCGCTCGAGCTGCGGCGTCATTCCAGCGATCTGCATTAGGTTACTTGCAACACTCGGAGTGGGAGGCTCGTATTCGAAAAGACGCGGACGAACTTGTGTGTGTTCTGCAGGAAATGGGGTTCCGTCCCTCCAACCTGCCGAACGATTGATCTGCGAAATGGGAGCCGTCCAAGACCAGATGTGTGCCGTGGACGGTCCAAGCGGTGATATGTGGAGAAGGTCAGCCCGACCGGCGGTGAGTGGTGGAAGCGCGGTCGGGCTAGAGGATCGCATGCTTTTGTGCTTTGCCCCAACAATTCCTCAAGGACCGAAGGGTTCCCGGGGAAATCGCTCGCGTTGAAACCGCAAGTCTGAAGAGGTGTGTCGAGGTCGGAACTACCTATGGTCGGCGATTGAGGGATGCGCGTGGGTGAGCCACCTCAGCACACGCATCATCAGGTAGCCGGGATTTGCGGCGCCAACGAGGCACCGATGGTGAGGTCCGGCTGACGTGAAAAGCGATCACGGATCAATTGTCGGAGAGATTGCCGAGTGCTTCGCGGATTGCCTGATCCTTGTCGGCATCATTGATGTCGACCGAGATCGTTATCTCGCCCGCGAGCGGGGCGTCAGTGCGCTCGTCTTCCAATTGTGCGCGAGCATCTCCTCCACTGGGTCTCTTGCCTGCACTGTTGTCCTCATTGGCCGTGGTTACGAATATGTCGCTACGAGACAAGCCACCTGCTGGACGAGGCGCTCGACAGCCCGGTCAGCTTCAGCCCGCGTGGCGTAGCTCTTCTCAATGCTGTTCTGCATGTTGCGGCTCCGCGCTCAGCTTGCGACGCCGAAAGGCTGGCGCGACGGTTCGACTGTCACCGGGCGGAGTCCTTCGAGATCCTCCGGTGGCACAGGTCCATGCAGATCTGGACGAAAATGGGGGCCGGCGCGACCAGCATGTTTACGAAGAGGGGCGCGATCGAGGTCGGTCGGGGCATGGCCAACCGAAACTGCTTTGCCAGAGGACGACGAGCGAGCAAGTATTTTTTTGCCGGCATATGTGGCGAGACCCAAAAGGGCGAGCTTGCGGATCATTCCCGTTCCTTTCGTATTTGTGAGACGCTCTCGTTAAATACGCGCGGAAGCCCGAGTTCCGTGAATTGCGCCCAAGTCGGCATCCCGCATGATCAGCCGAAAGAAAGGCGTCGTTCGATCGACCCGGCTAATCCGACATTCCCGTCGACGGAGAAGCTGGCGGGGAAAGCTACTGCCTTGCCTTCCGTCAGAGCCTGACACCGGACGGGCACCTATCCGCGAATGCCTGTCGGAAAGCCGGTAGTCAGCAACCTGCCACAGCATGCTTCCTGAAACTCAGGCACTTAACCGTGCCCAACTTGTTATCCTTTGCACAAGCGGGGCTGGGCGGATGCCAATATGCCTCGCCTCAGGAGCAGTGCCCATGACGCTTTCGCCGCCGCTACCTTATTCCCCCGAGATCGAAACGTTGCAGGATGACGAGGGCGAAACGCTTGCCTCGATCAATGCTTCTTTCGACAAGATCCTTCAGACTACTTATGAAGATTATGGCCGCGCCGTGCGCGCGGTCCATGCCAAGGCGCACGGCATACTTGAAGGTACGTTCACCGTGGCCGAGGTCCTACCGCCCGAACTGGCGCAGGGGCTCTTCGCAACGCCGGGCAGCTATCGCGTCTACTTGCGCATCTCGACGAACCCCGGCGATATCCTTGACGATGCCGTGGCACTGCCGCGTGGTCTGGCTCTCAAGGTCTTGGGTGTAGAGGGCGAGCGCCTGCCCGGTGCGCAAGGATCCACGCAGGACTTCATCATGGTCAACGGCCCGGTCTTCACCGCGCCCGACGCGAAGAAGTTTGCCGGAAGCCTCAAGCTGCTTGCCAAGACGACCGACCGGGCAGAGGGAGCAAAGGTTCTGGCGTCCAAGATACTGCAGGCGGTGAATGCAATGCTGGGCGCGGTTGGCATGGAAAGCACCGCGCTCGCAGGCCTTGGGGGTGCGCCTCAGGTGCATCCGCTGGGAGAAACCTACTTCAGCGTCACGCCCTTTCGCTACGGCGAATATGTGGCCAAATTCCGGCTGCGGCCCGTCAGCGCGAACCTTACCATACTGACCGAGAGAAAAGTTCGAACGAAGGGCCATCCCAACGCCATCCGCGAGGCCGTGCGCACCGACATGGACGGTATCGATGCCGAATGGGCGTTCGAGGTCCAATTGCGACGCGACGCCAATCGCCAGCCGATCGAAGATGCCTCGGTCGAGTGGAAAGAGGATGACGCGCCCTTCATCGAAGTTGCCCGTTTGCGGGTGCCGCGTCAGGACAGCTGGGATGCCGAACGGGTGCGTGAAGTCGACGAGGCCATGCGCTTCTCGGTCTGGACGGGCCTTGCCGCGCATCGACCGCTGGGAGGCGTCAACCGTGCCCGGCGTGGCGCATATCAGCACTCTGCCGATTTTAGGGCAACTGCCAATGGCTGTCC
The DNA here is from genome assembly GCF_002896965.1 of Novosphingobium guangzhouense. Classification (GTDB taxonomy): domain Bacteria; phylum Pseudomonadota; class Alphaproteobacteria; order Sphingomonadales; family Sphingomonadaceae; genus Novosphingobium; species Novosphingobium guangzhouense. The sequence continues at coordinate 18,254 of NZ_LYMM01000021.1, forward strand.
CATGCACGAACCCACTGCTTGAAGGGATATCGGTATGGACGAACCGGCAAAGCCAAGGAATTATGACGGTGCTACCGGAGGGTGGGGTTCGCTGAAAGGTATGGTCCGGGTCGAGCGCGACGCCAAGGCCTCCCCCGCCGCACTGCGCACCCTGGCCGAGCAGAACAAGCCGGAAGGCTACATGTGCAGTTCTTGCGCCTGGGCGAAGCCTCCCAATCCCCACGTTGCCGAATTCTGCGAAAATGGCGCAAAGGCAACCGTTTGGGACCTGACTTCCGAACGGTGTACCCCCGCGTTCTTCTCCGCGCACTCCGTGATCGAACTGGCGGCATGGTCTGACCATGATCTCGAGATGGCCGGTCGTCTGAGTGAACCCATGCGCTACGATGCAAAGACCGATCGCTATGTACCCGTCTCCTGGGACGAGGCTTTCGCGGCCATCGGTCGAACCCTGCAGCGACTGGAGCCCAAGTCGGTTACATTCTACGCTTCTGGCAAGGCGGCTCTGGAGCCATCGTATCTCTATGGCGTCTTCGCGCGCATGTACGGGCACAACAATCTGCCCGACAGCTCCAATATGTGTCACGAGACGACCTCGGTCGGACTTACGAAGGTCATCGGTTCACCGGTAGGAACCTGCACGTTCGAAGATTTATCCCACTGCGATGCCATCTTCTATCTTGGGCAGAACCCCGGGACGAACAGCCCCCGCATCCTCCATCCACTCAAGGACGCAGTAGAACGTGGCTGCAAGATCATCGCGTTCAATCCCTTGCGCGAGAAGGGACTGCTCGAGTTCGTCGATCCACAAAATCCGTGGCAGATGACGCTCGGGAAGCCGACGAAGATCGCGCACCAGTTCCTGCAGGTCCGTCCGGGTGGAGACATTGCCGCGCTCATGGGCGTGTGCAAGCGCGTCCTCGAGCGCGAAGCGCGCGACGGTAATGTCCTCGATCGTGCCTTTCTGGATGAACACTGCAAGGGCGAGACCGACTTCATCGCCGAAGCCGAGGCGACCGGCTGGCCTGAGATAGAGCGCGTGAGCGGTCTGACCCGCGCTGAACTGGAGGCGGCAGGTGACGTTTATGCGGAGGCGAATAACGTTATCGGTATCTACGGCATGGGATTGACGCAGCAGGTCCATGGCTCGCAGGCAATTGGAATGCTGGTCAACCTTCTCCTCCTTCGAGGTAATATCGGTCGGCAAGGCGCCGGGTGCCAGCCCATTCGCGGGCACTCCAACGTGCAGGGCCAACGCACCGTGGGAATTTCCGAAAAGCCAGAGTTGGTGCCCTTGGACAAACTTCGTGAAATCTTCGGATTCGATCCGCCCACTGAAAAGGGTCACACGACCGTCGAATTCCTCGAAGCAGTGCTCGATGGCAGCGCCAAAGGGTTCATCGGGCTTGGCGGCAATCTGGCGCGCGCGGTTCCGGACCAGTCGCGCATTCACCCCGCGTGGCGGGATCTGGAACTGACGGTGCATATCGCCACGCGGCTCAATCGCACGCATCTGCTACCAGGCGATGAGTCTTACATCCTCCCGTGCCTCGTCCGTGCGGAGGAGGACATGCAGGAGACGGGCCCGCAGACCGTCACCATAGAAGACAGTTTCAGCCACATCTACGGGTCGATCGGTCGCCGTGAACCAGCCAGCCCGGATCTCAAATCCGAACTCGCTATCGTCGCTGCGATCGCAAAGGCCACCCTGCCGCATCATCCGCTTTGGCATTGGGACGAATGGACCGGCGACTATGGCAACGTCCGCGATCTCATCGCCCGCACTTACCCGGACCAGTTCCACGATATGAGTGCGAGGATGAACACGCCCGGCGGATTCTATCGCGGCAACCCGGCTCGCGACCGGATCTGGAAAACACAGAGCGGCAAGGCCGAGTTTACCGTGCCCGATACGCTTAGCACCAATGCCATCAAGGACGCCGCTGGACGCTACACGTTGGTTACGCTGCGCTCGAACGACCAGTTCAACACCACTGTGTACGGCCATTCGGACCGCTTGCGCGGCCTTGAAGGCTCCCGAATGATTGTGCTGATGAACCCCTTCGACATTGCGCAGGCGGGGCTGGAAGAAGGCGCGTTGGTGCAACTCGAGACAGACAGCGAAGACGGCATCAAGCGCATCGTACGCGGACTTGCGGTAACGCCTTACGACATCCCTTGTGGCAGCCTCGCCGGTTACTTTCCTGAGCTCAATCCTCTCGTACCGCTGGATCATCATGATCGCTTGTCGAAGACTCCTGCAGCAAAGGGCATTCCCGTCCAGATCCGACCAGGCTGATCGCGCGTCCGATGTAAGGGTTGTAAGGATCAGGTGGTTACGTCACTGAGGACCCGTGAGGCCATTGCACCTTCGCGTTGACACGTCTTACCATACCCCACGAAATGCTCACATGATCCGAGCCTTTCAAGGCATGGCTAGCGGCGTGCCACATCGGCGTCGCGCGCTTGAAGCTGTGCGGCATGGCCGGCCATTCCTAGCCGCACTGCGTTGACGACGGGAGGGGATCGCTGGCGCCGTCCGGTCCGCGATAAGCGCCGTTGTCTCCACCGTAGCGGAAAAAATCTCCCGTTTTAAATCTCGAAATGCTTCGGCCTTCATCTTGTCCCACACACGCCTTTTGTAGAGTCGTCAGCTCCCTACTCCCAGCAATGCTGCTCGACCTGCGCGCCTTGGCATTATACCTGCCAGGCCATGCTGCATGTCGTTCATCATCCCGGTTATGTGGTCGAAACCGACCGCACCGGCACTTTTCCGCATGACAAGTATGCGCTGGTGATGCGCGCGCTGAGCGAAAGTGGCGTCCCAATGACGGTCCATGCGCCCGAGATCATGCCAAGAGAATGGCTCGAGGCTGTCCACGACCCCGCCTATGTCGGCGAAGTCATCAGTTGCTCGTTGCCAGCGACCAAGCAGCGTCGGATCGGCTTTGCGATCGACGAGCGGATTTCCCGGCGGTCGCAACTCTCCCCCGGAGGAACATGGCTCGCGGCTAAGCTGGCGTTGCAACATGGGTATGCTGCAAATTCCGCCGGCGGCAGCCACCATGCCTTGGCCGACACTGGCGCAGGCTATTGCGTGTTCAATGATCTGGCGCTCGCCGCCAACCGGATGATCGAGGAGGGTGACGTCTCGCGCATCCTGATACTCGATCTCGACGTGCACCAGGGCGACGGCACTGCGGCCCTTACTGCAGGGCGCAGCGAAATATTCACCCTGTCCATTCATGCCGAGAAGAACTTCCCCACCCGCAAGGCCCGCTCATCACTGGATGTCGGGCTACCCGATGGAACAGGCGATGCGGTCTATCTGGAGGCTTTGGCCGGATCGCTGCCGATGGTCCTCGATCATTTCGCACCGGAACTGATCCTTCTGCAGGCCGGCGTCGACGCGCATGCAGACGACAAGCTTGGTCGGCTGTCGCTGAGCGACGGGGGCCTTGCGGAACGCGATCGATTCGTGGCGACAGAAGCCAGGCAGCGCGGCGTTCCGTTGGCGAGCACGCTGGGCGGCGGTTACGGCGCGGACCGCGAAGCCGTGGCCATGCGGCACGCCCATACGATCCTCACGCTTTGCGCCGCGATCAGCGCCGGGGATGCTGCCCGATTGCGCGGGGATAGGAGATCTTGGGCTCGGATTTCATCTCGAGATTGATCTAAAAACCGGCACCGGGCGGCACCGGGCTCGGCGGACAGCAATAGACCTCGCATCGATCGTATTGGGTGATACGCCTCGCCGCCCGTTGATCGTTTACCTAAAGGCGTGCCCGGGCTGGGCGCGAGGTATTGCAGGGGGACGATGCGCCGAACTTCAACGGCGCCGAAAATCGTTGATCACGCGGAACATGAGCGCGCCTCGTAAGGAAAGCGCTACATTCGCACTGAGATAACCTGGATGAATGACAGAACCAGCCGATGAGCCCTAACTTGGTTCAAACGCTGGAGGACGCATGTGTGAAGTAAAGCTTCGTGCCGCTACTGAAGCCGACGTTATCGCGGCACTTGGAAATACCTCGCTTTCCCATTGGCTAAAACATGAGCGTGAGATTTTGGAGGTGGTCAACCTCGTCATCCGCGAACTTGAGCCGGACGTAGCGCCTACTGGTGCAGCTGGAGACCCATACCGATTTCTCTCCCGAATCCGTTAACGCAAAGAATCGGGGCCATTGCGGGCAAACATTCGACACCCGCACGCGTGGCGCATTGAATCTGTCGCATGCGGGCAGCGTCGGGCGGTTCCGCAGGGAACTTCGCATGCCGCTATTGCACTATCGCTTAAGCGAAGGGGAAAAGTCGTGACAAGGACGAGAGTTTGCAAACATTCCATTTCAACGCCTTCAACGGAAGCGCCACGCCGGACCCAACCGGAACGGAACTGGAAGACGTAGTCGACGCAAAGTGCAATGCGATGCGGTATGTTGCGGAGATTCTCACTGAGAAGGCCTCGAAGCGACAGGGATGTGACGATCTTCGCGTTGAGGTGACAGACGACTCGGGATTGATCCTGTTCACCGTGATTGCGTCGATCATCGACGCACCCGCCATGGGAGCAAAGACGGACTGATGTCGTCAGGCGATGGTATCGCGGTTTCCATTTTCAGCGTGAGCATCGGGCCTTTCAGGAGCGCGTCGCCGAGTGCGGGCTACCTGCCTCGCGCCACTGCATAGGGGCTCTCAACCAGCAGCCGGCGCGCGAGTTTGCCGAGCAGTCGACACATCAGATGATCAGTAGGACCGAAAGCGTGAAGTAAGTGGCAGGCCCAGGTACTGGTGGAAAATAAGCCTGACACCCACGATACTGTGAACCGCTCGGGTCACATTATTTCCCGGCGCATGTACGTCGGGATATCTGGCATGCATGCTGCTCTGTCCTCTTAGAAAGGGGAGCACAGAGCCGTTTCTGAAGTGAGTAAAATGGTGGCCCAGTTCCAACGGAGGGAGTGGTGGGAGCAATAACCGGGCCACGAGGCTGCGACTGGTTTGGTCTGTTTGATTTATAAACGGGTCTTAAAGCATCCCCGTTCCCGACTCGGTCATCGGTTCGTCGCGTACTGGAAGCCCTCTGGGCCCAAGTGTCCAGCCTTTGGATGAAGGTCGTCGGCGCAACAGATCCGGCGCATCTTTTGTTGGTCAACCGGCACGCAAAATTTTTGATGATAAGTGGGTCAGGCGAGCGCCAGACCGAGTGCGATTGCCGCCACGCCAACAGCCCTGAGGACGATCCTGCCCCACAGCGGCAAACCAAAGTCGCCCATTATGGTGCTTGCCACGGCAATCACCCCGGCCGCGCTAAGTGTAAGCATTCCTGGGGACAGTGAATCGATATGTGACATGCGCCCCCTTTCACACCCGCAACCCACTACTCGTGCAGCTCTCTTATTCGGCGGCGCAATAACATAGATCATGAAGCCGGAATGCTCTTAGTCAGATCAGCGATATCGCGAGCTTGAGAGATTTTTGCCCGGTGATCGCACCTGCAAGTCAAATGAAATTCGCAGCATCAATAGGCGTGGTCTGGCATTGCCTTCGCCTTTTTCTTCCGGTCCGAGATAGAAACAACGTCCAAACCGATGCCAATTGCGCACAGCTGAACGACGATTTCTCAACCGAATCCGGCGATACAAATGTAATTGAAATCTGGCTGGACGTTTCTTGGGTTGTCCGAAGATTTTCGTCCCGTTAGAGGCGCAACCCGGACGGCACCGCGAAGCGCGACCACGCTCAGTGCCGTCCACCCCCCGATGTGATTAGATCAGTTGCGCCGTCATGACCTGCGCGATCACGTGCGCGCGATTTCGCGAACGCGTCTTGAGCCTTAAGTTCTCGACATGACGCTCGACGGTGCAGGGGGCAATTTCGAGACGAATTGCCGCCTCTTTCGCGGAGAATCCATCGGCACCAAGCGAATGACTTCGGTCTCGCGTAGAGTAAGTGTCAGCGTTGGTAGCAAAGACATGAGTGGCCCCTCATTTAAGGAGGCGGTGTTGTGCGCACGAAAACGAATTAAAGGATATCAGTATTTTTTGCAGTTAACGATAAGGTTAGGAAATGTGGCGGAAAATCGTGGATAGAATTATAGATATCGGGCGTTGTCATTAGCAAAAATACCCACTCAGTCCTCGGAGAAAACCTAATCGAGTTGATCTATGTTAATATTATTGACGCCTCGGAAAATTGGACCTGTCGATTCGTTTCGCTGTTGGGGGAAGATTCAGTGGAGGCTGAATCGTCTCATGTTGAACCTGAGAAGTGACGTGCAGGATTATTGCTGACCAATTCTCTTCTGCGTCAAAGTTTTGAGTCTGGCGGAATGCAGTCCGACGCAGAACATCGACTCAGTGGAAATCCGCTGAATTGAATACCGTAAAGCCCAGCTTCCGACGCGAGCGCAGCAGGAATGAAGTGCTACGCTCGCGTCGTAGCCAAAGGCGGTTGCGGTCGCCTTGGCCAAGCCGTTGACGGAGGCGCAGTCGGCCCATGAGATCGCGCCTCGATCATCGCAGAAATGCCATCGGCAAGTATGGCACTTCTGAATCGAGATGATAACAGAGAACTCTCGCGCCGGATTAACCCACATCAATATTGCGATGTTTAAGGTCACGAGCGGCGATCCGGCGTTTTCAAATCGAGATCGACACGGAAAGGTTGAGTCTTGGCGGACGCGGCATCGACCATTGCATAATAAACGGACAGACAATTACCGGACGGTGCCGAATGCCTCGCATTCTCGTGACATCATGCCGTTCGGGCCGCATACCAGGCTGCATAGGGTGTGTTCCGCGCCATATGGCGATTGAGGTCAGGAGCTCCGTCGTCCCACCAAACCGGTCCCCGTTCTCCCAGCAGACGCTTGGCCGCTTCCACTGCGGCGTGCGCCTGATCCTCCGCTGCCTTATCCTTTGAACGCCGGGCAGTCGCTATCGCACGGCGGGCGGTCATCAGGTCACTCACCAGTTGCGCCCGCCGGTCTTCGGGCAGGCGCGGGTCAGACAGTCGCCATAGCCTGCCGCGGACCACGAAGTAGCGTCCGTCGGGCGTGACGGGATAATTACGCGCAGTGGCCGCTCTGTCAGCCATGGCGCGTACTAACGACCGTTGCCCGCGACCGGTCCGGTCGCCGCTGCACAATCTGATATCTCAACTGTTTTTCCGGATCGGTATGTATTGACAGATGAAGCTAGGCTCGGCGGCGGCAGAGCTTCGCGTCAAATGGACGAACAGGCGCTCGCCGACCGACTGGTCCGTCAGGTAGAAAGCCTCTTCAGCTTCGTAAAGATCGTCCTTGTGCGGATCGGCCCAGTGTCTGACCGCCTTCATCGCGCGCGACTTCGCTTGGCGCTCGCTTTCCGCGACGACGAAGATGTTGCGGTGGCGTTCCGCGAACTCCCCGGGCTCATACACGCCCAGATTGACGAAATAGAGTTTCTCGGGCCCGGTGAATGGCTCGGCGCGCAGAGACACGTCGTAGCCGTCCGCGTGGGTGATATGCGCCCAGCAATCAATGTGCAGACTGCGAGGTACGCCCCACCAATCGCGACGCAGCGCCGTGTAAGTTTCCTCGATCGCATCGGCAACGACGAAACGCACGTCGTGGACTTCGATATTGGCACCTGGAAACTCGCCGCCGATGTAGATCGCAAACAGCTTCATGACACTGCCGCACTCTTGGTCTGAATTGCAGGCACAAGCGTGCCGGGTCGCTCCCGCGCGAGGGCAGCAGCAAGTTCGGCGCCTACGATGCGGCCCATCTCGCAGGAACTCGTTATACCTTGGATGAAAGGGTGCCGGCCCATGATGAACGGCAGGCTGAGGCAGAACAGCTGGTCCGTTGGAATGTCCGGCGAGATCGGGTGGAACTGGTCGTCGACAACGATCCCGCGCGAAGGGGGCCGCGAGGAACCCGCCGACGGGCTAGCTGCTACGTCGCGCACGATGCCCTGCTCACGTAGCGATGCGAATGGAAAGTCCTTGGCAGGCAGGGCGCGTTGGCCCGTCGCCTCGATGAAGACGGGGAAATGAATCTCATCGCCATCCAGGTGGAGGACGGCACCGCTTTCCGCCGCGTAGCTGTCGATCCTGTAGTCTTCTCCGACCCGCATGACATCAAGCTTGCCTGCTTTGTGAAGCGCTAGCATCCGCTTGATGGATTCATGTGGGACAGTGGCGTAATCGTCGACGAACACGGGCTTAAAAAAGCGGGAGAACCGCCGGAAATCGGCATCGTCGAGAGAGGGTATCAGGCGTTGGATGACCTCATGCATGCGCAGGATCGCGTAGCGCCAGCCAACGGTGCGACTCGCCTGATAATTCACCTGCGCTTCCGCCAGATTTCGTTCGGCCCATACGAATGGATCGGCGGCCATGCGCTCGGCAAAATAGCCATCGCAGAATTCTTCCATGCTCAGGTGCTCAAGGCCGACCTGCCGGGCATAGGCACTGTCCGCTGCGGCCAGTTCCTCCTTGAACAGGCCGAAAGCGTGATCGAGCGAATCCTGCGGCTGCGTGGCGATCAGGCTGTCGATCGCCTGGTCCGTGCAGATGGCGAGCGGTTCGTAGGGTATCGGGAAGTAGAAGTCCGCTTCGGGAAGCAGGCCCTTGCGCGACAACATCGTCATGTGGAAGCTGTCGGTGTCTGCGCCGGGCTCATAGACCAGTTCACCCTCCCTATCCTCGACGAACTCGCCATGGCTCACCGCCAGCGCCACCGCGGCGTCTATCGCGGTGAGAGATGAGCCGCGAATGCCGATCCGGCAGGCGGGGATCTTCTCGATTTCGGAAGCTGGCCAGGGGCTTAGGAAATAGCCCGGCCGCACCTCCGGCTGGTCAGGCCATTGGTGGCCCGTTGCCAGCACGACGTGGTCGAAGCGTGCCTCGAAAATACTGCCGCCCTCAGGTCGGACGAGCAGAGTCATTCCATCATCGGTGCTGATGGCGTCGACCACTTCGCACCGTGTCCGTACGTCGACCACCACTCCCGAACGCATTGCCCGTTCCAGCATCGCATGAAGCTGATCGTAAAAGTATTCGCCGAGAAGGACGCGTGGGTAGAAGGCGCGATCGTCGATTTGCTCTCGGCTGATGTGCAGTTCGACAAGCCTTTCATTGCTTTGCCGGTCAAGCCACTCGACGAGCGGCTCCTCCAGCGGCGGAATTTCAACGCTGGCTATGTTGGACAGCATCGCCGGATCGTTCCAGCCGGGCCGATAAGGCGTGCCTCGCCCGACGCTCGCCTGCTTCTCGAACAGGGTCAATTCGAACGGGCCCACTTGCTCCTGCAACAGGGCACGCAGCGTGTATATCGTGGTCGGGCCGGCGCCGACGAACGCAACGGATCGGGTCATCCCGGAAAAATGCTTAAGAGATCGGGCTGGCTCCCAAAAAAGAGCTAGATCCAGGTTAATTTGGCAGTCTTGGTGGCATGAGGCTGAAGTGCGCGTGGTGCAAACCCCGTCCCGCTCCCTATCTTGTACTCAGAGAAAGGGTACGTGGCATGGCGAACGGCTGGGCGCCCGACAGCGCCGTTCAGGATCAGATTGAGGACAGCCTCAACGATGCCGTATCGGCTGCGCGTGCCCGGCTGCCAAAGGGTCACGGAAGCGCACAGTGCGAGGAGTGCGGCGAAGCAATTCCAGAAGCAAGGCGTCGCGCAATGCCAGGGGCACGGACTTGCGTTGTCTGCCAGTCTGCACGGGATAAGCTGCCAGCCCGTTCTATGTTCAACCGACGCGGAAGCAAGGACAGCCAGCTGCGCTGACCTTGTGCCGTAACGCCGTCATTTCAATCTGTGGTAGCCTTAGCCGTCCGGACGTTGGCGCCGACTAGTGCGGGTTGATCGTCATCTGCCGCTGCAGCGGACGGCCTGCCCTGAGCGTCGGAGTTTGGCGATTGAAAGGCAGGTGAGTGCTGGTTGCGATATGATGCGCAATCCATACCCAGAAACTACGTGAGGATATAAAAGTAACATCGCTAAATGAATGATTAAATAAGCTGGTTTCAGCGAATCAACTGAAATTTTGGAAGGCGAAGTGCTTTTGAGATTGGTATTAAATCATATCCATCCATATTTATTTTACATAGTGCGTAATATGTATAGATAATTCAGAATATTTCATGAGGCGCTGTGTCCAAAGCGAGGTCTGATAATTTCAGCGCCGCTGCGTAATTGATCGATGTGATCCGACCAGTGCTGCATCATCCGTTCTCTTTCGGACCAGTACTGCCCACGGGCATAGGCTCTCCTGATAGAGTTGCCGTCTGCATGGGCCAACTGTCGCTCGATAGCGTCTGGATTCCAGATCCCCATTTCGTTGAGCAAGGTTGCTGCCAATGCTCGAAATCCATGTGCGGTCATTTGATCTTTCGCGAAGCCCAACCTGCGAAGCGCCGCGTTGAGTGTATTGTCGGACATCGGCCTGGACAGGGATCTCAGGGACGGGAAGAGGTATGAGCTGTAGCTTGCGTCATGCTCAATCTCGCCAAGGATCTCGATCGCTTGAGCGCTCAAAGGCACGGAGTGTGCGACACCCATCTTCATCTTGGGGCCTGGAATGGTCCAGACCTTTCGTTCGAGATCGAATTCCTTCCATTCGGCCCAGCGCAACTCACCAGGTCGGACAAAAACATGAGCGAGTAATCGAAGCGCCGTTCGGGTGAGGGGCATCCCGTCATAATCGTCGATGGCCCGTAGCAATGCTCCTGCCTCTTTTGATGTGGTGACCGCTGCACGGTGCTTTGTCTTCGGCGTGATAAGGGCGCCGCGAAGGTCTGCAGCTACATCTCGCCCCGCGCGGGCGCTGACAATGGCGTAACGAAAAACCTGGCTACACGCTGTGCGGATTCGGTTGGCGGTATCGTACCGCTTCGTCGCTTCGACTTTCTTGAGGGCAAGCAGCAATTCCGGTGCCGAGATTTCGGCAATCGGTCGCTTGCCAATCGATGGATAGATTTTGGCTAACAGCCACCGCGCCTTTTTTACGGTCATGGGGGCGGCGCCTTCGGTTTCGATCTTGGCGATCCACTCGTCGGCGATGGATTGGAAGGTGTTGGATGCGGCGAGCGATTGCTCGATTTTCTCGAGCCTCGCCTGCTCAAGCGGATCGATGCCTTTTGCCAGCAGGCGGCGGGCGTCTAACAGAAGGTCTCGTGCTTCACCCAGCGTGATTTCTGGCCAGCGTCCGAAGGACAGGGTACGCTGTTGGCCTCCAAAGCGATAATTCATCCGCCAGTATCGAACGCCGCTTGGCTTAACCAACAGGTAGAGCCCGTCTCGGTCGGACAGCTTGAAGGCCTTGTCTCTTGGCTTTGCGTTCTTTACCGCGATGGCGCTGAGGCCGTTTTTTCCTGACGTCTCTGGCACTGATGGACCTCCGAGCATTGTCGGGCGGGAGTCCATCATCGGGACCATCAATGGCCATGGATGCGGCTGAACCCGTCCGGATTGGAGCGGAGATTATACCAGTAAAAACGGCGGAAAACAGCCATTCTCCGGACATCCGTGGACGTCTCCGGAGAGGGGAATGGAGGCCCGAGCCGGAATCGAACCGGCGTGCAAGGATTTGCAGTCCTCTGCGTCACCACTCCGCCATCGGGCCATCCGTGTGGAGGAATGCGCGCCTAGCAACCGATCGAAGGGAGCGCAATGGGATTCGCGAAAGTTATCGGAATTTGTTTGCCGCACATCCTGGAGACTTGTGCAAAGCGGGGGTGATGCGCGGCATTTCCTGCCAGCACGTGGTCGCCTAGAGTTTCTTTGCGGGTCGGCGGGTCTGTAAGGAGCAGTGCATGATTCTCGGAGCAGTTCTTGCAGGCGGCATGTCCAGCCGCTTCGGCAGCGACAAGGCGCTTGCCCAGATCAACGGGCACTCGCTCATTTCACTGGCTGTCGACGCACTGTCGGGCTGGTGCGACCATGTCGTGGTCACAGGGCGCGAAACCGCTCCTGCGCCAACGCTCCCCGACTCGCCCAGAGCGGGAATGGGCCCCTTGGGCGGACTGGCGGCTGCTTTGCATTACGCCAGCGACGAGGGGTACGACGTGGTCCTGAGCTGCGGTGTCGACGCAGGGTTGTTACCGGAAGACCTGCCGGAACTTCTGGGCGCTGCGCCGGCATATCTTGCCGCCCAGCCGGTCATCGGCTTGTGGCCTGCCGCAACGGCAGCGCAGCTTGATGCCCTGTTGGCAAGCGACGTATCGCATTCCATGCGCCGCTTCGCGGCCCTCATCGGTGCGCGACCCGTCGAGATTTCCGCGCCGGTCGGCAATATCAACACGCCGGAGGACCTCGCGCGGATCGCGCGAGGTCTCCCTGATTGACGGCATTCTGGCCCGTCAGGCTGCCGCGTGCTGCGGAGCGCTGAGAGCGACCATATCTGCAGAGAATGTCTTTTGTGGGTCGTATTCATCCGGTGAGAGCAGGCAGTATCCGCCTGCTGCGGCCGTTTCGATGATGCCGGCCATGCCAACGAAGCTCAATTTTCGGCGCAGCCGTGACATGTGAACGGCAATGCTGTTGGTTTCAGGCACAAACCCCATGCGCCAGACGTCCTGAATGAGATCCTGCTTGCTGACAGGTTTGCCGGGCGTGTCGGCCAGTCTCCAGATCAGCGCGAATTCGCGAGGATTGAGGTTGAGCGATTTGCCGTGCCCATAAGCTTCACGCGCCAGAAGGTCGAGTTCCAGACCGCCAAGCTTGCGATGACGGGGCAACCACCGCGTCAATTGCGCCAACCTGCAGGCCCTGGCTTCGAATTCTCCGGGTTCGATGGTGCTATGAACGACTTCCCCAAACCCGGCTTGCAGCAACTCCGCGCGTTCTCCGGCAGTTGCAGAGCCTATAAGCAGAATGAAACGTCGCACATCGCTGCGTATGGAAAGCAACCTTTCCCATTCCGTAGGGTCAAGTCTGCCCGCTTGCATTATCCCTATACCGTCGTTGGACGGTTCCCCACCAAAATCCAGCGTCCAGCCGTATGCCCTCAGGTCGAACTCGATCGGGATCCTGCCCGTATCAAGCCAACGAAAATGATGCGGCACTTCCCGCCGCGAATATAGATCCGCCATTTGCCCCCCAAATCGCCGCAGTCCTGATGCGAGGGGGGCAGATGGGGCATTTTTGCCCTACGGCACAACACGTATATTATTACAGGGTTATGGGCCTGTGATAACCTGGGTGTCGTGCCGAAAAGGCCGATTTGCGCCGTTTACGCCTTAGTTTGACGGGGTGTTGACGCCCATCGAGGTAAGGTAGCGTTTCACGTTGCGCGCAGCCTGACGCAAGCGCTGCTCGTTCTCGACCATCGCGATTCTGACGAAGCCTTCGCCGTCTTCACCATAGCCGACGCCGGGGGCGACAGCGACCTCGGCATGGGTCAGCAACTGCTTGGAGAATTCGAGGCTGCCCATGTCCTTGAGCGCCGGGGGCAGGGGCGCCCAGGCGAACATCGATGCCTTGGGGGCAGGAATGTCCCATCCCGCCCGTCCGAAGGCTTCGACCATGACATCGCGGCGCTTCTGGTAAAGGTCGCGGTTGCGCTGGACGATATCCTGCGGACCGTTGAGCGCCGCGCAGGCCGCTGCCTGGATCGGCGTGAAAGCGCCATAGTCGAGATAGGATTTCACACGGGTCAGCGCCGAGATCAGCTTCTGGTTGCCGACCGCGAAGCCGATGCGCCAGCCTGCCATCGAATACGTCTTGCTCATCGAGGTGAATTCCACCGCGACGTCCTTTGCGCCCGGCACTTCCAGAATGGAGCGCGTCGGATTGCCGTCGTAGTACAGTTCGGAATAAGCGAGATCGGACAGGATCCAGACCTTGTTCTCCTTGGCCCACGCCACGAGCCGCTCGTAGAATGCAAGGTCCACCGTCTCGGCCGTCGGGTTCGATGGATAGTTGACGATCAGGATCGACGGACGCGGTACTGTGAAGGCCATCGCGCGGTCCAGCGAACGCCAGTAGTTCTCATCCGGCGTCGTCGGCACCGAGCGGATCGTCGCTCCGGCAATGATGAAGCCGAAAGTGTGGATCGGGTAGCTGGGATTCGGAGCCAGAACAACGTCACCGGGCGCGGTGATTGCGGTGGCAAGGCTGGCCAGGCCCTCCTTGGAACCCATGGTCACGACGACTTCGCGCTCAGGGTCCAGTTCCACATTGAAGCGGTTGGCGTAATAGTTCGCCTGGGCACGGCGCAGTCCGGGAATGCCCTTGGACTGCGAATAGCCGTGCGCGTCGGGCTTCTGAGCGACTTCGCACAGCTTGTCGAGCACGTGCTGCGGAGGCGGCAGGTCCGGATTGCCCATGCCAAGGTCGATGATGTCCTTGCCCGCCTGGCGTGCTGCGTGCCTCATCGCGTTCACTTCGGCGATGACATAGGGCGGCAGTCGCTTGATGCGGTAGAACTCGTCTTCCATGACCTCTGGTATCCAGTAGTTTGGGCGGCAGGATTGCCGCTCGGCCCCTGTAGGGGATTCGAGCTTCCGCGCAAATGGGGACTCGCGAAAGATAATTGCAGGAAATGTAGCGCCCAGGCGTGCAAAGGGGGCTCGACAGGAGTCCGCGGCATTGTCACCCTGCGCGCGAATCCCAAGGAGAGCGATTGCCGATGGCTACCGACGCCGACCTCATCAGCGACGTCATGAAGTCCCAGGTCCAGAGCCTGACAACCTTGCTCGGCCAGATGGTGCCGGCGGAAGGGACACCGGAAGCGGAGGCTACGGTGCAATGGGCAGAAGTTGCCGGACGGCTGCACTCCATCTGGACCGAATTCCAGGTAGAGCAACTGAGCAAGGCCGCCGCTGACAAGCCGCCTCACTTTGCAGATCCAACAAAGTGGATCGCCACGGCAGAGGGCGTGTTTCGCCAACTTCCCTGGGCTAACCCTGAAGTGCAGCAGAAGTTCTGGAATGACGGGCTGGCCCTCGTGAATGCGGTGTTCGGGCAATATGGGCTCGGCCCTCGGGCCGACGACGCAAGGGACGAGCCTGAATTGCCGCGCCGCGATCACCGCTTCGCCGATCCGGAATGGCGCCGCCAGCCATTCTTCGCGATGCTGCATCAGCTTTATCTGCTGATCAGCGAGCAAGTGACGGATATGGCCGAAGCAGTGCAGGGCCTGGAACCGGCGCGCAAGGCGCAGCTGCTTTTCGCGACACGGACAGTAGTCGATGCGCTGAGCCCTGCGAATTTTCCGCTGACCAATCCGGTCGCTCTGGCAAGGGCGTCGGAAACCCGTGGGGAAAGCCTTGTACGCGGGTTCGAGAATCTCCTTGACGACATGCGCAAGGGGCAGCTCACGCATACGCGCCCCGGTGCTTTCGTGCTGGGCGAAAACATAGCGGTCACGCCGGGCAAGGTCGTGTTTGAAACCCCGCTCTTTCAGCTCATCCAGTATACCCCTACTACCGACAAGGTCGTGAAGATTCCGTTGGTGATTTTCCCGCCGTGGATCAACCGCTTCTACATTCTTGATCTCAACGCCCGCAAAAGCTTCGTGCGCTGGGCAGTGGAGCAGGGTGTTACGGTATTCATGGTGTCGTGGAAGTCGGCGGACGCGTCGATGGCCGACCTGCTCTGGGACGATTACATCGCGGCCCAGATCGAGGCCGTGGATTTTGTATGCGCACGGTTGGCCGTGCCGTCGGCCCACACGATCGGGTACTGTGTTGCGGGTACGACGCTTGCCGCAACGCTTGCCGTCCTGGCGCGCAGGGGAGAGGCGGGCAAGATCGCCAGCGCCACTTTCTTCACCGCACAGGTGGATTTCGAGGATGCCGGAGATCTCAAGAATTTCGTCGATGATCAGCAGATCGAAACTGTCGACAGGCTTTCTCCCGAAGGTTATCTCGACGGGCGGTATCTGGCCGCGACGTTCAACATCCTGCGTGGCAATGAACTCATCTGGAATTACGTTGAGCGTAACTATCTGAAGGGGGAAGAATATCCTGCTTTCGACCTGTTGCACTGGAACGGGGATGTAACGAACCTGCCGGCTCGCTGGCACGGCAATTATCTGCGCGATCTTTATCGCGACAACCGACTGGCAGTTGCCGATTCGTTGTCCGCATGCGGTACCCCGATCGACCTGCACCGCATCGCTACTCCATGCTATATCCAGGCAGGGCGCGAGGATCATATCGCGCCGCCGGTCAGCGTCTGGAAGTTGACGCGATACCTGGCCGGGGATTGGACTTTCGTGCTGGCCGGGTCTGGCCATATTGCCGGGGTCGTCAATCCGCCCTCAGCGGGGAAGTATCAATACTGGACCAATGACCGTTCGCCCGAAAGCCTTGCCGAATTTGTAGATGGCTCGGTTGAGCATCCGGGATCATGGTGGCCGCATTGGGTGCAATGGCTCCGAAGCCTTGATCCCGCAGAGGTGCCGGCCAAAGGAAAGCGCAGGCCGGGTAGTCGAGGCGACAAGGTGATCGAGGATGCGCCGGGGCGTTACGTCGCTACGCGGTAAAAGCTCCGTTTCGGGGGTTTTACGGCGTGACCTGAGCAGCGGTGCGTGCTGACACATAGGCGTAATCTGCGTGCGACAGTGTGCAGGCGTCTGGAAGTAGCGGCGATTTTGTGCGATGCAGCATAATTGTGCGGCGCAACATAAGAGTGTTGACTTCGCGCCTGCAAAAACTTATTTTGCAACGCAGCAACGGTTTTTGCGACTCGTGGCTCTTGCGGATTTCTGGGGGTAGCGCCCGGATGGAATTCGAAGTTTTCAAACAAGGCTGGATATACAGATGGCCGACAATGAAGACCCGAAGATCAATGCCCCCGCAGTGGCGGCACCCAAGCTGCCGGAAGTCAAGGTGATGGCTCCGCCGGAGTCTGCTGCCAAGATTGCGCCGGCGCAGGATAAGCCGAAAGTGGAAGCGGTTAAGTCTGCGGTCGCTGTTCCAGTGGCGCTGAAAGCTGCTGAACCTGTCGTTGCGGCCCCGGCAAAAGCGGCTCCTGCTGCCGTTGCAAAGCCGCCACCGTCAAATGCTCCGGTTACCAAGTCTGCGGTCAAGCGATCTGCAGGAAAGGTGAAAGGCAGCATCAAAGCTGGCCCGGTCTCGTCTGCAAAGTCGAAGCCAAAGCCTGTCACATCGGTTGTTCCGGCAAAGGTCATCCCGGCCAAGCCGGCTGTAAAGGTTGCCAAGGAAGTGGGTCCGACTGTTCCTGTTCCGAAGGCGGCCTCACCTAAAGCGGCGCCCAAGACCGCACCGAAGCCCGTTTCGGGCAAGCCCGTCTTCGCAGGACTGTTTTCCAATTTCATGCTCGAGGAAACAACAATGGACATGAGCGCTAACTTCACTGGCTTCCAGGACGCCATCACCGAGGCTCAGGCCAAGGCCAAGGCTGCTTTCGAGAAGAGCACCAGCGTGCTCGGCGAAGTCAGCGACTTCGCGAAGGGCAACGTTGAAGCTGCCGTCGAATCCGGCAAAATCTACGCTGAAGGCGTGCAGGCGCTCGGTTCGGAATTCGTTTCCGAGAGCCGTGCTGCGTTTGAAAAGATGTCGGGCGACATCAAAGATCTTGCGGCTGCAAAGTCGCCCACCGATTTCTTCAAGCTGCAGAGCGATCTGGTTCGCAAGAATTTCGACACGGCCGTCGCGTACAGCTCGAAGAACAGCGAAGCCATGCTTAAGCTGATGAGCGACACGTTCGCTCCGATTTCGGGCCGTGTGAGCATCGCAGTCGAGAAGGCCCGCTCGGCCGCTCCTTTCTGATTTCAGACAGCTTTTGACTGGCCGGGCGACCTTGTCGTCCGGCCAGTCGAGCTCTCTGACAGAGAATATGGGCTGGGGTATCTTGTTATCAGGCACCTCGGTACGATATTCTGGGCACCATGATTCCCCCGATCGCCGATTCCGACCTGCTTGCCTTTTCACCCTTTCCGTCGTCGACGGTCATGGTGGGGGAAGGTGATTCCGATAACGGGGGCGGCGACGACGATCATCAGGTCGGCATTGCCACAAAAGCCCGTGCAAAGCCAAAGAAGCCAAGCCAGTTCAAAGTGCTGATGCTTAATGATGACTACACCCCGATGGAGTTCGTGGTGCTGGTCCTCAAGCGGTTCTTTCACATGGATCTTGAGCAGGCGACTCGGGTGATGCTGCATGTTCACCAGAAAGGCGTGGGCGTCTGTGGTATCTTTCCTTACGAAATCGCCGAAACCAAGGTGAACCAGGTGATGGATTTCGCTCGGCAGAACCAGCACCCGTTGCAGTGCACGCTCGAAAAAGCCTGAATACGCTCGGCCCTGGATTGGCAACCTTCTCGGTCTTTCGACGTTGGCGGTTCATGTCATGCCCGTCTGCGATGACGGCTTTGCGATTGAGCAACGGCATACGACAATTCGCTTTGCCGTCCGGGCAGGAGCCGTTAAGGGCGGGGGAGAACGGTTGAGTGACGACGTTTAAGTGAAGTTCATCAGCGCCCTGGACCGCTACATTTTCCGCCTCGTGCTGATGCCGATGCTGGGCATATTCCTGCTCGCAGCATCGTTGCTCGTGCTTGATAAGATGCTGCGGCTCTTCGATTTCGTTGCCACAGAAGGCGGGCCGATCGGTGTCGTCTTCAAAATGCTGGCGAACATGCTGCCGGAATACGCCAGCCTTGCCATCCCGCTTGGTCTCATGCTTGGTATCCTGCTGGCGTTTCGCAAGCTTGCGACCAGCAGTGAACTGGATGTGATGCGCGCAGTGGGCCTCAGCTACACCCGCATGCTGCGCGTTCCCTACATGATCACGATTGCGCTGGTGATCGCGAACTTCGCGATTGTGGGCTATCTTCAGCCGCTTTCGCGCTACTACTATGAAGAGCTCAACTACGAACTGAAGTCCGGCGCGCTCGGCGCGTCCATCAAGGTGGGCGAATTTACCGCGCTCAAGGATCGTATCGCCCTGCGCATTGATGAGAGCCGGGACGATGGGCGCAAGCTGATGGGCATTTTCGCTCGTCTGTCGAACGACAAGGGGCAGGTGCTGTCCATTTCCGCGCGGGAGGGGCGTTTTCTGGCGCTCAAGGACAATCCCGACACGATCATTTTCAGGCTTGAGCAGGGCCAGATCATCCAGGACGAACCCGGCAAACCTTCCCGCGTACTCACTTTCACGCGCCATGACTTGCCGATCGAACTGCCGGCGATCGAGAAGTTCCGTCAGCGCGGGGGTCAGGAGCGTGAATACCTTCTACCTGAACTTCTGAAGCTGGGCTGGGACAAAGACACATCAACCGAGGAACGAGCGTCCAGTCAGGCGAACTTCAACTATCGCATGGTCGAAGTGGTGATGATGCTGTTGCTGCCGTTGCTCGGCGTTGCGCTTGCAATTCCGCCCAAGCGGTCAACGTCGGCGCTGGGCCTTTTCGTGTCGATCGTGATGGTGGTCGCCTATCACAAGGTTAACCAATACGCGAATGATGTGGCATCGCTTGGGAAGATGAACCCTATTCTGGGGCTGTGGGGGCCATTCTTCGTCTTCGCCGCGATCATCTTGTGGATGTACTGGCGTGTGGCTTACGTGCCCGGTGGTCAGGCGATCGGATGGCTGGAAACGGCATCGGACAAGATCGTGAAGCGTCTGAAATCGTTGCTGCGCCGAAACCGGCGCGGACCGCTTTTGCCGACGCCGGCGGACCAGAGCTGATATGAACTTTGAATTCTTTCCGTCGCGAACGTTGACGCTCTATCTGGCGCGCCTGTTTTTGACGCGTATCGTCGCCGTGCTGATCATGCTTGTGTTGGTCCTGCAGGTCCTCGATTTGCTGGGCGAAAGTGGCGACATCCTTGCCTACAAGGGCAATGGACAGATGCAGCTGCTCTACTACGTGTCGCTGCGGATACCGCAACTGGTCGCCCGTTTCCTGCCCTACTCGGTTCTTCTGGCAACGATTATCACGCTGGCTACGCTGAACCAGAACAGCGAGGTCATCTCGATGAAGGCGGCGGGTCTTTCCGCACATCAAGTGCTGGCGCCGCTCATCCTGACGGCGTTGGTTATTTCCGGCGTGAGCCTCGCTTTCAATGAGCGCGTTGTCACACGCTCCACGCGCACGTTGGCCGCGTGGGAAGCGGTCGATTACGGACCGATCCCCAAGAACGCCAGCCCCAAGGCAAACCTCTACCTTGCCGATGGCAGAGACCTGCTTCTGGCGCAGTCGCTGTCAGGTGAGGGCAGCGGGATGACGCTGCACAGCGTGACGTATTATCACCGCGATGATAACGACATGATCGTCCAGATGCTGCGTGCTGATACCGCCACTTACGCAAATCCCGGATGGAAGCTGGATCGACCGGTCAAGTTCGAGGTGTCCGACACGTCGACCACACGGCTCGCTTCGGCGACGGTGGCGCCTGGGATCACGCCGATCAAGATTTTCGTATCCAAGGTCGACGCTGATGCGGAGGATATCTTCACCCTAACTGGTTCCATCAAGGCGGTGCGGGAGGCCGGTCAACGCACTGGCGAGTTGGATGCGGCGTGGTGGCATAAGTTGTCGGGGCCGCTGTCGTCTGCGCTGATGCCGTTGCTGGGCGCTGTCGCAGCCTTTGGTCTGGCGCGCTCCGGTGCGCTTCTGATCCGCGCAGTAACCGGCATGGCTTTGGGGTTTGCCTACTTCGTGTTCGATAACGCGGCGCTGGCGATGGGCAACTTCGGTGGCTATCCGCCGCTGATTGCGGCCTGGGCGCCGTTCCTCCTATTTGCGCTGATCGGCGAGACTGTTCTTATCCGAACCGAGGAATAAAGGGGGCAGGGCAGAGCTTCCCCCCGTTTTCTTCTCAGCGGCGCTTCATCGTACTGCGCGCCAGTCGTCCAAGCAGAGGCGTCAGGCCGGGGTAGCTCGCCTTCCCGTAGGTCGATCCCTCCTCCAGATGGCTGGTGAGACGGCGATGCGCTTCAGCCAGTGAGTGGTAAGGCATCGACGGCAGCAGGTGATGCAGCGCGTGGTAGCGCAAGCCAACCGGGGCCCACATTGCGGCAACGAAGCCAGGGGGCGGCACGTTCACCGAATCAAGATACTGCGCAGTGACCGTCATTGCTTCACCATCGTTCTCCCACAGATGCGCAACGAGCGTGCGGATCTGGTTGAGCAGCGCCGTGAGGGACACCACGCACAGCGCAATTACCAACGGCCTCCAGCCAAAGGTAAAGCTGGCGGCGATCAGGCCGATCGCCCAGACAGAGCATGCCAGTTCCTGCCAGAACACCATCCGTGCAAATGCGCCTTCGGGCTTGCGGCGCCTGTACTGCGGGTTGATGGCCAGCGCGGAGACTCGCTCCCACACCAGCGTGCGTAGCGGCGGGATCACCAGGCCAAGCGGCACCAGCACCGCGGAGCGGATCAGCAGGGCGGGCGGGAGCAGGATCGCGGTAAGTGCGAAGACCGGCAGGCTCCACGGCTTCATCAGTGCCAGCGGCAGATATTCCGGATCGTCCACAGTGCCATAACGGGTGCGGGCGTGGTGCTGGGTATGTACGCCCTCATACATGAATGAGGGGATCAGCATCGGTATGCCGACCAGCAGGTTCCAGCCGAATCGGAAGCCGGGCAGGGCATCTTTGTGGATGTGGGTCAGTTCATGGATGAACAGCAGCGCACGGTAGAGCGCCAGCGAGGAAATGATGCCCAGCAGCACCGCGAACACCGGATTGCTGACCAGAATCGCGCCTGCCAGCGCGGCATAGCCGAGCGCGGCGCTTCCCAGCATGTCGGGCCAGTAGATACCGGGGCGGGCGGCGGCGATGTCGCGCGTCAGTTCGACGGCGGCGCGCAGCATGGCCTTATCGTCGGGCATCTGCGAGTGCCACGTCGATCCCTGCACGCCATCGCGTGCATCGGAAGAGGGCAGGTTGATCGCATTCTGGGCATTCATCGTACAAGATTTCCAAAGTGTTTCCGGGCATAAGCCCGCCCGGTCGGCGCTTCCCCGCATATTGGTACGCGGTTCGGCCTAGTGCCGGGCTTGACAACGTGCCGCCATCGGCAGCACGTCGCGCTCATATTCCGTTACGCCAGAACAAAGGCAGCATCGTGGCCGAACTAGTCATCACACCGATCTCCAGCAAGGCCGACATCGCCGCTTTTGTCGATCTCGCTTATCGACTCAATGCGTCAGATCAAAACTGGGTGCCGAATCTGCGCTCGGAGGAGATCTCCAAGTTTACCCCCGGCAAGAACCCGTTTTTCGAACATGCGCGCTGTCAGCTGTTCCTGGCGAAGCGTGATGGCAGGATCGTCGGGCGCATATCGGCGCACATCGATGAACTGGCGCTGAAACAGCCGGTGGAGCAGGGCATGGGGCCCGGCACCGGAAATTGGGGCGCGATCGAAGCGGAGGACGTCGAGGTTGCCCATGCGCTGATCGCCCGTGCCGAACAGTGGCTGCGAGAACAGGGCATGACCCGCGTGCTGGCGCCGATGAACCTGTCGGTCTGGGAAGAGCCGGGCATCCAGACGGTGGGCCACGATCATCCACCGATGGTCATGATGGCGCATCACAACGCTGCCTATCAGGGCTGGATCGAGAGTCAGGGCTATGCCGTGGCCAAGACGGTCAAGACTTACGAACTTGACGTGACGAAGCAGTTCCCGCCGCTGATCCAGCGCATCGTTTCTTCGGGTGAGAAGAACGCGAAGATCAACGTGCGCAAGGCCAGCCTCAAGCACTTCGACCGCGATGCCGCGATCATCTGCGAGATCCTGAACGATGCCTGGTCGGACAACTGGGGCTTCGTGCCCTTCACCGAGAAGGAAATCGAGTACGCGGGCAAGGCGTTCAAGCCGCTGGTCCATCCCGACCTGATCCTTATCGCCGAGTACGAGGGCGAGCCGGTAGCGTTCATGATGACGCTGCCCGATCTCAACGGCATCCAGATGAAGGTCAACAAGCGCACCGGAAAGCCTTCGATCCTGGGTCTGATCAAGCTGCTGCTGTGGCTGCGCAAGCCGAACCCGGCGGATATGCGCGTGCCGCTGATGGGCGTGCGCAAGAAGCTGCAGTCTTCGCGCCTTGCCAGCCAGCTGGCTTTCATGATGATCGAGTACATCCGCCGCGCGGCGACCGCCAATTTCGGTGCGAAGCGGGGCGAGATCGGTTGGATCCTTGAAGACAATCAGGGGATGGTGGCGATCGCCGATGCCATCGAGAGCACCGTGAACCGCGAATACGTGATCTACGACAAGGCGCTCTGAGCGCGGCGAGGTTTACACGGTTTACACGGTCCAGAGGAAAACTGCGCAGGCCCCTTTTGCGGCCTGAACGCCGGATTCCCGTCGTTTTTTGGTGATGCGCCCGCTCAGAAGGTGACAGCTTTCCATCGGAGAGTGTCACCTTGTGCACCGGACTGTCACCTTGTGCGCCGGATGTGTCACCTTGCGGATGCCGTGTGTCACCTTGCAAGGTGACAGGTGTAACCTTGGTCGATCGGGGAGGCAGACGATCGGCAACGGGGATGGGCAGGGTGGCCATCGCCCGACAATAGCGCCGCGCCGCCTTTGTAGGAAAGTGGCTCCCTGCTGCCCCGGCCGCTGCCCTCCCCCGGCCGCGAACACCGCGCGCGGCAGGACGGGCGGGCTGCCGTCAGGGCTGCGCGGGGGTAGGCGGGGAAGCTGGAAGCACCGGGGGCGCCGGTGGTGCGTCGATCACGGTTGCGGGTTCATCGGCATCGCCCGCGACCGAATCGTCCACCTCTTCGGAGGGCAGGGCCGCAGGGCCGCCCGTGCGCGGCAGGCCAAGCCCGGCGTTCGGGTCCGAAAGCGATGCTTGCGACTTCACCGTATCGTAAGGCAGCATGTCGTCGCTGACCGATCGCGGCAGCAGTTCGCCGCCCGCCGCCGTCTTGGGCTGATCGTCCGCTTTCTTGCCGCAGCCGCCAAGGGCAAGCGCCGCAAGGGCGACGGGCACGAGGAAGTGAGCGGGTTTCATGCTGGGGTCTCCGGTGCGCCAGTCTCCAGTGCGCCAGTCTCCGGTGCGGTAGTCTCCGGCGTCGCGGGCGGACAGGGGCTTTCCAGCGAGGCGAGGAAGGCCGGTGCGCGCGCGATCAGGGCGGCGTCGAACGCGGCAAGGTCAACGTCCTTGCCCAGCCGCTTGAGGCTGGTGACGCCGAATTCGTCGATGCCGCAAGGCACGATGCCGGTGAAGTGCGACAGGTCGGGCGCGACGTTGACCGAGAAGCCGTGCATCGTCACCCATTTGCGGATGCGCACGCCGATCGCGCCGATCTTGGCTTCTCGTCCGTCGACGTCGGTGGTCCAGATGCCGATGCGGCCTTCGGACCGGAAGGTTTCCACGCCGAAATCGCGCAACGTCTCGATCACCCAGCCTTCCAGCCCGTGGACAAAGCCGCGCGCGTCGCGGGCGCGCTTCTTGAGGTCGAGCAGGACGTAGCCGATGCGCTGGCCGGGGCCGTGATAGGTATAGCGCCCGCCGCGTCCGGCCTCGACCACTTCGAAGCGCGGGTCGAGCAGTTCGGCGACGGCGGCGCTGGTACCGGCGGTGTAGACCGGCGGATGTTCCAGCAGCCAGATCAGTTCGCGTGCCTCTCCGGCGGCGATCCGGGCGTTTCGGGCGGTCATCTCCTCCAGCGCCTCGCGGTAGGGCACGGGCTGGGTGGAGATGCGCAGTTCGATATCGCGCAGTTCAAGATTACTGGGTAGCGAAGTCATGCCGCGTTGCGTGGCGTCATTCCATGCGGTTATCAAGAGGTATTGAGACGACCGCCCGTTCCGGCGGTATCGGGAGCACGTAATGAAGTTCGACAGCAGCCGGGCCTGGACCCAGGCATCCCAGGCAGTTTCCGCCAACCGCGAGGTCGTGCTTGCGCTGGCCGGGGTGTTCTTCCTCCTGCCGCAGCTGGTATTCTCGATCTTCTTCCCGCCGCCCGAAACCGGAGCGGGGATGAGCGAGGCGCAGATGATGACCGCCCTGAAGGGCTACTATGTGTCGATCGCGCCGGTGCTGATCCCGATGGCGCTGTTCCAGGCGCTGGGTTCGCTTTCGCTGCTGTGCCTGCTCGACAGCGACCGGCGGCCGACGGTGGGCGGCGCGATCCGCGCGGGGCTGAAGGGCGTGGTGCCCTATATTCTTGCGCAGATGCTGACGGGCATGGCGCTGGCAGTGATCGCGATGGCGGTCGCGGGCGTGCTGGGCATGGTGGGCGGCGTTGTCGGCGGGGTGATCGGGCTGGCGCTGGTGCTGGTGCTGGCCATCTTCGTGGGCGTGCGGCTGTCGATCGCCGCGCCGGTGATCGCGGTGGAGCACGTGTTCAACCCGGTGGCGGCGCTGGTGCGTTCGTGGAAGCTGACCCGTGGGAACACCGCGCGTCTGCTGGGCTTCTACGCGCTGCTGGTGATCGCGATGGTGGTGCTGCTGATCTTCGGCAACGTGCTGACCATGCCGATTGCGCTGCTGGCTCCGGGCGAAGTGGCGCGTTTCGTGGCCGCCGCCGTGGAAGCGGTGCTGGCAACCGTGATGGCGCTCTATTTCGTGGCGGTGATTGCTCAGGTCCATCGCCAGCTGGCCGGCCCTTCGGCAGAGACGCAGGCGGACCTGTTCGGGTAAAAGAAAAAGCCCTCCCGATCGGGGAGGGCTTTTCATGCCGGCCGGTGTGGCGGGCCTTTCGCTCTCAGTCTTCGTCCTTCCAACCCCACCACATGAAGCAGGGGGGGACGTTGATCGGTTCGATCGCATCGTCGATACGCTTGAAGTGGCGGGCCATGAAGCTCTTCGCCTTGGGGCGGAACTGGTAGACCAGGAACGCGCCGCCCTTGCGGATCACGCGATAGGTTGCCGCCGCGATAGCCGGGGCAACGCCTTCGGGCAGGGTGGAGAACGGCAGGCCCGACAGCACGTAGTCTGCCTTTTCGTGCCCGTGCGCGCGCACGATCTCTTCCACGTCGGCTGCCGAACCGTTCACCGCCACGAAGCGGCTGTCAGTGATCGTGCGGCGCAGGTAGTCGATGAACATCGGGTTGGTGTCGATCACCAGCAGCATGCCGTCGCGGGGCAGGCGGTCGAGCACCGGCTGGCAGAACGTGCCCACGCCGGGGCCATATTCGACGAACAGCTTCGTGTTCGGCCAGTCCACCTTCGACAGCATCCGGTTGATGGTGAAGCGCGATGACGGGACGATCGAGCCGACCATCACCGGGTTGCGGATGAATCCTTCAAGGAAGACGCCCCATGGGCCCATCCGCTGCTTGATCTTCCGCCCGATCCGCTGGGTCAGGGGCTGTCGGGCAAGCTCGGTGCTGGTCATGCTGAGGGAAGCTCTCGCAATATTGTCATGTCACGGAATTGCCATGCGGTGGCAGATTGTACCCACCATTGCAAGGCGATGGCGCGTTGCCGGAACGCGTCGGATGGGGAAACCGGGTCAGAGAATCTGGTGAACCGTGTCCTGCGGGCGACAAAGGCGCGCACCCTTGTCGGTCTCCACCAGCGGACGTTCGATCAGGATCGGTTCGGCGGCCATCGCAGCAAGCACCGTGGCGTCGTCGGCATCGGGCAGGCCGCGCTCTTCGGCGTCGGTGCCGCGTGTGCGCAGGCCCTGCTGCGGGGTGATCCCGGCATCGCGATAGAGCTGCGCCAGCTTGTCGGCGCCGGGCGGGGTCTTGAGGTATTCGATCACCTCCACCTCGACGCCGGGTGTCTCCTCCAGGATCGCCAGGGTCTTGCGCGATGTGCCGCACTTGGGGTTGTGCCAGATGGTGGCCTTCATGGGGTATCTCCTTTGGGCGATAGCGCCGGAATTCTGCCGGAGCCGCCGGGGGGCGGCGCGGCGTCGATCTTCTCTTCGCGGCGGGCGACGGCGGCGGCGCGCTGGACGGCGCGCACAAGCCGGGGCTGGACGCCGCAGCGGCACAAGTTGGGGATCGCCGCCTTCACCTCGGCCTCGCTGGGGTTGGCGTTGGCGGCCAGCAGGGCGGCGGCGCTCATGACGATGCCGGGCGTGCAGAAGCCGCACTGCACCGCCTGCTCGGCCACCATGGCCTGCTGCACCGGATGCGAACGATCGCGCGACAGCCCCTCTACCGTCGTGACGAAGCGCCCCTCGCACTCGGCCAGCGTGATCAGGCACGATCGCAGCGCGGCGCCATCGACCATGACGGTGCAGGCATGGCAATCGCCCACGCCGCAGCCGTACTTGGTGCCGGTAAGATTGGCCGCATCGCGCAGCGCCCAGAGCAGCGGGGTGCGCGGGTCCATCTCGAACTGGACGGGGCGGTCGTTGACGGTGAAGCGGGTCATGGCGTCTGCCTATCGCCATGACCCGCATCGCGGCGCAACGCAAGTCCGGTCAATTGAGGCCCAGCCGGAACCCCGCCCACAATGTACGCGGCTGGCCGAGGTCCATCGAGCCGCCTGCATTGCGCGTCACGATCGTCTCGTCAGTCAGGTTCTCGGCGCGCAGGACCAGCGCGGCGAAGCGGGTGATCGGTACTTGCGCGTAGAGGTCCAGCGTGGTCGCGGCGGGGAGGGTGTCGACCTCAAGGTCATCCTCGTACTGCGCGCCGGTGCGGCGCACGGTGGCGGCAAGGCGCCAGCCGTCGGCGGGTGCCCAGGCCACGGTGCCGCTGCCCGCCAGCTTGGGCACTTGTGCCGGGCGCATGCCGTCGAGCGCGGCCTGTGCGGCGGTGGCCTTCACCTTGGCATCGGTCCACGACAGCGAGCCGGACAGGCTGACCTTGCCCAGCTTGAGGTCGGCGCTTGCCTCGATCCCGCGCGCGCGGATCGAGGCGACGTTCTGCCGCTCGCGCGTGGTATCGTCGATGGTGACGTTGGCGATGGCGTCCTTCAGCCTGTTGTCGAAGGCGGTGAGCGACAGGTTCAGCGCGTCGGAAGGATGAAAGTCCACGCCCGCCTCATAGCCGCGCAGGCGTTCGGGCTTGAGGGCGGCGTTGGCGTTGGTGGTGATCGGGAACACCACGAAGGGGCGGTACAGTTCATTCAGCGTCGGCAGGCGCAGCCCGGTGTAGGCGGCGGCGCGCAGCGAGACGGCGGTGGTGGCGTTCCAGACGATGCCGCCGCGGCCGTTGGCGTTCCACCCGTCGCGGTCTGCATAGCGGGTGTCCTGCGTCACCACGCCCGCAGCGCTGGTCGAGCGGTAGTATCCGTCCGTGATAGTCCAGCGATCAAGGCGGCCGCCGGCGGTCAGCACGAACTGGCCGATGGTCCAGTCATCCTCGATGTAGAAGCCAAGGTCGGACTGCCTGCCGCCCGCCTTGCGGTATGCGGTGGCAAGGCCGGTGGTGGCGTTATAGGGCGATTCCACAAGGTTACCGCGCGAAAGCTTCACGTCGGTGCCGATGCGCAGCACGTGGTTTTCGCCAACCGGCGGGCGCAGTTCGGCCTTGCCGCCCACGGCCAGCGTGGGGGTCTTCGCCTGATCGAGCGTCTTTTTATAGCTGGTTGAGCTGATCACGATGTTCGAGAAATCCTGCGCCTGCACGAAGCCCAGCACGTCGAACTGCCAGTCGCCCCGTCCCACGAAGCGCAAAGAGCCCTGCTGGCCCGACGAGGTCGAATCCGCGCCCTTGAAGCGCAGCGTCCGGGCATCGTCGTAGACGAGGCCGGATGCCTGAATTTCGACCGTGTCGGTCAGCGGCGCGACGGCGCGCAGCGAGCCGGACAGGCTTTCGTACTTTGCCCGCGCGGTTGCATCCACGCGCTGGTCCTTGGGAGTGGTCCAGAAGCCCTGGCCGCGATCCCACTGCACCCCCGCAACGACGAAGCCTTCGCCAAGGCGCGGCGCAAGGGTGAGCGACCCTTGCGTTTCCCCGCGATTGTTGACCAGCGCCTGCGCAGCCACCGGGCCCAGTTCGTCGGGACCGGCGCTTTCCATTTCGATCGTGCCCGATACCGCGCCCATGCCGAACGCCCCCATGCCGCCGCCGCGCGTCACCCTGACGGCGCCAAGCCGATCGGGGGTCAGGGCGCTGAGCGGGATGTAGCCGAAGAACGGGTTGGCCACCGGCACCCCGTCAAGCAGCACCTGCGCGCGGCTGGAGGCGTTGCCGCCCAGAGCGCGCAAGGTCACGCCCTGGTTCGAAGGGTTGGAGGCGCGGCTGTCGGACCGGCGAAACTGCTGGAACCCCGCCACGGAAGCCAGCACGTCCTCGACCCGGCCAGAAGCGCTGGAGACCAGCTTGTCACGCGCGATCGTCCGGACATCGTAGGCGGGCGTCGCCGGACCTTCGGCAAGGCCGCGTCCGGTAACGACGATGGGTTCGCGCGGGGCTGCGTCATCGTCTTCGGCCAGCGCGGGATGCGCCAGTGTGATCAGCGGCAGGGCAAGAAGGGATCGGGCGGTGCGACGGCGAATCGTTATCATTGTTTTCCAGCTTCAAGGCATCGTTCTCCGCCCCGAAATGTCCAGCAAGGCGTCGGGACTGGCAAGACGGGCAAGGGGCGGGCAAGGGGCGGGCAAGGGGCGGGCAAGAGGCGCGCAACCCCGAGGGATGGCACGGCTGCCCTTTCCCCCAGAGTGCTCGGGGAAAGGCGCGTTATTCGGCGGTGCCGATTTCCAGCTTCAGCGCGGTCAGCCCTTCGACCGTGCCTTCCAGCACGTCGCCTGCTGCAACCGGGCCAACGCCTGCGGGCGTGCCGGTGTAGATCAGGTCGCCGGGGGCAAGGTGGTAGAGGCGCGAAAGATCGGCGATCAGTTCGGGGATCGACCAGATCATGTCCAAAAGCACGCCGTCCTGCTTCACCGCGCCGTTCTGCGCCAGTGTGATGCGCTGTTCGCCGGGCGCAAAGGCAGCGGCGGGGGTGATCGGGGCGATCACGGCGCCGTTTTCAAAGTCCTTGCCGGTGTCCCAGGGATAGCCCTTGGCCTTGGATGCGTTCTGCAGGTCGCGACGGGTCATGTCGAGGCCGCAGGCATAGCCGTAGACCACGCCCATCGCCGCTTCGGGAGCGATACGGAACGCGGGCGCGCCGATGGCGACGACCAGTTCCATCTCGTAATGGCAGTTTTCGGTGCCCGGCGGATAGGGGATCGTACCGCCATCAAGGCAGAGGGCCGCAGGGGCCTTGTTGAACCAGATCGGCGCTTCACGGTCCACCGCGTTGCCCAGTTCCAGCGCGTGAGCGGCGTAATTGCGCCCGACACAGAAGATGCGGCGCACCGGATAGGCGCCCTCTTCGCCGACGACGGGCACGGCGGGGGCGGCGGGAAGGTCGAAAAGCAGGGTCACGGGGCTGGGTTCTCCTTTGTGGCAAGCGGCATAGGCCGCCCGGTCGCACAGGGAAAGCGCTCTCTCGGATAGGGGGCTTGTGGTCGGCGCAAGCGCGCATAGATTGGCGGCGTGACGAGCGAACAGTATCTTTCGGGCCGCATCCTGCTGGCGATGCCGGGCATGTTCGATCCGCGCTTCGAGCGTTCGGTGAACGTGATGTGCGTGCATGATGAAAACGGCGCGCTGGGCGTGGGCATCGGCCACGTGCGCGAAGGCGTGCGCTTCCATGACGTGCTGGAGGAGCTGGGGCTTGACCCCGGCGTTTCGCCCAATCGCGAAATCATGCACGGTGGCCCGGTGGAGCCGGGGCGCGGCTTCATCCTCCATTCCACCGACTGGGGTGGCAGCGACACTATCGCAGTGGCGCCGCTTTGCGCCCTCTCCGCCTCGATGGACGTCCTGCGCGCGATTGCGGCGGGGCAGGGGCCGTCGCAGTGGCTGATGGCGCTGGGCTATGCCGGATGGGGCGCGGGCCAGCTTGAGGGCGAGATGCGCCATCACGGCTGGTATGCGGCCGAAGGGCACCGCGAAGTGCTGTTCGCCACGCCGCCGGAAGGGCGCTGGTCGGCCACATGGCGGGCCGAAGGGATCGATCCGGCGCTGCTTTCCAACGAGACGGGGCGGGCTTAGGCGCCTTCAAGATCCGGTGGCAAGATCCTCCGGCCGGTCCACGTCGAAGTGGATCGCGGGGGAAGGAACGTCGACCAAGGCCACGTCGCTTCGGCTGCGCAGCAGGCGGCCCGCGCCTGCGTCGCCGGTCAGCGCGGCGATGGCCGGGAAGGCGGCGGCAGAGAGCAGTACGGGGTGGCCGGGCCGGCCGCCATGGCAGGGCATCGCGGCATAGCCATCGCCGATCGCGGCAAAGAGCATCGGCGCCACTTCTGCGGGAATGCGCGGCATGTCGCCCAGGAACACGAAGGCGGCTTCGGCCTGTCCTGCCGCTGCGATGCCTGCCCTGAGCGTGGTCGACAGGGCATCGCTTTCCAGCCGCAGCGCCTCCACCGCAGGCGCGCCGGGCCATTCGCCCATGTCGAGGTCGGGGCGGGTGACCACGATCACCCGGTCGACCGGCGCTGCCCGCGCGGCGCGGATCGCGTGATGAAGCAGCGGCGCACCGTCCAGCGGGGCGCTAAGCTTGTCGCTGCCGAAGCGGGTCGCGCGGCCGGCGGCCAGCACCAGCGCGACGGCGTTCACGCCCGCTCCCGCGCAGGGTTCAGCGCCTGCATGATCTCGGCAATGATGCCGGTGGCGACTTCCCACGGTGATTTGCCAAGGCCGGGAACGCCGGGGGACAGTTGCAACCGCGCCAGTTCGTCTGCCGTGGCGCCCGCCGCTTCCAGCGCGCCAAGGCGCTGGGCGGCGCGCGATTTCGCGCCGATCATGCCGACATAGCCCGCCCCGCCGCGCAGCGCGGCAAGACAGCCGCCAAGGTCATGGTGATCCTCGTGGGTGGCGCCCAGATAAGCGGTCCAGCGATCGACCTTGAGATGGGCCAGCGCCTGTGCCGGCTCCTCTCGCAAGTAGCGCGATACCGGGAAGGGCGGCGGTGCGTGGGGGCCGCCGGGACGCAGCAGGATCGTCTCGAACTGCGCCATCGCGCCCAGTCTGGCGGCGGCCAGCGCGCCGGGATCGCCGCCAGACACGATCAGGCGGCGCGGCGGATCGTAGCGGCGGGCGATGCGCAGCGGCTCTTCGCACAGGTCCATCAGCGGCCCTTCGGCCTCGGCCACGTGCTGCGTCTTCCCGTCACTGGTCCAGATGCAGGTGCGGCGCTGTGCGGCGTTGTCCAGCAGCGCCATGGCGGCGGGGGCATCGGGCGCGATCCGTTCCAGCAGGACATGCAGGGCGCCGCCGCAGCGCAGGCGTAGATCGATCCACGGGCTGCCCATGCCATAATGCAGGCGCCGGGGCGCTCCATCGACAAGCACTTGCGCCGCATGATTGGCGACGTCGCCCTCGATGCAGTCGCCCGAAAAGTAGCCGCTTGCCGCGATCTGCCCGTCGGCGCCGGGGGTGAACAGCATCTGCGCGCCGGGCCCGCGCGGGGCGCTTCCCGCAACCTTGTAGAGCGTTGCCAGCGCCGCCGGACGCCCCGCCTCAAGCGCTGCGCGCAGCGCCGGTCGCACGTCGTCCACCCAGCCGAATTCGGGCCAGTCCGCATCCTCGATCATGCCGCCGAGCACCGGGTCTGCGGCTTCGGTCGTCATCACGCCGTCTCCGCAGGGATCTCCGCTAAAGTCTCCAGCGTGTCGCCCACAAGCGGCGCGATGACCAGCCGGTGCAGGATCGTTGCCACCTCTTCCGGGCTGCGGGCAGAGGCAGGCTCTGTCCCCTGCGACAGCCACCATGCAAGAATGTCGATGGTGGCGCCCGTGCCGTGGATGGTGCCAAGGTCCGAGGGAAGCCAGGGGTGACGGGATTCCGTGTTGGCGGCCAGCGCGAGCGCCTGACGGATGAATTCCTCGCGCACGATGCCGGCCGCGCCGCCGGTCAGCAGCGCGGCCCACAGCATCGCGTGTTCGTGCACGTGACGGCAGACTTCAAGCGTCGATTCGAAGCTGTTGGCGGCGTAGAGGATCGGGATCGTGCGGCCCAGCAGATCCTCGATCTCGTGCGCGGCGACATCGGCCAGCAGCGCTTCCTTGGTCGGGTAATGCCGGAAGAACGTGGCGTAGCCGGTTCCCGCCCGCGCGCTGATCTCGCGGATGGTCAGCTGGTCGAACGGCTTTTGTTCAAGCAGCGACAGCAGCGCCGAAGTCAGCGCCTGTCGCGAACGTACTTGCCGGGCATCGGTAGGGGCCTCTCGCTTGAGGCCGGTCAGGCTGGTGTCCATGATACGATGCGTATCATTGCGACGCAGGCGTGTCTAACCGCTGAGGCCCTGAGCAGCCTGCAACGCAGCGTTGAGGGTTATCCTTCGCCGATGCGATCCGCGAACAGCAGGCGTCCGCCGGACAAGTGCCAGAGCGCTTCGTTGAAATTGGCATCGCTCATCGCGAAGCAGCCTTCGCTGCGGCCCAGCTTGCCCCACTTGTCGATCATGTTCTGCGCGACGTACCATGCCGGATGCATCACGATCGCACGGGGCAGGGCCATCGAATTGTCGTTGTCCAGCCCGACAAGGCGGATCGAGGTGCCGTACTTGCCCTTGTACCACTCCGCCGTGAGGTAGGCCCCGCGTGAGGTGGCCTCGGAGCCGGGCACGTTGGAGAAGCTTTGCAGCCAGCCGCTGTGCGCCGGATCAGAACCGCGCCCGTGAGCGACGAGGAACGAGCGCAGCGTGCCGTTTTCAAGGTTGGCGAAGTGAAGCCGGGGCTTCCACGAAGGCTGGTCGAAATCGACGATGCCGACCACGTCGGCGCGCCACAGGTGATTGCGCACGCGGGCCGCCTGCTTCGAGGCGACGGCCATCACCCGCCGTTCGTACAGCGTAAGGCCCGTGGGCGCGGCCGGAACCGAGGTCAGGCTGTTCTGGAAGGAACCCGCAAGCGGCGCAACGCCTTCACCGGGAACGATACCGGGCAGGAGGGCATCGGGGGGCACGCCTTCGGAAGCGAATACCCGTGTTGGCAAGGCCAGACCGATACCGGCGGCAAGGCCACCCTTGATAATTTTCCGTCGACTATGTGCGCGATCCATGGTGGCGGTAATACCACGATCGGTCCCGGTGATCCACCGTCCCATCGCGAAGGACGGACGGCGGCGGAGCGTTCCGGCGCAAAAAACGTTCAGTCGGGCCGCAGCTTGCGCGCGTCCCGACCGGAAACGTCAGGCAAGGCTTCAGGCGACCACCTTCAGCGTCTTGCGCTGGTGCTGGGCAATCCAGTCTTCCAGCACCGGCGCGATTCGCGTGCGCCACTTGCTGCCGTTGAAGATGCCGTAATGGCCCACTTCGGCGGCGAGGAAATACTTCTTGCGCTTTTCGGGCAGGTGGCTGGCAAGGTGCAGCGCGGCGCGGGTCTGGCCGATGCCCGAGATATCGTCTTTCTCGCCCTCGATCGCCAGCAGCGCGGTGTCGCGGATGCCCGAAAGGTCGATCCGTTCGCCGCGATGGACGAATTCGCCCTTGGGCAGCGAGTGCTTCTGGAACACGTGCTCCACGGTCTGGAGGTAGAAATCGGCGGTCATGTCGCAGACGGCGCGGTATTCGTCATAGAATGCCTTGGTCGCCGCCGCGCTGTCTCCGTCGCCCTCGACCATGTGCTTGAACATGCCGTAATGGCTCATCATGTGGCTGCCCAGGTTCATCGCCATGAACCCGGCCAACTGCAGGAAGCCCGGATAGACACGCCGTCCGCCGCCCGGATACGTCATCGGCACGGTGGCGATGACGTTCTGTTCGAACCATGCCAGCGGCTGCTGCATCGCCACGTCGTTGACGCTGGTGGGCGCTTCGCGCGTGTCGATCGGGCCGCCCATCATGGTAAGAGTGGCGGGGCGGCAGGGGTGCTCCTTTGCGCCCATGATCGCGGTTGCGGCATAGGCCGGGACTGAAGGCTGGCACACGGCGAGGACGTGCGTGCCCGGCCCGATGTGCTCAAGGAACGAAACCACGTAGTCGATGTAATCGTCCAGATCGAAGCGGCCCGCGCTCATCGGCACCAGCTTCGCGTCGGCCCAGTCGGTGATGTAGACCTGCGCACTTTCGGCCATGCGCGCCACCGTGCCGCGCAAAAGCGTGGCGTAGTGTCCGCTCATCGGAGCCACGATCAGCAGCTTGGGCGCATCCGGGGCAAGTCCGGGGTGATCGAATCGCAGCAGGTTGCCGAAGGGCTTGTGCAGCACGATCGATTCGGTGATCGGCTGGACCTTGCCGTCGACGGTCACCGTCTCGATGTCGAAAGCGGGCTTTCCGCGCGGTGAAGCGGCGTGGGCGAAGACGTCCAGCGCCGATGCCATGATCGGGCCAAGGCCCGAATAACCGAATGGAAGCGAGGGGTTGGTCAGCAGTTCGGCGCCGACCGAAGCCCATGCGGCGGCGCTGCTCATCATGGCGCGCTGCAATTCGTAGGCATTGTAGAGCAAGTCGATTCTCCTGACCGTTTCGGGGGCGGACTCGGCCTTTGTACAGGGTTCTTATGGCATGATTTACGGAAATAGATGTTAATGTTGCAACGCGGCAATTCCGATTTCAGGCAGGTGATCTTCGCAGAAGAAGCACGTTTGGCCGCGAATCGGGCAGGTTGGTGTTGTGGCGATGCAGCGGGCGGCATCGATGGCGCCGCCGGCCGCATCCCCGTCAGTGAATCAAAGCTGACCCCGCTCACGGAAGCCTTTTCCTGAAGCGCGCGACGCTGTAAGGCGCGGCGCCATGGATGGGACGCAAGGCAATTTCGCGGCACTGGAAACCATGGCTGAAGAGCCGAAGCGGCAGCGCCGCAGTCTCGGCCCGCTGCGCATGGTCTGGCGCGAGATGCTCAAGTATCCGGGGCGCATGGCCACGGCGGGCCTGGCGCTGATCACAACGGCGACGTCCACCCTCGCGATTCCCTATGGTTTCCGGCAGATCATCGACAAGGGCTTTGCGCAAGGCGCGGACCCGGCCGCGATCCGATCCTGGTTCCTGATGCTGATGGTCGTGGTCGTCGTGCTCGCCATCGCCACCGCGATCCGGTTCTATTCGGTGTCCTGGCTGGGCGAGCGTGTCGTCGGCGATATCCGCCTGCGCGTGCAGCGCCATCTGCTGACCCTTGCGCCCAGTTTCTTCGAAGAGAACAGCCCCAAGGAAATCTCCTCGCGCATGACCGCCGACACCGCGATCATCGAGCAGATCGTGGGCACTACCGTTTCGGTCGCGCTGCGCAATGCGATCATGGCGCTGGGCGGGGTGATCTATCTCTTCGCGCTGGAGCCGGGGCTGACGGCGGGGCTGGTCATCGCCATTCCGGTGGTGATCCTGCCGATCGCCGCCTTCGGCCGCCGCTTGCGCGCTGTTTCGCGGTCCAGCCAGGACCGGGTGGCCGATATCGGCGCGCTGACCGCCGAAGTGCTGGGTGCATTGAAGGTCGTGCAGGCGTTCAATCAGGAAGGGCGCGAACAGGGGCGCTTTGCCGCCGCAGTGGAGCGCACGTTCGACACCGGCAAGCATCGCATCATGATCCGCGCGATCATGACGGCGGTGATCATGTTCCTGATCTTCGGGTCGATCACCCTGATCATGTGGCGCGGCGCGATCGGCGTGGCCGAGGGCACCATCACCGGCGGCACCATCGCCGCTTTCGTGGTGACGGCGGGAATCGTCGCGGGTGCGTTCGGTTCGCTCACCGAGGTTTACGGCGATCTTGTGCGCGGTGCCGGCGCGGCCAGTCGTCTGGCCGAACTGTTGAGCGAGCATCCCACCATTGCCCCTCCGGCGCGCGCGCTGGTGATGCCCAGTCCGGCACGCGGCAAGCTGGCGTTCGAACGCGTGACCTTCCGCTATCCGGCGCGGCCCGAACTGCCCGCGCTGCACGATTTCAGCCTGACCGTGGAGCCGGGAGAGACCGTTGCCATCGTCGGCCCTTCGGGGGCGGGCAAATCCACCCTGTTCCAGCTGGCCGAGCGGTTCTACGATCCGCAGGGCGGCGCCATCAAGATCGACGGCGTGCCGCTGGTTTCCGCCGATCCGGCCGAGGTCCGCGCCCGTATCGCGCTGGTCCCGCAGGAAGGCGTGCTCTTTGCCGCCTCCGCTCGCGACAACTTGCGCTACGGCAACTGGCAGGCCGATGACGAAGCGATCTGGCAGGCGGCCCGCGCCGCCAATGCCGAAGGCTTCCTGCGCGCCTTGCCGCAGGGGCTCGACACGTTCCTTGGCGAAGACGGCGCGCGCCTTTCCGGCGGCCAGCGCCAGCGCATCGCCATCGCCCGCGCGCTGCTGCGCGACGCGCCGATCCTGCTGCTGGACGAGGCCACC
Source organism: Novosphingobium guangzhouense (assembly GCF_002896965.1). Lineage (GTDB taxonomy): Bacteria > Pseudomonadota > Alphaproteobacteria > Sphingomonadales > Sphingomonadaceae > Novosphingobium > Novosphingobium guangzhouense. Next base: position 55,384 of record NZ_LYMM01000021.1, read on the forward strand.
AGCGCGCTTGACGCCGAAAGTGAGCGGCTGGTGCAGGACGCAGTGGAAACACTGATGGCGCAGCGCACCACGCTGGTCATCGCCCACCGCCTTGCCACCGTGCGCAAGGCGGACCGCATCGTGGTTATGGACGGGGGGCGCATCGTCGAGCAGGGCACGCACGAAAGCCTGACCCGCGCGGGCGGCCTTTATGCCCGGCTGGCCTCGCTGCAGTTCGATAATCCCCCCATCATACCGCACGGCTGAACGGTCACTGCTTTTTCGCTGGCGTTGCGCGCGCGTGTAACTAAGTTACGCGCCATCGTCGGTCGTTCTGATCCGGCCGAAATATCCTGTCGCATCCCCCTTCCGAAAAGGTCACGACATGCTTCGCATCTCCGGCAGGGCGCTTCTTGCAAGCGCCGCGCTTTCCGTTTTCGCCTTCACCGCTCCCGTATCCGCGCAGGATGCCGCTCAGAATGCCGCACAGGCCGCTGGCCCGGCTGCGAAGCCTTCGCTGGCGCCGTCTTCGGACTGGGGCAAGTTCGGCGTCCAGACCCAGTGGATCGACAAGACCGCCAAGCCGGGCGACGATTTCGACGCCTATGTGAACGGCATCTGGAACAAGACCGCCGAACTGCCGGCCGACCGTACCCGCTGGGGCTCGTTCATCGAACTGAACGACCTGTCGGAGCAGCGCGTCCACGGCATCCTGGACGAACTCGAAGCCGCGAACCCGGCCCCCGGTTCGGACGGTGCGCGCATCGCGGCGGCCTACAAGGCGTTCATGGACGTCGATGCGATCAACAAGGCGGGCCTCGCCCCGGCGCGCCCGTATCTTGACCGGATCATGGGGGCGAAGACGGCGGCTGACGTGGCGAGCCTGTTCGGCGCACCGGGCTATGCCTCGCCGATCAGCCTCTATGTCGGCGCGGACGACAAGCAGAGCGATATCTACGCGCTCAACGCCAATATCGGCGGCATGGGCCTGCCTGATCGCGACTATTACCTGAAGACCGACGCGCGCTCGGTGGAACTGCGTGACAAGTACAAGGCGTACCTGACCTTCCTGCTCGGCAAGGCCGGTTACGCGGACCCCGCCGCCGCCGCTACGGCAGTGCTGGCGCTGGAAACGCAGCTTGCCCGCGCCGACTGGGACCGCGCCGCCGCCCGCAACCCGGACCTCACCTATAACAAGGTGCCCGTGGCCGAGTTCGAAGGGCTGGGCGCGCCCGGCACCGTCAAGGCGTTCCTGGCTGCCGTCGGCGCCGAAAAGGCAAGCTACGTCCTGGTCGGAGAGATGCCGCCGACGGCTGAGGAGTACAAGAAGGCCGGGATCGACCCCGCCAAGGCCGGCGCGCAGTTCGGCCCCGGCATGCCCGCCGTGGTCAAGCTGATCGACAGCACCCCGGTCGCCACCTGGCAGGCCTATCTTGCCGCGCATTTTCTGAGCGACAACGCCGCCGTGCTGCCTTCGGACATCGATAACGCGCGCTTCGATTTCTACGGCAAGACGCTGTCCGGCCAGCCGGAGCAGCGCCCCCGCTGGAAGCGCGGCATCGCTGCGGTCGAAGGGATGGCCGGTGAACTTCTCGGCAAGCTTTATGCCGCGAAGTATTTCCCGGCCGAACAGAAGGCGGCGATGACCGATCTGGTCGCCAACTTGCGCAAGGCGATGGCGGCCAATCTCAAGGATCTGGCATGGATGAGCCCGGTCACCCGCGTCGAGGCGGAGAAGAAGCTGGACGCCTTCACCCCCAAGATCGGCCAGCCCGACGTGTTCAAGACTTATGAAGGGCTGACCTTCTCCGCCACCGATCCGCTTGGCAACGGCATCGCCGCGGGCAAGTGGCAGACCGCGTTCGACATGAACCGCATCGGCGGCCCGGTTGACCGCAGCGAATGGGGCATGCTGCCGCAGACGGTGAATGCCTATTACAACCCGCCGATGAACGAGATCGTCTTCCCGGCCGCGATACTGCAGCCGCCGTTCTTCAACCTCTCGGCCGACCCGGCGGTAAACTATGGCGGCATCGGCGCGGTCATCGGCCATGAAATGAGCCACGGCTTCGACGATCAGGGCGCCAAGTACGACGGCACCGGCAACTTGCGCGACTGGTGGACCCCGCAGGATCTGGCCGCGTTCCAGAAGCTGCAGGACGCACTGGCGAAGCAGTATGATGCCTTCTGCCCGTTCGACGACGGCAAGACCTGCGTGAACGGCCGCCTGACCATGGGCGAGAACATCGGCGATATCGGCGGCCTCAGCCTTGCCTACCGTGCGTACAAGCTGTCGCTGAACGGCAAGGAAGCCCCGGTGATCGACGGGTTCACAGGCGACCAGCGCTTCTTCATGGGCTGGGCGCAGGTCTGGCGTTCGAAGGTGCGCGAGGCGCAGGCGCGCCAGTACCTTGTCACCGACCCGCATTCGCCGCCGCAGTACCGCGTCAACGGCATCGTGCGCAACTTCGACGAATGGTACAAGGCGTTCGGCGTGAAGCCGGGCGACAAGCTATACGTCGCGCCCAGGGACCGCGTGCGGATCTGGTGATCGCGCAACTCCTCCCCGAGCCCGTCTCGGGGAGGAATTTGCTCTGCTTACCTCACAATTCCGCAATGCAGCACGTCCCCGGTTGACTTGGCCGCACGGTACGGCATGACCTCCAACCCATGGACCTTACCCTTACCGCGATCCTCCTCGGCATTGTCGAGGGCCTCACCGAGTTCCTGCCCGTCTCATCGACCGGCCATCTCATCCTTGCCACCCGCCTGTTCGGCTATGATTCGGCGCTCTGGTCAACCTTCAACATCGTCATCCAGCTGGGCGCGATCCTGGCCGTGATCGTGCAGTTCTGGCGCACGTTCTGGGCGGTGGGCATGGGGCTGCTCAAGCTCAACCCCACTTCGATCCGCTTCGTGCGCAACGTGCTGCTGGCGTTCATTCCTTCCGCCATCCTCGGCCTGCTGCTCAACGACTTCATCGAGGGACTGCTGGGCGAACCCGGCGTGGTCGCATGGGCGCTGATCATCGGCGGCATCGCGATCCTGGGCATCGAAAAGGTGGCCAAACCCGGCCCGCTTACTGGCGTTGCCGAACTTCCCGCCCGCCAGTGCATCGGCGTCGGTCTGGCGCAGTGCCTGGCGATGGTGCCCGGCGTCAGCCGTTCGGGCGCGACGATCATGGGCGCGCTGTTGATGGGGATCGAACGTCGCACGGCGGCAGAGTTCAGCTTTTTCCTGGCCGTTCCCACCATGATCGGCGCGACGACGCTGGAACTGCTCAAGCATCATGACGCGCTGATGAGCGGCGCCGGCCCGGTCGGCTGGAACGAGATCGCGATCGGCTTCGTTGTGTCGTTCATCGTCGCGCTGGTGGTGATCAAGGCGTTCATGGCCTTTGTCAGCAAGTCCGGTTTCGCCCCCTTCGCATGGTATCGCATTGTCGCCGGCGTCATCGCGCTGGTCCTGCTTTCGAGGGTGTAAGACCATGAGCAACGGGGAGAAACTCGGCCGCAAGGACTACGAGAAACTCCTCGACCCGATGGAGCAGGAGCTTGTCGGCATGGCGCGCTGGGCACAAGTGTCCGGCGCGCGCATCGTGGTCCTGTTCGAAGGACGCGACACGGCGGGCAAGGGTGGCGCCATCAAGGCCGTGTCCGGCCAGCTCAACCCCCGCCAGTGCCGCACCGTGGCCCTTGCCGCGCCGAGCGAGCGTGAAAGGGGGCAGTGGTACTTCCAGCGCTATATCGAACACCTGCCCAGCCGCGGCGAGATCGTGCTGTTCGACCGTTCGTGGTACAATCGCGCGGGCGTGGAACGGGTGATGGGCTATGCCTCTCAGGCAGAAGTAGAGGCGTTCCTGCGCCATGCGCCGACTTTCGAGAAGATGCTGGTTGATGACGGCATCCACTTGTTCAAGTACTGGCTGGCCTGCGATCAGGAGAAGCAGGAAGAACGCCTGCACGAACGGCTGGAAGACCCGCTCAAGCGCTGGAAGCTGTCGCCCGTCGATATCGCCGCGCGGGAGAAGTACGCCGACTACACCCTTGCGCGCGAGGCGATGCTGGAAGCGACGCACACCGCGCATGCCCCCTGGACGCTGGTGGATTTCAACGACCAGCGCCTTGGCCGCCTGACCCTGATTCGCGACCTGCTGGCGCGGCTGCCCGATACGAAGGTGGAGGCGCCCGAACTGGACCTGCCGCCGCTCGACACGGACCCCCGGCACGAGAAATTCGGCGTTCTTGAGCCGTTGAAGCCGTTTCCGATCTCCTGAATTGCAGGCGAATCGGCGGCGCGCGCTTGACTTTGCAGGGCCAATCCAGCAAGGGGCGCAACCTTGAAGGGCGGCGCCTTGGTGTCGCCCCTTTATGATTTGTCGTAACGCCGGCCTGCCAGGGCGGCTGCAACTTAGAAAGTACAGGATACCGCCATGGCGAAGCCCGCAACCGTCAAGATCCGTCTTGTCTCGACCGCCGACACCGGCTTTTTCTACGTGACCAAGAAGAATCCGCGGAACACGACCGAAAAGTTCAGCTTCAAGAAGTATGACCCGGTCGTGCGCAAGCACGTCGAGTTCAAGGAAGCCAAGATCAAGTAAGGTTCACGGTCGGTTCAAGGCTGTGCACCCAACGGGAAAGCCATGAACCACGTGAAGAAAACCTTTCGATCCTGCGTAAGCGCGGCCGCTTTGGCCGCGCTTTCCGTTCCTGCCACACTGATTCCGGTTCAGGCGATCGCTGCCGCTCCGGACGATGCCAAGCAGCTCGACCAGGCGGTCGCGGCGTTGCGCGCCATCGATTCGATGAAGGCGGACTTCGTGCAGACCGACCGCTCGGGCGGGTCGGTCAGCGGCGTGCTGACCCTCAAGCGTCCCGGCAAGATCCGCTTCCAGTACCAGAAAAGCGCCGAGATGCTGATCGTCGGCGACGGCAAGGCGCTTACCTTCATCGACTATTCGGTGCGGCAGGTGCAGCGCTGGCCGATCAAGAACAGCCCGCTCGGCGCCCTGCTCGATCCCAGCCGCGATGTGGCGAAGTACGGCAAGGTGCTGCAGACCGGCAATCCCAACGTCACCAGCATCGAAGTGCGCGATCGCTCGCATCCCGAATATGGGGTGATCACCCTGATCTTCACGCGCAAGCCCTCCGCACCGGGCGGGCTGGAGCTGACCTATTGGGTCGCGCTCGATTCGCAGAACAAGCGCACGACCATCAGCCTGTCCAACCAGCGTTACGGCGTGCCGGTCACCGATAACGACTTCCGCTGGACCGACCCGCGCCCGCGCAATCGTCATTGACGACCCGCGGCGACAATCGTCGACCAAAAGGGGCGCTTTGTCGCTGAATGTGCGCTGCTGGCGACAAACGGCGACAGTTTTCTGAACTTCGTTCACTTGGCAGTCAGGAGACGCACCCCATATAGGTCTTGTCAGAACGGTTTGAGGCGGGTTTCCCCCCTGTTGCCCGCGCCTCCTGAGTGACCGTTCTGATAAACTAGCGTGACGAACGCTTACAGGAACCCTCGAGCCTCTGCCCCCGGCTCGAGGGTTTTCTGTTGGGTGGCCGTATTTTGCCCCATGCCGGGCTGCGAACGGCACCGTTCTGCGCTTCCGGTGCTCACGGCCAGAAGGCCGCTGCGCTCCGGTTCTCGACCGGCACCATTCTCGCTCCGGCCTGAGACAAAATCCGGCCACCCAACCCGCCGCGGCGATTCCCGCTGTCTTGCCGGGACAGGCTTACCGGGGCAGGCTTACCGGCAGCGGGGCACCCTCGGTTTACGCGAGGCCGGGGACTGGCAATTCCCCCAAGCCGTCCCTAAAGCCACGCCCATGAAGATCGCCACCTGGAACATCAATTCCGTCCGCCTGCGCATCGACCAGGTCGAACGTTTCCTTACCGAGCAGGCGCCCGACGTGCTGTGCCTGCAGGAGATCAAGGTCGCGGAGCATCTGTTCCCGCACGAGATGTTCGAGCGCCTCGGCTATACCCACCGCGCGATCCATGGGCAGAAAGGCTACCATGGCGTGGCGACGGTCTCGAAAGTGCCGTTCCGCGATTTCTCGAAGCATGACTGGCAGGACAACGGCGAGGCCCGCCACATCGGCGTGGAGCTGCTGGGGCCGGGGCAGGGCATGGTGCTGGAGAACGTCTATATCCCTGCCGGCGGCGATGTGGCCGACCGCGAGGTGAACCCCAAGTTCGGCCAGAAGCTGGACTTCCTCGAACGCATGACCCGCTGGGCCGACCGGATCGATCGCCCCACGCTGATAGTCGGCGATTTCAACATCGCCCCGCTGGAATGCGATGTCTACGATCACAAGGCCCTGCTCAAGGTCGTCAGCCATACGCCGATCGAGGTGGAGACGCTCAAGCGGCTGCAGGACGCGGCAGGCTTCGACGATCTGGGCCGCCGCTTCATCCCGGCGCCCGAACGCAACTATTCCTGGTGGTCCTACCGCAGCTACTGGCGCCAGAAGGACCAGGGCCGCCGCCTTGACCACATGTGGGCCTCGCCCGATCTGGCCCCGCAGGCACGCGGGCATCACTTCGTCGAAGAAACCCGCCGCTGGGAACAGCCGAGCGATCATATCCCGCTTGTCACCGAGTTCGAACTCTGAACGCGGGTCCTGCCTCCACCCGCCGCGTGGCGCTGGCGCTCGATGCGCTGCGTCATGGCTGGCCGATTCGGGTTGCGGGGCAAGTCCTGCTGCCTGCAGAGACGGCATTCGCCCCCGGCGCCACCGCGCCGCGCATGCTGATTTCCGCCGCGCGCGCCGTCACGCTGAAGCTGGCCAACCAGCGCGAGGCCGCCGTGCCCGAAGCGCCGGTCCTGATTCGCGCCGCCGAGCCTTTCGACCTCGACACCGCGCGCGCGGTGGCCGATCCGGCGCTGGACCTTGCCTATCCGATGAAGGGCCCCTTCGCGGCCGAGCCTATCGAGGATGCAGATGCCGCGCGCACCGCGATGGAACTGGCGCGACTGGCAGGCATCCTGCCCGCCTTCCTGGTAGTGCCGCCTCATGCGGACGAAGTGCAGGACGTATCCGGCGCCGATCTTGCCGCGTGGAAGGACACCGCGCACCTTGCGATCGCATCGCGCGCGCGGTTGCCGGTGGCGGCGGCGGAGAATGCCGAGATCGTCGCCTTCCGTGCGCTCGACGATCTTCGCGAACATGTCGCGCTGGTCATCGGGACGCAGGACGGCGATCGGCCGCCGCTGGTGCGCCTCCATTCCGAATGCCTGACGGGCGACATCCTGGGCAGCCTCAAGTGTGACTGCGGGCCGCAGCTGAACGCGGCGCTGCGGGCCATGGCGGCGGAAGCGTCGGGGGAGTCCGGGCAGGGCGGCTGGGGCATACTGCTGTACTTGCGGCAGGAAGGGCGCGGCATCGGCCTCGTCAACAAGCTGCGCGCCTATGCGCTGCAGGATGTCGGCTATGATACCGTGGACGCCAACAACCGCCTTGGCCTGCCGACCGAGGCACGCGATTTCCCGGTGGCCGCACGAATGCTCGACCTGCTGGGCGTTCCCGCGATTCGCCTGATGACGAACAACCCGGCCAAAGTCGCCGCGTTGCAGGGCGTCGGCGTCGAAGTGGTGGAGCGGGTGCCGCACCAGCTGCCGCCCAACCCGCACAACGCCCGCTACCTGGAAACCAAGCGCGATCGCACGGGGCATATCCTCTGAGATTGCGCAGGGCCGCGAACGCCCTATCTAGCGCCTGATGCCTGAACTTCCCGAAGTCGAAACCACGGTGCGCGGCCTTGAGCGTTTTCTCGATGGCGAACGCATAGCGCGCGTCACGCTCAATCGCGCGGACCTGCGCCGTCCGTTCCCGCCCGATCTTGTGCAGGTGCTGACCGGCGCGCGCGTAACCGGGATGGGGCGGCGCGCGAAATACGGTCTTATCCATACCGACCGCGAACAGACCATGGTGTTCCACCTTGGCATGTCCGGTCGCTGGCGGATCGAGCCCGAGGCGCCTGACAAGCATGATCATCTCGTGCTGGAGACGGGGGCGGGCCACGTACTTGCGCTTAACGACGCGCGGCGGTTCGGTTCGGTGGACCTTGTGCCCACGGCGGGGCTGGATGCCTGGGGCGCCTTCGCGACGCTGGGGCCCGAGCCGCTGGGTGATGACCTGACCCCGGCGCATCTGCGCGCCGCCTTCGCCGGGCGTATCGCGCCGATCAAGCAGATGCTGCTTGATCAGACGATCGTGGCGGGGCTGGGCAACATCTATGTGTGCGAGGCGCTGTTCCGTTCGGGCATTCGGCCGGACAAGGAAGCCGGGCGCGTAAGCGGACCGGCGCTGGGCAGGCTGGTGCCCGCGATCAAGCAGGTGCTGGGCGAATCGATCGCGGCGGGCGGATCGACGATCAAGGACTACGCGCAGCCCAATGGCGAACTCGGCTACTTCGCGGCGTCGTGGCAGGTCTATGGGCGTGAGGGCGACCCTTGCGGCTGCGGGGCGCCGGTGCTGCGCTTCGTGCAGGGCGGCAGGAGCACGTTCTGGTGCCGCAAGTGCCAGAAATAGGCGGTTTCGCGCCAATGCCTCGGGTTGACGGAACCCGGCTTGAACTGTAAGGGGCGCGCTTTCCGGCGAGTCCGTTCGCCGAATAGATTCGTTAGGCAATTGGGGCCGCTCACCGTGTTGGCCGCCCGAACAGAGGAATATCGATGGCCAATACGCCGCAAGCCCGCAAGCGCATCCGTCGCAACGAGCGCCGTGCAGAGATCAACACCAACCGCGTGAGCCGCATCCGCACCTTCCTGAAGAAGGTCGAGAGCGCTCTGGCCGGTGGTGACAAGGATGCCGCTGCTGCTGCCCTCAAGGAAGCCCAGCCCGAGCTGGCTCGTGGCGTTGCGCGTGGCGTGCTTCACAAGAACACCGCAGCGCGCAAGATGTCGCGTCTGACCAAGCGCGTCGCTGCTCTCTGATTCGAAGCACTCTCCTTACTAAAGGGAGAGTGATTCGCAGAGTGAGACAGATGCTGGCCATCTGTCTCAGGACGAAACAAGAACGGAGCCGAGGTCATTCGACCTCGGCTCCGTTCTTGTTTTTGCTGCATCGCAGTATGCTCGAAAGCAAAGGCCCGGAAATACTGCGATTCGGGATGCCGCACTGCGCAACCAACTGATTTTGCAGCGCATTACACTTTGGCTACGGATTTTAGGCACTCCCACGTGAGTCAACCTTCATAATTTTTTTTATTTGGGGAGTGCCGTCTTGCCTGCCCGGCAAACGGGTTTCTAAAAGGGTTCCCGGCCGTTGCGGAACGAGCCGGGGAACACAGCGATTCACAAGTGGAACAATCCCCGCGAACATGCGTTCGCGGCACGGGGAACTTTTCACTCTGCGCGCCGCTGCCTCCCCACGTTTCGCGTCACCAGCGGGATCACGTGAGCAACAAGGGGTTCGAAACGATGTCGAATACATCCGCAGGACAACCCTCCGTGACCCCCCCGGTGAATCCGATGGTCGAAGGAACAAACTTGAACAGGAAGTCGAAGGCGGTGCGAGTGGCGATGGAAGAGGATCAGGAAGCCGTAAATCTGGCGGCGGACTGGGCTGACATCAGCCAGGGCCTGCGCAAGGACCTTGGGCACCAGGCGCACAGCCAGTGGATCAAGCCGATCCAGCCGGGCAACTGGTGCAAGGAAACCGGTACGCTCGACCTGTACCTGCCCACCGAATTCTCGGCGAACTGGGTGAACGATCGTTTTGCCGATCGCCTCTCGCTGGCATGGAAGATCGCGCGCCCTGACGTGCGTCACGTGCGCATCCTCGTGCATCCCGGCCGTCGCCAGCTGCCCGAACTGCGTCTGGGTAACGGCGGTCGTCCGGCCAGCGCGCCTGCCAATGATTCGGCAGTCAGCGCCGCAGACCCGCTTTCGGTCGCGCTTGCAGGCGAATCGTTCGCCTCGCTCGGCCAGGGCCCGGCAGGCATCGACGCCTCGCAGACCTTCACCAGCTTCGTGACCGGCGCGTCGAACGTGCTAGCGTGCAATGCCGCGCAGCGCATGGCCGCAACGGAAACGCCGCAGTTCTCGCCGCTCTATCTCAAGGCCGCCACCGGGCAGGGCAAGACGCACCTGCTGCATGCGATCGGCCACGCCTATCTGGCGGCGCACCCGCATGCGCGCATCTTCTACTGCTCGGCAGAGCGGTTCATGGTGGAATTCGTTCAGGCGCTGCGGCAGAACCAGATGATCGAGTTCAAGGCGCGCCTGCGCGGCTTCGACCTCCTTCTGGTGGACGATATCCAGTTCATCATCGGCAAGGCTTCGGCTCAGGAAGAGCTGCTCTACACGATCGATGCGCTGCTGCAGGAAGGCAAGCGCCTGGTCTTCGCCGCCGATCGTGCGCCCCAGGCGCTGGACGGCGTCGAACCGCGCCTGCTTTCGCGCCTGTCGATGGGCCTTGTCGCCGATATCCAGCCGGCCGATATCGAACTGCGCCGTTCGATCCTTGAGAACCGCCTTGGCCGTTTCGCTTCGATCGAAGTGCCTTCGGACGTCATCGAATTCCTTGCCCGCACCATCAATCGCAACGTGCGTGAACTGGTCGGCGGCCTCAACAAGCTGATCGCCTATGCGCAGCTGACCGGGCAGGCCGTGTCGCTGCAACTGGCCGAAGAACAGCTGACCGACATCCTCTCGGCCAACCGCCGCCGGATCACGATCGACGAGATCCAGCGCACGGTCTGCCAGTTCTACCGCATCGACCGCACCGAAATGAGCTCGAAGCGCCGCGCCCGCGCGGTCGTGCGCCCGCGTCAGGTGGCAATGTATCTTGCCAAGGTTCTGACCCCGCGCTCCTATCCGGAAATCGGCCGCAAGTTCGGCGGGCGCGATCACTCGACGGTGATCCATGCGGTGCGTCTGATCGAGGAACTGCGCACCCGCGATGCCGATATGGACGGCGACGTGCGTTCGCTGCTGCGCCAGCTCGAAAGCTGAACGCTTGCCCGGCAAAATGCCGGGATCCGGGGCTTTTGCACCAGGTTATGAAAAGGGGCCGGAGGCATTGCTTCCGGCCCCTTTTCATTTGGTCGCTGGCGCAGGTTAACTCACCGTTTCATCACGTAATTTAGCTTTCGCAAAAGCTTCCGCTCCGTAAGCGGGTCGGGTACGCAGTCGCGTTTCATTCTCAGATCCAGCAGAAGAGGCATTTCCCCCCATGCGCTTCTACCAGGCTACGACTTTCCTTTTTCCCCGAAGTTACGAGCGGCGGATTCTCTTCGTCTGCTTCGGTGCGGTACACGTCCCCCTGATCGCATGCGTCGCATTCCAGGCGGCGACCGGGCACTGGCACCTTGGCACGTTGTTGACGCTGCTGGTCGCCACGCTGGTCGGCACCGGGCTTGGTCTGGCGGCGATCCATGCGTTGCTGGCGCCGATCGGACAGGCAACGATGATGCTGCAGTCGATCCAGATGGGCGAGCGGGTTGCCGTGATCCCGCAAGGGGCGGATGATCTGGTCGGCCGTCTGCTGAACGGGGTGACCACCGCCGCCCATGAAACCGCAGCCCGGATCGAACGTCTTGTCGATGCGGCCGAGCGCGATCCGCTGACCGGCATCCGCAATCGTCGCGGTTTCCTCGATTCGGCGAAGCAGGTTCTGCGTGGCCGGTCGAATGCGGTGCTGGCGTTGATCGATATCGACCACTTCAAGCGCATCAACGATGATCTTGGCCATGCCGTGGGCGACGTGGTGCTGAAATCACTGGCCCGCCGGATCGAGGACCACTTGCGCCGCAGCGACATTGCCGCACGCTGGGGCGGAGAGGAGTTCGCCGTCCTGCTGCCCGACACTACGCTGGATGAGGCGCGGCTGGTCATGGAAAGGCTGCGCGCCACCGTTGCGCTCGACACCGGGCTTGGCGTGCAGGACCGCGCGGTAACCTTTTCTTGCGGCCTTGCGCCGGTGCGCGATTTCTCGCTGCTGCAGGATGCCACCCGGCAGGCGGACGAGGCGCTCTATGCTGCCAAGCACGGCGGCCGTAATCGCGTCCACGTTCTGGGTTTCTGAGCGCATCCCCTTCACCACGTCGCCTGCATGCTGTAGGCGCTTGGGCATGATTCCCGCCACGTTCTCGCAGGCCCTGCTTCGCGGCCTTCGCAGCCGTTGCCCGCGTTGCGGTGAAGGCAGTCTGTTCCGAAAGTGGCTCAAGCCGCGCGAACGCAGCCCGGTCTGCACGATGGACCTGACCCCGCAGCGCGCGGACGATTTCCCCGCCTACATCGCGATGATCGTGACCGGGCACCTGATGGCGCCGCTGATCATCGCGCTTTCGGTGGATTACGATCTGGGGCCGCTGGCGATGTTTGCGATTCTGGTGCCGCTGGCGATCGCGATGATGATCGGCATGCTCCAGCCCGCCAAGGGCGGCGTGATCGCCACGCAATGGTGGTTCGGCATGCATGGCTTCGTCAAGGAACGGCTGCCCGAAACGCCGGTGCAGGACGCGCCCGGAGACGAGCGCCCGCAATGACCCTGACTGCCGACCGCCTTGGCCGCTTTGCGCGGCATATCGTGCTGCCCGAAGTCGGCGGCGTGGGGCAAGTTGCGCTCAGCGATGCGCATGTGGTGCTGGTCGGCTGCGGCGGGATCGGCAGTCCATCCCTGCAATATCTCGCCGCAGCCGGCATAGGCCGCCTCACGCTGGTGGATGATGACGTGATCGACGTCAGCAACCTGCAACGCCAGACGATTTATACGCCGTCGGATGTCGGCAGGCCCAAGGCGGAAGCGGCAGCCGAGTGGGTGCGGCGTTTTGATCTTGGCCTCAAGGTGGAACCCGTCGTTGCGCGGCTGGGGGATGGCAATACGCATGACGTCCTATCCGGCGCGGACCTCGTACTGGACGGCTGTGACAACTTCGCGACTCGGCTGCTGGTGTCAGATACCTGCGTAAGTCTGGGCATCCCGCTGACGACGGCGGCGATCGGGCGGTTCCAGGGCCAGGTGGCGAATTTCGCCGGGCACCTTGAAGGGCAGGCCTGCTATCGCTGCTTCGTGGGCGATGCCTTCGACGCGGTGGACTGCGATACCTGCGCCGCCGACGGCGTGCTGGGGGCGATGGTGGGCATGGTCGGCACTTTCGCGGCGATGCATGCGATGCGGGTGCTGCTGGCAGGGCACACCGCGCTGGGCGAGCCCCAGTTCGGCACATTGCATCTGATCGACGGGCTGGCGCCATCGATGCGCCCGCTCAGGATCGCGAAGGACCCTGCGTGCCGGGGCTGCAATTCGACGGCGGCGGCCTGACACTTCGAGAAGTTCGGGGCGCGCATTACCGCTCCAGTACTTGCTCCACCCAGGCCGGCACCAGTTCGGTCGCAGGCCCATGCCGCGCCTCGTCGAACCATGCGGTTCCTTGCGAGGGTTCAAGGTTCAGTTCCAGCGTCTCGATCCCCAGTTCGCGGGCATTGCGCACGAAGCCCGCAGCCGGATAGACCGCGCCCGACGTGCCGATCGAGACGAACAGGTCGGCCTGTTCCAGCGCGGCGAAGATTTCCTCCATGCGATAGGGCATTTCCCCGAACCAGACGATATCGGGGCGCAGCGCCGCTTTTCCGCATTCGGGGCAGGCGGGGCGGTCGATCAGCGGGCCGGTCCAGCGCGGGCGGGCGTCGCAGGCCGTGCACCAGGCGTTGAGGTGTTCGCCATGCATGTGGAGCACGCGTTTTGCCCCTGCGCGTTCGTGCAGGTCATCGACGTTCTGGGTGACGATGAGAAGTTCGCCCTCCCATTCGGCATCAAGCTTGGCCAGAGCGCGGTGAGCGGCGTTGGGCGCCTTGGTCTGGATCGCCTCGCGGCGCATGTCGTAGAAGCGCAGGACAAGATCGGGATCGCGCGCGAAGGCTTCCGGGGTGGCGACGTCCTCTACCCGGTGTTGCTCCCACAGCCCGCCGCGCCCGTCGTTGGCGTCACGAAAGGTATCGATGCCGCTTTCGGCGGAAACGCCCGCGCCGGTCAGGATAACGATGTTGCGGATGCTGCTCATGCGGTCACCATAGCCTGCAGCCAGAGGTTGTCGAAGGGCCGCGTTTGCGCCATGCGGCGCCGACAGCATTTTAGGCCCGGACGGAGACAGCAGCGTGGCACGAATCGGTATCATCGGCAGCCAGGGGCGCATGGGGCAGGCGATCGCGGCGGCCATCGCCGATGCGGGTGAGGACTTCGCGGGCGGCGTCGACAAGGGCGGCGACGTTACCGCCATCGCCGGCAACGCCGATATCCTGATCGACTTTTCGAGCCCGGCGGCACTTGAAGGCAATCTTGATGCCGCGATGGCTGCAAAGCTGCCCATCGTCATCGGCACCACCGGACTTGAAGAGCGCCACCACTGGCTGATCGATGCGGCGGCGGAGCATATTCCGGTGCTGCAGACCGGCAACACCTCGCTCGGCGTTACCCTGCTGGCGCATCTGGTGCGCGAGGCAGCGTCGCGGCTGGGCGAGGACTGGGACATCGAGATCGTCGAGACGCACCACCGCATGAAGGTGGACGCGCCTTCGGGCACCGCGCTGCTGCTGGGCGAGGCGGCGGCAAAGGGCCGCGCCGTTGATCTTGCCGCCAATGCCGTGCGCGGCCGCGACGGCATCACCGGCAAGCGCGAAGCGGGCACCATCGGTTTCGCGGCCCTGCGCGGCGGCTCGGTGGCGGGCGATCATACCGTGCACTTCCTGGCCGACAACGAACGGCTCTCGCTCTCCCACCTTGCCGAGAACCGGGGCATCTTCGCGAAGGGTGCGGTGCGCGCGGCGCAGTGGCTGATCGGCAAGGGGGCAGGGCGCTATACCATGCCGGAAGTGCTGGGCCTGTAAGGAGGGGCCTTTGAAGAAGGACCAGATCTTCGAATTCTTCCGCCGTCTGGCCGAGGCCAATCCCTCGCCCGAAACGGAGCTGGAATTCGGCAATACCTATCAGCTGCTGGTGGCGGTGACGCTTTCGGCGCAGGCGACCGACGTGGGCGTCAACAAGGCGACGCGCGCGCTGTTCGCAAAGGTGAAGACGCCCCAGCAGATGGTGGACCTCGGCGAAGATGGGCTGAAGGAGCATATCAAGACCATCGGCCTGTTCAACACCAAGGCGAAGAACGTCATCGCCCTCTCGCAGATCCTTGTCGAGCGTTACGGCGGCGAGGTTCCGGCGAATCGCGATGCCATGGTCGAACTGCCCGGTGTCGGACGCAAGACGGCCAATGTCGTGATGAACTGCGCCTTCGGGGCAGAGACCTTCGCGGTCGACACGCATATCTTCCGCGTCGGCAACCGTACCGGGCTGGCCAAGGGCAAGACCCCGCTGGCGGTGGAAAAGCAGCTGGAGAAGAAGGTGCCGCAGCCGTTTCGCGTCGGTGCGCATCACTGGCTGATCCTTCACGGCCGCTACATCTGCAAGGCGCGCACGCCCGAATGCTGGCGCTGCCCGGAGGTGGACTTGTGCGCCTTCAAGGACAAGGTGCTGGACCGGGGCGGCAGAAAGGCTGCCGCCTGACGGCTACGTCCTCTTGACGAAGGCAGCGTTCGGGGAGCCAATGGGCACCGCCGGACGTTCGCCCAACGAGAGGATGAGCCGATGAAGACACCCGCTGCCCTGCTGTTTTCCGCTTTGACGCTGGCCGCCTGTTCGCAGGAAGGGCCGGGCGAAACGCCGGCGCCCCAGCCTGCCGCCGAAGTGACGGGCGCTGCCGTCGATTGCCTGACGGTGAACCGCTTCAACACCACCCGCATCCGTGACGACAACACCATCGATTTCATCGGCGGTGCAGGGGGGCAGGTCTGGCGTGTGACGCTGCCCAATCGCTGCAACGGGCTGAAGTCGGCCGGGACGTTTACTTATGAAACGTCGCTATCGCAGCTGTGCCGTCAGGATATCATCTACCCCTTGCAGCAGATCGGCGGGGGCTGGCAGCGCATGGGCGGCTGCGGGATGGGGCCGTTCGTGCCGGTGAAGCTGGCGAAGTAACGGAACTCTTCGATCAGCGAATGGTGAAGGGGGCTTCGACAGGCTCGGCCCCCTCGCCCTATCTTTATCCCTCGTACTGCTCGGGATCGATGTTAAGGCCCCGGCGACCGTCGGCAACGGTGTGGTGGGGGGAATGCAGCACTTCCGCGTCCGGGTCGGTCAGCGGCTGGAGCATCCCTTCCGAACGCGTGATGACGGCGGTGGCGACGGCGTTGCCCACCACGTTGGTGGCAGAGCGGCCCATGTCGAGGAACGTATCCACGCCCAGCAGCAGCGCGATGCCTTCCACCGGCAACCCGAACTGGGTGAGGGTGGCCGCGATCACCACAAGGCTGGCGCGCGGCACGCCTGCGATGCCCTTGGAACTGACCATCAGCGTCAGCAGCATCAGGATCTGCGTCATGATCGGCACGTGAATGCCGTAAGCCTGCGCGATGAACATCGACGCGAAGGTCATGTAGATCATCGAGCCGTCGAGGTTGAAGCTGTAGCCCAGCGGCAGGATGAAGCCCGACACGCGGCGCGGAACGCCGAAGCGGTCCAGCTGCTCGAACAGCTTGGGCAGGCTTGCTTCCGAAGACGCGGTGGAGAAGCTCAGCAGCAGCGGTTCGCGGATGTAGCGGAACAGCGTGACCACGCGCTTGCCCAGGAACAGGCCGCCGGCGCAGAACAGGATCACCCACAGCAGCGCCATGGCAAGGTAGAACTCGCTCACCAGCACGCCGTAAGTGACGATGATGCCAAGGCCCTGCGTGCCGATGACGGCGGCGATCGCGCCGAACACCGCGAAGGGCGCAAAGCGCATCACGTAGCCGGTGATCTGCAGCATCAGTTCCGACAGCGCCTCGGTGCCGCGCACGATCGGCGCGCCCTTTTCGCCAATCGCGGTCAGGCCGACGCCGACGAAGACCGAGAAGACCAGGATCTGCAGGATGTTGTTCTCCGCCATGGCCGCAAGCGGGCTAGCGGGGAAGATTTCCAGGATGAAGTGGCGCAGCGTCAGCTCGCCCATCTCAAGGTCGCCCACGCTCTGGCCCGTGTCGAGGCCGACGCCGACGCCGGGCTGGAACAGGTTGACCAGCACCAGCCCGAGGCTGAGTGAGACAAGGCTGGCGGTGATGAACCAGCCCAGCGCCTTGCCGCCGATGCGGCCAAGGGCAGTGCTGTCGCCCATGCCGGCGATGCCGGTCACGATGGTCGCGAAGACCAGCGGCGCAAGGATCATCTTGATCAGCTTGAGGAATACGTCCGGCAGCAGGCGGAAATATTCGGTCCACTGCTTGAGATGCGGATCGTCTGCCGGAAGGCTCGCGTGGAGTACGTACCCCGCCACGATGCCAAGGACCATGCCGATCAGAATATAGAGCGTCAGGCGCCTGCCCATTGCGAACCCCTTGTTAATGGTGGCGTCGTGAAAGCGCCGGAACCTATCAGCGTGGCCGGTGCGGTCAATGACGAGAGCGAAAAGGTTGCGCCCGGATGCAAGACGCAAGGCTTCGCGTTTCGCCCCGCCAGCGCCTGAAACAAATTCGCGTCAGCCCGCCAGCGCCGCCAGCGTCACCCGTTCGAAGATCCGGGCCAGCGCATCAAGGTCGGCCACGGCGACGGCTTCGTCGCGCTTGTGCATGGTGGCATTGCACAGGCCGAATTCGATGACCGGGGACAGATCCTTGAGGAACCGCGCGTCGGACGTGCCGCCGCTGGTCGACAGTTCGGGCTCCACGCCGGTTTCGGCGCGGATCGCGTCGGCCAGCATGGTGGAGAACGCGCCCGGCTGGGTCAGGAACGCCTCGCCCGAGATCACCGGACGGGCCGTGCCGCCGTGCCTTTGCGCGATCTGCGCGACCCGCTCGGACAGGCTTTCGCCGGTGTGCAGGTCGTTGAAGCGGATCGAGATTCGCGCGGCGACCTTGGCCGGGATCACGTTGGTGGCGGGGTTGCCGCAGGAAACGTCGGTGATTTCCAGATTGCTCGCCTGGAACCAGTCGGTCCCTTCGTCGAGGACGATGGCATCCAGTTCGGCCAGCATCGCAACCAGCCGGGTGATCGGATTGTCGGCAAGGTGCGGATAGGCGACGTGGCCTTGCTGCCCTTCGACCTCAAGCCAGATGTTGACCGAACCGCGGCGGCCAACCTTCATCATGTCACCCAGCCGGTTCACCGAAGTCGGTTCGCCCACCAGGCACAAGTCGGGGATATCGCCCCTTTCGCGCATCAGGTCGATCAGGGCGAGGGTGCCGAAGCGGGCGGGGCCTTCCTCGTCGCCGGTGATGATGAAGCTGATGGTGCCTGCGTCCTGCGGCACGCGCCCGGCTGCCGCCACCATGGCCGCGATCGAGCCCTTCATGTCCACCGCGCCGCGCCCGTAGAGCATTTCCTGTCCTTCGGGGCCGCGCCGTTCGGGCAGGAAGGGTGCGCTGGTCCAGCCTTCGCCCGGCGGCACCACGTCAAGGTGCCCGGCATAGGCGAAGTGGCGCGCGCCTGCCGGGCCACGCCGGATCGCGAAGAGGTTCTCGACCGGCCCGTCGGGCGCTTCGCCTGCAAGGAAGCGGGTGACCTCGAAGCCGAGCGGCGCCAGCTGGCCCTCCAGGCAATCGAACACCGACCCGGTGGCGGGCGTGACGCTGGGGCACGCCATCAGCGCTTCGGCAAGATCGGCGACGCTGGCGGAAGGGGCTGCGATGAGAGGGGCGGTCTGGTCCATAAGTGCAGGGCCATCGCAGAAAAGCCCGGCGTTGGCTATAGGTGGGGCTATAGGCGGGGCTGCAGGGTGGGGGCATAGGGCGGGCCATACCTCGGCGCGGACGGGTTCACTGGAAACTTGCCGGGCGATGCCCCATATCCGCGCCGAAGGAGAGCCTCCCCGATGACCGACAAGATCCACCTGACCGACGAAGAATGGCGCGAAAAGCTTAGCCCGGAACAGTACTACGTGTTGCGCCAGGCAGGCACCGAACGGGCTTTCACCGGCAAATACGATGGCAACAAACAGGAAGGGCTCTATACTTGCGCGGGTTGCGGTGCGCCGCTGTTCGAATCCGATGACAAGTTCAATT
This sequence comes from Novosphingobium guangzhouense, assembly GCF_002896965.1. Classification (GTDB taxonomy): domain Bacteria; phylum Pseudomonadota; class Alphaproteobacteria; order Sphingomonadales; family Sphingomonadaceae; genus Novosphingobium; species Novosphingobium guangzhouense. The sequence continues at coordinate 74,398 of NZ_LYMM01000021.1, forward strand.
CGGGTTGCGGCTGGCCAAGCTACACCGCGCCGGTGGACGAAGCCGCGATCGACGAGCACCGCGACACCTCTCACGGGATGATCCGTACCGAAGTGACCTGCGCGAAGTGCGACGGCCATCTTGGTCACGTGTTCCCCGACGGCCCCGCGCCCACCGGCCTGCGTTACTGCATCAACAGCGCCTCGCTGGATTTCGAGCCCAAGTGACCCGCGCCTCCCCGAGCCTGCCTCGGGGAGTATGCGTTCACCTCGGGTTACAAATCGTCATGCAAGGTGTAGGAGCGAGCCCGTACATCCGTCCTCATTGGGGTTTGCATCCTACCCATGGCCAAGAATTCCGGCCCAAAAAGCTCCGGGGGCAACCGTGCCCCGCGTGCAGCTTCATCTTCCGCCGCCAAGAAGCCCCTGTGGCGCCGCATCGTGCGCGGCGTTTTCATATGGGGCGGCGCGCTGGCGCTGCTTGGCGCGATCTTCCTGGGCACCGCCGTCTTCTTCACGATGCGCGAACTGCCCGATTACAGCGCGCTCAAGAGCAGCCAGAACGGCCAGATGATCGTAGTGCGCGCGCGCGACGGGCGTGAACTTGTCTCGCTGGGGCCAAGCTACGGCAGGTGGCTGCCTTATGACCAGATTCCCCAGATCATGCGTGATGCCATCGTCTCGGTCGAGGATCGCCGCTTCCGCGAGCATCCCGGCGTCGATCCGATCGGCCTGGCTCGCGCGGTCTACGTTTCGCTGACCACCGACAGCCGCGCCAAGGCGACCTCGACGCTGACGCAGCAGCTGGCGCGCAACATCTTCCTCAGCAATGCGCGTTCGTGGAACCGCAAGGCGCGCGAGATGGTGCTGGCGCTGGCGCTGGAGCGCAAGTTCAGCAAGGACCAGATCCTCGAACTCTATCTCAACAAGGTGTATTTCGGCGGCGGCGCCTATGGCATCGACGCGGCCAGCCGCAAGTTCTTCGGCCACCCGGCCACCGAGCTGTCGACCGCGGAATCGGCGATCATCGCAGGTCTTGTGAAGGCGCCGTCGAACTACTCCCCCACCGCGGACGTCGAGGCTGCCAAGGGGCGCGGCAAGGTCGTGCTTGGCCTCATGGCGCGCGAAGGCGTGATTTCGCAGAGCGAGGCCGACAGCGTCGACTTCTCGGACGTTAAGGTCGCCAAGGAAAAGGGCCAGAATTCGGTCCGCTACTTCACCGACTGGGCGCTGCCGCAGCTCGACATGCTGCTGCCCGAGAACAACGAGCCGATCGAGGTCTGGACCACGCTTGACCCTGCGATGCAGGATGCGGCGACGAAGTCGATCGATCGCAACGTTCCCGCAGGGGCGCAGGGCGCACTCGTCAGCCTCGACCGCGACGGCGCGGTGCTGGCGATGGTCGGCGGCACCGATTACGTGAATTCGAACTATAACCGCGCCACGTCGGCGCTGCGCCAGCCGGGTTCGGCGTGGAAGCTGTTCGTCTACCTTTCCGCGCTTGAGGCAGGCTATACGCCTGACGATGCGGTGGTCGACCAGCCGGTGACGATCCAGGGATGGAGCCCGCAGAACGATGGCCGCAACTTCGCGGGCCAGATCGACGTGCGCACCGCCTTCGCCTATTCCAAGAACACCATCGCGGCCCAGCTGGGCAACGAGGTGGGCTTTGGAACCGTGGCCAGCATGGCCAAGCGCTTCGGCATCACCACGCAGATCAACACCAAGCCCGCGATGGTGCTGGGCACGTCCGAAGTGCGCGTGATCGACATGACGCGCGCCTTCGCGGCGGTTTCGGCGGGCGGGACTTCGGTGGAGCCTTATGGCATCACCAAGGTCACCACGACTTCGGGCGAACTGCTCTACGAACACAAGTCCGTGCAGGGGCAGGTGCTGGTGCCGCATTACGTGGCCGCCGGGATCACCGACCTGTTGCAGACCGCCGTGGCCATCGGCACCGGCCGCGCCGCGCAGATCGGCCGTCCGGTGGCGGGCAAGACCGGCACCACCAGTTCCAACAAGGACGGCTGGTTCCTGGGCTTCTCCAGCGGCATCACCACCGGCGTGTGGATGGGCCGCGACGACGCCAAGCGGGTCGGCGGTCTGTCGGGCGGCCATGCCCCGGCACGCGCCTTCGCGGATTACATGAAGGTTGCCGTCGCCAAGCGCCCGGTCGAACAGTTCGACACCCAGCTGACCCTGCCCGAATGGCAGCTTGAGCCGGACGACGAGGCCATGCAGGGCAATCCGGAGGACTATTACTACACCGACGAGAACGGCAATCTGGTCCACCCGGACAGCGCCGCGCCCGATCAGCCGCCTTATGGCGAAGGGCAGGGCGTACCGCCTCCTAACGGCGGCATGGTTCCGCCCGATTACGCCCCGCAGGGCGGTGGGCAGGGCGGTGGGCAGGGGGCGCCGCCTCCGGCCGCCGGCACCGACTTCCTTGATCGCGCCACCGGGCGTGAGCGGGAAGAGCAGGGGCTGCGTTCACCGGGGCAGGTGCAGGGCGCCTATCCGGGCGCGCGGCCCACGCCGACCCCGCGCGTCACGCCTGCGCCCCGTCCGCTGCCGACCCGCACACCGGGGCTGCAGCAGTAGTTTGGCCAGTCCCTCGGCTGTTCGGTCCGGGGGGCGCAAGCACACACGAAAAGGCCCGCCGGATCGCTCCGGCGGGCCTTTTCCTTTTACGCCTTCAGCGTCGTGTCAGCGCAGGCGCACCGGCACGAAAGTCGCCTGCTGGCCGCGCGGCTGGACGCGCAGGAGCAGGGCCGAGCGACCTTCCGCCTTGGCGGCGTTGATCGCTGCGGTCAGGTCGGCGGCGGTGGTCACCGGACGGCCGTTTGCCTGCAGGATGATGAAGCCGCGCTGGAAGCCCTTCTGGCCCGCATCCGAGTTCGGATCGACGGCCACGATGACCACGCCCTTGGTGCCTTCCGCCGCGCCCAGCTGGCGTGCGATGGTGGCGGTCAGCGGGGTCACGGTCAGGCCCAGCGAGTTCTCGATGACGCCCTTTTCCTGCTTCTGGGGCGGGTTGTTGAAGGCATCGCCGTCTTCATCGCCATCGGGGGTGAAGGACTGCGAAAGTTCATCCTCGCTCGGGCGCTTGCCGACCGTGGCGGTGACCGTCTGGCGCTTGCCGCCACGGATCACCTCGACCGGGATACGCGCGCCGGGCTTGGTGTTGGCAACGATGAAGGACAGCGTCTGGTCCTTGGTGACTTCCTTGCCGTCGACAGAGACGACGACGTCGCCCGCCTGCAGACCGGCCTTGGCTGCCGGGCCGTCCGGCTCGACCAGCTGGATGAATTCACCCTTGTTGTGAGCGATGCCCAGCGAATCGGCGATGTCTTCGGTCACCGGCTGGATGCGCACGCCAAGGTAGCCGCGCTCGATCGCTTCGCCCTTGATCAGCTTCTGGACGAGCGGGGCCGCGATTTCCGCCGGAATGGCAAAGCCGATGCCGACGCTGCCGCCGGTGGGCGAGAAGATCGCGTTGTTGATGCCGATCACCTGACCGCTCATGTCGAACATCGGGCCACCCGAGTTGCCCCGGTTGATCGCGGCGTCGGTCTGGAGATAGCGGTCATAGGCGCCCGCGCCCGAGCCGGTCGATCGGTACACGGCCGATACGATGCCCGAAGTCACCGTGCCGCCAAGTCCGAAGGGGTTGCCGATCGCGATGATCCAGTCGCCCACGCGGGCCTTGCGGCTATCGCCGAACTTCACGAAGGGCAGACTCTTGCCCGCGTCGATCTTGAGCACGGCAAGGTCGGATGCGGCGTCCTTGCCGATCAGCTTGGCCGGGTACTCCGTGCCGTCGGGCATGGTGACGGTGATCGATTCGACCTGTCCCTTGCCCTCGGCGGTGATGACGTGGTTGTTCGTCACGACATAGCCGTCGGCCGAGACGATGAAGCCCGAACCGAGCGACTGCGCCTCACGCGTCTGGGGCGCGCCGCCACCGCCGCCCTGTCCGCCGAACAGCCCCTCGAACGGGGTGCCCGCGAAGGGGTTGTTGCCGGCGCCCGCGACCTGCACCTTCTGGCGGGTCGAGATGTTGACGACGGCAGGCTGCAGCTGTGCGGTCAGATCCGCAAAGCTGGCGGGGGCCCCGGCACGCGGCACCACCTTCGAGATTTCGCTGGCCTCGTTCTGGGCCACCTGCGCGCCTGCGGGGTAGCCGGTGACGAGCGATGCGGTTGCGCCTCCAAGCAGGAGCGCTGTGGTCAGTCCATAAGCATATCGCACGGGCTTCACGTCCTTTGATTCCTCCGTTTGGCGGCTTGCGCCTAGATCCGACTGGTAACCCCGGAGCGGTTTCACGCCCCGCGAGCTTAACCGGATTTGAATGATGCGGAAATCCGCCACTTTTACGCAATTCCGGCCAGAACTTTCTGAAGCGTAACTTCCGAAGCGCAACGGCCGAAACCGCTTACGGCTCCCTGAAATGGTTCAGATAGGCATTGTCGGGCGAAAGCAGGATGGTCTTGGCGCCGTTCGGGCTGCCGGGCTGGCCCTTGCCGAACGAGACCGCGTAGCTCTGCATCGCGCGGTAGAAATCGTAGAACTGCGCGTCCTTGCCGAAGCTGTCGGCGTAGATCCTGGCGGCCTGCGCCTCGGCCTCGGCGCGGATGATCTGCGCATCGCGCTGGCCCTGTGCCGCGATCGTCTTGGCTTCTTCCTGTCGGCCCGCTTCCATGCGCACGAAGGCGGCTGCCAGTGCACCTTCGGGCAGGTCGGCGCGCTTGATCCTGACGTCCACCACCTGCGCGCCGTATTCCTGCGCTTCGCGGTCAAGCAGCTTGCGGATGTTCTCCATCGCCGCGCCGCGTTCGGCGGTCAGCAGCGACTGGAAGGTACGCTTGCCCAGTTCCTGACGCACGACCGATGACAGGATCGGCTCAAGCTGCTGGGTCACCCGTTCGGTCGTGCCGGCGGAGCGGACCATCTTCACCGGATCGACGATGCGATAGCGTGCATAGGCGTCCACGTTCAGCCGCTGCTGGTCGGTGGACAGCACCTGCTGCTGCTGCATGTCCACCGAAAGCAGGCGCTTGTCGATGCGGATCACCTGTTCCACCAGCGGGATGCGCCAGTGGACGCCCGCGCCGGTCTGCCCATAAGCCGCATTGGCGACATAGGGGTTGTAGACGCGCACCGGGCGGCCGGTCTGGACCACCACGGCCTGTTCGTCCTCGGGCACGACGATGGTGCTCATCATCAGGCCCACGACGACGGCGCCCGCGGCGATCAGCACGCCCTTGTAGTCGTTCAGGATGCCCATCACTGTTCTCCCGTGCTGGTCGGCGCGCTGGCCGAAGTGTCAGGAGAGGGAGCGGCGCGGCGCTGCATTTCAGGCAGGGGAAGGACGGTGTTCACGCCCTTTTCACCCACCACCGTGTCATTGTCGCGCAGGACGCGTTCCATGGTTTCGTAGTACATGCGACGCTTGGTCACCTCGGGGGCGAGCCTGTATTCCTCATAGACCTTGTCGAAGGCGGTGGCATCGCCCTGGGCGCGGGCGATCACCTGCTGCGCCCACGCGCGCGCTTCCGAACGATCGCGCTCGGCTTCCTGCTGGGCGACATTGACGTTGTCGAACGCGCTCTTGGTCTTGGCCGGCGGGTCGGCCTTCTTGATTTCCACGCCCTGGATGGCGATGCCGGAGTGGTAGAAGTCGAGGATGCGCTGCATCCGTTCGCCCACGTCCTGCTCTACCTGAGCGCGTCCGGCGCCGGACAGCGCCTGCCCGAGCGAGACTTGCGCGATAGAGGCGCGCATCGCGGCTTCGGCCACTTCCTGCACGGTTTCCTTCGGATCGGCGAGGCGGAAGGTGTAATCCTTCAGGCCCTTGATGTTCCAGCGGACAAGGTAGCTGAGATCGACCAGGCTCTTGTCGCTGGTCAGCATCAGCTTTTCGTTCTCGTTATCGGGAACGGTGACGACCTGGAACGAGCTGACGTCTTCCACATGCACCTGTTCGACCGGCCAGGGCAGGGTCAGGCTGACGCCGGAATCGATCGTGCGCGAATACTGGCCCAGCGTGGTGACGATGCCCTGTTCCTTGGGGCCGAGCATGTGCACGCTGGAGAAGCCGAGAACGACCACCACGGCAGCCGCGATGCCGAGCGGCAGCCACGATTTGCCGTCCGGACGGCGCGGCAGGTTGGGGAAGCCGCCGGGTACGCGCGGTCCGCCGCCACCGCCGCCGGTGCGGCGCTGTTCGCCGCGATTGCGGAAGATGTCCTCGATGCTGGCCGAGCGGCGCGGCGGGGTGCCGTCTCCACTGGGCAGCCAGGGATTGCGGGGCCCGCTGGGTTTTTCGGGGCGTTCAGGCGTGTCGGAGCGGGGTTCGTCAGGCTGGCCGCCATCCGGTGCGCCGTCGGGACCGTTGCCTCCATCGGAGCCGTCCCCGCCGCTGCCGCCGTCATTGCCGCCGCCGCCCCATGGGCTGTTGCGTCCCGCCATCTGGGAAATTCCTGATCTGTCCCCCGGCACGCCGTGAGGAGGCGTGTCTGCACCACCGATAGCTTTCATGATGCTATCTATAAGAACCCCTCTGGCAAATAACAGTGCCTCTCTTGCCCTTTTTCCCCGCGTACTCCACCTGAGCGGCGAACGCGGGGCCTTGGGCCCGGCAGACGCACACGCCGGAAACGAACCGGCAATCTACTGGAGAAGACAAGTGAGCAGCGCCGAAGGCATCGAGGGCAGCACCGGGGCGGGGACCGAAGGGTCGGGGGCCGTGGGCGAAGACCTCAAGGCGCTGTTGCGGCCCGATGCGGCGGCGCGTGTCCAGTCGCTGCGCGTGGCGGAAGGCCGCGCGACGCTGGTTCTCGACGCGACCGGGCTTGATGCGGCGGCGCGCGCGGCGATGGAAGCGGGCGTGAGAGAGGCGCTGGCGGGCAAGGTCGGCGAAGTGCGCGTGGCGATGATGGCCGACAAGGCAGAGCCGTCCACTACCACTAACGGGCCCGCCGCAGCGCCGAAGGGGCCGCGCATCATCGCGGTCGGATCGGGCAAGGGCGGCGTCGGCAAGTCCACGCTTTCGGCCAATCTTGCCGTTGCTCTGGCGCGGATGGGGCGCCGCGTCGGGCTGGTCGATGCGGATATCTACGGCCCTTCGCAGGCGCGGCTGCTGGGCACCGAGGGCCAGCGGGCGACGGCGCACGAAGGCAGGCTGGTGCCGGTCGAAAGCCGCTGGGGCGTGCCTGCGCTGTCGATGGCGCACCTGTCGAACGCGGGGCAGGCGATCGCGTGGCGCGGACCGAAGATTTCCGGCGCGCTTCTCCAGCTGGTCGAGGGGCACTGGGACGGCGCCGAAGTGCTTATCGTCGATCTGCCGCCCGGCACCGGCGACGTGCAGCTGACGATGCTGCAGCGCTGCAAGCCGGCGGGCGCGGTGATCGTCTCCACCCCGCAGGATCTGGCGCTGATCGATGCAACCCGCGCGGTGGAGCTGTTCGAAAAGGGCGGCGTGCCGGTCATCGGCGTGGTCGAGAACATGGCGGGCTATGCCTGCCCCCATTGCGGCGAGGTGAGCGACCCGTTCGGCTGTGGCGGCGCAGAAGCGTCCGCGCAGGAGATGGGCGTGCCCTTCCTGGGCCGCATCCCGCTGGACATCGCGATACGCCGGGAAGGAGATGCGGGCACGCCCACGGCTGCCGGGACCGGCCCGCAAGCCGATGCCTTCACCGCGCTTGCGGCCGGGGTCGCCGCCTGGCTGGATGCCAATCCCTGATGGCGGTGACCCGCCGCGGCGTGCTTGTCGGAGCGCTGGCGGGCGGTGGGCTTGCGCTCGGCTACATGCTGCGGCCGCGCAGTTATCCGCTGCCGCTGCACCCGCACGAGGGGGAGTTCGCCTTCGATGCGTGGATCAGGATCGGCGCGGACGGCGTCGTTACCGTTTCGGTCCCTCAAGTGGAGATGGGGCAGGGCGTCACCACGCTGATCCCGCAGATCGTCGCGCATGAACTGGGCGCGGACTGGCGGCAGATCGCGGCCGAGCCTGCCCCGGTCAGCGCCCGCTATGCCAACCTTGCGCTTGCCGCGAAATGGGCGCCGCTCTGGATGCCGCTGGTGCCTTCGCTTGCGGATGACCCGGACGATCTGCTGACCCGCCGCTGGGCGCAGGACGAGGTTTTCGACGTGACGGCGGACGGCACCGCGATCGCCGCTTACGAGGCGGCAGCGCGTGCCGCCGCCGCTTCTGCCCGCGCGATGCTGGCGCAGGCTGCTGCGGCCCGCTGGAACGTGGGCTGGGAAGAGTGCGAAGTGGCGAACGGCTTCGTCACCCACGAAAACAGGAAGCTGCCCTTCGGCCCGCTTGCCGCCGAGGCCGCGCGCTATTCCCCGCCCTCGACACCGCCGCTGCGAGCGGAGCCGATGTCCGAGCGTGCCGGCGAATTTCCGCCCGGCGCGCCCTTGCGCTACCCCCGGCTGGACCTGCCCTCCAAGATCGACGGCTCGTGGACCTTCGCGGGTGATGTGCGCCTGCCCGGCATGGTATTCGCCGCGATCCGCCACGGTCCCATCGGTCGCAGGACGTTCCTTTCCGATCTGGACGAGGGCGCCGCGAAAGGCGTGCCCGGCTTCCTGCGCACCGTGCGCAGCCCGGAAGGGCAAGCCGCCTGGGTGGCCGCCGTCGCCACCAACGGCTGGGCGGCCGAGCAGGCGCTGGCCCGTATGGAGCCCGGTTTTCGGGTGGCCGCCGGGGCCGACTCCGATGCCGTCGACACGGCGATGGACGAAGCGCTGCATAATGCCCGTGCGCATCGCATCCACTCGGCAGGCGACATGGCGCTGGTTCGGGACCGTCTGCCGATCCAGATCGGATACGAAGTCTCGCCCGCGATCCATGCCGGCATCGAGACTGCTGCGGCAACGGCATGGCTTCATGACGGCAAGCTGGAGCTGTGGATCGGCACGCAGGCGCCGCAGGCGGTGCGCAAGACGGTGGCCGCGGCGCTGGACATGCACCTGCGTGACGTGGTGCTCTATCCCGTGGCGATCGGCGGCAGCTTCGATCGCAGGCTTGAGCATGGCCAGGCCGTGGAAGCCGCGCTGATCGCCAGGGCCGTGAGCAAGCCCGTCCAGCTTACCTGGTCCCGGCGTGAGGAGTTCCGCGCGGGCCTGCCCCGTGCGCCGGTATCCGCCGTCATGGCCGCGCGTCCCGATAGCGAAGGGCAGATCGCCGGATGGCGCGCACGCATCACCGTGCCCGCCACCGCGCGCGAATTCGGCCGCCGCCTGCTCCATGGTGATGCGCCTTACGATGCGCTCGAAGCCGTCGCGCTCGATGCCGATCCCATGGCGCTGGAAGGCGCGGTGCCGCCTTACGCCATTCCCAACCTGGCGATCGACCACGTTCCCGTGCGCATCGGCCTGCCCACGGCAAGGATGCGCGGCAATGCCCATGGCTGGACCGCCTTCTTCAACGAAAGTTTCATCGACGAACTGGCGCACAAGGCCGGGCGCGAGCCTCTGTCCTATCGCATGGCGATGCTGGGCCACGACCCGCGCCTTGCCGCCTGCCTTCAGCGGGTGGCGGCCCTGTCGCAATGGGGCGGCGGTTCGGACGCCAGCGGGCAGGGGCTGGCCTGCCATGTGATCGATGCTGGCGGCATCGGGGGCCGCATCGCTGTGGTCGCCAGCGCCCGGCGCGAAGCCGAAGGGGTGCGCGTGGACCGCCTGAGCGCGGTCGTTGACGTGGGGCGCATCGTCAATCTGGATATCGCGCGCCAGCAGGTGGAGGGCGGGCTGGTCTTTGGCCTCGGCCTCGCGCTGGGCTGCGCGGTGCGCTATGCCGGTGGACGGCCGGACAGCGAAAGCCTTGCCGCGATGGGGCTGCCGACGCTGGCCGATTGCCCCGCGATCGAGGTGGATTTCATCGAAAGCCGCGAAGACCCCGCCGATCCGGGCGAACTGGGCGTGGCCGCCGTGGCCCCGGCCGTTGCCAACGCGCTTTTCTCGGCGACGGGCCTGCGCCTGCGCCGCCTTCCCTTCTTTGCCGAGGACGTATGACGCCAGACCTTTCACCCGCCGCGAACGGAGGCGTCGGTGTCCTCCTCGTCAATCTTGGCACGCCCGACGCGCCGACGCCGGATGCGGTCCGCCGCTACCTTGCCGAGTTCCTGTCCGACCCGCGCGTGGTGGAAATCCCGGCGATCGCGTGGAAGCCGATCCTGCATGGGGTGATCCTGCGCACGCGCCCGGCCAAGTCGGCCCATGCCTACAGCCAGGTCTGGACTGCGGCAGGCTCGCCCCTTGCCGCGATCACCGCAGGACAGGCCGGTGCTCTGCAGCAGCGGCTTGGCGATGCCGTCACGGTCGACTGGGCGATGCGCTACGGCAATCCCTCGCTGCCTTCGCGGTTGCAGGCGATGAAGGATGCGGGCTGCGAGCGTATCCTTGTCGCCCCGCTCTACCCGCAATATTCGGGCGCGACGACCGCATCGGTGATGGACAAGCTGGGCGATGCCCTGCGCGCCATGCGCTGGCAGCCCGCGCTGCGCACGCTGCCGCCCTATTACGACGACGCGGCCTATATCGCCGCACTGGAAGAGGATGTCGTCGCGCAAGTCGCCGCGCTGGAATTCACGCCCGAAGTGCTGCTGCTGTCCTATCACGGCATGCCCGAGCGCACGCGGAAGCTGGGCGATCCGTACCACGATCACTGCCGCGAAACCTCCCGCCTGCTGAGCGCTCGGCTGGCGCAGCGGCTGCCGTCGCTGCGGGTCGAAACCAGCTTCCAGTCCCGCTTCGGCCGCGCGAAATGGCTTGAACCTGCGACCGAGACGGTGCTGGCGGAAGAAGCGAAGTCCGGAACCCGCCGGCTTGCCATCCTGGCGCCGGGCTTCTCGGCGGACTGCGTGGAAACGCTGGAGGAACTGGCGATCCGTGGCCGCGAGGTGTTCGAGGAGGCGGGCGGCGAACGCCTTGCGGTGCTGGCCTGCCTGAACGACCGCGCGCCCGGCATGGCGATGCTCGAAGGGCTGGTCCGGCGCGAATTGTCGGGGTGGCTTTCAGGAATTTAACTGTCCGGAAAGTCCCGTATGTTCCAACTCTGTTCCCTGCAGAACGGAAGGATCGGATCATGCGTGACGGGGACCACCTCCAGCCCGACTTCGCATATGGCGGGTCGGTTGCAACAGCCGCGCCGTTCGCCGGTGACGGGACGGGCGCGGGCGTGGCGCTGTCGATCTACGCCAACCGCGCCCATTTGCGCGCCACCTTGCGGGAAGACGGCGATGCGGCGGGCATGCGCCTTGTCGCGGCGGCGCCGCTTGCCGATCTTGTGCTCATGGGGGACGCGCTGGCGCAGGCTTCGCTGCCCGATGTGATCCTGGTGGATTGCCCGCAGGTCGATGCCGGAGTGCTGGCGGCGCTGGCGCGGCTGGATATGCGCGCGGCGGGCGGGGCCACCCGCCTTATCGTCTCTACCGGGGTCGATGCGCTGGATGAAGTCTTCGCCTGCATGGACCAGTCCTCGCCCGTGCTGCTGGTCGATCCCGATCGGGCGGAACGCGTTCTGGCGCTGGGCCGCACCTTGGCGACGATGCCGTCAGGGCGCGTGCGCGAACTGTCGGAAGATGACCGGCTGATGCTGCTGCGGCTGACCGAACAGGTCGGCAAGATCGCGGGCCGGATGGACCGTCTCGAACCGCAGGGCGGGGTGCCGCAGCCGCCGCCGGTCGCGCCGGTGTCTTCCCCGGCGCCGGGGCAGCTTCCCGATGCCCGGCTGGTGCGCCGCATCATCCGCCAGCGCCAGCTGCGCGCGCGCTTCGTGGACAAGGATTTCTTCGCCGATCCTGCCTGGGACATGCTGCTGGACCTCACCGCATCGCGGCTGGAGGGCAAGCGGGTGTCGGTGACGTCGCTTTGCATTGCGGCGGGCGTGCCGCCCACCACGGCGCTGCGCTGGATCGGCCAGATGGTCGAAGCGGGCTTCTTCGTGCGCCTCAATGACGGTACGGACAAGCGCCGCGCCTTCATCGACCTCAGCGACAAGGCGGTGGACGCCATGTCCCGGTACTTCGCGGAAATCGCGCTGACGGGGCCTGCGCCGATCTGAGAAGGCGCACCCTGCCGAACGCGGCCATGGCGTTCGGGCGCATCACGGTATAAAGGCGCGCGGATGCTTCGCCTCACCGACATTGCCCTGCCGCTTGACCATACGCCCGCCGATCTCGACGCGGCGGTGGTGCAGCGCCTTGCCATCGCGCCCGCCGATCTTGAGCGCGTGACCGTGTTCCGCCGGGGCAACGATGCGCGGCGCAAGAACGCGATCAAGCTGGTCTATGCCCTCGATGTGGCTGTGAAGGACGAAGCCGAAGTGCTGGCCCGCTTTACCGGCGACCAGCATGTGCGGCCGACGCCGGACATTTCCTACAAGTTCCCCGTCCGTGCGCCTGCCGGTTGGGAAGGGCCGCGTCCGGTCGTCATCGGCGCCGGTCCCTGCGGCCTGCTCGCCGCGCTGATCCTTGCGCAGATGGGCCTGAAGCCCATCATCATCGAACGCGGCAAGGCAGTGCGTGAACGCACCAAGGATACCTGGGGGCTGTGGCGTCGTTCCGAACTCAACCCGGAAAGCAACGTCCAGTTCGGCGAAGGCGGGGCGGGCACGTTCTCGGACGGCAAGCTCTACAGCCGCATCAAGGACCCGCGCCACCTTGGCCGCAAGGTGCTGACCGAATTCGTCAAGGCCGGCGCGCCCGAGGATATCCTTACCGAAGCGCATCCGCACATCGGCACCTTCCGCCTCGTCACCATGGTCATGTCCATGCGCGAAACGATCGAGCAGCTGGGCGGGGAATACCGTTTCAGCACCCGTGTCGAGGATTTCGAGATCGCCGAGGAAGACGGCGAGCGTCGCCTCAAGGGCCTGCACCTGTCGACCGGCGAATACCTTGCGGCAGAGCATGTGATCATGGCGGTGGGCCACTCTGCGCGCGATACGTTCGAGGTACTTCACGGTCGCGGCGTCCAGATAGAGGCGAAGCCCTTCGCGATCGGCGTGCGCATCGAACACCCGCAAAGCTGGGTCGACAAGGCGCGCTACGGTGCCTGTGCGGGCAACCCGATCCTGGGCGCGGCGGCCTACGCCATTTCGCACAAGGCGAAGAACGGGCGCACCGTCTATTCGTTCTGCATGTGCCCCGGCGGCCGCGTGGTCGCGGCGACAAGCGAGGAAGGCCGCGTCGTCACCAACGGCATGAGCCAGTATTCGCGCGCCGAATTCAACGCCAACTCCGGCCTCGTCGTCGATATCAGTCCGGAGCGTGACTTTCCCGGCGATCCGCTGGCGGGGATCGAACTGCAGCGCAGGCTGGAGGAACTGGCCTATGTCGCGGGTGGATCCAACTACAAGGCGCCCGGTCAGAAGGTCGGCGATTTCATGGCGGGCCGCGCCTCGACCGAACTTGGCGAAGTGAACCCCAGCTATCAGCCGGGCGTCCACCTGACCGACCTTCGCGAATGCCTGCCCGACTACGTGGTCGAGGCGATCCGCGAAGCGCTGCCGGTGTTCGGCCGTCAGGTGCCCGGTTACGATCACCCCGATGTCATCATGACCGGCGTGGAAACGCGCAGTTCGTCGCCGGTGCGGATCGGGCGCGGCAAGGATTGCCAGAGCCTAAACACGCGCGGCCTCTACCCCGCGGGCGAGGGTGCGGGCTATGCGGGTGGCATCCTCTCTGCCGCCGTGGACGGCATCCGCGTGGCCGAAGCGCTGGCGCTGGAACTGGTGGGGCCGGAACTGGTCGGTACGCCGGAATGACCACGCAATATGATGCTATCGTGCTCGGCGCCGGGGCTGCCGGGTTGTTCTGCGCCGCCACCGCCGGGCAGCGCGGCCGCCGGGTGCTGCTGATCGATCACGCGCCCGAGCCGGGGCGCAAGATCGTCATTTCCGGGGGCGGACGGTGCAACTTCACCAACGTCCACACCGCGCCTGATCGCTACCTGTCAGGCAACCCGCACTTCGCCAAGTCCGCGCTCAGCCGCTACACGGCAGCCGATTTCCTGGCGCTTGTCGAAAGCCATGGCATCGCCTGGCATGAAAAGACCCTCGGCCAGCTGTTCTGCGACGGGTCGGCAAGGCAGATCGTCACCATGCTGCTGGAGGAATGCGCGAAAGGCGGCGTCACCCTGCGTTGCGGCGAGGCGGTGGGCGAGGTCGAACATGTGGACGGCCTCTACCGCGTGCGCCACGGCGCGCATGAGGCGAGCGCGCCGGCGCTGGTGATTGCCACCGGCGGCCCGTCGATCCCCAAGATGGGCGCGACCGGGTTCGCCTATGACCTTGCGCGCAAGTTCGGGCTCAAGGTGGTGCAGCCGCGCCCGGCGCTGGTGCCGCTGACCCTGCCCGGCGACGAGGCACTGTTCCGCGAGCTTTCCGGCGTTTCGACCGAGATCGTCGCACGATGCGGCAAGACGGCCTTCCGCGAGGCGGCGCTGTTCACCCATCGCGGCCTGTCCGGTCCTGCGATCCTGCAGATTTCCAGCTACTGGAAGCGGGGCGATACGGTGACCGCGCAGTTCCTTCCCGACCGCGCCGACGGCTGGCTGCGCGAACTGAAGCGCGAACGCCCGAGGCTGTCGTTTCGCAAGGCGCTGGGCGATGGTCTGCCGGAACGACTGGCAGAGGCTTTGTGCGCCCGGCTGGGGCTGGAAGGCGAACTGGGCGCGCTGACCGACAAGGCGCTTGGCGCGGCAGAAGCGCGGCTGGCGCGCTGGCCGTTCGTGCCTGACGGCTCGGAAGGGTTCGCCAAGGCCGAAGTGACGGCGGGCGGCATCGATACGGCCGAACTTTCGTCCAAGACCATGGAGGCGAAGCGCGCGCCGGGGCTCTATGCGATCGGCGAGGCGGTGGACGTCACCGGCTGGCTGGGCGGCTACAATTTCCAGTGGGCCTGGGCCAGCGCGCGCGCGGCGGGCCAGGCGATCTGAGTGGTATGACGCGCCAAGGGTGGCGCTTTAAAGCGTCATCAGGATATCGTGGCGGCCTTCGCCCTGCCAGTCCAGCGTGGCCTTCAGCAGTGCGATGGTGGCGGCGCAGCGGTTGGGATCGTTTTCCCCGGTCATTGCAGCCGAGACCTGATCCTTGCTGAGCCCGGTATCCGCCATCACCTTGCGTACCAGTTCGGGCGGCACGCGGGCAGAGCGCGCTGCGGCCTTTGCGGGAGCCTTGAGCATCCCGCGCTGGACCAGAGCGGCAGCGAAGCGGCGTTCATCCTCGCGCACTTGCAAAGGGACGGCGGTGGTCGCGGGCGGGGAGCCGCGCTTCATCATCACGTGGCAGGCGTCGAGGCTGTCGGCACGGGCCGCCTGTAGCAGCGCAAGGCGAAGGCGCATGGTTGTCTCAAAGTCTTCGCCGTCAAGCATGCGGCCATCAAGATAGGTTCGCGCACGCACCAATTCGATGCCTGTGTCGATCGTGGTCTGCCGATCCACCGCGCCTTCTCCGGTGATGCGGACTGCATTGGCCAGCAGAGTTGCAAGGTCGGGCTGGTGTCCGCTTAGCCAGACCGGATCATGCTCCTCCCCGAACACTTCCGTAACGGTCGCCTCGAAGGCGTCCTGCCGGGCCTGTGGGGATTTGGGATCGTCGCCGATCGTAAGCAGGAAGGCCAGCAGGATCATCCCGCCCAGCACGATCAGGCCGGTTGGCCATGTCTTCGCTTCTTCCCACGACGCCACCCGCTGGGGATCGAAATGGTCTTCCAGTTCGGGGAAGGTCTTGCGCACGCCCGCCAGCAACCCGCGCACGTCGGCGCCGCTGACGCGCAGGAAGCGGAAAGGTCCTGCACGGCCGGGGCGGTGGAGTTCCTTCCACGCCTTGTGATAGCGGTGGCCCGGCTCCTGCACCTTGCGCTGGAAGCGATACCCGCGCAGGCGCGCGCCGAGATAGTCCACCGCGGCGCGCGCATCGAGGCGGCCCCATTCCTGTTCCCAGCCGAACGCCTCTGTCGCCTTTTCGAGCAGGGGGGCACTGCGCGGCCAGCCCTGCGCGAGCAGGTTGGCCAGCCAGTCCTCCATCTCCGCCTGCTGCGCCAGCGGCGACCAGTGGACGGCATCCAGCACCGCATCGAGCGCGACCAGCGCCTGCGCCTCTTCCCCGTCATCCAGCGGTGTTGCGGCAAGTTCGGGGGCCAGCGCGGCGGCGAGCGCGGCAAAGGGCGACTGGCGCGGCGCGCCGTCAAGCGTGGGCGCTGCCTCGTATCCTTCCACCAGCGGCGGGACGAGCGAGGGGCCGGCGCAGGCCAGCAGCATCGTGCCCTGCGGTTCGGCCCCGGCGGGCGCGAAGTCGGCGCAGAGGGATGTGAAATCCGTGGCCGCGTCCGCAGCCGGGTCAGGGACCGTCAGGGCAGGATCGATGGACCATGTCCCGTCAAGCAGCGGCGCGGCGTGCGGCCATGCGGCTGGCGTTGGCGCATCTTCGCCCGGCGCTTGCGGTTCTGGCGCCGGGCTGACCGGCAGGTTGCCTGCCTTCGCCATCCGCAGCGCTTCGTCGCGGGCCTGCCGCAAGCGGGCATAGCCTTCGACGTCGGCGTCGAGGTCCATGGTCTTGATCTGCGCGGCATAGGCGCCGCGGATCGCCCTGGCATCGCCAGTGGGCTCGATCCCCAGCAGGGACCACGGGAATGCCGCCGTCACCGGATCGCGCTCAAAGCGGGCTGACGCGGTCGAGTTCGTCGAGCCGCTCGGCCAGAAAACCGCGCGCGTCGGCAATGCGGCGCGGATCCTGCGTTTCCAGCGCGCCGACGAATTCGGTGATCCAGTGGCCGATCGCCTGCCGCAGATCGCCGACGTGATCTTCATAGCAGCGTTCGGCGCGCGCGATCAGGGCGACGTTGGCCGCATCCTCGCGCGGGTGGAATTTGAGCTTTGCCAGCGCGGCGCGGCGCTTTTCGATCTCCTTCGGATCGGGTCGGTCCTCTTCATCGACGATGACGAGGTTGCGCGTGGTGCCGTTGAGCGGCACGTGAACGTCGATCTCCAGCAGGCCGGAACTGTCGTAGGAAAAGCGCACTTCCGCGCTGACTTCGCCTGCCGGGCGCGGGGGTACGGGCACTTGCAGCTGGCCAAGCCGGACATTGCCCGAAACTTCGCGCGCTTCGCCCTGGTAGATACCGAATTCGATCTGCTTCTGCCCGTCGCCCATCGTGTGATACGTGCTGACGCGGCTGACGGGCACGGGCGTGTTGCGTTCGATGATGGGGGAGAACAGCCCGCGTTGCAGGCCGCCGTAGCGGTCATGCTCGGCCACTTCGACGCCCAGCGTGAACGGGCACACGTCCGTGATGCGGATCTCCTCCAGCGCCGCATCGCGTCCGACAAGGCCCGCCTGTATCGATGCGCCCAGCGCCACCGCATGGTCGGGATGGACCGAGGAATTGGGGAAGCGGCCGAACAGGCGGGTGATGGCCTTGCGCACCACGGGCATGCGCGTAGCCCCGCCGACCAGCACGACGTCCGAGAGTTCCGCCGCCTCTATCGAGGAATCGCGCAATGCCCGCACCACCGGATCGCGCAGGCGGCGCACCAGCGGCTCGCACGCGGTTTCGAATTCGCTGTCGGTGACCGTGGTGGACAGGCGCGTTTCATCGACGGTCAGCGTGAATTCGGCCTCGTTCGCGCTGCTGAGCGCGCGGCGGCAGGCTTCTGCGGCGCGTTTGAGAAGGGCGCTGCGGCGTTCTTCCGGCAGGGCGTCGAGCAGGCCGTCAGGGTCAACCCGCCCCCGCACGAAACCGGCCAGCGCATCGTCGAAATCATCGCCGCCCAGCCGGTTGTCGCCGGCCGAGGCGCGCACTTCGACGATGCCGTCGAACATTTCCACGATCGAAACGTCGAACGTGCCGCCGCCAAGGTCGAAGACCAGGAACGGTTCGCGGTCGCCCTTGTCCTGCAGGCCAAAGGCGAGCGCGGCGGCGGTGGGCTCGTTGATCAGACGGCGCACGGTGAGGCCCGCCAGTTCGCCCGCGCGGCGGGTGGCCTTGCGCTGGCGGTCGTTGAAATAGGCAGGGACGGTGATCACCGCCTCGGTCGGCGCCACGCCGGTCAGCGCTTCCACATCGCGGGCGAGGGCGGATAGCACGAGGGCGGAGAGGTCTTCGGCCTTGTAGTCCTTTCCACCCAGTTTCGCGCTGCGCTGGGTGCCCATCATCCGCTTGAAACTGGTGGCGGTGTCGGCCGGATGCGTCGCCATGCGGTCAAGCGCGGGGGTGCCGATCCAGACCTGCCCGTCCTTCGCGATGCTGACGGCCGAAGGGGTGAGCATTTCGCCCAGCGCATTGGGCACAAGCTGTGCTTCACCGCCCTGCCAGATGGCGACGGCGCTGTTGGTGGTGCCAAGGTCTATTCCGATCAGCATCCCGGCCCGGCCCGTCCGTTCAGAAGCACGCTATTCCCCGAAGATTCAACACGAGATGTGAGTGGTAGCGGGATCGCGGGCGGCGGGTAAAGGGCGAAGTGCCGCCACTCCGGTTCCGGTTCAGGAGCGTGTGGTTTCGCGGACGATCAGCGTGGGGGGCATGACCTTGCTGATGCGGGTTTCGCCTTCGATCAGTGCCCGGATCTTTTCGACCATGACCTTGGCGCCCTGCCCGATCTCCTGCCGCACGGTGGTGAGCGGGGGCGAGGTCAGCCGGGCAAGGGGCAGGTCGTCGAAGCCGACGATCTGGACGTCGCCGGGGATCTTGCGGCCCATTTCGTGCAGCACGTGAAGCGCCGACATGGCGATCAGGTCGGATGCGGTGACGATGCCGTCGTAATCGGCATCCGGAGCGGCGAAGGCAGCTTCCAGTTGCGGCCCCATTTCCGCGTCGGCCAGCTTGATCGGGACATGGGTGATGTGCAGCCCCGCAGCCTCTGCCGCCGCGCGGGCGCCGCGCAGGCGCGTGGCGATCTCGATCCCGCCGGTGTCGCCGAAGAAGGCAAGGCGCCGGGCTCCGCAGGCGATCAGGTGTTCGGCGGCAAGGCGGCCGCCCAGTTCGTTGTCGGTGCCGACGACGATGTGCTTCTGCCCTTCGCGGTGGTTGCCCCAGGCGACGAGCGGGCGATAGTGCGACACCACCTGATCGATCACTTCCGACTGGTCGGACTGGCCAATCAGCAGGACGCCGTCGACCATTCCCGACCCGGTGATGCGTTCCAGCCAGTCCGGCGTGCCGTCAGGGATGGCGCGGCTGAGCATGAGGTCATAGCCCGCCTCGGTCAGCTGGTCGGCAAGGTGCCCCAGCAGGGTGAGGAAGAACGGGTCGGAAATCTGCTGCCGTTTTTCATGGCCCAGCGGGATGACCACGCCGATGACGCCCGTGCGGCGCGAGCGCAGCTTGCTGGCCATCTGGTTCGGACGAAAGCCATATTGCCGGGCAAGGGCCTGAATGCGTTCACGCGTTTCCGCGTTGACGAGCGACTTGCCCGCCAGCGCCCGTGACACCGTGCCTGCGGAAACGCCGGCCACGCGGGCCAGATCGGCGAGCGTGCGCACTTCCACATCCGGGCCGGACGTGTCTGTGTCGTCGTTCCCCAAGTCGCTATCTTCCATCCCTGCGCCCATATCGCACAGAGCCTTAGCACCCGGATCGACCCGCCGGAAGTAACTTGTTCAGTTGGCTGCCAGTTTCGGTTCCGGTCGACCGCCAGCCTCGACGAAGAGGGTGGCAATTGCGCCCGCGATCATCAGCAATCCGGCAAGTATCAGCGCGTTGCGCGGGTCGTTGCCCAGAATGGGACCATAGATGAGGGGCATCGTCACGCCCTCGATCAGCATCGGGATGACGATGAACAAGTTGAAAACCCCCATGTAGATACCGTTGCGCGCGGCGGGAATCGAATCGGCAAGAATGACGTAGGTATTGCCCATCATGCCCGCCCAGCCGAACCCGATACCCACCATCAGCAGGCCCAGCAGCGGCAGTTCGCTGGTTGAGGGAATCGCCAGCATCGACAGCCCTGAAGCCGCCAGGCAGGCCACATGGACGGCCCGCGCGCCGAAGCGCCCGACCACCGGGATCAGCCCGATCGCGGCGACGAAAGCCACCGCATTGTACAGCGCGCCCAGTTGCTGTTCGGTCAGCACGGCCTCGCGGAAGCGGGCGGAATGCACGTTTCCGGTGCCGAAGAGCGAGCGTGAGATCGCAAAGGCGATATACTGCCAGTAGATCATCATCGCATACCACTGGCACAGCATCGCCACGGCCAGCTGGCGCATCGGTCGCGGCATTTCGGCCACCGCGTCGCGCACTTCACGCAAGGTGGCTTTCAGGGTGAGGGGGGATGCGGCGATCCGCGCCTGTTCCTCTGGCGTAAGCGGCAGTTCGGGCACGCGCAGGGCGGACCAGACCACGGTGGAGATAGACAGCACCGCGCCGATCATGAAGGCGATCCGCACGATCACCGGAATGCCGTTCGCGCCCAACAGGTCGCGGTCGATGAACGTGGCCATGATCGAGGGGGCAAGGTAGGACAGCGTATGCGCCAGCCCGGTAAAGGCGCTCTGCACCATGAACCCGGTCGGCCGCTGGTGCGGGGCCAGCCGGTCGGCCACATAGGCTCGGTAGGGTTCCAGCGTGATATTGTTGCCCGCGTCCAGCACCCAGAGCAGCCCCGCCGCCATCCACAGGGTCGAGGAATCGGGCATGGCCAGCAGGCTGAGCGAACACAGGATCGCGCCGATCAGGAAATAGGGCGTGCGCCTGCCGAGGCGCGACCGGGTGCGGTCGCTCATCGCGCCGATCAGCGGCTGGATCACCAGACCCGTCACCGGCCCGGCCAGCCACAGCAGCGGCATGCGGCCTTCGCTGGCGCCAAGGTAGCCGTAGATCGGCCCCATGTTCGCTTGCTGCAGTCCGAAGCTGAACTGCAGGCCAAAGAAGCCCACGTTCATCTCGACGATGCGGGCCAGCGAAAGATGCGGCTTGAGGCCGTAGGGCATCCGCTTCTCCGATTGCGGTTGTATCGCTTTACGCCAACCGCTTTGGCAGGGAAACCCGGTGAATACCGTAAGTTATCCGGCATGGCCACGATAGCGCCCAGTGCGCTGTCCGTGCTGCGACTGCGAAAATGGAGCAATTATCATTTGCAGATACTGCAAACGTTTGTACGTCAGCCTTCCATGAACCCTTTGCCTGCGACGCTCGAGTCATTCCACACCTTGCAATGGACGGCTCGGGATCTGGCCCGGCTGGCTGATGGGCCGGTTCCACGCGCGCCCGTTCTCGCCGCCGCCGATCTGCGCCGCGTTGCCCCCCGGCTTGACGTCTGGGACGCCTGGCCGCTTGCCGATCCGGGCGGCGCACCAACTCCGTGGCGTGGTGGCGAACTGTGGTTCGCGCTGGCGGCCCCCGCCTTCGATGATCCGGAAGAACGGCATGGCGCTGCGCGCATCCATCACTTCCACCGCACCGATGGGCGGTTCCGGCACCTTGGCGTGACCTTCCCGGACGGGTTCACGCCCGGCAGCCGAGAATGGTCGGGCTCCGCGGTGCTGGAGGACGGGTGCGTCACCCTCTACTTCACCGCGGCCGGGAAGCGGGAAGAGGCAGAGCCAAGCTTCCGGCAACGCATCTTTGCCAGCACCGCCCGGCTGGTGGAGGAAGGGGGGGCGGTCTTCACCCCCTGGTCGCCGCCGGTCGAACAGGTGATCCCGGCCAATGTCGTCTACATGAGCCATCACGATGGCACCGGCGAACTGGGAGAGATCAAGGCGTTCCGCGATCCCGCACCGTGGCGCAGCCCGGCGGGGGAGGACCACCTGCTGTTCACTGCATCCTCGGCGCGGCATCTGGGCTTCTACAACGGCGTCATCGGCTGTTCGCGGCGCGGGGATGCCGACCCGCAGGGCGGCACGTTCGAAAAGTTGCCGCCGCTGGTCGATGCTTCTGGCGTCAACAACGAGCTTGAACGGCCGCACATCGTCGCGCACGGCGGGCTGCTGTACCTGTTCTGGTCGACGCAGGCGAAAGTCTTCGCGCCCGGTGTGGATGCGCCGACCGGGCTTTATGGCGCCGTGGCGAAGAGGCTTGAAGGGCCGTGGCGGTTGCTCAACGGGCATGGGCTGGTCTTTGCCAATCCGGAAAAGGAGCCGTTCCAGGCCTATAGCTGGTGGGTGCTGCCCGACCTGTCGGTGGCCAGCTTCGTGGACTATTGGGGGATCGACGATGCGGCGGCTGATCGCAAACCCCATGGCCGCGCGCACTTCGGCGGAACCTTCGCGCCGTTCCTGCACTTGCGTCTGGAAGGCGATGCCGCCACGTTGCGAGGCAGCCTGAAGAACGGATAACGACCATGCACAAGCTCGCGGGGATCGAACTGGGCGGCACCAAGACCATCGTGGTCCTTGGCGCGCCGGGCCGCATCGATGAGCGGCTGGAATTTCCCACCACCGACCCGGCAGAAACGCTTGGCCGCGCGGTGGAGGCAATCGCGGGCTGGCGTGATGACAAACCGGTGGACGCCGTGGGCATCGCCAGCTTCGGCCCGATCCGCGTTTCGCGCGAAGCGGCGGATTACGGCACGATGCTGGATACGCCCAAGCAGGGCTGGGCCGGGGCAGAGGTGCGCGCCGCCGTGGCGCAGGCGCTGGGCTGCCCGGTCGCGATCGATACCGACGTTAACGGGGCTGCCATGGCAGAGCACCGCTTCGGCGCGGGTCAGGGCTGCGAGAATATGGTCTACCTGACCATCGGCACCGGCCTTGGCGGCGGTGTGCTGGTTGGCGGGGTCCCCGCACACGGGTTGCTGCACCCGGAGATCGGCCATGTGCGCCTGCGTCGCGCCGCTGCCGACCGGTTCGCGGGTGCCTGCGCTTTTCATGGCGATTGCGTTGAGGGACTGCTGAGCGGTCCGGCGCTTGCCGCGCGCTTCGGCACCCATCCATCGCGCGTCGACCCGGAAAACCCGATGTGGGAACCTGTCGCCCACGACCTTGCCGAACTGCTGGCGACGCTGGTGCTGACGGTTTCTCCGCAGCGGATCGTCATCGGGGGCGGGGTTGCCAATCGGCAGCCGCATCTGCTGCCGATGGCGGTGGCGCGCATGCCCGCACTGCTTGGCGGCTACTTGCGCGATTGCACGCGCGAACGGCTGGCCGGCATGGTCGTCCCGCCGCTGCTGGGCGACGACGCCGGACCGATGGGCGCGCTGGTGCTGGCCGCGAAAGCCTTCGAAGGGCATGTCGTCGCAGCGTGATGGTGCAGCGTCCTGAAAACGGGCGCGAACGAATATTGCGCGGGTAAGAAATCGTGTTACACCGACGCACCGTTGAAAATCCTGTGATCACCCGGATGCAGGATCGGTTCTATCGGCCTATATGGTCAAAAGGCCGCAGTCCTGACGCGCAAGAAGCAGGCACGGCACACGTTGGAAGATCGCGGAGAAAGCAATGAGCGCAGGCGAACTGACCGTCCCCCAGAAGTCTTCGGATAAGAAGACCTCGAAGAAGCGGGGGGCTCTCTCGCCCGCCGCCTTGCACAAGGCGCTGGCCGGGGAGGTCTGCGACGCATTGCTTCCCGGAGATGACCCTGAAGGGAACTGGATCGACGAGGCCGTGCGCTTCCTGCTCGCCACCGCGCAAGTGCGCGAGGCCGGCGAATCCGTCATCGACCTGACATCCGCCAGCGAAGAGCGCCGCATCCTGCGCATCGCGCTGATCAACGACGATATGCCCTTCCTTGTCGATTCCGCCGCTGCCGTGCTGGCGGAGGCCGGGCTGGTGATCGACCGTCTGGCTCACCCCGTCGTCCCCGTGCGCCGCGACGACAAGGGCAGGCTGATCGATATTCCGTCTGACCCGGCCGAGGCGACGGGGCGGGAATCGATGATCTACATCGAGACGCCGCGCGGCGATGCCCGCCAGCGCCGCGAATTGCTGCGCGCGCTGGAAAGCACGATGGCCGATGTGCGCATCGCCGTCAGCGACTGGCCCCAGATGGTCGAGGCCATGCGCGCCGATGCCTCGCGCATCGAAGAGGCGCCCGAGATCGACGATGCGGAGGGCGCGGAATTGCTGCGCTGGTTCGCGGGCGACATGCTGACGCAGCTGGGCCATGTCACGCGCGGTCGCGACGGCAGTCGCAAGCAGCGCCTTGGCATCTGCCGCCGCCGTCAGGAGGACGTGCTGTCCGATGCCAGCTACGACCGGGCCTTCGAAGCTTTCGACGAGGCGCTGGCGGCGGGCAAGATGCAAGCGCCGCTGGTGGTCAAGGCCAACCGGATGGCCACTGTCCACCGCCGGGTGCCGATGGACCTGTTCCTTGTCCCCGTGATCGAGGGCGGCAAGGTCACCGCGCTGTCGGTTCATGCGGGCATCTGGACAAGCGCCGCGCTTGCCACCCCGCCCGATCGCGTGCCGCGCCTGCGCCGCCACTTTGCCGCCTTTGCAGAACGGCTGGACTTCGATCCCAAGGGCCACACCGGCAAGGCGCTGGCTCACGCGCTGACCAGTCTGCCGCACGATCTTGTGCTGGGACTGGGCGAGGCCGACGTTGAACGTCTGGCGATGACGATGACGGGCCTTGTGGATCGCCCGCGCCCGCGTCTGCTGCTGACGCGCTCGCCGTTGATGCGCCACCTCTTCGCCTTCGTGTGGCTGCCGCGCGATCTGCTGTCCACGCAGATGCAGCGCCGCATCCAGACCATGATCGAAGAAGCCGCGCAGGCCCCGACGCTGGACTGGAGCATGCAGGTGGAGGCGGGCAACCTGGCGATGCTGCGCTATACCCTCGACATTCGCGAGGGCGTGCACGAACCGTCCGAAGACGAACTGGATCACAACCTGCAGACCCTGCTGCGCGGCTGGACCGAAGCGGTCGAGGCGGCGCTGGCGACGATGCTGGAGCCGGGCCGCGCCGCTGCCGTCGCAGGCCGTTATGCCGAAGCGTTCCCGATCGGTTACCGCACCGACTTCGGCCCGCACGAAGCCGCGACCGACATTGCCGTGCTGCGCCGCATCGCGGTTGGCGAAGGCACCGAGGGCGTGGCCGCTGCCCACCGCGACGTGCGCTTTCACAAGCGCGAAGGCGATCCGGAAACCTGGGTTCACCTCAAGATCTACCAGTCCGAAGGCGGATTGCCGCTGTCCGACGCGGTGCCCGCGCTGGAGAATTTCGGCTTCCGCGTCATGGCCGAAGTGCCCACCGCTCTGGAAAAGGGCAAGCTGGGCGTGATCCATGACTTCCTGCTGGAACCGCTTGACGGTCGCGCCCCGCAGGAGGTGCTGGATCAGGCCGCCTCGATCGAGGAGGCGCTGCGTGCAGTGCTCAACGGCGCGGGGGAGAACGATGCGTTCAACCGCCTTGTCCCCGGCCTTGGGCTGGACAGCGGGGAAGCGAACTGGCTGCGCGCGTGGTATCGCTACTTGCGGCAGGCGGGCACGCACTTCGGCATCCCCACCGTGGTCGATGCACTGCAGGGCGCGCCGTCCGTCACCACCGCGATCATCGCGCTGTTCCGTGCCCTTCACGACCCCGCGTTCGAGGGTGACCGGGCAGAGGCGCGCGCTACTGCCGAAGACGCGATCCGTGCCGGGCTGGCCAATGTCAGCGCCATCAACGACGACCGTTTGCTGCGCGCCTACCGCGATATCGTGCTGGCCATGCTGCGTACAAACGCCTTCGCCGCAGCGGGCGAGACGGCACTGGCCTTCAAGTTCGATTCCGCGCTTGTCCCCGGCCTGCCCAAGCCGGTGCCGTGGCGCGAGATTTTCGTCTATTCGCGCCGGGTGGAGGGTATCCACTTGCGCGCCGGCCCGGTCGCGCGCGGCGGCCTGCGCTGGTCGGACCGTCGCGACGACTTCCGCGTGGAGATCCTGGGCCTGATGAAAGCGCAGCGGGTCAAGAACGCCGTCATCGTGCCGACCGGCGCCAAGGGCGGCTTCTATCCCAAGCAGTTGCCCGATCCCTCGCGCGATCGCGCCGCATGGGCGGCCGAAGGGCAGGCAAGCTACGAAGTCTTCATCGATACGCTGCTGTCGATCACCGACAACATCGTGGGCGACCGGGTCGTCCATCCCGAAGGCGTGGTCATCCGTGACGGAGAGGATCCCTACTTCGTCGTCGCCGCGGACAAGGGCACGGCCAAGTTCTCCGACGTCGCCAACGGCATTGCCGACCGGCGCGACTTCTGGCTGGACGATGCCTTCGCCAGCGGCGGCTCGAACGGCTATGACCACAAGGCGATGGGCATCACCGCCAAGGGCGCGTGGCTTTCGGTGCAGCGCCACTTCCTGGAAATGGGCGTGGACGTGCAGACCCAGCCGGTGCGCGTGGTCGGTTGCGGCGACATGTCGGGTGACGTGTTCGGTAACGGCATGCTGCTGTCCAGGGCTTTGAAGCTGGTCGCGGCATTCGACCATCGCCACATCTTCCTTGACCCCGATCCCGACCCGGCCAAGGCGTGGACAGAGCGCCAGCGCCTGTTCGACCTGCCGGTGTCCAGCTGGAACGATTACGACAAGGCCCTGATTTCAAAGGGCGGCGGCGTCTTCCCGCGCAGCCTGAAGTCCATCCCGCTGAGCGATGAAGTGCGCGCTGCGCTGGATATCTCGGCGACCGAGATCGATCCGGATGCGCTGATCACCGCGATCCTTTCCGCCCCTGTCGACCTGCTGTGGTTCGGCGGCATCGGGACTTACGTGAAGTCCTCCGCCGAAAACAATGTGCAGGTGGGCGATCCCACCAACGACGGCCTGCGCGTCAGCGGCAACGAACTGCGCGTGAAGGTGATCGGCGAGGGCGCGAACCTTGGCGTCACGCAGGCGGGGCGCATCGAGTTTGCGTCGAAGGGCGGGCGCATCAACGCCGACTTCATCGACAATTCGGCCGGGGTCGATTGTTCGGACAACGAGGTCAACATCAAGATCGCCCTTGCTGCCGCCAAGCGCGCCGGCAAGCTGGCCGAAAAGAAGCGCGTCGAACTGCTGCGCTCGATGACCGACGAGGTCGCGCGGCTGGTGCTGGAAGACAACCGCCTTCAGGCCCTCGCGCTCTCCATTGCGGAGCGCGGCGGGGCACAGGCGATCCCCTCGCACATCCGCCTGATCGAGACGATGGAGGAAAGCGGCCACCTTGATCGCAAGACCGAAGGGCTGGCCGACAACGATGTGCTCAGCCGCCGTGCGCAGGATGGGCGCGGATTGACCCGGCCGGAACTGGCGGTGCTGCTTTCCAGCGGCAAGCTGCAGTTGCAGGCCGCGATCGAGGACAGCGCGCTGCCCGCCGATCCGGCGCTGACGGGCCTGTTGCTCTCCGCCTTCCCGCAGCCGATGCAGGACAAGTTCGGCAAGTTCATCAAGGGCCACCGGCTTGCGAAGGAGATCATCGCGACGAAGCTGGCCAACCGCATCGTCAATCGCCTGGGCATCGCTACCCCCTTCGAACTGGCGGAAGAGGAGGGCGCGCATCTGTCGCAGGTAGCGGCGGCCTTTGCCCTGGCGGATGGGCTGCTGGGCCTGACCGCGTTGTGGGAGAGGCTGGAAACCGCGCCCATGGCAGAACCCGCGCGCGTGGCGATGTTCGATACGGTCGCGGTCGCGGTGCGCGGGCACATGGCCGATCTGCTGCGCGCAGGCGCGGGCCAGATTGCCCCATCGGAACTTGCCGCAAGGCTGGAGAAGGGCATTGCGGCGCTTTCCACCGACACCGCCGAACTGCTGGGAGAACGCATCGCGGCGCATTCACGCAAGTTGCGTGACGGGCTGGTCGAACTTGGCGCGCCCGAAGATGTGGCGGCCGAAGTGGCGCATCTGTTCGACCTTGACGGCGCAGTGGGCATCGCATCGCTTTCGGCCGAGACGGGGATCGCGCCGCGCCGTCTGGTCACCGCCTTCTCACGCGTGGGCGCAGGGCTTGGCCTTGACTGGGCGCAGGCTTCGGCGGCGATGATGAGCCCGTCCGACCCGTGGGAGCGCCTGCTGGTGGCGGGTCTCGCGCGCGATTTCCAACAGATGCGGCTGGACTTCCTGCGCGGCCTTGCCCGGACCAAGGCAGGCAAGAGCGATCCGCTTGCCGCGACCGAGGAATGGGGCCGCCAGCACAAGAGCGCGATCGACGCATTCCGCGGCATCGTCCACCGCGCCGAGAATGCGGTGGCGATCACGCCCGCCATGCTGGCGCAGATCGCCAGCCAGGCGCGCCACCTGCTGGGGCGGTGATGCACTTGCGGTCCCGGACCTGATCCGGGACCGCAAGCACCTTGAAACTATCGGCCGGATCACTCCACCGGCACTGCCCGATCTTCCTTGATCGTCTCCAGCACGATGATCGACTTCACGTCGCGCACCCCCGGTATCCGCAGCAGGGTGCGCAGCGTGATTTGCGACAAGTGCTCCACGTTGCGGGCAATTACCCGCACCAGATAGTCCATGTCGCCGGTCACCGCATGGCAGGCGATCACGTGCGGATTGTCGGCGATGGCCTGTTCGAAGCGGGCGATATTCTCGTCCACATGCGCCACGAGGTTGATGAGCACGTAGGCTTCCAGTTCGAAGCCCAGTCTGCGCGGGTCGAGCACGGGGGCGTAGCCGCGGATCACGCCTTCGTCCTCCAGCCGCTTGATGCGGCGGCTGACGGGCGTGGCTGAAAGCGCCACCCGCTCGGCTACCTGCGCCACCGGCATGCGCGCATCTTCCTGCAAGGCGGCGATGATGCCGCGATCGAATTCGTCCAGTTGCACGGATCACCTCTCCTGTCCGGCCTTCTTGGGTGTTTCCACCAATAGCATGCCCGATCGGCCCTGCAATCGCACGGAACTGAAGCAGGCCCTCTGGTATTGTATCTGCATGAAGAAGCCGTCGACGATCACGTCAAACAGCGGCCTTCGGGGAGAGTATGACCGCGCCGCCGACGACTATACCGTCGCGCAGGACTGGCATGCCTATACCCCGGAGATGCATGAGCGCTGGCGCCGCCTGTTTTCGCGCCAGTCCGCGCTGGTCCGTACCCATGCCTGCGCCTCGTTCCGCGACGGTCTTGCGCGGCTGGACTGCGCGGGCGGCATCCCTCGCTTCGACGATGCCAACCGTGTGCTGCAGGCGGCGACGGGATGGCGGCTTGTAGCGGTGCCGGGCTTCATTCCCGACGCGGTGTTCTTCAATCACCTTGCCCATCGCCGCTTCCCGGTGACCCGCTGGCTGCGTGACGAGCATGAGCTGGATTACCTTGTCGAGCCTGATGTCTTTCACGATTTCTTCGGCCATGTGCCGATGCTGCTCGACCCGACCATCGCCGATTTCCTTGAGCTTTACGGCAAGGCCGGGGCGCGGGCGATGGCGACGGGCGCTCTGGACATGCTGGCGCGGATCTACTGGTACACGATCGAGTTCGGACTGGTGCGCGAAGACGGCGCGCTGAAGGTCTTCGGCGCGGGGATCATCTCATCCTCGGGCGAGACGCGCTTTGCGATCGAGGATCGCGACGTGCTGCGCCTGCCGTTCGATCCGGTGCGGGTGATGCGCACAGGCTACATGATCGACAGCTTCCAGAAGACCTACTTCGTCCAGGACAGCCTGCCGCAACTGATCGACGCGCTCGTCAGCCTCGATTTCGGCCCCGTCTACGAAACCTGGCGGCACGAACCGCCGCTCCCCGCCGGAGAAGCGCTGGCGGGAGAGACACCTGTGGGAGCACATGCATGACCGATCTTTTCGACAATCCCATCGGACTTGACGGGTTCGAGTTCGTGGAATTCTCCGCACCGGAAAAGGGTGTGCTGGAACCGGTGTTCACGGCCATGGGCTTCACCCGGATCGCGCGCCATCGTTCCAAGGACGTGGAGTTGTGGCGGCAGGGTTCGATCAACTTCATCACCAACTACGAACCCGGCAGCCCCGCATGGTTCTTCAGCCGCGAGCATGGCCCGTCCGCCTGCGGCATGGGCTTTCGCGTACGTGATGCGCGGGCCGCCTATGCCGAACTGCTGGCCCGGTCGGCCGAGCCGGTGCAGGTGGCGACCGGGCCGATGGAACTGCACCTTCCGGGCATTCGCGGCATCGGCAATTCGATCATCTACCTGATCGACCGCTACGAGCGCGACGGCGACGGGGCGCTGTCGATCTACGATATCGACTTCGATTATCTGCCCGGCATCGATCGCCACCCGGCGGGCACAGGCTTTGCACAGATCGATCACCTGACCCACAACGTCTATGGCGGGCGCATGGCCTATTGGGCCGATTTCTACGAGAAGCTCTTCAACTTCCGCGAGATCCGCTACTTCGATATCAAGGGCGAATACACCGGCCTCACCAGCCGCGCGCTGACTGCGCCCGACGGCAAGATCCGCATCCCGCTCAACGAGGAAGCGGAAGGCGGGAAGGGCCAGATCGACGAGTTCCTGCGCGCCTTCAACGGCGAGGGCATCCAGCATATCGCCCTGATCTGCGACGATCTGCTGACCGCGTGGGACAAGCTTCAGGCGCTGGGCGTACCCTTCATGACCGCGCCGCCGGAAACCTATTACGAGATGCTGGAAGAGCGCCTTCCCGGTCACGGCCAGCCGACCGAGGCGCTGAAGATGCGCGGCATCCTGCTCGACGGGACGACAGAGGGAGGCACCCCGCGCCTGCTGCTGCAGATATTCGCCGAGGCGCGCGTGGGGCCGGTGTTCTTCGAATTCATCGAACGGCGCGGCGACGACGGCTTCGGCAACGGCAACTTCAAGGCGCTGTTCGAAAGCATGGAGCGCGACCAGATCCGGCGCGGCGTACTGAAAGTCAGCGAACCGGCGGAGTAGTTCTTCCGCCGATAGTTTCGGGAGAGACGGGCGGGGCCACGTAGCCTCGCCCGCAAACTCCGGGCCACAAAAACAGCGGGCCAGGAAGCTTTGGGAGAGAACCAATGACCAGTAAAGCCCCCGCCCTTGGCGGCATCCATCACGTGGCCTACCGCTGCAAGGACGCCAAACAGACGGTGGAGTTCTACCGCGATGTGATGGGCATGGATTTCATGCTGGCGATCGCGGAGGACACCGTGCCCTCGACCGGTGCGCCCGATCCCTACATGCACGTGTTCCTCGATTGCGGCGGCGGCAACGTGCTGGCTTTCTTCGAACTGCCCAACGCGCCCGAAATGGGGCGTGACGAGGCAACCCCCGCATGGGTGCAGCACATCGCCTTCAAGGTTGAGAGCGAGGGCGACCTGCTTGCCGCCAAGGCCCGTGCCGAGGGCGCCGGGCTGGAGGTGATCGGGCCGACGCATCACGGCGTCTTCAAGTCGATCTACTTCTTCGACCCCAACGGCCATCGGCTGGAACTGGCCTGGCAGTTCGGCACCGTAGACCAGATGGAGGCCCTGCGCGCGGTCGCCGACGACATGCTCGACGAATGGGCCCGTACCCGCAAGGCGCCGCGTCACGCGGCCTGGCTGCACGAAAAGATCGCGGCGGAAAGCTGAACGCCATGCTGCGGCTTTACGGTTACTGGCGCAGTTCGACGAGCTACCGGGTCCGCATCGCGCTGAACCTCAAGCGGCTGGATTATGAGAACCTGCCGGTGAACCTTCTTGCGGGTGAGCAGCGGGGCGAAGGCTACCGGGCGCTCAATCCTTTCGCGGGGGTGCCGGTTCTGCAGGCGGACGGCGTGACGCGGGCGCAGTCCATGGCAATCCTCGAATGGCTGGACGAACGCTTTCCCGAACGCCCGCTGCTGCCCGAAGGGATCGAGCAGCGCTTCGTGGCGCGCGAACTGGCCATGGCCATCGCCACCGAACTGCACGCGCCCCTCAACCTGTCTGTGCTGCAGTATCTGAAGCACGATCTTGGCCATACGCAGGCGGAAGTGGACTTGTGGTACTGGCGCTGGCTCGAAAAGACCCTGACCGGCGTGGAGGCGCGGCTGGCGCAGCGTCGTTCGGGAACGGGCGCGGGCGACTTCCTGTTCGATGCGCCGGGCTACTTCGAATGCGTGGCCCTGCCGCAGCTGTACAACGCACGGCGCTTTGCCTTCGACCTGTCCGGCTATCCCCATCTCACACGGATCGAGGCGGCCTGTCTGGAGCTTCCCGAGTTCGCGGCCGCGCATCCGGACAGTCAGCCGGAGGCGGCGCGGTAACGATCAGCTATCGACCGGCGCCATAAGCAGGTCGCGCAGCGCGTCGAGGCTGGGCAGGACCAGCGCGCCCGCCGCGGCCATCTCGTCTGTCGCGGGCAACAGGTCCGGCACCATGACGGTGGGGATTCCGGCCGATGTGGCGGAAAGTACGCCCGCGTAGCTGTCCTCCACCGCCAGGCAGTGCGCCGGATCGATGCCCAGGCGGCTGGCGGCCAGCAGGTAGGGTTCGGGGCTGGGCTTGGGCTCGATAACGTCGCTGCGGGTGACGATGACGTCGAAGTAGTCGATCAGCCCGGCCTTCTCCAGCCGCCGCTCTGCCAGTCCGCCGTTAGTCGAGGTGCACAGCGCCATGGGAATGCCCGAGGCGCGGAAATGCTCAAGGATCAGCACCGCGCCGGGGCGCAGTTCGACGCCCCGGTCCAGCATGGCCATGAACAGCGCGTCGGCCTCGTCGTAGAAGCGGGCCAGCGGGAATTCGGGGCCGAGCCGTTCGGCAAGCATCTTTTCGTTAAGGTCGCGGCTGATGCCCACCATCGCATCGAGCACGTCTTCCCCCAGCGGCCAGCCGATCGCCTCGGCCGTCAGCGCATAGCTGCGGTGATGCGCGGCTTCGGTGGCGATGAGGGTGCCGTCCATGTCGAAGATGGCGGCCCTGACGGGATCGGGGATGGAATTGGGAATGGTGGCCATGTTCTCACTATGGCGATGCTGCGCGCAGGTGCCATTGCAAAGAGCGGAACGCTGCGCAGCTTTTGCGCAAGTTGCCGCCTTATCCCGCCAGCTCGTCCAGCCCCAGTTCCGCGCAGAGGGCAGAGCGTGCCTCGACGCAGGCGGCCCATAGCGCCGGGCTCGACAAGTCCTCCACCGCTATCCGTTCCGGCCAGAGCCGCGCGACCAGCGCCTCGATCCGGTCCAGCTTTTCGGGGCTGGCGATGAAGCGCGGATCGACCGTTGCGGGGTCTGCCACCACGCGAAGGCGCAGGCACGCGGGGCCACCGCCGTTTGCCATGCTTTCGCGCAGGTCATGCACGAAGAGATGGCGGATGGGCCCCCCATTATGGCCGGTTCCGGCGACGTGCGCCTCCAGCCAGCGCCAGACCGAAGGCGTTTCGCGCGCCTCGCCGGGAAGAACCAGCGCGGATTCCCCGGAAGGCAGCGTCACCAACTGGGCGTTGAACAAGTAGGACGTGATCGCGTCCGACAGGCTGACCTCGGCAGCGGGAACCTCGACGATCTCGATCTCGGGCAGCTTCTCGCGCAGCTGTGCATAGAGCGCATCGCGGTCGGCGAAGGCGAGTTCGTGAGTGAACAGCACCCGTTCGTTGGCCACGGCGACGACATCGTTGTGGAACGCCCCCGCCGCGATCGCCGCGTCCGACTGGCGCGCGAAGATGGTGCGCGCCGGGTCAAGGCCGTGGATGCGGGCTACGGCTTCGGACGCCTCGCGGTGCTGGCGGGCGGGGTAGGGGCCTCCGGTCACGCCATAGACGAACACCTCGACCCCCGGCGCATCATGGTCCGCGCAGAGCCGCATGTGGTTGGCCGCGCCTTCATCTCCGAAGGGCGCGGGGACCGGCGGGTGCACGGCGAAGTGCGCTTCGTTCGCGAAGGCGATCCGCAGCTGCGCCAGCGTTTCGCGCCATTCGTGGCTGCGGTGCGGCATCGTCACGAGGTTGGCGACGGTCAGGTGGCAGCGCCCGTCCGCCGTGTCCGCGCCGGGCGATACGGTGGCCGCGTTCGCCGCCCACATCGAGGAGGCCGACAGAGCATTGGCGCGCAGCGTGTCGCTTGCGGCTTCGACCGAGGTGCCCAGCTGGCCCAGCCACTCCGCATCCGGGCGGCGCTGCGGCAGGAAGAAGCCCTGCGCCAGCCCACGCTGCAGATTGGCGCGCATCTTCGCCAGCCCCTGCAACGCGGCGGCGCGTGGGGCGGAAACCTTGCCGAAATTCCTGGTCGAGGCGAGGTTGCCGAGGCTCAGCCCCGCGTAATTGTGGCTGGGGCCGACGATGCCGTCGAAATTGATCTCTGTGCGCATGGGATGGAACCTAGCGTTAGGGGGCAGGGCAGGACAGTGGTTTCGAGGGGGCTTGCCCGGTCACGCCGGAGCGACCGTAACGGTATCCCCCACGCCGACGCCCAGCAGCGCGGCCGCCGCTTCGTCCAGCGTGCCGTGCTGATCCACGCTGCCAAGGCAGGCGCGGAAATCGGCCAGCCTGCCGGTGGCGACAAGGTGAGTCTGCTCGCCCTGCGCAGGGGGCGCCAGCGCCGATATTTGCACCGTCCGGGCCTGCTTCACGGTGCGGATCTGGTCGGTTTTCGCGATCATCGTCGGGCCGCCGTCGAAGATATCGATGTAGTTCTGGAAGGCAAAACCTTCGCTTTCCAGCATCCGCATCGCCGGGCGGCCGGAATAGTGCGGCTGGCCCATCACCTGCCGCGCCGCTTCGGACAGCAGGGCGGTGTAGATCGGGTGCTTGGGCATCAGGTCGGCGATGAACTGGTTGCCGTGCGTAGCGTTGAATTCGTCGGCGTCGCGGAAACTCATGTCGAAGAAGCGCCCGGCAAGGCCGTCCCAGAACGGCGAATTGCCTGCATCGTCGATGGCGCCGCGCAATTCGGCCAGCATGGTTTCGCCAAAGCGTTCGCGGTGCATGGCCACGAACAGGTAGCGGCTGCGTGCCAGCAGCTTGCCCACGCCCGCCGATCGCTCGGTAGCATCAAGGTAGAGCCCGCCCACTTCGCTGGCGCCGTCCAGATCAGTGGAAAGCGTCAGCATCTCTGCACGGAAGGTGCGGTCCAGTTCCTTGGAATGCTGGGTGATGCGGCCGATGCGATAGGAATAGAACGGCAGTTCGGTGCCGACTTGCGAGAACGCCTGGCAGGTGCCGCGCACTTTGCCGGTTTCGGTGTCTTCGAGGATGAAGGCGAACAGGTCGTTGGCGATCTGCCCGTCGTCCCTCGCGAAGCACTTCGCCGCGCGCTCCAGCTTGCCCTTCAGGGTCGGCTTGTCGGGCGGCAGGTTGGTGAAGCCGCCGCCGGTGCCCTTGGCCATGCGGTAGAGTGCCTCAAGATCGCCTTCGCGGGCGGTGCGCAACAGGAACGTCACAGGTGCAATCCTCCCCGGTCGAGGCGATGCATCACAAGCGCCGTAAGGCGGGCGCGGGCGTCTAGCGAACTGGCGATCATGAACTCCTGCGGTGAATGGATAGAGCCCCCCAGCGCGCCCATCGTGTCCAGCACGGGAACGCCGCAAGCAGCGATGTTGTTGCCGTCGCACACCCCGCCGGTGTCCTGCCAGCGCATAGGCTGGCCCAGATCGGCAGCGGCCTTGCTGACGAGGCCGAACAACGCCTCGGTCCGTGGGGTGATCGGCTTGGGCGGGCGCGATACATGGCCGTGAAGGTGGATATGCACGTCATGCGCGGCGCTGACCTGCGCCACTGCTTCATCGACCAGCACGCGGGCGATCTGCGCCAGTTCGGGCGAGCGGGGGCGCAAGTTGAAGTGCAGGATCGCAAGGTCGGGCACGGTGTTGTTGGGGGCGCCGCCCTCGATCCGGGCGGGGTTGATCGTCAATCCGTCACGGATACCCGCGGCAAGGCGCAGCGCAAGGTCGCTGGCGGCAAGCAGGGCATTGCGCCCATCCTGCGGGTTGCGTCCGGCATGGGCGGAGCGGCCGGTAACCACGGCGGCGTAATTGCCCGAACCGGGCCGCGCGCGGGCCATCGATCCATCGGGCAGGCCGGGTTCATAAGTCAGCGCCGCCAGCTTGCCTTGCGCCAGTTGTGCGATCAGCGCGGCGGAGGACAGCGAACCCGTTTCCTCGTCGCTGTTGATCAGCACGTCGTAACCCAGCATCGGCATGCCCCGTTCAAAGGCTGAGAGGCCCGCAAGCATCAGCGCAAGGCCGCCCTTCATGTCGGCGGTGCCGGGACCGTTCACGGTGTCCGCGTCCAGCCAGGTGCAGGTCTGGAAGGGATGATCGTGCGGGTAGACGGTGTCCATGTGCCCGGTCAGAATGACCCGGTGCTCGGCCTCGGGCCGGACGGAGAGGACAAGGTGGCGGCCGTGGCCGACTTCGCGCAGCTGGCCCTTGCCGTCCACTTTCTCGACCGGCGCGGGATCGACGAGGCGCACTTCGCCCGGCAGCGCGGCAAAGGCGTGGGCCAGCCGGTCGGCCATCGCGGCAAGCCCATCGAGGTTGCCGGTGCCGCTGTTGATCGCGGCCCAGTCCAGCGTGCGGTCAAGGATCGGCGCGCGCTCTACGGGGTCGAGCAGGTCCAGTTCCTCGCCCGTCAGCGCGCTCATGGTCTGATCTTGCCGTTCAGCGCGCCTGCGTTGCCGCCCGCGTCGGCGGCTTCGAAGCTGGCGATCGGGTAGGCGCAGTAATCCGCGGCGTAGTAGGCGCTGGGCCGGTGGTTGCCGCTTTCGCCAAGCCCACCGAAGGGCATCGATCCCGCCGCGCCGGTGGTCGGCCGATTGCGGTTGACCACGCCAGCCCGGCACTCGACAAGGAAGCGCTGCCACAGGACATCGTCAGCGCTGATCAGCCCGGCGGAAAGGCCGAAGCGGGTGTTGTTCGCAGCTTCGATCGCTGCGTCGAAGTCCGGCACGCGGCTGACTTGCAGGACGGGGGCGAAGATTTCCTCGTCCGGCACGAACACGCCGGTCACGTCGAGAATGCCGGGGGTGACGAAGGCGGCGGAGCGGCCCTCGATCCCGGTGAAGGGCCGGATTACCCTTGCGCCGCTTGTAACAAGTCCGTCGAAGCGGGCCTTTGCGGCGGCAGCGGCGGCATCGGAGATCAGCGGACCGAACCACGGCTCGGGCGTCTCGTCCCAGGCGCCGATGACGATGCGGTCTGCCAGCGCGGCCACGGCATCGACCAGCGCGGAGCCGAAGGCGTTGTCCGGCACGATCAGGCGCCGCGCGCAGGAACAGCGCTGGCCGGTGGTGATGAAGGCCGATTGCACGACGACAGAGGCGGCTTCCTGGATATCGTCCGCATCCCATGCGACCAGCGGATTGTTGCCACCCAGCTCCAGCGCCAGGATCACGTCGGGCCGGTCTGCAAAGACGCGGCGGAAATGTGCGCCCGCTCCTGCAGAGCCGGTGAACAGCAGGCCGTCGACCCGCCCGGCAACCAGCGCTTCGCCGGTTTCGCGCGCCCCCTGTATGCACTGGAAGACGTGCGGATGATCCGCCAGCGCCTCGGCCCAGCACTCGGCCATCAGCGCACCGGTGGCAGGCGTCATCTCGGACGGCTTGAAGACGACCGTGTTGCCCGCAAGCAGGGCGGGGATGATGTGGCCGTTGGGCAGGTGGCCGGGAAAGTTGAACGGCCCCAGCACCGCCATGACGCCATGCGGGCGGTGGCGCAGCACCGCCTGCCCGAACGGCATGTCGGTGCGCTTTTCGCCCGCGCGCTCGGCCTGTGCCCGGATCGAGATGTCGACCTTGCCGATCATCGAGGCGACTTCGCTGCGGGTTTCCCACAGCGGCTTGCCGGTTTCGCGCGCGATGGTTTCTGCCAGCGCGTCCTTGCGGGCCTCAAGCGCCTGCTTGTAGCGCTGCACCGCCTCTACGCGTTGCTGCGTGCCTTGTGCGGCCCAGCCGGCAAACGCCTTGCGCGCCCGCATCAGCGCGGCGGAAACGTCATGGGTATCAGCGACTTGCCCTTCCCAGACAAGCGTGCCGTCGGCGGGATTGAAGGATTGCAGCGTGGTCATGTCTGTTCTCTCGTCACGGCGAAGATGCCGGTCGCGTTGCCGCTGTCGAACGTCAGGTCGATGAGGCCGGTTTCGGGATCGATATCGCGCGAAATGAACTCGTAGAACGACCCCGGCACGTCGCGCGTCAATTCGGTGCCGTCAGGCAGGCGGAACGGGCGGACGACCTTGTCGGCCAGGATCGCGGTCTGCCGCACGCGGCCGTTGCGGGATATCTCTACAGCGGGCTTCAGGGGGTAACCCTCTGTTTTCAAATCCTGTGCGTGGGCTTCTACATCGGGCACGCGGGTGGTCGCGTGGTTGAAGGCATTGCCTTCGGTGGCGATCCAGGCGCCTTCCTTGCTGTGTTCCAGCAGGGCCTCATAATCCGCAAGGGCAGGTGCAGGGTGGCGCCGGGTGAATGCGGCAAGAGCGCCGCGAAGGATGGTGACGCCGTCCGCGATGCTGCATTCGCCGCTCTTCGCAAGCGCATCCAGCGCGGCCTGCTCGACCGGGCCGATCGGATCGCTCGAACTCCGGAAAATGGCGGCGGCCGCGGCCTGCGCGGGTTCCGGCAGCTGGGACACGTGCAGCTCTGACACGAAGAACTGCGGCACGCTGGCGGGCAGGTCCACCTGCACATAGGCGCGCCCGGTCATGGTCAGCGCGGGCAGCGGGTAAAGCCCGCGCACTTCGTAGCCGAGCGGGGCCAGGAACCGGCCGAAACCTTCATGGCCCGAAGGCAATGCGCCGGTTTCCCCGTCGATGGTGCGCAAGGCGCCATGGTCGAACACGATCGGCTCGCCAGAGGCGCGCATCCGCTGGACGTAGCGCGCGGCAGTGGGCACGCGGTCCAGCAGGTCGACGAACAGCGCAGCGTTCAGCGCCATCGACACTTGCGCGCGGCTGGCGCGATCGCCCGTGCCGGCCAGCTTCGGGTCGATTTCCAAGGTGTCGAGCGCCCACTGCCCCTTGTCCGCGCCGATGATCGGCACCAGCAGGGCGTGCAGCGTTGCAAGGTCAGGCGAGGCGTCATGCGCGGCAGAAGCCATCAATCCCCCGTTGTTCGTTTATTGCGTGAAGCGGCAACATAGGAAACCGCCTCAAGGAAGTCCATGCCGCGTCTGGGCGCGGGCTTCCTTGAGGCGTTCTGCGGTGTAGGGTACTGACGCAAAACACAATCGAGGCGCTGACGGCCTCGAAGGAGCAGGTATGACATTGATCGAAAGGCTGGGCCTTCGCCTGCCGCTGATCCAGGCACCGATGGCGGGAACCAGCACGCCGCTGCTGGCCGCGCAGGTATGCGAGGCCGGAGGGCTTGGTTCCATCGCGGTCGGGGCTACCGACGCTGCGGGTGCGCGTGCGATGATCGCGCAACTGCGCGCGCTGACGGCGCGACCGTTCAACGTCAACCTCTTCGTCCATCCCACCCCGACGGCCGATCCGGTGCGGGAGGCGGGCTGGACCGACTGGCTGCGTTCCCTGTTCGTAGAGTTCGGGGCAGAGCCGCCGCAGGCCCTGCAATCGCCCTACACCAGCTTCCTTGATGACGCCGCGATGCTGGCGATGCTGCTGGAAGAGGCGCCGCCGGTCGTCAGTTTCCATTTCGGCCTGCCGGGAGCCGACGCGATTGCGGCGCTGCGCGAACGCGGCGTGCTCTTGCTGGCCACCGCGACCAATCTGGAAGAGGCGCGCGCGGTGGAGGCGGCGGGGATCGACGCCGTGGTGGCGCAAGGTATCGAGGCCGGCGGGCATCGCGGCATGTTCGATCCCGCCGCGCCCGATCCGCAACTGGGCACGATGGTACTGACCCGGCTGCTGGCGCGCGAGGTGGCACTGCCGGTGATCGCGGCGGGGGGTATCATGGACGGCGCCGGGATCGCCGCCGCGCTGGACCTTGGCGCGGTCGCGGCGCAGCTGGGCACGGCCTTCGTCGGCTGCCCGGAATCGGCGGCGGACGATGCCTATCGTGCGGCGCTGGCAGGGCCGGGGGCATGGCACACCACGTTGACCTCACGCGTGTCGGGACGCCCGGCGCGGGCGCTGGCGAACCGTTTCACGGCGCTGGAATCGGATCTTGCGGTGCCCGACTATCCGATCGCCTATCACGCCGGAAAAGCGCTTAACGCGGCGGCCAAGGCGAAGGGAGAACACGGCTATGGCGCGCAATGGGCGGGGCAGGGCGCGCCGCTGGCAAGGGCGATGCCCGCCGCCGAACTTGTGGCGGTGCTGGAGCAGGAACTGGCCGCCGCGCGCGCCTGAACCGGAATTGCGGCCCCGGACCACCATGTCCGGGACCGCAATCCAATTCGTGCATCACCCGTGTGCGCCGAACTCGTTGGCCAGCGCGGTGGTGATCCTCAGGGACAGCCCATAGGACCGCGCGATCGGGTCGATGAAGTCCTTGTGGATCTGCGCATAGCCCGTGGCGCTTGAATCCGGGTAGTCGCTGGGGGCGTCTACCGCGAAGTCGCTGATCGAGGGGAAATGCACCGGGAAGGCACGGCGCAACTGGGCCAGACCGTCTTCCACGCGCAGGGTGAAGAACATCTCCAGCACGTCGTCGCGGCTGATGTCGTTCGCCCGGCTGAACTGCGGGGTCATGACCGAGCGCAGGAACATGTGCTGGAACAGCGCGATGCGCAGCGCGTGGAGCACGCCCAGCGAACGGCGCGTGTGTTCCCGGTCGGCCAGCGGCGCTTCGTCCGGCACCAGATCGAGCAGGCGGTGCAGCTTGAGCGCATCGACGCGCAGGCGCGAGGCGAGGCGGCGATAGACGCCTGCGCGATCGTCCTTGGTCAGATACTCCGCCAGCTTGAGGCAGGCATCCGAGATGTTCTCCTCACCGCCGCGATAGGGGCGGCTGGCCCAGTAGGCGGAGTTGAACAGTTCGCCATAAGCCGACACCGTCTTGATCGAGGCCAGCGCATTGGCGGCGCGGGCAAGCCGCACGATCTGACGACCGCGCGCGGATTCGCGCAGAAGTCCGCCGATTTCCTCGCGGTTGCCGTCCGCTGCAGTGCCGATCCCTGCGATCACGTTCACCGGGTATCCCAGTTGCTGCAGGATCGCGTTGTGCGGGATCGCGCGGATCTGGCGCAGGTTCATCGAACGGTCGGAGGCAAGGTCCGACTGGCGGCGCGACTTGCGGCTGCCGGTGTCGTTGAGCAGGCCCAGCCCGAACGCGGTGATAGCGCGGCTGTAGGTCGAGCTTTCGAGATGCTGGTGCTGGACCGAACGGATCGCGCGATAGAAGTCGAGGGAAAGGTCGGTGCGGCGGTAGAACAGGTCCGTCGGCGCGTTGATGTCGGCATCCCACAGGGGGCGTTCGGCCATGCGGGTCAGTGTCGCCAGCGCCAGCTCGTCGGAGCCGAACCAGAGATAGCCGTCGCCGCCCTGGAAGCTGACTTCGGGTTCAAGCCTGATCCCCGCGCGCAGGAACCGGCGGCGCGCCCAGGGGGACATCTGCCAGTCGAAGCGGTCGTCGATGCTGGACGGATGGCAACCGCGCCCCATCGATTCACCGCCGGTGTTGAAGATCAGCGCGCAGACGTCCGACAGTCCGTTGGCGGCCATGGCTTCTGACAGGCGGCCCTGCAGACGCTCGATGGCAAGGGCGGCGGGCACCTGTCCGACGAAGCGGCCCGCGTCGGAGAACCCGGTCTGGATCGAGACGCGGCCGCGCTTGCGGGCGTAATCACGATAGGCAGGCTCCGCCAGGACGGCGTCCAGGAAGCGGCCGCCGTGCTCCAGCGCGGTTTCCGTTTCGAACAGGGGCGAGACATCGACCTTGTCCTCGATCCCGAACATGCGCGCGAAATAGAGCGCGGCAAGCACGGTGGTCGGCTCTTCGCATTCGGCCACCAGCATGCGGATCGGCGCGTCGGCGTCGATATGGCCAAGGATCTGCGCCATCGCCAGGAATTGGCGCACGGCGGTGCTGTTCTCGATCGCCAGCGCCGCGAAGTTGGACTTCAGCGGCTTCACTTCGGCCAGCAGTTCGCGCATGCGCACCAGCGCGGCCTGGCTGGCAAGGCTGAGCTTGCCGTCCGGGTCGATGCGGCGGCGGATCGCGTTTTGCAGCTGCGATGCGTTCACGCGGAAATGGATGCCGCCCATGCCGAGGCCGTCCGCGCGCATGGCGGCGGCGGTGACAAGCAGGGTGCGGGCCTGTTCCTGATCGGCGTGGCGGGCTTCTTCCTCAAGCCGGGTGATGATGCGTTCGAGGCTGACGATCTTGTCCGGGTGCTCGGCGGTCAGGCCGTTCGCGGCCGCCGACAAGGCATCGGGGTCGGTCAGATCCTGCCGGAACGCGCTTACGGCCTCGGCGGTGTGGGCCTGCGCGCGGGCAAGCTCGGCCGCGATTTCGGGCGCGACCGTTTCCAGCGCGGCGGCATAGCCGGCAAGGCGCTCTGCCTTTTCCTCAAGGCGGTAGCGGATCGAGGTGGACCACGAGATATCCGTGCGCCCGTCCATGTCGTAGCCGACCCAGTGGGCGAAGCGCACCGGCATCGGGTTCAGGCCCTTCCAGCGCTTGGGCCAGCGGGCGGCGGCAAGGTCGAACAGGCGGGCATTGATACGATCGCGCGCCTTCTGGCCGCGCGCCATCGCCGCCATCGCGGCCTCATGCTCGGAATCGAGGGTGATCGTGTCCCGCTCGGGCGAGGCGACGCAGACCGATGCCTGGCTGAAGTCGCCGCTGGAGGCGGAAGTCGCAACGGCCTCTGTCTGCGCGGCGCTCAGCAGGAAGGTCGGGTGGGCGGTGAAGACGACGTGCGCCGCCGGGCGCTGCCAACGGACCGCAAAGGCGGTGAAGTCATCGTCATCGGCGGTCTTGCCGGCAAGCGCGTCCAGCGCCTTGTCGTTGTCCGCAATCGGCAGCGTGCCCAGAATGCGATCGAGCCGGGAGGCACGGGCGCGCAACCCTTCGCACTCCATCTCGGCGACAAGTGCCTCGATATCGTCGAGGGACATGCCGCCGTTTTCCAGCGCCCGCGACAGTTCCAGGCCAAGCTGGAACACGGGGTTGAACAGCGGCGTCACCGCCGTGAGCTTGTGCAGTTCCTTCAGCCGCGCGTCGAGCGCATCGACCGTGCCCAGAGCGACGGGCTCTCCCGACCCGCCGCCCATCAGCGTGCCAGTCCCGCAGCGAGGCGCGCTTCGGCTTCGATTTTCGCTACATCCGGCTTGCCCTTGGGGACCATCCAGCTGCCGCCGACGCAGATCACCGCGTCCAGTGCCAGCCATTCCGGCGCGTTCTGCGGGGTGACGCCGCCGGTCGGGCAGAACTTCGCGGCCATCAGCGGGGCGGAGATCGCCTTCAGCGCGGGCGGGCCACCGGCAGCCATGGCCGGGAAGAACTTCAGACGGTCGAACCCGCATTCCAGCGCGAACATCACGTCGCTGGCATTGGCGGTGCCGGGCAGGAAGGGGATCTTCGACTTGTAGGCGGCTTCGGCGAGGTTCGGCGTCAGGCCGGGCGAGACGATGAATTCCGCGCCCGCATCGATCGAACGCTTGAGGTCGTCCGGGGTCAGCACGGT
The DNA here is from genome assembly GCF_002896965.1 of Novosphingobium guangzhouense. Classification (GTDB taxonomy): domain Bacteria; phylum Pseudomonadota; class Alphaproteobacteria; order Sphingomonadales; family Sphingomonadaceae; genus Novosphingobium; species Novosphingobium guangzhouense. Next base: position 117,677 of record NZ_LYMM01000021.1, read on the forward strand.
GCCCGCGCCGACAACGGCGCCGGGAACCTGCTTCATGATCTTGATCGCATCGATCGCGCATTCGGTGCGCAGCGTCACTTCCAGCGCGGGCAGGCCACCGGCGACAAGCGCTTCGGCGATCGGCAGGGCGTGCTCGATATCCTCGATGACCAGCACCGGGATCACCGGGGCGAGGCGCATAACCTTCTCGACTGCGGCGGAAAGGGGGGCTTCGGACATGGTAGTCATTATTGGACGTGCTCCCTTGCGAATGCGGCCGCCGCGCCGAACAGGCCGGGCTGCGGGTGTGTTATGAGCTTGACGGGCAGGGTGGCCATCAGGCCGGCGAAGCGGCCCTTGGCGCGGAAACGCTCGGCAAAGCCCGAGGTCTTGATGGTTTCGCGAATGCGGTAGCCAAGGCCACCGGCGATGACGACGCCGCTTGCGCCCTGCGCCAGCGCGCAATCACCCGCCGCTGCGCCCAGCGCGAGGCAGAAGCGGTCGACGGCGGCGACGGCAAGACTGTCCGAACCTTCGGCGGCAGCGGTCCAGATCTGCACATCGGTCAGTTCGTGGATCGCCTTGTGTTCCATCGCGGCAAGCGTCGCGTAGATATCGATGATGCCGGGGCCGGAGACGATGCGCTCCACCGACACCCGGTTGTGGCGCTTGCGCAGGCGGGCAAGGATGGCGTCTTCGATCAGGTCGAGCGGGGCGTAGTCGGTATGGCCGCCCTCGGTCGCCTGAACGTGGTAGGAACCCTTTCCGTCCCGGTAGAGGTGCGCCACGCCCAGCCCGGTGCCGGGGCCAAGGATGCTGAGCGTGCCCGAAGCGGGCAGGGTCTCGTCCGGGCCGGTCAGGTGCAGGAAGTCGGCCTCGTCCGCGCAGGCGACCGCATGGGCTACGGCGGCGAAGTCGTTGATGATGGTCTGGCGCGTGGGGCCCAGCATCTCCTGGATCTTCGCGGGGCGCAGGATCCAGGGGTTGTTGGTGAACTTGATCACCTCGTTGCCGACCGGGCCTGCCACCGACATGGCGACCGCATCGGGCAGGGTGCCGCCGTTCATGGCGCGGAATGCCTCCCATGCCAACTGGAAGCTGCCATGGTCCTTGGTGTGCAGCGTCGCCGGTTCGCCAAGCGCAATCCTGCCGTCATCACCGATGGTGGCCAGCGCGAAGCGTGCGTGCGTGCCGCCGATATCGACGGCTACGATCTGCGTACTCATAGGCCCGCGACCTCCAGCATCGACGAGCCGCCATGTTCGGCGCTCGACGCGTTGATGCGGAACATCGCGAAGAGTTCGCGGCCAGTGCCGAAGGCGGGCGGCGGGGTCGGCGCGGGTTCGCGGCCCGACAGGTCGGCGGTGGTGGAGATCGTGCCGTCCTCTGCCGAAAGACGCACGATGTCGCCGTCGCGCAAATAGGCCAGCGGGCCGCCCGCGAAGGCTTCGGGGGTCACGTGGATGGCGGCGGGCACCTTGCCCGAAGCGCCCGACATGCGGCCGTCCGTCACCAGCGCGACCTTGTGCCCACGATCCTGCAGCACGCCCAGCGGCGGGGTCAGCTTGTGCAGTTCGGGCATCCCGTTCGCGCGCGGGCCCTGGAAGCGGACGACGACGATGACGTCCTTGTCCAGTTCACCCGCCTTGAACGCCTTGGCCACGCCTTCCTGGTCGTCGAACACGCGGCAGGGCGCCTCGATCGTCCAGCGTTCGGCATCGACCGCGCTGGTCTTGAAGGTGCCACGACCGAGGTTGCCGTCAACCAGGCGCATCCCGCCATCGGGCAGGAACGGGTTGGAGACGGGGCGCAGCATCGTATCGTCGCCGCTGACCGCCGGGGCCGGGGTCCAGCCGAGTTCGCCATCGACCATCACCGGCTCGTCCACGTAGGCGTTCATGCCGCCTTCGGCCACGGTCAGGATATCGCCATGGGCGAGGCCGCCGTCGAGCAGTTCGCGGATCACCCAGGCCATGCCGCCCGCCGCGTGGAAGTGGTTCACGTCGCCCGAACCGTTGGGATAGGCGCGGGTGATGAGCGGGACAACCGCGGAAAGCTCGTCGAAATCCTGCCAGTCGATCAGGATGCCGCCCGCGCGCGCCATGGCGGGCAGGTGGATCGCGTGATTGGTCGAACCGCCGGTGGCGAGCAGGCCGGCGATGGCGTTGACGATCGCCTTCTCGTCCACAACTTTCGCCATCGGGCGATAGTCTTCGCCCTTGCGGGTGATCGCGGCAAGGCGGTGCGTGGCAGAGCGGGTCAGCGCAGTGCGCAGCGGGGTATTGGGGGGCACGAATGCCGCGTTCGGCATGTGCAGGCCCATCATCTCCATCATCATCTGGTTGGAGTTGGCGGTGCCGTAGAACGTGCAGGTGCCCGGCGAGTGATAGCTGGCGCTTTCGCTGGCCAGCAGTTCCTCGCGCCCGACCTTGCCTTCGGCATAGAGCTGGCGGACCTTCTGCTTCTCCTTGTTGGAGATGCCGGTGGGCATCGGGCCGGAGGGCACGAAGATCGCGGGCAGGTGGCCGAAGCGCAGTGCGCCGATGACAAGGCCGGGGACGATCTTGTCGCAGATGCCCAGCAGCGCCATGCCGTCGAACATCGCGTGGGACAGGGCAACGCCGGTGGACAGCGCGATCACGTCGCGGCTGAACAGCGATAGCTCCATGCCGTCGAAGCCCTGCGTCACGCCGTCGCACATGGCGGGCACGCCGCCTGCGACTTGCGCGGTGGCGCCGACTTCGCGGGCGAACAGCTTCATCTGTTCGGGGTAGCGGCCATAGGGCTGATGCGCCGAAAGCATGTCGTTGTAGGCGGTGACGATGCCGAGGTTGACCGCCTTGTTGCCCGCGATCGTCGCCTTGTCCTCTCCCGAGGCGGCAAAGCCGTGCGCGAGGTTGGAACACGACAGGAAACTGCGGTCGGAATGCTTGTCCGTTTCGCGCGCGATCATGTCGAGATAGCGCGCGCGGCTGTCCTTCGACCGTTCGATGATACGGTCGGTGACGCGCGCGACCACCGGGTGGAGGTTGGTCATGGTCTACTCCTGGTCTTTCGCGACATCCGGCTCTTCCCGCCCCGCATTTGGGCGGGAAGGTAACCGGTGTCAATCGCTATATATCAGCCCGCACGGGGCTACCCATGCAATCAGAAGGCACGATTGCTCGTGCCCCATTACTCGTGCCAGGTGACTCCATCGCGTTCGGCAAGGGCGATCGCGGCGGACGGCCCCCAGCTTCCAGCGGTGTAAGTCTTGGGCTCCTGTTCCTGTTCCTCCCAACCGGCGCGGATCGCGTCGATCCATTCCCATTGGGCCTCTACTTCGTCGCGGCGGACGAACAGGGTCTGGTCGCCTTCGATCAGGTCGAGCAGCAGGCGTTCGTAGGCGATGCGGCGCTGGTGGTCGGCGAAGGCATCGGGCGTCAGGATGGCAAGCGGCACCGAGCGCAGGCCATAGCCATTGCGATCCAGCCCCGGCACCTTGGCCATGAGCGAAAGGGTGATGTTTTCTTCCGGCTGGATGCCGATGACGAGGCGGTTGGGCACAGTCTTCGCACCGCGACCGTGGAAGATCGAGTGCGGCACGTCGCGGAACTGCACGACGATCTCGGTCGTGCGCTTGGGCAGGCGCTTGCCGGTGCGCATGTAGAAGGGCACGCCCTGCCAGCGCCAGTTGTCGATGTAGCCCTTGATGGCGACGAAGGTTTCGGTGTTCGAATCCTTGCCAAGCTCTTCATCATAACCGGGCACGGCCTTGCCGCCGATCGCACCTGCGCGGTACTGGCCGGTGACGGTTTCCTGCGGCTTCACCTTGCGCAGGGAATGGAGCACCTTGACCTTTTCGTTGCGGATCGAGGTGGCGTTGTACGAAACCGGCGGCTCCATCGCGACAAGCGCGAGCAGCTGGAGCATGTGGTTTTGCACCATGTCGCGAAGGGCGCCGCTGTCGTCATAATAGGCGACGCGCGATTCGAGGCCCACCGTTTCGGCCACGGTGATCTGCACGTGGTCGATATGCGCGGCGTTCCACAGGGGCTCGAACATCAGGTTGGCAAAGCGCAGCGCCAGCAGGTTCTGGACCGTTTCCTTGCCCAGATAGTGATCGATCCGGAAAATGCGGTCTTCGGGGAAGGCGGCGGCGACGGCATCGTTGATGATCTTGCTGGAAGCGAGGTCGATGCCGAGCGGCTTTTCCAGGCCGATGCGCACGTTGTCACCGGCAAGGCCGCTCTTCACCAGGCCGTGAATGGTCGGTTCGAACAGGCTTGGCGCGGTGGACAGGAAGATCGACAGGCCCTGCCTGGGCGTGCCCACCTTTTCCGCCAGCGCGTGGAAATGGTCGATCTCGTTCGCGTCGAGCGGCTGATAGGTCAGCCGGTTGAGGAACTGCGCCATTCCGCCGCGCCGACCGGCCGGCAGGAACTGTTCCAGCGATTCGCGCGCGAAGTTGCGGAACCCCTGATCGTCCATGTCCGACCGGGCGGTGCAGATGATTTCGATATCGGAGCCCAGCAGGCCTTCCGCGTCGAGCGCGCAAAGCGAAGGGAGGAGCATCCTGCGTGAAAGATCGCCCGTGGCGCCGAAGAGGAGCAGGCGATCGGAAGTGAATTGCGTCACGGTACCCTTTCCACCGGACGACCGCGCTCCTCCTCGCGACCGTTGATGATTGTTCTCAAGGTCGCATGGTTCCGGCCGCGAAGGTGGGTGTCCACTTGTAGGCGCAGGGCCATGCGGGTGCGCCATAACAAAGCCTGCCGCCAAGCGCTAGGGCGCTGAGGGCACGCAAGCACGTTTTCCAAACTTGCCGCAGGGCGAACGGACATGGAAATGTCATTTCCGCCCCCTGTGAATACGAATGTTGCAACAATAGTGTCTTGGAACCATGTCACGCGCGGAATTTGAGTCCCGGTGCGCCGCCCGTGCGCGTATCGACCGTGACGGCAGGAGCAGAACAGGCATGAGCATCGAGGGCGTCCACCTTCTGGAACACCTTCAGACCCCCGCGATGATGGTCGTGCGGGGGCAGGTGCGCTTTGCCAACAGCGCGGCCAAGGCCCTGCTTGGCGCGCATATCGTGGGTCAGGACGTGCGCATCGCCATCCGCGAACCGCGCGCCGTCGCCGCGATCCTCAGCGACGAAGGCGGCTCCGCGCGGGTCAAGGGACTGTCGACCGGCGGTTCGGTCTGGGAAGTCGACTGCAAGGTGGTGGGCCTTCACGAACGGCTGGTCAGCCTCTACGATCTTTCGGAGCGGGTCAGCGTGGCCAAGTCGCACGCCGATTTCGTCGCCAATGCCAGCCACGAACTGCGCACGCCGCTGGCCAACGTCATCGGCTATTGCGAGACGCTGCTGAACCCCAAGGCGGGCGGGGACGAGGCGCTGCGCAACCGCTTCCTGGGCACCATCCGCCACGAAGCGCAGCGGATGCAGGCGCTGATCTCCGATCTCATGTCGCTGTCGCGGATCGAGGCCGTGAAGCACGAGGCACCGGCCGATACGGTGGACGTGGTGGCGCTGGCGCATGAAGTTGCGGGCGAATTCAAGGGGACCATGGAGGTCCATGTCCGCGCGAACCAGCCCGAGGCGGCCATTGCCGGGGATCGCGGCCAGCTTTCGCAGGTGCTGCGCAACCTGATCGACAATGCACGCAAGTACGCAAGGCCGGAAGGGCCGGTGGAAGTCTCGGTGGAGGCGGCCAGCACCGGCTGGGTGCTCGTCACCGTGCGCGACGAGGGCGAGGGCATCGCGCCCGAACATCTGCCGCGCGTGACCGAGCGGTTCTATCGCGCCGATACCAGCCGCAGCCGCGCGGCAGGCGGTACGGGCCTTGGCCTCTCGATCGTGAAGCACATCGTCGAACGCCACCGCGGCCGTTTCGACATCGAAAGCCGCCAGGGGGTGGGGACCACCGCCTCGCTGATGCTGCCGCTGAAGGGCGAGTGAGGCGGAAGAGGACGCGCCCCGGCACTCGCCCCGTTGTCAGAAGTCCAGCTTGTCAGAAGTCCAGTTCGAAGCGCGTTCCCACCACGTTGGCATTGTAGCTGGTATCGCCCGAAGGCAGCGCCGTGGCGCCGGTGTAGTGCATGAGCGCATAGTTAACGTTGAAGCGCAGGTACTGGATCGGGGACCACACCAGCGCGGCGATGTAGCCGTTCTGGGTGCCGCCGCGAATGTCGCGGTCGTTGAGGTCCAGCCAGTCGTACCGCAGGGCTACCTGGATCGATCCGGGGCCATCCTTGTCAAGCGGATGCGCGGGGGCATTGGTGGTGAAGATGCCGCCCTTGTATCCGCGCGAATCGCCGCCGGTCAGGAAATAGCCGACTTCGCCGTAAGCGCCCTGGAAGCCCACGGTCGACAGGCCCACGCGGTCGGCGGCAAGGTGGTAGTATTCCGCCACGCCCCACCAGCGGCCGGAAATCGCGGCCACTTCCGCGCCGTACATCGTCTCGTCCTCGACGGTCATCGCAGGCGTGCCGATCAGCCGGGTGTTGGTGCCGTGGGCGTAAGGGCGCTGGCGATAGCGCGTGCTCGAATCGGCAAGGCGGCCAAGGCGTCGCCAGTGCGCGGAGCCTGCAAGGTGCAGCTGGACGTCGCCCAGTCTGGGCGCGAAAACCAGCCGGCCGTCGATGGAATAGCTGTTGTTCTCGTCCCCGCCGTTCACCCCGTCGCTCGAATTGGCGAGCGAGCTTGGATCGTCGGTGAACACGCCCAGCTGCGCCATCAGTGGACCTCTGGTGTATTGCGCGCCAAGGCCAAGGCGGCGCTCGAAATTGAAGGCGTCGGTGAAGGCGGCGCGCTCCATCACGCTGCCGGACGTATCGCCGGTCAGTTCGTCGAGCGACCAGAAGGCGTTCTGGTTACCCAGCTGCACCTGCCACGGTCCGTTCTTGTACGTGATGAACGTGTCGACCAGATCGACGGCGTTGTCGGAAAGTTCGAACTCCAGCTTGTACGAAAGGTTCTTCGCCAGCGAACCCTCGCCGCCAAGGCGCAGGCGGCGCATCTCGCTGGTGAAGCCAAGGCCCCGGTCCTCCAGCCCCTTCGGTGCGGAAACGAAGCTGGCATCTGCCTGAATGCGGCCCTTGACCTTGAACGCCTTGCCGCCCTGCGTGAACTGCGGGCTGCCTTTCCAGGCGATGGCAGTCTCGTCTGCGGGCTTCTTCGCCGTGTCTGCGGCAGCGGCAGCGGCCACGGCTGCCGGGGCGGGGGAGGCAGGCGTGCCGGGCGCAGCGGCTGCCGCCAGCGGCGCTGGGGTACTTGCCCCAAGGCGGCTTTCCAGAGCTTCCAGTCGTGAACGAAGTTCGCGGACTTCGGCGCGCAGGGCATCGGCTTCCTGCCCGCTGAGCGGTTGCCCGCTTGCCGACTGCGCGAAGGCAGGCGCGGCCATCGTGGTCAGGGCAGTCGTGGTCAGGAATACGGCTGTGGCGGTCCGGGCAACACATGTACGCATTGGTATCGGCGTCTCTCGCAAGGAATGGAGCGTCTTGCGGGTGGCCAGTATGACCTCAAAATGACGGTAAAATGACACTTCTGGGACATCCTCACCCGGTCCGGCGTCTGATGCGGCGGCAATTGCGCTTTATACGGTAAGTTGCGGTACGGAAACGTTACAGAATCATGACGGCAACATGATGGTTGGCCAATTTCATGAGGTTTACGCCGTAAGCTACGGGCAGCCGCGCAATGCGGCCGTGGATGCGCTTGCCATCCGATCCGGCGAATCGTAGACCGCACGCCAAACGCATGTATCTGAAGGGCGGGGCGAACCCGCTTGTTCATGGCGGGATGAGGGTGCCGGCGGCGTCTCTTTCCCGGACAATTTTACGGGGACACCCGACGATGTCATGTTTTCGTCATGGAAGTGTCATCGAAGCCCAATAGGGGCGTCCCAAGATAGAAGCCCAAGGGGGTTTACCAATGCGTTCGACCAAGACTTTCATTTTCGCCGCGGCTTCGGTGGTCGCTCTCAGCGCCTGCGGTGGTTCGGGTGGCTCGGCCGCTGGATCGCGCGATTTCGTGCGCGCGGTGGGCTCTTCCACCGTGTACCCCTTCGCCACTGCGGTTGCCGAAGGCTACGCCAAGGCGGCGGGCGTGAAGTCGCCCGTCATCGAAGCCACGGGCACGGGCGCGGGCATGAAGCTGTTCTGCGCCGGCGTCGGCGCGCAGCACCCTGACATCGAGGACGCCTCGCGCCGGATCAAGAAGTCCGAGTATGAGGAATGCCAGAAGAACGGCGTCAAGGAGATCGTCGAGATCCAGGTCGGCATCGACGGCATCGCCTTCGCCGAATCGAAGAGCGGCCCCGGCTTCCAGCTGACGCCGAACGACATCTACAAGGCGCTTGCGGCGAACCCTTATGGCAAGCCGAACACCGCCAAGACCTGGAAGGACGTCAACCCGTCGCTCCCGGCCGAACCGATCCTCGTTTACGGCCCGCCGTCGACTTCGGGCACGCGCGATGCGCTCAAGGAACTGATCCTCGAAGCCGGCTGCAAGACCGACGCGGCAACCGCTGCGCTCAAGGACAGCGACAAGAACAAGTACGAGGCGATCTGCCACGATATCCGTGAAGATGGCCCCTACGTCGATGCCGGTGAGAACGACAACCTCATCGTCCAGAAGATCTCGCAGAACGCCAAGGCCATCGGCATCTTCGGTTACTCGTTCCTCGAAGAAAACCCCGAGAGCCTGAAGGGCATCCCGATGTCGGGCGTGACCCCCACTTACGCGACCATCTCGGACTATTCGTACCCCGGCGCGCGCCCGCTCTACATCTACGTGAAGAAGCAGCACCTTGGCCCGATCAAGAGCCTGCAGGGCTACGTCGCGGAATGGGTCAAGGCATGGGGCACGGACGGCCTTCTGCAGAAGAAGGGCATGGTCATCGCGCCTGAGGACGTGCGCAAGAAGAGCGCCGAAATCGTCGCGAACATGACCCCGCTCGATCCTGCCGAGCTGAAGTAAGCACCTGCGGAAAATGGCCTGAACACAAAGGGGTTGGCGGCCAGTCATGATACTTACCGGAGTTCTTCTGGCCGTCTTCGGCCTCGGCCTGGTCGGCTGGTTCGCCGCGCGCGGACGGGCCCGGCTGCTGTACAAGGGCCGGGGCTCGATGCACTCGATGCCCGGCTACCACGGCTGGCACCTGGCGCTGTGGATCGTCGTCCCGGCGCTGGTCGCATGGCTGGTGTGGCAGGCGGTGATGCCGGGCCTTGTCGAAGGCACCGTCTTCGCCAGCCCCGCAGCGCAGGGCCTGCCGACCGACCCCTTCCAGCTGGGCGCAATCGTCGCCGAAGCACATACGATCGCTGCCGACCCCAGCGCCGTCGCCTTCAACCCTGAAGCGCAGCGTCTGGTCGAGCCGTTCCGGCAGGCACAGGTCAAGTTCGGGCTGATGGGGGCGGTGATCGTGCTGATCGTCGCCTTCGCGGGCGGCGCCTTCGGCTTCACCCGCATCCGCCCGGACTTCCGCGCGCGTACTTATGTGGAGCGGCTGGTCCTTGGTGTCCTGCTGGCGGCATCGCTGCTGGCGATCCTGACGACTTTCGGGATTGTCGCCTCGCTGGTGTTCGAAGCGGGCATGTTCTTCAAGGACGTGTCGCCGATCGCCTTCCTCACCGGCACCCACTGGTCGCCCGCAAGCACCATGGGCGACAACATCGACAACAACTTCGGCGCAGTGCCGCTGTTCTGGGGCACGATCTACATCGGCGCGATCATCGCCATGATCGTGGCGATCCCGCTGGGCCTGATGAGCGCGATCTACCTGACGCAGTACGCCACGCGCGATGTGCGCAAGTGGGTGAAGCCGATGCTGGAGATCCTGGCGGGCATCCCCACCGTGGTCTACGGCTACTTTGCCGCGCTGACGGTTGCGCCTTTCATCCGCGATTTCGCCGCATCGATCGGCATGGTCAATCCTTCGACCGAAAGCGCGCTGGCCGCCGGCCTCGTGATGGGCGTGATGATCATCCCGTTCGTCTCCTCCATGGCCGACGATGCGCTGGCTGCCGTGCCCCGCGCGATGAGCGACGGTTCGCTGGCGCTGGGCGCCACCCGGTCGGAAACGATCAAGAAGGTGCTGCTTCCCGCAGCACTGCCGGGCATCGTCGCGGGCGTGATGCTGGCGATCAGCCGCGCCATCGGCGAGACGATGATCGTCGTCATGGCCGCAGGCGCCGCCGCCAACCTTTCGGCGAACCCCTTCGCCTCGATGACGACCGTGACTTATCAGATCGTGCAGATGCTGACCGGCGACCAGGAGTTCAACAGCCCCAAGACGCTGTCGGCCTTCGCGCTGGGTTTGGTGCTCTTCATCGTCACCCTCATCCTCAACATCGTCGCCCTGCGCGTCGTGAAGCGGTTCCGCGAAGCCTATGAGTAAGTCAGACTGGAATTCGCCCGAGGCGGTCCGCCGCCTTGCGAAGCGCCACGCCGCGGAAAAGCGGTTCAAGTTCATCGGCCTTGCCGCGATCGTGCTGAGCCTTGGGTTCCTGGCGCTGCTGCTGGTGATCATGCTCAAGAACGGACTGGGCGGTCTCGACTGGGACTTCCTTTCGGGTTCGGACTCTACCGATGCCAGCACCGCAGGCGTATGGGGCGCGGCCAAGGGTTCGCTGCTGACCATGCTGGTGACGCTGCTGCTCAGCTTCCCGATGGGCGTGCTTGCCGCGATCTATCTGGAAGAGTTCGCGCCGAAGAAGAAGTGGATCGAGTGGGTCGAGGTTTCGATCAACAACCTGGCCGCCGTGCCGTCGATCATTTTCGGCCTGCTGGGCCTGGCGGTGTTCATCAACACTTTCCAGATGCCGCGCTCCTCGCCGCTGGTCGGTGGCCTGACGCTGGCGCTGATGACGATGCCGGTCATCGTCATCTCCGGCCGCAACGCGATCAAGGCGGTGCCGCCCTCCATCCGCGAGGCCGCCTACGGCATCGGCGCCAGCAAGGTGCAGACGACGTTCCATCACGTCCTGCCGCTTGCGCTGCCGGGCATCCTGACCGGCACCATCATCGGCATGGCCCGCGCGCTGGGTGAAACCGCGCCGCTGCTGATGATCGGCATGCGCGCCTTCGTCGTCACCCCGCCCGACAGCCTGACCGCCCCGTCGAGCGTGCTGCCGATGCAGATCTTCCTGTGGTCTGACGAAATCGACAAGGCTTTCGTCCAGAACACTTCCGCCGCCATCATCGTGCTGCTGGTCTTCCTGCTCGCCATGAACGGCATCGCGATTTACCTTCGCAACAAATTCGAAGTCCGCTGGTAGGGACATGACCGAAGCAAACATCACATCCGCCAAAATCGCGGCTCGCAACGTCGACGTCTTCTACGGACAGAAGAAGGCGATCAACGACGTATCCATCGACATCGACAACGGCATCGTCACTGCCTTCATCGGCCCGTCGGGCTGCGGCAAGTCGACGTTCCTGCGTACACTCAACCGCATGAACGATACGATCGCCGGCGCCCGCGTCGACGGTCAGATCCTGCTCGACGGTGAGGACATCTACGCACCCAGCATGGACTCGGTCGCGCTGCGCGCCCGCGTCGGCATGGTGTTCCAGAAGCCCAACCCGTTCCCCAAGTCGATCTACGAGAACATCGCCTATGGCCCGCGCATCCATGGCCTTGCCAGCGCGAAGTCGGACATGGACCGGATCGTCGAGAACGCGCTGACCAAGGCGGGCCTGTGGGAAGAGGTGAAGGATCGCCTCAACGACGCAGGCACCGCGCTTTCGGGCGGCCAGCAGCAGCGCCTGTGCATCGCGCGCGCCATTGCCGTCAGCCCGGAGGTCATCCTGATGGACGAGCCGTGCTCCGCGCTCGACCCGATAGCCACCGCGCGCATCGAGGAACTGATCGACGAACTGAAGGAAAGCTTCGCCATCGTCATCGTCACCCACTCGATGCAGCAGGCGGCCCGCGTGTCGCAGCGGACCGCCTTCTTCCACTTGGGCAGCATGGTGGAATATGGCGAAACCGACCAGATCTTCACCAATCCGCGCGAAACGCGCACCAAGGACTACATCACCGGCCGCTACGGCTGATCGGTGAACTGACAGGGAAAACGTCATGGTCGATCATACCGTCAAGGCCTTCGACAGCGAAATCGGGCAGCTTCGCGGCCTCGTCGCCGAAATGGGCGGCCTCGCCGAAGTCGCCATCCGCGACGCCATCACCGCGCTCGTCCATCATGACGAGGAACTGGCCGCACAGGTCGTCGCCGCGGACGCCCGCCTCGATGCGCTGGAGGCCGAAGTGGACCGCCTTGCCGTGCGCACCATCGCCCTGCGCGCGCCGATGGCGGACGATCTTCGCGACGTCATCGCCGCGCTCAAGATCTCGGGCGTGATCGAGCGCATCGGTGATTATGCCAAGAACATCGCCAAGCGCGTGAATGCGCTGGAAGGGCGCATGAAGATCGATCCGGTGACGCTGGTGCCGACGATGGCCGAGATCGCCGAATCGATGGTGCGCGACGTGCTCAACGCCTACGGTTCGCGCGATGCGACGCTGGCTGTCGAGGTGATCAAGCGCGACCAGAAGCTGGACCAGTTCTACAACACGCTGTTCCGTTCGCTGCTGACCCACATGATGGAAAACCCGGCGACCATCACCAGCGCCGCCCAGCTGCTGTTCATCGCCCGCAACCTCGAACGTATCGGCGATCACGCCACCAACGTGGCCGAGATGGTCTATTACGCGGCGACTGGCGAATACTGCACCGAACGCGATTCGCTGACCGACGACACTTCTTCGGGCATGCTGTCGTGAGCGCGGCCTCGATCCTCGTCGTCGAGGACGACGTTGCGCTCAGCGAACTGCTGACCTGGAACCTGTCGGCCGAGGGTTACGACGTGCGCTCCACGCCCGATGGCGAGGAAGCGCTGGTCATGGTGCGCGAGCAGACCCCCGACGCCATCGTCCTTGACTGGATGATCGAGCAGGTGCCGGGCATCGAGGTCTGCCGCCAGCTGCGCAAGGACAAGGAGACCGCGTCGGTCCCCATCATCATGCTGACCGCGCGCGGCGAGGAAGAGGACATGATCCGCGGTCTCAAGACCGGCGCGGATGACTATGTCACCAAGCCGTTCTCCCCGCGTGAACTGATGGCCCGGATCGAGGCGCTGCTGCGCCGCTCGCGCCCGTCGCTGGCGGGCAGCGTGCTGTCGTGGGGCGATATCGAACTGGACGCCACCAGCCACCGCGTCCGTCGCGGCGGAGAGGCGCTGCACCTTGGCCCCACCGAGTTCCGCCTGCTGCGCTACTTCATGGAACGCCCCAACCGCGTGGTTTCGCGCCAGCAGATCCTCGACGGGGTCTGGGGCATGGATTCCGACATCGACGAGCGCACCGTGGACGTCCACATCCGCCGTTTGCGCAAGGCGATCAACCGCGACGGCGACACCGATCCCATCCGAACCGTGCGCGCTGCGGGTTATGCGATGGACGTGGCCTGAGGTTCATCCATCGCTGCAAACAGGAAAGGGGCCGCCATCGAGCGGCCCCTTTTCGTTTCAGCCGATCCAGCCCGCCGTCTGCGCCAGCAGCCACAGCCCGATCACCAGGAACAGCAGCGCCGCCACCGTGCGCACCACGTTCAGCGGCACGCGCTTGATCAGTTCGTTGCCGAGGAACACGGCGGGCACGTTCGCCAGCATCATGCCGATTGTGGTGCCCATCATGACCGGCACCACGCTCTGGAACCGGGCGCCCAGCGCGATCGTGGCAAGCTGGGTCTTGTCGCCCATCTCCACCAGGAAGAACGCGATCGCGGTCGCCACGAAGGGTCCGAAGCGGCTGGGGCGGGCTTCTTCGTCCTCGTCGAACTTGTCCGGGATCAGCGTCCAGCCCGCCATCACGATGAAGCTGGCGGCGACGAGGTAGCGGAACCAGCGCCCATCGAGGAACGCGGCCGCCTGTTCGCCCACCAGCGCCGCCAGGAAATGATTGGCGATGGTGGCGACGAAGATGCCCGCCACGATCGGCCAGGGACGCCTGAAACGCGTGGCAAGGACGATGGCGAGCAGCTGGGTCTTGTCGCCGATCTCGGCAAGCGCGACCACGGCGGTCGATGTGAGCAGGGCTTCCACTTGGATACTCCGGGGCCGGGCGGACACGAAACGCAACGACGCACACGGAATCCGCCCGGCCGAGCGAAACCGCCATGCGTCATTGGTCTCGCCCGGACGTTCAAAAACGTCCTCCTGCGCGCCATGGCTTCTCAGCCAAGTGTGTTGACGGCAGGTCCCGCAAGGTTGCGGGCGGCTACTCCCCAGATGACGGGCCGGCGTCTACGCGTGTCCGGCGGCTTTGGGAAGCGCAAAAAGAAAGGCCCGGTCGCAAAGGACCGGGCCCGTAAGTTTGCCGTCGGGAGGGCAGGAGCCTCCCCGGAAAAGACGGCTTAGAAAGTGAGCGACGCCGAGAGTGAGAACACGCGGCCCAGGTCGTAAGTGTTGAAGTCCACGCGGCCGTCCTCGAAGGTTTGATATTCGAGGTGCTTGCGCCCCGTGAGGTTGCGGCCTTCGGCCTTCAGCTCGATCTGCTTGCCGCCGATCTCGAAGCCCTGGCGCAGCACCACGTCGACGCGCAGGCCGGGGTATTCGATCACGTCGGGCTGGCGGATCGTGCCGGTCAGGCCGCGGCTGACGGAACGCTTGCTGGCGTAAGTCAGCAGGATCGTCTGCTGTGACAGCTTGCTGGTATCTTCCATGCCGATCTGCAGGTTCGCGATGTGCTCCGACTGGCCGGTCAGCGGGGCGCCGTCACGGAAGAAGTCCGCCGCGTACTGCGTGGTCGATGCGCCGTAGATCGCGGTGGTGTCTTCGGCACCGACCTTCAGCTTCGACTTGGTGTACGTGTAGTTGCCGATCAGGACGAGGCGACGGTTTTCGAAGAACGATCCGCCCATCTTGTCGAGGTACACATACTTCTGCACTTCCAGTTCGCCGCCGTAGAGGTCTGCCGCCGGGGCGTTGGCATAGGTCGTCACGAAGCTTTCCGACCCTGCCAGGATCGATTCGATCGGGTTCTTGATGTGCTTGTAGAACCCGCCGAGCGAGAGTTTCTCGTCACGCGCGAAGTACCATTCGAAGCGGGCTTCGGCGTTGGACAGTTCGCTGTCCTTCAGGAAGGGGTTGCCGCGATAGGTACGGTTGCTGTCGGGGTCGAAGAAGTTCTGGTACACCAGCTCGCGGAACTGCGGGCGGGCGATCGTCTTCGATCCGTTGACGCGCACCTGCATGCCCGGCTCGATCTCGTAAGTGAGCGTGAGGGCGGGCAGGAAGTATTCGTTCTTGAGCGAGGTCGTCGGCGTCGAGGTGCCGCCCACCGGGCGCAGGATCGTGGACTGGTCCGCGTATTCCCAGCGAACGCCGGCATCGATCGAAAGCGCGTCGGTGATCTGCCCGTCGACCTTGCCGTAGAACGCATGGTTGAGCAGGCGGGCATCGAACTGGCCGACGTTGGCGGTCAGGTCGCGCAGTTCGAGGTTGTAGTTAACGCCCGCCGTCTCGTTCAGATACCACATACCCGGCTGCAGCAGCACGTCGAGACGCAGCATGCCGAACGCCTGGATCAGGTTCTGGTCGCCGCTGGCGTAGACACCGAACTGGCGGTTGGTGTTGCTGCGGCGGTTGAGCTGGAAGGCATAGCCCGCCGTGCCGCGCCAGCCGGTGAAGAACTCGTGCGAGACGTCCGCGCCTGCTGACCAGACGTCTTCGCTCAGGCGCGAGAAGCTGATCGTGGTGGGATCGACCGCGCCGGTGCCCATCGTGTTGACGAAGTTGCTGCCGAACTGGGTGCCGTCATTGGTCCGCACGTATTCGGTATCGATTTCGAAGGGCGCAAGGCGCTTCGAGTTCGCGAAACCGGCGCGCACGTCGATGGTGGTCTTGTCGTCAGGCTTGAATTCGCCGGTCAGCTGCGAATCGATCAGCGCGCGTTCGTACCAGGCGGTCTTCTGCGAGATGAAGTCGACCGACTGGTTGCTTTCCTGATGGCCGTTGCGCAGGCGCGTGAACTTGCTGGTGTCGTGGATGTACACGTTGGTCCAGCGGATCGAGTTGTCGTCCCACTCCAGCCCCAGGCCCAGCATGCCGTTGACGACGATGCGGTTGTCGGTGCTGACGGTGCGATAATCTTCCCACAGCTGGTCCGGATTGGCGGTCTGGCCCTGGGTCAGCTGCTGGATCGCGTCACGCGTCTGGGTCTTGTTCGAATAGCCGGCGGCGGCGATCACGCCCAGCGTGGCGCCACGGACTTCGAACTTGGTGCCCGCCGAAATGTCGGCCGAGAAGTTCGGCTGCATCTTGTCGACGCGCTGCACCACCGAATTGCGGCCACGGAACAGCGTGCTGCCGATCGCCTTGGCCTGATCGCTGGTCGAACCCATCACGGTATCGCCGTCCAGGTAGGACTTGAGCTCCGAAGGAAGCGAGCGGTTGCCGTTGTCGTAACCGGTCCAGTCGTGCTTGCCGCCGTAATAGGTATAGCCCATCTGGTTGGTGGATTCGGTATCCCAGCCGATGCCGCCGCCGATGGTGAGGAAGCTTTCTTCGGGGATCGACTTGGTCGTCAGGTTGATGACGCCGCCGCCGAATTCGCCGGGGAAGTTGGTGGAATAGCTCTTCTGCACCAGCGACGATGCAATCATGCTGGTGGGGAACAGGTCGAGCGGAACCACGCGCTTGAGCGGCTCGGGGCTGGGCAGCGGCGAACCGTTGAGCAGCGCCAGCGAGTAACGGTCGCCAAGGCCGCGCACGTAGACATAGCCGTTGCCGACCACCGAAAGGCCGGTGACGCGGCCCAGCGCGCCGGCGATGTCGCCTTCGCCGGTGCGGGCGATCTGCTCGCTCGAAAGGACCGAGACGACTTGCGGGGCCACGCGCTCGACGTTGCGGTTGCGCTGGCCGGTGACGATGATCGCGCCGCCGGGGATCGAGACGTCGGGCGCCTCTTCCTGCGTGGTGGTGTCATCGACGGTTTCAGTAGGAGTGGCGCCAACGTTGCCGGAGGCGGGAGCGGAAGTGCTGTCCTGCGCCCACGCCGCGGTCGGTGCGAGCATGGCAGTGGAGAGCAGCAGCGAGACGAGCCGCGGCTTGATCATGATATGTCCCCCTGGAACATGTATCGGATGCGAACAGGGGGGCGGCCAGCTTGGACCGCCCCCCTGTCGTTACTGTGCGGGCGGCCGGATCAGGTGGTGGGCAGCGCGGTGCAGGCGCTGTTCGATCCGAAGCTCACGTTGGTGGTGTCGCAGGTCCAGCCACGGAACCACAGGTCCGAGCTGTTCTCGACCGCACCGATGTAGGTTTCGGTCGTGAAGAAGCTGGAGATGTTGGTCTGGCCCTGGGTGTTCAGGCTGGCATAGTTGGTGAACGGCGTCACCGCGCCTTCGCCCGCGCCGTTGACGAACGTGCTCGTCAGGGTCGAGGTGAAGGTGGCGTTGTTGTTGGTGCCGGCGTTGAACTGGGCAGCTGCCTCCGCGTTATCGAGCGAACCCGTGCCGAGGACCGGAGTATCGCCGCCGCAGGTCATGACCACCGAGTGCGCTGCCAGCGAAGCGGCGTCGGTGCCGGCCGGGGCCGAACCGTTGACGCGAAGGCATTCGTTGTCGGGGGTGTAGATCACGCCGTTGAGGAAGGTGGCATCGGCGTTGCCGCGCACGAGGCCGCCGGCCTGGTCGCCGCTGTTGCCCGAACCCACTGCGGTCTGGATGGCGGTGAAGTTGCCGACCGTGATGTGCGTGCGGGGCGTGTCGGCTTCGTTGCCGTTGCTGTCGAATTCGAAGAAGGCGTCGCCTGCGCTGGCCTTCTGCAGAAGCAGGGCATACTGCACGTTGGCCTGGACGCCGGTGTCGAGGTCGAGGCTGTCATCGTCGGCGTTGACCGCGATGTAGTGCTTCATGTTCATGGCGCCGCCGAAGAACTCCGAACCGTCGTCAGAGCTGTTCACCGACTGGATGTAGTCCAGCGTGGTGCCGGTGCCGATGCCGCCGCCCGTGAGCGACTGCAGTTCGTTGCCCGGAGCCAGCGAGTAGCCCGAGAAGCGGATCTGCACGTACTGCAGGCTGCCCGCGTTGTAGGTGTTGTCGCGGCCGCCGAAGTTGGCCGGGTCGGCCGCGCCTTCGGTCACGCGTTCGCAGTTCTGGCCTGCCACGGTGCCCATGCCTTCCGAGCAGTCGGTGGTGATGCCGCGGCCGAGCAGCACGACGCCGCCCCACTGACCCTGCGAATCGTTGTTGTTGGAGCCGCGCACGTTCTGCAGGCTGGTGAAGATGATCGGGCTGGTAGCGGTGCCGTTGGCGATCAGCTTGTTGCCGCGGTTGACGGCCAGCCAGGAAGCGGCGGTCGTGCTGTCGCCATAGACGATCACGCCCGGCTCGATGGTCAGCGTCACGTTGGTGTCGGCGGTAAGCGAACGTCCGCCGCAGGCAACCGTCGAGGTGGTGCGCGGAGCGGCCGAGGTCGGAGCGGCGAAGCCACCGTCGCAGCCCACGTCAACGCGGCCGTTGAGGCGATAGATCACGCCGGCCTGCTTGGGCAGGGTCGAGCTGACGTTCACCAGCGAAGGCAGGGTGCAGACGCGCCACGAGCCTTCGGGGCCGGTGATGATGCCGTCGTTGCTGAGCGCCAGGCCGCCGGTCGCCGCTGCGCCGGGGCATTCCGATGCCGCTTCGACCAGGCCGGTGCCGGGGGTCGGAGTGGGGGTCGGGGCAGGGTTGTTGATGTCGACGTCGATCGAGCCTGCGCCCGGCGAGGAAATGTCGTCGGCGCCGCAGCCGGCGAGAGCGAAAGCACTGCAGCCCATGAGCAGCAGACCAGAAATCTTCTTCACGATGAATCCCCCGTGTTCAGGTCGAACAAACGTTGTTCAGGTCGAACGGACCGAACCGGCGGGCACGATTCCGCCAGGTCGTGAGGGGCATTTATGAGGCGGACGTGAAGCTTTGTTGGCAATTGGATGACACTTATGTTCACTTATGCGACCATAAAATGACAATCCTTGCGGAGAGGGCGATGGCAGGGGTGCGACTCGTGGAGATCTGCGGCGCCGCGCCTAAAATTGCAGTTTTATGACACTTGCGTCATTTTCTTGATGGGGCGGGCATTCGGCGCGACGATGTGTTCATATCGCAACGCTTTAACGGGAGAATTCGACATGTCCCTTACCGCACTCACCGCCGCCGTGCTCCTTGGGCAGTCGGCTCTTTCGCTTGCTCCCGCCGGTCCTTCGGCGGACCAGATCGATGTAGCTTATACCGAACTTGCCACCGGGCGTTCGCAGGCCGCGCTGGCCAAGCTTGAGGCCAGCGGCGCAGCGCAGTCGAACGATCCGGCAACGCTGATCAACCTTGGTTATGCCTATGCCCAGGTGGGGGACACCGCAAAGGCGCTGGCGGCATATCGCACCGCGATCAACAGTTCGGTCCGCTACGACCTTCAGCTTGCCGACGGCAGCTGGGTGGATTCGCGCTATGCGGCCCGCCGCGCGCTCAGCGGGCTCATGTCCGGCCGCACCGTCGCCGCGCGCTGACAGGTCTTTTTCGATTGCTTGAGGGGCGCTTGTGAAAAGGGCGCCCCTTTTCCCTTCTGGTCGCACCGGCCACCACGGCTCCCTAATAATAAAGCCGGGTGGCTGCCTGCCTGATGTAACATATCTGTAACGCGTCCATCATCTGACGCGCGAATTACGACCGCTTTGCAGCACTGTCGTCACACACCTGTCATCGTCGTGGCGCACTGCGCCCTCATACGGAGGGCATGGTGATTCGACAGGTACATATTCGCAGCCGCTTTGCGCGCTGTTTCTCCTCGATTTCGGGCGCCATCGCGGCGCTGCTTTCGCCGACGCTGGCGCAGGCGCAGGCCGTTGCGGCAGACCCTGCGGGCTCCGGCCCGATCGTGGCCGCGCTGGGGTGGCTGCAGGGCACCCTGCTTGGCAACGTGGCGACCGCGGTTGCCGTCATGGCGGTGGCGGCCGTCGGCTTCATGATGCTGACCGGCCGGATGAACTGGCGCTTCGGCGCGACCGTGATCATCGGCGTGTTCATCCTGTTCGGCGCGGGTGCGATCGTGACCGGCATCCAGTCCGCGGCAGTGGGCTGAGGGGAGGCCGGCATGAGTCTCGCCCGCTATCCCGTCCATCGCGCGCTGACCCGCCCGCAGATGTTCGCGGGCGTCACATACAGCTTCTTCATCATCAATTTTGCGCTGGTGACCGAGATATTCCTCATCACCAAGAGCTTCTGGACGCTGCCGGTCATGCTGGTGATCCACGGCATCGGCTATCTTGCCTGCCTGCGAGAGCCGCGCGTGTTCGACTTGTGGATCGCCAAGGTCAGCAAATGCCCCCGCGTCGCCAACTGGCAGCGCTGGGGCTGCAACAGCTACGCGCCCTGATACGACTGCGCGCGGGGGACGACAGTTTTTATGGCCAAGAGCTTCAAATCGCCGCTGAAAGGCCAGATGGCGAAGCTACGCGCGAAGGAAGTGCTGGCGGGTGACCGCCTGCCTTACGCGGGGCTGGTGGACGACAACGTCGTGCTTTTGCGCGACGGTTCGGTCATGCTTTCGCTGATGGTGCCGGGCCTTGCTTTCGAGACGGCCGACACGGACGAACTGAACGCCCACGTCGCCACGCGCGAAGTGCTGCTGCGTTCGTCGCTCGATGCGCGCTTCGTGCTTTACCATCACGTGATCCGCCGCCGCGTCGAGATCGAGATGGCGGCGCAGTTCGACGATCCGCTGGCCGCACACATCGATGCGCGCTGGCGGGCGCGGACCGGATCGGGCGCGTTGTTCGTCAACGACCAGTTCATCACCCTGGTTCGCCGCCCCGCGCGGGGCAAGGCGGGCTGGGCGGACAAGCTTTCGCGCTTCATGAAGAGCGCTTCGGCCAAGGGCGGCGAGGCCGCAGAGGCCGACCCGGCGGATATCCGCGCGCTTCGGGCTGCGGCATCGGCCATGGTCGCCTCGCTGGGCGCCTATGGGGCGCGCCTTCTGGGCGATTACGAGGCACAGGCAGGCCGCTGCTCGGAAGTGCTGGAACTGCTTTCGGCGCTCTACAACGGCGAAATGCGCCCGGTGCGCCGCCCGTCTGAAGAGACGGACCTTGGCCACATGCTGCCCTATCGCCGTGCCAGCTTCGGCATGGACGCGCTGGAACTGCGCGGGGCGACCGGCGGCACCTTCGGTTCGATCGTGAGCCTCAAGGACTACCCCGATTCGACCGCGCCGGGCCTGACCGATGCGCTGCTGCGCCTGCCCTGCGAACTGGTGCTGACCGAGACTTACGCCCCGGCCGATCGCCAGATCGCCCGCGAACGCATCGACCTTTCGATCCGCCGCCTGCGCAGCGCCGACGAGGAAGCCGTTGCGGAGCGCCGCGAGATGTCTTCGGCGCGCGATGCGCTGGGCACCGGCTCTGTCGGCTTCGGGGATCACCACCTGTCCGTGCTCGTCCGCGCCGATTCGCTGGATGCGCTGGATGAAGTGACCGCGATGTGCGCGGCTGCTCTGGCTGATGCCGGCGCGGTTGCGGTGCGCGAGGAAGTGAACCTTGAGCCTGCGTTCTGGGGCCAGTTCCCCGGTAACGAGAGCTTCATCGTGCGCCGCGCGCTGATTTCCAGCGCCAACATGGCCTGCTTCGGGTCCTTGCACGGTTTCGCGATGGGTCAGGCGAGCGGCAATCACTGGGGCGATGCGGTGACGCTGCTGTCGACCACCAGTTCGACGCCGTTCTTCTTCAACTTCCACCAGGGCGACCTTGGTAATTTCACTGTCATCGGTCCGTCGGGTTCCGGCAAGACGGTGGTCATGAACTTCCTGGCCGCGCAGGCGCAGAAGTTTGCTCCGCGCACGATCCTGTTCGACAAGGATCGCGGCGCAGAAGTGTTCCTGCGCGGGATCGGCGGCACTTACAGCCGCGTGGCGGCGGGCCATCCGACCGGCTTCAATCCGCTGGCGCTGCCCGATACCGCCGCCAACCGCGCCTTCCTGCGTGACTGGCTGGGCGTACTGCTGGCCGCGAAGGGACCGGAAGAGCTGTCCACGATCGCGGGCGCGGTCGATGCGGCCTATCACAACGACTCGTCGCTGCGCCGCCTTTCGCACTTCCGCGAACTGCTGGCGGGCGCGCGCCGCCCCGAGCCGGGCGATCTGGCCTCGCGCCTCGATGCATGGCTGCAGGGCGGCGAGCATGGCTGGCTGTTCGACAACCAGCACGACCGGCTTGACCTGTCGCAGCGGGTTCTGGGCTTCGACATGACTGCGCTGCTGGAAAGCCCGCGCCTGCGCACGCCGGTCATGATGTACCTGTTCCACCGCATCGACGAGCGCCTTGACGGTGAGCCGACGATGATCCTGATCGACGAAGGCTGGAAGGCGCTGGACGATGAAGTCTTCGCCGCCCGCATCCGCGACTGGCTCAAGACCCTGCGCAAGCGCAACGCGCTGGTCGGCTTCGCGACGCAGTCCGCCCGCGATGCGCTCGATTCCAAGATCGCCACGGCCCTTGTCGAACAGACCGCGACCATGGTGTTCATGCCCAATTCGCGCGCGCGGGCCGAGGATTACTGCGAGGGCTTCGGCCTTTCGCACCACGAACTGGACGTGATCCGCACGCTGCCCGCCCATTCGCGCTGCTTCCTGATCCGCCAGTCGGATTCCTCGGTCGTGGTGCGCCTTGATCTATCGGGGATGCCCGAAGTGCTGACCGTGCTGTCCGGCCGCGAAAGCACGGTGCGCAAGCTCGACACCCTGCGCGAACGCTACGGCGATGCGCCCGAAAGCTGGTATCCGGTGCTGACCGGGATGCAGTGGCCCAGCGACGAATGGGGCGAGATGGACGAAGACGGCCCCTGGACGGCGGCGGCGGAGTAAACCTCATGGCCAACGCCTGCGAACAGCTTACCGAATATGCCTCCGCCGGGGTCGCCCCGGCGCTGCGCGCGGTCGATTGCGTTGCGAACGAGATGGCGGCGGGCGCTTTCGGGCGGTTGTTCGGAGCAGGGGGGGCTATGGCCCCGGTGCTCACGATCGTCCTGACGCTTTACATCGCGTTCTTCGCGTTCTCACTGCTGACGGGGCGTTCCAGCCTTGGCATCTCGGCGCTTTCCCCGCGCATGTTGCGCCTTGGCGTGGTGCTGACTTTCGCGACCAGCTGGGTCGCCTATCAGGGCGTGGTCTGGAACCTTGCCATCGGCGGACCGGACTGGATCGCGGGCCTGCTGATGGGGGCGAAGGGATCGGCCACGCAGCTGTTCGGCGACCGCATCGACATCGTCTTTTCGGCGATCAACCAGATTTCCGAAGCTACCTCGCAAGGGGCGCAGGCGTCCAAGGACGGCGCAGATGGAGCCGCAGGCGCCGCCGGTGCGGCCATCGCCACCAAGGGCGCAGGCGGACTGTTCACCCCTGAAAGCGTCATGTGGATGGGCGCGCTGCTGCTGCTGCTGGGCACCGTGGGCGTGCTGCTGACCGCGCGCATCGCGCTGGCCGTACTGCTGGCGCTTGGCCCGATCTTCGTCGTGATGGCGCTGTTCGGCGGTACGCGCGGGCTGACCGCAGGCTGGCTGCGCGGGGTAGTGCTGACCGCGATCACGCCGCTGTTCGTGGTGCTGGGCGGCGGGATCACGCTGGAACTGCTGGTGCCGATCATCTCGGGCCTCGTCGAAGGTGCCAATGCGGGCGAGATCGACGGGCGCGGCGCGATGGCGTTCTTCCTTGTCGCCTCTGTCCATGTCGCGCTGATGGTCATGGTGGTGAAAGTCGCCGCGACGATGGTGACCGGCTGGCAGGTCTTCGGCCTCGGCACGTCCGAGCGCGAGCGTGACGCCCCGCAGGGCCACGGCGCCGCTCCGGCCCCTGTCGCCACGGCCCCGGCGCCTTCGGTATCCGCGTATCAGAGCCGCACTTCCACCGTTTCGGCCGCCGCTGCTGCGGCAGGCGCTTCGGCGGCGGGCGGCGATGGCGCAATCCGTTCAAGCGACCGTCGAACCGTGGTAACGCAAATCGCGGGCGGGGGAATCGAACCCTTGCGCGCAAGCGATTCGTCCACGCGCGCCAAGGGGATCGGCAGCCGGTTCCGCAGCGCATCGAACGACACCGGCAGATTGCCGGCGAAGGAGAAGACACGATGACCCGCGCAACCTTGCGCAAAGCCGCGCTTGGCAGCCTTCTGGCCGGCAGCCTTCTGGGCTCCGCCATCCCTGCAAGGGCGGATGACCGTCTTGTGGCCCATGCCTTCAGCGAGAACGAGGTCGTCCGCATCGACGGCAAGGCCGGCGTTCAGGCAACCATCGCCTTCGGTGACGGCGAGGCGATCGAGAACGTCGCCGTCGGCGATTCGCAGGCCTGGCAGATCACGCCGAACAAGCGCGCCGACCTGCTCTTCGTGAAGCCGCTGGAAGCAAGCGCCCGCACCAACATGACGGTGGTGACAAACCGCCACACCTATTTCTTCGACCTTGTCGCCTCCACCAAGGCGCGCCCGCTCTACATGCTGCGCTTCACCTACAAGGATGAACCCAGGCCGCAGGCCGGCCCCGCCGTTGTCGGGCTGGACGCATCGGAGGCCGCGCTGGCATCGGGCGATCCTTCGGCCGTGCCCGCCGATCCCGCCGCGCTCAACTTCGCATGGAAGCGCGTGGGGCCGGACAAGCTGCTGCCCGCCCGCATCTATGACGATGGCCAGTCGACCTATCTTCTGTGGCCCGAACAGACTTCGGTGCCCGCGATCCTCGTCACCAACGAGAAGGGCGATGAAGGCCCGGTCAACTACGCCGTGCGCGGCGCGACGATCGTGATCGACGATGTGCCCGATACGCTGATCCTGCGTTCGGGCAAGGCCAAGGCGGAACTGGTCAACGCGCAGCCGCTGGCTTCGCGTCCGGTCCGGCCCCAGGTAACGCCTCAACCCGCAGCACAGCCCACGGCGCCCGTCGCTCCGGCTGCCGCGCCGACGGTTGCGGCCAATTCGCCCGCGTCCACCGCTGCTCCCGCAACCGCACCCACTTCGCAGGGGAACTGATCCATGGCGCCGAACTCATCGTCCAATTCGGCTTTCCGCGAGCGTTTCGCTGCCGATGCCGCCACCGATCCGCGTGACGGCGAAGGGGCGCAGGTCATCGATCTGGCCACTCGCAACGTCCTGCCGCAAGTGTCGCAGCGCAAGAAGGGGGACGGCCTTGGCCTTGCCGCCGGGGTGCTGATCGTGGCGGCGCTGGGCGGGCTGACGCTGTGGTCGATGGATTCGGCCCGCACCGGCCCGGCAGACCTCAAGCCCGCGAACCCGGCCCCGCAGCCCGCGCCCGCTCCGGTCGTCGCCGCGCCTGCAGCAGTGGCTCC